>JBMOGR010000004.1:0-239772 GCA_049318265.1 Bacteriovoracaceae bacterium
ATTCTATCATTTTGAAATGGTTAATGAAGCTGATTTCATCTTGTTTGTTCGAAATTTAAAGAGACGCTATCGTCAATTTAAAGGCAGGTCACGTTACTTACTGAGTACTGAAACGGTCCAAACTCCTTTACTTGAGTGTTTTCGCTTACCAATTCTTAGTTTTGCTATCGATTTTGAACTCTATTGGTGCAATGCCTATCAAAAAGGCTCTGATATGAGTGAGAGGCAACGAATTGATTACGCACAAAATGCTAGTAAATGCATTCATCCCTTAAAACAAGTTTTTATCGACTGCCAAATGCCTTGTACCTGGGCAGTTGTGGCAAAATTGATAGAACCAGATGGGAGACCTGCGCCTCATAAAAGTTTTAACCCAACTTGGGCCAATAATGATTGGTATGAAATACCAGACATGGATACTGATTTGTTTGAAGCTCAAAAATTTATTTTGGGTTTAAAAGACAGTGAGTTATTTGAAATAGTATCTCATGGATTTGGTCATATTGAATTTGCTGATCCTTCAGTTACTGAAGAAATCGCTGCCGAAGATATTTTGCTCGCGAAAAAGATTTTGAAAGATTATGTAACCAATGAGAAAGTTTTTATATATTCAAGTAATAAATTAGACCATACCAAATTACTTCCTCAAATTGGTTACAATATTGTCCGTGGAGACGATCAGATGTGGCATCTTGGTCGTAAGGATAAAACAATTAGAACTCCAGAGGGTTTTTGGATTAGTCCTTCTATGATTAGTTTACAAGAAGCCATCAAATTAGTTGATGAAGGAATTAAAAACCGATCCTTCATTCATCCTTGGACCCATCCTCGAGATATAAATATGAAGGCTCAAGATATTGAGCGATTTTACCGACCTTTCTTTATGTATATAAAAGATCAAGAGAAGAAAGGCAATTTAGATATTTTATCGTTTCAAGAAATATGGGAAAGAATTAATCAATTTTATTTTTCTTAAATAGCTTCATAACTCTCTCCAAATATTCTTTTCGCTCAGTCTTTGAAAGAAATAGAAAGACTGCACTCATAAGAGTAAAGCCACTAACCAAAAACATTTTGATTATAAGCTCAATCCAAGAACGCACATTGATGAGGTTTGGCATAAGTGCTAAAAAGTAAGTGAGTAGCAGAGAATAGATTAAAGGAAGTAGCCAACTTTTGTGAAGGGCCATGAGCGACGTACCGTAATGCTTTTTCATTAGTAGGCTTAAGATCGGCAAAGGAGCCAAGATATAAGCCAAAAGTGTGCCTAAAATTGGGCCAATATTTCCAAATTGATAAGTGAAAACGATACTAAATATAATATTTAGGATGGCTTGAAACCACATCACGGGAGTTGTTTTTTGAACTAGTTGCGAATAATTAAAACTCCAGCCCCAAAGAGTTAGGAGGGGGAGAAAGAAGGTATTTAAACAAGCAATTAAAGTAAAACTTGTACCAGCAAATTCTTTGTCACTTACCCAAAGAGAAATAAAGGATTGATTAAATAAAACAAGAGTAACTAAAGTTACGCCGCCCAAAATAGAAATGATTCTTGTAAGTTCAATTAATCTTTTATTGAATAGACCCATTTCGCCACTATGAAAAATTAATCCAAGTGTCGACCAAGTAGAGTTTCCAATATTTAAAAGTTGACCTTGTACTGTCTGAGCAAGTCTTTGTGTTAAGAAAAAAGGGACTACAAGTTTGGGGCCCATCACAAAGGCAATAATTAGATTATCACACATTAAACATAGTCTTCCTGAGACATCATTTAAAAAGTAAGAAAGTTGAATCTTTGAAGTGCCTTCAATCTGAATTTCAATATCAGTAGTTTTTTTAGGCATCTTGACCAGAAATAAATATAGTAAATGAGAGATTAGTAAAGCCAATGTGGTGGCAAGTATTTGTGAGCTCAGACTTGGAATGAAGTAGGCAAAAGAGACTCCAATTCCTGAATAAAGTAGGGCGTTTAAAAGTTGCAGCAGATTAACTTTATAGGATTGATGATTAGCTTCCAAGTAGGCTTTGTAGGGGAGTGTTGGAAGGATTAAGAAAAACAATTGGCAATAGATTAATGAGATGACTAGATCTTTGTTGGCAATGGTGGAGGAAAATTTTAGGTAAAGTAAGTAGGATACAAGAGATGACAAAGCCAGTGACAATAGAGTTACTTTTTTGTACTGCTTAATGCCCCAACGTAAAACCCACGGCATCGCCTCTGGTCTTTGAGCAGACTCACGAATAAAAAGACTCAGTAAGGTACCGTAGAGTCCTAGTTCTAAAATAGAAAAGTGCCCAAAGATATCGATTAAAGTTTTATAAAGTCCAAAATTAGTGTCACCAATGGCCTTAATAATGAACGGAGTGGCAATAAAGCCGACCAAGGTCGTGATGATATTTTTAATACCGCTGCTTCCAAAATTTAACAGTGAAAAGCGAGCATGGTCTTTTTTCATTTTTTACGAAAGCCCAAAAAAATGAAGCTCATGTCGTGATCTAGAAAGTTGATGGGGTTTTCGCTTTCACTCCAGTTGTCTGGGAAATTGTTATCAATAAGTTCAAAACCATTAAGCTTTGCTTCATCAATCAGAGAGAGAATTTCTTCTTTAGAGAAAATCATATAGCTTAAATTAAAAATGGTAAACTTAGGGTCAATGGCAATTTTTTTCTGGTGAAAATCAGTTGTAATCAGCACTAGTCCACCAGATTTAAGTAGGTCGTTACAAACCTTAAAAAAATTCACCTGCTCAAATCCATGTTCAATAACAGATAAGGCAGTAATGACTTCGAGACTATGTTTTTCAATGGTAGATTCATAAAAGTTTTCTTGGCGAAATTTAATATTGTTTCCATACCAATTAATGGAACGTCCAAGAGGGTTAAAGTCTGCCGCGTAGAGATTTCTGTACCCCTGACTCCAGAGTGCTAAGGGAATTTCGCAATTATATGAACCCATATCATAGATAGGAGTTTCTTTCTTCGGTTTGAATTTCTCAATAGTTTTTAAAATTCGATATACATCCCAAGACTTATTAATCGCAACGGGCTCTACTTTTCTTCTAAAACGTAAACTAAAGCGGAGCGTATAAATCAATCGAGCTAGTCCCGTCGAACTATCGGCTCCAATTTGATTGAGAGCTTTTCTAGCATCGGATATTTGTTTTGAGTTTTTTAAAACTTCGATCATGTAGTCGTCCTATTATAAATGCTTAAACGTTGCTCACGGTAATTTTGCCAAGAGTAAAGTTGATCCAATTTTTGAATTTCATCTTTCATGAATAACAGCTTTTTTGGATTAATCTTGATGTCCAGTAATTCATTTTTAAGTTCTGGTAAATTTTGTATCGAAAAAAAGTAAAGACCCTTACTATCTAAAAGATTTTTTTCGGTCAATTCACTCTTGGTTGTGAACACGGGGATTTGGTGTGAAACGTAAGCGGCCAGAGAACCGTTTTTAAAAGAGGCTCCTTCACTAAAAGGAAGTAAGCCAATATCAGTCAATTGAATCATTTGTGAAACTTCTGATTCTTCTAATCTACCTGTAAATGTTATTGAGTCCTCGAGCTCCATCGACTTATACATTTGTTGTATCTCGCGATGGTATACATTTTTAGCAGGATCAAATTGACCAATGAAAATAAGATGAAAATTTTTATTTTTTAACAAAAACATCAGTTGCAAAAGATCTTCTATATGTCTTCCAGGGGATAGATGACCAAAAAAACTTAAATAGATAGTATTGGGATCAAGTCCTTTTTGGTGTTGCTTAATCATTTTCATCAAAGGTGAAATACTTACTTTTGAAATGTTGCTGGGAAAGGGAGCAAGGCTAAATTTATTTTTTTCTTTTTGAAATCTTTTTTCAGCATTATTTAAAAATTGTTCTGAGTAAAAAATGATTTGATCAAAGAAAAACATTTGAATCGCACGCCAAAGGCGGCCACCTTTTTTTGGAAGAGCCTCAGAATGTAGAGTAAGAATCTTTTTACATTTTTTAGGCAGCAGGAAGGGGAGCAGTAAGATGGAACCAAGGCTTCCATACATGTAAGCTTCAAATTGAATGTCGATGTAATCAAAATTCTCTTTTTTAATCCAAGTGGCAATTTTGTATACCTTCCATATATTCCATGGTCCTTCGACAATTTTTACTGAGACTGCTCCAGACTTAACTGCTCTTGTATTTGCGGTTAAGACAGTAACATCAAGATTATTGGAAAGTTCCTTGCTTAAATTTTGAGCAAAATCTGCAGCTCCGCAGGGATATCCCATCACTGGAAAATGTGGACAAATCAAACATACTTTTTTCATCGTTAAACAAAATGTCCTTTTAAGGCAACTTTTACCAATTAGAGTTTCATTTGGAGATAAATATTTTTTTAACTACAATTATACTTATGATTATGCTTACTAGGCTATACGATTTAATTCAAAACAATGCTTTTTTTCTCGCTTCACTTTGTGTTGTTTCTGCTCTCGGATACATTGCTCTTTTTAGTGCGAAAAAGTTGCCTTTTCCCTTTTTAAGATCATTCTTTTTTATCACAGCAAATAAGTCAACTAATGTCACGCTTCAACTGGGCGGCATGCCCACGAATATTAGTCTTATTTTGCTTTTCTTAGGGGCACTAGAATTTTTCCCTATGACGGCAGATCAAAACAAAATGGTCTCCTATACTTTAATGCTCGTGGTGGGCGTAATGTTTTATGGTTATCTTGATGACCGCTATGAGATAAGACCTATCTTTAAACTACTTCATCAGGTTATTTTGGCCACTATCTTCTCCTATTTGACCAGTGATTTACTTTACCCTGCAAATACTGTTGCACCTTTTCTCATCAATTTTATCGTTGTTATGACGGCATTAAATGGCGTGAACTTACTTGATGGTCTGGATACTATGTCTTTTAAAATTTTTGCAGCTACACTGATTTTTTATACTTATCTTGGTCTTGAATATAACCTTTCATCGTTTTTCTTAATTATAACTGCTGGCTCAATGGCTTTGTTAATTCCTTTTTATTTTTTGAATCGTGCTCCAGCGAAAGTCTATCTGGGAGAAATTGGAGCCGGAGGCTTAGCAAGTGCCGGAGTTGGTTTAGCTAATTTATTCTGCTTAGAAATGAAAGGACAGATGAGAATGTCCAATTCTCTCACCTTGGCTTTGGCACCACTCATTTTGCCAGCAACAGAGTTAGGAATAAGTTTTTTAAGAAGGTTCTTTAATAATCGTTCTCCATTTAAGGGCGACAAGCTACATGTACACCATTTACTCAATCAGAAGTGGGGCTTAAAGGCCGCTCATGTTGGAACTTTATATGGTGTGTTTCAGATGGCTCTTTGTTTGAGCGCCAATTTTGTAACTTTTCACATTGGGGCGTTTGTTGGTTTTTTAACTACCACTTTTCTTGTCATTGCATGTTATCTTTATTTCGGACGCCCTCACTGGGTGGGTGAGGATTTTATACCAATTAACCTTCAAAACCTTTTTCATATCGGATTAGAGAAAAAAGTCAAAATTATCTCTGGCGGAGTGCTTACCGATTTTCAAATTCATCTGATTGCTGACAATTCGTCAACAAACATGGATAATTTTAAAAATAAGAATCAACAAGAAGCTTCGTAATTGAAAACCATTTTATATGTTTCTCCCAATGGCTACATTGGAGGAGCAGAGAAAATTCTCATCTCCATGGTGACACAACACCATCAAATTGCCCCTATGCAGGTGAAGTCACTTTTTTTTAAAAGTGGTGAAGCAACAGAGTCTCTAGTAAGGCAAAATATTGTTCCATCAATTCTCAATAATCATTTTCGATTAAGTAGACCGGGCTCCTTATTTCGTGCGCTTAAAGAAATTCGTCATTTAGTGCAAGAGCAAAAAATAGAGATTATTCACTCAACGATGGCCTATGGACATTTGGTTATGTCTCTAGCAACGCTTGGCCTTCCTGTTAAAAAAGTTTGGTTTCAGCACGGACCCGTAGAAGGATTATTAGACAAACTTGCATCACTTTTTGGTGCTGACCTTATTCTCTTTAACAGTAAATATTTAAAGGACAAACATCTCAAACACAATTTCAATTTAGGTTCGCCTAAAATGAAAATTATTCCACTCGGTGTTGAAAGTTTAGAGCAATGTCCAATTAAAACTATTTCTCATAAATTGAGAGTTTTACTGGTGGGAAGGATTTCTCCGATCAAAGGTTTTCATTTAGTTTTAGAAGCTCTTCGCGAATTGAAAAAAGAAAGTGAGTCGAAGCTTTCAAATCTAGAAGTTTTAATAATTGGAAAAGCAAACACGTTGCCTGAAAAAGTTTATCAAAATAAATTAATTGAACTTGGAAATGAACTTGAAAAGACGGTTACCTTTTTACCATTTCAAGCTGAGATGATGAAGCAATATGAAAAAGCTCATATTTTAATTCAACCGTCATTAGTAGGTGAAGGTTTTGGATTAGTACTTGCTGAGGCCATGGGACACGGAGTACTCGCTGTTGGACCTCGTTACGGCGGTGGGGGGGAGATTTTAATCTCTGGTCAAACGGGAATTAATTTTGATTTTAATTCAGAGAGAGTCGTTAACGATCTGAAGAATTTTTTGGAGAATATTGCAAGTCAGTATGATGAATTTCAAGATATTCGAGAAAATGCCTTCAATTTAATTCAAAAACAATATAGTTACAAGCGAATGATGAGTTCATTATTCTCTTCTTATGAGGAAATATGAACAAAGAAAAACGAGTTCTTATTCTTTCTCCACATTACTTCCCCATGACTGATGGGCTTGGCCATTACACAACAATTTTTCATCGCGAGCTTGTTAATCATTTAACAGCGCATGTCTTAACCAATTCAACAAATTCTAAAAATAGCGAAACTTTTCCAGTCGTTGAAAAATGGCACTTTTTTTCTCTGAAAAATATTTTTAAAAAAAATAACTTATATATTTATGATCGTTACTTGATTCAATATGTTCCTTTCATGTATGAACGCAGAGGGGGGATAAACTTCTCTTTCCCTATATTTATCATTTACTTATGTTGGGTGAAGAAAAAAAAGATTGATTTAATGGTTCATGAAATCAATTATCCTTTTGAGTTAAATCCTAAAAGTGCTTTAATGTTCTTTTCTCATGGACTCATGATGTTTATGCTCTGTTTAGGAAAAAAACATATGTTCGTGAGTACTGAATATTTCTGTCGCCAACTTAAAAAATATTTCTTTGTTTCACCAAAAAAACTTACTCGCCTGCCAGTGGGGTCAAATATTCCAGTCACTTCTTTTCCCAAAAATCCCAATAACGAATTAACGATTGGTTTATTTGGGAAGCTTCATCCTGCCAAAGAAGTTCCGATGATTTTAAAATTATGTCTCGAGCTTTATTTAGAAGGAGAAAAGTTCAAGATTGTTTACATCGGGGAAACTGAAAAAGCTGTACTTGAAACATTTTCAGATGAGGAAAAAGTTATCTTTCAAAAGTTTTTTAAGGCGACTGGTTATTTAAGAGAAAATGAAGTAAGTCGTGAATTACAAGGGCTTGATCTTTTTCTGGCCTATTTTGTCGATGGTCTTTCAACTAGACGTGGTTCTGTTATGGCAGCTTTAGAGCATGGTGTCCCAGTCATTTCCACTCTTGGATTAGATACTGATCCAGAGCTTCTAAATCATCATTTTATTCAACTTCTTTCCATAGAAAAAGAGCAATTCAAAAAGTCTTTGAAATTGGCTATTAAACAAACTAATCAAAATTCTAAAAATGAAATTCAAGAATTCTATAAGACAAACTTTTCATGGAAAAAGATTGTCCAAGATTATACGGCTATTTTTTCAGACTCTTCACGACTTTGATAGTATGCCTGAAAGCCCACTGCACACCAAAACCAATACATAAATGAAACTGGATTATAAGGAATTCCAACTCCTCCCCAATTCGACAAATCAATAATGGCTATTGTGATAAAGGCGATCAGTAATTTCTTAAAGGCTTCCATTTTTCTTCTTCTAAATGTATCAACACACATAGATAATAAATAGATAGGCATCAAAATCAAAATCGATGCGTAGAAAATTCCACCCCAGCCAAAATCAAAAATGATTGTTACCCAAAGATTGTCATAGTTCCAACTATAATTTAGGTTGTAAATTGGGTCACTCTCAATTGCTTCAGCCATGGCCACCGTTACAGCATGAGTTCTTCCAGGACCTAACCCCAATGGGTTTTCATCAAGTTCCTTTAATATAATTTTAGCGATATCGTCATAACCTAATCGAGATTTTTCAAATGTTTTTGACTCAAAAATCGTGGAAAAGCGCTCTAGTGTATTATCCATGAGTTTTTTATCAATGTTTTGAGTCTGTAATTGAAATATACCATAAAGGATTCCAATCATTACTGGTGCTAAGCAGATGTAGGTAATCAACTTTTTAGATTCTATCTTGGTATAACGTAAATAGATAAAACTAAAGGATAGAAAGAGCGCTATATATTGAATGATGGCAGTTCTTACTTGGCAAATAACTACAGTATAGAGACTTAGAGCAATCATAATCATAAAAATTAGTGTTTGTGGGGGACAAAGAAAAAATACGCCTAGAACGAGATAAAGATAAGTTGTAATTCCCCCTGGGACATAAGTCGTTCCATAAGGCCTAAAAGTTAATTTTGTAAAATTTCCTAATTTCCCAATATTTCCATAATGTTGAGACATTTTCAGCATGAAAGGAGTATTACCTTGAAACTGTTGGATAGATAAAATGCCATTGATAATCACAAGAATACATATGGTCATGACCATACGTCTAAAATCTTTTGAATTAACATCGAGCATATCTTCAATAAAAAGAAAAAAAATGAGGAAAGGAAAAATATAAACTTTAATCATGGGCAAATTTAACCAAACACCAATTCCCTTGGCGTTAAATAGCGATACTACAAAATAAATAAAATGGCCGAGAATTAAAACTTTTAAAAGTCCTGGTAAACGTTGGAGAGGAAAAAAAGTTTTATTCTTACCAATGAAACGAAACATGTAGACCACCAGAATGAGGTCAAACATGATTCTGGCCACTGGGTTATAACCAAAGACAATCCGTCCTTGGCCCTCTATAAAAAAGTGTATGAAAATAAGGGAGATCGATTTTTTTAGGTCAAAAAAGAAAACGCCCACGGTAACTAGGAAGGTTAAAGTTAGATATGTTTGGACTACAAAATGAGAGCCAATAAAATTTAAAATGCCATGAAGTACGAGGACAAAAATAGTCACCCGATATAGTTTATTATATAATTTGTCCCTTGAATCTAGCTCTGTTTCTTCCATAATAAATATCTTAGCGTAAGATTCAAGATTTTCCTATGAAGAGAATACAATGAATTCAAGATATGAAGGGTTAGACTAATTAAGGGCAATAGCGATCATGATAGTCCTTTGTCTCCATAGTACTTTTTTAGGTCCAATTCCTGTTTGGCTCAATGATCTCTTTCGTTTTGGTTGGATGGGAGTTGATTTATTCTTTGTCCTTTCTGGGTACTTGATTGCAGCCCAAGTTTTTAAAGCACCTTAAACTTTTCATTATCAGAGAAATTTTATGAGTTCTGGCTTAAAAGATGGAGTCGGACGGTACCACTCTATCTAGTCGTTTTACTTATCTATGTATAAATAAAACCACTTCTTGGTTGGAGTTTTTCTGGGATTGTTTTTCCGTATTTCTTTTTTCTCCAAAACTTTTTTGGCTACTACTTTGTGGCTTAAGTATTTTTCTTCGATATTTCAAAATGCTTGAGTTTGATTTCGCTACTATTGATCGAAAAACGCTGGCAGATGCGATTGAGTTTAAAACCCTAACTCATCTTCCTTGGAGTATAAATACTATAATATTTTTCATTCTATCTTTTGCCATCAGTATTTTAAGCTATAATTTGATTGATAAAAAGGGACTCGATTGGAGAAATAGGTTACTGGCGAAAAGAAAAACGACTTAAGATTTTTTGGTAAAATAAATGAGAGCTTCCTTGCCATGAATATCTCTTAAAATATTCGAGTCTTTCTGTAACTAGTTTTGATCGTTCATCTTTTGTTAAAGTAACCAAATTTTTAAAATCGATCGGCCCATCTTCGAAGAAAATTGTCCCTTTATCATTTACTAATAATTCACTCGCCCCTAAATTTGCTCGTGGAATCAAAAGCTTTAGTCCTGTCGCCGCAGCTTCTAAAACCACTAGGCCAAAAGGTTCATAGATAGTAGGGAAAATAAAATAGTCAGCTAAATTATAGTAAATATTTAGTTTTTTTGTGAATGGAATGGTAAAAATCTTAACACCTTCTGGTGCCTTGATTTGAGCGTTGCCCATTTCGGGTTTTCCTATAATAACAAATTGACAACGAATTCCCTCAAGCATTTCTAGAGCTTTCGCTAATCCTTTTCGTTCATAGGCGCCGACGAAGAGAAATACTGGAAGATTGAAATTAATTCCTTGGAGATATTTTTTTTCTTCTGCGAGTGTCTTAAAAAGATCATCTTTATTGTCGCTTAAAAGCGAAAAACTTTCAGGGTTAACACTTGAATAGGTAAGAATCGCTTGTTCGTTAGCCAAGCAAAATTTCTTTTCTAAATATTGCTTAGTGAAATTTGAAAGAACGAGAAAAAACATATTTTTTCTTCGATAAATGAGGTTTTCACAAAACCTAAAGTAACTGAAAAGAATTTTTTTATAAAATTTTTTATACCATGAGCTCTTCTGGTAGATGGTATTGAGTTCATCCCAATGGTGATGAATAAATTGAATATTAACAATTTGCGGGAGGGGAAAAGCTATACCCACACTTAAGGAGACAACATTTTTTTTTAAGTGGCTCAAGTGATACAGAAGCGTCCAAATTTGATAGAAAATCGACTTAATTAAAAATGGATAAAGTTTAGGGCAAGGCACCTTGATCCATTTTTTTTCTTGGGACCATTTCGGAAAGAGCTGTTGTAAAGGTGAAGTGGTAAAAGCAACGACTTCAAGTGATTCGATACTTGACCTTTCTTCTTCGCTTAAATGGTTCAAAAGATCAATTGTGGCCCTTGAATGACCAATTTCAGCGTGCAAATCATGGACGTAGAGGCGTAAAATCATACTAACAATTATGAAGAAAATTTTAGTTATAGGCCACAGCTTAGTTGTGGATGCCAATAGAAAGTTCTGGTCAGTATACGCGAGGGAGAATAAAGCCCAGGTTACGCTTGTTTTCCCTGAACATTGGAAATCAAATCTAATCCATGAACTTCGTTATACTCCCAACTCTTATACAGATGAATTGCTCAATTTAGTTCCCATGTCAGTTCATAAAAATGGAAATGCTTCTTTCTATTTCTATTCTTTAATCAAAATGTGGAAGCTTCTGAAAAATAACGATTATGACACAATCATTGTTACACAAGAAACTTGGTCAATGTCGGCACTACAAATTGGCTTTTTATTAAAATGTAGGGGAAAAAGAAAAACAAAAGCTCACTTGAGTCTTTGTCAGAATATTAAAAAAGAGAATTTGAAAATGTTCTGGTCACTTGAGCGATTTATTACTTCTCTTTACGATAAAATGTATTATTGTGATTCGGCAATTTGCGACGTTCTAAGATGGAAAAAAATACCTAATAAAACGTATTATTTGCCTTTCACCTATGATTCAGAACTTTATACCCAATTACCTAAAAATTTGGGCCCAGTCCTTCGTTTAGGATTTCTCGGAAGACTAACTTCTGAAAAAGGGCTTTTAACTTTATTAAAAGCTCTTGATCTACTTTCAATGCCGGTAGAATTAATTGTCGCAGGAAATGGAAATCTCAAAGAAATGTTAATGAAACATCCAAAGGTAAGATATCTAGGGGTACTTCCACACAAAGAAGCCCACCATTTTTATGAAAATATTGATTTTCTCGTTCTTCCCTCTGAAACAACTCCGTTTTGGAAAGAGCAATTTGGAAGAGTTTTGGTTGAAGCGATGGCCAGAGGAAAAGTTCCTCTCGGCTCAAGTTCTGGAGCCATTCCCGAGGTTCTAGGGAAAATAGGATTAAAAACAGTCTTCAAGGAACGTTCTGTCGAAGATCTTGTAACAAAAATTGAAGCACTTTATTTAGAAAGTCAGCAAACTGAATGGGATGAGAATATTAAGGTTTGGCGTGCTAATAATGAAAGATTATTTTCTCATCAAGGTGTTGCACGAAAACTGGGACATGAGTTGGAGAATGAGTCATGAGTTATTCAACCAAGTATGATTATACGGAAGAGACTTTAAACGAAGTAGCCACCTTTTGTTGGGAATGGGATAAAACTTTTAAAACAAAATCGGAAAGATTGGAAAAAGTCTTATTGGATGAAATGCACCTTTATTTGCAATACATGTTTATTAATTTAGCTCCTTCTCCTTTAAAACCATCTAAAGAACTCCTACTTCAGTGGTTAGCCCCTACAAAAGGTTTGGTGCTTTACCAAATTAGATTAGAGATTTTGAAAAGACTTTATCAATATACCAAGGCTTCCAATTTTCATTTTCCTGAGCCAGATATTAACTATCCTTCTTGGAAAGAACTCATTTTTTGGCGAGCATATCACCAAAAGCTCTTTAATCAGAGTCGTGCTCTTTTTCAAAAAATTACGACGGAAGATATAGTTCGCTCGGAATTACGATTATGGCCTTTCTATGATGCCATGACATTGTATGAAAAGAAAAAGCAAGTAAACTCTGCTGATGATTTTTTTCTTGAATCTCACCAAGAAGTTGCTGATTTAATAGAACCTTTATTTTCTAAAGAAAAAGAAATAAAGATCTTGGACATAGGTTGTGGTGATGGTCGCCTGTTGCTTCATTTACGTCAAAAGTTTCCTTTTGCTAGTCTTTATGCAACTAACTTCTTTGAGACAACGGGAATTCAGCCCAAGCTGCTTCAAGATCCCAATTTTCACTTAAAGGTTTGCACTTTAGAAGAAATGGATTTTCCATCCGAGTTTTTTGATGTGATCGTCAGCACAGAGGTGATCGAACATCTTCGAAGGCCCACCGATATGATTGAAAAAATAAAAAAACATCTAAGACCCCAAGGTGTGTTTGTTGTTACTGCCCCGTCTGTTCATACTCGATTTCTTTCTCCTAATCCGATAACATATTTGGCTGGAGTGGTGAGTGTACTTTTTGAAAAGGTATTACCACCTTTTCACCAACTGTATGAAGCGACGACTGATCTCCCAATCGTTCACTATGCTTTTTCTCATCAAGAGTTTCATAGAATGTTTGCAAACTATTTTTCTGATTTTACTATTGCTACCAGTCGTTTTACACATTTGAGAAAATTTAGATTACATAAAAGAGCAGCTCAACTTCCCATATTAAAAAAATTTGGTGGTTTGGTCATGGCCTGGGGAAGAAAATCAATTTGAAATCAGGCGACGGCATGTAGTCTTTCAATTTCCATGTTTTTTTGTGTCATAAGAATAATTTTTTCCTAAGCCTAAATGTTGATAAATGTTCATGGTTAATTTGGCCATCATTTGCCAAGTAAAAAGATTACTTCGTTCAAAATTATCATGGGCAAATTGATCATGAGACAATTGATGACCTTCAAAATCTTCAATAATTTTTTTTAATTCTTGGGCTTGGTTAGGGGAAAAAAAGAATGCTTTCTTTTCTGTGATTTCTTGAAAGACATCGAGCTTTGAAATAATAAGAGGAACCTTCATTTGCATTGCTTCAATTAAAGGAAGCCCAAAGCCTTCATAGTTAGAAGGATTAATGAGGGCTTTTGCTTGGCCATATAATTCTGTCAAATCACTATCAGAAATATTCTGGTGAATTTTAATCAAAAGAGGCGAGTCCTTAAGTCTTTTTTGGGTTTCATCGGTGGCACTTTCTAGAGAAGCTACAAGATGTAGCTCTATGGGGTTCGTAAGTGAACTTGATACCGCCTCCAATGCGTCTAGCATAAAAGGGATATTTTTTCTCTCTTCAAGGCCCCCGACATAAAGATAAAAATTCTTTTGTTCTCTAGGACAAATGGCCTGTCTTTTTACTCCATTATAAATGACGGAGATTTTTTCAATGGGAAGATTCATCGTTCGCACTAAATCATTTTTGGCAGATTGGCTCACCGTGATAAATTGGTCACTTTCCTTAAGCAGAAAAAATTCAATACAATAGTTAAAGCGACTCCACCAAGGACCTTTCATTCGATCACGATGTGTTAAATCATCATGAATTGTAACTAATTTTCGTATACTTCTATCCCAGGGGACTCCAAGATTGTTTGTTGAGTGAAAGAGTTTAATTCCATGTTGCTTAAGGGCTCGAGGTAAAAAAAATAAATCCCATAATATTTTTATTCTAGGATGACTCTCATGAAAATGAACGTAGGTTAAATCCTCTTTATATCTTTTATCGATTTTTCCATAGGTAAAAAGATGAATTTCTAGGTTTGGATTCTCTACATGGAGTGCATTGATCAATTCATAGGTATGACGTGCTAAACCTCTCATTGAGCTATGACACAATGGCCTACCATTAATACCTACTTTTAATTCGTTACTCATGTGATAAATTATAACTTATTTTTGGTAAAAATTTTTGAAAATCCTACTAGTAACAATCGAACCTCCTTTACCTTTTTCTACTGCTGCGGCTAAATGGTTTTATGTTCTCATAACCGAGTTAGAAAAAAGAGGGCATGAAGTGGTATGCTTCTCAACTTGTTCCAGAGTGAAAGACCAGGAAGAGGCGAGAAAAATATTTCCAGAGGAGAAGTTAAAACTCTACTCTTTTCCGAAAAAACGAAACTTTCTTAATCGTGTAGGATCAATTTTGAGACCATATTCTTATATGTTCTCAAAAGAATTTTTACAGGATTTAAGTCAAGAATGCCAAAAAGATTACGATATCATTCATATTGAACAACTTTGGGCAGGCTGGGCTATTCCTGACTCAGTCTATGATAAGAGTTTAATTAATGTTCACCATCTTGTGACAATTGATTTAGAAGAAACAAAAAAAACAAACTTCTCTGCTTGGTATGAATATAAGCAAACAGTTCGGGCCGAGACTATTCTTTTAAAAAAGTTTTTTCATCACCGATTTTTTACTTCAAGGATTTCCGCCAAGGCACATCAGTTGGGGAAACTTCCTCAAGGTCAAAAAACAGTTGTACCCTTTTCCTTAGACGCTAATTTGTACCCTTTTAAATTACCTACTCTTGAAAGCAAAAAAATTGGTATGATCGCTTCTATGGGATGGTATCCAGGAAAATCAGCGGCACTCAATTTATTGCAATCTGTTTATCCTGAAGTGCAAAGAGAAATTCCTGAAGTTGAAGTGCATCTAGCAGGTTGGAATGCCAAGGCCGAACTACTTTCTTACGTTGGACAAACGGGAGTCCATATTTTCGAAAATATTCCCCAAGTGGAAAGTTTCTTTCATTCCCTTTCTGTCTTTGTTTATCTTCCTTCACGAGGAAGTGGTATGAAAATAAAAGTATTAGAAGCCATGATGTACGGAATTCCGGTGGTGACGACAGAAGAAGGACTAGAAGGACTTCCAGCTATTCATGGAATCCATGCTATGATTGCCACAAATTCCAGTCAAGCGGCTAAGTACACAATTGAGTTATTAAATGATAAGAAAAAAAGTCAGG
This sequence comes from Bacteriovoracaceae bacterium, assembly GCA_049318265.1. Classification (GTDB taxonomy): domain Bacteria; phylum Bdellovibrionota; class Bacteriovoracia; order Bacteriovoracales; family Bacteriovoracaceae; genus JBEIOQ01. The sequence continues at coordinate 15,656 of JBMOGR010000004.1, forward strand.
GAATTTCTGCCATGGCACGAGCATTAATCGAAAGTCATTGTGGTAAAGAGAAAGTAGTCTCTGAAATAGAAAAAATTTATAAAGATATAAAAGGCTAGGGGAATTTATGGAACGTTGGTTAGTCACTGGAGCAGCTGGTTTTCTGGGAAGTCATGTTATTGAACAGTTAGTAAAAATGAAAAAAAAGGTCTTTGCCATCGATAATTTGAGTTGGGGCCATAAAGATTTTTTAAATCAATATGAAGGCCAACTAGATTTTTATAAGACAGACTTACGAGATAAGGGAGCACTTGATCAAGCACTAAAAATTATCCAGCCCACTCATGTAGTGCATCTAGCAGCTTTGCACTTTATACCTTTGGCGATCAAAAATCCAAGTTTGGCTGTTGATATAAACGTGAGAGGAACTCAAAACCTTCTTCAAAGTTTACGTGAGAATACAAGTTATAAAACATTTTGGTTTGCTAGTACGGGTGATGTCTATGCGCCTAGTGAGGCTCCCCATCACGAAACAGAAAGTGAAATCGCTCCTTTTAATATTTATGGTTTAACCAAGCTTATGGGAGAGCAGTTAATTAAATTAGAGAGTAAAAATTGCTCTGATAAAGCGTTTATAATTGGTCGACTATTTAATTTGTATGGAGCCAGAGAAACCAATCCTCATATCTTGCCCGAAATTTTAGGACAAATTAAAGCTCAGACTGGTGAAGTTCGACTTTCTCTTGGCAATGTCTGGCCTAAAAGGGATATGGTTCCAATTGATGAAGCAGCAACATGTATCATCGAAAGTCTAGAAAAGGTTATTCAACAGAAGGCAGGTTGGTATTGTATGAACTACGCTACAGGTAAAGCCATTTCTATGGAAGAAATGATTAAAGCATTGGCCAAAATCCTTGGGCGTCCAATTCATATCGAAATAGATCAAAATAAAGTGAGAGGAGTGGAGAGAGCCCATCTTGAAGCTCACGTAAAAGGACTTCAAACATTCATCGGAAAGTCACCTTCAAGTGACCTAGAAAGTGGATTAAAGAAACTTTTGAAGTCCGAAAACTTGATTTAAGTTATTTTTTCTTCGAATCTAAAGCGCGCTCTTTTGCTTGAGCGCGAAATCTTTCTCTTTCTATTTGCAGAGATTTATTAAAGGCTTCACCCTTTAGCTTCATTTTGTCTTGGAATTTATGCATCTTTTCTTTAATTTCCTGAATCAGCTTTTGATTTCCATTATGATTGTCAGTTTGAATACCGGCTTCCATTTTGGCTATTTCTTGCAGATGACTTTTTTCAGCCTCATACATTTCGTTTTCAAACTCAATTTTTTTCTTATGGCGAATATCTAAACTTTGTATTCGGTTTTCCATAATCTCTTTATGGTAGTGACGTAGTCTTTCAATCTTTTCTGCTTTTTTCTCATCTTTTTTCCCTGTTTGATCAAGTGCATGGGTTGTTAGTGAGCAAAAAAGGCTTATCGAAATAATTGTAAAAAAGAACCTCATAGAACCTCCGTCAATAAAGACACATTATGACCTAAAAAAGCAGGATCTTGAAGCTTTAAAGCACTTCCTAATACAATTAACTTATCATAATATTTGAGAAACTTTTGATAAGGACTATTCTATGCAACGCCTCCTTTTTCTATCACTCTTTTTTCTAGTCGCTTGTGCTGCCCATGAAAAAAAAATAGGAGGTGAGGAAGTCTACAAAGGACAAGCTGTCGATGTCGAAACAGATTCAACTAAATTCGTAAAAACTTTTTTGCGTGATGATCCTAAAGGCTTTCAAGAAAAAGCGTACCATCCTCCTGCTGGAAGTTTAAAAAGAGTTGGATTCATTTTCTTTGAGACGATTATTCAATCGACCAGGGGAGGATTATCAGGCGAAGATAATTATTTTTTTACAAATCATGCAAAACAGATTTATACCGAAACTCTATATAAAAAGTGGCAAGAAAAGTTAAAGAAGTGGGACCCAAGACTTGAAGTGGTCATGGTAGAAGATCAGTTTGTTAAAAATACTACTTATAGTGGTTATATTAATGACTTTATTGATTATACCACTGAGCTTGGGGAGAATATTTTACCAGACGATATTCAGTATCTTGTAAGAGGTAAAAATACTTCGATCAATAATCTTATGATGCCTAGAAAATTTAAAGATCTCTCTCTCATGAGCGCCCCTGTAGCCACTCTTATCGGTGGAACCAAGCCCTCGGACTATCATAAATATTGGCTCAATGAGGTGGCGGCAGAATTAAATCTTGATGTTCTTTTAGTCGTCTACACTGAAATTGATTGGAACAGACAAGGCATCGATGTCCTCGATCCCAAAAAAATAATTCCTGAAGGTGGTAAAATGAAGATTGAGGGGACACTCTCACTTCCTTTTAAAAAATACCAATCATTACTGAAAAATAATGGCTATTCTGCTTCTTTAAATCCTGGTTCAACTGCATTCAGAGCTTATGAAGAAAGAGCTATTATCGACCTTAAAATCGAAAAGCCAGTGACAAACCAAAGTGCAATAGAAGCATTTGAAGAACATGTATGGAAGAAAATGTTTTCTGCCTATGAGATTATGGTTGAGATGATGACTAATCAAATGCAGTCTGATTTAGTGGGAACTTTACAATGATTAAAAAAAGAGAAGGGTACTGCTTAAGCTACAGTTCAAAACCTTCTAACGTTAGGCAAGCCCTTGCCAAGTTTACGAGAGAGAATGTCGCTGATTCAAATATGTTGATTGGAGAATTAGAAGGAGCTTTTTTTCAATATTTAATCAAGACCTCGGGAATGAAATCGATTTTAGAAATCGGCACGTATACCGGCTATTCCGCTTTAACTTTTGCCGAAGCATTGCCAGAGGATGGAATAGTACTAACTCTTGATATCAATTCAGAGACAACTGCACTGGCACAATCCTTTTGGAATCAAAGTACGGATGGCAAAAAGATTCAGTCCTTCGTTGGTAATACACATACCAAAATAGAAGAGCTTATAAAGTCGAATGTAATGTTTGATGCTATTTTTGTAGATGCAGACAAAGAAAATTATCCTCACTATGTTACTTGGGCCAAAAACTTATTGAATGTGGGAGGAAGTCTTATTATTGATAATGTATTATGGGACAATCGAGTGCTTGATCCTTCTAATACTGAATTGTGCACTTTAGGGATTAAGAAAGCCTGCAATCTTGTTTACAGCGATCAAGAAACTTGGGAGACGGTTATGATTCCTGTGAGAGACGGCGTAATGTTGGCCCGAAAAAAATAGTTACTTATAATCTGACATTCGCGGCTGTGCTTGCAACCATTGGAATTCTTCCATGTTACTTATTTCCACATGAACTTCTTTTTGAATCGAATCCTGTTCTGCTTCTGTTGTTTTCAATGATTCTTCATTGTGTTCCATATAATCTTTGAATTCATTTTGGTATGGAAAAATTAACAAACTATTGTCATACTTTCCTTCACGCCAACGAATGAATACATCTGTTGCCCATAAATTAGAAGCAAAGTAGATTCCAACAGAGGCAGATCCAATGAAAAAATATTTTAAGGTATTATAAAGTTCGATCCTCATAGGATCAATCATGCCACTTCCAGGATTTTGCCTATAACTAATCTTAAGCCCTTCAAAATAATCATCAATCATTGATTGAGTGGCACCAACTAGCTTATCAGTAAGTACGATTCTTGTATAAGCGTGGACTGCAAATTGCGCAAAGTAAGAGGCTTCACTCCACATCGAAAATCCTAAATATGGATCGAGTAAATTGTAGCCAATTTTTCCCATCGCACTTTGTAGACCTTTGTATGCTACAGCGTTCAATGCGCCGGCAAGTGAAGAGTAATAGGAAAGTTGTAAAATACCCTTTACGTGTTTTTTTACCTCACCAATATATTTGGATGGTATTTTTGATTTCTTTACGATCTCTTCTGTTATTTCATCCGATTCTAATTCAATTTTTTTTCTTTTTCTTAAATAACGTCGAAAACTGACTTCTTTGACTTTTTCAATGATGGCATTCATTTTAGTGGTTGCTTGCTCAATTTTTCCAGGAGCAATCAGACCTCGGGCTTTTAATTCTTTTAAGTAGCCAGGATTTCCCGCTGCTGCAAATGATAGTTGTGAGTCGGTGATGAAACCTGAAAGAATGTCCACCGTTAAAAGTGGAGTATCCATGGCAGGATTTAACTTCATGATTGGAACGTGACAAATGATTGTGGTGACAGCTCCAGAACTAATATTTGAGGCATAATCCATTAGGAATTTAGGATTATCAACAAACTTACGCCATAGTTTGGAGTTTTTAAAGGCAAGACCCATGAGCTTATTTCGTTTATCCCACTTAGTTTGCATACGTAGATAAGTTTTTAATTGGTCTTCTTTTAGAAGACTTTCTTTCACCGCTAGTTGTAACTCATTAGGGATATCACTAAATTTTTTTGAATATTGCTCCAGCATTTCTATTGCCGAATCTTGATCGAGAATTGGGGAAAGGCTGTCGTCACAAACCTTAGCACTGACAGTAGTGCTAAAAATAATAAGAGAGAGAAATAGTGCTAGTATGCGACTCAATTTATTCACCCCAAGTTATCGTCAAACTGGCCTGCAAGCTATAAGTAAATTGGCCTTAACTGAGCTATTTTTGCTCTTTTTTCTCTCGTTTTCCGAGTAAAATACTTGAGTAATACTGAGCAAAAAGGCTAAGATTCTTCTTTATTTCTTCTCTGAGGTTAATTCTATGCAAAGTACGTCGGTTTCATCGTCCTCTGGAAATCAAAGTAGCTCATTATTAAGTGCTGCCGTGATAGTGGCAGCTCTAGGTTATTTCGTTGATATTTTTGATCTCTTGTTATTCTCAATTGTTAGAAAAACCTCTCTTCTCTCCATTGGTGTCGCTGAAGTTGACCAAGTCTCAAAAGGTCTTCTCCTTCATAACTTGCAAATGATTGGAATGCTTCTTGGTGGAGTTTTTTGGGGGATTCTAGCTGATAAAAAAGGACGCCTGTCAGTTTTATTTGGTTCAATCTTTCTTTATTCTGTGGCGAACATTGCTAACGGTTTTGTCCACTCAGTTACTCAATATGCCATTTGCCGAATTATTTCAGGCATTGGCCTTGCTGGTGAACTAGGAGCCGGAATAACTTTAGTCGCTGAAAGTTTACCTAAAGAAAAACGTGGTTATGGCACGATGATTGTGGCAACGATCGGAGTTTCAGGTGCTGTTGTCGCTGGGCTCGTGGGAGAGTTTTTTGATTGGCGAGTGACTTATATAATAGGTGGTGCTCTCGGAATCGGTTTATTATTGCTTCGAATTAATACTGTTGAATCTTCTCTTTTTCAACACGCAGAAGAAACTGATTCAAAGACCCGTGGACAGTTTTTAACAATCTTTCAAAAGAAAGAACGTTTTTTACGTTTTCTCTATTCAATCTTAATTGCTGTTCCGATTTGGTATGTGGTGGGAACATTAATTCAACTTTCACCTGAAATTGCCAAAGAACTTGGAGTTATGGGAGATATTAAAGCCGGTCGTGCAGTCATGTTTTGCTATGGTGGTTTAACACTTGGGGATTTGGGAAGTGGACTCGTTTCACAACTTTTTAAATCAAGAAAGAAAGCCATTTTAGCTTTCATTATTGGGCTTTGTGGTTCTGTCTTTCTTTATTTTACTCTTGGTCGTAATGCTACTCCAGAAATGTTCTATGGAATCTGTCTTTTACTTGGATTCTTTTCAGGATATTGGGCCGTATTTGTAACAACAGCGGCAGAGCAATTTGGTACTAATTTACGGGGAACGGTCGCGACCTGTGCACCGAATTTTGTTCGCGCAAGTGTTGTTCCTATGAGCTTAACTTTTACTTTGTTAAAAATGAATTTAAGTTTAGCCAACTCTGCCATCATTATTGGTATCGTTGTCTTAGCAATGTCCATTTTCGCCTGTATTAAGCTTCAAGAAACGTTTTATACTGATTTAAATTTTTATGAGAAGGATTGATTCTATGGATTCTGCTCTGAGGTAACCAGCTTCATGAATACTTTTACTATAGATGAAGGCAGGGTTTGGTATTCTCCTGCTAATATAATGAAAGAATCTGGAGTTAAAAAATTATTTCAAAAAATAATCCAACATAATGTGATTTATGTTGGGGCCACTTGAATCAGCATAAGTTTCATTTACACTTCCGCCACTCCACTTATGTTGAAGTTGGTCGATAAATAAAGTGCGCAAAATTTCTTTGCCAGCACTCGTATATCTACTTTCTTGATATGAGTAGCGGCCTTGTGGTGAAATGGTTTTGGTAGAAACAATTGTCGGGAAACTATTGTTTCTATAACCGTCATCGAAGTAATCATTCAAGTGAACAAAATGCTCCGTTGTTTCAAAGAAATTCTTTGGATTCACTCGAACATCAGCTTTTCCATGGATCAGTAATGTTTTCTTTGGTCGGTGAAAAAAACCACCACATTTGTAGGCAGCCTGAGCAGTCATAACAGCATTAAACTGAGGACCTTGTATTAGTGCTTGATTAGCATAAAAAATATCAGTTGCCGCTAAATAACTAAGTCCTGAATGAATGGCAAGACCGTTAAACTTTTCCGGGAAACAACTCATTAAATTCATTGCATAAGCAGCACCAGAGGATAGCCCTGTTAGATAGGTCTGTTCAGCAGTTAAACCATATTTTTTTTGTAGCTCCTGCATTTCACTGAATATAGAAAAGTGTTCAAAGCTAATGAAGCGAGATTGATTCACGGGTAAGAACCAATTCCAGCAATGATCTGAGTTGTTTGATGAATTTTGAGATGGAAAAAAAGCGACAATATTTTCTTTTTCAATTTCTTTTTCAATGCCCGTTAGTTTTGCAAAAGCTTTGCCGTCCATTTTACAGCCATGAAGAAAAACGATGATCGCCTTTGGACGATTACCCTTGGGAGCCAAGACGGTGCTGGCAGATAAGGGTGAAGTGAGTATAAGTGGCGCTATAAAAAATATAATGGTTTTAATCATTGGGGAAAGATAACAAAAAAGGGATCAAAAACCTAGAGAACAAAGTAGCCAAGTTCTTAGGGAATTCAGGGGTTTATATTGTTTGACAAAAATAAGCCCTCCTAGGTAGAAAGAAATATTGGAGTTAACATGAAAAATACCATTCTATCTTTGGTTCTCGTTCTTGTGAGTTTTAATTCGTGGGCTTTGGGCTCAAAAATTTGCACCAGTACAAAAGGGGTTCAATATCAATGGAATGATCGTACTGGTGGCCCAAGACCTTATCCAGGCATGATCCTTTCGGTCGAAGAAATAAAAGTGGGTGAGAATGTTCTTTTAAGGCAAGTTCGTCGCGAAAATTGTTTTGATCAGTTTTGTAATATTCAACAACCAGATCTAGTGAATATTGATTTAGAAGATAATGATTTTGCTTTTTTAGAAGGTACAAAAAAATTGTTATCATCGGAAGGTAAACCCAATTCGCCAAGTTATCGTGAAAGTTTTGCCATAAAAACTATCTTTCAAAATGTTGCCTTTTGGATGTTATGTGACTCGTATCGTGCCTTAGTTCCATAAAACTAAAGTTTGAGGACACAAATTTTTTTGTTTTTTGACTGAAGAACTAATTGTTGTACTTTGAAATAAGATTCCAATACCAATTTCTCGTTGGTTCCTTTGCAAATACAAGCCTCTTTTGTTTGGGCAAAAGTGATGGGTACAAGATCGTCAGATTTTAATTTCTTCTTATTATTATTTTTTAATTAATGACAATTTTGACACTTTTTCAGATCCTCATTCCCATGGGTTTGATCTAAATCATATTCTTCAGGTAAGGCTTCCCAGTAATCTTCAATAACGTATTCGAGTCGTTCAGCTGAAAGAAACTGTCTCTTTTTAAAACCGAAAAATAGAAAGCCGCTGATAATTCCAAAGGTGTAGCCCAAGAAATGGCTCATATAGCTTGTCTCTGGCTTATAAGTGTCAGGTATAAAAAGGATCAGTGAAATGCCCACTAACTTTAATATTCGGCGAAATGTAGATTGTCTCCGGTCAATCAATAAGCTTAGGGTTAACCAAGAAGCTCCCATCCAATGAACTACGCCAGAGACACCGACTAAAGAGGTCATGTCTGGCATGAAAGAAAGAGTAATGAGATTAATAATTCCGCCAACAAAGAAACCAAAAAGGGGGAAAAAATATGGACTAAAATAACTAGATAATGAATAAGCTAATGGAAAAAAGAGAATAAGATTGCTGAAAACGTGAATCATATCTCCATGAGCAAAAAGCGCTGTCCATAATCTCCAATACTCTTTTTGTTGGAATACCTGAAAAGGTGATGCCGACATCCATTGTCCACCCTGAAAAAAATCTCCAAGAAAAATAACTGTAGAAATAAGCAATATCAGCACCAAGCCAAGACTTAAAACCATGGCCCTTTTTGAAGGTGATTGAGTGAACCAGTTTGCTTTAATTTTTGTTTTTAATTCCATGGACAGAATATGGAGTTCAATTTTAAAAAAGCAAGTGAGGTGAATGATCCTAAGCGGATAGCGTGCGTTTCAAACGAAAAAAACGTAGGAGTGCGAAGCTTACCAATCCCATTCCTAGGCCTTCAGCAATACTAAAAGAAAAAGGAATCATAATCATGGTGATAAAGGCTGGAAGGGCAGAATCAATCTGATCAAAATCGATTGATTTAATTTCCGACATCATAAAAAAGCCTACCATGACAAGAGCAGGAGTCGTAGCCGAAAGTGGAATGGCCAAAAAGAGAGGTGCTAAAAATAATGAAAGTAAAAATAAAAGAGCAACAAAGACACTCGTTAACCCAGTTCTGCCTCCTTGTTCAACTCCAGCAGCGGACTCGATATAACTTGTTACTGAGGAAGTTCCTAAGATAGAGCCTAAAATGGCGGCAAAGGCATCGGCTTTTAAAGCTCGGTCGAGGTTTGCGGTAAGTTTAGCTCTAGATGTAACAGCTAAAAGAGTTCCCATGTTATCAAATAAATCGACTAAAAATAAACTTATGACCATGGGTAAGCAAAGACTTAAGTTATGCCAAAGAAACCCAAGGTCCAACTGAAATAAGGTACTTTCTAGGCTTGGAGGAGCGGAAAATAAACTAGGGGGAGCATTCACCTTACCAATGAAAAGAAAGCTTACCGAAATAAATATCATGCTGATAAGTAAACTAGCAGTTACTTTTTTTAAGTGTAAAACGGCAGCCAGTATAATTCCCAAAAAGACGATGATGACTGCTGGGTCTTTAATATTACCAAGTGTAATCAAGGTTGCAGGACTTGAAGCTACAATACCAGCATTTTTTAGTCCTATAAGAGTAATAAAAAGACCAATTCCAACTGTAAGCCCATGCCGAACGGCAGGAGGTATAAGGGCAAAGATTTTTTGGCGAAGGCCACTTAAAGTTAAAAGAAAAAATAAAATTCCGCTATAAAAAACGATTCCTAGGGCTGCCTGCCATGGGATGCCTTTGCCTATACACATTGTGTAGGTAAAAAAGGCATTAAGACCCATTCCCGGTGCTAATGCCAAAGGTAAGTTAGTAAAGATTCCCATAGAAAGAGTCATTAACGCTGAGGCGTAAATAGTGGCTGCCAGAAGGGCTTCAGGAGGCATCCCCGCTTGGGCTAAGATGGCGGGATTAACTACTAATATGTACATCATGGCAGAAAAAGTGGTTATTCCTGCGATTAGCTCCGTTTTTATAGTAGTTTTGTTTTCTTTCAGCCTGAAAAAGTTGAACATTTTCACCATCTCTAAATAATTTGAGTAAGCCTGTTTATAACCGATGAAGTTCGGACTTAAAATAGTGTTTCCATATATCCATTTGGGTGTGTAAAAATTTCATTAATGACTAGAGCTTTAACACTCTTAATGGCATAATCCGGCCCATGATCAAAGAACTAGACAAATTATTTGAATGTGGATGGGAAGCTTATTATTACGATGAGAAAGTTCGTTGCGTTCATAATCAGATGCGTGAAATGGCCGATAAATATTATGAAATTATAAACTTAAAAGACCCAAATAGAGATCTCATTATCGATTCACTTTCAATGAAGAAAGATCTCTTGAGATTATCAAAAGAATTAGCATGGGTTGTAAAAGAAGCTAAAGAGATTGAAATAACATCGGTGGCTCCGAATGAAATGGAAAAGGCTAAAGCACTTTTGCAGCTTGCTCGTGAATCTCAAGAGCTCACACTTAAATCACAAATCATTGCAACTAATAATCAGACACAAGCTCAGAAAAAGCTTCGTTTTGCACAGTACGGGGTTGCCGCTTCTATATTAATTGCTTTGCTCTCTGTAGGTTGGCAGACCCTTTTTCCTGAATTTTCTACCAGCAAAATTGAATATATTCAGGTTGCAAAAGCTGTTTCCAAAGCTGAACTACAACAAAATAAGATGGTCAAAGAATTAAGAGCAGAAAATTCAAGATTGTCGAAGAAAATGAACCAACTTGAAAAAGAAATTAAAAGCTTAAGAAACTCAAAATCAAAAGATAAATTTGCTGATCAAGAAGACACGAAGCCTAAAACTGAAGACAATCTTCAAGAGGCAAAAGTTGAGAATATGAGACGACTTCGCGAATTTACTGATACTAAAGGTAGTAAGGTTTAACTTTTTTTTAGTCATCTTTTTGACCTAAGTAATAAGCGCTTGAACCTATCTTTTTTATTTCTCCCAATCTATCTGTATATAGAAAAAAGCATTCGACCAAGAAAGCCACACCTAAATGATAATGTTCATAGGGAACTGCCATACAAAGAAGATACGATTCAGACTGCAGTTGTTATCTTCTTTCATCGCTTCTTTTAAAAATACTTCAGGATTTTCTAAATGCTCAAAAAAAAAGCCATCGCAGGTGATGGCTTTGATTAAAATAAAAAGTGGTGCACGGGATAGGATTCGAACCTATGACCTACCGATTAGAAATCGGTTGCTCTATCCAGCTGAGCTACCTGTGCACGAAAAAAAGAACGTTCTCGCTTGACCACCTGTGATTCCACAGAGTTAATAAAGGGAGAACGTTGAACTATGTAGCCGAATTTACTTTGATGTTCCTAATGTGTCAATGATTTGCTATGAATATTGAATGGTTTTAAGAACAAAAACTTTCCATAACTTCAATGAATTGCAAGATTTTATAGCGGCGCATAATATCGCTCTATTTACTTCTTCAAAAACTAGCACAGTTATTCCTTACGATAAAATCGAGAGTTTAATGGAAGGTCATAAAGTGACCGTTGCCGATTTATCTCAGCTTCCTAAAAAACTCTCTATGAGCAAAGATGGTCATTTGATTGTTCGTGGTGGCGTAACTTGGGATGAAGCAAAAGATTTTCTTCATAATCATAAACGTTCTCTTAAAACTTATCCGACGGAAGTTCTGGCCACAATTACTGCAGGTGTTGCGACTTCGTGTACTGGGGAGAGAAGCTTCGGTTTTGGAAACTTAAGAAAACAAATTGTTCGCTTAAAATATATGAATTTCGAGGGGCATGAAATTGAGCTCAGGCGAGATCAATTGCTCAGTGAATTGCATCCCGAAGCCAAGAAACTGATTGAGGACTATGCCAACGACTTCAACCAATACAGAAACTTCAAAAATGCTCCTTATCCAAGATTTGAGCAAGCTACCGATCTCATGGTTGGGTCAGAGGGCCAACTTGGAATAGTTACTGAAGTGGAAATGGAAACTGCTGGATTAGAAAACGTTCAATATATGTTTATGTTGCTTCCTTCTTGGGAAGATAATTTTGAACCTCATTTGGAACTTCATCAATTAGTTCAACAATATAGAGGAAAAATTCTTTCATGCGAACTGGTTGACCATACTTCAATTAGTTTTTTAGCCAAAGAGGATCGTCTTGGTAACAAACAAGATGTCATTTTTATCGAAATGAAGGGTGAGCATTTTGATGAAGTGTATTCAGCTTTTTTAGAAAAATTAAAATTAATTCATGACGATTCGATGTTCGAAATCAAGGAATCACGATTTCACCATATTCGCGCATCAGTCCCTAGACGAATTTTTGAAGAAAATAGTCGAGCGGGAGTGGTGAAAATGGGAACCGATGTTCAAGTCTCAACATCTCATTTTAAAGATTTATTACAATTTTATCGGGAAGCTCGTAAAGTTGGAATTGCTTATAACTTATTTGGCCATTTCGGTGATGCCCATTTACATTTTAACTTTATGCCGAGACCTAATGAACTTGCTCCTTGTCAGGAATATTTTCATCAGCTTTACCAAAAAGTTTTAGAGTGGAAGGGTTCTCCTTTCGCAGAACATGGAATTGGCTTCTTAAAGAAAAATTATATCAAACCATTTCAAGGTGAAAATGAAATCAAACTTTTTCGCTATTTGAAAAAGCAATATGATCCCCATCTTCAGTTTTTCCCACAAGGATTCATGAACGTATGAGGGCCAAAGTACTACGCTCAGCGAAGCGTTCTTTTATCTGTGAAATGTGTGATTCAAAAGAAATTGTCGAAGCTCCTGCTTTAGCAGCCTTGCTAAAAGAAGATCATATCGTTGTGGGAGATTTTGTTAATCTCATCCCTATTGAATCAGACTCTGGTTATCAAATAGATCAGCGTGAAATAAGAAAGAATGAAATATACCGCATGATTCCGCGAGAGCAAAAAAAGAAAGTGACCGCAGCCAATTGTGATTTACTGATTTTGGTGACTTCTGTTAGCCGTCCAGAATATAAAAGAGGATTAGTTGATAGATATTTAACTCGAGCTTTTCAATGGCATATTCCCGCCGTGGTCGTTTTTAATAAAATGGATGAGTACAATGAAGACGACTTAGATGTACTTTTTGAAACAAAACGACTTGAAGACATTGATGTCGATTGTTACGAGGTTTCTGCCCTTAATAAGTCGTACAAAGCGAAAATCCTTCCTGGTATTGAAGCATTAAAAGATTCTCTCAAAGGCAAAACAGCGATTATGCTAGGTCAATCAGGGGTAGGAAAGAGTGAACTTATTAGTGCACTTTCTGAAGGAAAAACTAAACTTCTCTCAGGTGGTTTAGGAAAAATAGGTAAAGGGACACATACAACCACATGGTCTGAGATCGTCAATTGTGGAGAGTTTTATTTGATCGATTCCCCTGGGGTTCGATCATTATCGATTGATGATATTATGCTTGAAGAGCTAGATGGTATTTTTCCTGACATCGCGAACTATGCGACCCACTGTAAATTTAGAAACTGTACTCATATGGAAGAAGATAAAGGTTGTTACTTTAATGATCTCGACGTGGAAGATGAAAAAAGTTTAATGGTCTTGGGAAGACTTGAATCATATATGAAATTCAAAGAAGAACTGAGCAAAACACCTTTTTGGTCTAAGAAAAAGCCTTAACTGTTACTTAAAATCAAAAAATCGAAGTCCCACAAAATAAGTCGTATTTGAACTATAGGGACTATAGAGACCAGCTATTCCAGCGCCACCAAAAAATGACATCCCTTTAACAGAGCTATTTTTTACAGTGAGATAGTATTCTCCTTCATCTTGTCCAGTATCAGCAGCAACGGTAAAGTTTCTGTAAGTTTCGAGATTGATGGTCCACTCAGGTTTGAAATCCCAAGAGATGGCCAGGGTGCTGGTGATGAGCTCACTGTAATTGATTCCAAGGGCCTTGTTTGAGCTGGCATTATAATATCCTAAGCTACCTTGCAACATCACTTGTTCAATCTTCATTTCACCTACTGCCGCGATTCCCCCACCAACTGTTCCTGTAGTGGTGTAGTTACTTTTTTGCCCAGTTGGAAAAGTAAAAACAGGATTGATTGAGACTGAATGAGCCCCTTCTTTATAAATGTTAAAGCGGCCTTTCAGTTCCGAATCTGCCAGAGAATGATGTTTTATATTGTAGACGCGATTTTGAACGTAGGCGGTTTTTAAAGTCACTGCTGACATATTGGAAAGATAGTATGTCCCACCGGCTGTTGTTATTTGATTATAATCGATTATATTGCGAGAAACTTTATTGTTCAAAATATCTGCTTCAAAAAATGGAGATTTCACATAAGCGGCTGAGGTGGAGAAAACGAAATGCCCGGGATACTTTTCTAACATGGAATCATCAACGATGGCATATCGAAAGCTGTCTGAAAAATGATAGCCCGTAAGATTTAAGGCATGAGCATAAGTAGGGACCAATATAATGAAGAATAGAAAAAGTTTTATCATTCTCCTTTAATTCTTTCACCCAGGATATTGACGGTCAAGTTAATAGTCTTTTTTGCGGCAGCATCTTGATAGGTAATAAGTAAGTCATCATTATAAAGTCCAGGATCATTACCAATAAATTCAATTTCAACCCAACAAGCTTTGTGTTTTATTAAAATATCTTTACAAGTTCCTTCAATCCCTGGATAAGCTCCACCAGTGAAGGCAAAGTTCTTTCCAAGTCTTAGTCTTACCAACATTCCAACATGTTCTTTTCCGTTATTTTTAATACGAACACGCTCTTTCTTTTCTTCTTTTTCTGTTAGAGAACCAAAATCAAGAAAACTTTCTCTTTTTAAAAATCCTGCGGGCACCCATGCCTTAAGGGACATATTTGGATCCGAGTTATCTTCGTCTTTCTCTGTTAAACGATCTGCTTTTAGGATAATTTTTTTCGTTCCAGACTTATCTTTGAAATGAACTCCAGAATATTCAATTGTTAAATTATCTTGAAAATGTCCATCAACTTTTGAAGTAAAATTGATATCGATGTAGCATGATTTTCTTGGACTTAAGGTTCTATCGCAAACTGGTGGAAGCTCAGGATAAGGCGTCCCATTAAACTCTTTCGAAAACATTTTTCCTCTTTCAAGCGATAAGTCTAAATTGATATCATCTAGAGAAAGGTTGGTGATAATGATTTTTTGGTTAGCAGAATTTTTATTTTGAGCTTCAAGGACTACTTCATCATTTTTCGTGTTTTTTTCAGTGGCATTCTTATCTACCATTCCTCTCTCATCAAGAATAAGCGGACGTACATCAAGATTAAAGGATGTTCCTGCGCCTGTTAAAAGAGCATCCATGGCCATCTGTCCCTGTTGAGCTGATGTCATGGCACTTAACAATTTTTTACTTTCTTCACTTTCTAAATGGGGGTTACCACAAGCAGTGAGGATGAAGCTAAGGGTGAATAGGGGGGCAATCTTGTTTCTCATATTGAGAGTATTTTACCAAACTTCAGTGCCCTTGCAGAGGAGAGCAGGTAAACTCTTTAGGTATTGTCTATTTTTTATACAATTTTGCCCTTTTAATCCGTTCCCAAAGGGCAATTGATCGCTTTATTTTAAGGCAGAAAGCATGCTTTGAAGACTAGTGGCTCTTTGCGCTTTAGTTAAACCCTTTAAAGAAGTTTTAATTTGCTCGACTGTTTGCTTGGCGATTTCTTTGGTAAGTCCTTTTTTTACATAAAGGGCCTCCATTTGATCAAACATTTTTAGTTCGCTAACATCAATATCAGGATTGTTGGAGGTTGTATTAGGAATATTAGTTTTATCTTGATCTTTTTCCGTCGGATAGATTGAAACCAACTTTTTACTGAAATTTTTAATTTTAGAAATTATATTTTTCTCTATGACTAATTTAGGCCCATCATCTAAAAAAGGATTGGAATCTTTGGCAGGCACTGGGAGAGGTGGAGGTACTTTGAATTCAAATTGTCCTTCATAAACGATTTTTTGGATGGGAGTATTTAGCATTACATTCTTGGGTTTTCCCCAATAGCGTTCAATCTTATCAACGTTACCATTAGTCCAACTAGTATGATTCTTACCAAAAGCATACAGAGCATACTTTCCACCATCAGACACAAAAAAGTCACTAGGGGAAAAATCGTTTTTATTGCTCATTCCAAAAACGATGTCATTTCCTTTAATATCCACTTTTATTCCAGGCAATGGTTTTTCTGGCCAAGAAAAAATTTCATAGGTTACCGGCAACTCTAGTTTTAATTTTCCAATTAATTTAGTTCCGTTGGGGAATATTGGTTTTTTTTCTTTTGTTAGTGCTTTCTTATCTATATTACCATCTGCCCCTCTCGGCACTTGGATTAAGATTTCCTTGGATCCAAAAGAATCTTTTTGTTTTACATAAATTGGTACTTCTTTTCCTTTTGAGTCAAATAGTTTGACGTCAGTTAGTTCCATTAATCGATCTTCATCTTGAATTTTGCGAAGATTTTCAAGGTCTAAAATAAGTTCATTTGAATAAGGTCCATCATCCAGATAAGCAAGTCCTGTTCTATCTCTACGCAAGGTGAGAGTTAATTCCTCTGTCAGTTCTTTCTCAGGAAAGGAGTATGGTTCGGGTTTTTTTTGCTTGATGTATCTTGTTCCAATAATCTTTGAAATGTCTTTCATCTCAGGTTTACCAAATGCAATAAATTTCTGAACAAATTCTTTGGTTTTTCCTAGCTCTAAAAAATGAATATTGGCGGGGATACCATTAAATTTAATATTAATTAATTCTCCTTCATTTACTTTTTCTCCAAGATGCTCATTGATCATATACTTTAAGCTTTGCTCTTCATTCAGTTCCGTCAAAAGTTTACCACCTATGGCGATGGGCATATCACTAAATTTATGCGATTCAATCAATACACCTTTATCGTCCTCAGCATAAATGTCATAGAAGCCCTTTTCACTCGTCACTTTGACCTGAACAAAATCTTTTTCAAACTTAATGATTTTGATCATTCCCCCATTACTTAATTTCATTTCGTTTCCGACAGCAGCTTTCATCGAAACTTTTGGAAAATTTTCATGATATGTAAGTTTAGCCACTCCTGATATTGATTTAACTTTAGGATCAGCAGATAATTTTGAACTTAATATATCTTTTGAAACCTCTATCTGGAATGATTTGCCAGAATGCTTGTCTTCTGCAGATAAATTTACTTGTTTCTTTGTTCCATCATCTAGTTCTAGCTCATTTACTAAGAGTTCCATTTTCGTAACAACATCCATGTAGGGAATGATAAAGCTATCAAATTCAATATCAACACTAGAGCTCCATGTTGTTCCTAGGAAAAAAGCATTACTAAGCTTACTTCCAATGGCTTTAAGTATTTGCGGAGTTACAATCGAGGGTACTAGGTTTTCAGGATCAAGAGGTTTGCTTACAACGGCTTCTGAGCTGAAGGTTATTGACTTAAATTTTTCTTCCCGTTCTTTAATAGATTTAAGTATTAATTTTTTTTCAAAATCAGAAATCTGAGCTACATCTGGCTTTTTTGATTTCACCTCTATTTGAGTTTTGGCAGTCTGTGCAAAAAGTGAGGATTGAAAGATAAGAAACAACACGCAAACTAACTTCAAAGGAACTCCTTAAATACATATATGCTCTAATTGTAGAATGACCCTGATAAAATTCCTCTAAAAAAAAAGAGATAGATGGAAAAAGCGGTACTAATTTGAAAAGGGATTGCTGCTTAGTGGCTAATTTTTATATGGACCATTGAATTTGATTCAAAAGTAAGTTATTTTTCGAATACATTAAGTTTTGTTACTTATTTAAGGGGAATTTATGAAAGTTATGATTTTTTCGTTATTGCTTATGTCTTCATTGGCTCAAGCCTCTGATATTTCCGATTCAGTTAAGGAAATTATATTTCAAGAAATTAGCGATCAGGTTGCCTTTGAAGACGAAGGGGCAACAAGACTTCCACAAAATATCAATGATTTTAGCTATGTAGTAGAAGATGAATTTAATATACGAGTAATAGGCAAGTCTTATAGCGATTGGGATATGAAAGAGCTCGATTACAATTGCCTAGTAGAAGTTCAGACCAGAAAAGAAATAACTAAATCAGAAGACATTATTGTTACTTGTAAGATTCAAAACGAAAATTGGCCTTATTGGAATTAATTTTAATATGATCCACTCTCAAGATGATGAGAGTGGATCAAAGTTAAAATTATTTTGATTCAGCTAATAATTTTTTATGTGCTTCTATTACTCGGTTTCCGCCTTTCCATCCATATAGAGAACTGCAAGCATCATAGGATCCTTCTTTAAATTCCTCTTTGGTCGTGAAATAGGCCATATAGTCGTTGGTTAAACCCAGGACCCATGGGTCGGTCGAGCCTTGTTTTCTGGCTGCATCTTTTAGATCCCATCCTAATTGTGTGGAAGGCTCTCCAGGCCAAGTAAGAAATGTGATATCTCCCAGTTGAGCCTGACTGATTGTTGATTTGTCGGGTAGTAGTGGGAACAATCCAACTTTAACCCAGCTTGGAAGCTTAGCAACCCAACCTGATCCACAATATTTGATAGGGCTTGCTGGAAAACCCATAAAAAATCTTTTTTTAGTGGAGGAAAATTCTGATTTAACTGGGATGAGTTTATCAGATGAAAAGGCATTGGCTGCACTTGTGATAAATTTCTTACCAATCTCATCGACCATTTCCACAGAACGCCCCCCGGTCGCTCCTACGTCTCCTTCAGCGCCATTCAAAAAAAGAAAAACGGGAGTTTGGGTGGCATAAAGATTTTTTTGGTCAAAAAGATTCTCAAGTTCTTTTTCAATAGCGCCATTTACATCGGAGCTATAAAGCATAAGTTCAATTGGCATCGTTCCACCGTGAATAGCAAAATTCACCAGTCCTCCCATCCAAGTCCCTGTGGCCTTAGATTTTGCAACCAAAAAAGAAGCTTTATTATCGAACGTATCTAGTTTTCGCCATTTATTGCGTTGTATTCCTTGTATTTGTGCACTTGTTTTGTACAGTTCTGCTGGTTGTAATGAAGCAAGAGCTTCTTCAATATTTTTTGTTACCATTTCAAGGATGTAGTCATAATTTTTTTGACGGAAAAAATCCACTGCGATTAACCATAAAGGAAAACGGTGGCTAAGAGTTCCTGGGCCACCGTGAGTATGTGTGGCTGAAACAAAAAGATCACTTTCTTTGATTCCGTATTGTTCTAAATTTAAAGAAAGATCATGGATAAAATCTTCTTCTATACCAATTGTATCTAAACTCACAAAAACTAAAAAACGGTCACCTTTTTTAAGTGCCATCGTCTTGGCTCGGATTTGGGAATGATAACCTTCGGAAGGTTTGAATAAAGTGGCATCAGGATATTTAAATTTCCAGTCAACATAATCGGGAATACGTCGCAAAGCATCTCCATAACCAGCAAGAGGTATTCCGATTTTAGGTTTCATATCGAGGCTTGCCATACCGACCAAGAGTTGTTGTTCTTGGGCCAAGCCAAGTTGAGAAAAAGTAATTAATAGATAAAAGAAAATTGCTTTCATTATGACATCCTTTATTTTATTAAAATTTAATTTTGCTATTATTAATCATGGATTGATGGGCTTTAAGAATTTTCATGCCACCATCAGGCCCGTAGAAATTGATACATGTTTCATAACCTCCAACATTAAATTCCTCTGGAGTAGTGAAATAGGCTAGGTGATCATTTGTGAGACCTAAGATCCAAGGAATTTGGTTTGTTGAGTTTTTAAGCCTTAATCCAAGTTCAGTTGTTGCTTCTCCCGGCCATGTCATGAATAGTAACGGACCAAGCTGCAACTGCCATATTCGGCTTTTACTTGGAAAATATTTTTTTAGTTTTATTTTCATGCCGTCTGGCAACCAACTAAAACGTGCGCAATTTGAAAGATGGGACAAAGGGGCACCTAGATCAACGTCAAAATATTTGGCTTTAAAGGAATCTTCGATCAGGGCTAATTGTGACCATGCATCTTTCATTTGTGTGGCAAAGCTTTCACCCATTTTTTGTATACCCTCAACCCCAAAATGAGTAGGATGAACATCTCCTTCTGCCCCATTTTGAAATAAGATTAATGGATCCACACTTCCTTGTTCTCTCAAGAACTTTTCACTTTCTCTCTCAATCGCCCCAGGAGTATCGCTACTAAAAAGTAGATTGTCGTCATCGAGAGAAACACCGTGAACAGCAAAATTGACGAGACCACCAAGCCAAGAGCCACTTTTACTCTTCGCCATTAATAGATTGACTCTTGGATCTAGAGGCCTATCACTACCACGGCGGTTACTTTGTAGACCTTGGGTATTATAAGTCGTATGAAATAAATCAGCTTCGACTAGATCAGTATCAGCTTGAATAACTGTCTCAAGAACAACTTGAACAACTTCTTGGTAAAACTCTTTATTAAAATTATCCATGGCAAAAACCTGCCAAAAGAAATTTTTACTTAATGATCCGGGGCCTGAATGTGTATGAGTTGCTGATAAATACATTAAGTTAGGATCAAAACCTAAAGGAATGAGTTTAGGGCTTAAGGCAAGATAAAATTCAGCAGGCATACCAACTAAGTCAAAGCTTAGGAAAAGCAATTTAACATTATTTTTTTTAAGAACCATGGCCTTGACTCTAATTTGATCAAGCATACCTTTGTTGTTTTTAAAATATCTAAAATTGGGTTTGATGTTTGACCAAGAAAAGGGGATGACCCTTCTTTTTTCTGTCCCATAGCCACCTAAAGGTGTTTCTTTGCCAGGAATAATTTCGTGACTGGCAAAACCTACTTCTAATGATGCTGAAGAGAGTTGTGCGGATAAAAGTGTCAATACTAAGAATATCAATTTAATAATCAAAAAATTTTCCAGTTTTATTTTGTCCTTCATAAGGACGGTGATTCTTTTTTGCAAAAAGAGTAATCAGTAAAAATGGTAAATGCTATATTTATTTGCTTTGAAATATATTTTATTTACATAAAATGATAAAAACGAGCGATTAAAGGGTGCAACAGTGTTTCGGAAATGATAGCTGGCCTTTATAGGCTTAAACAGGAACAAATCATTAAATTCCCAGAAAGTTTTTTCCAGTTACTAAAAAATATTCTTCTTGCAGCACCTTAATGTTGCGAGTTTGTATAGCTTGTTTGACCTCTTCTCTTGAGGGACGTCTTTTCCATTTTGGCCATCGATCAATTATTTTGCCCCATTTTCCGATACCGAAAACTTCGTAATCTCCAGATGTAATAAGTAGGTAGGTGTCTTTATTCTCAAGCCATTGAGGAATGATATAAAAATCGATGGAAGGTTTGCTTTTTCCTAGAGCTTCTTTAAAGAAATAGGCTCTCTCAACGGTTAAGCGTAAATCCATCTTATTCAATTTCTCGACACGATCGTTAGGAACAAGAGGGAAAAAGTATTGTGGAAGGAGCACGGTCCACAAAAATGATAAATTCAAAAACAAAGCTAAGGCTACAACCTCAAAATTCTTTTTCTTAAGTAAGTTCCAGGTTGTAAAACCAGCTAAAAATAAAGCAATTATATTTTTTAGCCATGAAGTCTCGGGGTCTAAATAGAGAGATGTTGCTGAAAAGAGAAAGAGCACAAAGGGAACAATGATTAAGGCAAAACTTAATACGGAACTTAGTTTATTTTGAACTTTTTGTTGAAAGAAATCGCTAAGAGTAATCCAGATTAAACTTAAGAAAAATGTAAGGCTAGGAATGGCATAATGATGCGAGCGTTGTTTTGGAATAAACCAAAGAAAAAAGAAAACAGCGAAAGATACAAGTAAAAAAATGTCTAAGTCTTGTTTTCTTTTTTTGATAATAATCAATGCTGGAATGATAAATTGAGTCCAGGGTAAAGAATTGGTCAAAAGACCCTGAAAAAGAACAATCGGAGAATAAGACTGTGATGAAAATTTCCCTAAATTTTCTCTGATAAAAAAATAATCAATAAATTCATATCCATATTTAAAGTAACAGGCCACAAACCAAAGTGAAGAAAAGAAAACTCCAATGAAACCGTAGAGGAGGATCTCCTTCCAAGGTAGATTTTTTCTGAGCGCCCATTTTTCGTATAAATGAAAAATTCCCACGGCTGCCCAGCTCATTACTAAACTAACTGGTCCCTTGACTAAAGTAGCTGCGCCAGCCGACAGGGTTGCGATAAGTAACCACCACCATTTTTTTTCTTTGTAAAAAGAAAAATAAGCGAGGACACTTATGGTTGAAAAAACCATTAAGGTCATTTCCATCATATAAATTCTTGAATAACGAAAAAAACCAAAAGAAGTGGCAAAAAAGAAAAAAGTTAAAAGAGTGGGGATCTTTTTTTCTTTTTTAAACCAAAATCCTAAAAAGAGGCAAAAGCCTAATGTCAGAGCTAAAACGGAA
Organism: Bacteriovoracaceae bacterium; assembly: GCA_049318265.1. GTDB lineage: Bacteria > Bdellovibrionota > Bacteriovoracia > Bacteriovoracales > Bacteriovoracaceae > JBEIOQ01. The sequence goes on from JBMOGR010000004.1 coordinate 37,820, forward strand.
AGTCTTCCGGTATAGACGGATGGACCAAAAAATAAAAAATGAAAAGGAAAAGCCAACCAAAAATGCATGGGTGGTTTAGTCCAAGTAATAGCTCCGTTGAAGTAGGGAGTGAGAAATGAACCTCGGTCGTACATTTCTTGGCTAATATTTAAGTAAAGTGCTTCAGTACCCTGTCTAATCGCACTAAGATTCCCCACATCATAAAGATAAAAAATGGCATAAAGACTTAAAGCGACATAAGGAAATACCTGAGTAAACCAAGAGAGTTTTTTCATTTACATATTTTAGCGATACCAACGCAATTTTCCCATAAGAAAATGTCACTTTCTCCCGATAAGCCCCTGAGAACAAATTACTCAATTAGGAGCAGGCATGTCAGACTCAAATCTTGTAGACTTCGGATCAAAAAGAAAAAAGAACGTTGAACAAAAGAAACGTCAATTTGAAAGAGTCCTTCTCAATAATTTTTTGGGTTGCTATTCAGTCTTAGATCAGAACGGAACGATTTATCCGGTAAACTTAGTTGATATCTCTACTGATGGTTTGATGTTCCAAGTTCCTCATACAAAAAATGGTGATAATGCTTTTAAATCAGAAACTGAAATTACCCTCCGTCTCTATTTTACCAAGGATTCTTACATCCCAGCAGTGGTAAAAATCAAATATGGCCATGAACATTTCGAAAAAGGCACAGAGTATATTCGCTATGGTTGCCAATTCGATCAAAGTGTTCCATCTTTTAGTGCACTCAAATCTTTTGTGGAGTTCATTAATAACTTCGCTGAATATTCGTGTGTAGATAAAGGCGACGCCAAAGTATATTTTTTATAATTCTAAAAAGGTTATCTTATGTCAGATTCTTGCGACACTTTTTTAAAGTGCGATCGATGCTTACCGGCTAAATGCTGTTCTTATGTTTCTATGGAGCTTGATAAACCCGAAGAACTGGCAGATTACGAAAATCTTCTCTGGTATGTAGCTCATAACAACATTCACGTTTATATCTCTGAAAAACGCTGGTATATGAATATTGTGAACCGCTGCAACTTCTTGGGAGAAGATAATCGCTGCACAATCTATGAACGCCGCCCACAAATTTGTCGTGACTATAGCCTAGATGGTTGTGAATATGACGCAACCGAAGCTGATTATGGCTATGATCAGTATTTTGAGAATTTTGACCAATTGGAAATGTATATTTGGAAAAAATTTGGTAAAAGATATGTCAAAGATGCACCTCTTCCAGTGGGTTATAAGCCTACAATAAAGGCCAAGAGAGTGTTTCCTAAACGACAAAGTATTTAAGAATTTAATATGAAAATTGCTGTCATTGGGGCCAGTCCAGCGGGGATTGAAATTGCCACCCATTTTACTTTTATGGGCGCCTTTGTGCGTGTCTTTGAAGAAAATGAAGTGGGAGGAAGCCTACATTATGAAATGCAAGACCTTCCCATGCAAGGTGATTGGAATGATCTCAGCACAGCCGTTGGCCGAGAAGCTATAACTTTCAATCAAAATTTAAAGACCATTCCTACGGTAAAAGAGTATTTAGAAAATTATTTTCTTCCTTTAGCTCGCCATTTTAGTTTATCTAAAAATTTAATGAAGGCCCACGTGGACCGAGTCCATAAGCGTTTTTTATCAAAAGACGAAACAATTCCTGGTCATACACGACTGACTGATCTTTTTCGAGTGGTGTATTCAATCGCACCTATAGTTGTGGATGATGAGAATAGGGAAGCTTACAAAAATTTAGAAGATAATTTAGGTGAAAGCGTAATTGAGTCTTTGAAAGTCTCAATGGAGTACTACGAAGACTTTGATTTGGTCTTTGATTGTAGTGGAAGATCGAGGTTAAATCCGATGGGGCCTTCTCAAGTTTATGCCATCGGTGAAAAGCGTTTAATTAATCATTCGGAATTGATTTATGGATTGGAAGCTTTTCGTTCCAAGACACTTACTGGGAGCGAAGTTGCTTTAATTGGTAGCGATACAGATGCAGCTATGGCATTTGTCGGTTTAAAAACTTGGCTAGAAACCTCAGGAAATTTTTTAACCGTAATTACCACTGAAAATGAAGCTTTTAGTAAGCTCTCAAAAAATCTTCAGCAAAGGGCACTTGAAATTGTAAGCTGGTCTGAAGCCATCTATCAAAAAGATAAAGATGGTTTTATGGCGAAGATGGAAGATTGGAAAAATCTTGATGATTTTGTGCGAGTGAAAATTCCAAAGCCATTGGAGCCGAAGAAGAAAATGACTCTTTTAGAAGCATGCAATATAACTAGCGTTGATAAACTGATTGATCAGTCAAAAATATTTCTCTCATTAGAAAATCCTGAGTTTCGTAAAAAAGTTCTGAAAGAAGAAATTACCACTTTGGGTTTTGATCAAGTTCTGGTGATGACTGGAAGAAATAAAGATTTGAGCCTCTTTGAAGGGTTAAATCAGGCGGAACCTGGATTTTATTCAATCAATGGAACGAATTTAGTTTCGGCCATTAAAGAAATTCCTCGATTAGAGGAAAATGTTTTAACTTTTTTTAGTAGAGCCTAGATTATGAAAAATATCTTTTTTTATTTCATTGTTCTCATGACGATTGTTTCATGTTCATCCGAAATTAAACGTAAAGAAATTAACGAAGTTTATATTCCTTCAGGTGCTGAGCAATATTTTCTTCCTAATCTCCCGAATTGGGCCAATATCAGCACAGCAGCTGATTGTCGCCGAGATCAAACAATTAGATTTTTTGATTTTTGGAAATTAAATAAAAGCTATAATTTAAGTTATGAACAATTACTTCAATTTCAATTAATGTTTAATTATGAATTATTGTCGCAATTAAAAGCTCTTCCTCCTTCCGTAGAACTTAGAACAAGGGATGAAGAAGTGTTGTTTTTTAATGTTATGGACAAAGTACAAGGAGGAAGTAACCTTTTTCTTTCTCCGGAATTTAAAGAGATAAATTTAATTTGGGTCGATGATGCTATTAATGACAAAATTAACATCAGTCGTCTTAAAAAATTAATGAGTAGTGAACATATGGAGCAAGGTTTTCCCGTTTTGGTTTCAAGTTGTTTAACTTGGATGGAGATGGAGAAATTTATTTCAAAGAGCGGCTTACCAGAAGGAACAAAGATCATTACGGCAGAATTCTTTTCGCCTTTTGGACAAGATTTTGCTTTAGGTATTCGCTCTGGCCTTGACCTTGATAAGTTATTTAAAGAGAATCAGCGATTGAATTTTTATACTAACCGCGAAGTCATCCCAATGGAAATCCGTGGACACTTACGCATTAAGAAATTTTAGGAGTTATTATGTTTGGAGCTGGAATTAAAAAATCAGATCACAAAGAAGCTATTGAAAGAGCAACTGCTCTTTTTGAAACAAATTTAGGCGCATTTGAAATTGAGTTGTTTGCGAAAGAATGTCCCGAAACAGTTTGGAACTTCATCAATTTAGCAGAGGGCCGTCAAGAAACGAAAAAAGCAGGACCTTATTATGATGGGCTTATTTTTCACCGTGTGATTAAAGGCTTCATGATCCAAGGCGGTTGCCCTGAAGGTTCTGGAAGAGGCGGACCTGGATATAAATTTCAAGATGAATTCGTTTCTGAACTTCGTCACAGCAAAGAAGGAATTCTTTCAATGGCGAATGCAGGACCTGGAACAAATGGTTCACAATTTTTTATTACTCTTGGCCCAACACCACACCTAGATGGAAGACACACAGTCTTTGGACAAGTAACAAACGGTATGGACGTGGTTAAAGCGATTGGTAAAACAAGAACTGGGCCTGGTGACAGACCCATGGAAGATGTTGTTATTCAAAAATTGACGATTAAGCGCTAAAGAGAACTTTCTCAACGTTTAGTTGGATAAACTCGTTACCATTGTAACGGTTTAAACCTAAAGTAAATTGCAAAGTCATTTCTTCTTGATCCTGGCGGGAGTAAATTTCGCTAGGGTCAAGTTCTCCCCACTTATCGAGAAAGTTAAAACTAATTCCACCGAATTTTTGTGCTGGATTGGCTTTATTGCAAAAATTCCATTTTACGTGCGCATCTTTCAGAACTTTATATGTATCAAGCTTTACACCCTTTAAACGGAAAATAGGACGATTGTTACCCATCCCAAAAGGCTCAAGAGCATCTAGCTGACGGATAAGATCAGGGGTAATTTCTTGAGCCTCTAGGTAAATATCAAAGTGATCTAACTTGGTTCTTAATGCCGCTGGAATTTCATTCACTAGCAATTTCATTTTGTTTTTAAAAGCATCAAAGTTTTCTTTTGGCATTGAGAGTCCTGCCGCTGCTTTATGGCCTCCAAAACGAGTATAAAATTCCTCACACTGCTTTAATAGGTTGAACATGTTCAACTCGCCTACACTACGTGCAGAAGCCTTAATTACTCCCTCTTCTTCGGCATTGGTAAAAACCACCGCCGGAGCACCAAACGTTTCAACTAATTTAGAAGCGACGATCCCAATGACACCTTCGTGCCAGTCAGGCGAGTATACAATATTGACCACCATATCACCTGAGTCTAATTCTCTAAGGGCCATTTCTTTTGCCCCTTTAAAAACTTCGCTTTGGATAATACGTCGTTCACGATTTGAAATTTCTAGTTGCGCAAAATTTTGGTAAGCCACATCTGAATTTTCTGCAGTTAAAAGAAGTAGGGCTTTTTCAGGATGATCCAGTCGACCTTTTGAATTAATCATAGGTCCAATGGTAAAAGACAACCTTTCAGATGGAACTGTCGCCAACGCTTTATCATCTTCACTTAAGAATTGCAGAATACCTGGGTAGGTACTATTTTTCATTTGCTTTAAACCATGTCGAACTAATTTGAGATTCATGGGATTAAGTTCTGCCATATCACAGATAGTCCCAATGGCGACAAATTGTAATAATGGATAAATGGATGGAATTTCAATTCCTTTTTTGGCTAGATCATTTTTAATTTTGAGTGCGAGAGCAAAACCAACTCCGACACCAGCCAGTCTTCTTAGGTCCGGGTGACAGGTTTCATCACGACGATTGGGGTTCACGATGGCATAGGCCTTTGGCATTGTTTCGCGAGCGTCTTTATGGTGATCAGTAATAATGAGATCAATGCCTTTTGAAATTGCATACTCAGCTGTTTCAACATTTGAGATTCCACAGTCAACTGTGATTAAAAGTTTTAAACCTTTTTCTATCGCTTGATCAATAGAACTTGGGTGTACGCCGTAACCTTCGACAAAACGACTTGGTTGAAATAATTCTGTTTTGGCACCACACATTTTAAAGAAGTGATAGAGTAGGGCACAAGAAGTTGTACCATCAACGTCATAATCACCCCATACTCCAATCGTTTCACCTTTCTCTATCGCCTCTATAATTCGGTCTGAACTCTTATCAAGATCTTTGAGACTCATGAGATCTGGAAGTTCATGGAGGGAGTTCGAAAAAAAGTGATAGATATTTTCTGTGCTTAATTTTCGTTTTTCGAAAATACGTTTAATTACTGGATGAATGCTAGAAGTCGTTTCGGTGGATTTTTGTTGAGTTGTTGTCATTACCCGACTGTAGCACAGGGGTTTTCAAAGAGGAAAGAAGGGAGAGATTTTTGTTCGAAAATAGAGGCTTTATCAAATAGATTTTGTCGACTAAAGCCTACCAAATAACAGTAATGCCCCTGATTAAGTCTTCTTCTGTTAGGTCTTCAACTTCACTAAAGAGTTCTTTATAATTTGTAGCACCTTGTGAATGGATTTTGCTGAAGTAGTTGAGGGGGAGAAATCCTTTATTACAGCTGCCACAAGTCTCTAATTCGCGACTGGATTCATTAATATGGCCACAGGCATGGCATTTCTTTATCAGAAGTTTTCTCTTTGGTGTGGTGTTTTTTTGTGGCCTATTTTTTACCGTTTTTGTTTTCATGAATGCAGGTTCTCCTGCACACTTATCGTTTTTTTATCAAAAAAATTGAGCTAAAAGTAAAAGCATCAGACAAAAAAAGAGGAGACCTATAATCTCCCCTTTCTTTTATTTTATGAAAATGTCATTTAGAACTTGAAAGGTATCGCTGAGCCTTGTGGGAGGCCACTTGAGCCATCAGTAAAACCGTTAAATAATGGAACATACATAGGGTTTCTCGAAACATCACTTACCGAAGCATAGGATTGTTGGGTAACGTTTTCTAAATTTTGCGTCAATGAAGTATTAGTATCATTATTTTCTGGAACAACCTGGTTATTAGCAACTTGTGGAAGAGGTAAAGCAGCAGTTGGCATTACATAGAAATTTTGAGTCATGCCTAAAATTGATTCTAAGTTTCCACCTCTTTGACCTACATTTTCATAACTATTGTGGTTAATAAGTGAGTATTGATTTTGTAACATTTGTGTAAAGATAAGCATTTGAGTTTGCATAAACATACTTGAAATCATTTGTTGCTGCTGAATCAATTGAGTAAAGAGCTGAGTTACTACTGGCATCTGATTATTCTTATGACAAGCGACAGAGTCTTTTTCTTTCGCAGCTAATTCTTCTTCATCTTTTTTCTTTCTATCTTCTTCACCTTTTTTGGCGTCTGCTAATTCTTTTTTAATATCCTCAAGCTCTTTATCTGCTTCAGCTAGAGCTTGTGGTTCAAGCTCACTTTGCTTTTTAGCTAAGGCAATTAGGTCAATGGCAATTTGATCAAGCTCTAATTTTGTTTTTGCTCTTTCTTCTTTGCATTCATTCGGATTATTGGCTTCTTTATCTTGTTTATCGTAGTCAGCCACTAACTTGTTGAGTTCATTTTGTCTTGCTGTTTTGTCAGCAATATCTTTTTTAACTTGCGCCAATTGTTCTTTGGCGGTTGGTTTTTTTTCATCCTTTAGTTCTTTCTTTTCATCCTTCTTAACTTCATCTTTAGTTGAAGCAATTTGACGGAAAGCCTGAGGATGCTGTCTCATTTGCATGGTAAATCCCATTAATCCTGTAAGACTAAGGGACAAGAATACGTTTGCTTTTGTTTTCATAACATCTCTCTTTTGAAGGTTTGGATAATATCATTACAAGTCCTATGCCAAACTATTGATGCCGAAAAACAAGTGATTAGGAAGTAGTTCAGAGGAGGAATGCAAACTACCTAGACAGGGTGTCTAAACTTTAGACACGTCGGAAAAATTTACTTCTGATTATCGACTAGGTCTAAAGGGAAGAGTGTGACGGTTAACTTCTTTAATCCAACCAAACTTACCGTCAGTTGTTTCAGCATACATCCATTCTTCAACTGTTGGTTCTACTAAAGACGCACTTTCGTCATTGGGGTAATATTCAATAGTATCTAGTTTATTGTCCTCATAAATGACCCAAGCACCTTCACCACTATAAGTGATGACTGAAAAATTCTGATGGCCTTTTTTATATTTTCCTAACTTCGTCACTTTAGTGAAAATGGCGACCCTTTCTAATGTCTCTCCCGCTGATAACTGCTTTATTAGTTTCGATGAAGCATCGGCATCCTTAAGTAATTTTCTATCATGAGTTAAAGTGAAGTCCTTAACAAAACCACACCATTCACCACCACACCATCGAACTAAAAATGGAACTTTGGGTGCAGGTAAACCTGAATCTTCGATTGATTGAGCAAAAATTTTATATTTTGTCGCAATAGAAGCAAAATCACTGGACAGTTCTCTCTCATTAAGTGGAGACCCATCTTCGTCGGACAAAAGAGATTTTTCACTTCTTACCCCAACAATGATCGTCTTTTCTTCGGGAATTTTTGCGGCAGGAAAATAATCACCTTCAGGGTCCTTTACTTTCACTCCTGCACTATCTTCAGTGGCAGAATAATTCTCCATTTCTTCTTCCTCGGCAGTAAGGATTTTTTTAGGCGCACTAGAGCATGCCCCTACGAGAAAGAGAAGAGTTAGTATTGTAACTTTTGATGATCTAAAAAACATATAAACTAATTGTAGCAGGTTCTCCAAATTTGGGTAGAAGTAGGTAGAATTTTGCCTTAGAATATCTTCATGGCAAAAAAGACAAGTGCTGCGGCACGAACGAGAAAGAAAAAAGTCATAAAACCCATGATGGGTGGAGTTGATGCGGGACATTTTGTGGACCGTGAAATTTCTTGGTTAGAATTTAATGATAGGGTTCTTAGTGAGGCTATCGATCCACGAACGCCACTATTGGAGCGTATTCGTTTTTTTGGAATTTTTCATTCAAATCTCGATGAATTTTATATGAAAAGGGTAGGAGAACTCAAAAGAAAAATTGAGGTTAACCCTAACTTATTGGCGATCAGTGGATTAACGCTACTTCAGGAATATGATCTTATCCGTTCCAAAATTATCGAACTATCAAAAAAAGCAGAACTTAGTTTCGAGACATCATTAAAGCCTGAGCTGGCAAAAAATAGTATTTTTCTTTTAGAATGGAAAGATCTTACTAAAGAAGAATTGAAACATACTTCTCAATTTTTTAAAGATAATCTGTTTCCCATTCTTACTCCATTAGCGGTAGATCCCGCACATCCTTTTCCTTTTATTTCAAATCTTTCTACTTCATTGGGAATCACTTTGAGGCATCCTGGTAAAGAAGAACAATTGTTTGCAAGGGTCAAAATTCCTAAAATGATTCCTCAGTGGATTCTTCTTTATGACACTAAAGAATTTAAAAATTATCGTTTTATTTCAATTATCGATATAGTCACTGAACATTTGCCGTTATTGTTTCCGGGAATGGAAATCCTATCAGTCATGCCTTTCAGGATGACCAGAAATGCCGATTGGGATCCAGAAGATGAGAATGATGATCTCGTAAAGGCAATCGAAGAAGCTTTAAAAGATCGTCGTTTTGCAGAATGTATTCGTCTTGAGTTTCAGGGGAAACGAGATGAGTGGATGATTGCCCTTCTAAAAGAAGTATTGGATGTAAAAGAAGAAGATATCTATGAAGCCAAACCTGCCCTCGACTTCACTGATTTAAAAATACTCTTGGATCTAGATCTACCGAACTTAAAATTCAAGCCTTGGACCCCTGTGACTCCAACATTTGTTCATGATGACACAAATCTCTTTTTTCATGAAATTAAACAGCATGATATTTTAGTTCATCACCCCTATGAATCTTTCTCCGCGACGGTAGAGAAATTTATTCGTTTAGCCTCAGTTGACCCTCAAGTTATGGCGATAAAGATGACTCTTTATCGAACTGGTGATCACAGTCTCTTTGTAAAATCATTAATAAAAGCTGCGGAAATGGGAAAACAAGTTGTTTGTCTTGTAGAGCTTAAAGCGCGTTTTGATGAAGAAAGAAATATTTATTGGGCCCAGCAATTAGAAAAAGCCGGAGTGCACGTCGTTTACGGAGTAGTAGGGCTTAAGACTCATACCAAAACGGCTCTGGTAATTCGTAAAGAAAATGATGGAACTTTGGGTGCCTATGCTCATATCGGTACTGGGAATTATCATTCGCAAACATCGAATCTCTATACCGATTTAGGCTTATTTACCTGTAACAAAGGTATTTGCGATGATCTTGTGCATCTCTTCCACTTTTTAACCGGAAGATCAATGAACCACGTCTATGAAAACTTATTGGTGGCACCGTTTTCGATGAAAACAAAATTTTTGGAAATGATTGATCGTGAGATCGCTATTGCCAAGAAAGGTAAAGAAGCTCAAATTGTTGCGAAGATGAATAGTATGGAAGATATTGAACTTTCAGAGAAACTATACTTTGCTTCTCAAGCTGGAGTAAAAATTGTACTTCTCATTCGTGGTTTTTGTTGCTTGAAGCCTGGAGTACCAGGACTGTCGGAAAATATTCAAGTTATATCTATCATCGGTCGTTTCTTAGAACATTCACGTATTTTCTTTTTTAAAAATGGTTCTGAAAGAAATGAAGATGGTGAATTTTATTTTGGATCTGCCGATTGGATGTTTCGAAATTTAAATAATCGTGTGGAAGTTGTAACACCAGTTTTTTCACCTGAACTTAAAAAGAAATGTTGGCACTATCTAGAAACCATGATGAAAGATGAAAGACAAGCATGGGATATGAAGTCGGATGGCTCTTATAAGCAGAGAAAGCCTAGCGGTGAGGTTGAAACTTCTACCCATGAAGTTTTAATGATGGAAGCATTGAGGAGTGTCGTTGCTAAAGCATCGAAATAAGAATTCCTTCTTTTAATCCAACGTTTGGTAAATGAATCCCTTCTGTTTTTAATAAATACACAATATGTCCAATCAAAAATGTTGCAGGGACAATAACATCGGCGCGGTCGTCGCTCATTTCAAAACGCTTTACTCTCTCCTTATGATTTAAACCATTCAGTTCATTAAATACTTTTTGAATATCAGACATGGTCACGTATTCTTCAGAGCCTTTTTCCGTTAGCTTTTTTTTGATTTTACCAAGACGACGAAAATTTCCACCCGTTCCAATCAAAATATCTACTTTTTGACCTTTTATATATTCATCGAGATAAGATTTGATCTCGATCATTTGTATTGAGATGGCATTACTTAGAGAAAAAAGGTCTGTATGCTCTAGTAGTCTGACTGAACCCATATTAAAACTTCGGCAGTTTACTAATTTATCATTTTTCGAAATGGTAAATTCTGTTGAACCCCCGCCAATATCAACAAGTACTGCTAATTTATTTTTGAGATCAAGTTCGATTTTGACTGCTTCATGAATTAATTTCGCTTCTTGATCTCCATCGATGGTTTCAATGTTGATGCCAGTTTGTTTTTTGACCAACTCTTGTAATGTATTTTGATTAGTTGCATCTCTCATCGCAGAAGTTGCTACTGCCTTCACCTTATCAACTTTATATTTATTAAATTGATCTTGTAGTTTTTTGAATAGCTCTTCAGCCTGCTTCATTTTTAATGGGCCAATAGCTCCACTGCCAAAAACATCTTCACCTAAACGAAGTGGTTCCCGCATTTTTTTGATGATGGTAAATTCTTTTTGGTTTTTTACTTCTGCTATCACCGTACGAATAGCATTCGAACCAATATCGATGGCCGCAAATGTGCTCAAAAAGAACTCCCAAAAAAGAAGGGGCCAAGGGGCCCCAAGCTTTCGTTGTCTTAACTTATTTCTAATTTCTGGTTTATTTTAACCTTTCTTCTAGATTAGAAGCAATAGTTCTTAGAAAGTCTTCAGTATAAAGGTAGTCTTTTTCTGAAGTGGCTTTCCCGTGGATACAAACGGCAAGATCTTTTGTCATTTTTCCAGCTTCTACTGTTTTAATACAAACGTCTTCCAGAGTCTGAGCAAATTTCACCAGCTCTGGGTTACTATCTAGTTGTCCTCTAAAGGCTAAGGCCCTTGTCCAAGCAAAAATGGAAGCAATTGGGTTGGTTGAAGTTGGTTTACCTTTTTGGTGTTCGCGAAAGTGACGAGTGACAGTTCCGTGGGCAGCTTCAGCCTCCATCGTTTTGCCATCTGGAGTGATTAGAACTGAAGTCATTAAGCCTAAAGAACCAAAGCCTTGTGCTACAGTATCTGATTGAACGTCACCATCATAGTTCTTACATGCCCAAACGATTTGTCCGTTCATCTTAAGAACTGAAGCCACCATATCGTCTATTAGGCGGTGTTCGTACGTAATGTTCATGGATTCAAATTTCTTCTTATAATCTGCTTCATAAATTTCAGCAAAGATGTCTTTGAAACGCCCGTCATATTTTTTCAGAATAGTGTTTTTTGAAGATAAATAGAGAGGCCATCCTTTCATCAGTGCATAGTTGAAACAACTATGAGCAAAACCTCTAATGGATTCTTCCGTGTTATACATAGAAAGAGCTACACCTGGTCCATTAAATTTATAAACTTCCCATTCCTCTACATTACTTCCATCTTCAGGAGTAAAGATCATCTTTAATGTTCCTTTTCCTTTAATCACTGTATCAGTTGCACGATATTGATCGCCAAAAGCGTGACGACCGATAACGATTGGATGAGTCCAGTTTGGAATTAAACGTGGGACATTTTTCATGATAATTGGTTCTCTAAAGACCGTACCATCTAAAATATTTCTAATTGTTCCATTGGGTGATTTCCACATTTGTTTTAAGCCGAATTCTTTTACTCGAGCTTCATCTGGTGTGATGGTGGCGCACTTAATACCAACATTGTATTTCTTAATGGCATTGGCGGCATCAACAGTAACTTGATCGTTCGTTTTATCTCTATTTTCCATTCCTAGATCGAAATATTTGATATCGAGATTGAGGTAAGGTTTAATCAAATGATCTTTTATATAGGTCCAAATAATTCGAGTCATCTCGTCGCCATCAAGTTCGACTACGGGATTTTTCACGTCAATTTTTTTCATTATGTCTCCTGAGTAAAGGTAAGGGGAAATTGCTTAGATTGTGGTGAAATAATGAAGGATTGTCGAGGCTTAGAAGCCTGAAGGGACCGTTTTTTTGGATTAATAACGAAAAAAGCTTTGACAACACCCGCTGGAGTCTTTATTCTCCTTTCAATTATCTTCAGTTTATGCGGGTTTAGCTCAGTTGGTAGAGCGTCTGCTTGCCATGCAGAAGGTCGACAGTTCGAGTCTGTTAACCCGCTCCAATTTTTAAAACCAATACACATTTTTCTTATAAAAAAGGACCGTAAAGGTCCTTTTTTTAGCAAGAGGTATTAGTTTTTACCTAAACTTAAAGGGAATCTAGAATCTGATAAAGATCAGCTAAATTAAAAATCTAACTCAGTCCCATCTCAAAGTCGTCAAGCTAATGTCTTTCTAAAGTAATAATTCATGGAGGATTAATGAAAACTTTTAGCTATTTAATTGCCCTAATGATTTCTGTCAATGTGTTGGCTGCAAAACCTGAAGTGGTAGAGGCTCCTGTTGATCATGTTTTTATACCACGCGGTTTCGATAATAATGACCGTGTCGAAGTAACTGTAACAGGAAACTTTCCCAATCCTTGTTATACAAAAAATAAATATGACATTAATATCACCGGACAAACCATAAAGATCTCGCTTACTTCAATTTTTATGGACGATCCAGCTTATACAAAATGTGAGCCTTTAAAAATTCCTTTTACTGAAGTTGTGACACTTGGGAATCTACAAGGTGGAAAATATAATGTTGTTATCAATCAAGGTGGAACATATCAAATTAATGACTCTATGGTTGTTGGAGAAGCCCAGTCTCAAAGTATGGATGATAACATTTATGCACTGGTTGAATACATCGATAGTGGAGTCACCGGTCAAGCAACTGGTGAAGCAATTCTTATTGCAAGAACTCCTAGTCCTTGTTTGGTATTAGACCGAGTGGAATATCTTTCAAATAATAAAGATACACTTTCCATTTTACCAATCATGAAACGCATCTCTACAAACTGTGCCGATGTAACAGAAGTGATTCGTATTCCCATTTCCTACGATCCAACAAAATTTAGCTCTGACAGAATTCTCATGTATGCCAGAACGCTTGATGGTGGATCTGTTCAGAGAATACTATCTAAATAGTTTTTTTCATAAGAATAGTAAAAGGCCCCTCTCTCAATTTGTTGATGAGGGGCTTTTTTCGTTATTGAAGTCGTCAAATCAAAAACTTCAAACAGCCTAGTATCACTCAATAAGTTGATCTATCTCATCCTATATCTCTCATCTAAAAGATAGTGTTAGCAGAATCATAACCAGGAGCTATCATGAAAAATTTATTTCTTCTTTTTTGTTTTCTTTTTAGTCATACTTCAATGGCTTTAACAAGGCCTGTATGGGCACCTTTGAAAAGAGTTTATGTCCCAAAGGGATTTGACAACAATGACTCTGTCGAAGTGGTGGTCGCTGGTGAACTTCCTAATCCCTGTTATTCCAGAAATACCGTCAGTGTTGACATCAATCAAAATGTCATCAAAGTAAAAGTTACGGCACTTGTAAATATTGTCGAAGATAAAGACTGTGCCGATATGATTGTGCCTTATCTTGATACGATCTCTGTTGGAAATTTACAGGCGGGAGATTATAAGGTCGTTATCAATAGTGATAGTCAAAACCAATTAACTCAAGGGTTAAGTATTGATGAATCTAGCTCGAATGCTATTGATGAATATGTTTACGCGTCTGTTAAGAGTGTTGAACAAAAAGGAACGAGTAATGTATTTACTTTGAGAGGCCAAGAAATTTCTGATTGCTATATATTGGATCGATTTCAATTTGTTGATAATAATCTTGATACAATTTCCGTTTTACCTATCATGAAAAAAATTAAAGATACCTGTCGTCCAAGCAAAAAATCTTTTTCCTATTCCACAAAAATCGACTTTTCACATATCAAAATAAATAAGCCTCTTATTCATGTCAGAACCATGGATGGAGGATCAGTTAATGTCCTAGCTGATATTAAAAAGTAGGTAAGTGAATATAGATTAAAAAAAATCAGAACCACCGATTGCAGCCTGCTTGTTTTTCAAGCAGGCGGTAGGTTTTATCTGGAGTGACGGTTCGATACCATTTTAAAAAAGCATAATATTTTTTTAAAGGATGTTTTAGGTAGCTTGTTACTTTTGTTTCATCCCAAGCTTTGAATGGACTTGCTTCCGTAATAGAATTTTTAACTGTTTGATCAATATCTATTTCAATGTCTTTTCCTTTTCCCATCGATGCCATCGATCCATAAATGGATCCTGAATAAGCAAAAACTAAATCAACACGAATTTTGTTAGTTGTCATGATTTTTCCACTCATGACTTGAGAGAAAAGGTCTGATCTTCCACAGGTGGTTGACAGCATTTGATAGGCCAAAGATACAAGCTTTGAAGCCTCTCTGCCAGCAACTTCGCTCCCAAACTTCAGGCTCATTCTTCTTGCTAAAAAAGCTGACATCCAAAAGTGATAAGTTTTTCCATAATTGGCCACCGTTTTAATTTGTTTTGGAAGACTGTAGAGATGACCCAAGGGTGATGAGATTGAATCAAGTACACTGGCCCCCATTGAAATGGTTTGTAGTGCCATCATTAATCTTGCATTTTCAACAGTATTCACATATTGAAAAAGTTTTGCCACATTTGCACCACGAGCACTTAAAACAGCGAGTATGTTCCAAGTCATATTTTCAGCTCTCGTCGTCTCAATACCTTCAGCAAGGTAGGATTGATAAATATCTTGAAAGAGGTCTCCAGGAGTGAGTTTACTTCCACGAGGGAATTCATCCACTTTTTGCATAATTAATAGAGCCGCCTTTGCAGCCCCTTTTGTATAGTTTGGGTCGGCAAGTACTTCTTGGATAATGGGTAATGCTGTGATGTTGTTCTTTGATGGGTCCATAAGCTTAATAATTTCATCCAAAGCTTCTGAGCATTTAAAAGAATGCAAAGGAGCCATATGTAAGCATGCTGCCCACTTAACACCTTTTCCGTAGGCTAAACTTGGATCGAGTCCAACTTGATAAGTACCTTGAGGTTTAACTAATGGTTCAGTATCGCTAAAATCGAGTGGAGCTGCAGTTTGTCCAGACTCTAGAAATTTTAGGCGTAAATCTTTTCCTTTGATTTGCGCGTCCCATTTTACTTCAACGGTTGGGTCCTCCAGCATTTTTTCATATCCATATTTTCTCACGATATAAGAAGGATGAAGTGTAAAGAACCACATCAGGTGACGAGGTTGATTTGCACCATGACCTAAGGTCTGATTATTTTTTACTAAATGGATAAACTGATGATCATCTTTTTCGCCAAAGTATCTTTCAGAAACGCCATCAGAAAAAAGTTGATAATAAAATTGATCCATCTTCGAAAGATCAGGCTTTGCCAGAGCGCTCTCGAGTTCTTTGCTTTCTTCAAGAAACTTTTCTTCTTGATATTCATTGGATTTAGTTGGATCTAGACCTTTGATGAGTTCGCTGACTTGCTCTATTTCTTTTTTTTCTAAAGCTAAGTTCTCAGCATCATCAATTGGATATTGCGCCCTTGATTCACTGGTGTGAAAAAGAACAAGAAAGATTGAGAAGATTATTTTTGCCATTAAAAACATATCGGAATGACCTAAAAAGTACTTAAAATATCTGTTACTTGATCTAATCGGTTTCAAATTGTGAATTCTTTAGGTTGAATCATCATCTGGAAGAGATATCTAAGTTGCCGAATTAATTAAGTTTACTGATAAGAAAACGAGCCTTCCTCATAGCCCTATAAAAATGTACTTAGTCTCTGAGAGCTATCGCCTTCTAGTGGATTTTGTAATAGAACATGGCCAACAAGGATAAAGATTATGACAACACCAACAACCACTCCAGTACCTGAAACTGCTTACCGTATTACGCTTAATATGATTCATTCTGAGGATAGAATGGACAACGTTCTTTTAACAGCTCTCCGTAGCCAAAATGAAAATACAAAATTAAAAACCATTTCCCGTTCAGGCTTAAAAGATCTTTTTAACAAAAAACAAATTCTTATTAAAGGTCAGAGAGCAAAATCTTCTTCTGCATTAGCGAAAGGGATCACTTACGTGGACATACTAGGTTTTGCAGAATAGCTTCCTGTAAAATTTTCAATCTTTTTTAATCTTTTGAAATAGCATCATCTTTAAGATAAATCCTTGATCAAGTTTTAGTTTTAAAGTCTAAAGATGGTGCAAATTGAAAACAATTTTTCTCATATTTTTTATATTTTCTCACTGCTACCTTGCAATGGCTCAGCAAAAACTTCTTGAATTAGTGGCGATGGATAACACATCTGATGTCATGCTTTATTATATATCAAACCCTGATTTTGATGTGAACTTTCGAGGTCCTGTTAGATTAGGGAACATTGAATTTGGAGATTATACTCCCTTTGAAATTGCAGCTTTTAATGGCAATAAAGTTTTGATGCAATTCTTCGCTTTAAAAGGTGCGGATCTTAAAGCTCAAGGAGAGCAAGCAATCATCTTAGCGATGAAAAATTTTAAGAAGTTAGACTATCTGATCGAACTCGGAGTTAAAATTGGTCAAACTGATTCGAATCCATTGTCTTATGCTTGCCAATTTAATACAGATTATATTGATGAACTTTTAAGTTTTGGTGCTGTTGTTCCTGGGTCATGTCTTAAGATTCATCCTCCATTAGATCAAATTACTTTCGATACATTTTCGAAGCTCTTTATTCGATCAAAAAAAGAAAATATTTTGAGAACAGATGAGAAAGAGCAACTTTATTCTTTCTGTTCCTACCTAAGTTCAGATGATAACTATGATACAAAAATCATGGATCAATATTTTTCATTTTTTGATTCTCATGGTATCAGCCCTGACGAAAAATGCATAAGCTTAGCTGTAACTAATAACTCTAGTTATTTTACTAATTATCTTCCGGGAAATATTTTATCTCAAATAAATGAACAAGATGATTTAGGACAAACGCCTATTTTTAAAGCTCGTAATACTGAAAGTGTTTCAGCTCTTATTGCCAATGGAGCGCTCGTTGATCATCAACGAAAAGATCGCAAGACGGCACTTATACTTCTGGCCATCGAAATCTCTCATAAATCTAAGCCTGCCTATCATTTATTGGCCGATGAACGTATTCATATGTTCCAACAATTTCTAAAGGCTAAGGCAAAAACCAAGATTTTTGACCGCACAAGACGTAGTGTGATTGAGTATTTGACTTTGGAATTTGAAGGCCAAGATCAATTAAATTTGAGCGAAGATGATCAATTTCGATTATGTGTAGCTAAGGATTTAAAAAGAATTATTCATTGGTATCGTCTAACAGGCCGTGTTTTGCACTCTAAGTATAAATCAGCAGAAAGTTGCCTCAATCCTTAATCTCTCTCATTTTTACAATTGAGCTTGAGGCTAAATTAAATAGTTTGTCATTCTCCAGCCATTCATTAAATGAACATGGGATTTTGTACGAGCACTATGCTCTGTTCTCAAGCGAACTTCAGTACTATAGTAGGGTACGTAATCAAGCATAAGGGAGTGCTAGTAAGTATAATTATATTTTGAGATCCAAGATTCCATCCCAATGTTACTCAAATAAATTCCACAATCCAGCCACATTTTTTGATTTAGCTTCTTTCCTACTTAAGCTTCCTGAATAGTACGATTTTGGATTGGTCCTGAGGTCGCTCCAAGAAAGGCGAGGTTATTTTTGCCTTGCTGTGACGGGAAGGTTGTGTATTGCCTTTCCTGATCAATGGGGCGCTTAAAGTCATAAGCGTAATAGGTATCAATAGATTCATCAAACTTGAGTTCCTTTGCATCTTTTGCTAGAGCGACTTGAGAGCAAGTAAGAAAAATAACGAACGGAGTTGCTTTTAGTGAGAATTAGTGACTTTCATTTTAAAAAAAATATCATCGAATATCCCTTTTAACATTATTAAAACTTCAATAGTTAAGCACTAGTTCATTGCTAACTTTGATTTTTTTTAGAAGAGAGTGAAAGTAACCATGATTCTTATTTTTGAATTTCGAAATTGTTCATCATTCCCTATTCAATACAACATGCTGAAATAGACTGAAAAATAAATGAAATAGTGATTAAATTTTTTTAGAATTATGTAAATAGAAAGAAATAACTTCTCAGATCGTAAGTTGGCAATATTTTAACCTGGATTTCGACCTTCAGATATATTTTTAGATCTTAGTTGTTCTTATAATGAATTTAGTAAAATTGCTTTTAAGGCGCCATGTTAAAAATATATTAGAATTTATTGTTTTCTCTAATTTCATTTTAGTAATGACTGGCGTAAATACTATGATCGTACTGTTTATTGGATATTTAGCTATCGGAATGTTTTACTTCTCCGACTGGCCAAGAATGGTTTCAAGATTCAATTATTAAGCGTCCAGACCTTATTATTTTTGATTTTGGGTTGCCCGATATTCAAGGGCTTGAAGTTTTGGAAAAATTACATTAGTGGAATTTGGATTTACCAATTATTATTTCGTCAGCGGAAGCAACAAACAATTCATTGTAGAACCTTTGGACTCTGGAGCTGATGATTATATAACATAGCCATTTGATATTAGCTTACTTACGGCATGTGTTAATGTATGCTTAAGACGAGCCAAAAAAATAGAAACAAAAGATAAAATTCTTTAGGACAACTTAGAAGTTAATTTAGTCCAAAGAAAAGTTTAAAAATAATAGAGAGGAAATTATTTTAATTTCTACAAAATTTGAATTACTAGAATATTTTATTTTAAATCGTGGAAAATTGCTTACAACAGGTCAAAAATTAAAATAAGTTTGGGGTTCAATGTTTCCTCAGATTCTCAGTTTACGAAAGTTTATGTTCGCTAACTGAGACAAAAATTATAATAAAAATGAAAAAACAACCAAGTCTCATTTGTTACTGAGTCTGTGGTTGGTGGCAGAATGAAATAAGGAAAGTTATGGGCTTTAGTCAAATCAAACGAATCTTTATTGGTGATCCACTGAGTACAGAAATGGCAGCACATGAGCACATTCCTAAATGGAAAGCTCTTGCTGTTTTATCTTCAGATGCTCTCTCTTCAGTTGCTTATGCTACGGAAGAAATTCTTATTCCGCTTTCTCTCCTCTCGATAGCGGCCATGGCCTGGTCAATTCCGATTGCCATAGCCGTCGGATTACTACTTTTAATTATTACTTTGTCCTATCGACAAACCATTGATGCTTATCCTAATGGGGGAGGCGCTTATACCGTTGCCAAGGAAAATCTTGGGGAGAAAGCAGGTTTGGTCGCTGGAGCAGCTCTCTTAATTGATTATATCCTCACTGTCGCAGTTTCAGTTTCATCTGGAGTCGAAAATATTGCATCCGCTGTTCCTTTTATTGCTGAACATAAAGTTATGGTCGGATGTGCAATCGTCTTTTTCATTATGATGCTCAATCTTAGAGGGATAAAGGAATCAGCAAGCATTTTTGCCCTTCCTACTTATCTTTTTATTGCTTCATTTTTGATTATGATCGGAACTGGTTTTTATAAATATTTTACCGGTCAGATTCTTGAGCCTGCACCAATTATCCATGAAGCCTATCCTGTTATTCCATTGTTTTTACTTTTAAGAGCATTTTCTTCAGGTTGTGCTGCTTTAACTGGGATCGAAGCCATCTCAAACGGGATTCCAATTTTTAAACATCCTGCTCAAAAGAATGCCAAAACAACAATGCTTTGGATGGCGATCATTTTGGGAGTTTTCTTTCTCAGCATAACTCTACTTGCTCATATTTTAAAAATAGTACCCGAGCATGGACAAACTGCAGTCTCTCTTCTAGCAAAGGGAGTTTTTGGAGATAACTTTTTCTATTATATTATTCAGGGTTCGACTGCCCTCATTCTTTTATTGGCCGCGAATACTAGTTACGCTGATTTCCCAAGATTAAGTTCACTTTTGGCTGGAGATAGATTTTTACCAAGACAGCTAACTGCTATGGGGGACCGATTGGTCTTTTCCCATGGGATTATGTGGCTTTCAGGTGCAGCTGCTTTTTTAATTATTATTTTTAAAGGGACTACTCACCATCTGATTCCTCTCTATGCAGTTGGAGTTTTCCTCTCTTTTACTTTGTCTCAATCTGGAATGATTGTTCATCATATAAAGCTAAAAGAAAAAGGGTGGATACCCGGTTTAATTTTAAATGCCACTGGAGCTTTGACTACTTTTATCATTTTAATTGTTATTGCCATGACTAAATTTTTTGGTGGAGCTTGGATTGTTATTATATTAATACCATCTGCCGTTTTTGTTTTTATGAAAATCAACAAACATTACAAACAAGTGGCAAAACAATTGTCATCAGCATCTTTGGGACCTAAAACAGAACTTGAACCCTTCCAGTATACTGTTATTGTCCCTGTTTCAGGAATTCACCCTGGTGTTATTGAAGCTCTTCGGTATGCTCTCACAGTTTCAAAAGATGTTCGTGCCTGCTACGTTGAAATGAATCCCGCGGCTACTGAACGTATGCGAAGAGAGTGGGGCGATTGGGCACAAACAATTCCTCTCGTGGTTTTAAATTCACCTTATCGCTCTGTGATTCAACCTTTACTTGATTATGTGGATTCAATTCCTAAGACCAATGAAAAACGAGTGACTGTCGTTATTCCAGAGTTTGTGACATCAAAGTGGTATCACCAGTTTCTTCATAACCAAACATCATTATTACTTCGTGCATCTTTAAGATTAAGAAGAGGTAAGGCGCTAACTGTTATACGTTATTATTTAGACTAGTATCAAAAAATCAGATCCTTGAGCATTTAAAATGCTCAAGGATCTGATTTAAAAAATAATTTAAAGTGCAGTTCCGTAGTTTGAACAAGTATCGACATAACTATTTAAATTTAATTTTTTCTTAATGGTTGAAAACTTTAACTTATTGGCTTTGGGACAAAAATTTGAAGCTTGCCCAGAATATTCAATAGTAAATACCGGTTTATTTTTTGTGATGAATGGAGTTAACAAGTGACATTCATTATACTGAAAGCATTGCTCATTAATGACCCAGTCAAAACTATCTACAAGATCTTTTATTTGATTTAAATCATTTTTAAGGCCAATACCTAAACCTCTTGCGTGAGACTCATTGGCCAACATTTTGTTGTAAGCAATTTGGTCTTGATATGAAATGGTGAAGCCTGACACTTGTGTATATCCGTCAACGTTATCTATATCAATCCCGTCACATTTTTTTGCCACAGCCAGATTTAAGCGAGCTAGCATAATCGGTTTTAGTAAATCAATTTTTTTAATATCAAGCCATCTTTCTCCAGCCCAGCCAGAGAGAGAGTTACCAAGAACTGCTGTTGGAAATGCTCCTGCATCACTTCTCCAATCCTCAAAACTTCCTGCGCTAAAGTAACAGATGACTTTTTTTCCATTAGCATGGAGCTTATTAATATCAGCCTGTGCGGTATCAAAGAGATCAACGTTTTGAGCAGCAGCTTCGCCAACGACAGCTAATGGAAGTCCCGAAAATTGAATGGCCCATTTTGTACCAACTGCAGGTTTCCACCAAGTCGTCGTTGGAGGAATAGTGGGCACTGGCATCGGAGTTGGTGTGACCACTACAGGTGGTTTCGTCGTTACAGTAATACTTAAAAAGTCTAAGTCTGAGGCATCATAACTATTATTGGAGCTATATTCTAAATTGATGATTCGACCGGAAGAAACATAACTCTTGTCAGCGTTAAGAGTGAAACTCATGGGAGACCATTGCCAGCCAATAGCTGATTTAGTTGATCCAAGAGTTGTATAAAGAGCACTGACTTGATTTTTTAGCTTAAAGCTCCAAAGCTGAAACTCTTTGGCTTGTCCTAAGTAATTGGTATTCACTTTATACGAGATAATATCGGCGGTGTTAATGGATGATGGTAAATTAAAATTAAAGATGGTTGAGGACACATTACCTGGAGAAAATTCTAAGTACTTGTCCCAATCGTTTTGTGAACCGCTTTGATCTTGTATGGAAAGTGCACTAATTGGTACGGTACTTACCGATCCGTTAGTTCCACTAAAGCTAGCAGGGTAGATAGTGACTACATCTCCGTGAGCCAGAGGGGACAGACTTAGTGACAATAAACAAAGTGACGAAATTAATTTTTTCATAGTGATTTCCTATCGGTTTAAGATTTATTTTTTTTACTTTTTTAAAAAGGGGAAAATTTTGCCGTATAATGCATTGTAGCATTGGACAAATTGGTCCGATAGGTAGGCAAATAGTGCCCTCTTTCCTAGGCAAGAGCCTCGAAAAGTTGAATAAGTTTCACGCTTTAATGAATGGTTAAAATTTTGTTGGAACGTGTCCCTGATTTAAAAAAATTCATAATGTAAGCGGGGAATTTAATTTTATTTTGGATGAGGTTAGCGCTACTAATTCCGCTTAACTGTGGTTGGAGTTTGCATTTACTTTCTGAGTGAGTGATTTTTCTAGGCCTTCGATGATGGAAATGTAACTTGTTTTTTCAAATTTACTTTTCATTCTATTGAAGACTTCTTTTAAGCTTAGGGCTTTTTTCTGAATAAAGACTTCATTAATAAATTCTTCAATAACAATAACAATCATTGATAGTGGAGCTAGAGGGTTTTGGAAATCTTCAGCAAAGCCTACACCATCCATCATACCGTGATGTTGAAGAATAATGATATCTGCACCAAATGGTGCTTCAGCATGACGAGCAATCATATTAGAAGATCTACGAGCATGTTCATTAACTTCCGTTTTATGTTCTGGAGTTAAATCAGAAGATTCTAATTCGGCATTTGAGCCAATCAGCATCATGTCATCATTAGTCAATGAAAGATCGTGGAAGAAGGCCACATAGCACATCTTATCAAATAAATCAGGTGTTCCCCAATCTAGTTGTTTTAAAATATTATAAGAGAGTAGGGCCATCAAATGACAATGTTGGTAGGCATAACTAACTTTATTTTTCTTTAAGCTTTCAAGGAAAGTTGAAAGTTGAGGATCAGCTTTTACGTTTTGGTTAATAGAACTGATGGTCGCATCAGTTAATTCAATTGCAGTATCATCTAAACCAAAAGAATGAATGTAATCACGAAGAAAGTCATAGGTTTCTGCATTCGTCAAAAAACGTTCATCATTATTGAGATCTTTTCTCTCTAATTTTTTAATGATCGAGTTACTGACAAATTTTGTAAAATTAATTCTGTAATCTTTAGGCACATAGAATTCTTTTAGCCCTTGCGCTATATATTTTTCAATATCAATACGGTTAAAAGTATCTTTCACGTGTATTCGTTTTACATACTGAAATTCAGATGGAGATTTCTTTATTCGTATATAAACGTCACATGGGGTTTCTGTGATGTTGAAGAAATACTTTGCTTCAATAGGGAAGTAATCTGGAATAGTTTTATTGAGATAAATACTATCATCAAAGCCTAAAAGTTTTGAAGCGCTCGATAAAAGATCGTGGATGTTTACGGGATCGACCAAAACAGTAAATAAACTTCCTAAATCGGTATCATCACCGAGAATAATCAAGGGGATATCAAGTTCATGTTCTTTTAAATATTCTGAAAGAATAAAAGCCGTGTTCTCTGTCCCAACTTTGCTTCTAACGATGATCAAATTTATAGTTGGTAAAATGGCGAGTAAGCTAACTGCCTCTTCTGCATTTTTTCGAATAATAATATTAGTCGAAAGCATATTGGCGAGATTAAGAGAATATAAATCTCTTAAATCACTATTAGGTTCTATTAAAATGGTTTGGCTCATCCTACCAACCATTATAAACAACGCTTTGAAATTTAATAGGTCTTTTTAAGCTTTATAAGGAATAGTTTTGAGTTCGCGTGAGAGTAAGTATCCACCGAAATCAAGGCTTTCACCATTGAATGCGAGTACCTTACCGAAACCTTCTGGTATGTCGATGATGTATTGAGGAAGGGCCCAACCTGGAAGTAAATCACGAAGCTTTCCGTAAATAGTTCTTCCCTCTTTTAAAGTTAACATGAAGTGTGAGCCACCTTTCACTGGATCTGGGTGATGGAGATAGTAGGGGCGAACGTTCATATCCACGAGAGTTTCTAGAAGCTCTTTAAGTGTAGAAACGTCATCATTGATTCCTTTTAAAAGAACCGTCTGAGAAAGTAGTTCGATCCGATGTTCACTGAGGCGACAAATAGCATCTTCGACTTCAGGATCTAGTTCTTCCATGTGATTTATGTGGAGAGCGATGAACAGTTTACTAAAGGAGGCTTGATGGCGTGTCAGCACTTCTATTAAACCAGCTGTGACTCTTTCGGGCATTACAATCGGGGTTCGAGTATGAAAGCGGATATACTTGAGATGAGGAATTTTTGAAAAAGCAGAAAGATAAAAATCTAATTTTTCGTCGGTTAATATAAATGGATCTCCACCCGAAAAAATAACTTCATTAATTTCTGTATGAGAGTTTAAGTATTGAAGCGTTTTTTCAAAATCAGGCGTTAGAAAATCTAAATTTTCCGTCAATTCATTTTTTCGAAAACAGTAGCGACACATCACCGGACAGACACTGGTTGGCATGAATAATACACGATTTTGGTAGCGATGAATGATTTGTGAGCCCTGGCTATGTTTTTGGTCACCAATCGGATCTATCAAACCGGAGCTATTATTTTCCAAGTGACTTGGAATAAATTGTTTCCAAAGTGCGCTCATTGGCCCGAGATTTTTTATTTTTTTTGCCAGCTTATGAGGAACAAATAGTGGAAAAGAAGTTTGGGCAATTTTTTGATTAAGAAAGACTTCAAGCGCTAAGCTATTTTTAAAAGCACTACGCATGGACTCTTTCCAAGAGTCTTCGTGTTTTTCTTCATGCTCTTCTTTAAAAAAAACTCCCGCGTTCAGCGCAGGAGTTTTGGTGCTTAATGCTTTTTCTGTATTCATTTGAATCACTATAAGTTTTCTGGCTCAATATAGGTAAACTGTTCTTTCTTGAAGTTTCTCAAAGTAACTTGGTTTCCTTCACGTTTTACAAAATAATTTGGATTCACAGGAATTTTTCCTCCGCCTCCTGGAGCATCAACAACAAATTGAGGGATAGCTAGACCAGAAGTCCAGCCACGCATATTTTCAACGATCTCAATCCCTTTATCAATAGAAGTACGAAAATGAGAAATACCTTGTGAAAGATCACATTGATAAATGTAGTACGGGCGAATTCTCATAATAAGTAGTCTGTGGTTTACTGCTAAGACTTCTTTTGAATTATCGTTCACGCCTTTTAAAAGAACCATCTGGTTCCCCATTGAACAGCCTGCAAGCGAGATTCTTGTTGCTGTTAAAAGCGCTTCACGAGTCATTTCTTTGGTATGATTGAAGTGAGTATTAACATGTATCGGATGATACTTTTGCAACATTTCTAGAAGTTCATCATCAACACGAGCTGGAAGAGTCACTAGGTTTCTTGTTCCCAAACGGATCAATTCAATGTGCTTCATCGCTCTTAAACTAGAGATAATGTACTCAAGTTTTTTATTTCCTAAGGAGAGTGGATCTCCACCGGAGAGAATCACGTCTCTAATTTCCGTATGCTTTGAAATATATTCTAAAGAATCATCAATTTGTTTTTGGGCAGCTTGAGTTGAGGCATCAGCCACTTTTCTTTTTCTGGTACAGTGACGACAATAAACGGGACAATTATGGGTGGTATAAAAAAGTACGCGGTCAGGGTAGCGGTGAGTAATCCCAGCTACGGGCATATCTCTTTCTTCAGCCAGAGGATCTTCTAGATCTGTAGGAAGGATATTAAGCTCACCCATTTTAGGTACTGACTGTAAACGAACGGGGCAGAACTCATCCTTTCTATCCATCAGTACAGCGTAGTAAGGAGTGATTCCCATATGGAACATTTCATGGGACTTTTCGAAGGCTTGTTTTTCTTCATCAGTGATATCTAGGCACTTGGCTAATTTATCCAAATTATCGATACGATTTTTCTGCTGCCAAATCCATGAGTTCCAGTCTTTATCTGAAATCTCTCCTTCCCATGGTCCTTTTCCGGCAATTGGAAATTTTTCTAGGATGTGAGCTGGATACATCTTTTCTAGATCTTCGATGCTTTGGAAATCTTTAAATGTCATGACCATAAAATTGCCTCGTTCTAAATATTACTTTGGAATATGTGTTAAATTATTATCTCTCATGTATCGTCTTTGAACCAGATAAGCGGTGCCTCTAATTAGTAAAGCCCCAAATATGGCCATACCAGTAAAGTGTAACATTAATTTAGAGACTGGCATTGTTCCGCCTTCATACAAGCAATAGAAGATCCATTTGAGTAAAATCAAATGGGCGACAACAATCATTACTTGTTCTGAACGATACAGAATATTTTTGAAAGTAAAATGAACTTTCATTATTGTTCCACCTAGGTAAAAAGTAGATCTTATTAATAAACTGATTGCTCATTTCTGGCAAGGGAAAGGGGGGAGAAACTATAAGAATTATAGGTAGTTATCCATCCAAGTCATTGTTTTTAGATAAGGAAAAAGACTAATAAATTAACCATTCCAGTACGATAAGTTAAAGGTATGAAAGTAGCTTACTTTTTTTTGCTTTTTCTTCTCCCTATCCTGGCCATTGGCCAGACAACGTCTTCATCAATTGTTGAAGTCATTACCACTAATAATGAAAAAGTGATAGCTGATCAAAAGAACAAAGAAATTCAGTGGAAGGGAATTCCCTTTTTGCCAGGTGTAAGCTCAACAACTTTATCACCCTGGTTAGTTGGACTTTCCTTAGACAATAGTGCCATGAAATCGGGGTCATTGAAGGGAGAAAATCAATGCCAGAATGAACTGAAAGAAAAAGAACAAATTGAATTTAGTGCTGAAAACTTACCAGCAGAATTAAAAGAAAATGGATGGCATGTTTTATTTGAAGTTCAGTTTGCTCCAACGGTCAATGAAGACACAAAAAATCCAGGAGAAGATTCAATAGGATTTCCCGAATGGGAAGTTAACTTTACGAAGGAAAAACTGAAAGCACATAATTTAAGTGGACTAGATATTCCAGATAAAATTTCTGATTTAGATGCTTGGTCGAGATCGACTTTTGGTTTCGGAACGAATCATGACATTTCTAGAGAAGGTGCCTTAATCTTTTCTAAAATAGCAACAAGTTATTCTATCAGTCACGAAGAAGGGATCAAGACTCTTAAAAATTATAGTCATCAAATGTCTGATCAAGAATATGTGAATTTTCTTTCTCGAATTGCTGCTTGGGCCCCATACAATGATGATCGCGCAAATTTTAAACAAACTGATGATGCTGGAAAGGGGGCTGTCTCTACAAAGGATCTTCTATCAGGAACAAAGTTTGGTGTCTGTGGTGATATTCATTCAATGGTAGCTCGCATGGCCGAAGTGCGAGGCTGGGAAGCGGTTACTTTAGGTTACGCTCTTCCTGGTGGTCAACAACATGTGATAACAGCTGTCATCAATCCAGCTCATCCCGATCAAATTAATTTGATAAATTACAATCATATTACCGTTAAGAATATTAATGATCCCAATCACAATCCATTAAGCTCTTCAGATGAGATGCACGAAATGGGAATTGGAATCCGTATTTTTAAAAATAAATTAGGAAATGGCCTCGAAGGAGATATGGTAGAAATCGGTCATATACCAACAGCTCTCGGAAACTTTTTTCGTGATCTTGTGGTAAAAGATTATGAAAATAAAGAAAAGGCTTTTAATGGAGATGAAAGTTTTCGTCAAAATAAAATTACTTTTGAAGAGACTAAGGAAAAAACAATAATTAAAAATGGTGATACCCAAAATAAAAAAATACAAGATGGTATTTCCATTTTCGAAGGTGCTGTTGATGGAGCCCACATTTGGGGATTAGCTGTTAGTCATGATGTCTTCAAGGAAATTAAAAAACCAGATGGTGACTTAAGACGTTTAGGGTACCGTGGAATAAGTTTGGCTTCTAGTTTAGTTGAAATGAATCGTAATGCTACCGCAGACAAACCCTTACAAGCACTATATGTTTACCTCAATATGAGAGGGGGACGAATTTATACTTTAAAAGAAACCCAATTTGTTAAATTGCAAGGGCTTCTAGGATATGAGCTGACAGGTTTTGCAGCTGTTAATTCTCAAAGTGGCAAATTTGAAACTGGCGATGGTAACTTTGAAACTTTTGCACAATTAATGGGCGAGTATAATAAAAAAGGAACAAATATAAAATTTGCGGCAAAGTTAGATATGGCAGCTGGCCTTCGTAATCAAAACGTGATGACTGATTTAAAACAAGATTTTACCGGAAATATCAACCCCTTGATGGTAAACGCTTTAAGCCTTGAAGGTCACTTGCAGCAGAATTTAGATAGCAGAATGAGTTTAACAGCAGATGCTAAATATTCTCTGGCTCGCTTTGGAAATAGAGTCACTTTATCAACGGGGATAATTGTTGGAAACTCTCAATTCACCGCGGGTTATGCTGGAGGATTAACTAATGTACGATTACCAGGAACTAATACCAAAACCAATTTTATGATCAATCAAGGGACAACACCGGATGGTCTTTATGTTGGCTATGATGGTCAATATAAATTTAAAACAATGCAAGGAACTTTTGGAATAATGTCAGGGTATAATCCTATTAACAACATGCCATTCGTGAATGCCAAAGCAACGATTAAGCTTAATCAATCAAAGAAGAAGCGCAAGCCAGCCTTTCGCCAGTAGCTTAGTTACACTTCTTACTTTTTAAAAATCTAATTTCGTAGTTTTCGCCTTTAAAGTTTTTATACCTTTTTTGAGTGCATTTTGCTGTAAGAGGAGTGACTGAGCTAACTTGAAATTCACCTGTAATATGACCTTCAGGTATTGCTGGACAACTTGCATCTATAAAAAAACTTTGTGTCTGATCCTTCTCCATAACGACTAGGACGTTTGTTTTTCCATTAGTCATCATGCCAGTAAGTTTATAGAGACCGCATTTAAGTTCTGCGGCATTAACGGTAGATGAAATTAGTAGTGATAAGAATAATGTTTTCATACAATTCCTTTTATTTTTTTGACAGAATAAGATTTATACAAATTAGTGGTCAAGCATTGAGCGTAAAGAACAATTCCTTGAGGCATGGGAAGAAATGCTAAGGGTTTAATAGGTCTTGGCCCACCAGGCTTCGTTCCACCCTTATAATTAATGGTCACAATTTCATCATTTAAAATTTTCTGATATATAGGCAAAACGACATCTGGAAGTGCATAGTCATTCAATTGTTTAAAATCATCTAAATTAAAAAGATAAGAACGAAGTTTAACTGCTAGGGGTAAATTTTTAGGTTCTAAAATAGAAATGGTATGGGCAAATACCTTTAAGCAAGCAAGTGCATCGTTCATGGCGCGGTGATGGCCTAAAAGTTCCACATCAAAAAAAGTTGCAAGTGTTCCCAATTTATAATTTTCCGGAGTCTTCGTTTCTTTTTCAACGTCTTTTTTATAAACAGTTCGTGCCATTTTAATTGAATCATAGACTTCGCAAATATTGAGAGCTTCACCAACTTGATGATAAGCATAAACGACAAAACCTGTATCAAATTTTGCGTTGTGAGCAACTAAGGGTAGAGTCCCTATGAAATTTTTAAAATCAATTAAGACGTCTAAAAGTTTGGGTGAATTTTTTACCATTTCGTCAGTAATATTATGAATGGCAGTTGTTTTAGCTGGTATGGGAATCTCAGGATTGATCAGAGTTTCATAGGTTGCAATTTGGCCATTGGGAAAAAGCTTTACTGCCGCAATTTCGATAATGCGATCACAGACGGGAGACAAGCCTGTTGTTTCAAGGTCTAATGCTACCAATCCTTTAGGAAAGGTTTGCAAAAGAACTTCCACTTCTTTTTTATTGAGAGAGATTTTTGTCATAAAGTGGCAAAGTAGAACATATAGACACGCTTTGCCAAGAGCAATTTCCTCTAGTCACTTAACGTCTCATCTGGCATAACCAATCTATTAAAAATTCAAACGGTTAGAAGGTATTTATGAAGAAGTTTGATGTCCTTGTTTTGGGTGCTGGTCCTGGTGGTTATGTGGCTGCTGTTCGCGCCTCACAACTGGGAAAAAAAGTGGCCATTATTGAAGCTGAAAAATTAGGCGGTGTTTGTCTTAATAAAGGCTGTATTCCAACTAAAGCAATTTTAAAATCAGCGCACTCGGTTCATGAACTTCAAGACTTTAAAGATCTTGGGATCAATGTTGATCTAAAAAGTTTAGACGGCGGCCAAGCTATTATTCGTTCAAAAGGAATTTCAGACCGAATCTCTAAAGGTGTTGAGTTTTTAATGAAAAAAAATAAAATTGAAGTCTTTCAAGGTGTAGGAGCTTTTAAAGATAAAAATACTGTCTTGGTCAAGATGGCTTCTGCTACGGAAGAAATCAGCGCCACAAATGTCATTATTGCCACAGGGGCAAAGTATAGAACCTTTCCAGGACTAGAGCATAATGGAAAAAATCTCGTTGGTGCTTGGGAAGCAATCAAAATGGAAGAGATGCCAAAGTCGATCGCTATTATTGGTGCTGGAGCCATTGGTGTTGAGTTTGCCTATTTCTATAACGCATTTGGTGTAGAAGTTCATATGTTCGAAATGCAAAAGCACTTATTACCAATCGAAGATGATGATTGCTCAGTTGAAATTGAAAAAGCCTATAAAAAATATGGCATCAAAATGTCTCTCGGTGTGGAAAAAGTTTCAGCCAAAGACAATGGCAAAGATGTCACGATAACTGCTGTTGAAGCGGGGAAAACGACAGAATATAAATTTGCCAAAGGTCTGATCGCCGTCGGTATGACGGGGAATTTAGATGGCTTTGATCTAGAGAAAACTGGAGTAAAAACGGATAAAGGATTTATCGTTGTTAATGGAATGGGACAAACTAATATCGATGGTGTTTACGCCATTGGTGATGTTTCAGGACCACCATTACTTGCTCACGCAGCTTCTCACGAAGGTGTGATTGCTGCTGAACATATTGCAGGATTAAAACCTCATGCACTCGATAAAATGAATATTCCTGGTTGTACTTATTGCCAACCGCAAGTCGCCTCAGTTGGTTACACAGAACGCGCCCTTAAAGAAAAAGGGATTGCCTATAAAGTTGGTAAGCTTCCATTTATGGCGAACGGTAAGGCAGTTGCTTCAAACGAAAAAGACGGCTTTGTTAAAGTTTTAATGGGATCACATGGTGAAATGCTCGGAGCTCATATAGTGGGAACTCAGGCCACCGAACTGATTCATGAATATACACTGTTTCGTACCATGGAAGGAATTGATGAAGAAATTTTTCACACAGTTCACCCACACCCAACTTTAGGTGAGTGGCTTGGTGAAGCGGTCTTAGCTTCAAAAAATCGTTCCCTTAATTTTTAAGTTTATTTAGGAGATTTATATGTCAAAAACACCGATTGTCATGCCTCAGATGGGAGAATCAATCACTAACGGTACCATCGTTAAGTGGACCAAGAAAGAAGGAGACATGATCAACCTTGATGAAGTTCTTCTTGAAATATCGACTGATAAAGTTAACTCAGAAATTCCAAGTCCTATAAAAGGTCGCGTGGAAAAATTACTTTATAAAGAAGGCGACACAATTGATGTTGGTCTTGTAATTGCTGAAATTGAAGATGACCTTTCGGTTCCCTTTACTGCTGGAGCAAGCATTAGTTCAGCCAAAGAAGCTCCTAAAGCAGCACCGGCAGCAGTCGCTCCTGTCGCTACACCTTCTGTTTACGTAGAAGAAGTCAAAGAAGATAGGTTCTATACTCCGCTTGTAAAAGCTATGGCCAAAGAAGCGAATGTTCCATTATCAGAGTTATCTCACATCAAAGGTTCAGGCGCTGCAGGTAGAGTGAACCGTGAAGACTTTGAAAGTTTTTTAAAAACACGTGGAAGTAATTCTTCAATTGCACCAGTAAAATCGGCACCGGCACCGGCACAAGCAGCACCAGCACAGGTTTTCAACTTTGGAAGTGCTGGAACTCAAGTCATCCCCATGGATAACATGAGAAAAGCTATTGCTAAAAATATGGTTCTTTCAAAACAAACTTCACCTCACGTGAATTCAATTGGCGAAGTGGATATGAGTCACTTGGTTAAATTTCGTGAAGCTTTTAAAAATGAATTTGAAAAGCAAGAAGGCTTTAAACTGACTTACACTCCGTTTATTCTTAAGGCCCTAATAATGGCGCTTAAAGAATATCCTTTAGTAAATGCTTCCATTGATGGTGACAATATCATTGTGAAAAAAGATATCAATCTTGGTTGTGCCGTAGCTGTTCCAGGAAATGGATTAGTTGTTCCTAACATCAAAGGAGCAGATGCACTTTCTATGGTTGGACTATGCCGCGCTTTAAATCAGTTGGCCCAAAAGGCTCGTGCTAAAAAACTGACGATGGATGAATTAACAGGTGGAACTTTTACTTTCACTAACGTTGGTAGTTTTGGAACACTACTTGCGACTCCTATTATTCTTCAACCACAGTTAGGTATTTATGCAGCTGGAGTTATTCAAAAAAGAGTTATGGTAATGGAAGATGATGCTATTGCTGTCCGTTCTATGATGTATGGAACTCATACTTACGATCATCGTTTAGTAGATGGTGAGCTGGGTGGGAAGTTCTTAGAAGCTGTCCACCGCAATCTTAAAACGATGGATCCAAAATCTCTTTTCGCTCTATAATTTATTGTAGCTTGATATAAATGTAAGGGGGCTCAACTTTGAGCTCCTTTATATTAAGATTGGCCAGTTCTTTAAAAATACGTTTTTTCACATCAATAAATCCAGCCGCTTTTGCTTTTAACAATTCAATTTTAAACTCATCATTTTTTTCATTGTAGGCGATGGTTCCTTCCATATTAAAAGTGATGTCAACGAGACTTTTGACTTTAATTTCTCCAACCAATTTGCTCTTATTCACTTCAAGATTAAAATCATGCACAAACTTCACTTTAAATGGGTTCCACTTGATAGAGACTTCTTCAGAAAGTGCGGTGAAGAACTGACTGAGTTTTGAGCCTTCCTGAAAAACTAATTTATTAATTTGAAACATTGATTTATCAGTACAGCTATCAAAAGCGTGCTTAGCGCCTGATCGACCTTGGCAACTTAAGTAGAGTTTATCCATCTCATAGTTCATGCCTTTAACATCAACGATCGCTTTATCAATATCTAATGTGAAGAGATCATCCTTACTCACTAAATTCACTTCATGAATATCAATGGCAGAAAAATTATTTAAAAAATCGAGAGGATAGGCAAATTCAATTTGTGTTTCAGCATCATTCACAATCAAGCGATCCGGATATTTCTTTACCTGAGCTTGAAGGGCAGTATGTGTAAGGGTGATGTTGTTAATGTTGTATTTTAGAAAATTAACAAATCCTACCCCAGCGTTATTTTTTAAATCTAAACTTAAATTTTTGGCGGTTATTTCTGGAAAACGAGCGAAGGAAAATTGAGTGAGTAGCATCACAGAAATGAATATCATTAAGCGCATATGTGAATCCTTTAACTTTTAGCCTAGAGGTAATGCTATTGTAGATAAAGGTTAAACTCTTTGTCTCTTACTATTGGGGATTGTAAGGTTTTAGAAACTGAAGTTCGGAAAAAGGTGTATACCTTTGGTCGGGTTTTATCCTGAAGTTATGGGGATACTTATACTTCACAGGATGAAGTGGGTGTGGATTAGATTTAATTGGCTCAGGAACCTCGATTGTTTCCTGTTCTTTTACAAACTCCATAGCACTATCAATCGCCAAATAAGTTTGATTATTTTTTGGAGCAAGTGCCAAATAAACTACTACATGAGCAAGATTAATTCGTACTTCTGGCATACCAATTTGCTGGCAAGCAATCAGTGCTGCTTGGGCCATGAGTAGTGCTTGTGAATCGGCTAAACCAATATCCTCAGAGGCAAAAATAAGCATTCTACGTGCGATAAAAAGTGGATCTTCTCCACCTTCAAGCATGACTGCTAACCAGAGTAGGGATGCATCTGGATCTGAACCTCTCATGCTTTTGATAAAGGCTGATATGACATCATAGTGACGGCTAGAATTTTTATCGTAATTTCGTGCTTGTTCTAAAAGTAAATCTCGTAGCTTTGATTTACCTTCTTCAGATTGTAAGTCTTCTTTATTTTCTATCACTCTTTCAAGTGAAGTTAAGGCCATCCTAGCGTCGCCCGATGAAAGCTCACTGATTAAAATAAGCATGTCTTCTGGTAAGGTTAGATCGTTATTTATACTAGCATTAATAAGAATTGTTCTAAGTTCTTCATGAGTATGACTTTTAAGTGTTATAACTTCTGATCTTGAAAGAAGAGCACGATTGAGAGAAGTTTGAGGATATTCGGTGGTGGCACCAATAAGTTGAAATGTTCCAGCTTCAACATAAGGTAGAAGAGCGTCTTGTTGAGCTTTATTGAAGCGATGGATTTCATCAATAAAAATGATTCCATTTTTGCCCGTCATTTTTTTTGTCTCTTTCAAAGACTCAATCACTTTCTTGAGTTCTTGAACTCCACCCATGACGGCGCTGAATGGATAGATTTCAAGCTCCATCTCTTGGGCAATCAAATGAGCGAGAGTGGTCTTGCCTGAGCCCGGAGGCCCATACAAGATAAGTCCGCGGAAAGTTCTTCCCTTAAGCATCTTAAGTTTTTTGACTGCTTGAGCTTGTCCTACAAAGTCTTTCAAAGACTTTGGACGCATTCTAAAAGCCAATGGGGCTTTTTTATTGTTTTCTGCGTTATTTTCGAACAGGTCCATTTGGTTTTGTTTCATTTAAAAAGATCCGCATAAAGCGTTGACTTTAGAGTAGCGGGAGCTTACTTTATTCACTCTCAAAGGTCTACAGTGCTTGTGTCTCGAGACCCTTAGCCTCTCCAGTAGGAGAGTTATTGTTTGCCGAAAGGAGGTGAATAGAAATGGCTTCAGCATCAATCAAAGTAAAAATAGACGACAAATACGGCGTCGACCGTTCCCTTAAGAAATTTAAGAGAATGTGTGAATCTTTTGGCGTAATACGAGAATATCGTAAACGTCAGGAGTACAAAAAGCCTTCTATTCGCAACAAGGAAAAACTTGCTGCCGCTGAAAAGCGCAGAAAGAAAACCGCGATTAAATCATTCAGAACAGCTCGCTATTAAAAAGAAAGCCCCTCGAAAGAGGGGTTTTTTTTTGCCTTTTTTTTGATATGTATTCTGATACAAAATTTCTTCAAAAGGAGAACTCATGAAAATGAAGTTTATGCTTGTTTCTTTAGTGCTTTGCCTTGGCCTTAATGCAGAAGCTAGTCATTTAACTCGAATGACGAAAAAAGCAGAAAGAAAACTGAAAGTTGATATTCAATATAATGACCAAACTGTTGATGAGTGTGTTGATGAGCAAATTACTAAATTAGTTAAAGACTTTAAAAAAGCAGATAAAGATCTAAAAAAATTAGCCCTTTTAAAGTTAGAAGGAAAAAGTCTTATTTTTGGAAACACAGTTTCAAAAGGTGCGATTAAAGGACAAATGATCTTCCTTGATCTTTACACTTATATGATGACTTCAAATACTGGACCAATGGCCATTCTTATAGATCGCAAAGTTGTTTCCGATAAAAGAGAAAATCTAAATCTTGTTACTATGAATGATGTGCTTGGTGGAGGAACTCAAATCCATATGAACTTATTCAAAGTAGAAAATTCTTATACTAGCAAATACTATTCAACATACTCTCGTCAGGCATTTACAGGTATTATCGATGAAACAACTCTTCGTACATACCAAGAAGATGGTTACTTATTGCCAAGACCAATGATCCTAGAAGGCGGCGTAGATTTTTCTAAATACAGCTGCGGAACTCTAACTCTCAAAGAATTCTTAACAAAGATTTTTTAATTTTATTTTTAGATATCTCGAGAAAAGGCTCGCGTATGCGGGCCTTTTTTTAGTCTTATAAATGTTCTCTTAGCATGCTATTCCATTTCCCATGCATTGTTTCTGCTTTTAAAAGTAGCCCATTTGGGATGGTTTTTGCTTTATTTGAAAGTGAGAGGTGAAATTCATTCACTGCAAAGTTTAGTCGATCAACCCAAGCTCGAAAAAGTTTGGCATCATTTGAAACTAACATTAAGTCTTCTATCTCTTTAAAAAAAGTTCCCCAAATTAATTGAAGGTCTTGGTTGTTTGCATCTGGAAAACTTTGGGCGATAAAGCTTTGAGTGAGACTATTCATTTCACTTAAGTCTTTTTCTATTTGAACCCATGAAATAGTAACAGCGTTAGTTTTCTTATAAGGCCATAGTGTTGCCAGGGAGAGATTGTTTTTGGTTCTTAAACTGACAAGGTAGAGATCCTTCATCACCTCGATGGCAAAGGCACATTTTTTCATGGCACTTTTATGACAATAGTCTTTTCCCTTCAACTCTTGGATCAGATTGTGGTTTGCGAGTGCTATGAGCTCAAGGTTTTGAAGTGAAGCTTGGCAAAGACTTAAGACTTTTCCCTTACAAGCTTTCTCCATGTATTTTAATTCTCTTTTAATTTTGATGTTGTTTTTACTGACTTCTTTAATAGCCGAAAGCTCTGGACGAAACTGCAAAAATAGTTCGTAGAAATCATTATTTAGGCTTTGTAGATATGGTTTTATTCTTGCTGAATATTGGGCATCAGATATATTGAATTTTTCCTTAAGGGCGGCATGTGTGCTCCATGAAGAAATCAAATGAAAGAGAATAAGAAAATAAACTAAGCGCATGAAAAAAGTATGACTGAGGAAACCTTAGGCGACAAGGTTTTTCGTTTTAGAGGACAATTTAAAGTTTGGTCCCAGCAAAGTCTTCATCTGTGCAAATGGCGTATCTTTAGAATAGATGAATGAAGCATTTTTGTTCTTAGACAATTTCTTTTGGAAATTTTTGTCAAGTAGCGCAAAAGGAAAATTATGGAAAAGAAAATGAAATGTCCCTTGGCTATTTTTCATCGCCATAGAAAGAATATGAACGCCAATACCATGGGCTTCAATCCTAATCGTTTTCCCGTTATTGGCCTTAATGAACTCTTTGATATCCGCAATGGGTGCTTCAAATTGTACTGGTTGAATATTTCTCACTTGCAGTAGAATTTTTCTTAATTCTTTTGTTAAATAAGGACGTTCTGCTTCTGGTATAGAGACATCCTTCAAAAAAATGGGAATGAGTGTCTCTTGAAAGCTTAAATCTTCTGGAGTGAAATGGTGAGACCAAGTGAATTTTTTTAGGCTACCCTTTACACGAATTGTAATAGAACTTGAAAAGAGATTGGTTGCCATAAAATTTCCCCTGATTAGATGTAGTGGACAGGGTCTTATCGGAGGCTTCGATCATTACTTGAGTGAAAAGATGTTGTTTAGTTGTGAAGCTTTTAGGATATAACCCTCTTGGAAGAGGGTTACTAACCTAGAAAATAACCCAAAATACGAAGAGGTATCTGAAAAGAACGAGGCCAATCATCCGTTTTCAAGAATTTGGATTGTCTTCTTCGAGTTTGGGTAAGTCTATATTAGTTTGGCATGCCTAACATGTCAAGCTTTTTATCTCTAGTCTCTCTTTTTCTTATCATGCATAAAATGCATAATAAATTGATTGATCAAACTATTGCTTAATCCAACGCAATTTCCTATTAATGCTCATCTACTTTTCCCTTAGGACATTTATGAAATTGGTTACTCTTCTAGTTTTACTACTTTCTCATTCTCTTTTTGCTGCTGATCTTTCCGAGATTCATAATCTATCCAATAGAAAGATTGAGACTTTAAAAAAAGACTTCGCCGAAATGGCAAAAAATTCAAAAGGGACTGGCTATAAAGGTGAAGTATTTGCTTTTAAAATTAATGTACGTCTTGATGATGAAACTATTGAGACTACCATTGAGCAAATGATAACTGAAAAAAGAAGCAAGAAACAATATTCAATTCCAGATACAGTCTCTGTGAATAAGATTAAAAAGGGTGATGAGACTTCTGTTTTTGAAGCCATCGTCGCTAAATTAACATTTGAACTGATGAGAATGAAAACCGCTAATGATCACTTCGATTTAGTTAAGCCAACAAGACAGGTTGTGTACTTTGAGTCTGAGGATAGTAACTCTTTTGGAGCGTGTCAGGATATCGTAATCTTCGATATTAAAAACCAAGAAGTATTGTTCTTAGGTGCTTGTTACACTGAATAATTTTTTAGTTCCAACACCATATGAGTATCATCGATGGATTGACCTTCGACTCGAAAGCAATCCTTTACCGTTCCAATATCTTTAAATCCAAAGCTCAAATACAATTTTCTAGCTGGCATATTGTGAGTAAGAACATTTAGATCAATCCAAGTTAGATTTTGCTCTTTGGCCCAAATAAGGGCCGTTTTCATCATTGTTTTACCAAGTCCAATTCCCCGATAGTTTTTTTCAATGCCAATTCCAAGGTTGGCACGGTGTAGAGCTGACTGAAGGTCACTTGCTTTAAGTTCTAGATTAGCAATTATTTTTCCTTGATCTTTGATGATCCAATTTCTTTTCCAGGAAGGTGCAGTGACTGGAATTTGAAGAGAATCAATTGATTTTTGGATGAAGCTCTCATCTTTAAATTTGGTTAAATTGGGAGCAGGGTGATACATGATCTTTTCAGGATCATCCTCTGGAGAAATATGGCGAAGAATGTGCTCACGGAGAAGTTGAAGATCTTCTAAATTGGAAGCTTCTAATAAATCAGCCGTGAGCATGGGACTTATACTTTTTTAATGTTAAGAGTAAGGGTAAAGTCATCAACTTCAAAAGCTATTCCTTGAACACCACTTTCTCTCTCTAAATTGGCAGAAAGCGTTTCACTTTTAATATAGTCGCTATGTTTTTCCATAGCGGTAATTAATTCAGGTGAACCATCAAATTGAATATTAATTCGATCGGCGACGTTTAGGTTCTGATCCTTTCTTGTTTTTTGAATGCGATTGACCACTTCTCTCGCAAATCCTTCGTCGATTAAGTCTTGATTTAAGGTGCAATCTAAATCAATTGAAATTAAACGATTGGATAATGCATTTGTTCCGGCCTTTGCTTCTCTGAACATTAAAATTTCAGTTTGGTTAAAGCTCTCGCCATGCAAATGAATTTCACCTTTTTCTTCCAATCTCATTAAATCTTCAGAGCTAAGCTTTTGAATGTGGGCATTGAATTCACCCATACGTTTACCAAGTTTTTTTCCAAGTACTGGAAGATTTGGTTTGGCATAAAGCTTAATAAAGTCACTTTCTTTTTGTGAATAACTTACTTCTTTAATATTTAACTCTGTTTGAATATAGCTTGAAAGCTTCTTCATTTCAGATAACAGTTTTTCGTCTTTATGTATAACGATCAACTCTTTCAGAGGCGTTTTAACTTTCACGCCACTAAGAACTCTTTTTTGGCGACCAAGCAAGATCACCTGTTGCATACGATCGACAGCATCCTCGAGCGTCTTATTAATTTTATTTTCGTCGTGCTCTGAATATGTACAAAGATGGACAGATTCTTTTGGAAGCTCACCTAGCTTTTTTAATTCAAGATAAACATACTCACTCAAAAATGGCGTAAAGGGTGCCATTAGAGTCGTGATTTCTTTCATCGTTGTGTAGAGAGTAGAATAGGCGGCACATTTATCGTCGCCAAGTCCTTCTGTCCAAAAGCGACGACGGTTTAGTCGGATATACCAATTGGTTAAATCTTCGATAAACATAAGTAGTTCAGGAACCACATTGTAGAGGTGATAGGCTTGCATCTCTTTGTTAACGTTCTTAATGAGGGTCTGTAGTTTTGAAAGTACCCATTGATCCAAAATATTGGTCGACGTTTTATAATGTTTCCCAGGCTTCCATCCATCAACTTCAGCATAGGTCATAAAAAATTTAAATGAATTGTACCAAGGAAGTAGTGTTCTTCTTACCATGTCTTTAACACCGTCATCAGTGAAGCGCAGCTCTTCCGCTCTCACTAGACCAGAGTTAATGAGGAATAAACGTAAAGCATCCGCTCCAAAAGATTCGAGAAGACTATCTGGTGGGGTGTAGTTTTTGAGACGTTTACTCATTTTCTTTCCGTCACCAGCAAGCACCATCCCGTTCACAATAACGTTTTTGAATGCTGGCTTTTTAAAAAGTGCAGTGGAAAGAACGGTAAGAGTATAAAACCAACCTCTCGTTTGATCTAAACCTTCCGCAATGTATTCAGCAGGAAAACCCTTTTCAAAAACTTCTTGGTTTTCAAATGGGTAGTGTAATTGAGCGTAAGGCATAGAACCTGATTCAAACCAGCAGTCTAAAACTTCTGGAATTCTTTTATAAACACCTGCCTCGCCTTTTATTGAGAAAGTTAGGTCGTCGACAAATTCACGGTGTAGATCGTGCAGCTTCGCACCAGTTTTTTCTTCTAAGTCTTTGCGGGAGCCAAAACAATAAAATTTTCCGCTCTCTTCATTTTTCCATATTGGGAGAGGAGTTCCCCAAACACGATTACGAGAGATGGCCCAATCGCGAGCACCCTCAAGCCATTTTCCAAAACGGCCTTCTTTAATATGTTCTGGCACCCAATTAATTTGAGCATTCGATTCCAGTAGTGCTGGCTTTATTTTTTCGACATTCACATACCATGAAGGAATGGCTTTATAGATAAGTGGTGTATCTGAGCGAGGGCACATTGGGTAAGAGTGGACTAGGGTTGATTGTTCAAAAAGTTGATGACGATCTTTAAGCGCCTTGATGATATTTTTATCAGCATCTTTTACATACTGTCCGACAAAATCAACCACTTCTTTTGTTAAGCGACCATTGTCATCCACTGGACAGACTATAGTTTTTAATCCAATTTTTTTCATCACACGATTATCGTCTTCACCGAAGGCAGGAGCCATGTGAACAACACCCGTACCGTCTGTCGTCGTAACGAAATCATCGGCGTAGATTTTGAAAGCGCCCTCTGAACGAAGTTCTGCAAAGTAAGGGAAGAGTGGCTCGTAAGATTTACCGACTAAGTCTTTTCCTTTAAATTCCTTCACCACTTCAAGTTTATGTTTTTTGCTGTAAGCTTCAAGGCGTTCTTTCGCCATATAGAATGATTGGTGTTTTTCACTATCTTTTACCAAAACATAATCAATTTCTTCATTCACACACAAACCAAGGTTCGAAGGAAGTGTCCAAGGTGTTGTAGTCCAGGCAGCAATGAAATTTTCTTCCCCTTGAATTTTAAAAAGAATAGTAATGGCCGGGTCTTGGACATCCTGATAATTTGAAGAAGCCTCAAAGTTTGATAGTCCAGTTCCTAGAGCAGTCGAAAAGGGAACGATTTTCGTCCCTTGATAGATCAGACCCTTGTTCCAGATTTCATTAAAAACCCACCAGACTGATTCCATGAAATTTAAATCCATGGTCTTGTAGTCGTTTTCAAAATCGACCCAACGGCCCATGCGGGAAACTGTTTTTTCCCATTCAGATACATATCTCTGAACAATTCCTCGGCATTCATCGTTGTATTTTTTTACCCCTAAGCTGGCCACTGCATCTTGGGCTGACATTCCTAATTTTTTATCAATTTCGTGTTCAATCGGTAGCCCATGACAGTCCCAACCAAAGCGGCGTGATACATAACGACCTTTCATGGTGAAGTAGCGTGGAACAATATCTTTAAGAGTCGAAGCAACTAAATGTCCATGGTGTGGTAGACCTGTGGCAAAGGGAGGACCATCATAAAAGATATAAGGTTTTTGTCCCTTCGTTTGATTGAGTGATTTTTCAAAAATTCTTTCTTCTTTCCAAAATTTTAAAATTTTGAGCTCAGCCTCTACAAATGAAAATGGTTCATGAGATTCAATCTCTGTATCTTGGCTTTGACTTTTGTTTTCCATGGAAAATCCTTCAATCTTGGGAGTGAAAATGAGTAGCTTACTGTAGCAAAAGTATCGCTTTTTAGCCAGAGAAAGGCTCAGTGACGCAGTTGAGAAAAATGGTCAAGTTAAGAGATGAGATTCTCTTTTATTCTATCATTTTTTCTATTTAGTGACCGAAAAGATTGGCATGAAATGGATTTCATTACTGTTCATATACTTTCTTTCGGGATCAACTCTCGCCCAATCACCTTCTAAGGTTGAGGAAAAAACCTTACATGATCCCTATCATTTCAAAGGACAAAAGCGCAGTCTCATTCAATGGAATAATATCGACTCTAAGGTCTGGCTTGATTATGAAGATTGGAAAACTCAGGCTTTGAGCCGTGAAAAAAATGCTAATTGGTTTTTAGAAAAACGAGAAAAAGAGTTAACAGAGCTAATGGGAAAAGTCATAAGTTGTGTCGGAACTTGCCATATTTATCGCGGTAAAGCGGCGGTGAACGCCAGCTATCGTTCAAAAATTTATGAAGGGGATGACGTTTTAACTGACGATGACTCCTATGCTTGGATTTATATGATGGATGGGACACTGGCACGTATTAGTCCCCATAGTTCTGTTTCTTTTAAAGAAATTAATGTGGCTGAAACTGAGGTCTTTTATCATATTAGAATTAACGAAGGCTGGCTCAACTGGCAATCTCGTCTACCTTTTAAACTTAAGCCCTCTAATCTGGAAGAAACCGATCCACTTTTTCTTCCTCTTGCTTTAAAAGAAGCCAATAGTGTTTATTATCAACATTTAGAGCGTCAAAATAATACAGAAGAAAAACTATTGGCTTCAGTGGCCCAGGATAAAACTCATAATTTAGCACAATTTGAGAAGCTCAATAAGATGATTGAAAATAATAATGAGAAAATGACTCCAAAAATCTCAAAACTTTTTTTAGTCATGCCCAATGGAACAATTTTTGGACAAAATCTTCAGTTAGAGCTTTATTATCGTTTGGGGAGAAAAGCCTATTTTAAATTGAAAGATCCCAATGAACTTTATCAAATTGACCCTGAAAAAGATGAAGTGAAACAACACGCTTACTTCTTTTATC
Organism: Bacteriovoracaceae bacterium; assembly: GCA_049318265.1. Taxonomy (GTDB): domain Bacteria; phylum Bdellovibrionota; class Bacteriovoracia; order Bacteriovoracales; family Bacteriovoracaceae; genus JBEIOQ01. The sequence goes on from JBMOGR010000004.1 coordinate 81,252, forward strand.
GCGGCTATAATAATCTAGAAATGAAGGACATTTCAGTGGCCCAATGGTATGAAGTGGATGAAAAAGGTCGTAACATCAAAGATTTTGATGAGGGCGAAAAAGTTTTTCATTTAAGCGAGATTTTAACTAAACGTACTCCTAGCATCATGCTAGCGAGAGAGTTTTGGTTAAATCAATATTCACTTCCATTGTTACAATCTGAATTGACCAAGGCAGAGTTAGGGAAGACGATGGGATATCGTTTATGGACAAAAACTCCTGGCGTAGAGGACAAAACCGAAATTGAAGAACGTTTGATTTTTTTAAAGGAATATACTCGAAGATTAGAGACCACTCACTTAAGTTCAATTGAAAAAGTGAACGAAAAATTAGATGAAGATAGTAAAATTATCAGTAAATCTGAAGCCATATTGGAACCAGTTTTTTATCAAAAAGCCTTCGATGCTTATGTCTACCAACTATCTAATCTTTATGAATCAAAACAAGATGAAGCATTAGAACTGAATCGCCTTGGATATCACTTCTGGCTGATGCTGAACGCTAAAGGCAATCACTAATGTCCATGAAACTTATTCTTGCAAGTCAAAGCCCACGTAGAAAAGAACTTCTCTCCCATCTTGGTTTACCATTTACCATTCTTCCTTCTAAAGCCGAAGAGGTGAGTGATGCCACAGACCCAGTTGCGTTTAGTCTTGAAATTGCTCTTCTTAAAGGCAGGGATATTTTGTCAAAAATAGGGGGGGATGCCAGTCAATTAATAGTAAGCGCGGACACTATTGTCGTTCACCATGGTGTGATTTATGGTAAACCTAAGTCCAGTGAAGATGCTTACCGCATGTTAAAAATTCTTTCAGGGCAAACACATTCTGTTTTTACCTCGGTCGCCATTTTATTACAGGACAAAGTAAGGACTTTTACCGTAGAAAGTCAGGTGGATTTTGTTTCCATTCCAGAAAGCATTCTATTGTCCTACCTTGAGACTAAAGACTCTTTAGATAAAGCTGGAGCCTATGGCATACAGGGAAATGCACTGACTTTTATTTCTGAGCTAAGAGGTTCTTACTCAAATGTTGTTGGTTTTCCACTAAGCCATTTTATTTTTGAATTTAGAGACTTTTTGCACATAGATATGGAAAAGCCCGATTGGCGAAAGCAATTTTCCGCTGCATAATCTATCAATGAATAAAAAATATTTTCCCCTTTGGTGTTTGAGCTTTATTTTCACTTCAAATGTTGAGGCTCAAAGTTTTTTTAATTTCTTTAAAAAAGAAAATCAAAACCAAGAAAGCAGTAAACAATACTCAACACTTTGGAATGAAGTTTCAAAAATTAAAGAATATCCAGAAGAAAATCAACTTGCGATTGTAGGGAAGTGTGAAGAATCGCTTTATCATTTTGTGGCAGAAAAAAAGGAAGAATGTTTAAAACAAAAAGACAAAAAGACTTGTCACCAAGAATTGACTGAAGCTGTTGAACAAGTAATGGATAAGTTAACTGAAGCGAAAAAGGATTTTTTAGTGAGATCACATAAGAAAGAATTAGAGACGCTCGAAAAGCTAAAAACCGAATACATCACGAGCCTACAGTCCACCCTTCAAGGGGCTTCCAAGTAGAACTCGTTATCTTTAGATCCAATTAGAACAATTTTTCTTGAACTTTTACTGTCCCGGCCACTATTTGAGAGTTTGGTCTCAAACTTTTAATCTTCATCAATGACTTCATTGGACGAAGAGAATTTGGACGACTTAAAACGCGGTGAGGCTTTTCCAAATTGTTTGTTTTAAAAGGGACGGTTTCTTCTGTGATAGTCAATTTTTGCTCTTTCATAAATTCCTCTAGTTGTTGTTGTTTGGATCCACCGACCTTTTCAACAAACTAGTTCTAATGAAGAGACTAGATAAGTTTTGAAGCGATGGACTTTATTGCATCAATGAAGTTTGCAATAAAAACCCTCCTGTTAAAAATACGCAAGGTACCTTTCGGAACACGTAGCCTAGCACTTTAGAAACATTCCGTCGATTTCTTGCTGGTAACGGTTATTGTACCACATCCTTAAACAAAAAACATCTGGTGCCAGGGCTTGGGTAAAAAATGCCGAGCAATCAAGGCAGGTAAGAACAGCCTGCCTTGTAAATGCTTGATATTTATTGATATGCTACTCAATATATTTTCACTTTCAAGGATGAAGAATGAAACGTAGTGCCTTCGCTTACTGCATAATTATATGCTCACTTTTAGGCTGTTCTATGAATCAAATTGCTGTCAAAAGTGCAGCCCCCTTATTGGATGAGGCTTCTAGTAGTGTGGAAACGGAGAAGAACTGGAACTTCGTCAAAGATTCGCTCCCTACTAACCTGATGATGATGGAAGGTATGCTTTCCATTGATCCATCAAATCTAAAATTGCTTAAAAATTTAGTTAAAGGTTACAGTGCTTACGCTTTTGGTGTTAGTGAAACTCTGTATCTTTCTGAGATGTGGGGAGAAACTGAGATCACAACAGATCTTGATTCAGCGGTTGATTACTATGGAAGGGCATTGAGACATGGTCTTCATTATTTAAATTTAAAAGGAATTAAGACAGATCATTTAATGGCCGCTCAGGATTTAGATGAGATGAAAAAGCTACTGTCTAAAATCAGTGCTGATAAAGATAGCAGAGAAGTTATTTTTTTCCTGGCTCAATCATGGGGTGGATTAGTTAATCTGCAAAGAGGAAATATTGCGCTTCTTTCTACCATAGGTATCATGAAAAACATGATTGATACTGTTTGTGGGATTGATCCAAATTTTCAGTTTGGAGCTTGCGATATTTTTAGCGCTGTTTACGAAACCTCTAGGCCTAAAACATTAGGTGGGAATCCTGAAAAGGGTGTCAAAATTTTTAAACAAACGATGGAAGCTCGTCCAGACAATTTGTTAGTGCAAATTGCCTATCTACAATACTCAGTCATTCCAAGTGGTGACGAAGCTGAATACAAAAGAATTAAAACCAATTTGCTTTTATCAGAAAAACAATTTAAAAATTTAAAGCTCATTATCCCAGGACAAGCAGTTGAGGATGTCTTTCATCAGACAGATGACCGAATCTCAATACTAAATAGTATTGCCCTAAAACGTTTTGAAATTATGAAAAAATATGAAAAGAAGTTTTTTTAAAAAAGGAATGAAGATGAAATTCGCTCTCAGTTTAATGTTTCTCTTACTGTCTCAAAGTGTATTTGCCACTACTTTAAAATTAGCCGTCTTAACCCCTGAAGGAACTACTTGGTCAAACAGTCTTCGCGATATGGCCAAGGAAATTAAAAACGCTACCAATGGTGAAGTTGAACTTAAAATATATTATGGTGGTGTTGCCGGTGATGAACCTGATGCTCTTCGTAAAATTCGTGTTGGTCAACTTCATGGTGGGATTTTCACAGGAAAAACACTTGGTGAAATCTACGGTGATGTTCGAGTAGTTGAGCTTCCTTTTACTTTTAAACTTGATCGCGCTCGCGCTTATCAAACGTTAACGAAGCTAACTCCAACTTTCAATGCAGGCTTTGCAAAGAAAGGATTTAAAACTTTGGGCTTTTATGAAGTGGGTTCAATCTATTTAGTGACGACAAAAAAAGCTTCGAATATGGATGAATTAAAAGGTTTAAAAATATGGGCCTGGGAAGGAGACCAAATGGTTGCGACCATGGTTGATTCTTTAAAATTGGTTTCAGTTCCTTTAGCACTTCCAGATGTTCTTTCTTCATTATCAACGGGTGTGATTGATGCTGCCTATTCATCTCCTTTGGGTGTTTTAGCTCTTCAATGGCAAACAAAGATTAAGTACGTGGTGGATTTTCCTGTTGCTTATGCCATTGCTGCTTTCCTCGTAGCTGATAAAGAATGGTCGAAGATAAAACCAGCTTCACAAAAAATCATAGAGGATATTGCTCATAAATATTCTGAAGCTGCTAACGTGACAACCGTGAAAGAAAATGAAGATGCTTTGGCCAGCATGAAAAAAATGAAAATTGAGTTCGTTAAGTTTCCTGAGAGTGACATGAAAAAAGGCGATGGAATTAGAGCGGATGTTGTGAGTAAACTTAAAGGTAAACTTATTTCAGAAGCAGCTATTAACCAGTTAAATAAAGAAATGGGAAAATAAAATGTTCAAGACTTTTGCCTTAATCGACAAAGGGATCGATAAATTATCACGTTATGGCCTAGTTTTGGCCATTGCCATGATGCTATTCTTCTCCCTATTAACGATTGTGCTTCGTTGGTTCAACACGACTTATTTATGGATGGACCCGCTAGTTCGTCATCTTGTTTTTCTTTCTGCCTTTTTAGGGGGAGTGCTGGCTACAGGAGCCAAGAATCATATTGGTATTGATGTTGCTTCTAAAATATTTGAAACAAGAGGCTGGCATAAACTTAATAATAATTTAAGAAGGCTGGTTGATCTTGGTGCCGTTTTAGTTCTGGTATGGTTAACGAAAGCTTCAGTTGATTTTGTTAAGATGGAATTGGAGTTTGGTGGGGAAGTGATGTTAGGAATTCATAGTGGTGTACTTGTTATGATTATACCTTTTGGTTTTGGACTAATCGCTTACCGATTCTTTTTTAATTTCCTGCAGACATTTCAGACAAAGGCTAACTAATGCAGTTATTACCATTTGCCGTTATTTTATTTTTAGCTTCACTCGGTTTACCGATTTTTATTGTGATGTCGGCTTTAGCTTTAGTGGCTTTTAGCCTTGGTGGTACTGAAGTATCAGCGGTGATCGTCGAACTTTATCGTATCGCGAGTGCTCCAACTTTATTAACCATACCACTTTTTACTTTAGCTGGTTATGTTATGGCCGAAAGTAAATCCCCTGTGCGATTACTTCGTTTAGCTCAAGCTGCTTTAGGGTGGATGCCTGGTGGAGTTGCGATTGTAGGACTTGTCATTAGTGCTTTCTTCACCGCATTTACTGGTGCCTCTGGGGTAACTATTATTGCCATCGGTGGATTGCTATACCCAATCATGCAAAAAGAGGGCTACACTGAAAAATTTAATTTGGGGATGATCACTACGTGTGGGTCACTTGGTTTACTTTTTCCCCCAAGTTTACCCATCATCCTTTATGGATTAGTGGCAAAAGTAGATATTGATCGATTATTTAAAGCGGGAATTGTCCCTGGAATTATTTTGATCGTCATTCTTTCTTTGTGGGCCATTTATAATGGTAATTCATCTGGAACAAAACAGAAATTTGTTTGGAAAGAATTAAAAGATTCCTTAATTGGAGCTCGTTTTGAATTACCGCTACCTATTTTCGTTTTAGGTGGGATTTATGGTGGCTTTACAACGGCGTCTGAAGCTTCCGCCATTACTTTATTCTACGTCATTATTATTGAATGTTTTTTATACAGGGATGTTTCCTTGTTTAAAGACATGCCTCGAATAGTCGGGGAGAGTATGACATTAGTAGGCGCTATTTTGCTTATTCTTTGTTGTGCTTTAGGGATGACAAATTATTTAGTCGATGAAGAAGTTCCCATGAAAATTTTGGATTTAATGAGACATTACATTGATTCAAAATTGATGTTTTTATTATTCTTAAATCTTTTCTTATTGATCGTTGGCTGTTTAATGGATATTTTTAGTGCGATTATTGTGGTGGTTCCTCTTATATTACCAATCGCTCAGGAATTTCATGTTGATCCCATCCACTTGGCCATTATCTTTTTAACTAATTTGGAAATAGGTTATATTACTCCACCAGTGGGAATTAATTTATTTATCAGTAGCTTCCGTTTTAATAAACCTGTAACGACTTTGTATAAAGCATCTTTTCCCTTTCTGATTTTAATGTTGATTGCCTTGGCTATTATTACTTATATTCCTAGCCTTACTTTATTTTGGTTTAAATAATGTTGAAATGGTTGCTGGCTTTTAGCTTTTTCTATTCCCTCCAACTTTATGCAGGTGCATACGAGGGATTTTTTGTTGGAGAAAAAAATCCACCAGATTATCAAGGCCCAACAAAGCCTGTTTTTCATTACAATTTGTATCGAGCTGACGTTCAAATGGATGAAGTAGAAGAAAATGAACGGCCACTTACCAATAAAATTGTTCCAGATCTCACTAACATGTCACAATTCATGCAAGAAGACTTCTTACAAAGTTCGCTTTGTCCCAATGAAACGCTGGCTCAAAACGCTGATTATATGCGCTATCTATACCGTTTGATCTCTCTTAGCTATTTGTATGAAGAACTTGAACAACATCGTGAAACGCTAACTAAACTTGGCTTGTCAGATCATAGTTGTTTTGTTTCTTGGAAAGAGGTTTTAAATCAGTGTAAACCTAAGACAGATGAAATGACTAAGTTTGTGAGACGAGCAGGTCAAGTTGTAGCCAGCTATAAATATGTTTTACCGCAAGACCATTCCTTCAAAAAATACATGACAAGCTGGCAAGAAAGTTTAAAAAAGAAAAATAATGATTTATCGATAAGCTTGAAACGATTAAAAATATATTGCGACCAAAATAAACTTCACTGCAAGCTATCACAAATGGATTCATTAAATAGGGCCTTTCATGGAGTTTGCGTCGAAGATTGGACCCTGTTTAAGAGTTTGTGTTCTGAAGACGATTTACTTTTCGGTATGTCGAAACTGAAATTCCCTCAAGAACTTATTTTGAATTCTAATGTCGCTCATGTTTTAAATGGTGAGGGTAATGCCAAAGAATGTCTCGAACGATTTTCTAAATGGGGAATGAAAAGAGAGACTAGACAAGTGGCCTTAGAACAAATGATGCCTTTGATGTATCTTTATGCAAAAAAAAATCTTCCTACTCGTTTCCTTTATGGAAGACTTTTTTTACCTGGAGCTTTAAAAGAATTTGATGATAAGGGCCTGAAAGAATTTTTGTACGCGGAAGCAACTGCCACGCCTACCCCTACACCAAGTCCTACTCCTTCGGTTGTGGTGGTAGTGAAAACGGCGACTCCAACTCCTAGTCCTACGCCAACACCTAAAATAGTAAAGACCATCGTTCCAACACCTGTACCGACAAAGGTAGTAGTTCGAAAAAGTACTTTCCTTGTGGCATCTGAAAAAGTTGATCGCGAACGAGTAAGATCGGTGGCTTTAGATATGGCCTTGTTCAAAGAGGATTTTGTTTTAACTGAAGATTTTAAAGTGAAAATGGAAGAACGATTAAAACCGTTTCAAACGAGAAAAGCACTTTCTGACATGAAAGAGTTTGATTTTCTTGGAACCAAAGAAGTTCCCTTAAAGTTACTTTTCTTAAAATACTTAATTGAAACGGATCAACATCAAGGTTTATTTAATATTCAGTCCATTATTGGAACTACTTTTTGGGTCCTAAACGACATCGACCGTTTACCAAAGAATGAATATTATTCTCCACGTTTTATAGAACTAAAAAATGATGGAACAACAGGGAATAAATGGTTGATTTCTATTTTACACGAAAGCCGTGCCAATGAGTTAAAAGCTGCCGAAGCAAAAGCAACCAAAGCTCAAGAAGCAAAAGCTCAGGAAAGTAAAGTTAATGAAACCAAGAAGCCTTCATCACCGTAGCGCCAGATTCGAGTGCTGCTGCCAGACCTGTAAGAGAATCTTCAAAAATTAAATTATCTTTTGTGTGGAGTCCCGCTTGTCTCATGGCCAAAAAATAAGGTGAAGAATTGGGCTTGGTAAAATGAGTGTTATATGTGGTTAAGACTAAATCAAATAGGTCATAGAGTTTAAGCGATTTTAGTAATGTCTCTGTGACGATTTTCTCTGAAGCAGTTACCAACATCATTTTTTTATTTTCTTTTTTGATAATATCAAGACCATCTCGGATCTCTTGTTTTAAAGAATCTTTTATAAGTTCAGGTTTTTGATTAAGTAAATTGACTAAACTTATATTTTTGGCGTCAACAAAAGCTTCAGCAGAATCAAAAGGAACTTGAACACCGAGCTCAATCAATTTTTGATAAACCACCCGATCATTCATACCATGAAAATGTTTTTCTATTTCCTCTTTGGTGAAACTCACTGACTGTTTTGGTAAGATACTCACAATGGCTGAAGCGTGAAGTATTTCCGTATTCAAAAGTGTTCCATCCATATCGAAGATGATGTTTTTATAGGGTTTAATGAGCTCTTTTAAGGCATTGCCCACGGGAAATTGAGTTAGGGTTGAATGAATCGTGTTCAATGGTGCCTCGCAATTTTTGCCTGTTTTATGGGCTTAGGTGCCAATTGGAGTTTCTCTCCGCTTTTAGTTAAAATTATAAGGGGATAATAAAAAGAAAGGCCACAATGAAAGTTTTCAGCGCGTTTGATGATGTTAAGGGAAAAAATGGATCTGCTCATGCGGGTAGCAGTAAAGCCGTGGCTAAAACAAATCCCAAAAAGGCAGCTAGAAAAGAAGAACCTTCAATTGAAGAAAAACAAGAAAAAATAGCAAAACTAAAAGAAGATAAGGACGAAGTCAAAGTAAGTCCGAAAAGTAAAACTCAAGCTCCAAAGAAAGAACTTTTTAATTTAACCCAAGAACAAAATGAACAGGAAGAATTAGAGACAAGCCAAAAGCATACAATTGCTAAAAGCGATCTTGCTAAAAATGACCCAAGAGACCCTGTGACCAAACAAAAATTGAAGGATGTTCTAAGCAAAGGTGCTATGAATTTTAGTGGTTCTGAAAAGAAAGTCCTTGAATCAATCCTGGCAGAATAGATAATCCCATCACAGCATGAATAAGTGGCCAAATTGCTATGGGTTTGGTATTTAAATGACATGTCGAATAAAGATTTATTAACACTCCTGATTCTAGAATCTAAAGCCTATTCCCAAGTGGAGGACCTTGAAAAGCTGGTGGAGAAATCTCAGGATCTTTCAGCACTTCCTATTCAACCTCTTTATCTTTCTCTAAAAAACTTAAGCTCCGATCAATTGGCCAATATTTTACCCAAATTGAGTCAGGAACAACGTCGAGCTATGATTGATCTGGATGTTTGGAATAAGGATGAGCTGGATATTAAACGCTATTCAGAATGGCCACTTGTTTATTCGAAATGCCCTGATGAATCGGTTGTTAGTGAATTTGTTCAAGGTGAAGATTTTGCACTCTATTTAAAAGCTCGTTTTAGTCTCCATACATTTGATGTGGAAGAACCCGAATACCCAGATCATGACAATTATTTCTTAACCGATGACAACCTACTACTGGTAGAGTTTGATTCTGATTTTGAATACGTACATGAAGTTCGTATGCTGATCAGAAGACTCTATGATGAATTGGGCGTTGAAAAGGCTTATGCCCATTTATTTAAAATTATTTCAGATTCCTACAGCATCTTAGAAGAGGAATGCTATATCGAGAAAAAAGAGCGATTAAGAGATTTTGGTTTTGTTGATTATCATGAAGCACTTTATCTTCGTGCTCACTTCATAAATAAAAAAGCCATGGATGAATATCTTAAAAATAAAAAAGCGACGACTGGTGAAATTGATGATTTATCCAAAAATCAAACACTACATTCTTCAAGTCTTGTCGCTTATCAACAAGGGCTCAAAGGCTTTTTGGATGAATTAGAAAAAGTATCGGACAATAAGAGAAGAGATTTTTTACAATTCAACTTTGTTCGATTGGTTAATAGTACTCTAAGTGTTAGCCAGGCGCTTAAAGAGGGTAGTGTTGCCATCAACCGTGTTGGTAATCAAACACGCCAATATTTCGAACTTGGTTTTAGTTATGTTGAAAAAATTTATGGGCAAGACTCTGACCTAAAAACAAAACTTGGTTCAATGAGTCTTTTTGATCTTTTTGATTTCAATGATTTTTATAAAGTTGGCCATACTTTAATTGCGCTCGAGCTTGCTAGTACCAAAAAAATACTTTCACTTTCTCCCTTTCATAGTGATGAGTTTGAATATTTTCTTGGACAGACTTTAAATGATGTTCTTGATCTTTCATTTGCCGAAATCGTAAAGATCAAAGTTGATGGGAAAAGTTCGATCTTAAGTACAATGGAAGAATACTCTCTCTGGCAAACTCGAATGCAGTTTTCCAGAGATATCATACCTTTTGCACAGAAATTCTTTTCAAGTTTTTCTCTATTAAAAGAAAAAAACCTCATCAATGATAATTTTTATCTTAACTATGAAGTGGATAATATCGATCTTGAATCTATTCTCATTTCTAGTTTTATCAATTTTGCTCTGGGAACTTACAGTAAAGGCGAAATGAATAAGATGGGATTAACCGTTATTGAATTGAAAAAATTTGTACAAGAAAACTTTGCAAAAGATCATTCCGACTATAGTGTGCCTGAATTTGATCTGAATTCTGTTTTGGTCAAAAAAATTCATTCCTTCAATGAGTCTTACGGACTTTCACAGATCACTGGCATGGACATTTATCTTCATGGAGTCTTAGACGAACAACTTTCAGGTTATGCTTATGATGAACTAAAGAATGAAGAATTTAAACATGTGGGAGGACCAATCCTCTTAAACGTGACTGTCAATTAATCGGCTTTCGGTGATTGATTCCAAAGTTTACCAAGTTCAATATTTAAGTTTGAATCTTTATTAATTAAAAACTGAACTAATTCATTTTCCAGTATCAGGTTATGTTTTTCTTGAGCTTCAAGCAATTGTTGAGTTTGATTAAATGCTTTATGACCATTTAACTTATCTCCAAATAATTGAGTCAGTTTATCCAATCTTTTTCCATCATCTTCCAAGAAAGTAATAAGGCTAAATGAATCGAGATCTGGGCGACGGTCTTTTTTAGGACGTGGATCCCCATCGAAGTAGGTAATCAGTTCCTGCATATTTTCTAATTGTACATTTTCTTCTTCTTCACTTTTTTTGGTTGTCATTAATCATCCCTTTCTAATTTTAAATGTTCAAAAAGGTTTTCATAAAATTCAGTTTTTCTAGCTTCTAATTTTAAAGCCTGATTAATTGGCGATAAACTTCTGAGATGTGCTACTTTTTCTTCATTATAAATACTTTTAAATTTTGTTGTTTTTAACAAATTCATTTGTTGAATCTGTACTTCTTTGGGGTTAAGCCTTTTTGATTTATTGGCAAAAAAGGCAGGAAGGCTCGATTTTTTCAAGAATTGCTTAATCGATATTTGATCAAAACGCAGTGGAGCCAAGATGAAGATCGGATAGGGGAATGACCAAGAATTCTTGGTATTAACCAGAAAAGCTTGAATATTGGCCATTACATTAAGAAGCTCTTCCATCGGAATATTTTCGAGATTGAGAAGACAAGGATTTTGACCAATTGGAGCAGTCATAAGCTTATCAAAAATAGCTTTAGGATCAGGGTTCTCAATCGTAACTTCAAAATAATTTGGTAACAACATAGGTTCTATTCTACCTGATTCCAAAAGTTCAGAAAGGAAATCCTGTGTCTTTCTTAATTGGTGCACCCATACTAGATGAATTTAGTCAGAAGAGATTCTGAATCATGAATCTCAATTCAAGAACTACTTTTAGTATTTTCGATTATAATTATTGTATGAAGAGCTCACTTGAATTACAGGCAGTTTCTCTGCCTATCGAATTTACCTACTTACTGACGACGGATATGGCTTCAGACCAGGAAGTTGTGAGTAATGTCGAAAAATCGTTTGAGTTAAATCCTGTTCTGAAGATTGTCCTAGGTAGTACTTTTTCTTTCGCTAATAGTAATGATGATGTTGGAAAGTGGGTTCGCACTTTAGGTTGGCTTCACTTTCGTGACCGCTTGGGTGCCATTTATATTAATAAATTGGAAAGTGGAAAATATCCCTACGAAGTAGACTCTTCACTTATAAACGATATTTTAGAGTTAGAACATTTACTTGCACCCCATACCGTTCAAGGTGTTTCTCGTTCTTATCTTTTAGCTTTTTATATTTCAGTTCACAATCGTCAGCATACACAAAATGTTTTAACTATACCTCCATATGTTTTTGAGTTGTTAAAATTCACTGGCCATAAAGTATCAAGGATCGACTACCTCGTACTTCTCATCTGGCAATTGTGTAGCCTACTTGGACAAGATCAACTTGAGAAAATTTTGATGAGATCTGGACGAGACTATCAAGCTATCTATTCGACTCTTTCTATTGAACAAAAAGAGATAATGGCGAGAAACTTTTTACGCTATGGATTCTCTATTAATGAAACAGATTTTTTTGAAACACGTATAAATTAATGAAAGGACCTCAATGAATAACGTGGCGAGACTGATTAGTGAACTATCTTCAAAACCTGACGTCACGGAAATTATAATAAATGGCCCAACTAGTATTTTTGTGGAAAGGGCTGGAGAGTTAGTAAAACTTTCAGTGCCCTTATCAGTCGATGACATTAGGTCCTATACGCAAGAAATAGCGAAATTAAATCGTAAAGAGTTGACGGAAGAAACACCCATTTTAGATGGGAACTTAGCAGATGGGTCGCGCGTAAATATGATTCTTGAGCCATTCGCTCTAGGCTGTCCTGCTATTACTATTAGACGATATTTAAAAAGTATAAATCGTTTTGAAACTTCCCCGGGTATTTTTGGATTATCACCAAAATGGATTAAGCTTCTCAAAGCAATCATCGATGCCAAAATGAACTTTGTCGTTTCCGGGGGAACAGGAGTTGGTAAAACCACTTTTATGAATCTTATGCTTCAAGAAGTGAGTAAGAGTGATCGCGTGATTACCATTGAAGATACCAAAGAACTAAATTTTGAATTACCTAACGTCGTTCGATTGGAGGCAAGGACTGGTACGTCAGATGGTCTAGCCAAACTTTCGATCCGTGATTTAGTTAAAAATACTCTACGTATGCGCCCAGATAGAATAGTTATTGGCGAGGTCAGAGGTGGTGAACTGTTTGATCTTTTGCAGGCGATGAATACTGGTCACGAAGGCTCTTTCACCTCAATCCACGCTAATAACCCAGCTGAATGTTTGATGAGAATGGAAAATCTTTTTTATCTTTCTGGATATGATGTGCCAGTTAAGGCGATTCGCTATCAATTTTCCACTGCCATTGATTTCATTATTCAATTAGGGCGTTTACGAGAAGGCGGACGTATCGTAAAACAAATATCTGAACTCACAGGAATGGAAGGGGATCGTACCCTGATGTCTGATATTGCGAAAGCTAATGATAAAGGCAACCTAAGGAGCACTGGTTTAGCGGTAAAGAGGATGGATGAACTAATGAGAGTTGGTTTACCAGCAGATTTCTTTAATACCAAAGATTAAGGCTTAATTTTTTCAATTTTAATTCTGACAAAAACCAGCCTGAGCATCTCACTCAGGCTTCGTTTGTTTTTAGATAATTATTTTAGTAAAGAAAGTTTTGGTGTACGAATTCGACCGTTTTTTTCACATTCATTTCTGGCGTTTCAATAGTCACTCCGTGCCCTAGGCCACAAATCCATTTAGCATGGTTTGTCCCTTCTAAGTTTTTCCAGAAAGTTTTAAGGTTATTTTCCAAGTGCTCCCAAGGAAGGTGCAACCAAATAGGATCAATGTTCCCTTGGATGTAGTAATCTTTTGAGTAACGGTTCAGTACTTCTTTTAAATCTAATCGCCAATCAACTCCAATAACATCAATATTTTTATCTGCCACGGCATCAATGAATTTAAAGTTTGTATGTTTTGAATAGTAAATGATTTTAGCAAAAGGACATTTGGCTTTAAAGGCAGCTGTTATTTTTCTGATTTCAGGAACAACAAATCTTTCATAATCAAAGGGCGAAAGTTCACCTGCTGCGGTATCAAAAAGAGCAACTGCATCTGCTCCTCCTGCAACTTGCAATACCATTTCTTCAATTAGTTCAGGAAAAAGCGTTTCACAAAATCCTTGAAAACGACCGTCGTAAAATCCTTTTCTCGAAGAGACTAAATTGCCTGCATGTGAACCCTCAACCGCGTATGTATAAAGAGTGAAGGGAGCTCCGACAAAACCTAATAGTGTCACATCTTGAGGAAGTTTATTCACTAGTAGTCTACAAGCCTCAGCTTGAAATTTGAAAAAATCTTGTGCCGGTTTTACAGGTTTAAGTTTTTTTAAATCATCTGTTTTTTCTAAATGCCATGACAGCTTTGGTCCTGGCTCATAGGTTAAGCCCATTCCTAAATGTTCTAGAGGAAATAATAAATCTGAAAACAAGATGGCTGCATTAAATTTAAAATCTTGAATGGGACCCATGGTAACTTCACAAGCTAGTTCTGGATTTTTACACATAGTCATAAAATCAGAGGTTTTTTTTATATTTTGATAATGTGAGTGGTAGCGACCTGCCTGTCTCATAAACCATACAGGGACTTGAGATTTTCCATTAATTTTTTTGCGGGCTTCAAAGATATTGTTCATGGCCTATTCCTTTATTTCTAACTTATATCCGATGCCTCGGATTGAAGATATTTTTACTTTACCAGTGCTTTCTGTATCACTCCATTTACGAAGTTTTACGATATAGTTATCGACGGTTCGATTAGATGGAAATTGATCTTCGCCCCATACTTCATTGATAATCATTTCTCGGTTAACAGCCTCATTTTTATGCTTAAATAAAAGTTCTAAAATAGCGCACTCTTTTTGCGAGAGGGGAAGTATTGTTCCCTCACTATCAGCAACCTCAAAGCGTTTGAACCAAATTCTAAGGGTACCAAGTTTTATTTCATCAGGATTTGCAATCAAATTACTTTGCGTTTTAATAATTCGTTTTAGTCTTAAGATTAGTTCTTTTAACTCAAAGGGCTTGGTAATAAAATCTTCTGCCCCAATTTCTAATCCTTCAACACGGATGCTTGGATCATTTAAAGCGGAAAGAAAAAGCAGTACAAAATCCTTTCGCTTTTGTCGAAAGAGCTTGGCTAGATCAAAACCATTTCCATCAGGCAAACCAACATCCATTAAGACAATGGGATAGTTTTCTTTTTGAAATTCTATTTCCGCTTGTTTGACGGTAGTCGCAAGAGTAGTTTTCATTCCTATACTATTTAAGTATTGCAATAAAGTCTGTCCTAAATTGGGCTCATCTTCTACTAATAATATTTTAAGAGACTCAAGCATTTTTGCCCTCTTTCTTAAAATCTAAAACTAAGGTGAGAGGTGAACCATTCGTCACTGAAAATTCACCATGCATCTGACGCATTAATTCTTTTATTAAATACAATCCTATGCCTGAACCTTTAGGTGAATTATGTTTGTAGAAAAGTGTTCCAAGCTTCTTAATTTTACCAGTGAAAACCCCGCCATCAGAATAGATTAGGCGTATGCCTTTGGCGTGTTCCTCTAATTGAAAAGTAATGTTTGGAGTAGAGCAATGCTTAATACTATTATCTACTAAATTTCGAAGCACTAAAGAGAGTGCAAAATCATCAGCTAAAATAGATTTTTCATCTTCAGCTCCGGCCCAATGAACTTTTAGTTCTGGATAATTTTTTTGCAAAAGATTTTTGCCATAGCGGGAGAGGTCGATGGCAGTAATGTTGAGTCTCCCACCTCGCTGCACTCTTGAGAGGTGCAGAATTTTATCCATTTCCAACTCTAATCTTTTGCCATCATCAATTAAGCGGTGGGCATAATCATGAACGGAATCGAGCATATTATTTTCGATCAAGTCATGCATAACTTCAGCCTGCAAACGCATACTGGCCAAGGGAGTTTTAAGTTCATGTGTTAAGGATGCAAAAAAAGCTCTTACTGAGTTAGTTTGTTTGAGCTCTTGAAAATAGAGATAAATGAGAGTGGAGGATATGAGAATGAGAAGAAGCAGAAAACTGCCTCCTTCGTATTTCACTAAACGAACAAAATTAACTCCAGAGGGGAGTTGATTAGAAGCATTGAGTATAGTTGAAAATTTAACTAATAGAAAAAGCCACCATACACCCAACGCTAAAATAGTTGTCATCCACAGGATTGTCAGCCCTAATAGCCAGCGTTTGGGGGTGGTCTTGAACATCTAAATTCCTAGACGGTTTTGAAGTTCAGAAATGACTGCCTTATCATGGGCCATGGAAACAAAACCTACTTCATAGGCATTTGGAGCAAGATAAATTCCACGATCTAAAAGATTGTAGAACATAGGATTAAATTTTTCCACTAGGTTGGCTGGGATGTCGCTAATACTTTTTACCTGATTATGGTGAGGAACAAACCAGAACAGAGAACTCTTTTGGATGATATTAATATCACTGTAGTTATTTTTTTTAAGCCAAACTTTGAACAATTCAACTATTTGAATAGTGTTTTCTTCCATCGTTTTATAATGAGCAGCAGTCATTTGTGACAAAGTTGATAAACCGCCAACCATAGCTAGAGGATTGGCTGAAAGTGTTCCTGCTTGATAGACTCGCCCAATTGGAGCCAAATTCTCCATAATTTTTTTCGAAGCAGCGACGGCACCAACTGGTAATCCACCACCAATAATTTTTCCATAAGTGACAATATCAGGAGTAATGCCAGTCAGTTCTGCCATACCACCAAAGGCCACGCGGAACCCTGAAATGACTTCATCGAAAATAAGGAGAGCATTATATTTTTCACAGAGAGTTTTCATTTCTTTTAAATAAGAAACATCTTGGATCATAAGACCATTATTGGCAGGAAGTGGCTCAACGATGATGCCTGCGATTTCTGATCCATGGACTTCGAATACCTTTCGAAGAGCTGGAATGTCATTGAGATCAACGATCAAGGTATCTTTAGCAATAGAATCTGGCACACCCAATGAGGATGCATCAGCCGTTCCTGCTAATCCAGATCCAGCCTTAATAAGCATGCTGTCGACATGGCCATGGTAGCATCCATCAAATTTAACAATTTTATTTTTTCCAGTCGCGCCTCGAGCAAGACGAATGGCTGTCATGACTGCTTCAGTTCCAGAACTTACAAATCTCATTTGTTCAATGAAAGGAATTTTTTCTTTGATAAATTCAGCTAGTTCTAATGAGTAAGGTTCACAAGCTCCGTAGCTCCATCCTCTACTTAATGCTTCTACTAATTTCTTTTCTACGATCTCATTTTTATGTCCTAAAATAAGAGGACCAAAACTCATACAAAAATCGATATAGTTTTTGCCATTAACTTCTTCAATATAAGCTCCATAAGCTCTTTGAAAAAACCTTGGAGTTACATTCATACCTTTAAAACTTCGGACAGGAGAGTGAACTCCACCTGGAACGAGTTTAAGGGAGCGCTGAAAGAGCTCTTCAGAAGTAGCAAATGACATAATCAGACCTTTATTTCGAAAGTGTTTTTAAATAGTCAGGCCCAGGAAGAGGAATGACTTTGAGCCCTTTGGCTTCAAATTCTTTCCACGTTTTCCCTAAACCACAGGTGTGAACTCTATCATTCTGAGAGAGTTCTGGGAATAGTGAGAGATAAGTTTGGTATTGGAAAAAGGAAGTCCAATAAAATAATTTTGTCGCAAGAATACGCACTTTAGTTTCTGCGTTTGGAGCTTTAATTTTACGAGTATAGGTTGCAATTGAGGGAGCATCATCATGCTCTGATAAATCATTGGTCAAAACTTTTATCTGGGCGTTAATTCCATGATTTTTCATGAGAAGTTGGACTAATTTTGAACTTATAAAGGGATTTAGCTCCATCATGCCGAAGCTATCGGCACTACCATGGACCCAGTGACCAGCAGCAGCCATTTTTTGATGGGTTTTGACTCCTGATGACCAAAGCATACTCTTTTTTGGAATGGTGCTTAGAGCAGAAAGACAATGCCTAGAGCTTACTAAATAATGGTTGTGACTTGAGAGGTCTGGAGCCAAAGAAACCATCTCAATAATGGAGTCATTCATGCCTGAGAAGTAATCTCCTTGAGGGAGAGCTATCGGCTTTGGCTCAAGAAATTTTTCTTTTATCGGTTTGTGATCAACTTCACCTTGGTGGAAATGGAGATAATAAGGGCCAACTTTACGAACATGGATACCCACTGCTAAGTGGCAGCCTCCACCATAGCGATTGAAAGCGACTCTTTCTCTTTTTACTTCTTCTAAAGTATCCTGATCGGTGAGTTTTGATAATTTTTGGTAAAGTTCTCCATTATCTTTTCTATTTTCAAGGCACTCAATCGCTAATGCTCCTTGCGAGGCAGAGGAAGGAAAAGTTGATTGGGGAAGGATCATGAAATTTAAGTCTTCTAATAAACTTGAGAGTTCTTTTAGGGCTTCTTCATTGGATGTT
Organism: Bacteriovoracaceae bacterium; assembly: GCA_049318265.1. Classification (GTDB taxonomy): domain Bacteria; phylum Bdellovibrionota; class Bacteriovoracia; order Bacteriovoracales; family Bacteriovoracaceae; genus JBEIOQ01. The sequence goes on from JBMOGR010000004.1 coordinate 99,454, forward strand.
AGCCTTTCTAGACCGGCCATGGCCAAAACAATGGCATCATATTCTCCGTCACAGAGTTTTTTAATGCGAGTGTTCACATTACCACGAAGCATCTTGGTAGAAACTTTTTTACCTTCACAATATGGAAGATAGCTAGCTAGATTTTTTTCAATATTAATAATTCTTCTCGGAGAACTTGTTCCAATCACGAGATGATCTTTCTCTTTTAGTTTCGCTATCGTTTCATCTTTAATGAGGAGAATGTCATGGGCGAAACTGCGTTTAGTTACGGCAGCTAGTTTGATTCCTTCTGGTCTCACTGAACCTAAATCTTTATATGAGTGTACCACAAGATCGATTTCATTTTTCAGCAGGGCTTCATCTAATTCTTTTGTGAAAAAATCTTTTCCCTGCATCTGCCAAAGGGGAACAGAAGTATTGAGGTCACCTTGAGTTTTGATGGTTATAATTTCAAATTTATCACCGGTCAGAGCTTCTAATTCTTTTTGCATCAATTTAGTTTGGGTGACAGAAAGAAGACTACCGCGAGCGCCGATTTTATAGTGTTTCATGGTCGTTTGGTCCTAGAAATTAAGCTTGAGCTGAAGGAAGAGACTGCGCTTGAAGGCGTTTTTGTCTGAAAGCATCTGAACGTTTCATGGCCACAATATCAAGATATTTTTTCGCTTCACGAATTTTTGCCAATTTTTCTTCATCTCGTATGGCCCCTTCTTCAAAAATGTCTTCCAAGCGAATAACACCTTGTTCACGGGTAAATGATGTAGAGAGCGCGCTAGGTGAGCCTAGATCAATAAATAGACGAGATTCAGAAGTTGAAGAATACCAATCATAGAAAAAACGCTCTGAAAATAAAATTTCAGTTGTTCCAATCGTATTCACAATATGAGGAAAAATTTTAAAAGCTTCTTTGTTTTTCCAGTCTATGATTTCCAGCCCGTGCTTAAGAGCCAACGCTTCAACTTTATCTTTATTACGACCACAGATCATCACTTGGCATTTTTTCTTCAACTGATTGATCATGTCTTCTGCTAATATTCCAGATCCCATGATAAGAACAGTATTGGCTTTTTTCTCACTCACTAAGTGACGACGAGAAATCGTAGCATAAGATTTTTGTCCAATACCAATAAGGTGCTTGGTGCGAATATCTTTAGCATCTTGAAAAAGTTTTTCTAAAATTTGAATGAGAGTTGATGATTTCTCATTTTGCATCATAAAGTTTTGGTAAGCATCTTTAAATTGGTTCACGATCTCGTTTTCACCTACCAGGCGTGATTTTAAACCACAAATAGTTTCAAGCAAATAAAGGTAAGCTTCTAAACCTGAATATGATTCTGCATTTTCCATCGGTCCATGAAACTGGTCCGCAACCACAAGAGTGCGCTGACAGGTTTTCAGGGTAAAGGTGTTGCTACTCAATGGAACATTTATGTTCTGGCTTAGGTGAGCAGGTATATTAGAAACGTGTAAATCTTGCAACATGATGTAAGGATGTCATGGCAATTGTAAAAAAGTGTCATGGAAATGTAGAGGATGAGAAAAAAACTTGGGTTTTTTGATCTCAAAGTGTACTTATATGTATGGTTAAAATAGCGCAACATGCAAAAGAAGCATTCCTTCGCTTTGATAGAAAAGTGGATAACGCTATTTCTTTCTTCTTTAAGCATTATGGAAAAAGCAAATTCATGGTGGCCATGAGTAAAAAAGCCCAACATTTAGGGCTGGAAAGACTTTATGAAAAAGGGCCAAAGGCTTTCTTCTATTTTTTCCTTTTTTATTTAGTCCGTGACACCATCCTCTATGTCATTATTCCTATATTTTTCGCACAGTTAACCTCAACATGAACCTTTACGCCTTTTTTGGTGGCTTCGGCCTTTTTTATTTTGGCTTCCGATTATTGTTGGATTCACTGGCTCAGGCGGGAGAAAATTTAATCCGAGATTTCCTCAATCGAGTTAACCAAAATCATCTCAGTTTTTCTTTTTCAGGACTTTTAGTGACTTTCCTCATGCAAAGTTCCCGCACGGCAACTTTAATGACCATGGGCTTAGTGAACGCTAGTTTATTAAAAATATCCTTGGCCATCGCTTTTATTTTAGGTGCTAACGTAGGGGCAACTTCTACCGTATGGCTTTTTGCCATTAGTAGTTTAAGTGCCGCCTTTTTTATGCTTGGCATAGGAATTCTTCCTAAGATACTTTCTAAAAATCAGAGGTTTCATTTAATTGGTCATGCCATTTTTGGACTTGGGCTAATCTTTTTGGGATTTCATTCGATGGAGCCTCAGCTTCACTCATTAAGTAACAGTGATATCTTCCGTCAAACAATGTTGCCGCTTCATGAGACTAATTTTTTTAGTCTTCTTTATAGTTTGCTCATTGGAATGCTTGTTTCACTGATTTTGGAATCTTCCAATTTGACTATTGGTTTAGTGATGCTCTTTTTCCTGTCAAAAATATTTCCGCTTTCAGCAGGAGTGGCAATGGTTCTGGGAGCTAATTTAGGGTCTTCATTACTGGCTTTAATTGCAGCTTTAAACTCAGGTAATAGCTCTAGGAAGGCTGCTTGGGCACACATCTTATTTAATCTAACGGGACTGCTGATTTCTTGCCTTTTGTTAAAGCCCATCCTGCAAACACTTTCAGAAGTACAAGATCTTTATGTCATTCCTCTCTTTCATACCCTTTTTAATCTTGGAACGGCCGTCTTGTTTTTCCCTTTTATTCATCAGCTCATTCGATTTTTGGATGAGATTTTTAAAGATGACGAATTCTCTAAGGAAACTCCGCAACTGGTATTACTTGGGAACTCTGGAGACATGATGCCCGCGACAGCTATTATTATGGCAGAGATTGAGATTAAAAAATTTAAGGATATGGTTACTAGACTTCACAAGATGACCAGAGAGTATCTCATTTTGGAGGAAAAGAAGCAGAGCTCTTACGACAAAATCAAGCATTACGAAAACATCACTGATAATATGCAAAAAGAAATCACTCTGTTCCTTGGAAAAGTGATGGAAAGAGCACTAACACAAAAACAATCCATCCAAACAAGAAGTATTATTCGAATGGCGGATGAATTAGAAAGTGTTGCCGATTATCTTGAACGTTTGGCTTTTTATAAAACTAGATTTGATGAAAGTTTTTCCATGAAAGGAGATTTGGCTTTGGAATTTTTTCATTTTTATGACGAAATGATGAAACTTTACGAGCATTCTACTGAAGGACTTTTTGATGTTGACCGTATCGTTATAAAAAGTACCGAGAAAGAATCTGATGCACTGAAAATTATGGCCGATGATATGAGAGATAAACATTTAAAGCGCATTTCAAGAGGGGAGTATAGCCCAATTTCTTCCCTTACATATTCTGATATGGTGGTAGCAGTTAGGAAAATACGCTTAAATGCTGTTCACTTGGCTCGTTCCATTCATGAGTACAATCAAACTAAAATCTAGTTGCTAGAAATAATAATGAAAATTGAGACTTGTTTCTTGGCGGTTAACTAATTCCGATGAATTTCGTTGAATTAATTGGCGGTAATCCAGCGAGAGACTGGTGTTGATATTCATATAATAACTAAGCTGCTCTTCGATAACATGACCTTGGTAAGTCCATTGAGCCATCCAATTGTAGACTTCAATAAAAGCCAATCGATTCTTTACTTTTTCGTGTGGTCGCCACATTAAACCTAATTCTAGTTCCGGCCCAGTTCGAAAACTTTTTATATTTTCTTCTTTACTCAGTAATTGTTGAATTTGTCCGTGCAAAAAAAGATAGGGAACGAGTTGATCATTTAAAAAATTAAAGGACATTCCTCTGGATAATTTGATCTGACCAACCTGACAGTTTAGACAATTAAAATCAAATGGCGTTCGAAGAGAAAAATCGACTCCCCAAGATGGTTTGGTGCTCAAAATAGACCTTGGAGCAAGCACTCTCGTTTCCAAAATCACTAATTCATTTAAGCGTAGCTTTTGAGATTTTGGCAGATATCTTAAATCAGTCGATAAAACATTCAAAGAAGAGTTTGGAAGATAAGCTCGGTCATCATCCATAAAATCATGAAAGGCAGGTCTACCTTTAAAACTTATAAATTGGTCACTATCCTTTAATCCTGTGCCAACACTTAACCTCGTACTACGGTGTCCATTTAATGGGGACGACGCCTTTTTCATCTCAACTTCGGGGGCGTTGGGTAATTTAGCAATGGCTCTTAGAATTTGAAAACGTTGTTTTTTATCTTCAGGGCTTTGTCCTTTATTTTGAGATTCTTTTAATTGGTAATAGTGGTGAAGGGTGTCTAAAGTCGAGGAATTGAGGGCTGAAAGGTCTAGTAATTCGCCTTTTCTGACATTATTAAATTGTTTTTTTTCTTCAGCGGTAAGTCTTTTAAGACGAGCACTCGTTTGTTCAAAAAGTGAAAACCTTATTTTTTCGTTGGAAGCTAAGCCTAGTCTTTCTACCACTTGGTGGAGGTTTTCTTCTGGAATTTGATATGGGCCCCAGTTACTTTCATAACTTTCATCTTTTGCTAATTCTAGTAACTTCATGACTTGATAGGAACAGTTTTCATCAAGGAAGTAGTAATCAAAATAAGCAGAATAAGTTAACTCCCATAAATGATCGATGACTTTGTCGACTTCAAGTTGAGATAGTTGAAGCGGAAATTCCCAAAGATCTCTTGCTTCATGGATTTCATATTCTTGAATTTTTTGATAATATTTTTCCATCGTAAACAGTCCCTTGTAGCCTCCCAGTAAGCCTTTCAGAGCATACATTATTCCGCCGTCTTCTTCTGCCGCAGCGGAAAAATTCACTACGTAATCGAGCTCAGATAATTCCCCTTTTTCATGGTGATTGATTTTTAAAAAGAGATGTCCAAAAGCGGAGGCAGGATTCTCAGGATAATAAGACGCAAAAATGAGCGATAGCCCTTTGGCCGATAGGCCATCTTTCCAGCTTAAGTATTCAGAGCACTGACTGAAGTCGACTTTGGTCAGTCCTAGTTTATTTAACCAATGGTATCTCGCCGGAAAACGACAATATACTTTACTGTCAAAAGCGTGATCGATGGTTGCTTGAAATTCTTTTTCGGGACAGCTTTTACCTTCTGGTGAGAGAAAAAATTGATCAGCATCAACTTCAGACTTAGTGCCTAGAACTGTCGTTTGATAATGTAATAATTTTTTCCAGTATTCTGATTGAGCTGGTTCGCTTTTACCATCACAAGCAAAAGAAGAGAGAGAGAAGAGAAAAAGGAGAGTGAAAAAAAAAGCTGGCACAAGGCCAGCTTTGATTAAATGATCTGAGCTTTGCTGCAATTTTTTGAAAGTGTCGGATTAAGTCTGATAGTCGCGCCTAAATTTTTTAACATGTCGTTGGCGTTAACATTTTCATTGGGAAAAATTTGATCATAGTGAGCTTTAGCAACTGCTCCCAAATCTTTCGACAATCCATTTTTACAGCCGAGGGTAAAAGCGAAGGCATTCAAGTACTGACCTTCACCTGATGCCATTTCTTTCGAAAGTTGGTCTAAGTTTACTTCCGCAAAATGAATATGAGCTTTTTCATTCATTACAATACTGTGTCTAGTACATCCTGAAGTTCCTGATGTAACACCCAAATACTGAGTTAAAAACATATGGTTAGTAGTCACACGAAGAGTCGACGAAACTAAACTGTTGTCTTTAAAAACTAATGAACCGAGACCACAACCAACTGAGCTATCGGCAAAGGCTGCGTGTGTAAAGGCAGAGGTAATAAGAGTGAGAAGTACAAGTTTCAATTTCATGCTGGCTCCTAAGTATAGGGTTGAAAGTTCCCTTCGCTCTATTCTAGGTGAAAGAGTTTTTATTTCAACCATCAAAAACTTGAATATTTTTCTCCACTACCATTGCCCATTTTTTGCCTCATTGAATCTCAAGACTTATGGGGCATACTGGATTAATATGTGAAAAAATTTCTAAATAGAGACTAGGGTTAAGCACTTTATGAACAAAATAATTGATACCGTTCTTACCTATCCGAAGTTAAAAGAAAGGCTTCAAAGCAGGCCAGAAGATAAAACAAAAGTTTTAAAATGCTTTGAAGAAATCAAAGGCGATTACTCGGCCACTATGGTAAAAACCATGAGTACCTTAATTGATGGATCATTCCGCCATCTCTATGATGGAATCAATTTTGAAGTTCCAAAGGGGATGGACCTGATCAAGCTAACTAAGGATAACAACGTTATTTTAGTTCCGAACCATCAATCTCATGCTGACTATGTGGCCATGACTTATCTTCTTTTTAGAGAGTACAGCTTACCAGTTTATGTTGCTGGTGGAATCAATCTTAATATTTTTCCTATCGGTAAAGTTTTTAGAAAGTGTGGTTGTTTCTTTATTCGACGTAAATTTAACAGCGATATACTTTATAAGTTAACTTTTGAAGCCTATGTTTATGCTCTACTTGCTGAAGGGAATGTTATTGAGTTTTTCTTTGAAGGTGGACGCTCTCGTACTGGAAAATTACTTCCACCAAGATTTGGACTTTTTCAGATGTTAATTGAAGCTCACGCTTTGTTACCAGAAGATAAAAAGAAGCCATTAATGTTTATGCCAGTTTCACTTGCTCATGAGGCTGTTCCTGAACAGAAGTCCCATGCCAAGGAACTTCGTGGTGCGAAGAAAGAAGCGGAACATTCAACTCAACTTTTTAAATTATTTAAACTTTTTAATAAGCGCCTAGGTACAATTCACGTTCGTGTAAACGAAGGAATTGTGGTTAATGAAAAAGAAATGAAGGATGTGAAAAGTACCACTCAAGAACTGGCGTTTGATTGCTTCCGAGCTGTAGGCAAGGGCATGCCTGTCACTCCAGCTTCGCTTTTAGCCTTAGTATTATTAGATGAGCCAGCAGGTGCTTTAACTTGGAAACGGATTGAAGAAAACTCTTTTGAAGTTATTAATTTCTGCAACACCTTTAATATACCAGTCTCAGAATCTCTTCAAGGAGACAAGGTCGCTAATTCTCTCCAGCGTGCTCTTGATATCATGATCGGAAATAAAAAAGTGCAAATTGTTGAAAAAGAGAAATTAAATTTAATTTATTATGTCATTAAGCCTGAAGCTCGCGTTGAAGTACTCTATTTTAAAAATATGATTCTTCATCATTTCTTAGTACCTTGTTTTATGAACGCTGCTTGGTGGAATATGTTCCGCGGAAATATCAAAACAGCCAGTGGCCTTACCAAGTTTTTGATTTCTAAAAGAAAAGAATTGAAGTACGAGTTTTATCTTCCTGACACTAGAGAGATGATTAATTTAGCCCTTCGTATTATCTCAGAGGCTATCGGACGAAAAGTTGAAAATTTAGCAGAGGCTTTTAACTTTTCTCCTCAAGAACTTTTTAAAATTGCCACTATGGTAAAGCGTTTTTCTACTGCGTTCACCCATATCTATGAAACTTACTATATTGGTTGTATGGCGCTTAAACATTTAGCCAATGAACAATTTAGTTCTGATCGCTTTTTGCAGGTGTCGAAAGATATTTTTGAGTTAGAGAGAGTGCACGGAAGAATAGTGAAGTACTCTGAAACTTACACTGTTCCACACATGAAGAGTACACTCGAGTATTTTTTGAAGATGGAAGTAATCGATAAAAATTTAGGCAAATATAAAGTCATTGATCTTAAAAAAGTTGACGGCATGATCGAGCATTTTGCCCAAGAGCTTAATGATCAAATTACTTTCAATTTAAAAGTTGCTGGCTCTAATTGATGAAGTTCTTCCGCATTAAAACTCCCAATGCAAGACTACTTTTTTTAAAGTCAGTAGGCTTTAGTGCTGACTGGACAAAGCTTCTAGCTGAACTTTCGCAGTTCATGGCCATGAATTCAAAACTTTCATATGCTAATTTATCTACTTATCTTTATTTTTTTGAAAGTCCCTTGGATGATTCCTTTCTGCACTCTGGGACTTGGGTCGCCAAAGAAATCGTAGGGCTTCCTCAGTTAGGGGAAGGAAGTGATGTTGAGACAACAGATTTGGACCAGGGCGAAATATATCGATTTAATCTCAATTCAACATTAGAGGGTGAGCTTGGGCAGTGTTATTTTTACCCAGAAGGGATTAAACAGTTATATCGTGAAGCCCAAAAATTGCTCAAAGCGGACTCTTGTCACCCAGCAACGACCTGGAGAATTGTGGTGAAAGAGGAAGTTCTTGAAGGAAAGCTTAAGATTGAGCTATTTATGGACTTTTTTTCTGAAGATACTTAGTGTAACTTAGAACCACATTTTGGAGGTGCCCTATTAACGAAAGACCAGACAGAGAACCACGTATTCCTAGAGGCGAGAAGCCTCGTGAGCAAAAGCATGATGGACCTAGAATCAATGAAATGATCCGCGCCCAACAAATCCGTCTTCTTGGTGAAGAAGGGAAAGTTTACGGTGTCGTATCACTCGCTGAAGCTCGTCGTATTTCTGAGGAAGCAGGGCTCGATCTGATTGAAGTTTCTCCGAATGCTGAACCACCAGTCGTTAAACTTATGGACTATGGTAAATATAAGTACCAAGCTCAAAAGAAATTAAACGAGGCTAAAAAGAAACAAGCTGTTATTGAAGTAAAAGAACTGAAATTTCGTCCAAATATTGAACGCCATGATATTGACGTGAAGCTAAATAAAGTTAAAGAATTCCTTGCAGACGGAGACAAAGTGAAGCTCCTAATGCAATTCCGTGGACGAGAAATCGCCTATGCTGAGACAGGAATGGCACTTTTTAGGAAAATCCTCTTGGAAATTCTTGAACTTGGGGCGGTTGTAGAATCCGATCCTAAGATGATGGGGAACAGAATAATTTGTCTTGTTTCGCCTATTAAAAAGAAATAAAAAAATCTTTCCCTCCTCAAATTTGAGTGGTACAAGTGAGGTTCCTTTTTGAGCCTTCTATAGACGTTTACTAAACGGAGTAATTTATATGCCTAAAATGAAAACAAAAAGATCTGCTGCTAAGAGATTTAAACTGACTGCTACTGGAAAAGTAAAATTCCAAAAGGCTTTCAAACGCCACATCCTTTCTAAGAAATCTACGACATCTAAGCGTAAGAAAAGATTGGCTGGTTACGTTCATAACGCCAACATGATGTTGACTTTGGGAACACTTCCTTACAGAAGAAAGCATAACTAGTTCTAATTAACTAAGAAGAACGCTATGGGGTGCTCTCGAGGTTTCGAGTAGCAAGCAAGAGGATTGGCCCTCCTGTAGAGTTTGAGAAGGAGAATCTATGGCTCGTGTACGCCGCGGTTTTAAAGCCCGCCAAAGAAGAAACAAAATTTTAAAGTTAGCTAAAGGCTTCCATTTCGACCGTCGTACGAAGTACAAGCACGCGTCTGAAACTGTTCGACGTGCTCTACATTATGCTTACAAATCTCGCCGTCTCTTGAAGCGTGATATGAGAAAAGTATGGATCGTAAGAATCAACGCTGGTGCTCGTATGCTTGATACAACTTACTCAAAAGTAATCGCTGGAATGAAAACAAAAGGGATCGAAATTAACCGTAAGATGCTCGCTGAGCTTGCTGCACGTGATTTCAATAGCTTCAAGACAGTTATCAGCAATTTAAAATAGTCCACTATTCCTAATTTTAATACTTTAAGCCCACTTTTTTACGAAGTGGGCTTTTTTTTTCTGCAAAGTCTGCTAACCTATTATAAAAAGAAGGATTTCTGCTCGACGGAAGAGCTTTGCTCTTCTTGATATTACGGAGGATGAATATGAGCATGACTAAAGCGGACATCGTGGAAAGAATCTACAAGGAAGCGGGTTTTTCCAAGAAAGAAGCTGCTGACCTCGTAGACCTCGTGTTCAAGGTCATCAAGGACACTTTGGCTAAAGGCGAGAAAGTTAAAATCTCTGGATTTGGTAACTTTTCTATTCGTGATAAAGCAACAAGAGTAGGGAGAAATCCTCAGACTGGTGAAGCAATGGACATCACCGCTAGACGCGTACTTACGTTTAAGCCTTCGTTAGTTTTAAAAGAAGATATCACTGATCGTTACTCTCATCGTATTGATGAAAATGGTAATGAAAATAAAACAATCGCTCCTAAGCAAGGTGTGCCTAAAGCACTTAGTTCATTCTTGCAAAATGATGATGATAGTTTTGATGATAATGAAGAGGATGATTTAGACTAATGTCTGAGTCGGTAGAAATTCCTAATAAAAGTTTTTTCAATCTTAACGAAGTTTGTTCCATTACGGCTATCAAGCCGTATGTGTTACGATTTTGGGAAACTGAGTTTCCGTCTTTGTTAAATCCCGTTAATTCTGAGTCAGGACAAAAGCTTTATACTGGTAAAGATATCGAAGCTTTTCTTCTGATTAAGAAATATCTCTTTGATGAAAAAATTCCGATCGCTGAAGCGAAGTTAATTTTAAAAGAGGGGAGTCATGAAAAAAGTAGTATTTCAACCCCTCGAATTTCAAGAGTAGAGCTTTCAGAAAAAGAAATTGAATCCATTGCTTTAGCAAAGGTTGAAGCTCGAAAAATTTTACTTACTGTTAGTGGCTTAAGAGAAAAATACAAGATCTAAGTCAATTCCATACTGTTCCATACTTTTTTTACCTTCACGAAGTTTCGCCATTGCTGGCTGCCTTAGAATTTTGGTGAGCAGCAAATTTGTGTGGGGAAGTTCCTTTAATTGTACCTTCAGTTTTTGATCTAGATTTTGAAGAGCCAAGATGGCTTCTTCCTTTTGCTTCAAGAATGGATTAACAGCTTTTTCATGAGTTGAAAGCTCACTTAAAAGTTCTGTTAAGTCGTCTACAAGTTGAAAGTAAATTCCCAAATTTTTTCCCAAATAAAGAAATCGCCATATTTCTTTTATTTCTGGGACTTCCTCTTTATTTAAAGAAAGATAATATGCCATCAAGGCAGAAATTTGAAAAAGCCTGGCGGTTTTTAGTTCATGGGTTTTCATCAAGCTTTTTAAGTTTTGATTCATTTCTAGTGATAGATCCATCACTTGTCCATGAATAAGCCCTTTAGGTCCTGTTGCCCATGTACAAAACCTCATGAGGCTTCTTAAATGAGGTGTTTTCAACTGTGCTAAAGCTCCATAAGAAAGTGATAGTAAACCATCACCTGCTAGGAGCGCTTGCCATTCACCAAAGGCTATATGAGTACTTGGTTTGCCTCTGCGTTCACTATCATCGTCCATACAAGGAAGGTCATCGTGAATTAAACTATAGGCATGGTGAAATTCTAAGAATGATGCTGCCAAAAAGTGATCTGGGACGATGGAGGATTTTAAATCTTGAGCCAAAGTAAAAAGGAACTGGCTTCTAATTAACTTTCCAGTGGGGAAAAGAGCGTAATGATAAATTTCTGCGACTTTATGTTGGGGAAGAAGCTGGGAAAGCTCTTTCATCAAAAATTGTTCAATATCGAGAGCTAAATTTTTCATTATTGAATTGGTGTAGGAGAGGTTAAGGTTCCACCCAATTTAATTTGGTAATAGCCATCTTTCTGAGGAAATTGAGAGAAAAATAATTTGATGATAGAAAAACTTTCTAAGAAACTTTCAGAGAAAATAACTTCTCCAGTGAGGTCAATACGTGAAAGACGAAATTGAAATTCATTTGGCCACAACTCACCTTTGAAGTTTGCACGAATTGGAGATTTCTCATCACCTAGTACTAAGGATTCTATTTTGATTTTACCAGAGCGGTCATAGCTTCCCTTAAAGAGAAAGTTATTAATTTTCATATTCGGGAGATCTAAACTTTCTAGTCTTTGGGCAGGGATAAAAAAATCTTTCGATTTTAAGAGAAACTTTGAAGTGTAGACTTTCTTATTTTGTATGTCGGTTAGAGCACTGGTCTCTAAGTGCCCACCCATTTTAAAGGTAGAAAAATAGGGCATGAGCGTTGAAAGATCGAGCTTTGTTCCAAGTGTATTAATAATTTGCTCGGAGCTGCCAACAATTTGTTTTGTATGAATAATACTTCCATCAAAATTTGTTTTAAGTTCGGAATTGATACCGAGTGGAGAGAATGACATACCGATGAGGGAAATCGCTACTTGCTTGAGTTCTACCGCTTTAGTCGCCGTTTCTGATACACAACGCCCAGGCATACTAATGTCGTGAACAATAACTTTAGGCCAGAAAAATTCAAACTTCATGTCTTTATAGGAAACTGGACAACTAGCATTTTGTGTAAGGGCACTGCGAACTAAGTTTTCAATTCTTTCAGCGAAAGAAAAGTTGAATAAAAAACCAGCAAGGATCATTCCAAGGACTAATAAAGTCCATTTTACTTTAGAAAGCGAAGGAAGAGGATAATCTGATTCTTCAATCGAATTTTCGAGACGTGCACTACTCATAAGACTTGTCTTTCCTTATTCTTCAATCGCCCCACCCATTTCTTCTTCAGACATTCCTGGAGGAGAATTGAATGTAACATTGATGGTTCCCTCTAACTGGCCGTCTTTTTCATTTTTTTTGATATTCATGCCAGAAATTTTCATTCTCTCTCTCATCAATAGTGAGCTAAATAGATTTGTCAGTTCATTGGTAGAGAAGCGACTAATGCTAATCATAGCTGATATTTTATTTGATTTAGCAAAGCTGGCTTCTGCCATAAATTGACCAACTTGAATTTTACTAGGATCTAAAGAGGAGCCTTGGGCCATTGTTTTCAATCTTTGTCCAAGGGCGGCATCACTATCAACGGTAGCATTGGAAAGCATCGTTTGTGCAACACTATTCACTTCACTGCGATTGACAATAATTTCTTGGCCAGTCATCAGAATGTCTTTTTTCATTTTGATATCTTGTTTTATTCCATAATTCAGGAAAATAAAAACACCGATAAAGATGAGAGGAATGATAACTAAAAGCAATGAGATGGAATTATTCACAACCAATCTTAATTCATCATCCATAAGTGTTAAGGGTTCTTGAATTTTTGAATAGACTGGACTTGCCTTAAGTAAGTCAACTTGCTTAAAGATGAAGGCGTCTAGTTTTTTAAAAATCGATTCTCTTGTATTACTCATAATTTTTTAAAAGGAATAAGTAGCAATAAGCTCTTTATTCTCAGGGTTAGAGTTAATATTAATATGGGGAAGACCGGAATTTTCAAGAGTCGTTCTTAATTCCACTAAAAATTTGGCTTCAGTCACTTGCCATGAAGCGGTCACCAATCCATCATTGGCGATGAATGAAACGAGAGTTACATCGGGATTATTTTTAAAAAGTTGAGACAATTGCACTAAAGGTGAAACCCCATCAACCCTGGCTGCAGATTCTATCGAACTAATTTCTTGGACGATGAACTTAGACTTACCCTTTAGCATACTTAGTGTTTGGGCAGGTTTCTTTTTATATTCTCTCTGATCTTTAGGCGAAGCTTCTAGAATTGGATTTTTTAGAAGGCTCGCTACTTTTTTATCTAGTTCAATCCCATCACGGTAAAGAAAGAATCTCTCGACACCGAGAGATAGCATTATTACTAAAGTAAGAAGAAAGACTCTAGTACCAATATAAGACACAGAGTGAATAGGAATACTTTCTTTATCATTACGAGCAAAGTCACCAGTAAGGAAATTAATAATTTTATTTTTAGAAAGTACTGCCCATGCCAAGAGATGAGCTGTGGCAAATTTCATCTGAACTTTTGAATCAGTTTCAGAATCTTTATAAGTCACAATATTGAGAAGATTTAAGTGTTGTGTGCGAACTGAAAGTTCAGATGAAAGGTAGTTCGCAATATTTTTTAAATTACTGGTTCCACCGCAAATATAAATTGAGCCGAGATTAGTTTTTGAATTTAAACGAAAACCTAGCTCCCAGCGTTTCATGTCAGTTATAAGTGGAGAGAGTACATGATGCATAGTCTTAGCAAATTCTCTTTGATTTTCATCCACCTCATTCCATTGAGCAGGTGCCAAGAGGAATGCATTCTGATGTTTGAAGAAAGAAGCCTCTTCCATCGGAATTTGATAATTATCTGAGATCGCCTCTTCAATTACTTTTCCAGCGATGTATGAAGTTTGTACCGCCACTAGGTTTTGGTTATAGAAGAAGTAAGCCTTAGTGGTTAAATGGCCAAGATCTAAAATACAAAAAGATCCCGCTATTTTTTCCGTTCTTACAAAATTTGCAATAGCTGACATTTCACTGGTAATTAAATCTGGAAGATGTGCAGCGACTAGGCCTTGATGAATACTTTGAAAATGATTAAGACCAGCTATTGATATTTGAGCATGACTTGAATTACCAACCTGCTCTACATACATACCCATATGGGCATTTGATAACGAGAAAGGAAGATCTTCCTCTAACTGGAAAGGAATCATTTGTTCTGCTTTCTTTTTACTTTTTACGGGAAGTGTAAGAAAACGAGATGTAAGGTACTCGTTTGGAACCATGGTTATAAATTTCGTTTCTTTTTTTACATGAGAAACTATTTCTTTAATGATTTCATTACGAAGTTCTTCTTCTGTTAGATTTTCAGAAAATTGACTTCGTACTTGATCAATCACGATCTCTTTTAATTTTTGGGTATAAATTTTCTTTTTGTCGGAAGTACATTCCAAAAGTTTGATGGAATAAGTTCCAATATCAAGGGCAGTAATATGCATTCTGTTCTCCTCTCAATATTTTAACAAATTAAGAGGAAAAGACTAGGTTTAGTTCGCAGTGACTTCAACCACACGCGGGTGAAGTAATTCGATTGGAGTAACCTTTTTCTTGTCCCCCGTCGAACCAGCATCAGTGTCTTCTTTGTCTTTATCAAGTTTATCATCTTGGCCGCTGCTATTGGGGTCCACAGCTTTCTTTTTCGCTGGTGGTGGCACTGGCTTTGCGGGTATCGTTACGAAAGCCGTTAATGTATAACTAGCGCGGTTATAGCTTCCTGTACTCATTACTTTAAAAAGAGTTCCAGCAGCTCCAAATTTGAGGCCCGCTTGTTCAAATTTTTTCATTCTTTCAGAAAAAGCTCCTTCAGTCATGAAGTTGGCGGTTCCAACCACATATTTTTTAAAATCATCTAAGGTATTGAAAAACTTTGGATCTTTTGGATCATCACGGTATTTAAAAAATTCTTTAACTTGCTCTTCATCAAGACTTGGTAAAAGAATTTTTAACGTTTTATTTGTTATTTTATTGAGGTCGATCAATACAGCACCGTGAACCGTGAGCTCGTTACTAATTAGGTCAACTATTTGATCATCCCAACCATCAATCAAGTACATTTCAGAGAGTGAAGAGAGGGGAGCATGTTTTGCTATAACATCGTGGGATGCATAGTTTGCATTTAGTGATTGAGTGTAGGGATCCTCATAACTATCTTGGTCTGAAACGTAATGTTTTATGGCTCCAATTAATTCTAAGGCATCTTTATCAGCGTAACGATTATTGAAGTCTTCATCAGATTCTCTTTTTTTCTCGATGCCCTCTTTCAACATAGTGACAAGTTGGCTATCGAGGGTGAACTCTTTATCTGGTTCTCCCTCAGTATCGGTTGATGTACTATCGCCACTTTGGGGTTTCTTTTTTTCTACCAAAGATGAAATTTTGAGAATGTTTACATTGAGAAGCTGAGAAGCATTGATAATCTCAAGTTTGAGTTCTCCTTGAAGAACGGTATTTTTTTCAAATTCCTCGATGGCAGAGCGCTGTATAATTGAAACATCTTTGGTTTGAGGAATTGGATAGACAAAAGGGATATTCCAAATAAGATTTAAATCTTCTTGTTTGATTCTACCTTTAGCGGCTTCATTTTTTTGAATCATGTTAAAGGCTTCTTGGTACATTTTGAGTCTGGCCATGGCGAAGCGAAGCCCAGATTCAGCATTCAAGCGCGATTGATATTTATCTTGGGAATTATAAGTTTTTAATTTATTTAATTTTGTCTCAAAGACAAAATCGGAAAGAATAGCAGTAAGCAAAGTGACTGCGGAAAGAACCATGAGGATGGCAACTCCACGTTCATCTTTAATCTTTGTGAAAAAATCAAATCTTTTATTATTCATCGAGATCCCCCGGTGGAACTACGCCACCGCCATTAGGCACTGGTGCATTGGGATTTTGCGCTGACAAATCGAGATCATCTGGATCTTCGTTAGGATCAAAAACGGGCCAAAGTGGACGATAGATCTTGTCGATCTTTTGTGTTCCACCTAATTTATCTTTCCATGTGATTTTAACTTGAACGGCACGAATCATATTTTGAGCACCAGCGACAGCAGTTATAGGCGTAACAAATTTTTGATTTTCAGGGTTCCAAAAAAAGAATTCAAGGTCCTCAACATTTTCCAGAATAACTTGAGCTTTGATTTTTTCATTATCGGTACCGCTATTTAGTTTTTCTGCACGATAGGGATTTTCAGCAGAAAAGTAGCGCATAAGTTTAAATTTTCCACTAAGGTCTGTATCGTTTCCATCTTTAGCTTCTTCAGCCTCAAGGGTATACTTTACCCAAGCAAAATTTGATTGTTTGACATTGGCTTGGCGGCGACGATTAGAGTCTGTATAAAATTCAAAACTGTGTTTGTCTGAGTTTTCAAAAATAGGAACTGGTCTTCCATCAATATCAGTAAAACCAAAGTGGGGATTTCTTTCAAAGCGGTCTTGTATCTTATTATAAATCTCTTCAGTTATCCGACCTTTTACTGGCAGTTTTTTGGCGTAGTACATTGGAGAGTAGAGATGAGAGAGATCCCATTCAAGAACACTTAAGGCGGTAAGAATTTGCATCTTCTCTTTATCTTCCGCACTAATTCTTTCTTTGGAGTTGGTGGCATCATTGGTAAGTGCAACAACTCCAATGGTAATGAATCCCAAAAGGGAAATGGCAATTAATATTTCTAAGATAGAAAATCCAGAAGGCTCAAGAAAAATCTTCAACGATTTTTTCATCTTAATTGAAATTTACCTTTGCTACTGGATTGTCTAGCCAAGTGGAAAGTGTGTATTTGATATCAGTATTTTTATTTCTTACAGTGACGGAAACCTGCCAAATCATTTCCTCTAAGTTTTTTTGCATCTTTTGAAAGATCATGGCTTGCATTCCACTGGCTTTGGCATTTTCTCCTTGACCGGTGATTTTTGAAAAATCGGGTATTTTAAAACGTTTATACTCTACGGTATATTCGTAGTCTTTATTTTCTTCTTCTTCAAAATTTTTGGTGTCTTTGCTGATGGTAAGTGATTCTTTAAATTCTGGTGGATTTAAATAGATTTCACTAATCTTGTTTTCGCATAACCTTGAGATTGTCATTTCTTCTTCCAGTTGAGCAGAATCGTTTATACTGGCAGTTTGAGAAGAAATAAAGGCGGTGGTGAAAGCAGCAAAGATTGTAAGTGCCATCAGAACTTCTAAAAGAGAGAAGCCTTGTTGGTTTGAGGTCAATTTTTTAATTTGGCTTAATCCAGTCTTTGTAAACACTGTCTGCCAACTTTTCTTTAAGGTCTTCAGGATCTGCATTTGAGTTTGTCACATCGATGTTTTTAAAAGTTGTATTGACCTTATCATTATACGCTTGAATGTCCATTCCCGCTACTTCTACACTGGTGGCGAAGATGATTAAAGCACTGTCTCTTTCTCCCGAGGGATAAAAGTAAATGGCAGGGGCTCCGGTTTTTATTAAACTATTTCTGGCTGAAGTGGCGATTCCTAAAATTTTCACATATTCATGAATTTCTTTGTTGATATCGTTAAACTCAGGAACTTTGGCGAATTTACTATCAAGGTCTGAAGCTTTCTTTTTATTTTTATCAATATCATCTAAACTTGCCACTGAAGCGTCGGTAAACTCAGGTAAAACAAAAGCATCTTTAGGGCCATATTCGACCACATATTCTACTGGTATTTTATCCATATCAATTTTGAGTCTAACTACTGAATTTCGAAGTACGGCTTCTTGAGAAGCGAAGCGGATAGCGCGATCAAAGGCATCGACAGCACTTTCCATGGCAGTTGTTTCGGTATTGGTTGTTCCAAAGGGGATGGCAAAAAAGATAAGAGTGATGAGAAAGAGAACGATGAGTATCTCAATGATTGTGAACCCATCGTTCTTTAAGAAAATATTATTTTTAAAGTTTATCGCTCTCAAGATCGGCGTCAAATCCTTCGCCACCTTCGGCTCCATCAGCACCTAAAGATTTAATCTGATAAGTTTTTCCATCTGAAGTATAGATGAATTCATTATCCCATGGATCCAGAGGCACTTTTCCATCTTGAAGGTAACCACCAGGTTGGTAGCGCTTACATTCTTTGCCACCACTGGGCTTATTCACTAGAGAGTCCATTCCACCTTGTTCAGCTGTCGGAAAAGTTCCACAGTGACGACGAAATTCCTGAAGACGATCACCCAAATGTTTCATTTGGATTTTTGTCGAAGAAACTTGTCCTTCTTTTAAGTTATCAAAAATTTTACCAACAACAAATGTACCAGCTAAACCAATAAGAGTGATCGCGATTAAAATCTCGATGATACTCATACCACGGTTATTGCCAACAATTTGAGGGAAAAAACGACTTTTCTTTTCCAGCATAAGAACTCCTTAAAGCTAATTTGATCAGGACTATCTTACACTATTTAGATTCATAATTGGAACAATTACTGAGAAAACAATAAAGGCAACGGCCATCCCGAGTGCAATCATCATGAGAGGTTCTAAGAGAGCAGTGAGTCCACCAATTCTTGACTGAACTTGTTCCTCATAAGATTCTGAGATGATCTTAAGCATATCCTCAATCTCCCCAGACTTTTCCCCAAGTTTTATCATATGAGTAACCAAAGGAGGGAAGTAGCCACTTTGAATGAGTGGTGTGGTCATTGAGCCCCCTTCAGAAATACTAATGCGGGCTTTCTCAATAGTATCTTTCAGGTGAACATTAGGAATGAGGTTTTTCACAATTGTGATAGAAGTCAAAATTGGAACACCTGAGTTCATTAAAGTTGCTAAGGTTGAGCAAAATCTACTGACATTAATCATTTTGATAATGATTCCGAAAATAGGAAGTTTTAGTTGTAGAGCATCCCACTGAGAACGACCTTTGGTCGTTTTTAAGTAACGGCGAGTTAGCCAAATTCCAGCAAAAATACCGACGAAGACAAGGTACCAATAATTTTGCAAGAAAGAAGAAATACCCAGACAAATTTTAGTTTGAATCGGTAGTTCTTTTTTGGCAGAAATAAGTACTTTGGCAATTTTAGGAATAACGAAAATAAAAATTACATTCATCATTAAGAATCCAAAGATTCCCATGACAAGAGGGTAGACCATTGCACCCTGAATTTTATTTTTGAGTTTAACTTGTGCTTCTGTAAATTCCGCCAGACGGAGGAGCACAACATCTAAAGTACCAGAGGCTTCTCCTGCTTCAACCATATTGACATAAACGTTATCAAAAACTTTTGGATAGCCTGATAGCGAGTTCGCTAAACTTGATCCTTCATTCACTTTTTGTTTTAGTTCTGAAAGAATAACTCTGAGAGTAGGGTTGTCCATTTGTTCTTGGAGTGCGGAAAGGGCTTCGACAATTTGAATTCTTGCTTTAATAAGTGTCGATAGCTGTCTAGTCATTAAGGCCAAGTCGTTGACCGAAACTCCTGATCCCATAGTGAAGTTTAAGCCCTTACCGATATTTTCTGATTTTTGTTCAGTTATATCCAAAAGCATAAAGCCCATGGCTTTTACTTTCTGTTTAGCTAAGACAATACTCTCAGCGTTTACGGTCGCTTTGACTTCTTTGCCCTGTTTATTGAGACCTTTATAGTTGTATATGGCCATGAGTTATCTACTCTGCACTTTCTTCAGAACTTACCGCGCGGATAATTTCTTCAATAGAAGTAATACCATCCATAATCATGGTCACGGCATTTTGTCTCAAGGTAAGCATGCCAGATTTCATGGCAGCTTTTTTCACTGTTGAAGCATCAGCTTGGCGAAGAATAAGTGCTCTGATTTCATCATTCATAATTAATAATTCAGCAACATTGGTTCGCCCTGAATAACCAGTACCACTACATTTTGGACAACCAACTGACTTAAAAACTTTAGCTGTGGCAGGAAGTTCTTTTCCCATTAGGGCCATCTCATATTCAGTAGGGTGAGTGGCTTCTTTACATTCTTTGCAAAGAACACGGATAAGACGTTGGGCTAAGATTCCTACAATCGAAGAAGATATTAGGAAGGGTTGAACCCCCATATCAATCAATCGAGTTGGAGCTGATGAAGCATCGTTAGTGTGTAGAGTAGAAAGCACAAAGTGGCCCGTTAAAGAAGCGTTAATGGCCATTTCCGCTGTTTCATGGTCACGTGTTTCACCAACCATGATGACATCAGGGTTTTGACGAAGAATGGCTCTTAATGCGATAGCGAAGGATAAATCAATTTTTGAGTTTACTTGAATTTGAGAAATACCAGCCATCTCATATTCGACCGGATCTTCAACGGTAATAATCATTTTGTCAGGTGTATTGATTCGATCAAGCAGCGCCACCAGTGTTGTGGTTTTACCGTGACCAGTAGGTCCTGTTACATAAAGTACACCGTGTTTTTTTCGTGAAAGTTCAAAGAGGCCATCAAGCACTTGACCTTTGAAACCTAAGTTCTCAAGCTTCAACACCATGTTGTTTTTTTCTAAAACCCTCATAACGATACGTTCGCCGTGGGCCACTGGAACAGTGGAAAGACGAATATCAATATCTTTACCAGCAATTTTAATTTTAATACGACCATCTTGAGGAAGTCTTTTTTCTGCAATGTCGAGTTTCGCCATAACTTTAATACGAGAAGAGACGGCTGCGTGGGTTTTCTTAGGTTGACGTAAAATTTCGGTCATTACACCGTTAATACGAAAGCGGTATGAGGTATCTTTCTCATAAGGCTCAATGTGAATATCGGAAGCCCTTTCTTTGACGGCACGAAAGATGATGGAGTTCACAAAACGAATAACAGGAGCTTCATCGGCTGTTGCATCTAAGATATCAATGGGACCATCAAGATCTAAATTCTCTTCAAATTCATCTTCGATGGTATCAACAATATTACGGTTGGCTCTTTCATAGACACGATTGATGGCGTCTTGGAGGCGAAGAGGAGGAACCACTAAAAGTTTTATCTCTTTGTTATAGATACCATGTAAATCATTAATGGCGTTGAAGTTGAAAGGATCTGAAGTCGCTACTGTGACAGAAGTTTCTGTCTCAAGAATGGGCAAAGCCTCGTGGGCTTTGGCATAGTTAATAGGAATGTCTTTTAAGATATTAGCATCAATCTCATCGACTTTTAGTTCATTGGAATAAGGAACGTTTAATTGATGGCAAATAACTTTCACAATATCGTGAGGATGAATGTAATTCTTTTTGACTAGAATTTCACCCAACATTGTTCCCGTTTCACGTTGCAAATCGAGAGCTTCATTGAGTTGCTCTTGAGTGAGAGTGGTGTTCTTCAATAGAAGTTCACCAATCTTTTCTTTATTGCCCTCGAGACGGGCGATCATTTGGTCAGAAATTACCATACAACACCTTTTAGAACTAATTCGTTAGAGGAAGTACCTCTTCACTTGGAGCTTCTGAAGTTTGAGGAGCCGTGCTTTTTTCTGGAGTTGTTGGAGATCCTACAATATCCGTCATTGGCTGCTCATCTTCAATTTTAACTTCTTCGCCTCTTTTCTTCGCTTCTACTTTTTTCAAAATGCTTTGATAGTCTGGAACTGTCTTATCGTTCATGATCAGTTCTTCAGTATGCTCTTCTTGAGGAGGAGCTTGCTCGTTCATGCGTTGGTACCGTTCACCATCTTCTTTATCATAAAGTGGCCCAAGTTCCTGTCGATCAGCTTTTTGATAAATTCCTTTCACTGTAGAAGCAAATGGATCGTTTTCACCCACAAGATTTTTTAAGTGAGCACTTCTACGATTGAGAACGTCTTTCGTTGTGGCAGCGGCAGTCTTCTCATAAGTATTAAGGATTTTTGGAGTTAAAAATAGTAGTAAATTCACTTTATCTACCTGACGAGATTTGTTTTTAAATAACCAACCAAGTACAGGAATATCACCTAACAGAGGAATTTTGTTTTCAGTGATGTTTTCTTTATCGCGCATTAACCCGCCCATGGCGATGGTATCACGGTCACGAACGATCACTTCAGTTACAGCTGAACGAGTTGTTGTTGCAACCCCTTGAGCTGTAGCCGTTTTACGGTTAGAGAAATCATCGATCTTTTGATCAATTTTCAATTTCACAAAACGGGTTACTTTGTTGATTTGTGGAGTGATTTTAAGTGTTAAGGCAACTTTCTGTTCTTTAATACTGAAGTTAGTCGCTCCGTTGTTTGCTTGAGAAGATTCCTGAATAGGTACTGTCTCACCAACTTCAAATACGGCTTGAGTATTATCCATCGCCAAAATTTGTGGAGTGGCTAAAACGTTCGTCGACGTATCAGTGGCTACTGCAGAAATAAGTCCATTGACTGAGTTAACAGTAATAGCTTGTCCACCTGGAGGAGTGAATTGAACTTTTGGTCCAGCACCACCACCCACAAATAAACCACCAAGACTTGTATAGTTACGTGACATCAAACTAATTAAATCAGATGAACCTCCAGTAAAACCTGCTTGTTGAGCAGCTCCAGAACCGTAGGCTCCTAAGATGGAAACACCAAAAGCACGATCTTTCGCTACATTGGTCTCCATGATTAGACCTTCAACATAAACCTGATCTCTTGGAATATCTAACTTGGCGATTACTTCTTTAATCGTTAAGTAATCTGTTGGAGCAGCTGTAACGACTAATGCGTTGTTAGCTTTGTCCGCTGCTACTTTCACTTGAGACGAAAATAATCCTTGAGAAGTCGTTGAACCCGGACTAGTAAAACGAGAAGCCGCCGATGTTCCAGTCGTAGAAGTAAGCGTCGTTAGTGTTTTTGCTAAAGTTTCTGCATCTCCATAATACAAGTAATAAACATGTACTTGCCCAGAACTAGAAGAAATCAATTTAACATCAAGTTTATCAATTAAAGTTCTAAGTTCTTTTGCCCCATCAGCATTGGCCATGGCTATAATTGAGTTCGTTCTTTTTTCCGCGATAATTTTGGAAATATTTTGGGCTTTTTGGTCCGGATTATTTCTAAAACGAGCATTGGATCTGTCTTTTAAAATGGAGTCTAAAAGTTTGGCGATTTCATCTGCTGATGAATTTTTCACTTTTATGATTTGAAGAGATTCATCATGTCCTGGAACGTCCAAGAATTTAATCATTTTTACGATACGGTTAATGTTGGAACCGGTATCTGAGAGAATGACGGTGTTTGTTTGTTTAATCTCGATCATTCTTCCGTAGCGTGTAAGAAATGGACGGAAGTTTCTTGAAATCTCGGCTGCTGAAATATTTTTTAAGGGCTGAACACGCATAACATAGTTATCAGTGTCTGGAGTATATCCACCTGTATAGATTTTGGTTGGAGTGTAACGAATATCACGGTTGTTCACGACTTTATAGAAGGCCCCAGCTTTGACGATGGAATATCCATTCATATTGAGGGCAGTGAGATAAGCTTTCCAAGCATCCCCTACGGTAATAGGTGAGGGGGCGACGATGGAAACTTTACCCTTAACGTCTTTGTCTAGAATTAGGTTTATTCCCGTTAGTTTCTGCATGTGCTTTGTAATATCCATAATGTCTGCATTAGGAAAATCAAAGCTCTGAATAATTTCTGGACCGAAAGAAGTCTCTGGATTTAAGTTTACATATTTATTTGCATTTGGTCCTTTAAGTGCTTGAGTTTCACCATTACGGCCAAACACTTCACCTTCTGCTTCTTCAGTTTCATAACCAGCAGTTGGAGGAGGTGCACTTGCTCCTTCTTCATCTTCATCTTCATCCTCATCGTCACCGCTCGGAACAGCTGGTGCTACTGCAGTCGATTCTGTTGGAATAGCATCCATTGGCTGAGCTTGTGCTGCAGGAGTGGAGCTAGATGACTCATTAAAAGTTGTTTTTGAGCGATACTTTTTAAACTGCGCTTGTGCGTAAGTCGCATTTAAAAGTGCTACAACAATGAGAGTCTTACTGACTGAGTGACTCATAAGATAGTCCTTTATCTTAGTTGGTAAAATTATATTCCATAACTTGTTCTTCACCTTCGCGAAGAACGGTAATTGAAAGCTTTTCCATATCTTTTACTTTGCCGAATAAATCCATGACTTCATTCATGCTTGTAAACTTTTTACCATTTACACTGGTTATGGTGTCATCAACGTGAACATTCAAACTTGCAAAAGGACCACCGGGATCAACTTCTGTCATCTTAAAAGCAAGTGATCCGTCAGGGTTTGTAATCTTAACTGCTTTTGCTTGAGTCAGAACCAGACCGATATCTTTTAATTTTTCATTTAAATAGCGCTTCTTAATTTGGAAATGGTTTCCTTCATTAATAATGTCTGGGTTAGGTTTACTTTGAGCATAAGTTTTTGCTTGATGAGGAGACATAACTTGAAGAGCACCACGAGCGTTTTCAGTCATGTTTGAAAGATACTCACACTGATCACTTTCTAAGTTTCGAATAACAATTTTTAAGCGGTCAATTTTATCAAGTTTAGCAATGTTCTCAATTTTTTCTCCCTCTCTAAATTCCATCAATGTAGGTCGGCTTCTTACTTGAACTGCGGCTAAACTTTTTACAGAGTCTTGTAAAACGATGGTATTAAGAACTTTGATGGGAAGTGAAGAAGGTGATTCAGCTTGTGCTAAAGTGCATGGAACATTTTCTTGCGAGCGATTTTTCTTAATAGCGGAAATATCGTGAGCATTAAAAAGATTGGCAATTCTAATGACATTCAAATCGAGGTCTTTGTTTAAAGGTCCAATATCAATACTGCGAGCTTTGGCAACCGATACGGTGTCTCTTCCTCTTAGAACAAGAGCAATAGTCTTTCCAACAGCAAAGGAAAAGAATACGACTAAAAGGACAATGAATCCTTGATGTATGTATGGGCGTGACTCAGGTGAGAAAATAATTTCGTAAAGTTTGTTAACATTTAACTTTGCTCCCGATTCACTTCCTTGGAAAAGATCAGGGCGATCTTTTTTAATACGTCTGAAGATGCCTTTAAACATAGATAAGAAAAGATCGCGCATTTTAGCTAAGGGAGTAGTCAAAAATGGTAAGCGAGTCTTTTTTGGAATCTTATAAAGTGGGCGACTTGAGTCTAAGTCAAAAGTATTTGGATCAGAGGAAGCATCACTATCATCGTCCGAGAGAGAAAAGCTATTGGAGGGCAAGCTGTCAAAGCGAGGAATGCTGGCAGTAATAGTATCGAATTTTGGTACTGGAGTTTTGTCTAAGTCAGGTATCTCAGTGCTATTACTCTTTTCTGCTATTTCATTTGAAGCGGCAGTTTCCATGACAACTGGTGCAACTTGTGGAATTGGAGTTTCTGATGTTTGTAAAGCAGGAATGTCTAAAGCAATGGGCTCTTCAGAAGGAATTGGAGGGCTAACAGAATCATTTATTTCTTGTGGAACTAGAACTTCACCGGTTTTATCTGCCAGAGCAGTTGGAGAACTAATTTGTTGCTGACTATTTCTCACCAATTGATCGAAAGGACTCAAAACCTCTTCACTCGATTCTGGGCGATCTAAAGCATCATTCTCAATTCCTTCTGAGATTTTCTTTCCCGGACGGAATTTGTTTCTTATATCCGCTAATTTTTGTCGAATTTTTTTGAGCATATAGTTAATTGTCTTATTAAATAAGTTAAAATGCAAATATAAGATCCTAAAACTACTTAAAAACATTTTGCGAAAAAACTATTCACTCGCACACAGTTCTGAGTGATAATTCAATTATACATAAACAATCATTCGGGATAGTTGACGAATTATCTCGGAGTATTAAAGGAATCTATTTATGAGCGACCACAACAAGGAAATTCCCTCCATCGTAAAAGGTATGTTTTTTGGAGAGATCCATGAAGAAATTGTATTTCCCTTTCCTCATTTCAATGAATCCCAAAGAGAAATGAGCAAGGAAATGTGTAATGCTGTTAATAAATTTTGTGAATCACAAGTGGATTCTGTCAAGATGGATGAGACGTCGCAAATACCTGATGAAATCATGCAAGGATTAGCTGGCTTAGGTTTATTTGGTTTAGCAGTTGAAGAAAATTATGGTGGTCTAAACTTAGACTATTCTTTATACGCTCGTGTTTTTC
The DNA here is from genome assembly GCA_049318265.1 of Bacteriovoracaceae bacterium. Classification (GTDB taxonomy): domain Bacteria; phylum Bdellovibrionota; class Bacteriovoracia; order Bacteriovoracales; family Bacteriovoracaceae; genus JBEIOQ01. The sequence goes on from JBMOGR010000004.1 coordinate 125,681, forward strand.
AAGAAGTGGCAGGAATAGATGGTTCTCTAGCGACTATGCTTGGGGCCCATCAATCAATTGGCTTCAAGGCTTTGATGAACGAAGGAAATGCTAAACAAAAAGAAGAATGGTTACCAAAGTTAGCTTCTGGTGAAGTGGTGGCTTCCTTTTGTTTAACTGAGCCGGGTTCAGGTTCCGATGCTTATTCAATTAAAACTAAGGCCAAGAAAAATACCGACAACACTTATACTATTAACGGACAAAAACTTTGGATCACCAACGCGGGAACATCTGGTTTTTATTCTGTCTTTTGTAAAACTGATCATGAAGTGAATGGTAAAACGGTTGAGAAGATCTCTTGTTTCATTGTAGAAAAAACCAGAACTGGAATTTCTTTTGGTGAAAAAGAAAAAAAGATGGGGATTAAGGCCAGTGAAACTCGTGCTGTTTATTTTGATAATGTCATTGTCCCTGCAACTAATATGATCGGTGAACCTGGGCAGGGTTTTAAGATTGCCATGAACGTTTTAAATACTGGACGTCTCTCTCTTGGATCTGGTTGTGTGGGCGGAATGAAAGTCATTTTAAAATTGGCCATCAATCAAGCTAAAGGAAGAAAGCAATTTGGGAAATCGATTGCTGAATTTGGTCTTATTCAAGATAAATTAGCACACATGGCTGCTCATTGTTATGCAGCTGAATCAATTGTTTATATGTCGACTGGCCAAATTATCAAAGGGCTTAAAGAATATTCGATGGAGTCAGCAGTTTGTAAGGTTTACTGTTCAGAGGCTCTTTGGAACACCATTGACCAAGCAATGCAAATTGCTGCTGGAAACGGCTACATGAAGGAATATCCTTATGAAAGAATCATGCGTGATTCACGTATTAATTTAATTTTTGAAGGAACCAATGAAATCTTACGTTGTTTCTTGGCCCTTTCAGGAATTAAGGAGCCTTCGGAAGATTTAAAAGAAGTAGGTAAGGCTGCGGATGTTTCAAAAGCTCTACAAGATCCTATTAAGTCTTTAGGTGTACTATCTGATTTTGCTAAAAAGAGAATCGGAAAAATGGTTTCCACTAAGCACCTAACAAAAGTCCATCCAAGTCTTCAAGAGCATGCAGATGATTTTATTCCTATGCTGAATGATTTTTCTATTAAAGTTGAAAACTCTTTAATGAAACATGGTAGTAAAATTATTGACCAAGAATTAGTGCAAATGCGTTTGGCCAATATGGTGATTGAGCTTTATGTTTCGATCGCAGTTATGTCTCGCTCTACTTCAATCTTAAATGATCCCAAAATTAGTGATGACGATAAAGCATACATTTCTGGATTAACAGAAATTGCTTTAAAAGAATCACGTCATAAGTTTATGGAAAATGCAAAACGCATGGATAAGAATTATGACCGAGAAGTCAAAACGGTGACAGAAGCCTTGACCCAAAGGGAATCCTACGGTCTTGATATCATCAATTTCTAAACTCCTCATTCTACTTATAATGTCTTCGTGCTCTTGGTTTAATAAAAGCCAAGAGACGAAGGCTGTTATTTCTAAATCAGTCCCTAAGGCTGTTGTTTCCGAATTTGGTCCATCAAGAAAAAATGCCGGTTGGTTCACAGATGTTACAGAGGACTATGGACTAAAAGGGATTAAGGCAGTTCATACTTATGCAGTTGATTTAGATAACGATGGATTTACTGACATTATCACCCTGGCGTCCAACGCCTCTGAACCAGAATTTTATTTTTGGAATGCAACCCAGAAAAAATTTGAAAAAAGTTATAATCCTTTTTTGGAAGGTGTGAGAGCTTCCTTTTTACTTTTTTATGATTTTGATAAAGATGGTATAAAAGATGTTTTGGTTGGAGTACTTAATGCTCATTCTGAACTAACAAAAGTACCTCTTAAAATATTTCGTGGCAGTTTAACAAAAAAGAGACGTCTCAGCTATATTGAAGTTAAAGGTGCCATTCCTATGGACGCCACTGCCACAGCCTCTGTATCAGTTCTTGATTATAATCTTGATGGGAATTTAGATCTTTATATTGGTAACTGGTTTGAAAAAAATGGAGAAAATTATATTTCTCTTCCAGACAGACTTTATGAAGGTAACAAATTTAAGTTTTCAGAAAGTTCAGGACTACTAACCGGTGAACATTTTTTACCATCGAATTCAAAAGTATATGTCAATGCCAAGCCGACTTTTGCCACTTCAACTTGTGATATGGATCAGAATGGATTCCCGGATGTGCTAACAGCATCATCAAATGGACATCATAATAAATTATGGATGAATATTTATGACTTTAAAGATAGAGGTCGCTACTTTCAAGATTATGGACAGGAAAGCGGTTACGCCTCTGACATGAATGGATTGCTCGATCCTTTAGGCGGAGGAAATGCATTTTTTTCTGCTTGTTCTGATTATAACAATGATGGTTATATGGATTTGTATGTTGGTGTACTTTCTCATTCTTATGATAATGAATCGAGAGATAGATCAAGTATTTTAACGGGTGCGAAAGGGACTTTCCCGCCAGGCTTTATTCGCACTGAATATACTAATGAAGATGAATCGGGGAAATGGGACCAAGGTGACCGCAGCGGTGTTTGGATAGATGTGAATTTTGATGGACTACGTGATTTACTGGTTGATAATTCTGGTTTTCCACCTAAGTCCCGCTTGATTCTTTTATTTCAATATCCTGATCATTCCTTCGAAGATCTTGGGATGAAAGCAGGCCTCGATATTGTGAACCCAGAAGGTACAGTGGTTTTGGATATTAATAAAGATGGAAAACCCGATGTTCTAACAGGACAAAGTAATGTTAGAAATGGCCAAATAAACAATCACCTTTATCTTTTTAGAAACGATCTTCCTTATAAAGATAAAAAAATTCTTCGCACATATCTTTCAGGGAAACGAAGTAACAAAGCTGGTGTAGGAGCCATGGTTATTTTAAAGTTTCAAAAAAAGAAAGGGCAAGTTACACAAAGACAGTTTGTTGAATACTCTTCTGGACCACAACCTTCGCAATCGGAAGAAGGGCTTTTTTGGGGTTGGGATTCTTCTTATAAATTGACCGACGCCACAATTCGCTGGCCAATATTCAAAGACGATCAGTTTAATTCATTTCAAGAGAAGCAGTATGATTTGAAAAAAATAAATTTTACGGATTTTACCCAAATCACCTTCTGTGAAAATGGGCAATTGGTAAAAGGAAATAAAAACTGTCCTTAATTTTTTAATATCATCGAAGTCATACTAGAGATCGCTAGAATTTTTCCTTCAGGACTTTTCATTTTTGCTTCCATCGTAATAATCGATTTTGTTTTTGAAATAATGACTGCCTCTATAATCACTAGTTTCTGTTCAGAAACAAAAGGGCGAATAAATTTGATGTTAAAATCAAGTGAAACACATGGGCCTCCAGTTGACATATATGAGAGTGGTCCATAAACATCATCTATGGCAGCAGCTAAAAAACCCCCTTGAAAATAACCCACAGGATTGACAAAGTCAGGGTTGAAGGGAACTTCAGCAGTTAATGAAACACCCTCTGTGTACCCAATATAATGATGCTTAAGAGTTAACATTGAAGGGGGAGGTAGCATGAGCTTTTTTCCCATTTCGCCCATTTGCTCTTTCATTTGTTTCATTGAAGCAAAAATTTGATCGTGTATTCTGCTCATTGTTTTCCTTTTAAATATGAGAACCAAAATTGATTAATTTGATTGAAAAGTGCTGTATTCTTTGTCATTCGTAATAATTGAATTGTGCCCTGAATCTGGGCCATCATTTGCGAAGCAGTTTAAATTTTAGGAACTAAGCTTTCGTCTTTAAAAAATTTACCGAAGTAGCTTTGTTCATTAGTATTCATCACCACAAAGCCGTCCTCACCAGACTCTATGTCTAACTGATAATCAAGTGTTCCTTGGTAGAAATAAAAGGCAGTAAAAGGGTCTAGGTGAAGCGTGAAGTGGAGATTTTTTTCTTTAACCCAGATTGGAATTTTCACATCGTTAACGTCTTCTTCTGCAAAACCGACATCATAATTAAAACCTGAACAACCTTTTCCTGAAATCTGCACACGAAAAATTTTGTCTTCCACTGTGTAGTCATTGTCTTGAATTAATTTTATTTGGTCATAGGCTCTTGGAGTCAAATTTAAATCAAATTCACTGATTGGTTTAATTTGCTCGCTGATAGCTTTTGTTTTGTTGTCCATGGGGGCAATCTTAGCGTAAAATCTCTCTGTTTGCAAAGCTATGAACAGGAGTTTATCCAAGATGAAAGTGCAGTATTTAGTCGAAGTTATGGATCCATCTACTCATATTGTAAAAGTCAGTATGTCAGTCCCCCTAACAACAAAAGGCCCACTTAGTGTATTTTTACCATCTTGGAGTCCTGGTTCCTACTTAATGCGTGAGTATTCTCGTCATGTTCGCTCATTTCGCGCCTTGGCTCAAAATGGTGAAGTATTATTTTTTGAGCAAAAGAAAAAGGGTCTATGGGAAATTGATCAAACTCGATCTCAGTTAAAGCAACCAAATGTCACAGAAATATCGATTCATTATGAAGTTTATTGCCACGAACTCACGGTCAGAACTTCTCATGTTGATAATTCCCATGCATTCTTGCACGGCCCCACTTATCTCATGGGGGTAGCAGGAGAGAATTTAGTTAATCCAGAATTAACTCTTCGCTTTTCCCCTTTATGGTCAAAAGTGAGTACAGGGTTAAAAGATATTTCTCCTAGTCGTGAAATTTTTCGTTACACCGCTGCTAACTATGATGAACTGGTAGATGGGCCAATAGAAATTGGCTGCCATGAAACTGATGGCTTTATGGTGGGCAATATTCCCCATGAATTAGCTTTTTATGGTGTGGTATATCCCCATAAAAATAATCTCAAAGAAGACATGAAGAAAATTGTGGAAGTTGTTTCTGGCACCATGGGTTCTATGCCATATTCAAAATATACTTTCATCACACACTTTGTTCCTAGAATTTATGGCGGACTTGAGCATTTAAATTCTACTGCCCTTCATTTTGATGGAAAAAAAATTGGAAATAGAAAAGATTATATTAATTGGTTAGCGCTTGTTGCTCACGAATATTTTCACCTTTGGAATGTTAAGCGTATTCGTCCACAGGAACTAGGACCTTTTGATTATTTAAATGAAGGCTATACCTCCATGCTTTGGTTAGCAGAAGGCTTAACCAGTTTCATGGACAATCTTTTCGTTTTAAAAAGCAAACTTTGTTCTTTGGAAGAATACTTGGATTTAGTGAAATCCGACTTTGATGTTTATTTTAGTACTCCAGGACGTAAATTTCATTCACTTGAAGACAGTTCATTTAATGCTTGGATCAAACTTTATAGACCTGATGAAAATTCTAAAAATAGTTCCATCAGTTACTATCTAAAGGGAGGCCTCGTCTTTTCTGTTCTAAATATTTATTTTCATGAACAAGGTCATTCATTCACTGAATTTTTGAATCTTCTTTGGCAAAGTTATGTCGATAGACCGGCCAAGGGATTGTCCAAGGAAGAAGTCTATTCCATGGTGGAGAAGCTTGGTGGAAAAGCCGCTTTAGATACATTTGTGGATATGGTCGAAACCACCAAAGAAATTGATTTTGAAAATACCTACGCTCGAATTGGGTTGAAACTTAATTGGGAATCACCAAAAACTCCTTATTTGGGAGTAGAGTTTGATTTTAAAGAGGAAAGAGTTTTTGTTCGTACTGTACTTTTAGATTCTCCAGCCTATAAATGCGGATTGAATGCAGGCGATGAAATTCTTTCTTTAAATGGACTTCGCTTTTTAAAGTCTGACGCCATTGATTTAGTCAAAATCACTCAAGTGGGAGTGAACTATGAATTACTTGTTTCTCGACTTGAGCGAATTGAAAATTTAACTCTTCAATTTGAAGAAGCACCCCGAGCCATTCGAGAAATTCAAATAGTTGACCGTGATAAAGTTCTAAAAGCCTTAGGTGTCTAGTTATTCAATAATAACTGGTGCCGTACAGGTTTTTTCATCCTTCACTACGCCGTCTGCAAGGTGAAGGTCTCTTTTGGTGAATCCAACGGTAATATGAGGAAAGAAGTATTTCACTGGTTTAAAGACTCCCATCACTCCATGATTCATGACAAACTCTCTGGCAATTTCAGAGCGAATTTTCGTTAAGGCTTCAGACTCAACCACAAGATAGTATGTTTCATTGCCTTTAACTTCAGCTCTTCCTAGACACTTAATAGTGAAGGGGGAGTTTTGGATGTCATATTTTTTGGCAATTTCTTCAATTTTACTCATTGTTAGTTTGCTTGATAAAGCTTCATCAAATTCAACTGGAGTAATCACTGTAATGTGAGCTTCTTTGCGAGTGATCAGCTTTTTACCTAATCTCTTTTGTAGGTCTTGGTATAAGGCTTTGACTGGGGCATAAGGCAATTCCATCGAAAGATATCTTTCAAACTCTTTTTTTCCATTATGGGATTTCATCGGAATTTTTTTTGTTTCAAAAATAGCTTTATTGATAGAGTAGCTTTCGACAATCATTGATGGTGGAGCTTTTTGTGCCCAACCAAAAAAAGAAAATGAAAGAACAATGATCGCTAAATATTTTTTCATGGAGTTTCCTTCGCTAAAAATTTTATATCGAAAATATTTTAAATTTCTCTAAAGGCGGTGGCCACTAAAAGTTCACTGCCCAAAAAATTGTTAACTTGATACTTTACCTGGCCTAAATTTTTTGTAGGGTCTTTATAATGACCAAAGTTGGATCCTCTGACCCAAAGTTCTTTTAAGACTAAACCCGGGGGAAAGACGGAGCTTATGGATTTAAAAGCTGCTTCTTTTAAACACCATAGAACCAGAGGGTCAATTTCATAATCCTCTTCTCGCACAAAAAAATGCTCTGCGCCTTTTTGTATGCTACGGCTTTTCCATTCAAGATCGAGCCCCACCGCAAAGTTTTTCTTCTGTAAAAGGGCGCCGGCCACAGTCTTGCCTCTATATGAAGTATGGGAAAGACTAAAGAAAAAATCTTGGAAGTCTTGGTGACGGTTATCTTTAAGATTCTGAAGATCACTGAATTCCAGCTTTATTCCAAGCTGCTGATAAGCCTCTAACAAAGCAAATCTAGCCGTTAAATAGCCTCTTGCTCGCTCTGGATGCATCGAGAGTGTTTTAGGAAAGACACTTTCCCCAAGCGTTTGCATTGAGGGTGTTAAATCAGTAAATGGGAAACAAACTAGGGCTTGGCTTTTCATCGTTTTTTTGCAATATATTAAGGAACCTATCTTTCAAATTGAGGCACGCCATGACTCCGTTTAATGCAGACATGATCGTTCTAAAAATTCTCTTTTTCGTGTTTGCAGTGACACTCATTTGTATGAACCACGCTGCCAAACTTTAATTTTTAATACTAGCTATAGCACAGCTTTTTTCTTGATGCTTGACTATTTTGGTCTGTCACTATTTTCTCTAAAAATCTCTCTATTCATTGTGAACTGATAGTAACAATACTATTATTTTTTCATTGAAAAAACCAAGGAGAGATTTACATGACGACCCCACGTTTTAAGGCAAGAGAAAAGGCGACCACTAGAGGCAACCGCCATTGTCCAGTTCCTCTCAATTCTCAAGGTACACCCCAAAAAATTAGTCAGTATTACGGAGAAAATGTTTTTAACGTAACAACGATTAAAGGTCTTTCAACTCACCAAAAAGAAGAATTATTAGAAGTGGCCAATCTGGCCAAGCCATTAACTCGCGAAGTGGCAGAACTAATTGCGGGAGCTGTCACTGAGTGGGCACTTTCAAAAGGTGTAACTCACTTTTGTCACTGGTTCCAACCACTAACTGGAGCTACTGCAGAAAAACATGATTCATTTTTAAGTTTTGCTGATAACCGTCCTATTGAAAAACTGTCTGCTTCTGCTTTAATTCAAGGAGAGCCTGATGCTTCTTCATTTCCGAATGGTGGAACGCGCTCAACTTTCGAAGCACGTGGATACACTTCATGGGATATGAGTAGTCCAATGTTTATTATGGAAGGAGCCAATGGAAAAACACTCTTCATTCCAACTGCTTTCGTTTCATATCATGGTGAGGCTCTCGATATTAAAACTCCACTTCTTCGCTCGATCTCTTCACTTTCAAAAGAAGCAAAAAAGTTTTTAGAAATCACTGGTTCAAAAAATGTTAAGTTTGTTCAGTCAAACTGCGGAGCTGAGCAAGAGTATTTCCTGATTGATAAAGCCTTCTATAACTTACGCCAAGATTTAGTGATGACCACAAGAACCGTTCTTGGAGCGCTCACTTCTCGTAACCAACAATTAGAAGATCACTATTTCGGTACAATTCCTGACCGCGTTTTAGCTTACATGCAAGAAGTCGAAATTGAACTTTACAGAATTGGAATTCCTGCTAAAACTCGTCACAACGAAGTGGCTCCTGGTCAATTTGAATTAGCTCCCATTTTTAAAGAGTCTAACGTTGCTGCTGATCATAACCAACTAGTGATGGCGACCCTCAAGAGCGTAGCTGAAAAACATGACTTCATGGTTTTACTCCATGAGAAACCATTCGCTGGCGTTAACGGAACTGGAAAACATTTAAACTGGTCGATGTCAGATGATTTAGGCAACAACCTTTTAGAGCCTGGAAAAAACCCCCATGAAAACTATCGCTTTATGGCAGTTGTCGCGATTGTAATGGAAGCTGTTTACCGTCATGCTAATGTACTTCGTGCTGGTATTGCTAGCCATGGAAATGACCACCGCCTTGGAGCCAATGAGGCTCCGCCTTCAATTATTTCTATCTTCCTTGGTGATACACTAACAAAGATTATGGAATCGGTGGCTTCTGGAAATGCTTATCAACCGAATTCTCAAGCTTTTCTTGATATGGGAGCAACTCAACTTGCTTACTTATTAAAAGACAACACCGATAGAAACAGAACTTCACCCTTCGCTTTCACTGGAAATAAATTTGAATTCCGTGCTTGTGGTGGTTCAGCTGCAATTGGTTTTCCTCTTTCTATCTTAAATGCTTGTGTGACAGATATTTTTATGGAAACAAATGCTTTCTTGGAAAAAGAGATCGCTGCTGGAAAAAGTATCGATGTCGCTTTAGTCGAAGTGACCAAAAAATGGTACAACAACTCAAGTAAAATTATCTTTAATGGAGATGGATACGGAGAAGCTTGGGTCAAGGAAGCTGCTTCACGCGGACTTGGAAACTTCCGTACAACTCCAGAAGCTCTTGCAGCTTTAAAAGATGAAAAACAAGTGGCGTTTTTAAATACCACTGGGGTTTTTAAAGGAACCGAAATTCGTACTAGATATAATGTTCTACTTGAAAGATATATCAAGCATCGTGATATTGAATTCAACACCATGATCTCAATGATTGAACAGAGTGTGATGCCGGTTGTTTTTAATTATAAAACTGAGCTCTGCGAACTGATGAAAAAACAAAAAGATCTTGGCCTAACTTCAACAGTTGAAGCTGATGTTTATAACAACTTGGATAGTCTAGCCTCTCAACTTCATACAGCTGTTGCAACTTTAAAGAAAGACGTGAAGAATATTCACCATGGCGATGAAGAAAAAAATGCGATGACTATTGCTCAGACCTTAATGCCACTGTCAGTACAAATTGCAGGATTATCTAATAAGATCGAGGAAATTATTCCAGATCATTTATGGACTCTTCCTAAATATTACGACATGTTATTTTTACGCTAAGAAAAAAAGCCCTCTAGAAATAGAGGGCTTTTTTTTATATTGAACAATCTATTTTCATTTTCTGATCAATCTCTTTCCACAATAGCTCATCAATCATTTGCTCAATTTTGATAACTTTTGGTGAGGCAAGTAATGTCTTTTGGTTGTCTAGAGACTGATGCCAAGCACTTCTAAGCCAGATGCCGACTGAGTTTTTATCACCTGTGATTTGCAAAAGTTTATCTGCATTATGAGCTGAGAGTTTTGGTTTAATGACTCCAGAGATATTTTTTTGACTTTCTCTCACGTTTTTCCATTCATTATACAGTCTGAAGCTTTGCGGATAACTCATAGGAACGATATTCACATCAAGGCCAACCTTTCTTAGTTCCCAGTAGGTATTAGTGAAAAGGGGATTGACCGGTCTTGTCTCGAAAAGCCCTGAAGGCGATAGACCTTCAGCGGAGGCAAAGAAGCCGTGTAGTTTTTTTGCCTTGATGATTTCAAGTGTACGAGAAATTTCTTTTCCTTGGTTAACAACAATATAATGGTCACTTTTTTCTAAGTCCCTCACCCACGATGCTGGGAAGACATACTTCGCGGCACCGTAGAAACCGATGCCTTGGCGAAAGCTAGATGGAATTTCTGCTTGCGCAATTGTATCAAGAAATGAATTAGCGTGTTCAAAGGCCAGAATATTGAGTGTTTTTCCGTTGTATTTTGGTTTAGGGATATTTTCTAAACCATACCAAGTCACCTGAATGTCTTCTTCTCTTCCGAGTTTACTGACCGCCCTTCCCATAGCATCAATGATAGGAGTTTTACCTTGAGCAGATTGCTGTTTAAAGCGAAGATTCCAAATGATATCCAGTTGATTTGGTATCAAAGTTAGCTTTTGCCCAAGATCTGTTAACTTGTCAGATAATTGATGAAGTGGAAGTTTGAGTGCTTTTTTGAGTTTTTTACTTAAGTTTATCTGAGCTCGGTATGTTCTATTGTAAGCAAGTACTCTTAAGTAATCCTCTTGGCTACCAAAGAGAGATTTTTTTTCAAAATAATCTTTTGTTTCATTTTGCAACGTTTGAAAAGCTTGTTGAACTTTCTTAGAATTCAGGAATTTTTTTTGCAGACAAGAACTTTTTTGTAGTTGTAGCCTGGCAAAGTAATCTAGTTTTAAATTTTGAAATTGATCATATCGATTTTGTAATTTTGACTCATTCAGATACCACTCTTTGATGAGCTGTTGATCTGGTAGAGTAAGTTCTGCATTAAGTAGTAAGGGCACTAAGTCGGGCGAAAGACCATTTTGTCTTTGATCTTCTATATCAATTTGAAGTGTTTTTTCATTTCTTGTTAACTGCTCTTTTAGTTGCCGCAAATCTTGTGCAAAAGTGTTTCCACAAATGAATAAAATGACCAAAGAAATTATCTTCATAAGTAGATATTTTAGCAATTTTTAGAAGTTTGAGGGGAAATGGAGAAAAAATTATAGATTGCATAGTTTTTAGACACTCTGATCGAGACATTTTAATCCCGAGGGAAAATCTCTAAAAAGATGGCCTCAACGTTGTAAGTACCAGGGTATTGATCTAAGTGCATAAAAAGAGTTGTTAAATAAACTCCCAGATAAAGGAAATCAGTTTTTAGTTTCACTTCGTATTCCATGAAAAATTCGAAAATTTTAGAGAAAGACTCCTGGAAGTGTTTTAAGTCAAAGTGGTAGTTTCTAAAATTTGTGCCAAAGTTCTCTTGAAATAATTTCATGAGCGTAGTTGCTTGATCATGGGATAGATTTTGAGTTAGCCCCAAATCTGCCAGACTTTGCCAGAAAAGCAACTCATCTTCATAATAGAAACCCTTATAAAGTCTAATTAAGGTGGCTTTAAATTCAGGTTCAAAAAGATAAACTAAACTGGATGGTGACCATACAGTTTGGCCATCTTGGTAATTGAAATGATTGCTTCTCATATCCAAAAAAACTTCTTCTTGGTTTTTAAATTGAGAAAAATATAAACGAAGAATATCTTCGCCAGGAACAGGGGCCAAAGGTTTCTTCAATATCAATTCTATCTTTATCTGCGATGGCAAATTGGGACTAACACTTTGTAGCCATTCTTCACGAGGAGTCTTTTCCTTCATTTGCGATAGCACATTTTTTGATTTTGAAAGTAGTTCAGAGAGATTCACCGTTTTAAAAGCAATGGTAGGAATATTGCCTAAGATATCCAGAACAATTTTAGGAAGAATAGGCAACTTAAACATGGAACTAACAACCCCAAAGGTTTAAAATAGAGAGGAAGAATAGAGGATAATCTATCAAAATCTTTTATGAATGACAAAAAACAAAAGGTCGTAATTGCCGGCGCATCTGGTTTTATTGGTAGGAGGCTAATAGAAAGCCTTCTTTCCTCTACACAATACGATATCTTGGGCCTTTCTCGATTTCCAACGAAACAAAAGGGAGAAAGAGTAATCTCTAAGCAGTGTGATGAATTCATTCGGCCGTCATCTGGCCCGACTTACGGAGAATAGAAAATGAAGATTGCTATTATTGGTGCAACAGGATTTGTGGGCGGACATTTGCTCAATCATCTATTAGAAAGTAATGAAGTGAAAGTACTGGCCCGTAATCCTGAAAAAATCACCATAGATCATCTTAATTTAACTGTTGTTAAAGCAGATCTACTTAAGAAAGAAACACTAATTGGCACATTAGAAAATATTGATGTCATCTATTATTTGGTTCATGCCATGAAAGAAGTAAAAGATTTTTCTTTTAAAGAAGAGGAGCAGGCGAAAAATTTCATTGCTGAACTGAAAAAAGGTCAACGTGTTGTTTATCTCTCTGGATTGGGGCAAGAGCAGGAAGAAGAAGAACTTTCGATTCATTTAAAAAGTCGTCAAAAAGTTGGGGATATACTTCGATCTTCAAAAGCGCGAGTGATTGAATTCCGCGCTTCAATCGTTATTGGTGAGGGGTCTCTTTCCTTTGAAATGATTCGGGCCATTGTCGAACGCTTTCCGGTTATCTTAGAGGCCAATTTTTCCAAAAGTCTTTGTCAGCCCATAGCACTTCAAGATCTCATGATCTACCTCTTAGAAGCAAAAGACATACAACTTTCGAAGAGTATTATTGTTGAAATAGGGGGAGCCGAAATTGTTCCTTATTTAACACTTCTTGATCGCTATGCAAGGTTGCGTGATTTAAAAAGACCGCATTTAGTGATTGCTGATTTCCCTCCAGGGCTAGCTGAACCATTTATGAAGGTTTTTCTCCCTGAATTTCAAGAGGTAGGACGTAAACTTTTATCTAGTATTGAAAATCCTACGATTGTGACGAACAATTCTGCTGCGGTTTTTTCTCTGAGTAAGGAAAACATGACAAGCATAGATCAAGCGATGGAAATGGCCATGAAGGAAGCTTCCAAGTGGGAAACTCTCTCAATGCCTGAGCTCTTTTCTTACGCCGAAAAAGAGCAATTGCTTTGTGATACCGAGGCTCCTTTGATCAAAGATGAGTGGGCCATTTTATTACCCCTGAAAAAATCTTGGTTAGAGAGGGTTTTAAAACATGAACAAGTTATTAAGCATTTTAAAGTTAAAGGTCAGGTTTCAATTTTGGAAATGAACTTAAAAGAAGAAAAAGAAAAAACCTTGGTCACCATCAAATTTCTTTTCAGGCCCCAAGGTTTTATCGATGCGAGTACGTTTATTTTTTGGCAGAACTTACAGTCTACTTTCTTAAATAGGTATAAGATCCCAGGCATTTTTCATAAAAGTCCGTAAGGTCTACTCCTTCGCGCGGTCTTAATTTACCTCTCTGAATCTGCTTCTCAATCGACTTCTTCACTGTCTGTGCCATTGATTGTGGAGCATACTGTAGGGTTGAGAGAACTTCTTGAGCTGTATTGCCTTGTATGAATTCTTCAATGTAGAAGTCTTCTGGATCGTCATCATCACAGAAAATATGAACTTCATTTAAGCGGCCGAAGAGATTATGCATATCACCCATAATGTCTTGGTAAGCGCCAGTTAGGAATAGTCCGACAAGATATTGCTCACCTTCTTTAATCTCATGGAGCGGAAGTGTGTTTTTATGTTTTGCTCCACCTAAGAAGCAGTCAATCTTTCCGTCGGAGTCACAAGTGATATCGGCAATCGTACCATGTCTTGTAGGTTCTTCATTTAAACGACGTATAGGGACGACCGGTAGAACTTGACCAATTCCCCAAGTATCAGGTGCTGATTGGAAAATAGATATATTACAAAGGTATTGCTCAGCCATTTGCGACTGAAGTTTTTCTAACTCTTCAGGTAGGTCTTCTTCATTTCTTGTTAAATGTACTAGCTCTTTACATATTTGCCAGAAGATTGTTTCAATTTTAGCACGCTCGTCAAGATCTAAAATGCCTAATTTAAAAGCAGAAGTACATTCGTCTTTTTTTGCTAGAGCATCGTTATAAATTTCTTGAACGTTATTTGATTTAAGATCAGTTAGTAGATCTCTCATGTTCTCGACCAGAATGTGTTCGCCAATTGATTTTTCGGTGGAAAAATCAGTGTTGCCCTTTTCTACAGTCCCAAAAACTGGAAAAACCACACAAGAGTGATGAGCCGTAACGGCACGACCGGTTTCAGAAACAATATGAGGATGCTCAACATCTTCAAGATCACATATTTGTTTTAAGATGTAGATAACATCTCCGGCGTAGTCTTTTAGGGTATAGTTCATGGAAGAATGATAGTTTGATTTTGATCCATCGTAATCTACACCAACACCACCCCCAACATCGAAGTATTCAATGGGAGCACCCATCTTACGTAGTTTAGCGTATACTCGTGCGCCTTCTGTAATGGCATCTTTGATTGTTCGAATTTCTGGGATTTGTGATCCAATATGAAAATGGAAAAGCTTTAAGCACTGAAGACGATCAATTTTCTTTAAATATTTTACAGCAGAAATAATTTCTGGAATAGTTAATCCAAACTTAGCGTGGTCACCACCGGAGTTGGCCCACTTACCAGAACCTTTAGTTGAAAGTTTAGCGCGAATACCAATCACTGGCTCCACATCCATTTCTTTGGCGATGGCCATTAGTTCATCAAGTTCAGAGAACTTCTCAATCACGACTATCATTTTACGGCCAAGTTTAATCCCCATTAAAGCTAAGCGGAAAAATTCTTCGTCTTTGTAACCGTTACAAATTGTCAGTGAGTGTGGATTTGAGTTCATGGCCAAAACGGCTAATAGTTCCGCTTTTGAACCAGCTTCTAAGCCGTAGTTGTAAGGAGCTCCAGCATCCATTACTTCATCAACCACTTCACGCATTTGGTTTACCTTAATTGGGTAAACTCCAAAATAGGTTCCTTTAAATTTTGCTTCTTCTATTTGGGTCAAGAATGTTTTGTTCAAAGAGACAACTTGGGAACGAAGAATATCGTGAAATCTAATCACTGCTGGAAACTGAATATTTTTTTGCTTCATTTCTTCAAGAACGTCAGCAATATCGATACAAGGACCATTGGTCGTTTTCAAAGGTAAAACGGTTAAGTTTCCTTTTTCGTTCACACCAAAATATCCATCGCCCCAACGGCTTATGGAATAAAGTTCATCTGCATCTTCCGTGGTCCATTCTTTTTTTTCTGAATCAGTTTCAGGGTGGGTAGTTGTTAGGCGTTTTTCTTGAGAAGTTTCTACATTCAGATCCATAATCTAAAGGCTCCTAAAAGGGATAAGCTAAAAGTTTATGGAATGTATAGAAATTGAAGACAAATGTCGAGAAACTATGGAGTTTTTACATAAAAGAAAGCCTTCGGGGGAGAGACCGAAGGCTTACTTTTTTTTCGAAAGCTTGGGGAGAGCTACGAATTATGAATACTTGAACTAATTATCTCTCTGCTGGACCAGTACCTTTATCGCCCTGTCTCTCTAGAAGATTCTGTTGATGAGTTTGTTTCGTGGTGTTGTCGTTCGGTTCTTTTTTAGCCGAAGAACATGCTGTAAAAGCGATCATTAAAGCGGCCAAGCTCATAAATTTTTTGATATTTTTCATAACAAACCTCCATGTTTGCTGTTCATCTTCCTGTCTTTAACTAATGCCAGATCCGTGCCAAGTTTTAAGTCAGTATTTATGGAGTTAGGTGGTGTCAGGAAGTGATTTTGGTTACGAAAAGACTCCGAGGAAGAGAATCACTCGGAGTCACTTTGGCGAAAAGTTCTTAATTTTAGCTAAATAGTATCTTTGTTCTTCAATAGTTAGCGGTTGAATAGAATGAGCGTTTTTCTTTTTAACACCTTTTTTACGAATGACGTCGTCCATAAGCCTCATTCTTTTAGTCATGTATTTAGCGACCACCACTAACCATTGAGGAAACTGTTTTTTTAAATATTCAGGTGGAATTTCAATTAGTGAACAATCTTCTAGGGCGATGATGTCAGCACTTCTAGCTAGTCCATCAAAAAAAGAAAGTTCACCTATAAACTCACCTGGTCCAATGTAAGCAAGGGGAGTCACTTGCGTACCGTTTCGAATGCATACCATGAGCTTGCCTGTGAAAACGAAATAAAGATCGTTATTTTCATCTTTTTCGATGGTCAACACATCGTCTTTTTTTAGATGTCTTGCCAAATTGGCTACATGACTGTCCATTGTAACTCCTAAATCTTTAAGTGTTGCTTAAGTAAGCTTCCTAAATTTCCCATGGCTCTTTCGTAGTATAAGTTTTGAGGATAAAGTTCATCAAAAAATAATTCGTTCATGCCCCATTGATCTTTTACGTATTGAGAAAAATCAAAGTAAAAAATTTCTTCTTTGGCGGCGATTCTTCTGGTGATGGTGTTAAACACTTCTCCTCCACGCCAAAGTTCGCAGTCATAAGCCATTGCCAATTCTAACTCATCAATCGCTTCATTTTTTCTGCCTAAGTTTTTTAAGGCCATACCAAGCTCGTAATGAAGAATAGCATTTCCTGGAGTTGTTTTGAGTACGTCAGTAATAAGACTTAAAATTGATTTATAGTCTCCCTCTTTTTTGAGATTTTCGATATTGGGAAGTTGAGCTTTGTAGTCGCTGGTTATACTGCTTTCACAAACTTTTCGAGGAATCACATCAAGGTTATAAGGAGTGGAAATTAAAATTAAAACTGAATCATGAGATTTTACATATTCAACAAATTCCTGAAACTCTTGTGTATACAACTTAAATTCGACTTCTAGTCTGAGTAGTGCTTCTGAAGCCTCGTAGCTCGAATCATCATACATAGGGGATGCATTTAGATCGATGCGATCTACTGCTTGGTAAATAAAGTGAGATACCATCGGTGAAAAAAGCAAGGCTGTTTGCACCGCACTTTTTCCATAAAGAGTAAAATTCTGCAGAATTTTTTTCGCATCTTTGCTGCGAAATTTCTTTTCAAAAAATTCTTCGCTACCTCCATGGTAGAGAATTATTTTAGGCATCTTTTTTAAACTTTTTAACTTTTGTAAAGTACGGTGGAGTCCTTCATGGGCGGCGGTGTAGTTATCAATTTTAAGAGGAGTTGCTAAGCCCTTACTCATGGCTTCTTCGAGAAATGGAAGATAGCCACCAAGTTTTTTCCCCATACGATCACCCATTAAGGCAATACTACTTGTCCCACTTAAAACCGGTGGAGGAGCAATAAGGACATAAGGGTAGGGCACAATCTGTTCAGGGACCGTTTTAAATTTATAAACAACAAAAGCAGTTGTTCCAGCAATAACTAGTACAAATGTGTAAAATAATATTTTCTTCAGCATGACGCCCTGAGAAATGTGTTAATTGTACATGTTCTAAGATTTCCCTCTATTTTACATGCAACCTGAGGTATGAGAAAGGCGAAAAACACTCTCTTTCAAAGATAGGGAAACAAAGGATATTAGTCATGCAAACTGATCATCGCTTTAAGGTTCCCGAACTTCTTGCTCCGGCAGGTAATTTAGAAAAACTCAAGGTGGCCATTAGTTATGGTGCCAATGCAGTTTACCTCGGCGGGCAAAAATTCGGATTAAGGCAAGCTTCAGACAATTTCACCTACGACGAACTTAGAATCGGCGTGGAGTTCGCCCATGACCATGGAGCGAAGGTTTACGTTGTTTTAAATAGTTTTCTTCACGATAAAGATCTTGAAGAACTTCCTCCTTTCGTCAGGTTTTTAGAGGAACTGGCAGTTGATGCCGTGATTGTTTCAGACCTCGGAGTGATCAAAACGGTCAAGGAATTCTCAAATCTAACTGTGCATCTCTCCACCCAGGCATCTTGCTTGAATGCTGAATCTGGTAAGCTTTGGAAAAGCATGGGAGCGACTCGTTTAATCGTTGGCCGTGAAATGTCCGTGAAAGAAACATCGGATATTAAAAAAGCGACAGGGCTTGAAGTGGAAATGTTCATCCATGGTTCTATGTGTATGGCCTACTCAGGTAATTGTGTCATTTCCAACTATACCCAAGGGCGTGATTCAAACAGAGGTGGTTGTGCTCATTCTTGTCGGTTTGAATATTCTTTCGAAATGAATGATCAAGAAAAGAAAAATGCCTTTTTTATGTCTTCAAAAGATTTAGAAGGTGTAAGAGTTTTACCAGAATTTATTGCAGAAGGAATTGATTCGATAAAAATCGAAGGAAGAATGAAGTCGAATCTTTATGCTGGAACTGTATCAAAAGTTTATGCAGAGGCTTTAAAATATTATCGAGATAATGGAAATTTTTTATCCAATGATTTAGAGAATTGGGCTCAAGAATTAACTAAGATCAGTCATCGTAGTTATACCAATGCAAGTTTACTTTCTCCTGCTGACGACTCGTCAATTTTTAATGAAAGAGAATCCAGTAGCGATCATGAATATGTGGTAGCAGGTAACATTATTGAAGTGAAAAAGAATGCCTTTATGATTTTAGAAGTTAAAAATGCTTTTAATATTGGTGATACCTTAGAGCTTCTTCCTTTTCGAGGAAAAGCATTAACTTTGTTTGTTCAAGAAATGACGGATATGAAGATGAATTCGGTCACTCGAACTAAACCTTCAACATTAGTTAAACTGCCTTACCTTGCAGGTGCTGAACAATGGAACATTGTTCGCAGAAGAGTCACTCCATGAAAATGAACTGTTATCTGGAAAAAATTGAAGATCTGGCAAATTACCAGCATATCTCTGAAGTCATTTTGCAAGTAAAAGAGTTTTCACGCTTTGGAAAAATATCGATAGAGCAAGCTCATTCCATGGCCAAGCTTGCTCGAGCTGCTGGTAAACAAGTAGCCCTTGAATGGGATATCTTGATGACCGAAAATGTATTTCGACAGACTATCAAATTGATTGAACAAATAGATTTTTCACTTTTTGATAATATTCGAGTGCAAGATCCTGGTGCAGTTCAATGGATGATTGATCATCAGCAAATGACTAAAGTTGCTCTTATCTTGGAAACAGGTAACCACAACTATCTTGGAATAGAAGCTTGGTGCAAATCTCTTGGTCAGCAACTGAGCAAGGTTGTTCTTTCAATTGAACTTCCTCATGAACGTTTAAAAAACTTTTGTGAAAAGTTACATCAACGAAATATTGAAGTAGAACTTTTAGGACTTGGACGAATTTTACTTTTTTACACTCCTAGAAGCCTTCTTTTGCCTGTAGTTTATGGTCACGAAGACGATAAAGAAAAGATTGTCCATGGAGAAATCTTAGAACGACTAGCTTCTTCAGAAGAAAGTCCCCATAAGGGATTTCCAGTAGTCGAATCAAGTCATGGAACATTTATGTTTCACATCAAGGAGCATTGGTTACTCGAGAACATAAACGAATTAATGGACATGAAACTCGACTGGCTCCGTATAGATTTACGTTTTGGTAAAGATAAGTCTCTGATGATTAAAATAGCTGATCAAGTTCTTAACCCGACTACAACTTTCGCCCAAGCCTTAAAGGAAATCTACCCCGCAGATCTGATCAAAGGTTTTTTCAATGTCAATAAAACCGACGTTCTTTTTGGAAAACTTAAAAATATGAAGCTGCAAAGAAAAGATGAGAACTATATTGGTGATGTTTATGAAGTGCTCAAAGAGGACTGCCTCATTTTCATGAACCGTCATAAAAACCTCCCAATAAAGGTTGGGCTAGAGCTTGTAATCATTAACCCCGATGGTAAAGAAATACATGCTACCATAAAAAAATTAAGAAATTCTGAGGCAAAGGATGTTGATTCCATAGCTTACGAACAGTTAGCCGTGATCAACTATATCGGTTCAGTGGTAGCCCGTTCGCAGGTTTATCTCAAAGACCTGTAAAATTTGCAGAAACTGTAAGCTTCCCTTTCAAAAAATTCAAAGGTTCTGTATAAAACCTTATCGTTTATATCAAGGGGATAATCTATGTTTAAGCAAGCTTTAGTCGTTTCTGTACTTTTAGCCTCTTTTGCCGTTTCAGCCTGTCCTAAAATGATTGCCGATAATCCACAAGACCTAACAGTCATAACCGATTATACCACTCGTTTAGAACAAGTCGGAGATGATGGTGTATTTAACAAAACAATCCATAAGTGTTTTGAAGCCAATATCGAAGTCTTAAGTTGGGATCAAACAGACTTTCTTATATCTAAACTTCGTAGCAATGTTTACGGGGGTAGAAAAAGTAAAGTGAAAATTCAAAAGGATATGGCAGAGACATACCTAAAGAAACACTTTGACGTTACTTTTGCCGATGTTGCTTTAGAAATTTCAGCGAAGATGGAATTTCTTTCTGAATCAAATCAAATGATACAAAAATATTTTAAGAAAGCTTTAGATCGTAACATGATTGATCACTTTCAATTAATGATGGTTCTCAAGGGTATCTATAATACAAGTTATGAAACTGAAAGATTTTCTCAAGTAAAAACTAAAGATCGTATTGCTCGCGCTTACTTTAAAGCTAAAGTAATGTCGATTAGCGTCCCCGAAATGATCGAATTATCTCTTGTCGGTTTCCGATACAATGAAGAAGCCAATGAATATTTGGAAAAATTTTTCAAAGCTCATGTTAAAAATTTAACTTGGGATGAAACGATGGTTATCATCAACGCTCTTCATAACACGAATTTTGCTACAGATAAGCATGGTAAAGAAAAAACAAAAGAAAGAATGACATTACTGTGGAATGAAGTTCATAACTAGGATTAGACAAAAATGAAAAAAATATTTTTTGCAGTGGCCCTAGTAACTTCCCTGGCCCATGCTTCAGAGTTTAAATTAAAAGAAGAAATGCAGTTTGACCAAGATAAGGTTACTTTAAGTCGGGAAACGGGGTCTCCTAAAAAATCCATTATTACGCTGAAGACGGTCTTCGTAAATACTTCCGTGAATGGTGCTTGTCTTCAAGAGGGTGAAGTCGAGAAATTTGGACCACACCCAAGTTGTCCTCCATTAGTAACTCAAGTTGAGAAATGCGACAAAAAAGAAGAATGTAAGACTGAAACACTACCGAATTGTATTGTCTCTCAAGGACAAGATTGCCAAATGAAAATTTGCAAGACGTGGACTGAGTGTCAAAATGTTCCTCAGACCTCTATGGGATCTTGTTCATATAAAGAAAAAATGTGTTTGAAGTATAGCCATCCGACACAAGAGCGTCTTGTATCAATAATTTTAAAGTTTGCTAAAAATGCGACTGTCAAACCAAATGATAAAGAGCTCTTTGATTTAACACTTGAACTTGAAAAAGATGGAAAAACTCCTCGCTGGGAAATTTTATTTACGAGCTCCGCTAATAATTATGTCATCGAAAAAAAGAAAGAGTCTAATCTTTTCGGTGGTGGCCAGTATTATTACCTGATTACTAAAGAATAATCAGGCGAGAGACATATTAATATACTTTAAAGCCCCTCGAATGAGGGGCTTTTTTTATCGACTAAATGAAGGATTCACCATTTGGCAGCTCCAAAAGATATACCTAGATCAGATTTTTAAATAGAGTTTGAATTTAATTTCTAATCCACCATTTTTAAAATTTAGGTTTTCTTCTCGGTAATTTTTGAACCCACGAAGTGGAATTGCCTGTGGGACTAAAATTCCCAATGCGAGAGGAGAGTTTTTCTCTAAAAGTTGAGTCAGTAAATCATCAAAGAAAACTTTTTGACTGCCTTCAATCTTGACCCGTTTGCCATATGGTGGATTGATGATGGTCATGACATTTGCAGTAGGGATTTGACAGTGAAAGGCATCTGCAATCGTTAAATCAATCTCAAATTCTTTTAACTGCTTTTGATTTTGCTCTATGACTTTTTGATCGTTATCACTTCCAATGAAAGTGTTGAAGGGCATAAGATCTGGATATTCTAGCTTTATCAGTGATTTTTGATAGCTGGGGAAATCCTCAAAATGAAAACCTCGGCTTAAGTTTGGCTGATAAAATGTTTTCGCCTCTGCTAGAAATGTCCCTGTTCCGCACATGGGATCAAAAATGGTATCAGGCTTTATTTTCATTTTGTGAATGGAATAATAAATAAGCCCTGCTGCTAAGTTTTCACGTATTGGAGCATGGCCAGAGTATTCACGGTATGAGCGCTTGTGCAATCTTTCACCTGATGTATCAATGCTTACTTGGCAAATATCATCTTGAAATCGAAAATAAACTTCTTGGGTGATCGCTTGGTTCTCAGAATTTCTTTTTTTCGGAGGAAACATAACATTGATACGTTTGAAGGCATCAATCGCCACTTCTGCTATTCTGGTGGTGTTCATCAAGCGTGATTGATGACAAGTGACATGCATTTGAGGAATTTCACTTCTTAGGTATTGTCTCCAGGGCAACTTGAGAACACTGTTATAAAGCTTGGGAAAATCTCTGGCTTTGAAACTA
Organism: Bacteriovoracaceae bacterium; assembly: GCA_049318265.1. Classification (GTDB taxonomy): domain Bacteria; phylum Bdellovibrionota; class Bacteriovoracia; order Bacteriovoracales; family Bacteriovoracaceae; genus JBEIOQ01. Next base: position 148,254 of record JBMOGR010000004.1, read on the forward strand.
TCAATACGAAGAAGGATTTTAACGGGGATTTTTAGGTGATAGTTTAGTTCGCATCCAATGTTCAAGGGCGCCTTAAAACTAACTCCTCCTTTTTCTTCCACGACATCTGTGACAAAGAGGGCTTTTTCTAATAATTCTTTTTTTGCCCACTGTTCAAAATGAATGGGGACAACCAGAAAAAAGTCTCTTAAAACTGTTTCCATTAGAAGTAAAATCGAAGTTCAATGTCGTAGCGAGAATACTTTGGAGTATTTTGTCCCATAAACATTGTTTGAGCTGAGAATTCTATAGAGGCAGGAAGCATAAATTTTTTCATTAAGTATAATTTGGTCGAGGAAACGTTGGTTGCAATTCGAGCATGTTGCGCCATCGATTCGGTGTTTGTTGCTAGAATTTCATTGGCCAAAACGTTGCTTGATGAATATACAGATTTCATCTGATAGTTAAAAATATATTCAGTTTTAAAAGTTAACCAATCAGTCATTATCCAAGTTGGAGATAGAACATAGTCAAATTTATCACCTAACTTTATTTTGAAATCTTGTTTTTTATCGGTCAAAGTAAATTCTTTGTCATCTGGTGCGCGAAGTACTCTGGAATATGGCATTTGGTAAGTATATCTTGCCCATGAATTTAAAACTAACCAGCGACGGTTCATTTCAAAGCCACCACCAAATTCGGCGAAAACATCCCACTGGCCATCACCAAAACTAATGTCTTGAAGAATGTCTGGATTTTCTAATTTTCCAGTTGGGGCCACACCACCAAAAGAGAGAGCAAGGCCGCGATCTTTAAAATCAGTTAAACGCATCATCATCCCAAACTCTGCGTCTCCATAACCTTTTCCTTGCCATAAACCAAGTGGTTGGTAACCATAACGATTAACCAGTAAAGACTGTAGTAAGGGTCCATTTGCATCTGGAAGCTGACCTAACATATTGTTATAAATGTTTTGGAAATCTGTTTGTTGGCCACTAGAAACCAGTTTTTTTACCTGGTTATAATTGTTACCTCTAGTTCGGGTAAAACTGATATCTGTTGAGGCATCATAGTAGGGAATTGAACCGTAAGCAGTAATATAGTTGGTAATTCCGTAGGCTAAACCAAAACCGTTCACGTTCACTTTTGCTTTAGCGTCTGCTTTATATTCTCCTAATTCCAACTGTTCTGCAGCTGCTGGGGAAATTGCATGAAGTTGTTCATAGGTAGTTTGGGTGAACGAATTAAGATTTTTTAGTGAGCTAAAGGTAATATTTTGTTCAATGGCGTATGGAGATTCGTTATTTGATTTAGCGTATGAGGAGCTGATATTTGAGGTTGTTACCTGTCTCATGGCAAGTAATCTTACCCCAGCAGGTAAGGTATCGTAGTAAGCAGCGGAAGCTTGTAAGCTTAGTCCCCAAAGGCTCAATGTAAGTAATTGAAAAAACGGCAATCTTTTCATCAGGTCTTAGCTCCTACGCTTATGATTCCAGTGATTGTAAAGGCAGCCATAAAAATATTGCGTGATTTTCGGTCACCTCTGTAAAAAAGACAGGACTCGCCAAAAGTTAGACAACCATGTGCATCTCTTTGCTAAACTTCTCACCATGAAACACAGAGTTCTACCTTCCATTCTCCTTTTTGTTATGGCCATTAGTTTATTAGCTGCTTGTGGGCAAAGCTCTGTTGTTACCCCATTATTTGCGGCTAAAAGTGTCTCTGAGCAACAAGGAAGAACTGATGGTCTTTCGCATTTTAAAGCCACCTATAAAATAAATCCAAACGATGGTGTGACAGCGCCAACACAAGTCAAATTACCCATCGGAAATATACTTAATGGCTTTTTTAATTCACTGACATATGGTTTAGGAAACTTGATTCTCTCCATGCAAAAAAATCGTGATGTTGAGATGGATCCCATTGTCTTTGAGATTCCTCAAGATGAAATCGATTATGATTTAATTCGAGAAATGCAACTTACCGACATTAAATTTGATGTGGATGAAGCGCTCATTTCTCGTGACGCAAATTTTCAATTTATTGAAAAGATTCAAATTTTTATCCCAGGTGAAAATGAGTTGGATTTATCTCGCCAACAGTTAGAGCAAAGAGGGGATACTTTACTTGCTGAATATAGTGTTAAAGACAGGGATTTTATCTGTCAACAAGAGAAAAAATGTATTCGCTTCAAACTAAAAAAAGTAAATCTAATCGATATTATTAAGGAACGAGAAAGACTATTAATCAAGTCCTACATTGTCGTTAAAAAAGTCCCTAAAAAAGAATTCAAAATCAGGGGGGCTATTGACGTGGAAGTGAAATTAAAACTTCCTTTTTAGCCAAGTTCTTTGGTAAAACATCTTTATGGCACGCCTAAAACGACAAAAAGATTTTTCCCTAGGAAGAGAAGACAATTATTTGCTTCATGACCATGCAGTTGACGTTCGTATGAGTCACTTGGATGAAATCTTCACCATGGAATTTACCGTCCTAAAGAAGAAGCCAAACTTTTGGATTGGATCTCAAACATTTTTAACAGAATCTGAAAACGCCAAAAAGAATTGGGGTCTATGGAACTACGATGTAGTGGAAGCTTTTTTACAAGTAAGAAATACTGTGGATGAAGTTCGTGCTCCCTATGTTGAAGTTCAAGTCTCTCCCTTGAATCAAAGTTTTAATTTAATCATCACTGAGCCTCGGAAAATTTATTATACTCCTTTGGAGCTTAAATTCGCCCACCAGGTAAAACTGTTTGAAACGGAAGCAGCCTATGGATTTCAAGCCAATCTTTCTTTAGAATTACCTTGGAGAGGAAAATTTTATTTTGGAAATTTCTTTGCTTGTCTTGGTTATGGTGAAAACCGTGAGTACTTTGCCTTAAATCCTAACCACGAAAGTGCCCCCGATTTTCATCGTCCAGAATTGTTTGCTTCTTTACCAGAGAATCTTACATGAAAGGAAAGTTAATATTAATTCCGACTCCAATTGATGAAGAGTCTCCTTTAGAGCTAACTGCTCATCAATTATTAAAAGATGCCAGTTTGACTGAGACTTTAGTTGTGGTGGAAGAATTAAAAGAAGTTCGTAGACGTTGGCTTCGTTGGGGACTTCCTCGAGAACGAGTAGAACAATTCATCGAATACAATGAACATAATCAAGTGGAGAAAATTCCTGAATTGATCGCCTTGCTACGTTCAGGCAAAACAATTTATTTAATGTCTGATTGTGGTCTACCTGCCTTTTGTGATCCAGGGACAGAGCTTGTGAATCGTTGTCATGAAGAAAAAATCCAAGTTTCTGCAACTGCTTTTGCTAACTCAATTAGTTTAGCGGTGGCTTTATCGGGATTTTCCCATTCCCGCTTTATCTTTGAAGGTTTTTTAGCAAAAGAATCGTCTGAAAGAGAAAGTGCGCTCAAGAGAATCGTAAAACAAAAAGAAACGACCATCATTATGGATACTCCCTACCGTTTAGAGCGACTTCTTTCTGAAGTTAAAAAAGCAATGCAGGAGCAGGGAACAAAAAGAAAAATATTTTTAGGCATGGACTTAAATCAAAAAACAGAAGAATTGCTTCGAGGTAGTGTCGACGATTTACTAACTAAAGTTGCAGGAACAAAACGCGAATTCATTTTAATATTAGGACAATAAATGGAAGAGATTAATAAAAGAAAACAAGATCACATAGACCTAGCAAATTTATCACAGATGGTTGCAGACAAACGCGACATACGCTTTTTTTACGAGCCACTTTTAGGTAAGCATCCGAGCGAAAATCCAGTTTGCCCTACGAAGTTTTTAGGTTTTGATCTTGGAGCGCCTATCTGGGTTTCATCGATGACTGGTGGAGCTCACCATGCTGGAAAAATTAATAAAAATTTAGCTCAGGCTTGCAAAAAGTTTCGTTTAGGAATGGGGCTGGGTTCATGCCGTCCACTACTTACATCTGATCAATTTTTTGATGATTTTAACTTACGACCTATCATTGGAGATGATTTACCCCTTTTTGCCAATCTGGGAATATCTCAAATTGAAAAAATGGTACTAGAGAAAGACCTCGCTTCAATTAACTCACTTCTTGAAAGATTGAAGGCCACTGGACTTGTGGTTCATATTAATCCACTTCAAGAATGGTTGCAGCCGGAAGGCGATCGACTGACGCAATCCCCAATCGAAACCATCCGAGCGCTGTTAAAAGAATTACAAGCCCCTTTAATCGTCAAAGAAGTTGGCCAGGGTATGGGACCTTCATCGTTGGCGCTCTTAATGAGACTTCCTTTAGCCGCCATTGAGTTTGGTTCCTTTGGGGGGACGAATTTCTCCAAACTTGAACTTTTGCGTCAATCGGCTGATTCCGAAAAGTATAAAATGCGCCAAGAATTTAGCTATTTGGGACATGACTGCCAAGAAATGGTTTATTTTGTAAATACTATCCTAGGGTATGATGCTAACCAGGCAAAATGTAAGGAATTTATTCTATCGGGAGGCATTAAGTCATTTTTAGATGGCCACTTCCTCATGAATAAGTTAGTTTGCCCGTCAGTATACGGACAAGCCCATAAATTACTAGAGGTTGCGAAGATTTCTTACGACCGTCTGGACGCTTATTTAACCGAACAAATTATCGGTTTGAATATGGCGAAAGAGTATTTACGTTCAAGGAGCTAACTTGCAACTGGATAGAGAAACACCATCCGCAAAAAGTATAATAGAGCTTAAGAAAACGAAGACTATTAAGAAAAAGCTCAGTACAAATATGAAGGCTCCTTCATTTTCGAAACTTTCGAAGTTAGAAAAAATTGAATGGCTTGCCCAAAAATCAAAAGACCCTCATTTTAGAAAACAACTTACTCGTTTCTGGCACCCAGAAGAAAAAGAGCAAAAGCTTTTTGATGAGTTTAGCGAAAATACTCTTTCAAATTACTATCTTCCCTTTGGAGTAGCCCCACACTTTGTCATTAATGGCGAAAGCTACGATGTTCCCATGGTTATTGAAGAGTCTTCAGTGGTAGCTGCAGCAGCTAATGCGGCTAAATTTTGGAGTACTCGCGGAGGCTTTACCGCCACTGTAAGTTCCATGACCAAAGTGGGACAAGTCCATTTCTTATGGCAGGGTAAAAAATCTCTTCTGGAAAATTATTTTCAAGAAAGCAAAAATGATTTCTTTCGTACTCTTGCTCCATTAACAGAAAAAATGGAAAAAAGAGGCGGTGGTGTTCTTGATTTAAAGTTAATTGATAAGACTTCTGAGATTGAAAACTATTACCAGCTCTATGCTACTTTCAATACATGTGATGCCATGGGGGCGAACTTCATCAATACCTGTCTAGAAGAGCTATCTGAAGCACTAACTAGTGGGATTAAAAATGATCCTCGCTTCACTGATTGCAACTCTGTTAAAGTGATTATGTCTATCCTGTCGAACTATACTCCTGAGTGTAAAGTGACAGCCACAGTTACTTGTGCTTTTGAAGAACTTGATAACGTTATTCCTGGAATGCCTGGCTTTGAGTACGCTGAAAAATTTGCGACTGCAGTAGAAATTGCCAACTCTGACATTAACCGTGCCGTCACCCATAATAAGGGAATCATGAACGGAATTGATGCTGTCGTTTTAGCGACAGGAAATGATTTCCGTGCCGTAGAAGCTTGTGCTCATGCTTATGCGTCTAGTACGGGGAAATATAAGAGTCTAAGCCAAGTTAGTTTAAAAGATCACAGTTTTGCTTTTACTTTAGAAATGCCTTTGGCCATAGGAACTGTAGGCGGACTCACTAGTCTGCATCCATTATCTAAGACTTCTTTGGCCATGCTTAAAAATCCTGATGCTGAAACATTAATGAAAATTGTTGCTTGTGTAGGCTTGGCTCAAAATTTTGGAGCAATTCGATCATTAACTACGACTGGAATTCAACGAGGGCATATGAAAATGCATCTAATGAATATCCTAAATAGTTTTGGCGCGACTGAAATAGAAGTTGCTGAAGCAAAAGCTTACTTCACAGATAAAGTTGTAAGTTATCAGGGCGTAGAAGAACTTTTAAAAAGTATGCGTGCTCATCATTAATTAAAATGAACGGTTAAAGGATCTATATGTCAGAAATGAGTCTCATGTACAACAATCCCCATTACTTTTATGGTCATGGGAAATTGCTTTTAACAGGTGAATACTTCGTTTTAGACGGAGCTCTTTCATTGGCACTTCCAACCACCATGGGCCAAAGTCTTTCCATTAAATATAAAAGCTCATTTGATCCAAAACTGATTTGGAAGTCGTACGATGTGAATGGTAAGTGTTGGTTTGAGGCTACTTTTGATTTATGGCGTTTTAAGACTGCAGACGATAACACATCTCCAGAATCACTCTTTCTTCAAAAAGTATTACTGCAAGCAAGAAAGCAAAATCCACATTTTCTACGTGATGAAGTCGATGTGACGGTTGAGACAAGACTAGAGTTTCCATTAGAATGGGGATTAGGTTCATCTTCAACATTAATTTATAATATTGCCCAATGGGCTTACGTTTCTCCTTTTGAATTATTATTTAAGACCACTGGTGGATCAGGTTACGATATTGCATGCGCACAATCGATGGGACCTATTCTTTATGAGAAAAAAGGTTCAAGTCCAGTTTGGTCAGAAGTTCGTTTTGACCCTGAATTCAAAGAACATCTATTCTTCGTTTACCTCGGAAAAAAGCAAAATTCCGAAGAAGGTATCCGCCTTTATCGCGAAAAAATTTCTGCAGTTCAAAATGAGTTAGTGGTCAAGTTATCCTCTATAACGAGAGAAATGATGAATGCTAAAACCTTAGAGGAATTTGATTTCCTCCTTTCGGGGCATGAAAAAATAATTTCTCAAACCTTAGAACTTCCCACAGCGAAGGAAAAACATTTCGCTGATTTTTGGGGACAAGTGAAGTCTCTGGGCGCATGGGGAGGAGATTTTGTTTTGGTCACAAGTAACAAAGATCACAAGACCACCAAGAATTATTTCCTTGAGAAAGGTTTTGATGTTGTTATTCCTTATTCTCAAATGGTGAGAGATCCTAAGATTGAAACTAGACCTGAAGGCAGCCTGCTTCAATAAAAAGGTTCTCTTATGGCAACTCAAACACTGGCTTTTTCGGCCCCATCCAATATTGCTTTAATCAAATACTGGGGGAAAGGAATTAACCAAACCCCTAAAAATCCATCTTTAAGTTTTTCTCTTAAGAACGCTGTGACTAAGACAAGTTTGGATTTTTTGAAAAAGGAAGAAGGCCAAGCTGCTTTCACTTTTTCATTTGAAGGTAAGAGTGAACGTAAATTTCATCCTAAAATTGAATCACTTTTCGCTTCTGCTTTTGAACTTTATCCAACATTAGCGGATTATTCCTTTCAGCTTCAATCGGAAAATACATTTCCCCATTCCACTGGCATTGCTTCTTCAGCCTCAAGCATGGCAGCCTTAAGTTTATGTCTAACCTCTTTAGCTAAAAATCTTCACTTACCCTTAGTGACAGGTGAATTTTTATCTTCAGCTTCTTTTTTGGCCCGTTTAGGCTCTGGCTCAGCGGCTCGTTCTACCTATGGTGGGTTTACAATTTGGGGCAGGACTCGCCATTACCCTCAAGCTTCAGACGAATATGCGATTGATGTAAATGAGATGGTTCACTCATCAATGAAGAAGCTAGGTGATAGTATCTTAATCGTGAGCTCAAAAGAGAAGACCTTAGGAAGTTCTGCTGGTCATCGTCTAATGAATGATAATCCTTACGCTAACACTCGTTTTCTGCAGGCAGATGTTTTGATGGGGGAGTTACTGTCTTCTATGAAGACTGGAGATTTTGAAAAATGGGGTGAGATAGTTGAAAAGGAAGCTCTTGGTTTACACGCTCTGATGCTTCTCTCTGAGTCTTCTCCCATTTTATTAAAGCCAGCTAGCTTAGAACTGATCACTCTCATCCGTGAATTTAGAAAAGAAAGTAGCCTGCCTGTCTATTTCACCATCGATGCAGGACCAAATATACATTTGTTATATCCGCTTGAAATAAAGTCCAAGGTTCAACAATTTATAACGGACCGTTGTCTTAAGCATCTTGAAAATGCCATGGTTATTCATGATGAAATTGGGCCAGGCCCATATTCTTTATGAAGGGCAAAATGAATGAAAATCCTTTTTATTCTAAAGTTCTCTTATTCGGTGAATATAGTGTCATTAAAAATTCTCAAGCTCTGGCCATGCCATATCACTTGTTTTCTGGTTATTTAAGCTTTGAAGCCAAAGAGTCTCAAATGGGCGGTTCCCATGAATCCAATGCGGAGTTAAAAAACTTTTTTCTTTATGTAAAACATTTAAAACAAAGTCAGAAGTTACCTTTTGATTTTGATCTCACATCTTTTGAATTTGATGTTGGACAAGGTCTTTCCTTTAAATCGACTATACCTCAAGGGTATGGCGTGGGAAGTTCTGGGGCTCTGACCGCCAGCCTTTATGACAGATATGTTCTATCTCGTACTGAATTTGAGGAGGACAAAAATCCACAACGAATTTTAAATTTAAAAAATGATTTAGCCCTTTTAGAATCTGCTTTTCATGGAAAAAGTTCAGGATTTGATCCTCTCCTTAGCTATCTTGACTGCCCATTGCTTATCTCCTCATCTGAACAAATTCAGCCAGTCAATCTGCCTCACTCCAAAAATGGAGCGAAGGGAGCCTTATTTATTTTGAATACCAAGCGCTCTCGTAAAACCGAAGCGTTGGTCAATTTATTTTTAGAAAAATTAAAACAAGCAGACTTTGATCGAACTTGTGAAGATAAATTACTTCCGGCTACCAATAAATGCATTACTACTTTTCTAGAAGGTGATGCCGAAAGTTTTGTGCAAGAGATGGAATCATTGTCGAATTGGCAGTTTGAATATTTGAAGCCTATGATCCCAACGCTTTACCAAGAAAAATGGGAAGATGGTTTAAACTCCAAAGAATGTTTTTTAAAATTATGTGGTGCTGGTGGAGGGGGCTTTTTATTAGGTTATGCCAAGGATTTTGAAAAATATAAAATGACATTGGATAATTCAGAGGTTCGAGTACTATTCAAATTGTAATTTCTACTGAGACGAGATATCTAACTTTTGATCTAAGAATTTTACACCTACTCGGTAAAACGTTTTTTTTCCAATAGCAATTTGTTGAAGGGGAAGAATATATGTGATTTGCCCCTCTATTCTAGGTTCAAAACTTAAGTTTCCAATTTGAGCGATAGAAATTTTATCTCCCACGTTTAAATTGTTGATGTGAATCAGTTCTGTTGTAAAAGAAAGTCCACTCTTTGAGAAATCGCCTAAAACTCTTTCATGTAGATCTTGTTTTTGACTCATCTTATGTTCGGACAAAAAAATTACTTTTTCCCCGTTTGTAAAGTCGTGACGTTGTTCTTGTCTTAATTCATCTAAACGAACGTCTTTGGGAATGGGAAAAATAATCATTTGAGATGATGAAAAATTTAATGTTTCTTTAAACAGTAAATTTCTCACCTCGCCTTTTCCATAAATAGGCTCTTTATCTTTTAATTTAATGCTAGGATCTTTAGGTTCTAAAATGACAGCACCTTGATCTTTTTGAATTTTTTTGACTATGGCTTCAATCATTAGACGTTTGCCATCCACCTTTTGCCAAAGGAGGATATAATGTTTTTTCTTTTGAGTTTCTTGAAATACCCCTAGAATCTCATTGGGATTCTCACTTAATCTTTCGGGTATCATACATTCTTTTTGGGTTTTACCCCATGCTATCGATTAAGGTTTTAATTCCTCAATCATTTCATTTTTTGCCCTGTCTAAAACATAAGTGAAGCTTTTGGCAGCCATGAAGTTTGGTTCACGGCTTTCTTTTTTAGCCTTTATGGCTTCTTTCCAGTCATACGTATAAAGATTGGCTTTAGCGATTTTACTTTCTACCTTGAGTCCTGTCTCTACTCCAGGAGTTAAAAGTTGAGCCATGGCCATTTTACTTTGAATTCGTGCGACTCCTGAACCTTGATCAATATCTGTCAGTAATGAAGTTAAGAAAGTTTCAGCGTTTTCTTCTGAATATAAGTCAGAAATAAACCCAGACTGCTCTAATTTATTGGCGTTTACTTTTCGACCTGTATAAATCCAGTGGCGGGACACAGAATGGCCTACAAGATCGGCTAGGAGTGAAAGACCGCCGCAACTTGGAGTGACACCAATGTTGTGATGATTGAAAGAAACTAAAGTATCAACATGTGCAATTCTTAGATCACAAAATAAAGAAAACTCAGCACCTACTCCTGAAGCACCCTTTTTTAAATCACAAATTGTCACTTGTGGTAGGTGAGGAATCGCTTCTAGAATTTTTCTCACTCTGGTTAAAACTTTTTCCATTTTTGAAGGCTCTTCTCCAAGATTAGTTTCATCTAGGCCTTGGCAAAATGTATCTGAAGTGGAAGTAAAAAATATGGTAGAGATTTCTACTTTGTTAGCGGCCCAAGCAAGAACCGATTCTAATTCAAACAGCATTTCAAAATTAATTTTTTGAGAATCATCAGGGCGATTAAAGCTTACATAGAGAGTGTGTGTAGCTTTTTCTAGTTTGACGTTGATGGTGCTGTAGTTGAAAAGACTCATAAACCTTCCTTGGTTAGCGCTTTTTTTATATGGAACCTCTCATCCTTGGGACGATCCATACACCTATTGTTTCTGTCGTTAAATTGTCTGTCAAAGGTGTGAAGGGCCATGTAAGAAAATTTTACAAAGAAAACCCCAATGTCCGTCTAAATCAGACGGACGTGGGGGCAAAAGGTGCCTATTAGTTGATCTTTTTAATGATTTGATTTTGAAAACGTTTCGCTTTGATAGTAGCTTGGCAGTCCGATAGAGCAAGACCACTGTCTATAATGACAATCTGTTCATGCTTTATAAGTGTCTCTTAATTTTTTTGGAAAATTATTCTTTCGGAGTTTCTACTTTGGGAGCTTCTTCATTGAGGCCCAATTTGATTTTCATCACCTTTGGACGATCGTCTTCATCGGCATGCATATCGTAGTAAGCCTTCACTGACATGAGTTCATCTGGATTTGGTGCTGGTCTCGTTGTTACAAATTCTTCAGCCGTTAATGTGCACTGATATTTATAAAAAGTTTTTTCTCTTTTACGTTTAACCACGTTCCATCCTTTGTTCTCTATATGAAGAAAGACTTTTATAAACGATCTGAGGGAAAAAGCCAAGCATTGGCTACTCGCATTAGTGACTATAAATGTTTAAAAAAAGGAGATCTCAGCGTAAAATGGTAACATACTCGAAGTCTTACCAAGGAAGGTCATGATTTACCGTGTAATTCTCATTTTGAGTCTTGCTACTTTCTCAACCTTTTTAAGGGCCGAGGGAGCTAGCGATGATGCCGTCAGGTTGCTTGAATTCACTCCTAAACACAAGACTGTGATGCTTGGAAAAGGCCATTTAGATGGGCTTAAACCTACTCATAAGGGCTATCTAGTGATTGAGGATGATGGTGAGTATATCAATTTGGGTCGAGGAGAAGCCGTTAAAGTTTTTGCAGGATATTCTGTATGGTCGATGGAAAACCCCATTAGTTATCCTTTAAAAAAAGATCAAATCATCTATCTTCGTAATCAAACTGAATTTTATGGGCACATGCCAAAATTGAAAGTCTCGAGAAAGAGAGTTATTGGTGACAGAATTTCTCCGGACACCCAACTAACAAAACATGAAGAACAATTTGTTGTTAATCAAGAAATTGAGGGAAGGCCAGCTGCTTTCCCGGAAAAAAGAGTTCTCATCGACCAAGAAGAATGGCGCTATCGTGAAGATGAAAATGGAAGAGTTGAGAACATTCCTCATGCAAGTAAAAAAAATGTTAAGGATGAAGCTTTCAAAGATAAATTTCAAAGTAAAAGATATGCCGATTTAGTTGATGGTGAAAATGAGCAAATGAGAGAAGATCCAGTTGACATGGATCATCTACATAAAGCCAAAAAAACTGGCAGCGAAGCTTCGACCTATACAGAAATGAACGAATCGAAGTATCAACGTGATCTAAGGGCCCAAGAATCACTTAAAGAGAAAAAGAGAAAAGGTCTTGGATGGTCAGATGAGATGTCTGATGAGGAATTACAAAGTTTTATTGCTCGTAATGGTATTGATTTTGAAATGAGACGTCGTCTTCATTTAATGAATAAGCGTTATAGCATGGAGGCTACTTTTTCTTTTGGCTTTAAACTTAATAATAGTACGCAAACAAATTATGCTGGGGGAAATTCTGGCATGAATAGCGATTTCGGTTTAGGGCTTGAGTATTTTCTTGGTTCTCGTTATCAATTGCTGGATCATTTTTCACTTGAAGCTGATGTTCGCAAAGGCAGCAATGAAGTTTTCTTTGTTAATTCAAATGCCTCCCTCTCAGAATTTACTTACGGAATGAGTGCATATTGGTATCCATTTATGATGCCGGGTACAGTTGGACATAATTTATTTTTTGTAGGAGCAGGGGCAAGAAGAGGAACTGTTCAGGCCAATGACTCAATTGTGACAGCTGATTATAGTACTGTCGTTCTTCCCGTTTTTTCAGCTGGAGTTCGATATCATTTTGATAACCAATTCGGTTTACGATTACTTACAAGTATGGAAACATTTAATTTGAGTTTAGTCTCTCAATCAACAGGTGGACAACTTCCTGTCAACACAAGCTATTCCAATCTTAAAGTGGTGGGTGGTTTGAGTTACTATTTTTAAGGTGTATATGAAAATTATTTTACTACTTTCTCTCACTCTTTTGATTTCGTTTCAGGTTTTTGCACTTGAAATCGATGAGAAGTTAACTCTTCGAGTATTGAAGTTATCAGATACCAAAAAAACCATGTTAATTAATCGTGGAGTTGAAGATGGTCTGGCTGAAGGGGACCATGCTAAATTTTTCATCACAACTGGTGTCGTAGCAAGAGGCGTGTTGGTCAAAGTCTCTCCCACAAGATCTGTTTGGTCTATATATCGTCTAGTAAATCCTGAGCTTATTAATCTCGATGGTGTCATGAATTTAAAAATTGCCAGTGCGGTCAAGGTGAGCGAAGACGAAAGCCGTATGATTGTAAAGGACCCTAAAGTGGTTCCAGTGGCTCGTGGCGATGGTCAGTTGGATATACCCTTAGCTGATGGTGCAGACGATCTTGAAAAAGATATAAATGGAAATGTTGCGACTAAAACAGAAAAAGATGAGATGGCATCAGTTATGATTGGAGCAGAAGAAAGTAGACGCTCCATACTTCATCGAAATTTAGAAGTTTACGGAATCATGAATCTCAATATTTTGAGTGGTAGTACTAAGCCTGATAATGGACTTGTTTCTGCAACAGCCGAATATAAAACGATGCAAATGTTGTTGGGGGGAGAGTACTACTTTAAACATGAAGATGAGTGGTATTCACGTTTCTCATTTTTTCCTTATTTGAGTTATTCTTCTAACAGTATTACGGCAGGAACTGGGGCTCATACTAATATTACAGTTATTGAATATGGTGGCGGTGTAAACTGGCATCCACTGTCCAAGCCTAGTGAAACAATGACCTTTATTCCTTTTGCGACTATTGGTATTGGAGCAGGAAACTTTGCCAGTAAATCAGAAAATACTTTTCCCAGTACAACTTCATCTTCAATTCAACAATATGGATCTATGTCCACGTTCTTTATAGGTGCTGGTTTAAAGTATTATTGGGGTAATGGTTTTGGTATCAGAACAACGCTTGATTACTATATGAGATCATTAAATCTTGCGGGAGTTCCCGAAACTAACAATGTTGCCTTTGACGTTAGCCAGAATGGTATTCGTTCTTTTGTTGGTCTTGGGTATCGTTGGTAATTTTAAGTTTCGTTTTACTCTTTCTTTTTTGAAAGAATGCGACTTAAAGCCACTGGAGTTATACCAAGGTAGTTGGCAATTAAATATTGCGGAACTCGTTCAAGCAGGTTGGGATTTTCTTCCAATAAAATTTCATATCTTTCAAGAGCACTTCTCATTAAAAAATCATATTCTCTTTTATCTTTTATAATAAAATGTTCTTCAGTAATTTTTATTTTTAATCCAAGCCACACTGGAGAGGTCTTCGCTAATTTTTCGAAATCATCAAATTTAATAAGTATCATTTCTGAATCTTCGATTGCTGTTATGAGAGTTCTTGATGGAATGGCCTGAATATATTCTGCATAAGCAGCGAGTAGCTGATGTTCTTGGCGAAAACATTTTATCGATTCGCTACCATCAGGGTTTACATAGCTTAGTTTGAAAATGCCTTTTAAAATGAGACCAAATTCTTTAACTTCTGCTCCTGGATTTAATAACACTTCACCCTTTTTAATGGATGCGAAATGGCACAAATGCTCAAAATCTTGCCAATGGGTTTTGGAAATAGGAAGGACTTTGGAATAATATTCAAACAAAGAAGTGTATTGCATATGGAAATAGTCCTCTCAAAAGGATAACAACTTATTATAAATATCAGACATAACATTTAAGCAAAGAGGTTGCATTAAAGCATGATTTGTAACCCTAAATATGATGTGCTTTAGCTTAATTATAGAGAGTTTTGGGTTTTTTAGAAAGCCTTAAGGTCTATTTCTATACTCACTGACTATTCATTGTTCCTATTAGCTTCTAAAAAAGTTTTTGAACAAGAGCTAGAAATTGATCATAACTTGTATCACTTTCACGCCAGTGGTTGGCATTGGGAATAGCCAGTCTTCTATTCATTAAATCTTCAATGGTACGAACTTGCTCCGCTTCCATAATCAATTTGACTTTTTCCATGGTGATTTTTTTGTCCCCAAAAGAGGGGATGACAGATCTTTGGCGAAGGGGAGCCAATGTTTTACTTATATTGTAGGAAGAACGAGAATCCGTAACAATTCTCTCGGCTACACCTTGGACCATAACTCGAAAAGTAGTATATTTTCCGCCTAAAATAAGATGGAGATTTTTTTTAGGAGTGAAGACCTTATGCTCTCTCGAAACTTTAGCCAGGCTTTGTTCCGCATTTTCTTTGACCAGTGGTCTTACTCCAGCATAGCTAGACAAAATTTGATCTTCGGTAATATTTGTTTCAGGGAAAAAGTTTTTTAAAACTTTAAGCAAATAGAGGATGTCATCTTTTGAGGCTTTAATATCAAAAAAATTCATGTCTGGTTTATTTTCAGTAGTTCCAACAAGAATCGCTTTATTTCTAGGGATAACAAAAACAACACGATCATCTTTTGTCTGAAGCAAAATTGGATGGCTAACCTTGAGAGCATCTTCCTTTAACCATAAATGGGCACCTTTTGAAGGAGCCAAAACTGATTTCCAGTTAAAACCAATTTCTTTCATTAAAATATCTGTAAACGGACCTGTGCAAAATACCAGGTGGTCTGTCGTAACCTGAAAGACTTCTCTCGTTAATTGATCAGTCAGTTCACAATAATATAGTTCACCCACTTTTTTAAAATTGGTCAGTTTTGTGTATGTACGAGCTTCTGCTGACTCTTCTAGTAAGCCATCATAAATACACTCAAGTGCCATTTTTGTGTCATCAACAATAGCATCATAGTAAACACCTGCACCAGAAAGGCCTTCGCTCTTTAATCCAGGGATTTCTGATAAAACTTTTTCACGACCATAAATTTTGTGTGGCGAATTTTTATAGAGTGACAAAAAGTCATAGAGTGATAGGCCTAAAGCATAGGTCCACAAAGGATATTTTGACTCTTGATAAATGGGCATGTGAAAAGGTTCTTCATAACAAAGATGGGGAGTGAGCTTAAGCCATAAGTTTTTTTCGTGAAGAGCTTCATAGACTAAATGAAAATCTAAGTTTTCTAGGTAACGAACTCCCCCATGGAGCATTTTGGAAGAGGCACTTGAAGTTTGTGCTGCAAAATCACCCTGATCGATTAAAAGCGTAGAAATACCATGAAGGGCAAGGTCTCTAAAGAGTCCTGCTCCAACGATACCACCGCCAACGATGAGGCTGTTATAATGTTTTTTTAGATTCTGCTTGCCCATACCACCGTACCAGTACAAGTTAATTTATATTTAAGTTCAGTATGGTATTCATTTCCGGAGAGAGATTGAATTTGATACTGAACTCCAACCATAGCGTTTCCGCCCATTTTTAAAACTTGGATTTTTATTTTTTCACCAAGTTGATCATAGAGCTCTTTAACGGTAGGTTTTTTCTCTTTAATTTCCAAGTTCATGTCTTTAGTCAAATCTTTCACTTTTCTTATGCGTTGAAGAGTTGAAGAAAGAAGAGTTCTTTCTTCTCTTTCATTTTTTTCGGAATCAACAATAAAGCTCTCGGCCCCCAAAAGAAAGTGTTCACTGGCAACACCAATATATCTTTTTATCTCGTGGGCTTCGATTAAGTTGGTGGTGGTGATAATAATTTTTTTCAGATCAATCTTTTCATGATTAATGTCAAAGTGATCTTGGTAGTTTTGTTTGATCCCTTTTTTGTTAATTAAGCCACGGTTAGGAGTTTCTTCGTTGGTTTTTGGGGGATGAATTTCATCCGAAAGTCCCATTAAAACATCCAAGTTAAAACGTCTAAACTTATGACAAAGATAAACAGCCGAATACTCACTAATGTGAGAAACAATCAATGTACCTCGTTGAAGACTTTTTCTAAAGGTTTCTTCATTATTGTCTTTTATTACACCATGTTCTTTTAAAATAATAAGAAGATCTTCTGCATCTTCGACGTATTGAATATTTTTAAGAACAATGGAAAAAGGAGGATTGCCACCTAGGGTAACATCGCCATAAGACAGGTGGGTTGCAAACTGCTTTATCTCTTCAAAGTTTTCTTTTGCCGTTGGCTCTTCATGAGCGATATGAGTCTCGTCAAAGTTCCTCGAATAATCAGGCACAGGCTCGTTTACAGGATGAGGGACAAGTTCAATCGTATTTTGTTTGACTTGATCTTGGTAAGTTTCGTCCACCATATTATTTAAGGGAAGTTTTCCCTTAGAGGGAGAATCAAAGTCGTTGAAAACTTCTCCTTCTTCCTTTGATTCTGCTTGTTCTTTCTCTTCATTTAATTGAGGTCGATCAAATGCTTGATCGTTAAATTCGAGTTCAGAGCTTCCACCAAAATCCGGGGCATTTTCATTCGCTGAATTGTTATTGGATGAGGAAGAAAGTGAATCTCCAAAATCAATAGGTGCCTCATCGCCGAAGTTGGCTCCAGTTTGATCAAAACTTGGTGGAGTATCATCACTTGCTTCCAAATTTGTTTGAAAGTCTGGGGCTGATTCCTCAAACGATGGCACTTTAGGAGTCTCTTCAAGCGTTTCTTCAAAAGGAGGCGGAGTTAGATCTTCACCTGCTGGAGCATCTACTTTACTTTCATCCTTGCCCAACATCTTGGAAAAAAAGTCGTCAACCTCGGCATCATCCTCGTGGAGGAAGGCAGCTATATTATCAAGCCTTGTTAGATCGTCTTTTTTATCCGTCATCTTCTCTTATTCTACCTTAAGCTCCATGGCACGATTTAAATTTTTTGCCAGAACCACACGGACAAACATCATTTCGTCCAACTTTTATGGCCTGACGTTGAACTGGTGCTTTCTTTGCTTGTGCGTCTTGAGCACGAGCTGCGTCTTCTTGAACTCTTCTATGTTGTTCAAGTTGTTCTTCTAAGGCGCGGGCCTGAGCACGTTTAATTTCCATAATTTGTTCTTGAGTATAAAGTTCAATACCGTAAATCGTTTCGATTACTGAACGCTTTATGTTTTCCTTCATTCCTTCATAAAGTGCGAATGCTTCTCGTTTGTATTCCACGAGCGGATCTTTTTGACCGTATGAACGAAGGTTAATACCTTCTTTCAAATGATCCATATTAAGAAGATGGTCTTTCCAAAATGAATCGAAGGCAGAAAGCAGAATTTCCATGGTCGCCATTTTAACTTGAACTGGCTCGTAAGTATTAAATTTGGCTTCAATGACAGCTTTAGATTCTAAATGAAGGTAATTATATAAATCACCTTGATATTTAGTAGAACACTCCATTGCGGATAAAGTTTTATCGGAATGGAAAATGTTTTTAAAACCAGTGGCAATCGCTTCCCAATCCCAAGCATCAATGGAAACTTTTCCTTCAGGTTTATATTGTGAAGTCAAAAAGTGGCAAACATCTTCTAGGAATTGTTGAATAAGTTCATCATTACCATCGTCATTTAAAATATCGCGACGGATTTTGTAGATCACTTTTCTTTGCTCATGCATTACATTGTCGAAATCAAGTAAGTGCTTTCTGATATCAAAATTATGCTGTTCAACTTTCTTTTGTGCTTTAGCGATGGCATTGCTAATCATGTTATGTTCGATCGGCTCGTCCTCTTTCATACCTAACTTCATCATTAATGATTTAATTTTGTCCGACCCGAAGATCCTCATTAAATCATCTTCCAAAGAGAGGAAGAATCTTGATTGACCTGGATCACCCTGACGACCTGAACGACCTCTTAACTGATTATCAATACGACGAGATTCGTGTCTTTCCGTTCCAATAATATAGAGACCACCAAGCTTTCTGGTTTCGTCAGTTAATTTTATATCTGTACCACGACCTGCCATGTTGGTGGCAATGGTAACTGCACCTCTTGTTCCAGCGTTAGCAACGATGTGAGCTTCTCTTTCATGTTGTTTCGCGTTCAAAATTTCATGGGGAACATTATGTTTGCGAAGGTGAGCAGCAAGCCTCTCAGACGATTCAATTGAAATTGTACCGACTAGAACCGGCTGACCTTTAAGATTTAGTTCTTTAATTAAAATAGCCACAGCTTCATACTTAGCGTCTTTGCTAGCATAAACTAAATCGGGATGATCTTCTCTGATCATTGGCACGTTAGTAGGGATCACGACAACATCAAGATTATAGATCTTTTTAAATTCTTCTGCTTCAGTATCGGCCGTACCAGTCATACCTGAAAGTTTTTTATAAAGGCGGAAATAGTTCTGGAAAGTAATCGATGCTAAAGTCTGGTTTTCCGATTTTACTTTCACGCCTTCTTTCGCTTCAACCGCTTGGTGAAGACCATCAGACCAACGGGATCCTTCTTTTAAACGACCTGTAAATTCATCTACAATAATTACTTGTCCATCACGAAGAACGTAATCAACATCATTATGAAATAAAGTATGAGCTTTAAGAGCTTGGTTAACGTGGTGAAGAGTTTCGATGTTTTTTGGGTCAAAAAGATTTTGAATGTTAACCATCTCTTGAACTTTAGTAACACCATCATCAGTTAAAACAGCTGAACGAGATTTCTCATCAACAGTATAATGAGTTTCTTTGGTCAGTCTTGGAATGATCTTGTTTACTATATCGTAAAGGTCTGTATTACCTTCTGATGGGCCTGAAATGAGAAGGGGAGTTCTTGCTTCATCGATTAAGATGGAATCGACCTCATCGACAATACAGTAGTTATGTTCTCGTTGAACATATTGATCGAGCGTAAATTTCATGTTGTCACGTAGGTAATCGAAGGCAAATTCGTTATTGGTCCCGTAAGTAATGTCACAGTTGTAGTTAGCTTTTCTCTCTTCATCATCAAGTTCGTTGACGATACAGCCAATGGTAAGGCCTAACCATGTGTAGAGTTTTCCCATTTCTTCAGAGTCACGTTTGGCGAGGTAATCATTAACTGTTACACAGTGTGCGCCTAAGCTTGATAGACCATGGAGGTAAAGTGGAAGAGTTGCCGTAAGGGTTTTTCCTTCCCCTGTTTTCATTTCCGAGATTTTCCCTGATTGGAGAATAATCCCACCAAGAATTTGAACGTCAAAGTGGCGCATTCCAAGAACACGTCTTGAAGCTTCTCTACAAGTTGCGTAGGCTTCAGGCAAAATATCATCTACCGTTTTTCCATCGGCAAGCATTTTTCTAAGCTTTGGTGTCTGAGCTTGCAGTTGTTCATCGGTTAATTTTTTAAGAGCATCTTCATAGCCATTAATTTGCTCTAAAATTGGACGAAGAAGTTTAATATCTCTGTCTTGTTTGGTTCCAAATAGCTTTTTCAAAACACCGGTAATCATGTGCACTCCAAAATAAACCCTAAGGGAATTAATCTAAAATAAAATAAAGAGGATCGACTGCTGTTCCGTTGACTCTCACTTCGTAATGTAAGTGAGGTCCAGTAGAGCGTCCTGTATTTCCCACGCGAGCAATACTCTGCCCTCGTAAAATTCTTTGTCCATTATGCACCAGAACTGAGCTAGCGTGGCCAAAAATTGTTTCCAATCCGTAACCATGATCAATTTGTACAAACTTACCAAAACCTGATTTTTCTCCAGCAAAAGTAACAATACCGTCTGCTGGGGCAACAATCATCGTACCTACTTTACCACCAACATCTAAGCCTTCATGCATTTTGAGTGTACCGGCAAAAGGTGAAAATCGGGGACCAAAGTAACTTGTAATCCATCCATTGGCAGGAAGAATAGTCGGAGTCGAGCGTAAAAATGATTCCTTATCCAATAAATATTGATCAAGCTCATGGATATTGGTTTCTAAGTCACGAATAACCCCTCTAATTTTCCCAAATTGATAATCAAATCGTGCATATCCAGCAGAAAGACCAAAACTAATTTTTGTCAATTCAGACCATTCTTTGGTGTAGGTATAACTTGTACCTAAACCAAAAGCTTCGGCGATTTTTTTTTCATAGAGAGACTTTAGCTCCACGTAGTCTTCTTCTTTTTCAATTTCAGTGGGGGTCAAGTTGAGCTTTAGATCAAATTTTTCATTAAAGCTTGTTTGAACAGGCTTCATTGGAACATTAAGAGAAGTCGTTTCATCGCCAGCTTCCGCAGGTATTGATTCAATATTGTCTTTCTTTAAAAGACTTGGAAGGTATTGATCCGCTGATGTATCAATTCCCGTTACCACACGTAGCTTCTTCTCGAATGTATGAATACGCTGAATATCATCTGATAGCGAGTTCATTTTCATTTGGAATAATTGAATTTGTTCTTTTAGCTGACGGTTTTCAATTGTTAAATGCTTATTTGCATAGACTTGTTGCAGAATTTGCCAGTAATCGTACCCTAAAATCAAAAGTAAAATAGAAAGTAAGACCACCACGAAAGCGAGGGATTTGAAAAAAAGACGAGGGATGCGAATAGACTTAACGCCTTTTTCCCTTTCCGGAATAATCATGACGGTATAATAACGATCCAAAGGAACTCCTTTATTTCACCATTGCTATAACAACAGAGATGTTGTCATTGCCACCATTTTGGTTGGCCAAGGCAATTAACTCTGTCACGGTGTTATTAAGGTCTTGAGCTTGAACTTTTTCAAGATCAGGAGTGTGTTTATTGATAATAGTAATCATGTCATGATCACTGACTCGTCCATGGAGGCCATCAGAGCAAAGTAGGAAAATATCATTTTTTGCAAATTTGTAACTAAAAACATCGACTTCAACATTTTCTTCAAATCCAACAGAACGAATTAAAACATTTTTTTGTTTGTCTTGTTTCGCTTGATCACGATTATATAGCCCCATGTTTAATTTCTCTTGAACTAATGAATGGTCGCGCGACATTTGGAAAAGCAAACGGTTATTGATCATGTAAGAGCGAGAATCACCAACGTTTGAGACAAACAGAGACCCATCTTTAAAAAAATGAGTCACTAAGGTAGTACCCATGCCTTTTAATTGGGGAGTGTCATAGGCTTTTCTAAAAATTCCGCGATTGACGTGTAAGGCAGCATTTCGAAGTAATTCTTTGGGCTCATTGGTAATATGTTTCGAAAGGTATTCTGGCATAAGCTCTACCGTCAAAGCTGAAGCAATATCACCACCACTATGACCGCCCATACCGTCTGCCACTAAGTAAAATTGCAATTCATCACTAAGAAAAATTGCATCTTGATTGGTTTTACGTTTTCGGCCAATGTCGGTTGCGCCAGCTGAAATGATAGTCAAGCTAATCTCCAGAGGTAAATTTAAGAAAGACTATGAATATCTTAGACTTAAGAGGTGAGTTTGTTAAAGGAAATTTGATAAAAAAAGTTTAAGACAATAGTGGAGCTCTTCACTCAGAAACAGTGCAAGTCAGCATTATAAAAAGTGGGAAATTCACTTAGGGAAAATAACTTTTGTAAGATATAATCGCAATTAGTAGATATTAAGGTTTTTAAGGAGTGAATATGGCCCAGATGAATATCAACAATTTTATTAGTTCGAATTTTAACGCGAAGGATTTCTCCCATCTCAATTGGACTGGAAGCTTTCAAGATTATATCGATATTGTGTCTCAAAACCCAAAGGTGACAAGAAACGCCTTCCAACGTGTGCACGATATGGTTATGTCTTATGGAATGTCTAATTACACAGAATACAAGAAAGAAATTACTCGTTATGCTTTCTTTGATGACCCAATCGAAAATGGTAAAGATGCCATTTTTGGAATTGATGTCCACTTAATGAAATTAGTGAACTTTTTTAAGTCGGCAGCAGCAGGGTACGGGACAGAAAAACGTGTACTACTTTTACACGGACCAGTCGGATCAGCAAAATCTTCCATTTCACGTATGATTAAAAAAGGTCTTGAACACTACTCACGTACTGATGATGGTGCTCTTTACACCTATTATTGGCATGACACAGAAATTTCAGACATTCTAGGCGGAGCAAAAATTTTCGAATGCCCGATGCATGAAGAGCCACTGAAATTGATTCCTCAAGAAGTGCGCGCTAAATTCATTGAAGAAATGAATAAAGGAAAGTCTGGTCAGAAAATTAAAATTAAAGGTGAATTGAACCCAGCATGTCGCTATATTTTTACACAGTATATGTTGAAATATAATGGTGACTGGACCAAGGTCATGAATCACATCAAAGTGAAGCGCTTACTTCTTTCTGAAAAAGACAGAGTAGGGATTGGTACATTCCAACCAAAAGATGAAAAAAACCAAGATTCTACTGAATTAACTGGTGATATTAACTATCGTAAAATTGCTCAATATGGGTCTGATTCTGATCCACGTGCTTTTAACTTTGATGGTGAATTTAACATTGCAAACCGTGGTATTGTTGAATTTATCGAGATGTTAAAGCTTGATGTTGCTTTCTTATACGATTTATTAGGTGCATCTCAAGAGCAATCGATTAAACCAAAGAAATTTTCACAAACTGATATTGATGAAGTTATATTAGGCCATACTAATGAGCCAGAATTTAGAAAACTTCAAAGCAATGAGTTCATGGAAGCTCTTCGTGACCGTACGGTGAAGATTGATGTTCCGTATATTACACGATTAGACCAAGAGACAAAAATTTATCGTAAGGATTTTAACTCAGAAAAAATTCCTCACATTCACATTGCCCCTCATACCATCGAAATGGCTTCAACTTGGGCTATCTTAACTCGTATGGAAGAGCCTAAAAAATCTGATTTAACTAAACTTCAAAAATTGAAGTTGTATAATGGAAAAACTCTTCCAGGTTACAATGAAGATAATGTGAAGGAACTTCGTAAAGAAGCTGTGAGAGAAGGCCTTGAAGGTATTTCTCCTCGTTATATTCAAGATAAGATTTCAAACTCGTTGGTTAAAAACTCTCATGTTGGATGTTTAAATCCTTTTATGGTTTTTAATGAGCTTGAAGCAGGACTTAAGCACCACGCTTTAATTAATAGCCCTGATCAATTAGATCATTATCGTGAAATGTTGGCTGTTTCTCGTCAAGAGTATGAAGATATTGTCAAAAATGATGTGCAAAAAGCTATCTCTGTCGATGATTCAGCTATTCAAACTTTATGTGCGAACTACATTGATAACGTTAAAGCCTATACACAGAAAGAAAAAATTCGTAACAAATACTCTAATAAATTAGAAGAAAGTGATGAGCGTTTCATGCGTTCAATCGAAGAAAAAATCGATATTCCTGAATCACGTAAAGACGATTTTCGTCGCGAGATCATGAATTATATCGGTGCTCTTGCAATTGAAGGAAAAACATTCGATTACAAAATGAATGAACGTCTACACCGTGCCCTTGAATTAAAACTTTTTGAAGATCAAAAAGACACAATTAAACTGACCACCATCATTTCAAATGTTGTTGATAAAGCGACTCAAGAGAAAATCGAAGTGGTTAAGACCAGACTGATTAAGAATTTTGGTTACTGTGAAATTTGCGCTACCGATGCGCTAAACTTCGTAGCCTCAATCTTCGCTAAAGGCGACTCAATCAAGTCGTAGGAGACACTTTGGATCATCCAATAAAACGCGATCATGCTCGCTTCCGTAAGATTATCAAGGGTAAGATCCGTGATAATCTTCGGAAGTATATTTCTCACGGACAAATGGCTGTGCCCAAAGGCAAAGACAAGTTCACTATTCCCATGCCACAGATTGATACTCCTCGTTTTAAATACGGAGATAAATCCCAAGGTGGAATGGGACAAGGTCAAGGCGAACAGGGCGACCCAGTTGATGGACAACCTGATCCTAACGGGCAACCTGGACAAGGTGAAGCTGGTCAAGGAGAAGGGAGTAAGGAACTTGATGTTGAATTATCGGTAGAAGAACTAGCTGCCATTTTAGGAGAAGAATTAGCCCTTCCGCGCATTGAACCGAAAGGTAAAAAACAAATGCAGTCGGTGGTGGATAAATATACTTCCATTGGGACTAAAGGTCCGGACTCACTTAAGCATTATAAAAGAACTTATAAAGAAGCACTAAAACGACAGATTGCTACTGGTACTTATGACCCTAAAAATCCAACTGTCGTTCCTATCCGTGCCGATTTTAGATTTCGTTCAAGCGATTCTAAAATTGAGTTCGATAACTCTGCTGTCGTTATTTACATGATGGACGTTTCAGGATCGATGGGAGATGAGCAGAAAGAGATCGTACGTACAGAATCTTTTTGGATCAACTTATGGCTAAAGAGCCAATACAAAGATATCGAAATTCGTTACATCATCCACGATGCAACCGCTAAAGAAGTAGATGAAGAAACTTTCTTTCGTACTCGTGAATCGGGGGGAACGTTAATTTCTTCTGCTTTCAATCTGTGCAAAGAAATTATCGACAAAGATTATAATCCAAATGAGTGGAACATCTATCCTTTCCATTTCTCTGATGGTGATAATTGGTCTCAGGACGATACCAAACTGTGTTTGGAAATCTTAGATAAAACCATTCTGCCTGCTTCCAATATGTTTTGTTACGGCCAAGTTGAATCTCGTTACGGCTCGGGACAATTTTATAAAGACTTGATCAGCCATTATGGCAAAGATGAAGAAAAAGTAGTGCTATCTAAGATTAAAAATAAAGATGGAATCTTAGATTCAATCAAAGAATTTCTAGGCAAGGGCAAGTAGGTAGATAGAATGAAACGCTCCGAACCGATCTCAGGTGATTTACTTAAACTAAAAACTGAAATTGAAGGATATGCCAAGTCTTACGGACTTGATTTCTTTGAAACCATTTTTGAAGTTTGTGACTATGATACAGTGAATATTTTAGCTGCTCAAGGTGGCTTTCCGACTCGTTATCCTCACTGGCGTTTTGGTATGGACTACGATCAGCTTTCCAAAGGCTATGCCTACGGAATGCAGAAAATATACGAGATGGTTATCAACACAGATCCTTGTTATGCTTACTTGTTAAAAGCCAATCATATCGTTGATCAAAAAATTGTGATGGCCCACGTTTATGGCCATTGTGATTTTTTTAAAAATAATGCTTGGTTTTCCCATACTGATAGAAAAATGATGGATGTGATGGCCAATCATGGAACGAAGATCCGTCGATATATGGAACGCTATGGTCAAGATCAAGTTGAAGCTTTCATCGACCGAGTTCTCTCGCTTGAAACATTACTGGATGTAGGGACTCTTTTTGAAACCAGAGATGTGGCCCGCAGAAGAAGTGAATTGAATGAGAAAGCTCGTGAAGAAGAAGAAAATGATGGATACGTTAAAGATGATCGATCAAGTGCGCTGAAATCATTTATGCGTTCAAAGCTTCGTGAAGATGTCGAAAACAAAGACACAAAAAAACCAAAACCTATTGAACCTGAAAAATTAATTGGTCGCAAGTTTCCTGAAGCTCCAGTTAGAGATGTTATGAAATTTTTAATGGAGTATTCACCCATTGAAGAATGGCAGGCAGATATTTTAGGATGTTTGCGTGAAGAGGCTTACTATTTTCTTCCGCAAAGAATGACCAAAATTATTAATGAAGGTTGGGCCTCTTATTGGCATTCGACTATCATGACTCAAAAAGCTTTAAAGCCTTCAGAAATCGTCGATTTTGCTGATCACCATGCTGGTGTCATGTATATGAGTAAACAAAGTTTAAACCCTTACAAAGTTGGAATAGAGCTTTTAAGAGATATTGAGCATCGTTGGGATACTGGAAAGTTTGGTAAGGACTACAACGATTGTACTGATATGAGAGAAAAAGCTAATTGGGACCGTAAACTGATGAAGGGAAGAGAGAAAATCTTCGAGGTCAGAAAGTCACATAATGACATTACTTTCATCGATGAATTTTTAACCCCAGAATTTTGTGAAAGACAGCAAATCTTTACTTATAAATACAATCCAAGAACAGGAAGAAATGAAATTGAGAGTAAGGATTTTAAGGCCATTAAGTCTAAGCTTCTAACCAGTCTTACCAACTTCGGACAACCCCTGATCGAAATCACAGATGCCAATTTTGCCAACCGGGGAGAGCTGATGTTGACCCATGTCCATTATGGAGTTGACCTTGATGTTTCTTACGCAAGCGATACCATGAGAAACATTTTTGCTCTTTGGAAAAGACCTATTAACATACGGACAAAGTATGATGACAAAGAGGTTATTTTCCATTTTGATGGCAAAGAGATGAAACCTCTTAACTAAGTCGGAAATTCTCGTCAATTTGAAGACCTGTCGTCGAATGATTATTCGGCGGCTAGGTACCCTTGCACAAGTCAAAATCAATACCATATTAAGAACAGTACTTATAAATGATAGTTTGAGCTAACAAAGTAGAATGATATGACAAATCCATATGAAATTTTAGGGGTGAAAGCCACAGCTACTCAGGATGAGATTAAAAAAGCTTATCGAAAGCTAGCGAAAGTTCATCATCCAGATTTAAATCCTGGAAATGCAGAGGCTGAAAAAAAATTCAAAGAGGTTTCTCATGCCTTTGACTTAATTGGAAATGCCGAAGACCGCTCAAAATTTGATCGAGGAGAAACTGATCAACAAAAACAAGATACGTATCAAAAACAGTATGAAGAAATGAATCGTCAGCGTTCAGGTCGAAATAGTAGCGGAGCCGGTGGTTTCAATTTCTCTTTCGGGGATATGGGGATTGATGAAGATGTCTTTTCCGGACTTTTCGGTGGTGGCGGTCGAAACTCGTCTAGACGAAGAAATACCAAGGGAGAAGATTCTCTGTACACCATGGAAGTGGATTTCGCTGAAGCCGCTTTGGGCGGAGAAAAAACCATTACCCTACCACAACAGAAGTCACTCAAGGTGCAAATTCCCCCAGGTATTGAGTCTGGAAAACGTTTGCGCTTTAAGGGCATGGGGCAAGCTGGTGTAGGCGAAGGCCCTGCAGGTGATGCCTATGTGGAAATTCGTGTCCGGAATCATCCAGATTTTATTCGCGAGGGTAAAGATCTTCTGACAGAAGTTCCTATCACATTTTATGATGCTCTTTTAGGCGCTGAGATTCCTGTAACAACATTACAGGGCCAAGTGATGCTTAAAGTTCCTTCTGGAGTCACCACAGGATCAAAATTAAAATTAAAAGGAAAGGGTGTCGGAAAGGGTGATGAAGCCGGCAACTTAATCGTAAAATTAAAAGTTGTTATGCCGAAAACTCCAGCTCCAGAACTGTTGGAGTTGGCAAAAAACGCTCGCGAGCTTTTCGCCTACAATCCAAAAAGTGAAGTTTAATTAAAATTTTTGCCAGTTTAAATTCGGCGCCGTGGTTACTATCCAAATATGAATTCTACTTAGATGAGAATAAGCAGTGATATCAGCGAATGCAGTGCTAGACAAGGCTAAGATGTCCTTAGCCCACACCAAATTTTAGAGAATTCCCTTCAATTTTGAAACACACCTTTTTATGGCCAAACCCTAGAATTCGCAAGCAATGATGGAAATTTTACAAGGAGCCATTGCCAGTCAGTTCAAGGGTTTACTAGAGTCACTAAGAATACTTAGGGACTTTTTAAAGGAAACTATGACGAAGCTATCAAAACTTTTAGCCGTGTTGGCTATTTTGTTAATTACTCTTTCAACTTTGGCAGCAAAAGATTTTGCCAAAGAAAAGATTGTTATTGGGATATGTTCCGATAAAGCTTTGGCGATCGCTGAAGGACAAGCGCTGATCTCGTTTGGAAGTAGAAATATTATCCGCCAAGAACCTGAAGTCGAACTGGTTTCACAAAATGATGAAACCTTTACTATGACTTTTGAGGTGAAAGGAATTCCTGCAGTAAGCGCTGAAACATCAACTTGTAGTTATATAGTGGAAATGCACCGAAATAATTTAGGTGATTGTTGGATGGAACAAATTAAACAAACTACTTGCATATAAAAAAGGCTCCTTCCGGAGCCTATTTTTATTATTTCTTCTTAATACTTTTAATTTCAATCGCCTCTAATGGCGCATCATCATATCCTTTCACATTTCCCGTTTTGACCATTTTGATTTTGTTCACAACTGTCATACCACTTTTTACTTTTCCGAAAACAGCATACCCGAAACCTTGATCTTTATCTTTGTGATCAAGAAATGAATTGTTTTCTACGTTAATAAAAAACTGAGCAGTTGCTGAATCAGGAGCACTCATACGTGCCATAGCGACAGTTCCAGCCTCATTCAAAAGACCATTCGTGGCTTCATTTTTAATGGGAGAACCAACTTTCTTTTCATTCATATTTTTATCTAGACCACCACCTTGAACCATAAATCCATTAATCACTCTGTGGAAAATAGTTCCATTGTAGTGACCTTTTTCGACGTAACTAAGAAAGTTCGCGACTGAAATAGGAGCTTTGGCTGGAAAAAGTTCTAACTCTATTTCTCCTGAAGTGGTATCAATGACAACGATTGGATTCCCTTCTACTTTAGGAGCTGCAGTGGGAGTCGCAACAACTTTTTCTTCTTTTTTTGCAGGCGCTGGTGCGCTTGCCGCTTTTTTAGCTGGCTTGGCATAGAGGTTAAAAGAAAGAAGTAGGCACAAGGGGATTAAACTTTTCATGTTGTTCCTTTGGTAATGAAGTTATTAATAGCTTGTTGATAGAGTTGATGTAATTTTTGTGTCATTGGTCCTGGTTTGCCCTTACCAATAATCATTTGATCAATTTTGATAATAGGGACGACTTCTTTCAGGGAACTAGTCATAAAGACTTCATCGGCCGCTAAGAGTTCATCAAGGAAAAAGTCTTTTTCTTGAATTTCGATATTTGATTTTTGATGGAAAGATAAAATGAAATCTCGGGTAATTCCTTTTAAGATTCCTCTTTCTGAACTTGGAGTGAATACTTTATTATTTTTTACCATCCAAATATTATTGGTGCTTCCTTCCGTGACATAGCCTTCATGATCAAGAAGAAGGGCATCAAAGGCACCCAACTTTTTCGCTTCTAGAAGTGCTAGAATGGAATTGAGATAGTTGCCTGTTTTGGCCATCGGATTGAGCGAATCTTTGGGCATTCTTTTTGTTTTTGCCACAATATAGTCCACACCATGTGTGTACCAATGGGCAGGGTTAGGAAGAATTTCTTTGATGATTATAACAACATTATTGTGATGAACTTTGCTTATATCTAATCCAATTTCACCAACACCTCTTGTAATAATAATTCGAATGTAGCAATCAGGATGAGCAAAAGCCTTGAACGTTTTAAGGATTTCCTGAGTAAGCTCTGATTGAGATATAGTAGGCTTCAGAGAAAGAATTTCCATTGAGTTCCACAAACGCTCTAAATGTTCATCAAGGGCGAAAATTTTTCCACCATACGAGCGTGTCACTTCGTAAACTGAATCTCCATAAAGAAAGCTTCGATCAAAGACGGAAATGGTAGCCAGCTCTGGCTTCAAAATTTCGCCGTTTACATTAACCAGAGCTTTTTCAAAGTTTTTCTCGATATACTGAACTGTGTTCATAGCTTCACCATTAATCCATCCCTTAAAGTATTCTTGTAACCCTTTAGGGCAGGAATAATTCCAATCATTGTTCCAAGACTCACAAAACTTAACAGAAATAGTAGTTCTTCTTGGGAGATTGAAGGAATATTAAGATAAAGTCCAAACTGCTGATAAATAAGTGGGCGCGCGATCAGGGTTAAACTATTTGTAAGTAAGATTCCGAGCAAACTTCCTATTAGAGTTAAAAAACCAGACTCTAGTATGAGGAGAGTGAGAATTGTTACCGGACTGGCTCCCAATGTTCGGTAAATAGCCATTTCACGTCTTCTGCTCTCAAGCGAATGAAATAAAACAATCATCATCGAAAGAAAACCAATAACGATAACTAGCCCAGAGATTCCATTCATTGTTTTTTCTAAGTAGGACAAGGCTTGCCACATATTTGAGAGTTCAATTCCGGGAATGATAGCCATTAAATCAAAATCGGGGTCAGTGACAATCGATTGTCTTAGAAAAAGTGTAGCAATTCTATTTTTCGCAATTACCATAAAGGAAGTTAAAGAAGAAATTTTGAGCGTTGAAAAATCAAGTTCACCAGAGCGTTCTTTTTTATAACCTTCTTGCCAGTCTGCATGGATAACTTCTAATCCTAATAGTGGAACGTATACTGAGCGGTCAATGGGTGTGTGAGTAGGGTTTAGAATACCAACGATTTTAAAAGTAAATTCATCATGGCTTATTATGCCAGCCTCATCCACTCCATGACTGAGGTGAATTTCTTGCCCTATCATATATTGAAGTGACTTTGCCACTTCACTTCCCAAAACTAACTCAAGTGGTTTGTTAAATTGACCACCTTGATTGTAACTTAAGTTTTTATCGCCCTGAAAACGATAATATTGGAAGAAATTTTGATCGGTACCGACCACTCGGTAACCTTTATGACTGTCTCCCAAGGAGATGGGAATAAGGGCTTCAACTTGAGGATGCTTTTGATATTTTTCAAAGCTTTGATAGGCAATATTATTGGTGGCACTTCCCAAGTGAAAAACGCTATAGAGCAAAAGTTCAAGACTACCGCCCTTGGCACCAACAATCAGATCAACTTTACTGACGGTATTGAGAAAACTCTTCTCACTAGAAGACTTAACTCGTCCTACCATCAGATATAGACTAACTGAAAGTGCCAATGTAAGGGCAGTCAGAAAAGTTGTCAGTTTTCTGGAATTAAAAGAGCGAAAAGCCAACCATATAATATTCATGACCAAACCTCGTGTTTTTTAATCACTTGATTTAAGCAGGTCAGATCAATTTCGCGAGAAAAAAGTTTTTTTAGATTTTGATCGTGGCTAACAAAAACTAATGTCGCTCCGGTACGCTCTTTTTCTTTCATGAGTAATTCAATAAAAGCTTCTTTATGATCATAATCTAAAGCTGAAGTCGGTTCATCGGCGATAATCACTTCAGGAGATCCTATAAGGCTCCGGGCGGCAGCCACTCTTTGTTGTTGGCCGACACTTAAGCTTTGAGCTTTTTCTTTTCTCAAAGGGGCTAATTTTAGATGTTCTAATAAAAGTTCTAATTCTCCCTTTAAATCTTTAACTCGAACTTTTCTTCGGGCATTAATTTTTAAAGGTAACAATATATTTTCTTCAACAGTTAAGAAGGGAATAAGGTTAAAAGATTGGAAGATTGCTCCCATCTTTTCTCCACGTAAATGGTCACGTTCACTGGTACTCAATAGGCTTAAATTATGTCCCATGATTTCAAGTAATCCAGTCTGCGGTAAGTGAACTCCTAAAAGTAAATTGAGCAGCGTTGATTTACCCGAACCTGAGGGGCCGTAAAGAAAAAGGCTTTCACCAATGGGAACACTCAATTCAGGAATAGAGAGGATAATGTTTTTGCCGTAGCTAAACTGAAGATCTTTAAGGTAAATAGCATTTGTCTTTGTCATAAGTTCTTAAGGGATAACTATTTCGCCTTGGCCTTTCGCAAAACTGATGGCCTGACTTTTTTTATCTGTCACCAAATTCAAATTTATCTTTTTAATTTTTGAGTAATAGTCTTTAAAATTGATTTTGAGTTTTGTCCCTTGAATCTCTTTCTCACAAACAAGGGAAGCGGTAAGAGCATATTCACCATGATTATGTTCACGCTTAATGAGACTATTGGCTTTTTCTAGCTGACATTTTAGCGATTCATCTAATTTCAAAATTTTATGTACGGATGATTCTAAATCCAAAGTTTTTTGTTTTTGAATTTCAATATCTTTTGTCGATTTAGGTTCGTATTCAAATCCAATAATACAATCGGCGGGGATAGTTAATATAGCCGCCAATTTCTTACCAGCAACTCCAATATAAAGTTCTCCCACTCCGTGTTCGTGTTTCATTTCCGCTTGTGCGAATAGAGACAATAAAAGGCTAAGCCATATCATGAGGAATCCTTAGTTGTTATGAACCTTTACACTTCCATCCGTGGCCTTGTACTCAACAATTGATTCTCCTACCATTTCGTAGGATGGAACTTCGGTCATGTTTTTATCTTTTTTAGCAGCGGTGATAATTCCTTCAGTATAAACGGGACCCCAGAAGTATGCTCCTTTCGTTCCTTTTTTCATTTTCACGAGGATGATTTGATTCTGAGGAGGTGGGGGAACGTGCGTACAAGAAAGTGGAGTGGGAAGAAGCATAAATTCTTTGATTGAACGGTCATCATAATCAAGAGGAACCATAAAACCTAAAAGTTTGATTTTCTTTCCTAGTATTTTTTCAACTTTTGCATCGGCTTTACCAGTTTTAAGATCGAGCCCTAGAAGTACTTCCCAATCTGTCACTCCTGAATTTTTTGCTGGCACTGGTTTTACGAAAGGAGTCGGAGAAGGTACCTGACTCCAAACATTGAAAGTTAATAGAAGTAAAATGAAAATAATAAATTTATGCATAAAAAAGCCCCTTCCTATTTGAGTCCTATTATGCAAAAAATTACCTAGAAAGGCATTACTTCTTCATCATTTTATTGAATCTATTTTTTCTTTACCAAACTGGCAGTGCTTTCATCTAATTCTTCGATGTCGCGTTGGTCAATTTTGCGCGAATCTTGAATTGGATCAAGCTCTACTTTGGCTTTAAGAGCATCGAGGGTTAACTCTTGTCCTAAATTAAGTGGATCTTCACGTTTAATGGTTTTAGTGAAATCTTCCCAGACTTGATTACTCAAAATCATCCAGCAAGAAATTCCGTCACTTTCTTCACAGGCATGATGGATATATTTTTTGAATGTATATTGGTCTTCCCTCATCATTGAAACATATGCATAAAGCTGTGCCAATTCTTTAGGAGGATGATTGCCAAAAAAACCTTGGGCCCGCTCTAAACTTTTTCCAGCCTCATCATATTTTTTTAGATTGTTAAGAAATGCTGCCTCTAATGTTAGTCTTTGTGCCTCATTACGATCATTGAGAATAATTTTACGTGATAGCTCAAGACCATCATCCCACTGATTAAGAAGCCAAGCCAATGGAAGTGAGCGCTCAATGGCGTTATAAGAATTTTGTTTTTTAGAGAGTGCTAACTTAAATTGTCCATAAGCTAATTCATATTGCTTTTTCTCTAAATAGATATTCCCCTTCACGTTTTCTGAGTTAGGAGTCGACAAATCCTCGATGAAATTCATGGTGCTTTTAAATTTTTTCTTGCGATAGTAAATGAAACCGATTAGCTCACGCATTTCTTGATTTTCATAAGCCTCAATCGGTAAATTCGAAATAAGTGGTAAGACCAATTCTTCCTTATTTAAAAAAAGGGCAAGCTTTAACCAAATTTTTAGTGTCGGTAATTCATGAGTGAACTCGATATCTCTTGCAATCTTTTTACCTGATAACAAATTTTGATCTTTTAATTTTAGATTGATGAGACTTGTGATCCAGTCATAAGATTGAGTATAATTATTGTTCATTTTTGAACAACGTGAAAATTCATCTTTCAGAGTATTAGACTTGTTTAAAATGAGAAGATTCATAATTTTTAGCAAACAAACTTTTCCGTAAGCAACATCTGTTGAGAAAGTGTAACTTCCGAGAAGTTTTAAAGATAGTTCATGTTCTCCCTCGATAAAATGGAGAAGGGCAAGATAGCGGTCTTTTATAATGGCGGCCAAAGGTGATTGACTATCAATCTTCAAGAGCTCTCGACGGGCCAATTTCGTTTCACCATTTATAATATAATACTTAATTTCACCAAGTTTTTGATGTTGGCTAACGAGATCTGCTACTTCTTTATTTTGAGCGCGGGTTTTCATCTCCAATTGAGAGGGTAGTTTCTCCAGGCTCCACGCATTCCCGATGAGAATACTCAAGAAAATAAGTCCAATAAATTTCATGTAAGAATTTTCGGCAGGATCACCGATAGAGTTAAGGAATAAAAGAAGACTTATGTTTAAAAAAATACTTGGATTAATATTAATCACTTGTTGCAGCCAAATTTGGGCCTTAGTTCCCATTGAAGGAGCGCTGTTAGGTAAAGTGAATGAAGATTTCCAAAAAGATCCTCTTGATCTTGTCTTTAGTAAAAAACAAAGCGAAGGCTTCATTCAAAACCGACACGAATTAAGGCTTTTTAGCGGCTTTATTCTTGAGGGTGAAAGACTTGCAGGTAGTTGTTCCGCTCAAGACAAAATTTACTACTCTGAAGCATGGAAGGAGCGTACAGCGGTTGCTTCAATTGCTAGTACACTTCAGTATGTTGGACTTGATTTAACCACCAGAGCGATTGGTAAATATGCCAAGTTATTGGACTTTAGCGATGATGATTTCGGCCATCTAACAGACCGTCTAGTTGGTAACTATTGTTCTAAAAATTTATCAGTCATAAGTCTTAAAAATCTAAAAGAAAATCTTCTTAAACGTTTTGAAACGGAAAATGAATTCAATCTTCCTACTACTGCAGGAAATTTATTATTCCCCGAAGAAATTAAAAAAAGCAGCGAGTCTCTTAAGGCCCGAGAAAACGAATTTTTGACTACCATAAAACTTTTCCGAGGTTTTTGTTCTTGGGATGGGGATACTAACGATTTTAGATTAATGACACCGATGCTTCGAAATCCTTTCATCATGGCCTTTGTAAATCGATTAATGGAAGGCGTGAATCTAAGTTATAATGATGATCTCAAACAGCTATCGAAAGTAAAAACAAATGATACGGTCAAAGTACTTTGTCGTGACCTCGTTTGCAGACCTGCAGAGGAGCTTGAATTTAATCGTAACTATCCACGTGCCATTGGCTCTCCGGAGATTTCTAGCGACTTAAATCGAATCTATTGTCTTCGTTTTAGAGATTTAGATTATAAAATGAAGGAACAAGAGGAGCATGTTAAAAAATGGATCAATAATCAAACATTGGAAGAAGAAAAGTTTGCACAAATGCAGTTGATCGCACTAATCACCCGTATACCTGAT
This sequence comes from Bacteriovoracaceae bacterium, assembly GCA_049318265.1. Lineage (GTDB taxonomy): Bacteria > Bdellovibrionota > Bacteriovoracia > Bacteriovoracales > Bacteriovoracaceae > JBEIOQ01. The sequence continues at coordinate 183,869 of JBMOGR010000004.1, forward strand.
TTTTTAATGGGTGTAACAAATTATCAAGATTTTATTCAAGTGGCTAAATTGGGTGTAGATGAAACTTGGAATAATTGGGCCTTAAGTTCCAATCAAGAATTTTCCCATGAACTTTATTATGAAGAATCGCTCAATATTTCAGTAGTCGATCGAAGCTTTTATTATTTTTTCTTAAACCCAAGCTTTAAAGTTCAAGTTGATTTGTCTTTAGGTGAGTTTGATAAGACTACAGTCTTAAACGATAAGATTGGTTTCATTTATGATCTCAAATTGAACAAATCTTATATGCGTTGGGTTCGAAATGAATATATGAATACGACTACTAATGAAACTGCTGAAGTGGTGATTGCTGATATGGTCAATCACCTCTTGCCTCAAATAGAGAAGATGCAAAAATCATTAATGATTTCCCCTTGGAATGCAGGGCTTCCTCGTTTAGTAGCGATTGAGTTACTTGAGCAGTTTCGTTTATATCAAGGAAATTACTTTGCGGAATTAAGTACTGACGATATTTCCATTCCTCTTGAATTCAGGTATGGTGTTTTTGCCCTAAAATACATGAACTATCGAGCAAAAACGAAACCACTATATGAAAAAAGTAAAAAACAGCAAGACAGTGCACAATCCGGAAGTAGTTCCGCTCAAAACCTCTAAGCCAAGTACTAAAGTTTCGGTCGTGGATGATGATGAAATTGTCATTGATGACGATCAGGCCATAGAAGAAAATTTCACACCAGTTACCGTACGTTCAAAAAAAAATAAACAAACAGAGCATCAACTTCCCACCAAGCGCTCCAGCACAACCATCAAAAGTATTGATTCCCTTGATATGTATATTAGGGAAATTAGTCGTTACGATCTTCTAACTGTTGAAGAAGAGCAAAAGTTAACTCGTGAGTTAGTTCAAACCGGTGATATTGAAGTGGCTAAAACTTTGGTGCGAGCAAATTTACGTTTAGTCGTGAAAATTGCTCTCGAGTACCGTCATGCTTACCAAAATGTTTTGGATTTAATTCAGGAAGGTAATATTGGATTAATGAAAGCTGTCTCAAAGTATGACCCAGGTAAAGGCGCTAAGCTTTCTTATTATGCCAGTTGGTGGATTAAATCCTATATTCTAAAATTTATCCTAGATAACTTTCGCATGGTGAAAGTTGGAACAACTGCTGAACAGAAAAAACTTTTCTATAATCTAATGCGAGAAAAAGAACGCTTATTACAAATGGGCATTAATCCTGATACAAAACTTTTAGCAGAAACACTTGATGTCTCAGAAAAAGCCGTGGTTGAAATGGAAAATCGACTCCATCCAATGAGCGGTGAGGTGAGTCTCGATAAACGACCAAACCCAGAATCCAAAGATACCCTGGGTGATATGATGGCTTCAGATGAACTGGAAATAGATGATAAACTGGCCAATGAACAGGGGCTTTCTATCCTTCATGAACAACTTGAAAATTTCTTAAGTACTTTAAAAGACAGAGATCGCGAGATCTTCACCAAGAGACTTCTAAACGAAATGCCTGACAGTCTTCAAAGTATTGCCGATGAATACGGTGTGTCAAGAGAACGCATTCGCCAGGTTGAAGAGCGCCTTATTCAGAAATTAAAGGTTTACATGGCGGACTTTCTTCGCTAAATTTCACCCCACAAGACATTGGATTTTATAGGCTTTGATCACCCAATCAGAGACCATTAGTCCTTGCTCTCGGTTTCAAAAATAATTTTGATACTTGGACAACGGAGAAAACATTATGATCACGAAAGAAAAAACAGCAGAACTAATCAAGACTTTTGGTAAAACTCCAAAAGACACTGGTTCACCAGAAGTAAAAGTAGCCATCATTACTGAAAGAATTCAAAACCTTTCTGGCCACTTTGAATCACACAAGCACGATTATTCTTCTAAAAGAGGTTTAATGAAGCTGATTGGTCAACGTAAACAATACCTCTCTTACCTAATGAAAACGGATGAGAAAAAGTATACAGACTTAATTGCTAAGCTTGGCTTAAGAAAATAATAAAAAGGGGGTCTACAGACCCCTTTTTTTTTGTCTATAATTAATTAAAGAATGGAATGGGGAGAGTAGTCTGGATTTTAAGGGATATATGAAAAAGGAAAAACTTCTTTTTGATATATTCTTTAAATTCCCTCCTCTCCTTAAACATTTTGCAAAAATGATAACAACGTATTGTACGTTTTAAGGAGTACTCATGCTGAACAACAAGAAAGAATTTAAAATGATGTACGGTGGGCGCGAGCTTACTGTCGAGACAGGTCGCCTTGCTAAGCAAGCTGACGGTGCTGCCCTCATTACTATGGATGGAACTCAAGTACTTTGTACTGTTTGTTCTGCCCGTGAAATGAAAGATGGCCAAGATTTTTTCCCTCTTACAGTAGACTATACTGAACGCTTTTATGCTGCCGGAAAATTTCTTGGTGGATATTTAAAACGTGAAGGTCGTCCTTCTAATCAAGAAATTTTAAACTCTCGTTTAATCGATCGTCCTCTTCGTCCACTTTTTCCTGAAGGCTACATGTTCGAAACAACTGTTCAAGCTTTGGTAATAAGTTATGACGGTAAAGGTGACGCTGAAGTTCTTGCTGGCCTTGCAGCTGCTGCCGCACTTCAAGTTTCAGACATTCCATTTGCAGGGCCACTGGGCGTTTGTAAAATAGCTCGTTTAGACGGCGAATTGGTTTTAAATCCGACTCCAGAACAACAGCACGGTTCAGATCTTGAAGTTGTGATGGCCGCTACTCGCGACGCTATTTTAATGCTTGAAGGTGAGTGTGCTGAAGTTTCTGAAACGGACATGTTAAAAATTATTAAATTTGGTCATGATGCCATTAAACAATATTGTAACTTAATGGACGAAGTAGGTAAGACTGCTGGAAAGAAAAAACGTGTTTTTGAATCTGCTAATGTTAATGCTGCTTTCATGACAACTCTTTCTGCCACTTTCAATGCAGATGCACGCAACATCCTTTCAATTGTTCCAAAACAAGAAAGAACTGTGGCAACTCAATCTCTTATCAAGAAGATCGCTGAAACGATGAAAGCTGACCACACTAAGTTTGGTCTAGAAGAAAAAACAGATTTCAAAAAACAAGCTGCTAAAGGTGTTGATGAACTTCTTTATAAAATGATGAGAAACGACATTCTCACTGAAGGTAAACGTATCGGTGGTCGTAAGATGGACCAAGTACGTATGATTGAAACAGAAACTGATGTTCTTAAAAGAGTTCACGGTTCTGCTCTTTTCACACGTGGTGAAACTCAAGTTATGAGTGCAGTGACTATCGGTGGAGCTGAAGGCGAGCAAATGGCTGATACCATGACGGGTTTAAGCTACTCACGTTTTTACTTACACTACACTTTCCCTCCTTTCTCAGTTGGTGAAGCCCGCGGATACCGTGGTGTTGGACGACGCGAATTAGGTCACGGAAATTTAGCAGAAAGAGCGATCAAGATGGTTCTTCCAAAGCCAGAAGATTTTGCTTACACAATGAGAGTGAACTGTGAAGTTTTAGAATCAAATGGTTCTTCTTCAATGGGTTCAGTTTGTGCAGGAACAATGGCGCTACTTGATGCTGGTGTACCTCTAAGTTCTCCAGTTGCAGGGATTGCAATGGGATTAATTAAAGAAGGTTCAGCTTATAAAATTCTTACCGATATTCTAGGTGATGAAGATCATTTAGGTGATATGGACTTTAAAGTAGCTGGTACTGAAAAAGGTATTACAGCTATCCAAATGGATATCAAAATTACTGGTATTACTGAGCAGATTTTCACTGAAGCTTTAGACCAAGCGAAAAAAGGCCGTTTACACATTCTTGGAGAAATGAATAAAACCATTAAAACTCACCGTACAGAATTTAAAACTGGTGTTCCGAAGATGTACACAGTGCAAATTCCAAATGACAAAATCGGTGCACTTATTGGTCCAGGCGGGAAAAACATAAAAGCTCTTCAAGCTAACTTCGGTGTTACAATGGAAGTGACTGAAGAAGGACTTGTGAAAGTTCTTGGTCAAGACACAGATAAAATTCAAGCGTGTATCGCAACGGTTGATATGCAAATCAACGGACCAAAAATTGGTAGTGAATATGTGGGACTAGTTGTTACAGTAAAAGAATACGGAGCCTTTGTTGATATCGCTGATGGCGTCTCTGGTTTAGTACACGTTTCTGAAATCGCTGATGAAAGAGTAAGTGATGTAAATCAATACTTAAAAGAAGGCGATGAAGTAAAAGTAAGAGTGATGGAAATTGACCGTTTTGGAAAAATTAAACTTTCCATCAAGGCCATCGCACCTCTACCGAAAAAAGCTTAATTTCAAATAGAAAAGGGGCCTACGGGTCCCTTTTCTATTTATAAGGAAGTATGGTCGACTATTCTTTAAAAACTTTACGTCACTTCGAACGCGGAAATATAACTCGTTCAGAGTTTTCCAATGGGGCAGTTTTTTTACATCATAAAACAGCACGTACCAAAGGAGTTGTAGTTAGTGTTTGGTTTGTGGCCGGATCACGTGATGAAAAAAAAGACGAACACGGGTTAGCCCATTTACTTGAACACATGATGTTTAAAGGCGGATCTGCCATTAAAGGAACGGAGTTACTTACACTCATGGAAAGTATGGGAGGAGAACTCAACGCTTACACCACCAAAGAATATGTGTGTTTTGATTTGTCCTGCCTGGCTTCTGATTTGCCTAAAATACTCCCACTCTTTTTGGATTTAATTTTTTCACCTTCTTTTAACCAAGATGAGTTTCATAAAGAAAAGAATGTTGTCCTTCAAGAAATCCGTGAAGACCGTGACAATCATGAACTTGAAGCAGAAGAAAAAGTTTTTTCTAAAAGTTTTCCGGTTGATCTGGGTCATCCAATTGCCGGAAATATTAAATCTGTTTCTTCTTTCACTATTAAAAAACTTACACATTTTTATGAAGAACATTTTGTTCCCCACAAGATGGTTATCTCTATGGTGGGTGATAATAAGGCAGATAAATATTCAAAGCTTCTCAGTGAAGTTTTTACTCGTTACCGTTTAACCAAAAAGCATAAGCCTTATCGTCGTAAAATGCTCACTGGAATTGGATCAATCAATCAATTTCGTGAAGTGATGAAAAAAGATACGGAAAATCCTTATCTCTTTTTAACCTGTAAGACGGGACCTATCGATTGTGATTACCGTGCTGACTTTATGATCTTAAATCACTACTTGGGGGAAGGGATGAGTTCCCGTTTCTTTAAAGCTCTTCGTGAAGATGAAGGGTTGGTTTATGGAATTACCTCTTACATCAATAACTTTTCAGATAATGGTTCGATGGTGATGGGGTTAACCGCCAGAGAAAAAAATATCAATAAGATTCAAGTTAAGATTAAAGACATCTTTGCTGATGTGGCTTTGAACGGGATTGGCGAAGAAAGATTAATTGCTTGTAAGCGACAAATTCTTTCTAGCTGGGAAATGAGTTTTGACGATATGGATGAAATTAATCAACACATGGGAAGAGGGGAACTCTACCGCTCACATATTCTTTCCTTTAAAGAAATTTCAAAAATTGTTAAAGAAGTGACGGATGAGCGAATTAAATTTGTGACTCAATCAATGCTCGAGAGTGGTTTTTCAAGTCTGATATTAAAATAATGCTTAGGGAATTATGATAAATGTAAAAATTGTTTTCTTGGAACATTACGATCAAACATTTGTTTTGCCTGCTTACGAAACTGCTGGCGCTGCTGGGATGGATGTTAGGGCCATGCTTGCTCCTGGTGGTGAAGTGGTGATTGAGCCCATGGAGCGCATTTTGATTCCAACAGGGCTTAAAATGGCGATACCGGAAGGATTTGAATTACAAATTAGGCCTCGCTCTGGACTCTCTCTTAAAACCGGACTTTTAGTGGTCAATAGTCCAGGTACTATCGATAGTGATTACCGAGGAGAACTTAAAATTATTCTTGGTAATTTAGGTAAAATTAGTGAAACTATAAAGCACGGTGACCGCATAGCTCAGATGGTATTTGCGCCGGTTTACAAAGCCAGTTTTACCCCTGTCCAAGAACTTGACTCCACGAGTCGCGGGGTTGGTGGCTTCGGTTCAACCGGTCAAAAATAGAGTGTTATTCATTTAGAAAAGGAGACTTTCATGGGGATTAAAGTTGAGTACAGCAAAGTTAAAGATGCGATGGGTGCTTTTGATACGGTAAAACAGAATATTACGCCGGAAACTCTTGAGAAATTCAAAGTGAAAGCTGCTCTTGATTATATGAAAGAGAAAAATCAAATCAAAGCTTCAGGAATGGGCTTCGACCTATCGATGAAGTTCCTAGACAATCATGCCGAAGTTGATCTAAAACTCTCTCTGCTTTTGAGACCATTTCAAGATAAGGTCCTAGGGGCCCTTGAGAAACAACTAAAGGCAATCCTTTAGTCCAAACAACAGGTGTAGTATGTCGACCTTTAAGGTGACCTTATGGCCAAGTGGTGAAGCTTTTTCAGTTAATGAAGAGACGACACTGTTAAAGGCCCTCAAAGATAATAACCACTATGTGAAATCAAGTTGCGGTGGAGTTGCAAGCTGCTCGGATTGTGTCATCAAAGTCCATACTGGAGAGGCGAACTTAACTCCTGCTACTTTTGGAGAACTAAAACTTTTAGGAAACGTTTTTCATATTACAAAAGAAAGAATGAGCTGCCAGACCCGCTGTACCGGCGATGTAACAATCGACATCAGTAGGCATAACCAAACAATGGATCAAATGAAGACTGCCAACAAAAAATTTGTGAAGAAGCCGCTGTTAAAAAAAAAAGCTGATGTAGAAAAGCAAGCAGTCGATCGCGCTGTTAAAAGAGAAGCCAAAAAAGATACCGATAGTAAATGGCACAAGCACTGGGAAAAGGGCGAAGAAAACGACCCAAGTAAAGCAAAAATTCAAGGCGGAGGAAAAAGACCTCGCGCTTTTAAATATGACCTCGAAGCAGATGCAACAGACACAAGTGAAACTGACGAATAGAATAGCTCAAACAAAGGACAGTCAATGGAAGCTACCCTGAACGCTAATGGTGTTGCCGGTAACAGCAACAAGTATCCTCCACAAATTAAGTACATCGTAGGAAATGAAGCATGTGAACGATATTCATACTACGGGATGAGATCTATTCTCGTTGTATTCATGATTCAATATCTTCTTTTCACTGAATCTGAAGCAACTTCTCTTTACCATTTATTCGCAGGAGCTTGTTATTTATTCCCAGTTTTGGGTGGATACATTTCTGACCGTTTTCTTGGAAAATATAAAACAATTCTTTATCTATCGACCGTTTACTGCTTAGGACATTTGGTTCTGGCATTATTTGAAGATAAGGCTGGAATGTACTGGGGGCTAGGGCTTATCGCTCTTGGTGCTGGTGGTATTAAGCCTTGTGTATCGGCTCACGTTGGTGACCAATTCAAAGCCAATCAAGGTGAATTGTTAAGAAAAGTTTTCGAACTTTTCTACTTCATGATTAACTTTGGATCTTTCTTTTCAACCTTAGTAACTCCTTGGACGCTAAAATATTACGGACCAGGTTGGGCATTTGGGATTCCAGGAATCTTGATGTTCATTGCTACTGTTACATTCTGGATGGGACGCAAGCACTACGTACACGTTCCACCATCTGGCAAGAATCCTCATTCAACAATGTCTGTGATTATTTCTGCTTTCAAAGCACAAAGTAAGCGTAAAGCAGAGGACTCTTTCCTTGATGCTGCTAAATACGAAGGTCATAAACAAGAGCACGTGGATGCAGTTAAAGCGGCCATGAATGTTGGTAAGACTTTTACTATGGTGACTTTCTTCTGGGCATTATTTGATCAACACGGATCTACTTGGGTTATTCAAGCAACTCAAATGGATTTAAACTTTATGGGAATGCAACTTGAGGCTTCTCAGATTGCTGCTTTAAACCCAATCATGGTTATGGCATTAATTCCAATTTTCTCATTGGGCCTTTACCCAGCATGTGAAAAAATGGGCTTCAAGCTATCTCCACTTCGTAAGATGACAATCGGTATGTTTGTTGCTGCTTTCTCTTTTATTCTTGTCGCCATTCTTCAGCACTTCATCGATGGCGGAATGAAACTAAATGTTATGTGGCAGTTCTTCCCATACCTCATTATCACTATGGCTGAAGTATTGATTTCAATCACTGGATTAGAGTTTGCTTATACTCAAGCTCCTCGTTCAATGAAATCAACAATTATGTCTATGTGGTTGTTGACAGTATTCTTCGGAAACATGTTCACAGCTTACGTAGCTAAAATTAACATCTTCTCTGGTGCAGCTCAGTTTTACTTCTTCGCTGCTATCATGGGAATTTTTGCTTTAGCATTTGCTTTAATCGCAAAAGGTTACAAAGAGCAAAGCTACATGGAAAATTAATCAGAAGAAATCTTAAGATAATTCTTAAAAAAGATAACTTATGGAAAAAGACCCTCGAAAGAGGGTCTTTTTTTTGTATAATAAGTTAATAATAAAAACGAGGTTCTTATGAAAATACTCTCTACATCACTTTTACTCTTAATCTCTTATAACTCCTTCGCCAATTGCCATATCTTCATCCCTAAAAAAGAATTTCTCCATGACTCTGGCTATTCAATAATGTTTGATTTTAATCTTGTGATTGGACCGAAAAATTATATTGAAGTGTATTCGCAAGATGAGGCAAGCTATCGCTTAGAACTTGAAGGGATTGAGCGAGTAACACCAACTTTTCATTTTGCTGTTGGTATTCTTCGACTTGTGAAAGCCAATGGTGAATTAGTGTTTAAGACGCAAGAACAGAACCGCTGCTTAACTCAATATTGCGCTATAAGTGATTACGGAAAGTCGTTTAAGAAGGCTTATAAAGGATTTTTAAGTGGAATTCCAAACTGTCGTTAGAATGGACTAAAACAGGCTTAGGCAATCAGTGTTCACGTAAGTTTCACCTTTCTCAAGATAACAAAGAAAGCCATCGGTGTTTGGTTCTGCCACCATCACAAAGTGAGTTTGATCTTTTCTTATTTCTAAAAACTCTGACTTTCCCTTGAAGATTTGTGGAAGTGTCCCATAACCAGTTTCAGGATAAGTACCATCATCGTTGGCTTCCGTAAGGGCCTTGGTAAAATAAAACTTAGAACCTTCTAAAAACTTTAGCAGATCATTGAGTTTAGAATTTCTGAGATTATTCATGCGCTCTAGAAAAGTGAAAGGAGCTTTCTCAATCATATGGGATTCTAAGTCAGTGATCAGAATAAAACTATTCTCAGGCATAATGAGCCCGCCGACTTTAAAGTGTTGTGGGGAAAGAAAGATTCCAAATTTATTTTTTGTTGCTAATTCGCCATCAACCAAAAGCTGCATTTCTTTGTGAAGGGTTTCAATTTTTTTATTCAGATTTTTTAATTTTTTATTAAAGACAAATGAATTTCGAATTTTGGATTTTAGTAATCCGGAAGTGGCCGTCATTTCAAGGTAATCAAGTTCCATCTGAGTGATAAAGAGACCCTTGCTCTTTTTCATTTGTTCTAAAATAGTATTCCCAGTTCCTGTAATCACTGGAGTTTGAGTAAATTCAAGTGGGAAAGCACGGGCAAAAGCATATTGATGAAAAAAACCTGAATAAGTTAAATAATGAAGAGATCCATCTTCACAACTTGTGAAGTCTGTCGTGGCAGGAGAGTTCCCTTTCATAATTTTAGTTTTTAGTGTTCTCTCTGTTAGTTGTTTCCCTTCAGTGGAAGCTAAAAAATCTGCTATATTTTCTGTGCAAAAAGTAACGTCCTTTTCTCTGGCATCTAAAAACTGATTGGCCAACATGAAATTAAGTGGAGTGGTTGTACTTGCTTGAAGATGAGATTCACCCAATGAGAGAAAACTAGATTCTAATCTTGCGTGCAATTTAAGATCGCGAACAACTTCGTGTAAAGCCTTTACATGACTCTTTAAAGTAATACTCTCTAAAACACTATTGGCACGAGCAGTACAACTCAGCGCCAATGAAGTAGAAAGTATTGCCATAGGCAGCTTCATTTTTTGCATACGAGATATCCTAGAAGGAGTGAAATTCAGTAATTATTAATTATAAACAAACTGTTTTCACTCTGGAAACCCTTAAGTCGGTTACTCAGTGTGCATGGCGAAAGAATGAGAAAATTATAGCGATGGATGAACTTGTGAAGCTTCTTTCAAGCGGATATGACTGCCAAAGAATAGTTTAGAGGTCTTTTCAAAGGACTCTGTATAATCAGAGACATAAAAACGGTATGAACCTTTAGTTTTGGTTGTAGAGAGAAGCTTTAATTTACTAAGTGTTTGTTCAATTTTCAAGGCCACAATTTTAGCCGAATCGAGAACCATTACTTCTTTTTTATAATAAGTCTCAATTTCTTTTTTAATTAAAGGGTAATGAGTGCAAGCTAAAATGAGGGCATCGATATCACTAAGGGCTTTTTTCTCAAGATAAGAATTAATAATAGTCTGGCTAATTTTGTTATTGAAAAAACCTTCTTCAATCATAGGAGCCAAGAGAGGAGTGGCGAGACTTTTTACTTTTTTATGACAACTTTGGCTAATTTTTTTAGCGTAAATTCCAGATTCAATAGTCCTTTTCGTTCCGATAACTCCAATTGATTTTATTTCTTTGATTTGCACTAAATGTTCAACCACAGGGTCAACAACATTCATTACAGGAATGTTTTTTCCAGCGGCCTTAACAACTGTTTTAAAACCAGAGGCTGAAGCGGTATTGCAGGCAATGACAATCATCTTGCAGTCGAAGGTTTTTAAAAAGTCTGTAATATTTCCGCAGTAACTTTTAATGGCATTGGCTGATTTATCTCCATAGGGCAGGTGAGCAGTATCGCCAAAATAAATAATGTCTTCATGAGGAAGAAGTTCCGCTACAGCACGTGCTACCGTTAGGCCACCAATACCAGAATCAAAAATACCAATTGGTTTTTTCTTCTGTACTTTATTCACTTTGCCCCTAACTCTAAAAGCCCAACTAATTTTTCCAGATCAGCTTTTCTTGAATGACGATCGATTAAAATGATTTTTTCTTCTTTAGTGACAGCGACTAATTCGTAATAGCCTTTATTTTGAAATGCTTTCATGGCCTTTTCATCTTTGATTCTGGCCATGTTAGGAGAATCGATAAAATGACCTACTTGAAAGGGAATTCCATCAGGCTTAAGGTGCAAGATTGTTTGCTTTAAGGTGAAGCCAAAAATTCTATATTTGATATAGAGGTCAGTTTTTTTTCTTTCTAAAACTTTTTCGTAAAAGAAGAAAGCTACCAAAGAAATCGGAACAAATAACATGCAGGTATAAAGTGAAAAAGAAATAAAAATATCTAAAGAATCACCAATCGCAGTAAGTTTACTTAGAGGGGCTTTGACCGCTAAGAACATGGCGAATTCAACCATTAAAATGACAAAAGCGTACCCCCAAAAAATGTAGGGTAAACCGTAGCTTTTAATGGTGACCGATTGGGGAAGAATGACAACGTGGTCTTTTTCTTCAGGTGTGGTTGGGAAAAGATACATGAGTCCCATGAATATTCCTAATAAAGGTAGAGCACATCGCCCAAATCAACTTTGGGGTAAATGAGCTTACGCAAAAGCTTTAGTCCAAGTCCATTGATATTTATTTCAAAACTATAGTATTTTTGCATGGTCTTGTCTTTGAAATCGTCTTCCATGATAAAAGTTTTTTTAGTTAAAATCTTTTCTAGTCGCATGATAAAAAGCTTACGATGCTCATCTAGGTATTCGGGAAGTTTTTTTTCTAAACCTATCATCATGTCTAAAGTCGCTTGAAAGTCACCTTTTTTGCTAGCTGATAAATATTGGAAAACACCAAAATAAAAATCAGCAATAACACCTTCTGCGAAATCTTTTAAATAGAGTTGTGCTAACTGAATTTCATGAAAACACTCGGTCAGTTCGTTTTGTTCAAAGTAAAACTGGGAGCGAGCAAGTTTTCTCATTCCCGTTTTATATTTTTCTTCTACTGATGCAAAAGTCATTAGTTCGGTGCTGTCGACGATGTGAGATTTAAAATGAATCTCAATTCTTTTTCCATCTTGAAATCGTGGGGTATCACCTAGTAAATAACCGGCGGTAAGAAGTTTAGGATTCATTGAAAGTATTTGCACTGAACTTAAAGTCAGAGGTGCTTGAAGTGGAAATTCACCACTCTTTCTTATTTCAGCTTCGGAGAGAAGATTTAACATATCATCGTGCTTAAAAGTGCTCTTGTGAAATTTTTTCAAGCGCTTTTGCATGACTTCATTTCGCTCACTGTTTAATCGTGGGATTGAATAGGGAAGAACGTTTTGATTATGCTGATCAACTTTAATCGGTGCATTGTTGAAATACAAAAAGGGAACGTTTTTAATATCAAATTCCTCTTTATCGATGCGGTCTCCGCAGACATCGAGAGCTATCACTTTCCCTTCTCTTGTCGATAGGTATAGGCCCCAATAGGTCATTGAAGGAAATGATTTTAAAAGCTTCATGACCGATTTTACCGAATCACATTCGCTTAAAATTTTGTAAGCGATGTAATGTATGGGATGCCCCTCCTGATTAAAAAACTGGCTGTATTTTTGATGCACTGCCAATGATAATCCCATTTCATTCATAGCGCTGTAGCTCGGATAGGGATTTCCGGCCACACCAAAGGAATGAATTTTAGAAGAATTCTTTAAACGATAATTCACCACTCGTTCGTGTTTTTCCCACAGCTTCACCATCGGTAGATCGAGAATTCTTCCATGGTAGATAGAGTCTGTTTTTTGATCATAGCGAAAAAGACTCGAGCAACCCATCAGAAATTTCTGCAAATTGGGAGCAAACCTTCCTGGGGAACCCAAGAGTTCCGGAATCAATAATTCAAAGGATAGCTCTTTAGGGTCAGTACCTAAACCCTCGGCATAGGCGAAAACCTGAGAGCGGAACTCAGGATTATGTTTCAGGCATTTTCCAAAATAGAACTCATGGAAAGTTTGAAGTGCGGATGTCGTTATTAAATTAGTATCCCCAATTAGATGACGAAAAAACTTTTTTACCTCTGGGTAGGCATCCTTATCTTTCACTCCCAATTGATAAAAGTTTTCCAGCATATCGCCGATAAGGGTTATAGATGGGATGTGAGGAGTACTCATGAAGGTCCCTATTTTTAGAGGAGAATGAGATGAATTCTATCATAGACACTGAACTTTTGACCAACCAAACTTTTAATGTCGTTTTGCTTTGTCTGGCTGTTTTTAGGATTTATTTAGAAGTCATCGGTTTTAAGTTTAGCGAGCTACCTATTGCTAAGCGCATGGGACAGCCACAAGCACAAAAATTTCACAAAATGGGTTTTTATTTTAGCCTTGGTTACTTTGTTTTATTTGCCCCATCTTACTTAATCTAAAAAACTAGGCCTGGTAGAAATTGACTAGGTGATAGTGTCTATTGAGAAAATCGAGCTTAATCTCAGGAAGTTTGTGAATATCTTTACAACGAATATGAATTTTGATTTTGGGGCATTGATAGTCTTTTTGATTTTTCAATGTTTCTAATTGATAAAATTTGGAAAGGAAGCGCGATACTTGTTTTGTGTTTAGCTTAAACGATTGGGCTTTATTTAATTTATTCCAAACATTCCATGGATCAATTTTGTCATTCAGTAGTGATGCGATGGTGAGGTAAATAAGGGTATCTGATTCAAAGCCATCTCCAATTAAAATCAGTTCCTCTGGCACACCAGTCATCAAAATAATGTTCACAATATGATTGAGTTTGTAAAATACTTGAGACTTGATGTCTCTGGATGTTAAGTCTTCTTCGAAAAGGGAAAAGAGTTTGCGGTAATCTTTGAGAAAAATCTCAGCGGTAAAAATATTGTTCGAGTAAAGCCAGTCGCGAATAGCATTTTCATAAAAGTGAGGGGAAGCAGTAACGATGAAAGGCTGAAAACCTAAATCGATATAAGATTTAAAAAGATCTATACTATCGCCAATGGAGGGGAAATAAGCCAATGGTTTTCTTAATGAATAAAAAACTTCTTTCAAAGTAGAGTAGCGAGTGTCCACTAAGGTTTTATCAAAGTCAGAAATAACAATTTTTTTAGGAGTTGAAATTTTTAGCGGTATAAAACTTCCTAGATGGTACTCAATGCCTGGCGAAGTTCTCACTTCATAAACTTCTAAGTGAGAGATTTTTACCTGATTGATGGAGCGAATAAATTTTATATCAAAACTACCAAGTGAGTCCGATTCATAATCTTTTCTAAAGACAACGTTTCGTTCTGTATCAAAACCTAAAATACGAATGACAAATTCTTGGCTGCCTAGAAGACCTAGAGATTCTAAAGGCGCAGTAGGGGAAAATTTTGTTAAGTCACGGTCAGAAAGAAGAGCCAGCGCTCGAGATTCTTTCATCGAAAGAGAAGATCTCACATGAATGTGAGAATCACTTTCAATAGCTATAAAATGAACGAGATAAGGTCTTTTCATTGAGTAGAATTCCTTTATACTCTATTATGGCCTAAAAATTAGTTATTGTTGAGAGTGTAAATCCATGCCCACGCTACATTTTGAATTAATCGGTAATGTAAATCTCTATGTCGGGATTCTCATTAAAATCGTATCTGGAATCATCATGGGGGCGATTATCGGAATCGACCGTGAGAGAAAACTTAAGTCTGCTGGAATTAAGACGATGGTCTTGATTTGCATGGGGGCAACTTTGTTTACCACCATTTCCATTTTAGGTGGAGCAGAGGTCACGCGCGGTGATAGTTTAAGAATTCCTGCTCAAATTGTTTCGGGAATAGGTTTTTTGGGTGCTGGAGCTATTTTTCAAAGTAAGGGAAATATTATTGGTCTAACCACGGCAGCTTTAATTTGGTTCACAGCCGCTATCGGAGTGACGATTGGGATTGGCTATCCCTTTACTGCTTTAGGTTTTACTCTCTTTGCTTTTGGGGTTCTTCGCATTATTGATCCTATTTACCGTTTGTTTGATCTAAATATCTATTTCCATTTAGAAGTACTAGGGCGCGGAGCTTTGATTGGTCGATTAGAAGAAATCATCGACAAAAAATCATTACTGAAAATTAATGAAGAAGTGATCGATAAAAGAAATGATATGAGACTCCTTCAAATCTATGTGCGCACAAATCCAAAACGGTTGAAGGCCATGCTTTCTGATATTCATGAGATCATTCAAGTGAAAGAAGTGCACTATCAAATTTTAAAAGAAAAGCCGAATTTAGAGTCTGTCGAAGACGCTTAGCATTTTTTAAAGTTTACCAATCTTGTAAGTCACTAATCCATCAGCATAAGATTTTTCAATCTTTTTAGGATTGATTATGTCGGCAACAGCGAGCTGTTTCACCATTGATTCTGATCGTTTTGTTTTATTGACAGACCCATCTTCCATTTTTACATCTGTTTCCGCCATACGGCTAAATGTTAGCTTCAGATTTCTTTCATGGCCTGAGAGATTAACCTGTGATGCTTCGTGGGGAGGAAGGGGGATTTTGACGATGTAGTGGTCACCCTTATCTTGGATGTCTGTTTTTACAATACTTCCTTGGTAGAATTGATCTTGAGAACGATTGGTAATGCTTTCTTTTGTCTTTGTTTCTTTAATTTTTGTCTTAGCAATATTATGATCAACATTATCTTGTAAGGTCGCAAAATTCTCTACTTGCTGGGCCAATATCCCTTGGTATTTTTTTTCAAAGTCTAGGCGTGTGGATTCAGTAGTGAGCTCATGTTGCTTTGATTCACTTTCTAATTCAGCTTTGTGGCGAATTTCTTGTGATTTAAATTTACTACCATGCGTACTTTCTTTTGCACGAAATTCACTATTAAAATTATTCTTTTGGTTATCAAGTGCAGCAAAGTTTTGCACATCTTGGGCAAACTTTTGATCTGTGAAGGTGCGGTAACCATTAGACATTGTGGTGTCATAGTCACGTTGAACTTTATTTTTATCACGGCTTATTTTAGTGCGTGCAATGGTTTCTTCTTTTTGAGCGCTATCAAAAATATTCCGGAGTTCATCATTGAATTTGTCATTCAAAGTCTGGCCATCATGTTTATGTTCTTCATGAATTTTTCTCATCTTCATTTCATAGTTAAGCTTTCTTGCCTCTGTGGAATCTTCAAAGCCTTTACCTAGGCGCTCTTTTTCCGCAGCTAGTATCTCTTGTGTTTTATCCACACTTTCTTTGACCTTTGATAGGCGTTCTTCTCTATGATCAATTTCGGCGATATAATCTACTTGTCCTTGATCTTTTAATTCTCTTAGGCGTTGATCATTTTGAAGACGTGCTTCTCTTTCCGAAATTTCGTACTTCTCTTCAACTTTTTTAAGTTCGTTGGTTCTTTTTTCAACTGTTTTCCGTTTTGCAGCTTCTAATTCTACATTTCCATTATTCATGACTTTTACGTTACTCACTGAATGGCCTCCTTCGTTTTTTCATAAGGAGAAGGGCAGTAATCTTGAGACATGCCTGTGTAACCTTGACAGCTCCATGTTCTCATCAAATCTACTTTTACATTTTGTGATCCGCTTTTATAGGCTTTGTAGCTGATTGGATCGAGGGTAGAGGTTGAGATGTAAGCATTTTGATCCTGCGCTTTGAAGGCAGTGTTTTTGACCAAATATTGATACACTCTGTATTCAGCCAAAGCAGGTAAGGTATAGAAAATCAAAAGCGTAGTGATAATCTTAATCATTTTTCCTAATGGAGAGTTCCCACTTTATCTAAAGATCTAAGTTCCACCAAATAAAGAAAAGACTTAATAAATTTAATACGGTCATCTTTGTTCAATTTTTCTAAGTAAGTTTTCTTGCGTTCAATGTTTTTGTGTTTTTCTAGTTCACTGAAAACTTTATAGACGTATTCTTTGGTGGTGGGTAGTGAACTTGTTCTTAATTGAACTTTTGGCGATTGCACTGATTCTTCGATCCATTCCATGAAGAAAAGAGGGTAGTGGCCCATTCTTCCTAATTCAATAAAGCGCATCATCGAGATCTCTTCATCAGTACGTAATTTTTTTTCCATGGTAAAACACCTCATCCTTTCTGAAGTTCATGATATCGAACAAAGGCACCACCATAAAGATCGGTAGGGAATGCCGAAAAAACTTGATCATTTTAGTGGGTGTATTTGAAAGAGGAAAAAATTTCCTCCCTCTAGAGCCATATCCCAGTGCTGTGGTCTAATATAAGTGGCAGGTGATTATGAAAAAAAATGCTTCCTTAATTTTTGGACTTTTGATTTTAAGCTCTAATAGTTTCGCTTTAATGGACTACACTCCAGAAGATGAAGCTGCTCCCGTTCCTACCAATAAATCAGTAAAAAAGATTGCTCGTGGCGGTGGCGGCGGGAAAAACCGTCCTACCCAAATTGAATTCGCAACTAGATATGATTCAATCAAAGTAAATACCAATAATGGTGCTACCAATGGTGGGATCGATTTAGTGAAGTCACAACTCTTAGTCGATACACCTTACAGTGTTTTTATTGGTGGTTCTTATTGGCAAGCATCGTCCGCTGATCTTTATGCAACTCAAAGTAGCCAAGCTGGGAATCCAGAAGCACTTCTTGGTTTTAATTGGTTCAGAACAGGCAGCGATGTCGATTTAGCAAAGGTAGATATTTATGGCGGGTACTCTTTTAAAGCTAACAATTCTCTTTTTGGTACATCTCGCAATGACCAAATATTTGGATTACACACGACAAAACGACTAAGTGATTTTGCGTTTGGACTAGGTGGGGAGTACCGCAAAACAGGACGTCCTTCAAATGACCAAGAGATTTCGATTGGTGATATTACAAAAATAGAAGCATCATTAGGCTGGGCCGCAACTTCAGACATACGTTTTAGCTTAGAAGCATCCGTCATCAAAGTGAAAGCAGCAGATGCATCATTAGGTAATGCTCTCAAAAATAATTTAGATTTCTCTACTTTAAGTCCCAAAATGCACTTAGGTCTTACCTCTGCGGTAGAACTAGAGTTTGGGGCAGCATTCAGAACAAGAAAAAATACTTCAGATAAAGCTCAAGATATCATGGACGCTAGACTCCTGAATTATTCAGGTGCTTACGGTAATTCTATGTTTGTGAGCCTCAACATTTCAGGCTAAGCATCAGTGAAAAATCAACGTCGGTTCTATTTCTGCCATCACTGCAAAAAAATCACAACGAACGTTGAATCATTGTTATTAATTGAAGATTTTGCCATGAAGAGTTTCTGTTCAGATGGATGTATTGTTCAATATCATTCTCAACTTATTACTCATTATGAAAAAGAAGAAAAAGACATTAGAAAGTTTCTGACTTTGAATAAAGAAGCCTGTTTTGTTTTTAAAGAAAACTCTCATTACATTCAAAAAACCTTAGAGAAGCCCCAAGAAATTTGGGAGGACGTCAATGAATTAGGTGAGAAAGTTTATTTTTTCTTCGCTCATTATGATGAAAAAGATTTTCCTTTTACCATGATTATCATTACCTATATGTATCAAAAAATTCCTTCATTTGTTTTCTTTCAAACAGTCACAAACTCTGAAGAGATTTTGAATGAGTATCGTCGTGGCGAGAAAGTAAGCGACATTCCTAAATTTTTTGAAAAAGAACATGGAGAGGCTCAAGAGTCTGAAAAACCACGTAGTAATAATGAGGTGCAGGTAGAACTGACTCAAGTGGAAATGGATAGCTTGGAGAGGAAAAAGTCCTCCTTATTAGCCGAGCTATTACAAAAACGTCTGCCTTCCGATATTCCTTTTGAAAACTTTTATCTCTATGATGTCTATATACCTTCCACCATTGATGTTCCGGATGAAGTTTTTTCTTTTGATGATGAGGAGGGGGACGAGTTGTTTGTCTATTTGAAAGGCCATGCCCAAGGTGGAGTTACATTTTACTATATTGTACTTTGTACTAAGCTCAATATGAATCAGAAGGATAACACTCAAGAAGAGGTGCTTTATCCCATTCTTTCCTTTCCAACCTTAGACGGGAAGCTTTATCGACAATACTGCAGAGGCGAGAAAATTTCTGGTAATCTTAAAAATTAGTGAAAACCTTACTTTAGTCTAATATCCAAATAATTACCTGCAGAAACGAAAGATCCACAGACAGCATCTCTGAATGAAACGGCAGCCGTCATACAATAGTTTGGCTGAGAAGGGCAGTTATTGGCAATGAAATTTGGAATGGCATCCATGCAGCCGTAATAATCTAATAAGCGTGGTTGTTTCATGATCATCACCCCATTAATAATGGCCTGGCTGTATCCAGAACGATTTTTCACGAAAGTTCCATCCATCACTTGACCAGCAGTATGGAAAGTACATTGTGCCTGTCCAAGGTAAATTGAGCTGCCATCAGTTGATTTATAAGTTGGAACAAAACAAGTCATGACACTAGTATCAGTATTTACAAATTTTACTTTAATCTTTGATTCATCATTCGTATTTTGACAAATACCCAGTGAGAAAGCAGCGGTTGATTTTGTAATGGATAAATCACAATTTTCGTATCCTGCCCCTAAAGTGTTTGTTGTCGTGGTAGTGGTAGAACCTGTGGTTGGTGATCCGTTAGTGAAGTTTGTTCCTGAAGACGAAATTGAGTTGCCTACTGTATTGGCAAGCGATCTGCTTCGAGCACGACCACCACTTGGAGCATCACAACCAGCCAGGATAAAGCCCATGGTCACAAGACTCATTAATACTTTTAGAGACAAATTCTTCATAGAAAAACTCCACTAGGAAACTCAAGTACAATTAACTAATCGGTGTAATGAAAAAAAAATGAAGGAAAGTTTCACACTATTTTCCTTTCTGCCGATAAGTGCCCAAAATGATAAAAAAAATTGTCCTTATCCTTATTCTCATCATCCTCTCAGTAGGGGGCCTTTTTGCTTATAAGGCGTATACTTACCCTGATAAGATGTACACAAGCTGGATCCGAGGCGATGGTTTCGACGAATGGTTTTTTATCCCTAATTATGATGCCAATGCCTTTAATAACCACACCAGACATGTTGAGAGAAACCTTTTTAAAGGAAGTGAAGCTGATTCAGTGTGGAAAACGTTCCACGTATCAGATGTACTTCTACCACTTCCTTTTCGCCATCCTTTATACAGTGTTGTCCCAACCATTCAAGATATGGGAGCTAGTAATCAACCCCAAATTGGATTTGAGATAATGACAAGTCAGAAGAAAAAGATTTTTAGTATTCAATTTCTTCCCAAAAAAGATTTCAAGTACAAAGATAACAAGCAGAAACTTTTTAAGATTCCTATCTTTAAACAAAATATTGATTCCATTTCAGACAAAGTGAAATGGCGTGATTTATTTGAAATGAATTTTCAAGACCAACCTAAAAGTATTAAGGAGATGGTCTACAAACTTTATATCTTAGATCAACGAATGGCTTATCTTTCAAAAAATACCAAGACTTTTGGTTATATTCCTGAAAATGAAGCTGCTGTGGTTGAATATTTAGGAAAAGATAAAGATTTTAAAAATGAATATATTGTTTTTCTTCGGGGGGGGACACTACACTCCTTCTTAATATCTACTAGAATTGGAGAACCAGAAGCCAAAAGAATAAGAGGACGAATTCTTAAAGATATTAAAATTGAGCCAGACTCAGAAAATATGTCTCGCGCAATTTATGAAGAATTTAAAGCCCTTCCTTACCAACAACAAATCAGCAACGATGGTTTAATTTACTTATTTTCTGCATGGTCGCATACCCCAGAAGACAAAGAATTTTTCCGAGTCATGATTCAATTTCTTGAAAGAGGGACTGATAATTTTGCCTTTCTTGAGCCACTGTATGCATATGCCTACGCCCGTTTTGGAAGCTCATTTTCCCGTTATGATAGCCATTTAAAAGAGAAGGCAGAGCAGGAATTTCGCCGTAAATTAGAGGAAGAAGAAAAACGAGATGCTAAAGACCTCTTAAATAAGAAAATTGAAGATATTAATCTCAATGACTTAAGCGAGCAGGAGAGAATCGATTATCAATTGAAAAAAGCCCGTGAAAAGAAAGCCAATTCTTCGGATGACAAAGTCATCATCGTAGACTAAAACTAACTGTAAAAAAATTATGTTAGGAGTAATTATGAGCGCACGTGTCATCGGCTTCCACTATGAATTAAAAGATACTGCTGGAACTGTTTTAGATTCTTCTTTTGGACAAGATCCATTTTTGTTTCTTGAAGACCAACAACAAATCATTCCTGGCCTTGAAAAAGAATTGAAGAAATTGAACAAAGGTGACAAAAAAGTTATCGAAGTAAAAGCTCCTGAAGCTTACGGAGATATTCGCGCTGATTTAGTAATGACTGTTAAGAAAGATCAGTTTCCTTCTGGAAGAAATGTTCAAGTAGGGGATCGTTTTCAAGTTAATAATCATCCAGACAACCCAGTATTCGAAGTGAAAAAAATCGAAGAAAATGACGTCCATATTGATGGAAACCACCCACTTGCTGGAAAAGACCTTTTCTTTAATGTTGAAGTGATCGAAATGAGAACTGCTACAGCAGAAGAATTGGCTCACGGTCATGCACATGGACCAGATGGTCACCACCACCACTAGAAACTAAGTTTCAGTCAGATATTGAAAGGGCTTCGGAAGAGGCCCTTTTTTATTGGGAATTCTGGAAAATGTTGAGCAAGTTTTGTGTTACAAATTTCTTTAGAAGTGCTGCCTGATCAAGCTTCATGACGATATGTTGCTCATCCATGTAAAGCTTTCGATTGATTTCAATTTGAAGAGCGTTGAGAGCAGGAAAAGTATGAAAAAATTGCGTAACGTAGCCACCAAAATAAGGATCATTCACCGAGACCGTATGATCTTGACTAAAAAGATCTTGAGCCATTTTTAAGTATTGTGAGTCACAAGAAGTGCCCCTCAAATCACTCAAACAAAAATCAGCACGATCTATTTTCTGCTGAGGATTTTTTTTCAAATGATATTCTGTTGGACAACTAGGCATACTATGGAGATCAATAACTGGAAGCGGCTTCGTTCTGTTTTTGGAACCTTCATCGATGATGCCTGTTAATAATTCAAAGTAGGGAGCATGATAGCGACCGATGGCTTTTTCAATAAAACTTGCAGTTGGTGGAGTGTGAACCAGAATTGTCCCTTGCGTATTTTCAGTCCAAGCAAAGACAGCAGTTTGAGCAGAGCGATTGATATCAACACAGGTTCGATGAATATGAGAAACGACCACGGCAATTCCCATTTCACAAAGTTTTTCAATCTCCACTAACTCATTCACGCGGTAATCAAGATCTTGATCTAAATCTCTCTGGTGCATGGTTAGGTGTGGGCGAAATTCATCGGGAATCCATTCACCGGAGTGGGGCATCGAAAGGACACCTTTTAGAGGAAGATCGTGGGGAGTATAAAAACTAAAAATTTTTTCTTTCATTTAAAAAAAGTATTCAAAGCCTAAGAAAATATTTGGCCCAGCTAGGACAACATCATTCTTGGCGCCACTGATATTAACTCCTGTAATAGAAGCTCTTTGGTAGCCTAATCCAGCCTTAAGATAACTATTGTTGGTAAGATGATAGACTAAAGGAAGATTTAATTTAAAACCTGAAGCACTTAAAATGGGAGACATAAAAAGTGTAAGACTTGGTTGCAAGCTAAAATCTTTGTATTCCCAAATAGTTCTTTTTGCCTCTGCCGCTAAAGCCCAAGCAGAAACGGTAATGGCTCCATCAGAAATGGAGTAATTTTCTAGCCCGCCACCAAAATGAAAATCCCAGCGACGTTTGAAAAAATAACGAGCGGATAAATTGGTAACTCGAGAAGTACTTTCTCTACCGTTCACTCTTTTACTAAACTCGTTCCAGTCATTTCCTGCTGAAAAAGAATTGTAGGCAACTTCAACAGATCTATTCCTGTTGAAATTGATTTGAGGCTCTACAGGTTCACTTTCGCTTTTAACTTCAGCTTTTTCAGGGCGCGGGGCTGCTTTTTGTTTTCCCGTAATTTCATATTCATTAACGTATAAATCTGATTCTTGGATGTAACAAATCTTACCAGACACTAAGATAGGGAACATGCGGTAAGGACCTCTCGCCACTTCTCCCACTTTAATAGTTTTTCCTTTAGAGACGTAGCCTACCTCAGTTACTCTTTGGATCTCGGCATAGATAATGGCGTGTTCAGACTTCACAACCGCTCGCTGGCTGCCGAAGGCAGTCAAACTCAAGGCCCATAGACCTAGTGTGAAGGTAAAAAGTGAGATTAGTCGATGGAATTTCACCCTTTTATGCTCTCATGACTGCTACTTTTTTACAAGGTTAGGGTAGTGACTCCTGTTCAAAGATCACCATTTTATGATAAAAGGACCAAAACTTACGACTTCTTAAAAATTGGTGTCCCCATGAAATTTCCAGGTAAAAGAAAAAACAAACACTATTTCCCAGTCACAGAAAAAGGACGAATTGAGTTTAACCACGATTTCGTTCACCAAGAATCATTTCACGTTGTAGGTATTGATCAGCTTTTAGTTGATATTGAATTTCATGTTGATGATGATTTTTTAACTAAATGGAATTTAAATAA
Source organism: Bacteriovoracaceae bacterium (assembly GCA_049318265.1). Classification (GTDB taxonomy): domain Bacteria; phylum Bdellovibrionota; class Bacteriovoracia; order Bacteriovoracales; family Bacteriovoracaceae; genus JBEIOQ01. The sequence goes on from JBMOGR010000004.1 coordinate 207,514, forward strand.
AGGTCAATCGCAAATTATGGGAGATGACATTTCTGAAACTATCTATTGGCAATTAAAAAATGAAAAAAGAATTGCTGGTGAGTTTGCTGGTGGAACTGTTGGAAATACCCTTCATAACTATTCAACTCTCTCTGAAGAACGTTCCGTGGCGCTGGGAGCGATCACAAAATTTATTACAGTTGGTGACTATGCCTTTAAATATATTTGTTCAACTTCGGCTAAAGTTGATTTAACTTACCTTCAGCCTTGCGATAACAAAATGGGCCGGGCGATGTGTTTTGTTACTCCAGATGGCGAAAGAACTTTTGGGATTTCCAAAGGCTGTATGAATGACCTTTCCCCAGAATATATCCCGACAGTCATTATTGAAAAAGCTTCCTCACTCTTAATTTGTGCTTATGTCTTAAGAGATGAAAAAGCTCCAATTTTCCATTCAACTATCAAGGCCTGTGAAGTCGCTAAAAGTGCTGGTGTTCCAGTTGTGTTGACTTTAGGAACCAGTGATTTGATTAAAGAAAAAAGAGATTTTTTTGTTGAGTTCATTCAAAAATATGTCAATGTGGTGGCCATGAACGATGCTGAGTCTTTGGCATTGACTGGGATGGATGATTCTTTATTGGCCCTGGAAAAAACGCTTGAGATTACTGACATGGCCCTCTTAACAGTAGGTGCTTCGGGACTTTATATGGGTGGATGGGTAGATGAATCTGTAGCCAGAATGACAGATCATGAACTTCATACTAAATCCATTATTGAATATAATAAATACGAATATTCTCGAGGTATGAGAAGGGATTCTTGTGTCAAACCGATTAAAATCTATAGTCATATTAATCCATTTCTTGGTGGTCCAATGGTGATCAAAAATACCAATGGTGCAGGAGACGGAGCTCTCGCAGCCCTCTTGCATGATATGGGAGCCAATAATTATCACCGTATCAAGGTACCTAATTCTCCTAAACATTCGGCTAAATATTTAACCTATTCGTCTTTTTCACAAATCTGCAAATATGCCAACCGAGTTAGTTTTGAAGTGCTTAACCAAAATTCTCCTCGCTTGATGAAAGGTCTTCCTGAAAAAGAAGAATCATTGCAAGAAGCTTATTGGGATGCATGAGAGAAGCGATTCAAAACGAAGCTCTGATCAATGAATACAAAGGTAATTTGTTCGAATTTTTGGTGGCGCAAAAAATCGCTCAGTATTTTGACCTTGAAGCACAATTTTTAACCGATCTACTTCCTCTCTACAAAGAAAAATTAGTTCTCTATGAAAATGAAATCAAAAAATTAGATTCTGTTCTTTATCGCCATTTACCAAAGTTGGCAGAGAAAACCTTTTCTGCTCTGTTGGAGAAACTACCCTTCAAACCTCAACGAATTTTTTTAGTGGGCAAGGTTGCCAAAAGCTCTGCTCATGACCTCGACGCTTCTGATGTATTATTGATGAGCCCGCTCAATGAACTACTTGGTCTATCCCTTAAGCTTGGTAAGGATCAATCTTTTGTTAATACTAAAAGTGGCGGCGTAAAAAGTTTTTTAAAGGAGTATTTTGCTCACCCAGAAGCGAATAAAATGCAAGAAGAGCTTAATCAAAAGCTGACCATGCATTACCAAAATTTCGCTCATGCTCTTTATCAACTTGTTGATCTTGATCCATTTGATGATTTCAAAAGTTGGAGAGCTCAACATTTAACTGAATTACCTGGAGAATTAGAAGGAGAGGCGAGAGAGGTCCTGCTGCAGTACTACAATCAATGTATTAAAGATTTTTATACCAAATTAAATTTTTTTCAAAAGAGTGATCCTAAACTTTTTAAAGAATCTATTTTAAAATTACTTGGTTTTTCAGATAAAAAAATGATTCAGGTTCTTACCGCCCATGTTGATCATCAATTTAAAGCTGTAAAGCTGATTTGCTCAGAAGATTTTGACCAAACTGAATTTACCTTTAAAGAAAAATCATTAGATGACCTACAGACAAGTTCTTTTCATTTAGTAAGTGACCAGTTAACACTACAAATCCGCATGAAGCCGATGAATGTTTTTACCACAGCTTCCATGAAGGTTAATTGCTCGGTTAAATATAGACAGCTTCTCTGAAAAACCTCCATCTTCGTTGAGCTCCTCTGAAAAACCCCCATCTTCGTTGTCATTTTTCGTCGACCCTTCCTCGACGTACTAATTGTACGCCTCGGGCGGGGCTCCTTAAATTCCTAGAAGCTGGGGGTTTTTGAGAGGAGCTGTAGAGAGCATATTAAGTAGTAGTTGAGTGTAATGATCGGTCAAGAGAGGCATAATAAAACTCTCGAAATCTGCTTGGCCTTTTCTTCTTTTTCTGGGAAAATTAAGGTTATGACGAAAACAAAAAAACTTAATTTCATCGATCTTTTCTCTGGCTGCGGAGGATTCTCTGCGGGACTGGAAATGGCGGGACATAAATGTTTACTGGGTGTCGATTTTAACAAAGATGCAATAGAGACTTTTAAGCATAATCACAAGCACGCAGAAGTTTTTCAAGGTGATATTAAGAAGCTTTCAAAAGATAAATTACTTCAACTTCTTAAAGGTGAAAAAATCCAGATGGTGGTCGGTGGACCGCCTTGCCAAGGCTTTTCGACCGTGGGAAGAGGGCTGGTTGAAGATGAAAGAAACACTCTCTTTAAACAGTTTGTTCGTATTGTAGAAACGCTCAATCCGAATGTTGTTATTCTAGAAAATGTTACTGGTCTTCTGGCTTCAAAAAATAAATTCATCCTTAAACAGATTTTTAAGCATTTTGAAAAGCTGGGTTACAAGATGGATGCTCGTGTTCTTTCGTCAGAAGAATATGGTGTTCCTGAGATGAGAAGAAGAACGATTATTATGGGGTCCAAGAATTGTTCGGCACCCATTTTTCCTAAGATTTCCCATGGAGATAGAGGAAGAGCTTCTTTGAATACAGTTGGCAATGCTTTCAGTGATCTTCATGCAGCAGACGGGAAAATCTATAATCACAATACAAGTCTTTGTGAAATTAAAAATAAAATGGATTTTGAAAGATTGAAATGTGTTCCTGAAGGACGCTACATTCGTTATCAAAAAGATGAATTGAAATATTTACCTAAGAAGCTTCGTTACAATGTTGATTGGGAAACGATTTCTGAAGGACGCTTTAGACAAGCGAAGTTGCAACGTTTAGACCGTAAACTTCCAAGTCCCACTATTTTAACTTCGAGAACATCTTACTATCATCCAGTAGAACCAAGGTATCTTACCCCACGTGAAGCGGCCGCTTGTCAGAGTTTTCCCAATGACTTTATTTTTTGTGGCAGCCTAACTTCTCAGTTTCGTCAGATTGGAAACGCTGTACCTCCACTGATGGCCCGGGCCCTAGGTGAAGTGGTGAAACAAATGCTCCTTACAAAAAGTAGTAGTGATACAAAGGCTAAAGACGTGGATTTTTCCAAGTACGCTTTTCGCTATAGCCAAAAAACCGCTATTTAAAAACTTGATAGTTTTACTTTCAGTTATTAAGGTCCTAGGGTCTTAGGTTATAATAAAGTCATGCAACCAATAAGCCTCGACATTGATACTTCTGAAATTTCCGGACAAGATCCTTCCAAGATTAAAATTGTGATAGGAGTTACGGGAAAAATTGATTCTTTGGTTTCTGCTTTTCTTTTGCAGAAGCAAGGATTTCAGTGCATTGCTGTTGGTATCTTAAATTGGCATGACTCAAAATATAATTTTAACTTGGATAAAACTTGTTCGGTTAATAACTTAGAACAAGTGAAGGCCATGTGTGATAAAATAAACATCCCATTTTATGCTGTTGATGCACAAAAAGAATTTAGAGAATTAGTGGTTAATGAAATGGTGACTGATCGCTTAGTGGGAAATGCCCATTGGCCGTGCCTTCAATGCCATAAATTAAAAATGACTTTATTGCATGAGAAAATGAAGAAGCTGGGGGCGCATTTTATAGCCACAGGCCATTACTCTAAATGCTATAAGAATCATGCAAATCAAACATACTCTATTCACTCGGCCACTGACCGTTTATATGATCAATCCACACTCTTGGGGGGAATTCCCCAAGAAATTTTAAGAAAACTTATTCTTCCTTTAGCAGAGTTGTCAAAAACAGAAGTGATGAAGCTAGCGAAGAAATTTCATTTTGGGACAGATATTCCTGAAACAGTAGAGCAACAAAATTTAAGCGATCGAATGGAATGCTTTGGTACTCCGAATGAATTTAATGACTTTGTGGTGAATAATGTTCCAAACGACTTCCGAGAACATGGAAGTGTTTTAGATGCCTATGCACGTGTCCCCTTAGCAGAACATCAAGGATTATATCGCCATAAAATTGGGGAAAAAGACCCTAACGCAGAAAAAGAAGAAAAAGTTCCTGTCGAAATTAATTCTCTGGAAAATACGATATACAAAGGATTCATAAAAGACTTTGAGTGTGACTTTTTTCAATTAGTTGAAGTTGATTTACCACCAGATCTTGACCGGTCTCAGCCCATGACCGTTTACTGTAAATTTGGAACTAGCACAGAATTAGTTTCGGGTGAGATCAAGTTTAAAAATAACTATTCTATGGTTTTACAATTACCAAAAAAAATTCCCATTATGGCTGAACACGAAGTGGTTACTCTCTACAACAAAGAGGGGGCAGCTGCGAAGCTTTTGGGCAGAGGAAAAATTCTTTACCGCGGTTCTTTTGTACCAGTCGATCGTGCCATGAGAGTGACAGAAATACTTCATGATGAAGATGGCAAGCCCATTGTAGAAGAACTGACTTTAACTAGAATCGGATTTAAATTTTAAATATTTCGTAAGGTTTAATAAAATGAAAAACATTTTTCTTTTCTTGACGCTATTCCCAACTTATTCAATAGCGGTACTTCCTCTTAAAACTAATTCTGTCAAACCGATTGAGAAGATTTTTCAAATCAAAATGGAAATGAATAAAATCGAACAAAAAGAAGTGGTAGAGACATTACGTAGTTTTATCAAAAGTTCAAAGCCTAACCGTTTAATGGGGACTCCCGGGCATACGGCAGCGGTGAACTTTATCGGTGAATTTATCCAGGCCAATGACCCTCATAAAACGGGAAAAGTTTCAGTCCAGGAATTTTCCCCAGATATAGAGTTTGCACAAAAGTTTTATAATTTAGATTTTAAACTTAAAGTAGAAGATAAGTTTTCTAAAACATCAGCTGAATATAAAAACTGGAAGTCATTTACTGACAGTATGCTGAAGGCACTTAAAGATTTTAAAAAAGTAAAAGGACAAAATATTGTTTGGGAAAAAAAGGGTACCACTGACTCTGATCAAGTCATTATTGTGGGAGCGAGCTATGACACTTTAAATATCAACGCAAAAACAAACATGGTTGATCTTAAAGGAGATATGCCAGGTGCTGATAAAAATGGAACAGGAGTTGTTACCCTTTTGTATTTAATTAAAGAGCTTGCAAAGTATGATTTAAAAAATACCGTTCGTGTGGTCTTCTTAGACTACCAAGGGCTAGGGTTCTTGGGAGCTAAATCTTACGTTGAAGAATTACAAAATGAGGTACTAAAGGCCAAGACACTTAAGATTATGGGTTTCATTGGTGTTGAAATGGTAGGAAATGATTCTAAGGTTTTTGATAAAGAACAAAAACTTGGAAACATGTGTTTATACTATTCCCTTCCTGGAAAACCTCTCTATGCAAAAGAAAATGAGATGGCCTTGAACTTAAGCCGTATTGGAAAAGAGATCGCTAGTGATGTTACTTTTAAACCTATGGGAAATGGTTTTGAATACTCTGATAATATTATGTTCCAAGAAGCAGGAATTCCTAGTCTAGTCTACTCTCAAAATTGGGAGACTGATTTTAATAGTAGTCGCTACCATACACCCGATGATTTTGTTGAGACTATCAATCAGCACACTTTCCATAAATCTGTTCAGAGCATAAACGCAGGTGTTTTAAGCATGGCCTTAAATGTAACTAAATAATGAAAGGCCCCACCGTGTAGATCCATCGCAATACTTTACGAACTGCGAGGGAAAGTGTACTAAAGCCTATGTCTAAAAAGCTTAAAATTGTCGTTGGTATGTCGGGAGGAGTTGACTCTTCTGTGACTGCTGCCCTTTTGAAAGAACAAGGTCATGAAGTGATTGGAATGTTCATGAAGAATTGGGAAGAGAAGGACGAAAATGGCGTTTGCACAACCGCCGCTGATTTCTCAGACGTGGAAAGTGTTTGCAATAAACTAGACATCCCTTTTTACGCTATCGATTTTGTGAAAGAATATTGGGACAACGTCTTTGTTCATTTTTTGAAAGAATATGAAATGGGCCACACTCCTAATCCAGACATTCTTTGTAATCGTGAAATAAAATTTAAAGTTTTTTTTGAAAAGGCGATGAAGCTTGGAGCTGATTACTTAGCGACAGGACACTACGCTCAAACTGAAAATGGAAAACTGTTGAAGGCCGTGGATAATAACAAAGACCAAACCTATTTTCTCTATGCTGTAAAAGAAGAAGTTTTGAAAAAGGTTCTTTTCCCAGTTGGGAATCTCCCAAAATCAGAAGTCAGAAGAATTGCTAAAAAATATGATCTAACCACAGCAGATAAAAAAGATTCGACCGGAATTTGTTTTATTGGAGAGAGAAATTTTAGACAATTTCTTTCTAACTATTTAAAAGAAAAACCGGGCAAATTTGTCACTCCTGAAGGAAGAGTGGTGGGCGAGCACAAAGGTGCAGTCTTCTATACTTCAGGTCAAAGAAAAGGCTTAGGCATTGGTGGCATGAAAGATTCAACTGGCGAGAGTTGGTTTGTGGCCGATAAAAACATCGCTGACAACACAGTCACTGTCGTTCAAGGTGAAATGCATCCAGCTCTATATGCAGATGAATTAACCGCCACTGAAATATCTTGGATAGGAGCCGCACCCGTAGAAGTTCCTTTTCACTGTACCGCGAAGGTGAGATACCGCCAGACAGATCAAGAGTGTACCGTGACAAAGATTGAGGGAGACCGCATGTGGGTCAGTTTTAAAACTCCACAAAGGGCCATCACCATTCGTCAGAGTATTGTTCTTTATCAAGATAATGTCTGTTTAGGGGGAGCGATGATTGAGAGTCACGGGCCTACTTACTTTGAGATGAAAAAATCTCTACCACAAGTCGTTTCGATTTAAATCCAGACCCTTTTTTTGTTCAGCATTGCGATCTTTCTTGGCTTCAAATTGCACACAACCTTCACTGGTCGCTTGCGCTACCACTTGCCATGGAGAATTGGCCGTTTTGACTTCATAAGCGCGACAGCCTCGGGGAAATTTTGGATCCCAAGTGACATAAAAATGTTTGCAGTTCATACAATCTTTTTGCTTACTCATAAATAAAGCTCTCCTGAACTTATTTTATTTTATCTTGCAAACCATTGAAATAGTGGCGTTTTTGCCTGTCTTTTGAACTTCTTAAGTGTCTAAAATTTGGATAGTGAAGTCCTTTTTACAGCTTTTTACAGTGGGAGTGGAGAAAAGTTAAGAAGGGTCATACTCTAAAGGAGATAGAACAGTAACCCCGGAGCACGACTTAACATGAATACTAGACCGTTTGAGACAGAAACCAATGTTGTTCAATTTCCTAAGACTATGAAGAGACCCACTTCGGAGCCCACTGTATTTGACCGTGAAGAGGACGTTAAGAACGCTCTTGATAACTATCTCGATAACTCTCTCGATGCTGTCAGCGAATCCATTGTGACTCAAATAATAGAGAGTCGCGCAGATATGTCGACACTCGAAATTTTTATGACGACCAAAGAAAAAACCAGAACTCTAAAACTCAATCTAGAGCGCCTAAAGTTTTATCTTGATGAAATGGAAAGCGTTGAAATTCTTCAGAAGTAATCTTGCCAAGATAAAGATCTTTCGTTACCTTTAACCTTCATCTCATGCCCAGGTGGCGAAATGGCAGACGCACTACCTTGAGGTGGTAGCGCCGCGAGGCGTGCTGGTTCAAGTCCAGTCCTGGGCACCACTAAAAAGCCATCTCTTTGCGGATGGCTTTTTTATTTCTACCAAATTCTTTGAAAGCAACTATTTAAAAACACAATCAGGCCAAGCAATATTTTTCTGCTTTATTTCGTGAAATGTCGGGAAATTTCGTGAGTTTGCTTCCAAATTGCTACCAGCTTGCTACCAATTTGAAGTCCAGTATTTGGCCATAATCATTCTCTTTTATGAGTTGTCATCGAACCAAACGAACACAAAAGTGAGGTTTTCGATGAACACATTATTTTCTTGGATTTCCGGCTTAATTCAGACTGTCATCACCGCCACCTTAATCGGTTCGGGAGTCCTTCTATTGGCCGGAGAAATCCGATTAGCCGCCTTAAAGAAGGCTTCCCAAGGCTCCACCAAACTTTCTAGCTTTACCGAACGCATGACGGGCACAACCTTATTCAAGGGAGGCAAGCATGGAACTGGCAAAAAATCTCACTAGGCTTTCTCAGGAAAGAGGAATGCCCATTGCGACCCTGGCCCGACTTAGTGGAGTAAAACAACCAACACTTTTTGGATGGACTACTGGAAGGGCCGTCCATAATCTGGATGATCTTAGAAAGGTCTGCGGTGTTTTAAAAGTTGGTCTCCATGAAATTCTTTTTGGAGTTCCTGACCCATGTGGAGGGGAAGGATTTATAGAGGAACTTCAGTGGGGAAATTTAAAGATTCGGCTTTATCGTACTACACGCTGATTAATTTTTTTGGTGGATGGATTACTTCCATCCACCTTTTATAGACCCTTAGTACTTCTGAAAAAAATCATATTTAATCACTGCAAAGATAATGCTTTCATTGTCTCTGCAAAATTACCTTTAGTTAAAATGCCTTTAAGAAATGGATAGTCCATTTCATCAGTCATCGGGTTACCTGTATGTAGATAAAGATTTTTCATCCCCATTTTACTGAGTTTTTGTGCTACGTCGGTTCCCACTTCATTATTGCCAAGATCGTAGTCTAAAAGAAAAATACTTTCTGGGTTTATACTTTTGGCATTATCTAAAAGCTCTTTCCCCGTTCTGAAAGTCCGGGCCTCGTTACCGAAACGCTGTAACATTTTTTGATAACGGTCTAAAAGATATTTATCATCATCAAGAATAATAAACTTAGGCTTTTCTGCTAGTGGGAAGCTTAGAGTTACAGTAGTTCCAGCTCCCAATGTGCTATTGATACTTATTTCGCCTTTCCATGACTCAACTTGAGCTTTTACAAAAGAAAGCCCTTGCCCCGTCCCATTGGATTTAGTGGTAAATCCTTTCACAAAAACTTTCTTCAAATTCTCTTCTGAAATTCCCTCGCCGTTATCAATTAGCTGAATAATGATTCCATCATTGCTTGCCTTTGCGGTCAGTTTTACAATGAGGTTTTCTTTCTTACATGGGGCCGTTACTGAGTTTTCAACAAGATTAAAAATAACTCTTTCAAAAAGTGCTGAATCTAATTTTATTCGTTCAGATTTTATCTTGCTTATGTCTAAGATCAATTTAAAGCTGTTAAGGTGTTTATACTTAACCTTTAAATGAGACTCAATCCCTGCCAGCATATCATGCACATTATGTAAGGACTCACTCTTAATAGGAATGATTGACTCCTTCACCTGATGAAGATTATCAAAGGCTTTTCTTATCTTATCCAGCGTTGACCGCATTTCACAGGCCTTCTCCGTGTCTTCGATCTCGTAGCTTAAAAGATCAAGGGATGCGATCTCTCCTTTCGTGTCGTGGATGATCTGACGGATAGTATCGAATGAAGCTTTATCTTTTTCCATCATCAACATTTTTTTATAATATGGGATAAGAATTTTATTTCGGGAATAAACAACCCAACTAATCCAAAGGATGCCCACAATAAGAAAGATAGGTGCAAAGATATTGAAAGCAAATTCGGTCAGGTTCCCAGTAAAGAACTGAAAACGATCTTCAACAACAACCCTCATCTTTCCGATGACGTTTGTGGCAAGTTTTAAATCTGCCTCATAGCTTAAAACATTATCTTTAGCCGTTGGGGCCTTAGAGCAGTCACTAGAACCCTCTCGATTTTTGGCATAAACACAAATGCCATTTGTATTGAACAAATAAAGATCATAAGACGGATTTCCAAATTTTTCGAGGGCATTACTGACTCTGATGGCAATGGAGTCATAACTACTGGTAAAAAATTCTTCAACCATATAGCGATATTCTGCATTTATACTGTCTTTAAGCTGTAACGTGCTGATCTCTGCGCGATTCTTTTCATTCTGAACAAACTTATAAGAGAAGTAATAGGCTCCGATAGTAAGAGATAAAAAAATCACAGCAAGAGAGCCATAATAAAATGCACTTAAGGGCCGGTGAATTGTTTTGATATTATCTTTTCCCATAAAAACCTATGCCTTTCTTATCAATCTTATAAATGATAACGTCCTTATCTGGTGTATTGTTCTGGTCAAACTTAAGAAGATCCGATGTTAAAAGATTTTTTCCTTCGTATTTCTTGAGAGCATCTTTTAACTTTTCTCCATTAAGCTCTGTTTTAACACTAAGGGCAGATTCTCCAATAATTGTTAATGAATCATAGGCAATAGCAGACCATGCATTGGCCTCTTCACCGTAGACCTTTTTAAAATTTTCTTTAAAAAGGATATTGCTCTTAGTGCTACTTGTCCCATTCCAGTAAACATTGCGGTAAGCCTCGAACGAACTAGCAGACTTACTGTTCTGAACGGCCTTAAAAATAGCCTCACTCAGACCCCACCCATCAGAACCGATGTATTTAGGGTTAAAACCTTGAGAACTTGCCTCGGAGTAAAAACGTAATAAATCGCTATTAAAGGAAAGCACTATTTGATGAGTAACTCCCTGATCTTTGAAAAACTTTACTTCCTTTTTTAAATCCGTCTGATTCCTAACGACCTTTTGTTCTACAAGCCTAGGTCTCTCATCTCCATAACTTTGAGAAGTTTCAATCAATTCATTGAAACGATGGATAAAGCGTTTACTAAGATAATCTGAGTAAGGATAAGAAACATTGTGAAGGACTCCAATTCTTTTTCCTTTCAATTCCTTTAAAACAAATTCAGCGATTTTTTCAGCCACTTTATCATCGGAAATGGAGGCCCTGAAATTATAGGGTCGGTCTAGTGTTACTTTTGGATTTGTACTTGTCGGAGTCATTAAGATAACTTTTTTATCCTTAATTACCTCGCTGATGGCCATAGACTCATCACTGTTTTCTCCGCCAATGATAATAAAATGACCATCATTGAGAGCTTTTTGAGTGGCAGAGATAACACTGGTTAATTTTTCATCATGTGGGTATTTTTTGAAGTTGATCTGCACCTTATGCTTTTTTTCAAAATCTTTTCTAGCTAGCTCAAGTCCTTTATCTAGTGAAAGAATCGTGCCATTGAATTTATCATCAAATCTAAAGATCAAAGCGATATTAATAGTCTTGTCACGGGCAAAAGTCATAGGACTAATAAAAAGCAACGTAAGTAATGCCAGCTCTTTTTTAGGTTTAAATTTGAAGGCAAGATAAGTCACAGAGAAAACAAGTATAGGATAAAGTAACTTCTGCCCAGAGGTTCCAAGGGAAATAAGAAGAATGGCGAGGGTTACAAGAGCCATAATCTTTCTTGAAACTGACCATTTTCCCTTTAGGTATGAAAGCAAGGTCAAAACATAGATTGTCACAAAGTTGGAACTTACAATGACAAGTCCCGTTTCCAAGAACTCAGGAAAGATCAGAGATAGCACCAAGCTTAATGAAAATAGTGAGCCTAAAAGATATGTAGGGGTATTTTTATCTTTTGCTAATACCTTCGGCAAATTTCCTTCATTTGCTGCATTTGTTATCATCTGTCCAAGGCCTTTTACCCAACTATTAAAGTTTGTCTTTAAGGCCAGAAAAGCAAGGACCGCGATAACAAGACTTGATATAGCCTGAGGCTTGACCACTTTAGATAGCTGAAAAATCCCCATGACTGTCTCAATATCTTCATAAGGAATAATCGCCGCATAATTAGCTGTGAGGGCAAGATAAAGCGTCCCACAAATAATAAGGGCCAAGATCATTGATATGAGAAAATCTTTTTCTGGACGTTTAAAGTCTTTGGTTAGAAAGGATAAGTTCTCAAAACCAGCGAAGGCCCAAAAGGCCATGGTGATTCCTGCGAATGTACCCTTAAAATTAAACTCTGGAATGATCTTATGATAATTTCCACTTGCTTCTGGAAGAGTAAAAAAGAAAAGTCCAATTCCTACCGCGATAAAGCTAATGGAAACGATATTTTGAATTTTCTCACCAATACTTTTTCCTAATAGATTTGAAACGACTCCAAAGAGTAAAAGATAGAATGCCATAACATAATCAATACTACCTAGTCCCGAATAATCTTTTATGAATTTTCCAACGATTAAGGCAGATGATGGCATCCCGATGCAGACAGTTGATAAAAGAAGAACAGGAAAACATGAAGCCACAGTTTTTCCTAATCCGTGCTCAATGAATCCTTTAACACCATCCCCAGGCCTGGTCACTTTTGACATATCATAGAACACTAAAAGAAGTGGAACACAGAGAACCGTGGCTAAAAGCCAAGAAAGAAAAACATCAGCCCCACTAAGCTTATAGGTCAGAGATGGGAGGAATAAAATCCCAGAGCCGATGATTGAGCCGACTGCGTAGGACGTACCGCTTAGCACACCTAGTTTTTTCTCATTCATACAATCACCTCTGAATCTATAATTGAGGCAATTGCATCCCAATAGTTCTTCCAAAAGATAACTGATTTATCAAATCCTTGACTGAATTTTTCTTTCTCATCATCTGATTTACAAAATCTCAAGAAATTGGCAACGTCTAGACGGATATGCTCATCTTCAGCAATTCGATGAATCTTAAAAAATGGTGTTTCTTTTATTTTCTGAGTCGCTTCCTCATTAAAGGTCAAAGAATCAAAAATGGTCTGGATATTCTCGTTAGCGTCTATCTCTAACCCTAGGAGGATGCCTAGAATTTCACTATTTGATTTTGCCTCATTCATTATCGAGCAAAGATCATTAAATCCAAGCTTGGATAAGTGTTTGATTACAAGCTCTTTCCTTCTCGTAGTGGTTACACCTATGGACTCAATAGCATCTAAAAATAAATCAGGGTGGATGAGGCGATGATTTCTTGTGCCAAGCTCTTCAAATATAATTTGGACAATGTAATGCCTCATTAAATTATTATCTACTTTGGCAGATGCTATGCTCATAACTTGAGGAGCGAGGGCAGAAAAATGATGCCAGAAAGTGCCAACGATTTCGGCATGAAGAAATTTCTTTGTAGAGATTCTTTTACCGACTTCGCCAAATATCTCAGGGATATTTGCTCTCTTCGTAAAATACTCAGTCCATTGGATAACTTCAGGAGAATCTTTATCATAACAATTTTCAAAAACTCGATCAGATCGGACGATCATCTCAATATTTTGAATCATGTCTAAATGTTCTATTTCAGTTATTAAACTCATAATATCCTACTTGTAGGGTGTTCTCTGAGGTCTAATTATGATCTCAGTCTGACAGGCCGTGAGTGGAGTCTTTAAAAAACTATTCACGGTACTTGCTATATCCTCGGGTTGAATCATTTTTGATTCATCAAGATTTTCACCACGACCTAACTCAGTATTGACGAAACCTGGATAGATACAGGTCACTTTAATATTTTTCTCTCTGACACTTTCAAAAAGGCAATTTGAGTAGGCTCTCAAAGCAAATTTAGTAGCACAGTAAATCTCTCCACCTTTGTAAGTCATCTGGCCCGCTATGGAAGAAATGTTAATGATAGCACCGCTTTCCTGCTCAGGAATGAGAGCTAGGGCCTGGTTAGTTAAGTGATAAACTGCTCTAAAATTCAGATCAAGAGCATAGTCCCATTCTTTTAAATCGCTCTCAAATGGATTTCCCTTGGCATAAGTTCCAGCGTTATTGACTAAGATATGAAGAGCCTGAAAATCGACTTTTACTTTTTCGATGAGTGAAGGGATTTTTTCAACCTCGGCAAGGTCAAAAGGATAAATCTTTACCTTTGAACCAAGTTTTTCACATTCATGAGCCACTGCTTTAAGTTTCTCTTCATTTCTTCCAACCAAAGCAAGATTAATTTTTTCACCAGCAAGGTTTAAAGCAATCGCCCGGCCGATTCCTTGACTTGCCCCAGTAATAAGCGCCGTTTTTTTATCTAGCTTCATACATACTACCTTTAAGCTCATTAGAAAGATTATCCACAAGACGGTAAATTTCTAATGAAGCCTGTTTTAAATCATTAATGTCATCTTCTTGGGGATTTTCACCCGTTCTTAAATCTTGTGAAAGGCAGGTGTAACAACAATTCATCTGATCTCTGAACTTATTCAAGTCATGAAGAATATTTTTTATATTTGCATTCACTGCTGCAACCCTCCTGATTCTTGTTTAAAGAAAGACCAAAGCTTTTTTCTTGAAATGTTGTATTGTCTCGAAATTTCAGCTTTGTTTCCTTTTAACTCTTCATGAGCATAAAGAATCATCTCACGCTCTAGTCTTTCAAAGAGAACACCCAGATTCCCACTTCGCTTTACAAATTCAGCCTGCTTTTTTGTGAGAAGACCATCGGGTAAGGCAGAATCTAAAAAACCATTACCTGATTTTATAGCAGGGTCTAAGCTTTCAAATTTTACTATTCCACCTCTCGTATCAGATAAACGGTTAATTGCCTTATCAAGCTCTCGAATATTTCCTGGCCAGTTGTAAGTCATAAGAGCCTGATAAGCCTCTGGCGTTAGATATACGCTTCTGGTCGCTAGATTCAAAAAGTGTTCAATGAGTAACTTTAAATCTTCCGATCTCTCTCGAAGGGGTTTAATGTGAATCGTTTTACCTTTGATTCTATTATAAAAATCAGGGCGAAGTTTTCCACAATTCACAAGGTCTTCAAGATTCTTCAAAGTTGCCGTAACAAGAAGAAAATTTGATTTAATCTTTTTGTTCCCACCAACTCTGGTAAATTCTTTTTCTTCAATCACTTTTAAAAGTTTTTCTTGAGTCGTTAATGGCATATCCCCAATTTCATCTAAGAAGAGGATGCCGCCATCTGCAAGTTCAATTTTTCCAACTGTTTGCTTGTCTGCCCCTGTGAAAGCTCCCTTTTCATGTCCAAATAACTCAGATTTAATAATCTCATCATTAAGTCCAGCACAATTAAGCTCAACGAGTTCACCTTTAAGATCAAGTAGAGTTTTGAGACATTTTCCTAGCTGTGTTTTTCCGACTCCTGATTCACCACCAATAAAAATGGGTTCCATAGGTGCATAAGAAGTGCAAACGGACTCAAGAGCATTTATAAGGTCTTTGTCCCTAGTGATGTATGTTGTTTTTGTAAGCCTCAAAACATTTTTCTTTAAATCTTTTCCAGTAATGACTTTTTTAATAAAAAAATCAAAGTGAGATTTAAGATTACTTTTCTTAACAAAATCATCCACGCCATTTTCATAAGCCTTTCGTATAAGCTCGCTATCGTTTTCAAAACTTGTTACAGCGATTACATGACCTACACCTTTACGCTTTGCCATTAGAGCAATTTGTGGGCCAACTATTTCTTCACCAAGTTTCAAATCAACGATGGCGCAATCAAATGAATAACTTTGAAGAAGGTTCTGGGCACTAATAAGATTATCGGCCACAAATGGTTTTCCATGCTTGGCCAAGGCCTTGCTCAAAAAGTCTGAAAAGTTTTTATCATCTTCAATAATCAAAAAATTCATCTCGAATCCACTTTATTAAAAATAAAAAATCTTGAGCCACATAGCATTAAGTGTTTCATTTGGAAACATATTATGTTTCGCAGGGAAACACTTGCTGCTGTGCGTTTGTATTATTTTCCGACCCGTAATCAATGTAAATAACTGAAATTACTTTAATTGTTGGAAGTGTAAAGAACCTGGCCTTTGCTTTGTAATTAGTCGTCCTCGTTGAACGCAACTAACAAAGAAAACGGGGACGAAATGAGAAGTTTTATTAACGAAAAAAGCAGAGCAACGAATAAGCAAATCAAGTTCATCACACGCGAGGTTAATTATCTGCATGAGCATGAGCAACCAGTGATCTACCTTTTCTTTTGGGAAGATTGCTCAATAAAAGAAATCGCCTCAATGTGTGGTCTCTCTCAATCACTCACCAGAAAATTTTTTGATGAAGCTATTCACCGTTTAAGGCTGAGCTATCTCATAGAGTTTTCTGTTCCAAAAAACAATCGAGGCTTTATGTAGAGTAACTACTTTTTAGTTGTAGTCGTTTTTTAAGTAACTAATGAACAAAAAAGAACAAAAACAATTTTTTTAGGAGATTTAAGAATGAGAACAGAAAAACAACCAAACCCCAATATGCATTACCTTTGGTGGGTTAATCAAAAATCACAAAAGCGATTTTGTGCAGGTCGGGCCTTCTACTTAGAAAAATCTGGCGATTTTTCACTTTATGTGAATTTGCTTGAAGCAAGTGCAATTGATGGAAGGCGTGATGAGATTTATCTTCGTCCAGTGAATGTTTCGGATGATTCGATTTATTACAAGGTAGATAAAGTCATCTATCGAGATAATAAAACACTACGTTTTACAATTGGTGAGGCCTATCAGAATAAACAAACTAATGGGGATATTCATATTCTCATCGAACCACTAACGAACTTTTACAAAAAATTAGTTATTAACCTTACAGAGAATAGAGAGGTGAAAAATGCTTAAGAAATACTCAATACAAGGTTTAATGTTGCTACTCATTGGAATTATGGTTTTTAGCCCTGAACTTGCATTCGCTCAATCTGCAAGCTTTGACACTAAAGTGAACAGCATTACGAATATGATTGTAGGAAAAATCCTTCCTGCTGTTGCTGTCTTCGGTTTGGTCTATGCCGCAATCTTAGCAGCTACTGGTGATGAAAGCAGTAAACGCCGAATGGTTTTAGTGATTGTTGCTTCAATTGTCGGGATTCTCGCTAAGTTCATTATTCCGATGTTTCAAAGTGCGGTGTAAATGCAGGAGCTTGATAGCTCGGTAGTTCACCGTAACCTGGACACAAAACTTAAGATCGTAGGGCTTGAGGCCCTCGATCTTCTTCTGGTGCTTGTCCTCTCTGCGATTATGGGACTCTTCTTTGATGGGGGTAAACTTGGATTTATTTTTATCTTCCTTGTTCCTGTCACGCTTCTGGTTTCTTTGTTCATTATCAAAAGGAACAAACCAGATGGCTACATTAAAGACGTCATGAAGTTCTATGTGAGCCGTGGGCATTACTCAGCATCGGAGGAACTAAAGAACCAGAATAAAATTATTAATAAGATTTTAAAAAAGGAAAAATGAAAATGGATAAGGACTATTTATTAGAGGAAGTGATCGGAAGTCTCGACGATCTTAAGCCTTTTTCAGATACGCTGGTGATTCAGTCAGTAAATGAAAATCGCCGTGAAATACTTAAAACACTCGATGAAGCCGAAATGATCGTGGAGCATTTAGCAAGTTGTATAGTGGCCCTTAAAAAGGTGGCCTGATGAGTACAGTTAAGAAATTTACCCATCTTGGAGATCATTTACCAATTTGGCATTTTGACGAAAATCTGATGGTCTATAATGACGGTTCACTTGGAGCAGGACTAAAAATTACTGGACTTGATATTAGTACCGCTACCCATGAAGTCATTAATCAGTTTTGTCAGCAAATATCAAATTTGCTCAACACAGTGGAAGAAGGTCTAAGAGTACAGCTATTTTATAGGCTCTCTTCAAATGTGTCTGATTTGATTGATCGACACGCAAAAGAGATGGATGAAACACCCTTAGAGTTTCGCCCATTAGTGGATGCGAGACTGAACTTTTTAAGAAAGAATGAAAAAGCAGGAAATTTTTATTCTCCTGAAATCTATCTCTTTGTGAGAGGTAAATCACAAAAGATTAAGCGCGATAGTTTCTTTAAGCCTCTTGAAAAATATCCTCAGATGCTTGAAGAGGATTATTCAGACCACCGAGATCAGTTTTTAAGATCATTTGAACAGGTCAAAGATCACCTAGATGGATTAGGACTTACGCCATCACTTCTACAAAAAGAAGAATGGTATAAACTCATTTTTGATTATTTCAACTTTGAGCGACTGGAAACTATTGGGCCTCCTTTGCTGCGTGACGATTCAGAAGACTTTGCACCTTCACTTTTAGAGCAATGCCTTCTATCTGACGTTTTGATTCATGCTGATTCTATCCAGATTGGAAGCTATCACTTTCGTTTTATCAACTTGGGTCTTTTACCTGATAAGACAGTGGCTTCCATGGCCGATGCTCTGACTAAGATGCCGTTTCACTATTGGATTAGTCAGTCATTGGAGATTAAGCCACAAGCTCAGGAGACTGATAAACTTCAACTACAAAGACGAATCGCTTATTCAATGGTGGCAGGGTCAAAAAATGTGAGTGATCTTGAGAGTGAATCAAAGCTAAATAACCTTGAGGGACTACTTCAAGAGCTTATCGGTGGGAATGAAAAAATTTTAACCATGGGAATGACGATCATCCTTTGGGATAAGGAAAAGAAAAACCTTCAGAGGAAAGTCGATCAGGTTCTAAGAGAGCTTAAAACACTAAATCAAGCCGAAGGAATTTGTGAGACTATTACTTCATTTGATACTTTTATTCATGCCTGGCCTGGGTCATGTGAAACATTCAGGGTTAAGAAACTAAAAACTTCGAACGCTTCCCACTTGATGCCGTTTTTTTCCTACTGGCGAGGAAATACCAGGCCCGTTTGTATTTTTCCAAATCGGGATTTTGTACCTTTTGCTATCGACCCTTTTGCTCCTGAGCTTCCTAACTGGAATGGATTAGTAATCGGAGGCAGTGGTGCAGGAAAGTCCTTTACACTTTGTCAGTTAATGCTTCAATTTTTCACCCAAAAGCCAAGCCCTAAGATTGTGTTTGTGGACAATGGAAAATCTAGTGAAAACTTCGTGAGTTCATGCGGTGGTGAGTTTATTGATGTTTCGATAGACTCAAATGTTTGCCTTAATCCTTTTGATCTCGGCGTAGGTGAAACTAAGCCTAGTACGCTTAAGGTTAAATCAATTCTTGCTTCACTTGAACTCATGTTTAGAGATGAGGGACAAGAGTCATTACCTAAGCGTGAGAAGGCACTACTAGAAGCGTGTATCTATGAGCTTTACAATAAGGCCAAAGGGAAAACGCCGACTTTAAGCGACCTAAGAAATCACTTAATGAAACATCCCGAGGAGTCCCTAAAACAATTTGGAGAAATTCTTTTTAGTTGGACAGGACAAACGGCCTACGGAAAACTTCTCGACGGTCAGAGTAATATCACATTGAGCAAGAACATAACCGCCATTGAAGTTAAAGGTCTTGATGACTTTCCTGATCTGAAGGATGTTTTCATGCTCTTGATAACAAACTTTGTTCAAAGAGAAGCAGAAAAAGATTTAGCTTGTCCTTATATCCTGATTTGTGATGAGGCCCATAGACTTTTTAAAACGGCGTCCACAAGGGATTACATTCTCTACTGTTACAGAGTTTTTAGAAAATATAATTGTTCAATCTTTTGTATCACTCAGAACCATAAAGATTTTTTGAGTATTCCAGAGGTCGCCGATGCTATCTTTCCGAATACTACTCATGTCTTTATCCTGAGGCAGAGGAAAATTGACTGGGCCGATTTTCAAAAGACCTTCGATTTTAACGAGGCAGAAATGAATGCCATTAAAAGTCTAAGGATTAAGAAAAGAGAATTTTCTGAAATATTTTACATGCAAGATGAGAAGCGTGCCATCTTAAAAATCATTCCAGATGAGTTGAGCTATTGGATTTGTACCAGTGATGGAAATGACAAGTCTAAGATTCTGGAGATGGAAGCTAAATTTCCTGACAAAGGGAAGCTTCAAGTTTTAGAAAAGCTCGCTTTCGGTGAGAATTACGAACGTGAAGCAAGCTAGGTCTAAGTTTTACGTTTTAATTTTTATGATCTGTCTTGTATGGAACCAAAAAGCTTTCTCATGGAGTGATGGTGGAGCCGGTTGGGCTAATTACGCTTACCTTATCAAAATCTATCAAGAGAATTTGAAAAGATTTATTCAGCTTCGGGATATGCTTCAACAAGCAAAGAGCCACGACCAGTATATTCGCGCCTTGAATGAAGGTTTGAATAATGCCATGGGCGTTGCCTCTGTCCTTCCACTTAAAGACGATCAAATTCTAGCTCAGTTAAGACAGTTTCAAGATGCCTTGAGGAAGGTCGAAGAAATTTATGGGATTGTACCGAAAGGGTCAGATTCGGAACTTCATAAGCTCCATGATATGACGATTGCTGAAAGTTTAAAGCTTGCAAACGTCCTTCAAGATTATTCACTTCAACAAGAGCAGAACGCTACCGCTGTATTTTATCAGAGTTCCCAGGCCTCACCCAAAGGGGCTGAAAGGATGAACGCGCAGATGAGTGCCCAGATTCTTCACTCGATAAATCAGCTAATCAAAGTTAATGGTCAGATGCTAAAAATGCAAAGTGAATCTTTGGCCTTCGCTAACAAGCAGGATAAAGATTCCACTGCTGGATTCAACAAAACAACAAACGATTTCAAAGGAAGTATGATGAAATTTAAACCAAACTACTCGTTTCCGAGGTTTTAATGTGTATTAAGAAATGTACCTGTAACAAATTAATTTGCCCGATGGATATTATTCGATTTCGGGTAAGACTACTTAGCTTTCAAATTTCTATTTTAAGTTTTTTAAACAAGATTCTTCAAGACTCTAATAATAATTGTGAACAGCAATTAAATCGAATCAATGAGGATATGTATTTTCTAAGGAGACATAAATAAAGAAGACCGCATTATATTGTCGTGTAAGTACGGGCAACCAATCCACGGGCCTAGAGGCCCAGGTTCGGGCGTTGCGAGATTACTGCACAAGAAATAGTGTAATGGATTATGTGATTTATGAAGACGAAAATCAATCAGGCGTAAAGCAGTCTCGTCCAGCACTTGATAGAATGATGAGCGATGTGAAAAATGGACTTATTGAAAAAGTCATCGTCTATTCATTTAGCCGTTATGCTCGTTCAGTAACTCATTTACTAAGAGCACTTGAAGAATTTAAAAAGTTAAATGTGGGCTTTGTTTCCATCACTGAGAGCATTGACACTAACACCCCGTTGGGGTCTGCCGTCTTCACCATACTTGGAGCTGTGGCCCAACTGGAAAGGGACTTGATTGCTGAGAGAGTTCGCAATGGTCTAGCTAACGCCAAAGCAAAAGGAATAAGAATCGGGCGACTTAAAACCAGAGATAGCGATCTCATTCGGAAACTTAAGGCGAGCGGTATGACCTATCGTCAGATAGCGCAGATCGCACGATGTTCTGCTGGTGCAGTCGGTGCAGAGATGAGGGCCTTGAAAAAAGAGAAAGCTATCGAAGAGAAATTAAAACAAGAACAGGATGAGGCAACGGCCAAGATCACACTTGATCACAGACCTAACCAAGTTGTAACTTCTGATCCCGATTTTAAAGACATGAGTTTCGATTTTTCTCAAAATTTGCCCGAGATTGAAATTGAGTTGGAAAGATAGTTAAAATGATCAGGGCGCAGTTTTTAAAACTACGCCCTGATTTTATAAATGTGTATTTGAGATCAATGATCTAGTACAAACCTAGTATCAAGTAGAACATTTTATTTAGTGTACAATGCCTTACATAAAATTATCGCCTCCGCTTCGGCTGCATCAATGAAATTATTTCTTGCATTACTTTGAGCTTCTGTAGGCTTTTGCCCAGGATAACTTGATGTTACATTTGTAACTTCTAAATGAGCTGCCTGCATTGATTTTAAGACTATTGAATTCACACACTCTTTCTCTGCTGATGCGGCATGAGCTGCTAGTGTAGACATAGTTAGAACAATTGCAATCGTTAGTTTTTTCATAGATTCTCCTCGAGCATTTATTTGCTCATTTGTTTAATGGTTTTAACCCATCTGTTGTTAATAATTTTTTTACTCTTCGATCCAAGCCAAACCCTACGAAAAGGAGACCTGAATACTAAATCGTTTTTATGCATTCTAGCGCGTCGCGTAAATTATTTCTAGCAAATGTCACTAACCATGTAATTAATACTCACTCCCTGGCCAGAACGTGCCTAAATAGCCGTAAACCCTAATTTTTTGGCCAGGCATAGATGAACCCTAGACCCCGTATAAATTAACCCTCAGGGCCTGAATTCTGGCCCTCAAATTCTAAAAGGAGGAAGCCCTATTTAATGGAATGGCTCCCAGATGTGTGTAGTCAGTTACATGGCGAGATGGTCACTATTTACTGGATGATGATCTTGCCCATGATTGTACTTTTAATTGTTCTTGAAATGTTCAAGACTCAGGACAAGACCCCTGATGCAGGAAAAATTCTTGTCCGTGCCCTAGCTTCAATCCTTATGCTGATCTCATTTAAGGAGACTATCAACCTGATAGCATTCATGGGTGATGGGATAGCGGAAAGGATTGATGGATTGGCAAAAATGCCAGAAATTCTCCAAGTTTTTTCGGATAACTTTAACCGAGAAGCCCCGGCCCTTTATAAAGTAAGAGAACTATTTATCTTCCTGTTAAATTTTCTCTCATACTTTTTGGCCTACTTCGGAATTTTTGTCACAGATGCTTTGATTCATTTCTGCTGGTCGATCCTATACGTTTGTGCCCCGTTAATGATTCTTTGTTACATTCCAGAGAACACAGCAAATATTTGTAAGAATCTCTATAAGGGACTTTTTACTGTGATCTCATGGAAAATCATGTGGTCAATTTTAGGTGTGATGCTGTTAAAGCTCGCGGTTCAACCGACTACAGAGAATAGTGAGAACATCATTACAACGTCGATAATTAATCTATGTATAGCTTTGTCTATCTTGTTAGTCCCACTTTTCACTAAGTCACTTATTGGAGATGGCATCAGTTCGTTTGCTTCTGGAATTGCCACCATCCCTGGCATGGCCGCCATGGGAGTTGGTAAAACAGTTTTAAGTATGCCAATTAAAAAAGGTGCTGAGTGGTCAGGAGCAAAAATGAGAAACGGATGGAACAACATCAAAGGTAAAGAAGAAGATGGTCCGTCAGTCAAGCCGAGTATATCAACACAAAACGACAGTAAGAAAAATTCAAACTTTATGAAAAAGTAAAAGGAGAAATCTATTGAGCAATGAACAAGTAGAAGTAAAAGAGCGAGAAATTAAAGAAACGCCACAAAGGCCTTTTGTAAAAAGTGTTTTAGAGTTTCAAAACAAAATCAAGTTTTATGAAAAGATCATTTTCTCGTTAGTCGTGGCAAATATCCTGTTTGCCTTTGCAGTAATGTTTTCAGTATTCAGTGACCCACTTGTGATAATGGAGAAAGACGCTGAGAAGCTGAGTTTCCACGGAGTCAGGAAAGAAGTTGCTATTACGGAGAAAGAGATTAAAAAATTGGTAGAGAGTTTTATTCGTCGCAGATACGAGTGGGATAAGTTCTCGATAGAAAATATGATGGCGAATCTTTCTCCCATCCTATCAAGTGGTCTAAAGGGTAAAATTGCGGATGATCTTACTAAAGAAGAAAAGGCTTCAAAGTATCAGGCATTTTCTCAGTATGTAGGAAAAATCAATATTACGATAGATGAAGGCCATAATATCGTAGGGACATTTGATAAAATTCTTCGGATTCATAACAAGATCAGCACTTCAAGCGGTGACCTGCCGATAGAGAAGATTCCGCTCTTGTCTGAGGCTCAAGTCATGGTGAAAGTCGTTAAAGGAAGTGTGACTGAAGAAAACCCTTTAGGCCTTTATATCAATGCGGTAGTTAACTATGAACCACGTTAAGATTTTTCTCAGTGTTGTGATGTTTATTTACTCTGTTCAAGTTTTTGCCCAAAGGAAGGAAATCCGTGAGGTTGATACTAATGATCGTCTGATGAAAGTGGTAAATCTGACCATGGGCCGTTCAACTGTTCTAAGCTTTCAAGAAAAGCCTGTCAAAGTAGTTTCAGGAAACTCAAATTATTTCAACGTGGAGTTTGTGGGAAATGATCTCACTCTACAACCTCTTGCCCCAGTGGAGACAAATCTTTTTGTCTATACGGAAAAGGGAACTAAATTTGGATTCCTGCTAAAAGTTGGGCCTAGCTCAATTTACGATGACATTCTTTACATTAAGTGGAAAAGCCAGAATGAAATCTTAATGAAAAGTCTTAAACCTCAAAAGCTACTGCAACCGTTTAAGCTCTTTGTAGGCAAAGAGCTAGAAATCAATGTGAGGCGGTTTGTACGTCTTGGAGAGATTAAGACTTATGTTTTTGATTTTGAAATCAAGAACTCAGGAGGTCAGAAACTTAAAACAGCATCCATAGACGTTTTTGTTTGTCGATCAAACCATCGTTTTATCGGTCAGAAGCTTGTCTTTGAAAAAGAAGAGGCCAAAAAAGATGAAATAATCCGGGCCAGGCTTTTGACTAGGATTGAGCAGGCTCAAGATTTTTCTTTTATCGTTAAGATAAATGGCAAAGAAGTAAAAAGCATTATAACTAAGGACTATCTATGAAGACATGGTTCAAAAAAGTCTTTGGTAAATCTAAGTCTTATTACTTTGTTGATGAAGGTGGAAAAAGTGTTATTAACCGAGGCCGAGTAAAATACACCTTTTCTACTCTAATTGGAGTTGCAACTTTGATTCAGATTTTTATGCCTCAAGATGATTCCATTTTAGGTAAAAGTTTTAAGCCCTTTGAGAATGAAGAAAAAGGGGCCGGTAAAATTCAAACAGATAATGGTGAAGCCATTGTGAATGCTCACAATCTGGAAGCTCAGGCTACAGGGAGTACTTCTACAGGAAAAATCAAAGTTAAACCAATGAAGCTCACATACAATGGTCGTCAGGTTTTTGAGAGGACAGAAACTCAAGGTTTACTCACTCCTATTCCAAGTGGAACAAACTTTATCGGCAAGCTTGTCACTGGCATTGATACCAGACAAGACAATCAAACGTTGAAAGTGATTCTTCCTTATGGTGGTAGTCACCCATCAGGGGGCAAAATTCCAAGGGACTCTGTTATTTTGGGAAGTGCCTCGTATAGCGGTGGTGATCGAGTTTACATCAGGTTTAACAGAATCATCTTCCCGAATGGTCAGGAATACAGAATAGACGCTCAATGTTTAAGTTCTGGTGATTACACTCCAGGCCTTGTAGGAGTTCATCATTCCGAAACTGATTTAAGAGTGGCAGGAAGCTTAGGTCTTACTATGGTGTCAGCGGTGACGGACGTAATGACTCAGAGAACTGTTTACGGTGCAAATCCTTACGGCATGGGAATGGCTCAACCTGATTCCACGATGAAAAATGCGGCCCTTCAAGGTGTCTCACAAGTTACCAAGCAAGAAGCCGAACGTGTAGGAAGTAAAATGCAAGACAAAGAAGAATATCTCACAGTGATGACGGGCGGTGATCTCATCATCAGTTTATTAATCCCATTCAAAGGAGAGGCTCTTTAATGACAAAAGAGACTAATAGTAAAAACAGTAACAAACAGTATGACCGTTTCTTTGACGGTATTATTGAAATAGTCTTGGCCTGTTATAAAATGACAGTGGCAGGCCTTAAAACGAAGTTCTACAAGAGAAAAGAAAATCTTGTTTTGACAGGAAGTTTTGTCTTCCTGTCATGGGTGATGATCTATAAGAGGCAGCATTTAAAATTAGTTGAGTTCCTACCTAGTATTTTTCAGTTACCACTAGCAAGATTTATTGATCATTTTGGTAACATCTGGACCATGAGCATTTCCACAATTCTCATCCTGCTTTTAGCAATCATGATAGCTGGCCTAGCTACTTATAAGCTACTTAGAAAGTATCAAAAGGCACTCGATCATCTAGACCTTAAATCAGGTCTAGGACATAGACCGATGGTAGTAAATGTTGATTCAAGAGATGAAAACAGAACAAGGATTTTAGTTAAAAGTACGGGCCTTGGTGAAGATCGTTACAAGTCAAAGCTCGATGATCTTAGGGCCTCAGTGGGACAAAAGATTGAGTCAGTGACTTATTTAGAAAAAGATAACCGATTTGTTGAAATTTCACTGGCCCATAGGTTACTAGAGAACAAAGTCAATTATGCTGATCTCATTGGAAATGTTAGAAAGCCGTTTAGCTTTGTTGTCGGTAAATCCCAGAATAATGTTATCACAGAGAGTCTTGAGGACGTTCCCCATTACCTTATTGCTGGTTCAACTGGGGGAGGTAAATCCGTAGCTTTTAAAAGTATGCTCCTAGGTCTTCTTGAAACTTCTAAGAGAATTCAGCTTTATCTTTTTGACTTCAAACAAGTAGAAATGAATGAGTTTTCAGTGTTACCAAATGTTCAAGTCATTAAGAATGAACATGAGGCTTCTTTGTTACTGGAAGGCTTCGTCAAAGAGATGGATAAGCGTTACAAAATGTTAGAGGAGAAAAAGGAAAAGAAAATTAATCCTGAACGTGACAAACTTCCTCGAATTATTATTGGTATTGATGAATGTTCTGATCTACTTGGCAAAGTTAAAAAGAATGACCCTAAATTTGAATCCATGGAACGAGCAAAAAGATGCCTCAATGAACTTTCCAGAAAAGCCCGGGCTTCAGGGATTCATTTGATCTTTGCTACTCAAAAAGTTGACATTAACAGCATTGACACTCAAATTCAGGAGAACCTTGAAGGTCGTTTATCCTTCAAAATGAACACGATAGAAAACTCCGTCCGAGTGTTACAAAACTCAATGTCTTACTATCTTCCATCAATCGCAGGGCGGGCCATATGGAAGAAAGGGGCCAACTATACCGAGGTTCAATGTCCGTTTCTTTCTGATGATGAATTAAATCAAAGACTGGATGCCCTAAAAGAGAAATTTGATGAGGAAGTAGTAACAATGATCGAGGCTGACGTAGAAGTGGTAAAAGATGCTGTACCTGACCCATGGGTATCAGGGGAGAAAGTTAGCTGAGTTCACTAGTCCTCACTCGTCGGGATATATTTTTTTTTACTTATCTTCATGCTTGCAAAGTAGCAACTACAAGACAAATCAACAGGGACGTTTTTAAAAGAGAGTATTCGACTTGTTACAAAAGACTAAGAAGATATGCAAAATTGAAACTGATAACTGAGATCCCAACAGATCAAACCCTAGATCGAAGCTTGGCATACTCTTTAACTTCAAAAGGCATGAGGGTTGTAACTTCTAATATAAAAAATCTTATTGATGGTAAGAGATTCAAAAGTAATTCCATTAATCACGATTTGAAATTGGTGAACGTAAGGAATAAATTTCTTTCGCTGGCTACGGTTAAAGGATATACTACCGAAAATCAGCTTCAGACTTATAGCTCCTTTAATACTGAGGATGACTTTAGTATTCTAAGAGATATGAGAGTTGATGCTGTCATTGATATTCAAGACCATGGGAAGCCAAGACTTTCGTTACCAATTGAGTTAGAAATTTCAGTGAAGTCCGTTTCAGAATATCAAAAGAAGATAAGAGAGATTTACTATCATAAAACTATAAAGTACCTTTTTTATGTTTGTAACAATAAAGAATCCGAAAGAAAGATTAAGAAACTTGAGCTTGATTTCGCTAAAGAACGAACGAAGAAAATATTTTACATTACCTACGATGATTTTCTTTCTAGTAAAGAATCTGTAACTTTTAACAATCAAGACAATCAGTTTTTTCAGTTAACTTAGTAACTAATTTCAAAATTTTTTGCCTACCCGAGTTCTACCCGATGTTCGGGTAGGCTTCAGTATGTCCTTACAGTCTTAAACACCTAAAATAAAACATTATTTGCACAGAACCCATCAGCTCTAGAAGCTGATTAAGTGCATATTTCATCATTTTTTCTAAAGGAGGAAAAATTATGTTCAAAATTTCAATTTCACTACTCATTATTACCTCACTTCTATCTGCAAGCTGTTCCAGTACAAGAAAATCCCTCGCGCTAGGTCTAGGCACTGGAGCCGCCACAGGTGCAGCAATCGGAGCAATGTCATCTAAGAACCATTCACAAGGCACTTTGATTGGACTTGGTATTGGGGCACTTGTCGGAGGAATTGCCTCTTACTTCATCCATGGAGGACTTGAGGAACGAGACAAAGAGACAAGAAAGGAAACGCTCTTCAATCTTGAGAAGCATGGTGTTTTCGGGGAGCCGGAACAAAACCTAAAGACCAATGAAAGTCCTTGGGCCTATCGAGAATGGCCAAGAGAACATATTGGTGGTCGTGATCGTTAAGCATGAGTAAAGTTAAAAAATCTAGTCTCGTTCGTTTAAATGAAGAGGCCATGAACTCCATGAGCGTCATGCTCATGGAGCTTTTCAAAGTAGATGAGCATTTAAAGATCAATCACTCTAAACTTGTTTCCTGCATTGTGACCGAGTTCCAGGCCAAACATTTTGAAAAGGCCAAGTCTCGTTTCGTACTGGCCCATCAGGATAAAAAGAAACACTTAAAGGATGCGATTGAATCCTTAGACGTTGAAGAGATTGAGGCTACGATCAAATATTTAGGAAAAATCAAAAAGTCTGATACTTCACTCGAAAATTCAGACAAAAACTAACTTTTATTACTAAAGAATTAACCTCTGATTTCAGGAGTTTGTCGCTCCTGAAATCTTCTTAAAATTAGACAAAAAAAAGGTAAACTGATATGATTATTTTTATAAAACTCGATGAAGGAATTTTGTTATAAAACAAATTCATGAGAGTAAGTTCTTTGACAATTTCATAAGAGAGAATGAATGGCTGACTACTGAACAAGCGGCTCATTTACTTTCCATTTCTGCTAATGCACTTCGGATTATGGCTCATCGTGGACAAATCCAAGTTTACAAGTTTGGCAGACGATTACGATTTAAGGCAGATGATTGCTTGACCCTTATCCAAAAAAAAGGGGCCAACAATGGCAATTAAAACAATCGAAAAAAATGGTAAAAAAGTTTATGAGGTCTATGTTAATGGCTTCGATTCAAGAGGGAAACGCATCCAAATGAAACGAAGAGGCATTGACACCTTAAGGAAAGCCGAAACTGCTGAGTTTGAACTTAAGCGGGAACTGGCCAAAATTAAGGAAGAACCTATTTCAGTGAGATGGGAAGAATGGACTGAGGAATGTCTTAATAAGATGAAACTCACTAACCAACCATCAACCGTAAATAGTTATCAGAAACAATTACATAAAAGTATTAATCACCATTGGAAAGGAATTGAAATTCACAAGATAACCAAGGCTGATGTTCATGAGATGATTTTCGAGAAGATAGATCATAAAATTAGTATGAATACACGGCGATGGATTTTGGACATGATTAGACGATTATTTCAAATGGCGATTGAAGACGGT
This sequence comes from Bacteriovoracaceae bacterium, assembly GCA_049318265.1. Classification (GTDB taxonomy): domain Bacteria; phylum Bdellovibrionota; class Bacteriovoracia; order Bacteriovoracales; family Bacteriovoracaceae; genus JBEIOQ01. The sequence continues at coordinate 237,006 of JBMOGR010000004.1, forward strand.
ATCCTTACCCATAATCCAACATCGGGCTTGAAAGTAAAAGTCCCAGAAATTGATCAGAGGGTTCTTACTAATTCAGAAGTTGAAATACTTTTAAGAGAAGGCAGAATCACTAACCACCGATTTTATTCTGTTTGGGTTCTTGCCCTAATGACTGGTATGAGATCGGGTGAATTGATGGCGTTAAGGTGGGTTGATATTGACTTTGAAGGACGAACTATTGCTGTTAGCAAGCAGTGGACGAATAAAACAGGCTTTACACCCACTAAAACTCGTAAGAATCGAATTGTGCCTATTTCTGACGATCTTCTTTGTTATTTAAAAGAATTGAAGCTTGAACAAGGTCAAACTGAATTTGTACTACCTAGATTGATTGAATGGGAGAACGGCGAGCAGGCTTTTGTCTTAAGAGAATTTTGCGAAGCAATAGGAATAACTTCCGTAAAGTTCCATGATCTGCGAGCTACGTTTATCACAAATCTTTTGGCCCGTGGTGAGTCACTAGCGAGGGTTATGGCCATAGTAGGTCATACTCAGCTTAAGACCACAAATATCTATCTCAGAAAGGCTGGGGTTGATGTTCAAGGGGGTACAGATAAGCTCGGATATAATGTGCCTTCCGATTCAATGGGACAGGTGCTGTCTTTAGTAAAATAAAAAATCTTGCTACCAGTTGCTACCGATGGTAAAAATAAGTAAATAAAAACAAACGTTTACATTGGTGCCGTACAAGGCACCATCTTTTTTTTCAAGTGAAAATCATCCATTAACGGCGTCAAAATTTCGATTCGAATTCGGTCACATACTGATCGTATGCTCCCTCATTCTCACTCCTTTTTCCTTGTTACTGGATCATTTTGACTTGAAAAATTTTAATGGCTAAGAAAATTTCTAAATTCTGATCTTGATTTGCCACTCATTCAAATTCGATTCATGCACATTTCTTGTAAGCAGTGCTCAAGGAAAAGAATGTTAGAACCATACAATGGAATCAGAGAGGAAAATTTCAAATATTAATATTATTCTAATTTCTCGTATTCTCTAATTTTCCTCTTGAATAGATATATTTTTAAACTTGATCCAACCTTTCATAAATTGAAGTGCAATTTTTCCTCCGCTTTTGTGGAGATCATCTCTCACACGAACAGTTTCCACTCCATTTAAACGAACTAATAAATAGTCATCAAAAGCTAAGATTTCGTAATGGTTCCAATTGCTATTTTCTGCAATTAATTGGCCAACGGGGGGAGCTACATTCACAATGGCGCCAGTACGATAAATTGGATCGGGTCTTTGATCAAATATATTTACTTCGTAGCAATTTTTATCATCAATTTGTTTGCCTTCTTCACAACGAAAAAAAACACCACTATTTGTTCCTGGAAAAGCAAAAAAATCTAAACTTAATTTAAAGTTGGTGTAGTTCTTTTTAGAGACTAAAAAACCTTCACCTTTGTTGGCTTCGAATCCATCAGAACTTTCAAACCAATTTGCCTTCCCAACTTTATTAAATTCGGTGATGGCTTTCAATTCACCTTTTAATCTGTTTTCGTGGGCACAAGAAATTAGAATGAAAAAAGACAATAGGGAACATGAAGTAGTAAATATTTTGTTCATTTTTGAGCCTTTAAAAGAAATAAATTAACTTGTGAAATTATCTTATGTTTTAATTATTTAGTAAATTTCAATAAGGAGAATCGTAAAATTAAGCCCATCCTAGAAAAAAACTTCAAAAAGTGAAGCAGCTAGGGGATAGGATATCGTAATATAGTGCTAATACGGCCTAGACTCTCTTGAGCAAATTTACTTTCCAATGCTGAAGTCATTAAGTCCTAATTCAGATAGTTATAAAGAAGCACTTGAGATGATGAAAGATGATTTTGAAAGAGTTGCTTCACAAATTGTTAAAATTGAAGAAAAAATGAAAAAGGAAACTACTTAAATGGAATCAAGTGAAATAATAGTCACAATAAAGCGATGGTTTAAATATTTCTTTAAAAAAATCGGTTCGACATTGTTAGGAATATGGCGATTCTATTGGGGTCTCCAAAAGATCATCTTCTTTTTATGGATCATAAAAATGATATTTATTCTTGGACTGTTCCTATAAGAAGAAATTGGTTTTAAATTAATAAAAAATTTGGCCAAATTTTTCAACTAACTGAAGAAATTAAGAAAGAGTAAGAGACTGATTAGCGCCTTTTTTGAAATCAAGAAAAAAGCCCCTGTGATTTTTAACGATCTCAGGAGCTTTTAAATTATCGAAATTCTTTACTTTAAATGTTGTACGTCGCGCGGATATCTAGGGATTCACACACTCAATACTATCAAGAATCTTGTTAGGGCCTTTAACAAGCATCTTCTGACGAATTACGAAAACGTCCTTTGTTAAGATAGATTCCGATCCTTCAACCGTACCTGCATAGCCGTGGTCTTTGCAAAAATGCTTTGTTTCCCGCTTACTCACGCCGGTCACCTTGTCAATAAAGATACCACTAAACTTTGTTGTAGCTCCGTTGTCTTCAATGTTCTTTGCAAAATATGAGTAAGATTCGAGCCATCCTTGATGTGTACGAATTTTAATTTTAAAAGCCGGTGGCACTTGGGCAAAAGCCGAGATTGAAGTGATTGCGACAAGTCCTAAGATAATTTTTTTCATGTAATTCTCCTGCGTTTAAATCTAATGTTATCGATCCAGTTATTTGAATCGTTTTCTGGACTGACCCCTTCGGACTGTAGAGCCTTTTAGGCTATTTCTTGTACAGGACGA
>JBMOGR010000005.1:0-221931 GCA_049318265.1 Bacteriovoracaceae bacterium
ATTTATCCCCTTGATTACAGAGGGAAAGAAAATATGAATTGATTTAAAATGACATGTAGGCAGGACTAAATCATCCCCATGCTAGTGGGGCAGTTCTAAACTTTTTTAAGAAAATGACTAAATATTTGATAGTGATACTCAAAATCGTTTAATGTTAATACAATCCAAAAAAATTCCCTCAATAAGAGTTTGATATCTCATCAGTGTTAGTTAAACTTTTTGGCATGCCTTTTGCTTAATCTATATTAAATAGATTGAAAAACTTAGAATTAAAATGAAAATTTTTTAAAAAAATTTGATCACTCAAATTGTGATGATCTAACAATTGGAGAATTTATGAAGAAATTAATCGTTGTCGCTTTATTAACTTTAACGACAGTTGCTCAAGCTAAATTTGTTAATTGTCCTTCAGTTAAGAATCTTGAACAAGTAACAAAGCTAACTAATAACTATGATGTAACAATATCTTTTCTAAGAGGAATTAAAGTGGATGGCAATACTCTGTCTAGTTCAGGTGATTTTTTGACTATGAAATCAATAAATAAGTTACCACGAAGAGTTACTTCATTTAAAGTAGGTGAAATTATTTTATTTGGCTATGATAAGACTGATCAAGAGCTATATCGAATTGAAGCAGATGAAATATCAAAGATTTCGCATCTAGACATTGGAACTTTGAAGAATTTTCAAGGGAAAAATGTAATGATCATTTGTAGAGCTAAGCCGGTACTTGATGTCAGTTTTGAATTAAACGGTGAAGAAAATTCCTCTCAAAATGAAATTTAATTTCATTTAATACTTTAATCAAATTGAAATGATCTAAGGCCCGAGTTGTTCGGGCTTTTTTCTTTTCAATTTTTAATTGAAAGATTCAGTACAGAGAGACACAGAACTGTTGAAAAAATTAACAGTTGATTTCTACCCCCTATCTTTTTTACAATGAGCCTCCTAAAATTTCTTATTCAAGTTATGCTCTACAATTAGATACTCACTATGGTGATAATTTGTATGAAGGAGATTTCATGAAATGGTTTATTGTTGGATTACTTGCAACTTCAACAGCTTCTTTTGCTAAAACTTATACTTACAAATGTGATAGCTCTTTAGAGGTAAAAGTTAATACTAAATTTTTATCAAAAGAACTCAAATCGATTGATGACTTCAAGATACAAACACTTGGGGAATATGTTTCTGGTTCAGAAAGATTTGATAAATATAAAGGCGATTTTGAAGACTCAACCGAAAATGAATTAGTTGAAAGAGCATTATCTGAAAAATATAAAATAATTGAAGATAATGATACGCTTGCATACTCTTCTGGATTTTTTGAATTAAAAACAGAAGCCTATGTCATCTCCATTGATAGACCTTCGGTTTGGTGTGGAGCCTTCGGTTTACCATGTGCTACTTACTATAAAATTGAAAAATGTAAGAAGTAATCATCCTGAACTGTCCTATTAAGAAGTTCGATCAAGGTTTTTCAAACCTTGATCGAACTATTTTTATGAGCTTCTAAAATCAGATTACAAACATCAAATACGCCCATTTGCGATAGCTTATGAGGTTCCATTCTATTGGGAAGGATTTCTGCAAGTTTGGTAATTTTCTCAGACAAGATTAAATTTTTATTGGCTTCCACTTCATCCACTCGGTCAATCGGAGTAAAGTGAGGAACCGTTTTTAATACTTCAGGGTGTTCATGTACCATATTATAAATAGCAGTGACGACATCAGTAAAACGATCTAATTCTTTTTTCGTGTATGTTTCAGTTGGCTCAATCATCAGTCCATAGACTTCAGGGAAAGCAACCGTCGGTGCATGCATTCCAAAATCTAAAAAGAGTTTCCCAACGCGCGCGATGGTATTGGCCTTAGGAGTTCCAGCTGCTTCGACTTTGCTAAAGGCTTCTTTAGGAAGGGTCACAATAAATTCATGCATACGAGGAGAACTTTCTGAACCTACAGGAAGAACCGGGTAGATGGTCGAAAGTTTATGATATAAGTATCGAGCCGAGAGAACGGCAAGAGCACTCATTCGTTTAACACCTTCAGGCCCTAGGCGGCGAAGGTAAGTATAGGCACGGACTTTATGAGCAAAATTACCCATGTGACGGTGAAAAGTTCCAATAGAATGTTTGGCATGAGCTATTTCAAATTGTGAGCCTTTTTTGATGACTTGAATTCCTGGTAGGAAATCAACTAACTTCTCAGAGACAGCGACGAATGCATCTCCAGGTCCACCACCTCCGTGAGGAATGGTCCATGTTTTGTGAGTATTGTTGTGAACTGCATCCACTCCCATTTTGCCTAAATCAATCCAACCGGCAATGGCATTCATATTGGCGCCATCCATGTAAACTAATCCACCGACACTATGAATGAGATCTGCAATTGTTTTAAAATCAACTTCGAAAATTCCTGAGGTATTGGGATTAGTCACCATGATTCCAGCGATACGTTGGCCGTATTCTGAAACTAAACTTTTCACCGCTTCCAGATTCATTTGTCCTGTGGCAAGAGCTTCAATTAAAACGATTCCATATTTCTTGCCATCAACCACTTTTGTATCAAAGCCTGCCATACTGGCTGTCGCAGGATTCGTACCGTGTGCCGATTGAGGAATAAGAATGATATCTCTTGTTTCTGCTTGTCCATGGTGAGCGTGATAGCCTTGGAACATTTTAATACCAACCAGTTCACCTTGTGCTCCTGCAACAGGTTCAGTCGTCACACCAGCAAGACCGGTTATCTCTTTAAAAATTTCCTGTGTGTGGTAGATAACTTCAAGCACACCTTGGATATCTTCGAAAGGAGCTTCAGGGTGAACATCAGTAAAGCCCTTAAGGGAAGCAGCCCAATCATTAATGTATGGATTGTACTTCATGGTGCAAGAACCAAGCGGGTAAATATTGTCATCTGGACTTACGTTTTGATCTGCAAGTTTTTGGTAGTAATGTTTAATCTCACCAACTGTCATATTAGGTAAATTAACTGCTTCCGTTCTTAAGTAAGTTGCTTCTGGTAAAACAAAGTTTTGACCGTCACAGATAGTATCACCAAGTTCTTCTTTGAAAAATTGAATGACTTTTTCAATGTCACCTTTTGTTTGAATATCGTTGAATGACATCAAAATAAGTGGTGTGGTATTTCCAGTAATACGATTAGTAACATCAACACCCAATAAAAATCCTGCAGCTTCAGCTTTCTTCAAAAAGACTTCGGCGTTAACAGGAAGTTCTAAAGCAAATTCATTAAAGAAAGCGGTTTTGCCATATTTTAATCGAACACCTTTAAACTTAGTTAATTCACGAGCTGCAAATAAAGCATTTTGACGAGCAGTCTCGATCGTTTTCTTTAAGCCCTCTTCGCCTCTGGCCAGAAGTGATGCCCCTGCAATGGTAGCGACAAATGACTGATTCGAACAAATATTTGAATTGGCTTTTTCACGGCGTATATGTTGCTCTCTGGTGGAAAGAACAATCACTTTACATTCGCGGCCTTTAAAATCTTTCGCTTTTCCAACGAAGCGTCCGGCAGTGGCGCGAATAGAATTTTTATTTTGTTCATTAAAACGAATTCCAAAAATACCTAAACCTGGGCCCCCAGCATTTGGACCAATGGCCAGATGTTGACCTTCTCCCACAACCATATCGGCACCTTGTTTTCTGCTTCCGAAATGAACGGGGGCTTTTAATCCACCAGTTCCTAAGAGCATGGGATCAAAGACGACAATGGATTGAATTTTATGATCACTACATAAGTCTGTAATTGCATCTACATTTTCCAGCAAACCAAGATTAGTGGTCTGAGGAAAAGCAATCGCAGCTACCTTGTTATTAGCGATCAGATTTTTTAAAGCATTAAGATCCAAAAGGCCATTTGTAGCATCCATAGGAGCGAACACTAATTTCATTTTAGTAAAATTGGCATGAGTTTTTAAAACTTCTATGTCATTTGGATAGAGCGTATTGGCGACTATGATGGTGTCTGCCTCTTTCACTAATCGAAGCGCACAGTTCATGGCTTCAAACATCGCTGAAGAGCGCTCATACATCGATGCATTGATGGCTTCGAAGCCCGTTAACATAGAAAGCAGCGATTGATAGATCCAAAGAGTTTGAAGAGTTCCTTGTGAACGTTCTGGTTGATAAGGAGTGTAGGCAGTAGTGAGACCTCTGAGAGAACAAACAAAATCAACCACTGGAGTGACACGATAATTTTGAAGTCCATCGCCTAGAAATGAAGTTTTTAATTTATTTTTGCTTGAGAGCTCAAACAAATGTTGAGCAAGATCTTCATAAGAAAGTTCTGGTGCAATATTTAATTCTTTTTTATGGTGAACAGCTTTTGGTATATGGGAATAAAGATCGGAAAGATCCTTTAGACCTAACGTTTTGAGCATTTCATTTATTTCCTCTTCTGATGCTCCGATGTAGTGTCTTTTTAATTCACGAGGTAGAACTTTTGGGTCATAATTAAATGATGGACGCAAAGTTGTCATATTGATGCCTTTTGAAGTTTGAAATGGTGCTTTTATCATAAGAAAAAAAACGCATGTTTGAAATAAAATTATGGGGAAAATGCCCAACGGCTAATGCTTCATTTTGGCAAAATCTTCCCAAAGAAATTCATTTAATCGAGGTGCTAGAGAAGCCTACGGGGAAAGCTCATCTAGATCAGGATCAAGCAGACCAGTTTTACCTTTTTTATGAGGGTAATCGTCTGACTTTAGGCTTTACCCACGAAATTTTAAAAAGCGTTAAACCTTTAAGCTTCGACTGGGAAGATACTATAAGTAGTTTACGCAAAACTCTCAGAGGAGTTAAGGAAGAAAGCCTCTACAAAGCTTTGGCAATTCAGAAAAATAAGGACCCAATGGTGGCAGACGCAACCTTAGGAACCGGCAAAGATGCCCTCCTGATGCGGTTAATGGGAGCCAAAGTCGATGGTTATGAACGAAATCCATGGGTTTACCTGCTGGCGCTTGATGCTTTCAGGCGACTTTCAAATAAAGATTCTCTGACTATTAACTTCGGAAGTCCCGATAAAGAATATCCCTTTATCTATTTCGACCCCATGTTCCCTGAAAAAAAGAAATCTGCTTTGCCTCCAAAGGAAATGCAAATTTTTAAACTGTTAGTAGGGGAAGACATTGACCAGGAATCAGTGGCCTTGAAGCTTCTGCACTTGGCACAAAAACGGTTATTAGTAAAACGTCCTTCCTGGGCCCTACCAGTACTTCCTAAGCCCCATATGAGTTACGAAAGTAAACTGATGCGATTGGATGCCTACGTTCAGTCTTAACGTATGGCAAAACAATGATTCCCCTCGCCAATTTTTCTTTTTTCTTTTATAGTCGTGACAAATATTTTTTCGTTTATTTCACTCACAAATAGGATCATTTTCATGCAAACAAAAAGGTACAATGTTTACGGTATTGGTAACGCTCTTGTCGATTTAGAATTCACTCTTAATAGTGATTTTTTTAATAATATGAATATTGAAAAAGGGGTTATGACTCTCATTGATGAAGACCGCCATCATACATTGTTAAAAAATTTAGGTTCTCCAAAAAAGAAAGCTTGCGGAGGATCTGCCGCTAATACTGTGATTGCTTTATCGCAATTTGGTGGAAAATCTTTTTATTCTTGTAAAGTAGCTCACGATGAAATGGGCGAGTTTTACCTGGCAGATTTAAAACAAAACGGTGTGGAAACAAATCCTCATTTAGAAAAAGATCAAATGCCCACTGGTAAATGTATCGTCATGGTGACTCCAGATGCAGACCGTACCATGAATACCTATTTAGGGATTACCACCAACTTTTCAACTAACGAATTAAATGAAGATATTTTGAAAGATTCAGAATATGTCTATATCGAGGGATATTTAGTTGCTTCTCCTACAGCTCAGTCTGCTGCTCTTAAATGTAAAGAATTAGCAGCTAAAAATAATGTAAAGACCGCGCTTACTTTTTCTGATCCGAACATGGTTAAGTTTTTTCATCAAAATTTCGTCGACATCATTGGAACTGGCGTAGATTTACTTTTTTGTAACGAATCAGAGGCTATCGAGTTCACCAAAAAATCGACAATTAAAGAGGCCAGCTCTGAACTTAAAAAAATCGCTAAAACTTTTGTCATTACACTTGGGAAAAGTGGTGCTTTAGTTTACGACGGAGAACAATTTATTGAAGTTTCTGCCTTTCCTGTAACAGCTATTGATACTAATGGTGCAGGCGATATGTTCGCTGGTGCCTTTCTTTACGGCATTACTCATGGACATACTTTTGCTCAAGCAGGAAAATTGGCTAGTCTTGCTTCATCAAAAATTGTGGGCAAATATGGCCCTCGTTTAGAGAGTGAAGAAACGAAAGCTGTCCTTCATCAACTTACTGGAGAATTAAAATGAGTTTGAAAATTAACCGTACAAAAATTAAAGAAATTTTTGAAAAAAATATAGTCGGCGATGACTTCACCATTAAAGGTTGGGTTCGCTCGGTGAGAAAGGGAAAGAGTTTTTCTTTCATTGTTGTTAACGATGGTACTTGTCAGAATTCGATTCAAATTGTGGCTGATCAAGTATTGCCAAATTATGAAACAGTTTCAGCGATGCTGACAGGATATTGTATCTCTGTGACAGGAAAACTTGTTCAGTCTCAAGGCAAAGGGCAAGCCATTGAAATGCAAGCTTCTTCAGTGGAAGTTTTGGGTGTTGCCAATACAGAGTTTCCTTTGCAAAAGAAAGCAACCTCATTGGAATTTTTAAGAGAAGTGGCCCATTTACGTCCTCGTACAAATACTTTTGGTGCCGTTTTTCGCATTCGCCACCTACTAGCACAAGCGACTCATCAATTTTTTGATAAAGAAGGCCTCTTCTATTTAAATACTCCGATTATCACTGGTTCAGACTGTGAAGGTGCAGGAGAAATGTTTCAAGTAACGACTTTGAAGCTTGATAATTGTCCTAAAAATACCAAAGGTGAAGTTGATTTTGAACAAGACTATTTTGGTAAAAGTACCAACTTGACCGTTTCAGGTCAGCTAGAAGCAGAATGTTTCGCTATGGGCATGGGTGGTGTTTATACTTTTGGACCAACTTTTAGGTCGGAAAATTCTAATACTTCAAGACACCTTTCTGAATTTTGGATGGTGGAACCTGAAGTGGCTTTTGCTGATCTTGAAGAAGTAGCCGATTTAGCCAGTCGTTATATTAAAGCACTGATTACAGCCGCTTTAGATAAAGGTCGTGACGAACTCACTTTTCTTCAACAAAACTATGATGCCAATTTAATCACAACACTTGAGCATGTTAAAAATAGTGAATTCAAAAAAATTACTTATACTGAAGCAGTTGATATTTTAATTGAAGCCGCCAAAACAGAAAAATTTGAATATAAAGTCGCTTGGGGTTCTGATCTACAAAGTGAGCATGAACGTTATCTTTGCGAGAAACACTTTAAAGTTCCAACTATTGTGACTGATTATCCAAAAGAAATTAAGTCTTTTTATATGAAACAAAATGCTGACGGTAAAACGGTGCGTGCCATGGATGTTTTAGTTCCAGGGGTTGGAGAATTGATTGGTGGCTCTCAAAGAGAGGAGCGCTTAGAGTTCTTACAAAAACGCATGGAAGAGTTAAAACTGCCTATGGAAGAGTACTGGTGGTATTTAGATCTTCGCCGTTTTGGAACAGCTCCTCACGCTGGATTTGGACTTGGGTTTGAAAGGGCCGTTATGTATATTACAGGAATGTCTAATATTCGTGATGTGATTCCATTTCCTCGCACACCTAAATCTGCTGAATTTTAATGATAGAGGATAGTTATTTTGGTCTTGGATTGTTCGCGTAAAAGGACTATTAGGGATTTAACTCTTCAAATACTTTTAAGTAGTGATCGCTCATTGTCTGAATATAATCTTTCCATGAAGATGATGATATTTTGAGAAGAAGGCTATCACTACTTTTCTTGAATGATTTTTTTAGAGCAAAGGCATGTAACTTACCTAAAAGGTATGCCTCGTCATTGATGACTGTTTTGAGTTCCTCTTTTTTCAAATCCATAGTTTCAACTGCCACGTTGCCAGACCATTCGTGAAGCTCCATAAAAGGTTTCCCTTGGATCATCGTCAAAGCTAGATCATCTTGATTCATTTTAAAATAATTTTGAACTACTGAAAGCCTGGTTTGGTATGAGGTTTTAGAGGTTTTATAACTATTGATGGCGGAAGGAAGAAGGGTTTTAAAGTATGGCCATTCAATTTCACCAGATTCATTTTTAGAGAGAACTTCATAACGTGGTAATCCTGCTGATCCGCCAGAGGGCTTTGCTCTTTTATAAATATCCAGCAATACAATATTTTGCAGGGATAGGAGCTTGGAAAAAATGGTTTTTTCTTCAGAACTCAGTTTTAGTACACGGTCTTTCTTCTTGATAAAGATTCTCTTTAATGAATCAACGTATTTAGAATTTAGAGTTTTTCCTTTCGTTTGGCTTTCCTCTTTTAGCTCAAGCCAATAGTCACTCCAATTGTGAGTCGTTCCCTTTAGACCTTCGGAATAGGATTTTAAAAAAGTTTCAATCTCTATTTGGGTTAAATCACTTTTTAAAGTCAATTGCGCTGAAACAAAAAATCTAAACAAATCATAAACAACTGGGCCAATATCAAAATCATCAAAGTCATTAATGCCTGGGATTGATTCCCCCTTACTATTGATGATAAAACCAAAATTTTCTAAATGAGGATCGCCCGCGACTGGTCCAATCTGGATTTCATAAGGACGAAAAAAATCGTATTGACTATTTTTGAGTTGAAAGTAGTAGTAGCGTACAAATGTTCGGTAAAATTTAGAAGGAGTGGTAGCGCCATCAAGTTTGAGTTGAAATTCTGTCGAAGACAATTCTGGATATAGCCCTTTTAAAGTATCGACAATTTCTTCTCTACTCTTATTGGCATAAGAGGCAAAAGAAAAAAACAGTAGAGTAAGGAAGAATAAACTCTTCATATTCAAGTTTTTAAAAACCGTAGTCAGCTGAAAGAATGAAGTCCACATTGTTTTGAACAAAATCTCTGGTGGCTGAACTTCCTGAATAGATTTGAGCTTTTCCTTTTCCGTGGGAATAAACCGTTCCGAAGGTGATGGCCGAGTTTTGTGCATAATAGGTGTAGCCCGCTGTAATACCGTATAGGTTTATATGTTCTAAAGGGGCAGAGCTGGTATTGGTCGGTTTGTGCGAGTTTGTTCTATTGGTATAGAGACCGCCGCGAACAGCATGCTTTTCTGCTAAATAGTATTCGGAGCCTGCACTCAGATTGATGACATTTTTTTTAGATGAATTATCATAAAGATAAAGGTCTAAATTGGTCGAGAATAATAGATAAGGTGAATAGAAGTAGGCAGCACCAGTTTCAATCTCAAATGGAGTTTTTCTTTTTTGAGTATTGGAATTTTGTCCAAACTGCAATGTGGAGGCACCTTTAAGTTTTTGGTTTTGTTGGTTATCCTGCAAAGACGTAAGGATGTTTGTCTTAGCGAATGTAAGCCCTAAGGAAAGCTTCTCCATAGGTGTATACATCACACCAAGCTTAGGTTTGATACCTTTTTCTTTTTTAGTGGTATTAGTAAAAGTGGATTCATCGGTTCCGTCAGAAAAGCGTACGTACTGGCTGTAGGCACGTCGGTAGAGCCTGTAATGAAAGAAGGAACTCGCTCCAACTGAAATCTTATCATTGATTTTTCTGGCCCAACTAGGTCCCGCTAAATAGGTGTTGTCTTCTGAGTGTAAGTTTAGTGCGTAAACATCAACAGGGGTGACTCCACCAATATTTTGGTAGATCTGGTCTTGATGTTCTGTAAATGAATCGGTCAGTGCATAAGATAAAGCAAAAGTATCTTGTTTGTGTTTTTGAACAACACCAAAAAAGTTTGGCTTAAGATTGTTACTTTTTCTTACCCAGTCATTAGCACCAATGGTTTCACGGTAAGTACTGTTTTTTATAGAATAGACGTTGGCACTACCTGAAAAGCTATTGCCTGAGGCAAAAGTTAAACCTGCTGGATTATAAAATGCTCCTGAAGCATCATCCGAAATAGCGGTATAAGCTCCTGCCAGAGTGGCTGCTCGACCACCAATGAGAGTATTCTTATTATGCTCCATATCTGCATAAGCAGAGGAAACAAAGGCAAGTAAGAAAAAAAGGCTAAAGTTGAACATAAGATTTGAACCTGTCAAAATTAGTAATTTGAGTTTTCGGTTGAGTGTTTTGTTTTAGTTCAGCGTTCACAAAATCTTGCACTTGCTTAATTCTGTCTTGAACTTTTGGATGGGTCTTGCTGACCACTTGAGCACGAGATTTTAAGCTCGCCACTTTTAAGTTTTCTAGCATGTATTTATAACTTTCCACTTTATATCCAAGGGCTTCCATGGTGCTTAGGGCCAGTTTGTCAGAATCAAGTTCTTCCGAATTACTTAAGCCTTCTTCGAAAAGAACTTTCATTCCTTCTTGAGTAATTGTTTGCAAGGCCACGCGGAAAGAATTTGTAGCACCGCCAACAATTGCTCCTAAAGCATTTAAAGCCGACTCGTCTTCACCTTTAATTTTTAATTTTTTTATGACGTGTTTTTCATTCACGTGGGCAATTTCATGTCCTAAAACTCCCACAAGTTGAGCTTCATTTTCTAAAATTCCCATTAAACCTTTGGTTAAAAAAATGTAGCCACCAGGGCAAGCATAAGCGTTTACGTCCATGGTATTGATTACGGCAAAATGAAATTGAAGCTCTGGACGACCAACCATATTGGCTACGCCAGCACCTAATTTATTTACATAGTTTTGTAACTTTTTATTTTGAACTAAAGGATAAAGACCTAAAATTCTTGCTGCAAGACCTCGCCCAAATTCTAATTCTGCCTTAAGGCTGCTTTCCGTACTGGAAATTTTTTCAGTGGCTAAGTGGTGAGCACGTTTGCGGAAGTCTTCTGCAGAGATGTTAAAAGCCAAAAGAATGAGGAAAGAGGAGATAATTTTTTTCATTTTTTACCCTTTTTCATTTTTCTCATAGATTTATTTTTAACATTATTTTTCTTCTTCGCTAATTTGCTTTTTTCTTTTAAAAGGTCAGCTTGATCTTCTTTTAAAATTTCTTCTTTGACGGGCTTACTTTTTAAAACTTCTTCTTTGACTAGGGTATTCGCAGACTTCGTTCCAAGCACTTGTGCAGGAGATCTTTCACTTAAAAAGGCGACTCCAACAGAAGCTTCAATATGGAGAGCTTCCATTTCTTTTAGGCGTGCTCCGTCTGCTTCTCCTAAATATTGGAAAATATCATCACTATCTTCTTTCAAACCTCTGGCCGCAGCAGCAGAAGTAAATCCACTAGCACGTTTACGGGCCTTGGTGGAAATATCGACGTCTTTTTCCAGCAGTGATTCTTTTTTTTGAGAAGGGGCGTCGCTGGTTAAAAATAAATTATTTACAAATCCAGTACTGCTGCCATTTTTCACTTCAACAAATTTATCGGATTGTTTGACTTCTTCCACCTGAGCACCACGTTCAAGTATTGTTATGGTGGTTGAGCCCATCTTGGCTTCTTTAAGAAGAGGTGCTTTTAAACTTTTGATATAGAGAGTTTTGGCTTCCGTTAAAGCCGGTATGAGAAGGCAAATGATAAGCAGTTTCCCCATTAAGTTCTCTCAAAAATTGTGACTTGATGATGATAGAGAAAAACAAAACAGTCTGACAACAAAGAGAGTGATTTTGTCAGGTATTGTTTTCTATCAAATTCCTTTTAAGAAAACCGAATAGACTTAGGTTGAACTTCTGATTGTAGGTTGATGATGAAAGTTAAATTGCATTTACTATTTCTCTTCGCATTTCTTCTCTCGTGTGGAAATCCCATCTACAAGGGTGGTGGTTTTGGAGGATTATCTGGTGATGGAAATTCAACTGTTACAATTTCTGGTTATGTTATGTCGACCGCCACTTTTCAAAGTACTTCTAGTCAGTTGGCTGGACTTGAAGGTGGAGAAGCTTTTGAACATTCTTTTTCCGCTATGCTCGCTGCAGCTGATGATCCAACGCCTTTAATTGGTGGTGTGGAAAATGTTGTGGATGCTTGTGTTGGTGCACCTTGGTCTATGATCTTCGTGGGAGGGGGCGGTGGAACAGCAGGTTCGGGATATTCAGCGGCCGATGGAAGTTTTGCAGTACCCTCAATTCCAAATGGAAAAGAAGCCTTAATTACCTTTAACTGTTCTGGTGTCACTCAAAAATGTTTGGTTAAGGCAGGGGATGCTGGGATCACTTGTAACTCTATTTCTGATGGGGTTGTGGGAGCACTTGAAGCGTCTCTTGGAAAAGAACTATCAAATTCGGACTTAGCAGGAAAAAGCATCGCGAAGGTAGCTTCATCAATCGTTGAATCAGCTAAAACCGATAACTCTGATTCGCAATCACTCAAAGAATCAATTGCTATATGTAAAGTGATGCCGATGAATACCTTGGCTGAACTTCAGGAAAAAAAAGATTGTTACAAAAATTCACTGGAAGCCTCTTCCATGTCGGGAACTTTAGATGTGGTGAAAACTCTGGCTCAACAATGGACCATTCGAAATCTTTTTAATTTTGTGGCGGCTAGTGCAGGTTACAATATTCGTTTGGATAGTATGATCTATACCGACTTTGGAGCAAGTTTTGATAATTGGCTAGGGACCGATTTTGTTGCAGGAACTAGAAATTATATATCTGACCTAATCAGTAATCCTGAATACATCGAAGGTGATGTGACGAAAGGTGATCAGGTCGTAAAAATTGAATGTTCTATGTGGTATAACAAGGGTTATGAATTTGGAAAAGCAAATTATAAACCAGTTTTAGAAACGATTAATGGAATTCCCAACGTACCAAGTTGTAATAACCTTAATGCTTTAGTTGCCTTCACCGGCTTGTCTAGTGGGGATGCAAAGTTAACTACTTTTCGAAATACAATCAGCAATGATCATTACCAACAAACTCAAGTTGGATCAAGTTCTTCATCTTGTCCTTCCAATGGTTCAAATGATTTTTGCCTAAGCACTCCATCATTAACGATTTCCTCAAGAGTAAGAGAAGCCAATCGAAATGATATTACAGGAACAAAAGTGGGGGATAATGAATTTCAACCTGAAGTTAGCTTAATTGAAGTTTTTTCCGAGGTGCATGATTTATTAAATAAGATGATTCTTGATACTGCACCGACCACCAATACCTATCATTCATGTATTTCAGAGCATACACCAAGAATCGATAATAGTACTAGCTGCAATGATTGGGCCCAAGGACTCGATTCTAGTGGAGCCTATACAACATGCTTCAATGAAATAAATTCTCAATATACTATGAATATTAGTAGTGCAGTTTGTAATGCTTTTGTCAGAGGGATTTTGAACGATTCTGATGATGAACATAACAGTTGCATAAGAATTATGTCAGATGGACCACCGCCTTTTAATTTAACAACAGCTCAATGTAGAAACTGGACGAGAGATTCATTCCTGCGTGTCAGAGGAAGTTTTGGCGGGATGATGGGTCTTTATATGTATTTAAAAAATCCAAGTTCATATTCAAGTGGTGGTTCTGCCAAATTATCACTCAACGATATTCATAAAATTTTTAGTTTGCCTGATTTTATTAATGCTAAGTTAACAGCTTTTGCTCCTGGTTATTCTTGGGCCCGCTCAGGTAATTCTAATGGTGATATTGACTCACCACCAATTCTTGATATGAGTAACCCTGCAACACCAATGATGCAAAATGTTTTTTTATGGAATGGTTCGACTCCTTCAGTAAGTACCCTGTCGGCGGCCATCGCACTCGGTGATTTAAGTGCTCTCTATAATGTCACTTTTGCTATGTTTGAAAAAATTCCAACGACACAACAAGTACGATCTTATGTGGAAAACGCCTCCCATCACGAAGAGTGGAATCCCTACGGATCTAAATACGCTAACGTTGCGGGTATGAATGAAAGTGGAACGATTTATCCTATTTACTGTAAAATGCTCAATCGAAATAAAAGAGATGCTGCGGGAGAACCCATGGCAACGGAGAAAGAATTAAGTGCTTCAACCAAAATTGAATGTTTGAGTAATCCCGGAACTGCCAGTGCATCAGTGAAATCAAAATATCCTTATCTATTACAAGGTTGGGGATGGAATGGAGATTCAAAAGGTAACATTTTTGCCCTTGCTGATGGCAAGACGGGAAATGTTTTAAGAATTGCAGGGAAAGAAATTTTAATTTTAGAAGCTAAGGGTGGTAATGGATCTTGGGGCTGTCAAAGTGCTCCTTCAGATACTAAAAATGATCCGGCACCTATTGTTCGTCCAAAATTAAAAACAGGGTTTGGAGATTTCTATAGAGAAGAAGTGATCGATGCCTATTGCCTAAATATGACAGGCTTATTAGTGAGCGATCCCGATACCAGGTTACGTTTTGGTGGTGAATTTCCTCTGACTTATATTGATAACTCTGGTCATACCCAATCTTATAAAATACCTCAACTTGGAGGTCCATCGGAAGCAGTTTGTCTTTATACCGATGGCGAATTATTTGATTCTACTACTTATGGAGGTTGGACCTTAAATGGAACCAATTCTTCAGGATATTCAACCTCAACATTTACTAGCAACACTTACACTCAAAATATTATCACTGCGGGTGCACCTTCTGCCAGAATTGATCTTTGTGATTCTACCTCTCATTCATCATTGACAATGTATTACCTAACTCATTTTTATGATGATCAAAAGTATTATGGAGCAACAGCGGGTACAAATCCTAATCATGGAGCTCGTAGTGATAAACCGATTGGTCTGATTCATGCCAGTTCAGGAAAACAGATTTATAATTGGTTCATTTCCCTTGGGGCTCTAGAGGCTCTTGATGCAAGAACTCAAGCCAATGGTGGAACTAATAGTAGTTTTTCTATGGCCAGTAATGATGCTAATGGAACTCCTACTTGGGCTTACAACTATAAATTCTTGAACCAAAAACATAACCCTAAATATGATCCTTATTGTGATGACCTCGATAATGATGGCTGTGATTGTTTTCAAGGTAATACCACTATAATTAAAGATCGTTCACAATCTGAATGCACATTATCTGATTCAGCCGCTGAACCAACAATTTCTCAACCACTTTATCATCCAGAGCAATCCGATGGAGCTCTTAAAAAAGCTTTCCTTGCTCAGTATGGTGGAAAGTGGGGCTCCCAATTAAAATGGGATCATGATGATGATACGGGGACTCCGACGGTGCCTCTAGATAGGAATTTTTTTGGACCATCTGGGCCTTACGGAGTTAACTCGAACCAAGGAATTGATTTTCCAGAAAGTGAATTATTTACTTGTTACTATCTTGCCGATGGAGAAACAGAATACCGAACTCCAACATCTGTTTTTTGGCCGGATCTAACTAATATGCACATGGATGGATGTCCTGATAGTAACGGGGATTTAATTGCCTCTTCGGATAGCATTCCAGGTGCCGAAGATCTTCCTGATACAGGAGGAGGACCGATTCGTATTGTTAATCCAAAACCAATGCAAAATGCCTACGACATTGCCCGACCAAAAACACTGCTATCGATGATTAGTTATGCTAGTAAGACAGTGGGGCAAGGAGCCATTATAGGACAATATGAAAAAGCGTTTACTTTTGATGAAGCACTCGCACTGGTGGCCGTGAGATTAATGCTACCTCCACAAGGAATGAGAGTTTATGGAACTGTGAATGCGACGACAGTTGCACTTGATCAAGCAACTGCCAATTTTTATCCAGTTCGACCAGCTAATGGAAATGATTTTTCGGCCATCTCTTCCATTCTTCGCGGTATTACTAGACCTGACCTAATTGAATAAAATTATTTTTCGGTGAGATTATAAACTCCATCCCAATTTTGGGGTGGAGGCTCACTTTTAAATTGCTGGCAACGAGTGATATAAATTTTAGAAGGGTTGGTTTTTTGTTTTAACTCAGGAAAGCGTTCTAGTTCAAGCACTAAGCTTTGTTCAAAAAAAGCTTGAGCTTCATCCCAAGACTGATTTTTATAAAGAGTGAGCCCCGAATGAAAAAGTTCAACCATCTTCACCAGTAATGGTTCTGTCTTATCTCTGCTTCCAACTGGTTCGTAAGTAGTTATGGGTTCTGATTTTCCTACAACTCTGATGGTATCAACTTCTCTACAAAGAAAATCTTCTTTGATCATTTCGTAGGTAAAGTGAGCTATCTGAATAAAGATCCCATATTGCTTAGCGGACTCTTCCAATCTTGCCGCTAAGTTCACGGAGTCACCCATCATGGTATAATTCATACGCATTTTACTGCCCATGTTTCCAGTAACAATCTCTCCTGTATTGATGCCAATTCTCATTCTCATGTTATGAACAATGACCGGCCACTTGTCTCCTTCGCTGGTCCACTTGAGGCGAAGTTCTGCCAAGGCCGCCTGCATTTTGAGACTGACTCTTACCGCTCTTTGAGCATGATCAGGCAAAGGCATGGGGGCACCAAAAAAAGCAATGATGGCATCACCTTCGTATTTATCAAGTGTCCCTTGCTCCTCGATCAGGATGTCAGTCATGACCGTGAGATATTCATTTAATAGTTCAACTAATTTTGTCGCCGATAATTTTTCAGAAAAAGTAGAAAAGCCTTGGATGTCAGTAAAAAAAGCGGTTCTAATTCCAGCGTCACCACCAAGCTTAGGTGCTTCACCGCTTTGATACATCATATCGATCAGTTCCGGAGAAATGTAGTTTCCAAAAGCCGCTTTCAAAAATTTCTTTTCTTTCCCTTCAGTAAAACTTTTTACAATAAAGAGTACGAAAAAATTTAAGGTCAAGGAAACTAAAGGAGCAAAAATGAGAATCCATAAGCGGTAATGATCAAAAAGAATGAATGCTATACTCAGATGGGTGATTAAAGCTAAGATATAAATACTGATGGAAGGAATAATGGTTGGTGAGAATAGAATAAGAAGACCAATCGCTACGTTAACAAACGCAAAAAGGAGAAAGATTACGCTTGGAGAAAATTGTTTTATAAAATCTCGGTCTAGAAAATTGGCGATGGTCGATGCGTGTAGGTAAACCCCTGGAACGTTGTTGCCTGTACTGGTTAACTTTAAATCTTCAACACCAACGGCAGAAGCTCCAACGATGACGATTTTATCTTTGAAATCTTCAGGATTAACGATTAAGTTCTCACTTTCACCTTTCATGATTTTTTGAATGGTGGAAAATACCCCACCAATAGAATAGTTTACAATCTCTTTTTTCATGTTGATCAGGTAACGACCATTAAAAAGAGGAAGTGTAAGTTCTTGAGCTGTCTCTTTGCGCCAAATCTTAAAAGAGTTATCTGAAATTTCTATTTTTTTAAATTCCTTTTCTCTGAGCCAATAGCTCATGGAAAGTACAGGATAAAAGCTTCCATGGTAAGGGCGAAGAAGGTGAGTACTGCGATAAATACCATCGCTATCGGGAGAAAACTCGACCACTCCCATGGAAAAAGTATTTTCATGAATTTCTTTAAAAGGTAGATAGTAATTATTAAATGTTGGACTAGTGAAATTCTTTGCCTCGATATTTTGCATAGAGAATGTGTCAATAAAATGTTGGGGCAGATTTTGATTTAAAAGTCCTTTATTCACTTCATCTTCAATATCAGTCACAATCTGGAAAGCATGATGGGTAATGCCAGAGCTGGCACTACTCATGACCATAGCCTGGTCTGATTCTCCTAATTCTCCTTTAGTATTTCGTGGAATTTGCGGTTCTGTAAAAAGTATATCGAAGAGAACCCCTTTTGCTCCTTGGCTGGCCAAAAAATCAACTAACTCGCCATAAAGTGATCTAGGCCACGGCCACCTTCCAACCAAAGGCTCCATCGATTGCAATGAAGCTTCATCAATTAAAAGCACTACTACTTGGGGATTAGCTTTAATATTGTGTGTGGAGTAGTGAAATCTGGCATCCAAAGTTTTCATTTCTTGGTTATTGAAGAGGTCGACTTTGGCCAAGGCAAAAAAGAGAGCTGTAATTAAAAGGGAAAGAATAATGGTATAAAGATAATTTTTTTTGGTTTTTTTAATGCTCATGTTTAATTAGTGAAACAGTTTTCATTATAACAAACTTGGTGGAGCTCAGGTGTCCAAAGCAGAGCTTCATCTTCAACTTGAATGGACCATGTTCGATCATCGATCTTAGTCATAGTGACTTTTTGATCGTAGTCATTCATCCAAACAAAATGAGTCACTTGATAATCCAAGTTAAATTGAAAAGTTTGATCATTGGGTAGTAGCATGACAATTTTTCGTTCGATGTTTGATAGCTCACTCACCGTAAATGATTTCACATTGAGAGAACAATAGTCCTCTTTATGAAGGTAACAAAAAGCTTTCGCTAATTTATCCAGACCTGGAGCTGGCCAGGATGAGGGCAGTGTATCTTCTTTCCAAGATTTGGTTTGATCAATGAGGGCGGAAAAACGGCGAAGATCGACTGCTTCTTGTTTTACACGAAAGCTTAAAGAGACAATGGATTCACCCATAGCGTCTCGTAAGGCTCCGCCACTAGTAATGTTGGGGGACTCTTGATAATAGCAGCCTGCTAAAGCAAAAAGTAGAAATAAAGATGAAATCCTTTTCATTCATTTATTGTGAAGAAAAAGTCTTAAAAGAGAAAGGAGAAAATACTGGGGTCATTCTCTCGGTTAAGTTGCTTATTCCAAAAATCTCTGATGCAGTTGTCCTACAACGCTTTCTGTCTCTGAATCTTTCACCATAAAGCAGAAATTGTGAGCACTTGCACCTTGATTGATCAGTCGAATGTTGAATTCTTTTAAAACATCAAAAACCACTGAGGCCAGACCCTTGGTGGTGTTAATGTGATTTCCAATCATAGAAACCAAACAAAGATCGGCTTCTTGCTGAACATGACAGCTTTTTTCCAGTTCTTCTAATAAATGAGGCGTCAGTGCATCACTTTCATCCAGTGTAAGGCTAACCGAAATTTCTGAGGTAATAACAGTATCCACACTGACATGAAACTGATCAAAGAGAGTAAAGATTTTGGCCAAGAAACCATAATTATGAAGCATGTTGGGATTTGTTAAAGTGATCAGTCTCTGTTTTCTTTTTACCGCTATCCCTCTTACATTTGGATTTGTACTAGTCACTTTTTTGATGACTGTGCCCGCAGCACTAGGGTCCATGGTATTTTTAACACTAATGAGTGTATCAGAATTCCAAAGAGGATTAAGCGTTCTAGGGTGTAACACTTTGGCACCAAAAGAAGCCAATTCACTGGCCTCAGCATAGGTGATTTCATTCATGGGTCTAGCATTTTTATAAAGTCTTGGGTCAATGGTGGCTATGCCTGAAACATCTGTCCAAATTTGTAATTCTCGAGCTTCTACTCCGTAGGCAAAAAGGGCGGCTGAATAATCACTTCCACCTCGGCCTAAAATAGTAGGAGTGCCTGTCATATCTGAGGCTATAAAACCTTGGGCCACATAAAGATTCAAAGGGCTCAGTTGGCTGCAGTTTTCACGAATGAGATTGAGTTGTGGAGTTCCTTTGCCAAAGAGTGAATCTGTTTTGATAAAATCTCTAGCATCTAAAAGAGATACTTTTTGTCCTGAAGTTGTTTCATAGATATGATGAAAAAGTAGGGCACTCATTCTTTCACCTTGACCAACAAAATAATCACGGGCCTTGGGTGAGACTTCCTTTAAAAGAGAAAAGCCTTCGGCCATGGATTCAATTTCATTGAAGATACTTTTAAGTTCACGAGTTGATGGCTCAGGTAAATCAATTCACCAGCAAGTGAATGGTGGAAAGAAATTATTTCTTGCGCCAAAAGCCTGGCTTCTTTTCTTAGACCTAATTCTGCGATTCGCATAATTTCGATTAGTTTATTGGTTGTACCTGAAGTGGCAGAAACAACCACTAGCTGGGCTTTTTCATTGTTGGCAATGACGGCACTTTTTTTCATGGCAGAGATATTTTGAACTGATGTTCCACCGAACTTCGCAACAACAAAATTTTTCATGGGCCTCCAACTTTTAATCAAATTGCAAATGACTAGTTATAAAAATAATCTAAGCGGGAGTTACCTGTCGAGCTTTTACTTAAACGTATATTGACAGGAATGCGATCGGTGAGGCTACGAATGTGTGAAATGATCCCAATTTGTTTGCCTTGGGCCCTCATATTAAGAAGTACTTGTAGCACTTCTTCAATGGATTCATGATCAAGAGTTCCAAAACCTTCATCAATAAAAAAACAATTTATTTCTGCCTGGCCACGGGTCATCTCAGCTAGTCCCAAGGCCAGAGCGA
This sequence comes from Bacteriovoracaceae bacterium, assembly GCA_049318265.1. GTDB lineage: Bacteria > Bdellovibrionota > Bacteriovoracia > Bacteriovoracales > Bacteriovoracaceae > JBEIOQ01. The sequence continues at coordinate 20,388 of JBMOGR010000005.1, forward strand.
GACTCATCATAAAGGTTTCTCCACCAGAAAGGGTAAAGATATTTCGTTTCAGGCCTCCGCTCCAACGGTCTAAAACAGAAAATTCTGGGGCCATGGTATTTTTGCGTGAACTTTGCACCAGTTCATAGCGCTCACCACAAAGTGACTTAAGTTCATTATTGGCCAAGATGAGAAGTTGGCGCTCAACCATAGAGAGAAGAAAAGTTCGAAACTCATCTTTACCCATAACAAGGTAGAGATTTTTCTTTCTGGTGAGAAGTTGTTTGATCTCTTCAATTTCAAGCGTTAATTCGTTACTTCGTTTTTCATTCTTATCAAACAGTTCCAGTTGTGTTTTAGTAACGATCAATTCTTGTTCCAGCTGAATAACTTTTTCTTTCATCGATATATGGGCACGAGTAGCCTCTTCGGCGAATAGTTCTAAACTTCCAAGATCATAGTCATCGACGGGAAGATTTTGATCAAACTTACCTCCCACCATTTGAATAAAAAGAGCGTATAGCGGTTCTTCTTGAAAATAGTGAAAGCCATCGCTCCTTATCTTCTCACTATCTAAGATGAAAGCTAGGGCATTTTTTTTCACTTGAACGGTATAGTCTTCAATTTGTTCTTGCGCCATCTTTAGGCGCCCTTCGTAATCTTTAAGATCTGAAAGTTGATCTTTTTCTCGACCCATCCAGAGTTTAAGTTGATTTTGAGCTTCTGAAGCAGCGTCCTTTAGGTCCTTCAGCATTTTTCCAGGGTCATTACCACCGGTGATCGCATTAACCGCTTCCACTTCGTTCTTTATTTCAATCTCGCGATGCTCGAGAGTTTCTTTGATTTCTTTTAGTTCCATCTGCAGATCAAGTTTTTCATTGGTCAGGCTTTGAAGATTCATATCAACATGGCGTGCTTCTCTTAAGAGCTTTTCAAGCTCACGGCATTCTCTTAAATAGATTTCTACATTATTTAATTTTTCATTGGTAGAGAGCGATTTAGGAAAAAGCTCTTCCATTTCTTTTAACTGCTGAAGTAATGTGAGCCTTCTTTCTTTCATTTTTTCTTTGAGACTCTTTTCCTTGATTTGGGTCTCATTGGTCTTTTCACTTATCTGATTAAACTTTTTCTCCAAATCAATTTTTTGCTCTTTTTTAAGACTTATTTCTTCTTTGTATTCTTGATTTTTTCGATGTATTTCTTCGAAGTCCTTCACTTTTTTTTCTTGCTCTAGAACTTTTGGAGCTAGATCCACTAAATTATTTAATTTCCACTTGGACAGTTCCTCAAGTTCATCTTTTTTAAGTTTTCTTATCTGTTCATCGGTATGAGTTAGGGTCAAATTAAGACGGTTTTTATCTTGTTTAAGGATATCAATTTTTATTTGTAATTCTTCCTGTTTATTTTTTTCATCCAGTAAGTCGTCTTGAATAGCTTTTTCTAAATAGGGGTTGGCGGGAAGTTTATCAAAATTATTGCCACAGACGACACAATGACCATCTTTGAGACTAGTTTCCTGACAAGCATTGATGTGAGTTGCTAGTTCGTAAATTTTTAATTTTTGCTCAGTAATAGAAAACTTTTTTTCTTGTTCATAAAGGTCCATCACCAGTATGTTCGCTTCCTTATGAACATCTGTGAGTTTTTTTTCAAAAAGAGCTTTTTCTTGATTTTTTTTTAAAAGATCAGATTGGCTCTGTTTCATTTTTAAAAGTTCTTTTTGCATGAGCTGAAGCTTTTCTGGAACTTTTTCGTTTTCTGTTTGCCAAGGAGCCAGCAGGGATTTCTGTGCCTCTGAAAGTGATATTAAACGGTTGTTGATATCAAGGACGTTTGAGTTTATTTCAGTCCATTCATTCTTTAGATTAGTAAGTTCTTTTTCTGTATAAACTATTTCCGATAAGGCAAGGCGTTCGAGGTTTTGTCCTTCATTGTAATTCTTTATTAGATTTTCTAGTTTCTCTAAAGCCAGGCCTGAGAGATAGTCACTTTCAGGAACCAGTTGAAATTCTTTTTTCTTTTGATGCAGATCTTTAAGTTCTGTTTGGTATTTTTGTTCTTTTTCTACCAAGTCTAAATGTCTTTCGCTTTTGCTTTTGTGACTCTTGAGATGAATCGCTACTTGTTCTTTCATGTAAAGAATTTTTTTCTGAGCACTGTCCGCTTTGATAAGCTCTGGTTCAGACTGGCGGAGTTTTTGTTCTTTTTTTTGAAAGTCAGTCTGAATTTCTTCTAATTGACCTTTGAAATCATTATAGCTTTTTTGTTTCTCTAATAACGTTTGGGACAATGTTTTTTTTCTTTCAATGTTTGTAAGACGTTCTTTGATACTAGTGATTAGAGATTGAAAAAAACGATAATTACTATCAACTCGAATAAATTCTATTTTGTAAAACTTCTCTTTTTCACTTTTTGATTTAAAATTTTCACGTAAATCTTTGAGGTCTTCTAGTGGGAGACTTTCAATTCCTTTGATTTCAGAAAGTTTCAAATCAATTTTATGATCAAGTTCGCGGATGTCTTTATTAAGAAGTTCGCCCATGGCAACCAGCTGATGGTCTTCAGTGAGTTTTTCTAAAATTTCTTTTCTTTCTTTGAAATCACTAGTTAGGAAGCGTTGAAATTCACCTTGGTTTAAAATGATGGTTTTACAAAACTGATCAAAAGTTAGTTTAATGATCTCTTCTGTTTTTTTGGGAGTTAGCTTCCAGTCGCCATCTTGTAAAATATAAAGTTCACGGCCCCAGTCTGGTTTTTTTAATAATTCACCATTGGCTTTTCTAAGTTTTCCTTCCCATAGGGCTTTATATTCAGTTCCGTTATAACTAAAGAACAGTGTTGATCTTCCTGAGGATGTTCCAAGTGTCACAAGCTCAATCGCAGAAAGCTTTTCTTTGTAGTGTTTACCATAGAGAGCGAGTGAAATGGCAGCCAGTAAACTTGATTTTCCAGATCCCGTAGGGCCGGTGATGGCGAATAGATTTTCATTTTGTAATGAGGTTTTAAAATTAAGCTCGTGCTTACCCTTTAGAGAAGCAATGTTTTCAATTTTTAGACGATTTAAAATCATGGAGAGCTTGCTCCATCGTCATGATCTTGAGACCGCTTCATGATCTCCATGAAGTCTGCTTTTAATTCTACTGAAGGACCTATTGAATCACTGAATTTACTTTTATAGAAGACATCAAATATTTCAGGAAGTGATAAACCTCGTTTTATATCACGGTACAATTCTTTTTCTAACTCATCGTCAGTATCAAAAATAAAACTAGTTGAAAGTAATTCGTGATCTTCTTCCACCGTTAATTTAATTTTTTCAATTAAACCTTGTGAAGGGGCTTTGAGATGAATGATACACTCGACGAAATGGCGAAGAGCTAGTTTGGGGATTTTTTTTAAATGTTCTAGTTCTGCATCTAAGTCATCTTCACTGCACTCAATTTGAATCAATTGGCGAAAACTAGGGATAAAAACTAGTGTTTGAGTTAATTTATCTTGGTCGATTGTTACCAGTGATAGACTTTTTTTCATTGTTTCAGAAAAGCGCATGGCAATGGGGCTACCTGAATAATAGATGATAGGATTTTCTTTTTTAATAATTTGAGGTTTGTGTATATGCCCTAAGGCCACATAATCAAAAAGTCCTTCAACCATGGAGTTTGGAATGCTATCGACGCCAGAAAGACCAATGGCCTGCTCACTCCCTGCCGCAGAATAAAGACCAAACAAGTGGTGCCCCATTAAGATTTTTTTGCTGGCGCCAGAAAGTTCAGATGACGAATTTTTTAAAAATTGAGCGAGTGTATCGATGGCAAAGTTTTCGCCTTCAGCAATGCCATATTCTTTTCCCAGTTGATGAATTTCCCAGTTTCTAAAATAGGGTAGAGTGACTAGCCCTACATATTGGTCGGAGTTTTTTAGACTAAGTTTGAAAATATGTTTTTTAGAATCAAGACTTAAGCTTCCTGTGACATGAATATTTTGTGTTTGTAGAATTTTACTGGGAGCCTCTAAAAATGTCCCTGAGTCATGGTTCCCGGCGATCACAAAAGTTTGAACTTTTGTTTTTGCCAGTTCATGCAAAAAATCAAAATAAAGTTTTAGTGCTTCATTGGGAGGATGTGGGGAATCAAAGATATCACCTGCAATCAACAGTACATCAACCGATTCTGTTTGAATAAATGAGAATAGCCAATCCAAGAAGAGCTTTTGCTCTTCTATTCGATCGGCTTTAAATAATTTTTTTCCTAGATGCCAGTCAGACGTGTGAAGGATCTTGAGCATTTTTTACTCCTCATTGTTAGAGGAGTTACCATTGGGAGCTTTTTGACCTTGATTGTTATGATGGCGAGGACGTTGTTCATTCTGCTGTTGTGAAGACTGTGCTTTCACTTCACGTTTTGCACTAGGCTCTCCCGAGAACTCAACCCAAACTTGTTCAGTGAATTCTGGCACAGTATTTTTAATTTGAACTATTTCTTCTTCAAAACGTTTAACTTTTAATTGTTCTTCATCATCCATCCCCACCACTTGAGCTGTCTCATCAGAGACGTGGTCTATTTGAGGGAGTTTGTATGAATCTGGTAGGTAACTCTTATTGGTGAATTGGTGAAGAGCATAACGGCGAATAGCTCCCGTTTCAGTGAGCATATCGAACTGCTCAGGTAATAAATGCAATCTCTCCACTCGACCTTTGTCGCCATTTTTGGTTTGAATGAAGCTTCCTTCTTGAGGAAGTTTTTTTCTTTTGTGGAAATAGACTTCATCTTCATATTGAAGACAACACTTTAACTGGCCACAAACACCGTTTAATTTATTGTAGATCAAAGATAGGTTTTGGTTTTTTGCCATCTTGATATTAACGTTTCCGTACTTCGTTAAAAACGAAGAACAACATAACTCACGTCCACAGGGACCGATACCACCCACCGCCGCTGAACGATCGCGAAGGCTGATTTGGCGCAGTTCAATGCGCAGTTTAAGTTGCCCAACCAGGTCTTTTACTAGATCTCTAAAATCCACACGTGCTGGAGCAGTGAAATAGAACACGGCTTTTTTCCCAAACTGAGTAAATTCAACGTGTGTTAAATTCATATCTAGTCGGTATTTCTCTATTGCGTCTAAACAAATGCGCTCGAATTGTTTTTCACGTTTATAGTCTTCACGTTGTTTAGCTAGATCTTCTTCGGTGGCTATTTTGTTGATTGAGCGAATGGGTAACATACTTGGTTCAAAATTCGCTGCATAAGGAAATGAGTTCACGTAACCCACGGCCATTCCTCGGTCGGATAACGCTAAAACTTTTTGTCCGTAAAGAAGGCGACGTTTACCAATGAGAAAAGGAAAAGATTTTGAGTTACCTGGAAAACGCACTCGTATAAAAGTCAGTTCCTGACCATCTTTGAAGCGACCTTCTTGGCGTTTGATTTCGTCTTGAATGGGATCAATTCGTTCATCCTCGCGACCATTATTATTGGGCTCGCGAGAAGGAGGGAGTATATCCTCCGACCCTTCATCTATATCTGACATATATTTTGACCTTAATTTTATTATTAAATTAGTGTTTAGATGATGAGAGATTTGGGTCTGAAAGTCAATGTTTTAGAGGCTTTTTTGGGCAAAGGCTAAGAGCTGAAAGAGCCTTTCTGCACGAGCATTATTAAAGGCCTGAGAGATAATGTTGCATTGTAAAATGGAAGATAATTCTTGAAGCTTTTGGTAATCAAGTTTAGCACCTTGAATGAGTGCACTGCTTAAGATCGCTTGAGACAAGGCCTCATCACTTCGACCATCAACTGTTTTTAATTTTTCTAGGACTTGGTTCAAAGAAAGCTTTTGCGTCAACAGATCTTCAAGCATAGGACCAAGATCATGTTCATGATCAGAAATAACTTTTGTCCCTTCTTCGAAAGGTAATTTGAGCTGCAGAGCACGAGAGCGAATGGTAGGAAGTAATTCTATGCCACGGTCGTTCAGTAAAAAAATAGTGGTGCGTTTGTTTGGTTCTTCTAAAAGTTTGAGTAGCTTGTTGAACATGTCTCTAGTGACTAAGTGAGCATGGTAGATGACCAAAAATTTGTGTTTTAAAATTTGTGGAGCCAGCTCATTAAAACGCATGAGTTCGTTTAGTTCTTCTGTTTTGTAATTTGTATCATCCTCTAGATCACCTAAAAAAAAGAAGTCGGGATGTGAGCGAATGACTTCTTTTTTCACAACTTTAAGATTTAATACCTGGCCAAAAAAACTGATCAAAAAGCGATCAAGGGTGGCAGCTTTGTCTTCAATCATTTCATTGGCAGAAAGATGGTAGAAATGGGCCAATTCTTTTTTTTCCCATTTGGCCAAAAGAATTTTTTCTAGAGCTTGAATTTTACTTGGCATATTTTTTTTATCTCTGAAAATACTTCATCTGGATCTTGTTTAGCGTCGACTGTGCTAATGCGTTCAGGGAAGGCAAGGGCACATTGATCATATCCCTGAATGAGTTTTTGATAGAAAAGATGATTTTCTTTTTCAAAATAATCTTTTTCATTACCTCTTATTTTTTGTCTAACTTGTGAAGTCTCTAAATCAATTTTTAGATAGAGAGTCAGGTCTGGCCGTTGGTTTAAAGGTGCATAGTCATGAAGTTTGACGATCGTTTCAAAACCCAAACCTCGAGCGATACCTTGATAGGCAATAGAGCTATCCATATAACGATCTAAGATCACTACAGTTTTTTCTTTCTTTAAGTGAGGTAGAACTTTTTCGCTTAAAAGCTGTGTTCGGGATGAAGCAAAACAAAAGGCTTCAGCCATAGGATGTAACGCTACTGTGGAGGTAAGAAGGGCCTCACGCAATTTTTCTCCAAAGGCGCTGCCTCCGGGTTCGCGCAAAACTAACACATCAAAGCCCAAGCTTTGGAAATAGCATTCAAGGTTTTTTATTTGTGTGGATTTTCCTGAGCCTTCAATCCCTTCAAAGGAGAGAAAGTAGCTTCCCACAGATTTTTGATCAAACATGTTAAAAGACTAGCACAATCTAAAGCTCTAGATCTAGTTTTACTTCGATTTTTAGCCTTCGCTTTCTTGATTAAAAATTTCTTCTTCTTGGGCGCGGGCCGGTGAAGGAATTGGTGGCACACCTGCGCCATCATCACCTTCTTGAGGTTGATATTCTTCGTTGGCTGGTAATCTTTCACCTTGAGGTTCAACCGGTTCAGCGGACTGAACTTCTTCACCCTGAGCATAGTTAGGGTCTTGAGGAGCACCACCTTGAACTTTTGATGGGTCATTCATTTTTTGTTCATTAGCATCGGCCATATCATGAAAATCTGCTGGTGGATCGTCATAGTTTACTTCTGATTGAGCATCACCTAAGGGCACTGGAACATTATGGGCACGGCTTATTTGATTTAAACTTCGAGGTTGGGCATAATGATTTTGTCCTGACATGATTCCACCAGCAGGTCTTCTTCTTGAAGGTGAAATAGCTCTTCTTAAAACTGGTCTTGTACCAAAAGATTCTTCTGCTACATTCACTTCAGCATCTTCGGTATTCATTTCGGTATTCATTTTGGATGGGCTTTTTCCCATCATCACCCAAGCTAAACTACAAGTCATGGCCAAGGCAACAGCTCCGCCCATGATTTTTTTACTTTTATAAAAGGGTAAATGTGAAATATCTGAAGGGACTTCATGACTATAATCTTCAACTTTTATGCGACCAGAGTTGGCGAACATGGCGATGATTTCTTTGCTTTCATGATTTTGTTCGATCACTCGAAGACTTTCTACACGTGAATGACCAAAGGTTTCTTCCGAAGGAGCGACTGGCAGCACAGCTTCTGTTGAATCACGACGATCAAATTCATTCATTTCGAAAATTTTATACCAGTTCATCCCTTTATCAGGTGAAACAAAATCATTGTAGATTAAATCTTTATTTTTTAATTTGTTCATCACTTCAGCATGATTATGAGGACCAAATTTTTGACCCTTCACTAAGATATAATACTGATTTTTGTTTTCTGTTTTAGGAATGCTGGCCAACTGAGGTCTTCTTCTCTGAAAAATGGGTAAATCAAAAATCAAAACCCAATCTTCGTTGGCTTCGGTGCAAGCCAAAGTTTCTGGATCAAATCCAGCATTAGAATGGACATGTTGCTTTAACATTTCTTCACTAAATGGCCCAACTTTTTCAGTGACACCTGGAACTTTTAGATACCAGATTTGGTCTAGCTCTAAATTCATCCCCATCATGTCTTCTGGGGTCAATGGTGTGAGTGAGTTGTTTGCATTCTGTTCCATAACTTCATCCTTAAGTTCGTGATGCTTTATTGAGGGATCTTCCTGATCTCTCTTAGGGTTTATCGGCTAATTTTTAGACAGTCTTGAGGAAAAAATGAGGGTCTTTTGTTTAAGATTTGGCCAGAAAGGGAGAATATTGGTAGAAAGACGTTATGAATATTCATGAAAAGGTGCAGATTATTGTTGAGCGTTTCAGTCGAATTAGCGATTGGGAATCTAAATACAAAGAAATGATTACATTGGGTAAAGCACTTCCAGCTTTTGATGAAACTGTTCGTTTGGACAAATTCAAAGTGAAAGGGTGCCAATCACAAGTTTGGTTAGTACCAACTTTTAAAGAAGGGAAAATTTTTTTTCAAGCTGATAGTGATTCAGTCTTAGTGAAGGGGATTATTGCCCTTTTGCTTGAAGTCTATTCTGGAGAAAGTCCTTCTGACATACTCATCACCAAAGCAGATTTTCTTACCTCAATTGGCTTAATGGAAAACCTCACCATGAACCGTTCTAACGGCCTCACTAGTATGATTAAGCAGATTCAAATGTATGCCATGGTTTTTAAAACGATGGAAGCCAAATAGGAAATTCTATGATGATTCAAAGACCAAGAAGAAATAGAAAAAACGAAAGTGTTCGAACTTTAGTAAGAGAAAATCAAGTCACCACTGCTGATCTTCTCGCACCACTTTTTGTGGTAGAAGGTAAGGGAAGTCGAATCGCTATCAATTCCATGCCAGGTCAATTTCGTCTTTCAATTGATGAATTAGTCAAGGAAGCCATTGAGCTTGATCGTTTGGGAATTAAAGCCTGTGCTCTTTTCCCTGCTGTCGAAGAAAAATATAAAAGCAAAGATGCTGCTGAAGCTTATAATCCTGATGGACTTAATCAAAGGGCCATTAAAGCCGTTAAAGATGCTCTTCCTCATATGATTGTGATGTCGGATATTGCTCTTGATCCTTACTCTGCTGATGGCCATGACGGGTTAGTGGATGGGAAAACGGGAGAAATTTTAAATGATGCAACACTTGAAGTGCTAGCCAAAATGGCGATTGTCCAAGCACGCGCTGGTGCTGATATGGTTGGCCCTTCAGATATGATGGATGGGCGGATTGGTTATATTAGAAAAGCCTTAGATCAAGAAGGCTTTCATCAGACTTCTATTATCGCTTACAGCGCAAAATACGCTTCAGCTTTTTATGGACCATTTAGAGACGCCCTTGACTCCGCTCCAAAGTTTGGTGACAAAAAAACTTACCAAATGGATTTTGGGAATAGTCGTGAAGCCCTTCGAGAGGCTTTATTAGATGCCGATGAAGGAGCTGATATTTTAATGGTGAAGCCCGGACTACCTTATTTAGATGTCATTAAACTTCTGAAAGAAAATACACATCTTCCTATTGCAGCCTATAACGTGAGTGGGGAATACGCCATGATCAAAGCAGCGGCTCTGAAAGGCTGGCTTGATGGTGAAAAATGTATGGTGGAAATGCTGACTTCATTTAAGCGAGCAGGCACTGACATTATTCTTACTTATTTTGCTAAAGAAATGGGTCAGTACCTAAGCCGCAAATGATGGATTACTTATTATCAACAGAGTCTTCGAAGTAAACTCCTAGACCAAGTTTGATTTTCTTTTTGTAGATTGGTTCAAGAATTTTAATCATCACTCTTCGGTTCATACTGGCATTCTTTTCTATTCGATTACCTTTGGTATCGGTGGAAGGCATCAATTTAAAAGAGTCACCTTTGGCGATCGCCGTTAAGTGATCTTGAGGAAAACCAAAATATTGAAAGCGTTCAATCACCGCTGCTGATCTCGCTGAAGAAATAACCCACTGACTTTTAATGGCGCTTTTTTCCAGCACGTCATCAGCATGGCCTTCTACTAAGATTCTGTATTCGGCATTATCGTTTTTAATGATGTCGATCAGTGAGTCCACTGTTCGAAGACTTTTTTCATCTAAATCATAACTACCATTTTCAAACATAGCACTGGCAGAAAAGGTAAGAATTAGTTCTGAGTCTTTAATAGAGATTTTGGTTTTCTCTTTGAGCTCTGGGTGTTTGGCAAATTCTTGCTCCATATACTTCATTTTGATTTCGGCTTTTAAAACTTTATCACGGTTAAAGTGCTTGGAGATTTCTTTGGTTTTTTCGGAAAAGCCTTTTGGGTCGTAGTTGGCAAAAGCCACCATTAAGATGAAGAAACAGGCGATCAAGGTCATCATATCGGCGTAGGAAACTAGCCAACCTTCGGCTTCGTCACCACCACCAAATAAATCTCTTTCGTCCATCAGTTCCTCTTTATATTAATAAAAATATTAATAAAATATTAGTCAATTTTTTATGCGATTTTCTTATTCACAATCGTTCTCCAATCCACTCGGTCAGTCGGATTGGCGTAAGAGTTCAGTTTTTCTACCATTAAGATAGGGTTGGCCTTATCCATCACCAGCGCCACACCTTCGATAATCATTTTATTTTTCATGTAGATTGATTTTGTTTCTTCAATTAAGTTTTCAGAAACGGGAATAAAAAGAAAGTTTGCTACCACTGATCCATAGAGCGTTGTAATAAGACAAACTCCCATGGCGGGTCCCATTTTCTTCATTGCATCCTCCCCCCCTAAGTTTCCGAGAAGAACGATCATCCCGATGGTTGTACCGATCATTCCGAAAGCAGGAGGAAATTTACCAATGGTTTTAATTTTGTTGGCCTCTTCCATATAATGGAAGGTAATGTTGTCATTTCTTTTTTGCATGATAGGTATAATTTCGTCTTTACCAATCACTCCATCTTCCATAATTTGAAGCGCTTCCTTTAAAAAGGGATCGCTAATCTTTTCCCTGATACTTTTAATAGCTTCACCTTTACGGTAACAATCCGCTACTAACATCACCTCATTAATAACTGCTGTAAAAACGTTCTTTTTTCCAAAGATCATCCGGCGAAAGAAAATTTTGAAAAGCATAAAAAGTCGGTTGAGCTGGAAACAGATGGCGGCAGCGGCAAAAGTTCCACCAAAAACAATGAAGACTGAAGGAATATCCCAAAACATCGTCAAATCATCGGTTGAGAGCTTGAGCCCGATCACTAAAACGATGGAGGCTAAGATAAATCCAAAAATGGAGTAGACGTTCATAAAGATCCTCAATTTGGTAAAAGTGCTAACTTATCGAAATATTTATGAAGAAGTTTAAATTATTTTTTACTCTTTCTATTAAAGATCAATTTTTCTTCACCGAAGAGTATAGGTGAGGTCATATGACAAAGTTGAATAAAACAGTCCGTTTTGATGTGGTGGAAGAGTCAGAAGAAAATGGTGTGCCTAATGGCGAGCCATCACTTTCTATTGTCCCTCCAATAGATGACTTTTACCCTGAAGCTCCTATGACTATTCCTGAAGACTCAATACAAATGAAGGAAAGTTGTGGTGAACAATCCCATAAAGAGAACACTAGTGAGGGCATCAAAGAAAAAGCTGCTCCGATTGTTGATTTAAGAGAACTAAAAGCACTTAATAAGTTAGATCAGTTGCAATACTTGGATCAACTTGATGAATTGAAAGAGCTTTCTCAATTATCACAGCTTAAAAATCTTAAGCAACTAGACAAACTCAACAATCTGTTTGATTTAGAGAAACTTTCGAAGTTAGATCAATTAGAAAATCTCCATTCACTTATTTATTTAAAAAAATTAGACTCACTTAATAAATTGGATAAGATTGATGACTTAAAGATGCTCAATAATCTCTCTGATCTGGAGCAAATGTTAGAGCTTTATGGTGATCAACTTCAAAACGTTAAGTATCTTTCTCAATTAGAGAATTTAAAAAACTTAACAAATTTAACGGAGCTAAAGCACCTTGAGCAAATCAAGGAACTTTCTAAGCTTCATAATTTAGATAGTTTAGTTAATCTTCAAGAACTACAAAATTTAGAATCATTAAGTAAGCTGACTAATTTAAAAAAGCTAGATCAACTTGAAACATTGGATAAGCTAGACAATTTGCAAGAGCTCTCAAAACTTGATCAGTTGCAACGAATGGACGAACTGAAAAAATTAGACAAGCTTGATGATGAGAAAATTCTAACCTATCTAGGTAAATTAGATCAGCTTTCGATATTAAAAGAGAAGGGTTCTAAGTTCGTTTTGAAAATGGCTTTTGCTTCGGTTTTAGATTTTTTGAAAGTGGCCTTAATGGCAGCTCTCATGGTCTATATGGTTGGCAAAAATACAGAGTCTCAAACAATAAGTCGCATTCTTCCGTATCTTGGTTTTGGAGAAGGAGAAAAAGTTAATCTTGGTCTTTCTTTATTAGAAAGAGAAGTCGGGGCGAAAGATTTTGAGCGCTATTATCAAAACTTATTAGTTCGAGTGCAAAATGAAATGGATGCTTTCTATGATGCATTGGATTTTAAACCTTCCATTTACCGCTATAAAATTTTATCAGACTTATATTCTTATCAATACCAAAGTGCTCAATACAACTTGAGTGCCGTGGTGAAAAAGGGGATGGGAGATAAGATGGAACATTTTAAGAAGAGATATTCTGAAGTTTATGAATTTGATCGTGAAGCGAAATTTACCGAAACAGGAAGTCCTTCACAGGAAGCTTTAGTTTCCGCCAATATCTTTTTTAAGCAAGGTAAATACTTAGAAGCCTTAAATCATTTTGCGAAAGTGACGGACCGTCAAAATTTAAGTTCAGTCGCTTATGGCGAAATGGTAGCCTTTCATATGGCGTACCTCACTGATGCGCAAGCTTTAAAAAACTATCTTGGAACTTTGCAAGACGGAGAGAAGGTGCCATGAGATACAAAGTTGTTTCTCTAAAAGAGCATACAGAAAATATTCCTAAAATCGACTTTGAAAGATTTAGAAAGTGCTTCAACGGCAATCCAAAAGATTGCATCATGCTGTTGAAGAAATGGCTTCGTGGCACCAAAGAACTCGATGCGAAGGCAATAAAAGCTGTTTCTTTTCAATTAGAAGATGAAGAATTAGAGACCATTTATAAGCAACTGACTCAAGCCGAAAGAGAACTCTGGAGAGCTTTACTTATGGTAAGAATCGAGCCCTCAGAATTAGGAGAGGCCAATAAGTATATTGCTGCTGAAGTTATCCGCGAAATGGTTGATGGAACTAAAATTAAGGATCTTGAGCTGATTGACTTATTGATTGGTTTAACTGATCAACATATTTTAAATTTTGTGGAAGAAAAGAAATCTCAGGCCGGGATCTTAATGAATCTTCTCTCACCAAGTGTGGTGGCGAGGGTTATGGATCAATTACATCCAATTCGTGCCACTGAATTGATGGAACTTTCTTTTAAGTTTCAGTTTTCTGACGTCAAAGACGAATTTGCGGCATTCAAAGATGTTCTAAAAACTTTCTTCAAAATGAATTCTCCTTCTCCTTTTGGTTCAAACCTTTGCCAAATTCTTCCCTTGGCCACACCAGAAAAAGAGCAGTTAATCTATGGCCAGTTGGCCAGAACCATTTCCATGGAAGAGCTTAAAAAGATTGGTTACGAGCAAATTCCTTCGGCAGTAGTAGGTAACTTACCAAAAGAATTTTTGAAATTAGTCCTAACTCACTATCCAATGAATAAAAAAGTGAGACTTATACTTTCACTCGATGATGAAATGCAGAATTTCCTTTTGGATGCTTTTGCCGATAAAGGGACCACTTCTCGTGAAATGATAGATCTTGAAATGACGAATACCAAATCGACCCCAGGCGAATTGAATAGAATAAGTTTAAGAAAGGCTGAATACTGGACTGACTTTGTCGGCGTAGTCCGTGAGTTTGTGCTTAAAAACGCTGAATTTAAAAATGATATCGAGTTTATTTTGCTCGATTGGTTTAAAACTCTGCTCCCAGAGACCCAAAATAACGAAAAAAAAGCAGCCTAGAGAACTCAAGAATTATTTTCCCCCTTCATAAATAATCTCAGAGCTTAGATAATAGACTGGATTTGTACTCAATCGATTTTTCTAAATTTATAATTTAGATGAAGAAGGGGATCCAGTTGCAGCCAAACCAATTAAAAGATTTACAAGAAAAATGGCGCCGCTTAAGCGAAGAATCAAATTTTCTTGAAGGACAAGAAAGACCTTCAATTGAACAAGATTTAAAAGCAAATCTCGACTGGAAAAGGGCCTTGCCAGCAAAAAGATCTAGTCCTCCATTTTTAGAAAATAAAGATTTTCAAGCGGCCTTAAACACCTTAGAGAAAAATATTTCGACTCTCTTTGAGGGTAGTGCTTTTTCACCGCTGTACCAATTAGGAAGTCAAAATCCACAAGACTTAGTTGCTAGCATTGTAGCCTTGAGTTCTACTCTTAAGTCATTTTCTCAATCCTTTAATCAATCCTTTCATTTTGAAGAAGACATCGAAATTGTGGAGAGTCATTTAAAGTTTTCAGCCTCGGACCAGGGGGAATTAGTCCTCAGGTTAGAGTCCAGTCAAAAAGCTTTAAAACAATTGATCCAATTAGCACAAAATTATTTTGCAGATCTGCAAAGTCGTTCTAAACTAATACAAGAGTTAAATTCAAGTGGTTACTCAAGTAATGAGGGCGCTTTTTTTAAGCTTAAATTTCATTATAATTTATCGGTACTGGAACAAAAGACAAAAAGTCAGGACAAAAGGATCGATGCATGAAAACGAAGGCAAAACAGACTCTTATCGGCTTGATTTTAGTTTCGGTAGGCTTGGCCATTACAGTAAAAAACGAAGTAAAACATGAATTCAATCGAAAAATTACCTTCAACAATACACAAAATACACTTCCAGAAGGTGTTTATACTGAACTTAATCATCTTGAAAATGATTTAAGCCGTTTAGTTAATCAAATTGAAAAAAGTCAGAGCAGTGATAATGCTGCCGGTGAAGTTAAGGCCTCTGCAGAATCTGCTGAAACACAAGTTTTAGCTGGATATGAATCAACTCAAGAAGCTGTTCTTAATCTGATTAATTGGTTGAAAGAGAAACGATTACTTTTTAGAAATGAAATTGCCAATAGTTTGCCTAGTTTCCCTCAAGCCTATAGATTACAAGATAGCGAGATGCTGGAAAATTGGAAAGGAATGTTTGCAAAAGCAGTTAAAATGAAAAGCCTTCAAGCTCTGAAGTTAAATATTTCTGAAGCTAATAAAAATGAAATTCAAAAGCGCTTAACTGTTATTTCTAATGAGGCTCAAAAAATCCATTGGCAAAATCAAGCGGTGGTGAAGATGTCTCCGGTTAACAATAACAGCCAAAAAAATAGCAACAGCTCCGTCCTTATTTTGGCTAAGCAGATGCAAAAAAGTTTAGGGCAGATTGATGATGAAATGGTTCGTTGGGGTCAGGCCGTTAATGAAACGGTGAAGAATGCCAAAAATGTTTCTGCTAACCAAACAGATGTGACGAAAAATCCCGAGTTTTGGTTTTCACTGACTTTGGCCCTGATGGGCCTTGGTTTAATTGGACAAGCTATTTATAGTAGCTGGGGCAGTAACCCAGATAATTTTGAGACAGTTTCTGACGAGGCTATACTGATGGCGGAAGCAGAAATAGCACTTGCTAATCGTAGTGCTGAAGTCAAGCCTACCTTAACAGTGAATGAAAGCGTTATTTTTGATCGCATGAACCAACCCGTTTTTTTCCTCACATCGAAATATGATATCTTGTGGTCCAATCAGTCAGCACAAAAACTATCCATGAACAGTGAGAGTTTAAGCCAATTGTTAAGAGCAGCTTACAAAGATGATTCTGGAAAAAGAATTTCTTCTATCGGTCTAAGGGATTATTTTGTAGACGTAGAGTATTTAGAACAAAAAATGGATGATGGATCAAAGATTTTTTGTCTTATATTGACTGGGGCACAAGAGTCAGAGAAAGGGATCATCATGGAAGAAAACGATTTTTCTTCTTTGATGAAAAACTCATTTGATAATAAAAGTTTTGATTTCAATTTTTTCGTTCTCAATGAATTGGAAAAAATGGCCTATATTTTTAAATTATCTGGCACTGAATTTCTTTATGGTCAGGCTGGAAGCAAAGAAACGCTCCAGTGTTTAGCTGATATTAAGAAATGTGAGTCTTCAACTAAACTTTACATAAGTGCCCTTCATCAACTAGTTAAGGATGATTTTGAAGCGAAAGCGGTCATGATCAATGCTCAAGCTTCAGGACCTAGAATGATTCTCTCGGCTTTTATACCTGCTTTTAATGTTGATGGTAAACTTCAACAAATGAAGAAACTGGCCTACCAAGCTTTCTTAGAAGAGATGGTTAAGGTAGAAAAACACATGATGGCCTACGGTGCTCGTATCGTTTTAAGGCAGCAGGCTGGCTCTCAAACGGAACTGGGGGGACTATTGATTGAATTTAGTTTCGAAAATAAGAACGCTCTCGAAGAGATGCTTAAAAAGGCCCATATAAACGCCTAAAACTAAACGTTTCCATCAGGATTAGACTTTCACCTTAATTTTATCAGATATCAGCCGATAAACTCGTGTATGGAAAATAACCTGCTTATCGACATTCATTTCCAGTTCAAACATTTTAAAATGTTTTCTTCTCTTCATGGCCTTCTTTTGCCCTTTATTTGTGTCAATTATGACTATTCTTATATTTTGTTTACTGACGATAACTCATCAAAAATAGGCAAATCAAATCAATTCAGGTTACTTCAAAGTATAGTGTGTAAGGTTATGAAAAAATTGATTATAAAAGGGGTTTTGGTTGCTCATTAAAAATCTACTTCTTATTCTCTTGGCCTATATTTGCGTTTCTTGCGTAGGAACTGTGCAAGAGACGGCGACGCCTAAAACTGTTCTCAAAGAACAAGTGGGTGAAAAGATTAACTTTGGTGGCGTTGTTTCAGTGAAGGGTATTGCTGACGATAAAGCTGAAGTCTTTTTTTATCCTGCCCAAGGTGGTTCTGGTAAGTACGATTACATTTTTTATTTTGGTGATGTTGCCGTTCCTTATACCGTACCTTCTGAAATCTTAAAAGCCGATTACCGCGGTCAATTAAAATATACCGTTACTGGATTAAATATCGCTCAGGCGTATGTAGTGAAAGTAGAGGCCCGTGATCAAATATCAAAAGCCAAAGATACCAATGATGCAATTCTTCCGATGACAACTTTTACAAATGATGTGGCTGACTTTATGGGAATTACTTCTGTCTCCAATCCACAAGGGATTGATGGATTAGACTCTATCAAAGTTCGTTGGGCCCATGCTTTTGTCGATTTTGCCAATGTCACTGGAACTGCTGGAGCAGACCCTAAATCCTATGAAATTGTGGCCGTGAACGCTGATCTTTTAACTCCGGCAGATATGGATAACACAGCTAAAACTGAAGCCCAAGGTCGCTACGTTAAAGTGGTCGACTACAACGCCTCAATCACTGAGGTGATCATGAGAGGTTTGCCTTCGAATAAAAAATTCTATGTTCGAGTACGTGCCATCCATAAAGACTCAATAGATAATTTTGTCACATTGAGACTAAGAAGCGAATTGAATACAAATTATTTGGAAATCAGCACTCTTTCTAGTGGAAGTCCACAATTTGATACCAATAGTGTTGTGGTCAGCCGCAATAGTGGAGTTTCTGTAACGTCTTCACTCATCGTCAATTGGGGAAGTGCTTTGGGGGTGTTTGATCACTTTAGAATTTATTATGGTGATTTAAGCACTTCTGTTAATTCCAGTGTCATCACTGATGGTTGTGTTGCAGGGACTCCTGTGCTTGGAGTTTATTGTAAAAAAGTGGAAAGTAATTTAAACAGTGCCATCATTGCCAACCTAAATGGTCTAACCACTTACCAAGTAATGGTGGTGGTCTGTCAAAATAGTGCTTGTTCAGCAGGTCAACGAGTCGTTGCGGATATTAAAACAGGATCAACCACCCCAACATTGGGTGGATTTACTGGAATTGGAAGCATTTCTCTCGCTAGTAACGTTAATGAATTAGGAAAACTCATTTTAAACTATTCTCCACCCGATTTTTCGCTTGGATATTTTGACGGATTTATTATTGCTTTTAACCGCGATAAATCTTTATTAGTTTATGACGAAATTACGGAAGTCCCTTATACTGGCAATTTAGTTGTCCAACCTTATAATTATGCTTTAGATTCAAAGATCATCATAGAAAACATCTCTTATAGTGATGGAATGCAGAGCTGCTTTAATATCTATCCCTTCGTCTATGACGGCGCTTTACTGAAGGTTTCTTATAATCAAAATAAGTGGTTATGTGAAATTCCAGTAATTAAGGCTCCAACGAAATCTCAATTTCCTGGAATCAATCAAGGCTTTACAAGTAATGCTAGTTTCACAGTTAGATGGCCAATAATCACTAAAGGAATCTATACAGAATTTGAAATTTACTGGAGAAAAACTGCTGGGGGATTTGATTTTGATGAAGCTAAGACTGAAACTTCGGCCGGGAATTTTACTAACTACGGTAAAGCAATTTCTCCTGGGCATACCACTCAGTTTACTCTAGGAAATATTGCCAATGGCAATTATAGAGTAGGGGTTTTAAGTCGTTATGTTAATCCACAGACGATAAACGATGGTAACCCCGACAATGATATTTATCGCAGTGAATATAATACAGGTATTTTTACTTGCCCAGTCATCAATGGACAGAGCAATAGTTGTTTTTAGAAGTTGAGGAAAATGATCAGAAGTTTTTAGGGGACTTCATATACACAATGTAGGGGATTTTAGGTTACAATTTTAGGTAAATGTTTCTCTCATTCAGAATGAAACTTGTTGGGCGTTAGTTAAAAAAAGATTATTATGAAGAAGCACTTTTTTTCGGTTACTAAATTACTTCATTTCATTCAAATCACACTTCTTAGTGTGCTACTTTCTAGTTGTGTCGGTAGTGTGCAAGATACAAAATCAAAAATCAATGAGCTGGTTCTAGCTCCTGTATCATTTTTATCATTTCAAGGGTTAGTAACGGCCAAAGCTATCTCTCACGATAAAATTGAAATTGAATTTTTTCCAATGACGGGTTCACTAACTGATATTCGTTATCTACTTTATTTAAATGGATCATTAAATCCTATTGAATTGAATCAAGATGCGCTTGATGATGCTACTAGTGGAAAGAAAAGATATGTTGTCAAAAATTTAAATATTGCGACTGTTTATAAATTATTATTACGCGCTAAAAATATTAAAACAGATGAAATGAGTTCAGGTGAAACTGAAATCACCGTGACTACTTTTGATAACCGTACGGCAGAGTTTACAGGGATTAACCTCTTAACCAAAGTTGTGGGTGCAACGGCATCCTCAGTCAAAGTGAGCTGGGTGCCTGCGGTCATGAATGGTCTCTTTGTGGCCACGGCTTATGACCCTGCTTACTACGAAGTAACCTATATTTCAGCTGGTGGTGCTGCAAATCTTAATAACCCTGCTTATGCAGGGGTGGATCGACAGGTTGTTAGAGTTCCTCCTGCTCCTGCTTTGGCTGCGCCAGGAAGTAATCCAGACTCAGTCATTTTAAATGGTTTGAATCCACTAACTACTTATTATGTTCAGGTAAGGGCAGTGAATAAGCTTTATTATGATTTTAGTATTAACCCTAATTTTACCGTTAACCCAGTAAACCGAGAGACCAATTCTCGCTTTTTAAAAATTACAACAGAGGGAGCCACCACACTTTTTAATTTTCCCCAAGAAAGTGTTAGTCTACAAAATGCTCCTGGATTTCCTGCCTATTCCCAAGTCAACGTTTTTTGGTCTGAAGCTTCAGGTACATTTGATCATTACAGAGTTTATTGGAAACCCTTTGTTGGTAATGTGTCCCAAGTGGCAGCTGACGATCAACTAACAGATAATTATTTGAAGACCTCAGTTGATTTTGTCAATGTTGATGCTTCCGACACTAGTAGGACCATTTCCGGTCTTAGTAGTTATAAATGGTATCAGTTTAAAGTTGTTGCCTGTAAAACATTGGCTTGTCCCATGGATGAGACCACTATCCATTTAAGATCTGTGAGTAATATGAAATATATTAGAACTCAAGCTGTGTTGGCTCCCTTTAGCGGCATTACAAAGATTGAACATCCTAAAGATGCAACTACCTTAACAAAAATTAAAGCTCTTTTTGATCCACCAAGTTTAGCCGTGGGTTATGCTGATAAACTAGAAATGTATTGTGTTGATCCTAATGACTATACTCGCTCAGTGAAAATGTCTTCTGCTACAACGGCGGCCTCGGGTATTGGCAATTGTGATGGTTTATCGCTTTCAGATGATCCAGTCCTTACTGATACATTTTCTTATATCAATGGTGTTCGTAATACTTTGACTAGTGCTTTGAATTTGGCCACCTATTGTTTTGCTGCCACACCGGCAATTCGTTTACAGACTGAACAAAAACCAGACCCTTTGACCATGAGTGATTTGGTCGTTCGTTGTATTTCACCTGAAATTAAAGTTCCTACCCTCACAGAATTTCCAGGTTTGACTGGAAGTTGTAATGTGAATTTAAATAGCGCCACTGTTAATTGGGCGGCACCAACCAGTGGTATTTATAGCAATTACCGGGTTTTCATTAAAGAGATTCCTGTGTCAGCGAACTTTAAATTTTCCGATGCAGTGGCCACCGATACAACTTATGTACTGGGAGATGGAACGATTACTGGATATGAAAGTATTCTTCTACCAAGCAATCAGCTTACTTATACCTTCACCAACTTACGTCCAGGAAAAAAATATAAAGTGGGAGTTCTTTCCATTGCAGTCGATGGTGCTTCGGAACTTAATAGTGAATTTAACATCAATATTAAGGAATGTAATGTTCCTATGCCGACAGCTACTTTCGACGAATGGACGAGATTGTTTGCTATCGGGCCTAAAATAGATGGACGTTTTCCAAAGGCTTCTCCCTCAACTTATAGAGATGATGCCCATATTTGGGAATCGTTAAATGTTGATGGAATCCCTTATGAAGCAAAGATGAGTGGAACTAACTTAGATACTTCAGGTTTCTTAGTGCCTCCAGGTTTTTATGCCACTGACCCGACACTTTATTCCGATTTATTTGACGGAAAGCCAGCAGAAAAAAGTTCAGGGGTCTATGTGGCTGCTAGCAATCAAGGAATTGTCAGTCTTGCTTGGCAAGAAGTGACTTTAAATTTCCTCGATAGTGAATTTCAAATCGGTCAAGATTTAGGAACAAGAGCCAACCGTAAATACGGTTATAAAATTTATCGATCAGATGACAATAGACTTAATTGGATCGATGTCTCAGATCAAAGTAAATTAGTGCATGCTAGGGACTTTAAATTCCGTGTAAGAAGTAACGTTACTACACCAACAACAAAAAGAATGGCATTTTTCACTGATTACTCCGTGAAGTATGCAAAATCTTCTACTGCTGTTGGTATGGATCCTAATGTGGATCGTGGTAGAACCTATTGGTATAAAGTTGTGCCATTCTTTGATGGGAAAGCACTCACTTTTATTGATAGCTCACTCACTCCCAACCATATGATTAAAATAACTCTCCCCCCTCCCAATGTGGCTCTCGTTCACCGTAAGATGGCCAATCGCCAAGGTTGTTTAGAAATTGATAAAACGATTGATAAAGGAGCCGGAGGCCATTATCGATGTGGCTATGATGGACTAGGGGCGAGACCAAGAGGATATCCTTGGAGCATGACTCAAACTGTTCTAGACCAAGGTGGAGATTTGTTGGTTGATCGAAACGAAGTTGGTTGTCAATATACTCGTGGTCAGCTGATTAATGATCCAAGCAGCTCTAATAGCTTTTATCAAAAAGTTAATCCACTGGGAGCTATCAATGGTATTGCTGATTTTAAAGGTTCGCCAACAGATCCTGCGCCTCCACATAGTGATCAGACCGGTCTTACTTTTAAAGGCTGCGCTGGTAGTGATGAAAGTGCTCTACATTCGACTTGGGGAAATCACCTACAAATTTACCCGGCTAACTATAAGAATGTCATTTGGGGAGATTGTTTATCAGGTCAACAAGGCGTCACCATGTCGTCTCAAAATTGTAGCAACAGTGTTATCGCAAGTAGAATTAGATATTTGTTTCCAGGAGCGAAAGAACCAGCTATTCCATACGACTGTAGTAATAATGTTGATCCGACAAATCCTCAAACGGCTTATAATGCAGCAATCAACTTATTAGGTGAAGACTTTAGACGCAACTTGGTTATTCAATCAGAGTTTGCGGCGGTCTTTTATTCCGCCGATATCGTTTCAATGGGACTAGGGTTGAATAAACATGGGCCAGCTGGAGTTATTAGTGGAGCAGCCAATCTTGGAGGGACTGGTAATAATCTGGTAAACAATTGTTATATTAATTTAGCCGCTATTGGAGCTGACAATAATTGGAGAGCAAGATGGTTTTCTTCCGGTGAATTGTATTCAGTTAATATAAACGGCTCACTTGAAAGTATTTACAACAAAACAGTGGGGCAGGTGCTAGCAGGGACTGCTATCTACGATAATGCTAATTACAAAGCTCCCACTGCCAGTTCTTCAAGGTATAAAGATACTACTCAAATAGCGCGAGTCTTCAGTAGCAATTCTTCTAAATTACCACCCATTACGGGATTGAGATTACAAGATGCACAGGCTATTTGTAATGCCACTCAAATAGAAATTGGAATTGGAGATGACACAACTCAGGCTTTTTTACCAACCTCATTTCCAGTATCGAAAAAACTTCTCAATAAAGTGCAGTTTACTACCGCCGCTGCTTTTCCTGATACAGAAAATAATCATGCCCAAAGCCTCAATTATAGCGACGCTAATATCACTGCTATTGAAGATGGAACACTAGGTAATACTTCCTGTATTGACACTGGTCGAGCTAATGGAGGAAGAGTTAATTTTAAAGACGAACTTATTCCTCAAATGGTCAATTATACGACAACTCCTATAGCAACAGATACTTTTATTTTCTCTGGCAGCAGCCAGTATGATGGTAGCCCAGGTGTTTCTTCAGATAGATGTATGAGTCGTTATGGAATTCAAGATATGATAGGTAATGTCTGGGAAGCCACTAACTTTATCATGAATTGTGATTATTCAAAAGATTCACTCTATTTTGGGCAATATACTGGGGGGAACCCTGTCACTGGTCAAGGGGTAGGAAATAAAGCTCTATCTGTTCCTGTTAATTTTCTTCATGGGCAGAGTCTGACCTTTATTGCCTCAAATGCAACCATTGTTATTCCTGCAACAAGTACAACTTTAACCAACAATCAGGCTTGGGTTGATGTTGATCCGTCATCTGGATATTGTTCTATCGTAGATACTGATGCGGCTAGGCCTTTGGATCCAACCAATGTCAAAGATCCTTCTGGGATTTTCAAAAATATTTTTAGGACTGATGGAACTTTAAATACCACGGTTGTTCCTTTTGCCAATAATGTTGATCAAGAATCCGTCGATTACTTAAGAAACGGAGATGGATTTTTCTTTAATATGGGACAAAATAATTTTGCTCCTCAATTAGGGACAGAAAATGGACTTTCTTTAAATGGCAAAGGAATTACTTCTTTAACAGCTTTAATGGCCATGGGAACTTATTTTAATCCTCTCACTGGATTACCACTCAGTTGTGCACAAAGTTCCTGTGATGGGAACAGTGATAATCGTAAAGTGACCACTGCCTTTTTTCAATCGCGGAAGTCTCCAACGGATACTAATATACAAAATTTCCCTATAGGAAATTCGCAAATCCTTAATGATGGTATATCAGATTATGCATATGGTAATAGTGACGTCAATGGTATCATTCACTACCTCTTTGATGCCACTTCTACTACAACAGCAAATAGAACTATTGTGACCGGTTTTTCCGTCAATGGGCTCATAAGCGATCCCATCACGACAAGCTATACAACAACGGATACCTCAACTCTTTACGGAACTCCCGGTCATCAAGACGGTGATACCATCGCATTAACGAAGCCAGATTTCAGAATTGCTCGTAACAGTGATCTGACAATGTTTCTCGGGGGAGGTTATAACACTCTTTACGGCGGACGTTATTCAATGAAATCTGGAGAACATTCAGCATTGGCAGAAAGATCAAGACTAGATACAGGTTTTAGATGTGGTGTTTTAATCAATACCGAAGATTAGTTCACTTATTAGTTGTACGTTTAGCAGGAAAAAAACTTTGAAAACATTATTTTTGTTTTTTATTATTGTATTGATCTCAGCTTGTACTCCAGAAGCGAATAAAGAACTTCAGATTAAAACTGACGGTATCTTTGCACCAATTGAAATTAAAATCGGTACGGAACAACTTCAAGATGAAGTCGACTTTGGGGAATTTGTCTTGGGCACTGATCCGCGTTTGATTCCTATCACCCTTAAGAATAATACCCTTTTTCCTTTAACCAATATCGGCATTGAGTTTGTGGGTGATTCTGCTGGATATGCCTTTGCTAAAAACGAAGCAGGAAAAAGTCTATTTCCAGGTTTTGAAGGTACATGCACGACGACTCTTAATCCGGGTAAGAGCTGTACCATGAATCTTGAATTTCTAGCTTCATCGGCAGGATACTACCGCCAAAAACTTTTCTTTCGATATAACAACTTCGTTGAAAAAGATGAACGTTTCTCCTATTTTGCCATTCTGGCGGGAAATCCCGCTTCCTTAATTTTTGTTAATGATAAAACAAACTATATTTTTGGTGAAGAATCTGGTTTATCAAAAACACCAATTATAGAAAGAGCTGATGCTAATACTTATAAACAAACACTTTTAGTGAAAAATGCTGGAGAGTTACGTGCTCGCCGTATCTCTGTGGGGCAAAGTGAAACTTGTAAAGCAAGATTTGCACTTACTTGTACAGATGCTAACTATCCCTCTTACCGTTGGGATACCGCATACCGTATTGTTAATCGATGCCCTGAGATGCTTTCTCCCAATCAAACTTGTGAGGTGGATGTTTATTATGCCCCTCCTAACCAAGATCCATTAATTGGGCCAGGTACAGACGTTGTTCGAGAAATACGATATGATAATATTGTACGTTTTGATTATGAAACAACCATGTACCGTACTTCAGCTGCCTTAAACGCTTACTTTGCCTCTGTCTCAACGACTATCCAGGCCTTTTTTGATACCAGTATCGATTCCATCGTTTTTGATGAATCTATTGTGGTGGGTAACCGTGCCATGAGAACCTTTCGTGTTAACAATAAAGGTTATCGTGCAGGGATTATGAAACAATTAGACTTTAAACTTGATCCTGCAGGTACACTCGAGGCCAGTTGTATCGGTCAAGATGGAAGTGATTATTTAGCCTGTAAAACAGCGGATCTTTCTACCAATAAAACTCTTTTTGAATTTCCATTTTTTATTAAAGACCGTGATGATTGTATGAGAGGACCAAATGAAGAAGTCAAAGAAGTCCCGGTCGATGGTGGGTGTATCTTTGATTTAACTTTTCAACCAAGTACCCAGCTTTCTAATTTAGCCAACTTTAATTATGACTTATTTTCCAAGTTTGATTCCCGTTGGAAAGGTTTAGAAACGATCGTTAGTAATGAACTGCATACCATCGCTTCTAATTCTATTAATGCAGCAAAAGTGGAAGTGATTTCTTTACAACATGATCTAGCTAGTATTCCTAAAGATCTCGGCAGTACATGGAATTTAAGCACTTTTAGCCTTGGCCGTTTGGCCCTTCAATCCAAAAATTTTCCTAAACCAGCGAACCTTTTCGTGACCTATAAAAATACTGGGGGAGTGAGCGCGACCAACATCTCTTTTAAAGATGGTTCAAATCGTATAAATAATAATATTCCTTTGCTTCAGAATAACTCTGCTGGTGTTTCACTGGGAGTGAACAGCCCTTACTACTATACCACAGCATTTGCCGATGATGCGTGTCTTGATATCGCACCTGAAGCCACATGCACTGTTCGTATGAAGTTTGCACCTATCGGGCTCGCCAATCCTGAGAAAAATTTAAAAGAAACTCAAAACATGTTTGATGTTTTTGATGCTGATAATCTTTCCGCCGATGACGTTGGTTACAAGGCTTTTATCATAAGTTATAAAAATGGAGCTAATTATTCTGATACTAACCTCTATACCACGACTCCAGATGTCCCCCTTCAAAATTCCGAAGCAAGAATGAAGGCAACGCTTGTCACCAAGGGACTTTTGGCCAATTATGTCACTGGAAATAATCCATCACTTGGCCAAACTATTGCCGGCAATATTACTACTAAAACTTTTAAGTTTCAGAATATTGGGACAGGAGAAATACCTTATCTTCCTTACACTGGAAATAAATCTAACGATTCACTGAAATATATTGCAACGGCCAACCCAGGGTTAGTGGGTGCTCAGTACGATTGTTTGAACATTTTTGATTTTGACTATAAAAGCACCGATACTTACGCCATGGTCAATGCCCGACTTCAATCAGGTTTGGGAACTCTTCCTTCTGAAGCTGCCTGTGCCCTTACAGTCCAGCTAAATATTTCTGCCATTGATGCCACTTCTAATGTGAGTGCTTCAAAAGGAGGGGAGCTCTATCGGAAATTTTCTCGTGAGGATCAAGCTGCAGGAACTTTGTGGGATTATAAAGATCCAAATTACGCCAAATTGGCTTTCTTCCTTGACTATTATGACGGTGATTCTACAGACCCCAAACGGACTGGTAAATTTAAAGATCAATTCGGAAACCAATTTGTTGGAAAAATATTAGATATAGGAGGGCAACTCTTTGTTCCTGGACGACCAATTCCGGTCAACCCATCTCCTATGTCCTCTGGGATCATTTACCGTCCTTCCTTTACTCTTCCACAACTGAATAACTCTTTAGGCGTGATGGTACAACCCACACAAATCATTCCTGAATTTTGGTATCATTCTCCATTCAACTTATTTTCCAATGATGTAAGCTTTGATAATACTGGTACTGTCAAATCTCTTTCTTCTTCACCACGTGCTTTGGCCACTATTTCCGGGCAAAACCTTTCAGACTATGATTATGTTTACCACGCTGGAACTTTTCCAACCGGAATGTCCCATTCCATTGGATTTGGCTTAGCGGTGAATGGTAATACGGCAGTGACATTCCCATCGGCTGGAAGTTTGGCCCTCAATGCTCTCCATCCAAATTTTACGATGGCTGCTATAGCTTTTCCCCAAAGTGTAAATGCAACGGCCTCTGTTATCGTTGGAACTTCCTATACAACAACTCTTCCTATCAATTTAACTTTTACACCAAATGGAAACGGTCTTTTTTTAGCTGAAATTACTTATTCCTATAGAAATGGACAATTTGTAAACCAAAAATCGGGGACACAAATTCTTCACACAGGAAAAATTTTAGTGATTGCTGAAGGCTTAGTACCGGCACCTAAACTTGCCGTGAATGTCTATGATTATGATGTCGTGATGGCCTCTCCACCGACAGAATCTTTAAATACCACTCCTACGGCAGTTTCCATGGGGTATAATCATGAAGCCCCAGCTTCCAATACACTTTTTTCCATGATTAGATTGGCTACCCCAGGAGCCAATGATTTTTATATCAAAAAACGTTTTGTTATTCGAAATACCGGAAGCAATAAACTTTACAATTTTAAACTATTCTTTAAAAGTTCACCTACTTCGACATCTACTACCACTCTTTCGAGCATCCCTATTACTTTCACAAATAACTGTACTACCGCTCAGACAAATACAAGAGCGGGAGGACTTTGGTCTCTTGGTGCCAGTGGAGATGTTGACTCCAGTTGTTCCATTGATATAAAATATCAACCCAAGGATCCTCAGACAGATTCAACTACTTATGTGACTTTAAGTTATGAAATTGCTCCCGATCAATATGTCTTTCAAACTTTTGGATTGGACTTCAAACCAAAAGCTCCAGCAACCGTAACCATCGCAAATCGATCGCCCAAACCAATTGCTGACAAAGATGGAAACACTATTTCACGCTCCTATATGCTTAACTTTGATGAAGTTGAGCTCATAACAAACCCTTCCGTAATTAGTTTTGATAAGACTTCTGGAACCTTTCAACAATTATTGTTTCAAAACACCAGTCCAAATTCAAGAGCTTCATTTTTAAAAACGTATCATAACTATTTAAAAAGTTCAGGGTTAGATCCTAACCCAGCTATTACCGCTGTTCCTCCTGCTGGACATTACGAGTCCAGGGGATCAAGAACTTTTGCCGTCATTTATAAAACTCTTTACAACAATGATCCTCAGAGACCTCGTATTATCGTTGAAGCCACCCAAGGTTGTCTCGTGGGGGATAATGAAGTTGGATTAAGTCATGAGAAAAAAGGTTTTTATGCTTCAACTTCAGTTGCAAACTCATGTCTCATGAATTTTTACCTTTATGCAGATATAAATTATAGCGGAAGAACCATTGTCCCAACGGTTAAAGAGGATATGACTGATAACTATGTCACACTTGAATACTATGCCTTTGAACGTGCTGATCCACCCAGCAATCTCACCGTCCATTTTGAAGGATACGTTATGCCTAATCGATCAGATCTAGGATCTGGGGCTGCTTATCAAAATGTTTTTGGTCTGGAATCCAAAGAGCTAGGTTTTACATGGACAACGATGTCACCAAGAAATGCTGTGGGCAATATCGTTGGTTATCGTGTTTTTGTGTCAGAGTCAGATGCTCTTATGTCCAACGTGATTAAGAGCGCCCCCGCTACTTATTATGACATTTATGATCTTACAACTTTGACTGGGATGAAACTCTATTTAAATACCGCACTGACCAGAGGAAAATTTTATTATTTCAAAATAGCAGCTATTAGGACTAACCCTTCTTATAACTATATTAAGCCAAATGGATCGAGGTTGTGGCCTGGATTGGCTGCTGGTTTATGGTTATCAGAGCCGGTGGGAATGGGTACTCTAAAAATTTTGATCCCTCCATCCAATATGTATTGGGACTATGGTCTTAGCGTTGCTGTTGATAAGTCCATGTACCAAACAACTTATATGAACCAGACGGCTGCGAAGTCTGCTTGTGCAAACAGAAATGCCTTAATCTTATCGGACAAAGGGGAAAGTAAACTTTTTTCCTATAAATTAATAACTCAGGCGGTTTGGAATAATATCCTTTTAGATGCTTCCAACTCTTCTTATACTCCAGGCAATATGCCTCATTGGTTGGATGTAAATTACGTTAGTATTGACACTACCCTAGGGGCAGTCCCGGGATTTGATTCTGCCCAAACGCAACAATTTTTATCATCCAACACATTTTTTTACTTAAGGAAATCGTCCAGTTTTAGCGCCCCAGTTCCTAAGGCGGTAGGGTCAGTGTTAGGAACTCCATACAAAAGCGTTACCGCTTATGTGGCAGATGATGTGAATTTTGCGATGCCAAGATGTTTTGTCTCTGTTCCTTAAAAAAGTAATTGTGTTATACTTTTTTCAATGAAGTATTTTGCTCTCTTACTGATATTGTTCTCCTTTACCCAAGTTTTATGGGCGCAACCCATTGAGGGTGATGGAGAAGCGCCTAAAAAATACTTGATGATTGATTCATTTAATCGTCCCTTTCTTTCTACCATGCAATTGGATCAAATTAACAAAACTATGCTCAAAGTTGCCACTAAGCAACTGGAGTATAGTCTTATACTAGGGCAGGGGAAAGAGTTCGAAGGGATTAAGGTGATGCTTGCATCGATGCAACTGTCAGTAGAAAAAGTAGACAGCAATTTTGAAATTAAGGGTTTGCTTCTCGATATGAAAAATAAAAAAGTCATAAAAAAAATTGTGGAAGAGCGTGTTGCTGAAAATATGCTTCTTCACCGCATCTATGTTGTCCTCGATAAATTATTTCATCCTGATGTTCCTGTGGTTAAGCCTCGGGCCTTAAAAAAAAAGTCTTTAACTGATGCCGCGGAAGCGCAAAGAAATTTAGAAGATGAGAAGGCTGCTGATGATTTTAGAGATCGTATCAAAGGAATTAAAAACGGAATTGCCGTTACCATTGAACAGATAAAAGATAAAGAACAGGAAAGTTTAACAAAAGGCGATGAAGCTAAATCGAAAAACTCTGCAAGCACTTCCAATCAATCTGATGATAAAAATAACACTTCAGCCTCCAACTCTAAATCTAAAGAAAATGGTGGAGATTTTGAGCCACCAGCTAAAAAAGCTTCTGGTCCATCCCTGGCTTCAGTCAATGCCATAAGATTAGGTTACAGAACACAGACCACCGATTCTAAGGACTTACTTGAAACTAATACCGTTTTTAAATTTTTAGTTTTCGGTTATGAGCGGGGTTTTTTTTTGAATGCTGATAAAAGTCATCAGATAATGCCGGGGTTTACCTTCGGTCGACTCAATAATAAATTCACCACCAAAGTTTCACCTTATACCAGAATGTCACTTGAATACCGTTATATCCTCCACACTTTTCATTTTGCTCCTGGAATCGGATTTGAGAAAGAGACTTTAAGCTTTATCAACCTACCATCGCCTGGGGAAGGTATAAAAGCTGCCAACAACAATTTAACGTGGCTGAAGGCCCGTATCGATGCGGAAATGACGATCTCCAAGTTGTCCTTTTTGATCGGTGGATACCTTGCACAAAACCTCATGACAAAATCTGACTATCCAACCGTTTCCTACTCAAGTGGACTTACTGGGAAAAAGTTCGGAGCTAGATTACAATGGAACGATATCATAAAATCATTTCATCTCGAAGTGGAGTATTTTAAAATTAATTTGAGTGCTGAGGGTGGGGCAAGACCTATCACTTACACCAGTAGTGGAAATAGTATAAATGCACTTTACACTTTTTAGTCTTATTTTTTTATTATTAAGTAGCCCTTTAATGGCTACAGAAACGATTTATGACGAAATCACCTTTTCAATGGGGATGTCTAATGTTTCTTTCTCAGAAACAGATTCTGGTTTAACTGGAGAAAACGTCACTGATCCCTATGCCGGTGGTGTGAGTTCTATGAATGGTCAAATTCTGTGGAAGTTTAAACCGGGACTAGAAAGATCCTTTTTTTTCACAGCTCAAGTTCCACTTTTATCTACCGCTGCAGGGGCCTATTTTAACGGTGGAGGGGGAGCAGAGTTTTATTTTGGTGAGGCAGGATCTAAAGTCAGTCTGTCAAACTCAGGTACTAGCATCAAGATGACACCCAGAAAAAGATTTTTTTGGGGAGTTGAAGGGGACTTAGCTTATTTATCTTATGTGACCAAGACCTCAAAAAAGACCGACCTTTTAGTTGAGATTGGACCTTTTATTGGAATGGCCTATCAAGTATCAGAGAATTGGAATCTTCGCTCTAGCTTAGGTGTTTCCCGCGGAATCGGTGTCGTAACCACTTCCATGAATATGCATTTATTCATCGGTGGCACCATGTTCATAGGTGACTAATTCATTCCCTTAATCCGAATAAAATTTTTTTTAAAAAATGTCTTCATTTTTTACACTTTTCACCGAAAAGCTTTTAGTCGTTGTCTGATGATTAGACAATACGAGGATTTTAAGGATGAAAGCCTTTCTGACATTTACTCTAACTCTCATGCTGTTTTCAGTGTGCATTGGCTCTGCCATGGCACAGAAAATTGATATTAAATCAAATCCTGAAGAGGCTGAGATTGTAATCTATAGTGATGAGAGCTCACCTCCTCAAAAATTGGGTAAAACTCCTTATACAGCTAACTTAAAAGATTTGATTACAACTTACGTTAAGAAAAATAATTTCATTATCGAACTTCGTAAAGAGGGCTTCGAGCCCTATAAAGTCCTTTTTACTAAAACCACCAATCTGGATGTTGAATTAGCAGTCAGCCTAGAAATCAGTCGTACTGTTAAAACCATTAAAAAACATGACATGTTAGTGACAGAATTATTTGATGTACAAAAATTAATTCGCGGAAAAAATTTCGGTGATGCCATCAAAAAATTGGACCTGTTAGAAAAAGATAATCCTCAATTTTCGGTGATTGCTGAATTAAAAGCGACCACTTACTACATGATGAAGGATATGGAAAATGCCCTTTCTTACTATCGAAAAGCTTTCTCGATTAACTCCGATAATGTGGATTCTTATAAAATGAAAGTCTATTTGGAAAAAATTATGAAAATTGATACGGAGATAAAAAAATGAAGATGTTAGCCTTTCTTCTCCTTTTATCGCTTTTGGTACCAATGGTCCAAGCTCAAACAACGCTTAACTGGCAGAAGGTCGAGTTAGAAGAAAAAATTTCACGCAAGATTCGTGGAGCTTTATCTGACACCTTAAACCCTGGTCAATACTTAGTGGAAGTGGATGTTTCTTTTTCTGATCCAGGTCTTCCTCGTTTTGAAGATTTGAATAAAAAGAATGTGAGAGTCTCTGATGTCCGCTTTGATGAATCAAAGGGAGACTACATTGCTTTCTCAAAAGTAGGTTTAGAAGTTCCAGTTGTTGAAGATATGTTTAAAGAAAATCAAATGCGCTTAAAAGAGCTTCACCGCTTTAATGAGTCTTACGATATTTTTAGAAATATTGATGCGGTTAAAGTGGATATTTCACTTTCTGATCTTTTAGAAGAAAAGAAAGTGGAACTAGTCAAAAACATCACACAAAAAATGAAGCTCCCTACTGGTGATATCAAAGCTGAATTTAACTTCCATAAAGTCACCATGGAAATGAAAAAAGTGGAAGCACCACCGAAGCTAACTCCCGCAGAACAAGCCAAAAAAGATGATAAATTAACTCAAAAAGATATACTCGATTTCTTATCACGCTTTGGAAATGCCATCGGTTTAATCCTGGCCACCATTCTTTTTGGTGTCATCGCTTACTTTTTGCTCAAGAAATACGAGCAAATTAAAAAAGATCTTATGGATAAAGAAAAAGAGCAAAAAGAAGAAGAGAAAAAAGCAGAAGAGCCTGCACCAGAGGAAGCATTGGTTGAAGCCATTACTCCACCAGAAGAAGAAGTTATTGAATCGAGCTCGGAAGAAAACATTGATCGCTTCCGTAAATTCGTAAAAGCATCAAAACAAGAAAGTATGATCATGCTCAAGCGCTGGATCAGTCTTGATGGAGAACTTTATTCCAATGCTATGAAAGCTATTGCACAACAATTATTTGACGATGAATTGGCGGGCATTTTTCAAAATTTAAATGAGCACGAGCGCCATAAGTGGAAAGGCAATCTAGATCGATTTTTAACTGAAAACGAGCTAAAAGTGGCCAATAAGTTTATCTCAGAAGAAGTGGTCAGAAGTATGATCGATCCTTCTCGTATTCAAGATATTGAATTAGTGGATATGCTTCTATCTTTGAATGCTGAGGTTGCTATTAAATTTGTGACAGAGAAAAAAGTGGAAGGAAGAATTCTAATGAACCTTCTGACACCTCAGTTCTCAGGTAAAATTTTAAATAGTCTTCCCACTCTTGAAGCGGGTGAGATTATTGACCGTGCTATGACTTTTGATTTCTCGGAAATTAAAGATAACTTTTTGTCTTTTAAGACCGTACTTGGCCAATATATTGATAGTCAGAAGCGTAAACCAATGAGTGATAAGATCATTCAGATGATGCCAGACTTCAACCCACTGAAAGAAAAAATGCTTTATTCTTTCTTGGCCAAAGAAGGCATGAAAGAAGAGATGGAAAACCTAGCAGGTCAGTATTTGCCAACAGAACTCTTAGGTGATTTACCAAAAGATTTTTTGAAAAAATTGATGCAAAACTACCCAATGACCAAAAAAGTAGGACTACTATTTACATGTGATGAAGCCTTAAAAAATACTTTAATGAGTGCTTTTGCAGAAGAAGGAAGTACTGCTCGTCAAATGTTGGATCTTGAATTTGACAATGTCAAAGGTGATAAGCTCTCCATTGCTCGCCTTGAATCAAAAAAAGATCTAATCATGAAAGAATTCATTATGTTCGTAAGAGATGCTGTTAAAAATGAAAAAGAATTTGCTTCTGACATTGATCTGGTTATTAATGTTTGGATTTCAGGATTCTTTGAAGATAGAACAGCCAATGCCGCTTAAAAAATTCATTTTTTCTCATAAAAAAAGGCCGCTTTCGCGGCCTTTCTCTTTTGTATAAAATAAACTCTAAAAAACAGTGAAGTTGAAAGCAGCTCCAACCCAGTAACCAAAAGTTTCACGGTTATCTTTCTTTTTATAAAATCCACTAGCTCCCTTCTTTGTATCGTGTGAACGATAAATTAACCAAGCAAAGTCAAAGTCGATATTAAACCAGCTGTTGATCACAACGTTTAAAGCAGGATCGATCCAAACAAAGTCATCTGTCTTTGGACTATCAGTTTGTCCGATGTAGTTTTTGTTACCCATCGTATTGTTTTTGTTGGCAAAATCGCTGATCACACCGTGATCATAAAATAAACCCAGAGATCCAGTATATGTGTCATTGAAGACATAATTTGGAGTTAAAATGACACGATTATAATATTGAGCAACCGTTGAGTAAGACTGGTTTGTTCTACCCGTTGTCTTAAAGTTAATAAAGTTAACTAAGTTTAAATCCAAGCTAAAAGATGGAGTGAATTGACGAGAAAAGTTTAAACCCGCTCTCTGAAAACCATCAGCCCCACGGCTATTTCTGAATTTTTCATCAGGATAATAAGCTTCGTGAATTTCTGCTGACATACTCACATGATGATTTGCTTCAGTCAGAATATTTCTTCTTTGGTAACGAAGGGCTATATGACGGAAAGTCGTTTCAGTATGAGATCTTTCAGCGATGTTCGAGGTAAAACGTGGACTCAAACGAAATTGGTGATCTCTGTTTGGACTATAAGAGAGATAAGCATCGTTAAAAATGAAATTCGATTTAAACTGCTCACCTTTAGTGTAGCCGTCGTATGTTTCCGAGAAATTGGAGTTAACCATTAAACTTAAATGGAAAGGAGATTGTTGCAATTGCTTGTGAACATCTTTCCAGCTTTTAAGGCTATCCACAGAGCGGTTTGGCGCGTGTGTTACCTTAAGTAAGTTACTTGGAGCATTTGAGTTTGTAGATTCTCCTCCAAATAAACTGTTCGTTGATGATGTTTGTGCATGAGCTGTCGCAACCAGCAGTACGGTCATTAGTGGCAGTACGATTTTCATTTTTCTCCCTCGGCAAAGATTGGAATAACTATACATATCTAAAAAAAAACAAAGTATGGCCATGAACTAATTAGCATATAGTTCTGAAACACTTCAATTGTAAGTATTTTTTAAAATCTTACGTTATGTGTGCTTTTTTGACTAGTGTTTTTGGACGCAAACTGGCCCTAAATTTTGCCTTTTTGATGTTCTTTTGTTCCAAATCGTTTAAGCTTTCTTTATGGCAAAGTTCCACATCATGGTCATTCGCTTCTCAAGTTTAGGCGATATTGTTTTAAATAGTTCGATAATGACTCACCTCAAAGAGCATTATGGAGACAATATTCATGTCAGTCTTTTAACTTCGAGTATGTTCACTTCGCTCTATGAAGGTCATCCCAGCATAGATCAGATTCACGGCTTTTCTAGAAAGAAGGGGGTCGGTGGGCTAAAACAGTTGTTCGAGTTTGTAGGGGCAATTCATCGTGAACGCCCTATAGATCTCTTTCTCGATCTTCACGGAACTCTGCGCTCACTATTTCTCCGACTGCGCTTTTTTCATATTCCAAGATTGTTTATTGATAAGAGAACTTTTGAAAGGTCGTTATTAACCACTTTCAAAGTGAATATTCTTTCTGGGCAAGGTGACCAAGCGGCTAAACGGATAGGACCACCTCATCGTTTTGGGGAACTTTTGCTTTCAAGAACGGTAACCGATTTTTTAGGCCTTTTTGATCTTTCAGCAGTGAAACGAAAGGGAGATGGACGCCTATCTTCTGTGACGCAAACCTTTGGAGATGACCCTGGCTTTGATTTAAAAAAGTGGGGACTAGAAGGAAAAGAAAAACTCTACATCGTTTATGTTCCGTCCGCTTCTTACCCTGAAAAGCGCTGGCCCCCACAATCATTTTTGCAATTAATGAGAATGAAATTAGAAGATGATCTATATCAGCATTTTTCTTTTGTGATTTTAGCTGGGCCTAGTGATGACTTCTGCTCTCTTTTTGGGCCCTTACAGATTGAGTTCCCTGGAAGATTTTTTAATCTGCAAGGCCAATCAAATTTTGCTGAATCGACCATGTTGGTAAAAAAAGCCTTATTTGTTGTAGGGAATGATACTGGTGTTCCCCATATTGCAGAAGCGGTTGGGACACCTAGTTTGTTTATTCTTGGGCCAACCGGTGAAGAATTCGGTTTTTATCCTCATCTATATACTTCTGAATTAGTGATGAAAAGAATTTGGTGCAGACCATGTACAACCAACGGTAAAGGAAACTGCATTCGCTCTGAAAGATTTTGTTTAACGACCATTACTCCGCTGGAGATTTCAGTCACCATGGACAAAATGTTGAAGAAGTTATGTTAGAGCTAACGTTGGCCCTTCTTCATTCTCTTTTTTCCCCCTTTATTCTCTTTTTAAGCTTCTTTATACCAGCTCTTCGTAAACGCCGTTTATTTGAGCAAAAAAATAATCTCGCTCCAGAAAGTGAAAGCTTTCAAAAAAAAGGTCTTACCGCTGATCTTTGTTTTGAGGTTTCCAGTGAAGGGGAATTAGAGCAAATTAGAAGTTATTTGGAAGACAGCTTGTCACAAAAAAAGTTAGTGGAGCTGATCATTTGTTCTCCCAGTGTGGAGCGAGCCTCTTTAAGACTTTTTCAGGAGAATTCCTCCCGCTTGAGGGTACTTAGACTTCCTTTGATTACTTTTTCCTATTTGGGCGGCCAATCGGTAAAAGCTTGGATGACTGCTTCCACCATCATTTTATGTCGTTATGATTTTTTTCCAGATTTAACTTACATGGCCAAAAAGAAAAAAAGTATATTGTTAGCGGCGACATTAAAGAATAAAAAAAAGATTGGTTACAGACTAAAAAACATCTACTTAGGTTTTGATGAAATTTATACCTCCACTAAAGCGGATCAAGAAAAGTTTTTGACTTTAGTGGGAGCTAAAAAAAGTCGATTCTTAGAGCTCAGGTTTCTCTCTATCGAAAAAAGAAATCTCCATCTTGAGCATAAACTGCAAAATAACAAAATCATGAGCGATTATGCGCAATTTTTAAGGCAGTTTTCGGGACGTAAATTAGTCATGGGTAGCATGTGGCCACTAGAGGCGCCTTTAATTAATGATGCCCAAATAAAACAGGCAATCAAGGACCAAAAGCTACATCTGGCGGTCTTTCCCCACGAAATTGATGAGGATGCCATCAAGCTCATGAAATTGGCTTTAGAAAAGGCTTTAGGTGACATCCCAGTCCATTTGGTCAAAGCGGGTGAGGCTCTTCCAGACTTTTTGAATGTTCCAGGCGTGGCCTTGATTTTAGAAAAAGGCTTTTTGTGTGAATTTTACCCCTTTTTCTCAGATACCTATGTCGGGGGCGGATTTGGACGATCCATCCATTCTTTACTTGAGCCTTACCTTGGAGAATGCCGACTTTTTTGTGGGCCCAAAACACAACGTTCAACAGAATATGAATTAGTGAAGGAAAATTCTCCTGAGGATCTTTTTGTTGTGCAAAACATGTTTGAGTTTGGACCACTTTTTTTTAAAGAATATAAGTCGGTTGATAGATCAAAAAGGTTGGCCATGTTAGAATGGACTAAGAAAGCCTATCAAAACTATTTTCGCCTTTGATGAATATAAGGAATAACTATGAACAACAAATCAATTCTTCGTACCGTAAAACTTCGTCTTCGTATGAGCATGCATGATGCTCATTATGCTGGAAACTTGGTTGATGGCGCTCGTATGTTGGCCCTGTTCGGTGATGTAGCCACAGAGCTTCTCATCCATGAAGATGGTGATGAAGGATTATTCAAGGCCTACGACAACGTAGAGTTTTGCGCTCCTGTTTATGCTGGCGATTTTATAGAAGTCGTAGGGCATTTAATTTCAAAGGGGAAATCTTCTCGTAAGATGGAGTTTATTGCTTATAAAGTGATTACCTTAGTTGGGCAGCCCTATGTTTCTAGTGCAGATGTTCTCTCGGAACCACTTATAGTTTGTAAAGCCAGTGGGACTTGTGTCACACCGATTGCTATGCAGAGAAACTAACCATGCAATTAGAGAGTCATTACGACGCCATTTTTGTCGGTCATAATTATCTATCAAGCCTTAGTGCCCTGATGATGAAGCGTGCTGGAAAAAAAGTTTTAATTGTCAGCGATCCAGGCATTAGAGTGGGAGAGAATTATTTTTTTCATTTTTCTTTATTAGAAGAAAATTTTCTAAAAGCATGGGACCGTCATGTTGGTTTAGGCTTAGAACAATTCTGGGAAACTTCTATCGACAAGGAATCCTACCTCTTAGGCTGGAAAAGAGCCTGGATGAATTTGGGAGCCGAATCTCCTTCTATCAATTTGTTAGAACTACAAAGAAAGTCTTCTGCTTTTTTAAAATTAGAGAGCCATGTATCCGCCACTGTTTTCGATCAAGATTTTTTTCATTATGTCCAAGAGGTCGCAACCAAATGGGCGGAAAGTCTATTGCTTAAAAATATTGAAACATTACTCGATACCATAGCCTGTCCAGATCATCTAAAGGTTATGTTCGATACGGCCTACGAGCATTATCTTAATCAAGTGAAAAACAATAATGAAGTACTCCACTTTCATTTGTTCCTGCAATCGGCTTTGGGATCAAGATTGCAGTACCCCATGCACAAAGTTCAGTTTATTTTTGCCCTCATTAAATTAATTTCGCCACGTCGAAGATTTCTGAGTTCTTCTCTTGGCGAACTTGAGCAATTACTAAAAATTCAAGATATCTTAGTGAAGGAAGCCAAAGTACAAGCTTGGCAAACCAAAGGAAGTGGGGGAAGTCTTCTGCTGGATAGTTTTGACGGGGTCGTTCATTCAAAACGAATTATTGTGATGGGTGAGTTTGGTTATGATTCACCTCTTTCTTTATCTGAAAATGGCCGTCAAGTTCAGCTGCTTGATAGTATCGAGTTTTCTTTTACTCTGCCCATGAATAAGGCTCCTTTTACCCTGATCGATGCTGAACAAGCGATCGCAGGCTATTCTTCCATCATGAAAATTTACAAAGATGAGTTAAATGTCTGGCATGGGATTGATTATATAGAAGGGGAAGATGGAGATAAGGCCAAGTTCCATTTGTCGAACCTTGAACATAGACTGAGCTCTTTATTTTACCGTTATTTTCCCGGTGTTCAGCCCCCAAAAGAGCTGATTGTGATCAATGGTCTTGAAAAGAAGATTCTTTTTCTTGATTTTGAGAGACAACAACCCATTAAAGAAAGCTCATTATCTCATGATGCCCTGATGTTACTGGAGGAGTTATCCCCAGGAAAAATGCGACAAACAAGCGGGATACAATACTGGGGTTCACTAAAAAGCAATTCGCTTGGTCTCTTTAGTCTCTTATTAGAAACCAAATTGACTTTCACTAATCCTACTTAGGAAAAAAGTACCCAAAGCTCCTGCTCTTGTTTTTCTCTTCTATAATAGAGGAGATGAATAAACGCAGTTTAAAAAAATGGAAAAATGAGAAAGGCCAGGCCATGGTTGAGTATGTCATGTTGATCATGATTCTCTCTTTCATTTTCACCGGTCTATTTAAAAAACTGCAAGGCTATCTTCTCTCTAACCCTGATAGTTCCCTGAACCAGGCGATGAAGTTTGCTACTTTTGATCCTAACTTCAAACGTTTCGGCGTTCGCCGCTAGCAAACTTTTTCCACCTCTCATTCGTACTTTCACCCTTTTGCACCCCATCCTGTAAGAATTACCAAGATGCTTAATATTTATTCAATTTTGCGGTACAGTGCAGCAGTAATTGCGTTTATAGACAAAACTTAAACTTTTTTTACCCGATGCTTAGGAGGGGATATGATAAGTAAAACAACAAAATCGCACTTGGCGGTTTTAGCTATGTCACTCACGCTGATGAGTGTATCTAGCTTTGCTCAAGGGCTTGAAGATGAGTCACTTTTGAATGCTGATCCTATCGGTACCAAAATGAACAATCCTCAGTTAGATATTGATGGTAGTTATCAAGTTCCTACTGAAGCAGATCGTTTAAATAAGCAAACTCAAGACTTAGTGAAGAAGACTAACGACATGGTTCAAAAGAATGTGGCGACTCTTCGTAATGCTAATGAAAAAAAATTGGGTAACCAACTTCAAGGTATGTTTAACGGTGAGCCACAAAATCAAGAGGACACTGTTTCATCTAAAGCGGCAGCACCTTCAGTAACTGCCATTTTGCCAGCGGCAGAACCGGCAAAACTTGAAACAAACTACAAAGTTATTCCCTATGCCGGTGGATCTAGTATGAGTGGTGAAGGGGAAGTTAACTTTCAATCAAAAGTGAATGCTGGGCTTAGAGCTGAAACATTAGTTCTTAACAAAAGACTTGGGATTGGTTTGGGCTTTAACTATGCTCAGACAGATGTACAAGATCTTCGTTATGTAACTTATCAGTATGCTCAAAATCAAGCTCCAGAATTTAAATATAGAAATATGTCTGGTGAACTTTACGGTAAGTTCTATATCCTTACTGAAAACGTTTTTAGACCATACGTTGGTGCTGGTCTCGGTTACAACAGTACAACACTCTCAAGTACTAATACAGTTGGCCTTTATAACCAAAGCGGTTTCCAAGGAAATAACAACTTCAATAATCAGAACTACAATTCAAGTTTTGCTTCGGGGGCAGCTTTAATTGGTACGGACATTCTTTTCACAGAAAGAGTTGGTCTAAATTTAGAGTTTAAATACTCACGTGCTTTTACTTCTGCCTTTAACAGCAATAACACGGGAACCAATACAAATTTCCAAGGTTATGACTCTGCATATCTACAGCGTTTAGGTCAACAAATGGACGACGCATCCATTATGGCTGTGAACTTAGGTCTTGTTGTAGCGTTCTAATTAACTCATTCCTTCTAAGCATAAAAAAGGGGCATCACTGCCCCTTTTTTATTTCTCTTATCTATGTCAAAATAGTTACTAAATGCTCATGTAAATTTACCCATAAATTTGATTCTATAAATTGTTTCTTAAAGGATTAGGAGATTTTGATGAAGGCCGTGTATCTAGTCGATGGAAAACGTATTCCCCAAGTTAAATCTGGTGCTGACATTAAAGACGTTCCTGCTCCCTTTTTAGGGACTGGATTAGTTCGCTACCTGCTAGATAAAAATGGCATTCCTGGTGATCAGGTAGATGAAGTTATTTTTGGTAATACTGGAACTCCAGCCAAGTATCCAAACATTTCTCGCGTGATTGCCCTTGAAGCAGGTCTTAACAAAAAAACCAATGCTTATTCTGTTCACCGAAATTGCGCTTCAGGAATGGAAGCTCTCTCTCAAGCTCATACTAAAATTGCTTCTGGACGCTGTGATTTAATTATCGCTGGTGGAGTAGAATCCATGAGCCAAATGCCTTTGATCTATAATAAAAAAATGACCGATCTTTTTATCGATTTGATGAAAGCAAAAACTACTGGTCAAAAACTTCAAGCGATGAGCCACTTTAGACCAGATTACCTTTCTCCCATTGTGGCCATTGAACAAGGTCTGACAGATCCTTTCTGTGGATTAAACATGGGACAGACGGCAGAACTTCTGGCCCGGGAATTTAAAATCTCTCGCCAAGAACAAGATGAATTCGCTCTTCTTTCACACCAAAAGGCGATAGCAGCGATGAAAGAAGGAAGAATGGCGGAAGAAATTGTGCCTCTGATTTATGGAGCAAAATTAGATAAACTTCTTGATAAAGATGTTGGCCCTCGTGACAACGCAAGCATGGAAAGTTTAGGCAAAATGAAGCCGTACTTTGAAAAAGAAACGGGAACTGTAACAGTAGCGAATTCATGTCCCATTACCGATGGTGGATCGGCTTTCTTATTGGCATCTGAAGAAGCAGTGAAAAAATATAATTTAAAACCAATTGCTCGTATGGTTGATTACCACTTTCATGGATTAGAGCCGGAAAGAATGGGATTAGGCCCGGTACTTGCCATGCACGGAGTTTTAAAGCGTGCAGGACTTAAAATTTCAGACATGGATTTATTTGAAATCAATGAAGCTTTCGCAGCTCAAGTGATCGCTTGTCTACGTACAGTAAAAGATAAAACACTTTCGTCTAAGTGGGGCATTGAAGAAACCATGGGAGAAATTCCCATGTCGAAATTAAATGTTAATGGAGGCGGGATTGCGCTGGGCCACCCGGTTGGATCAACAGGAAGCCGTTTAGTGGTATCACTTACTCATGAATTAAGACGTAGAAAAGGTAAGTACGGTATTGCTTCATTATGTATTGGTGGCGGTCAGGGTGGTGCTGTGATCGTGGAAAATTTGGCTT
Organism: Bacteriovoracaceae bacterium; assembly: GCA_049318265.1. Lineage (GTDB taxonomy): Bacteria > Bdellovibrionota > Bacteriovoracia > Bacteriovoracales > Bacteriovoracaceae > JBEIOQ01. The sequence continues at coordinate 63,090 of JBMOGR010000005.1, forward strand.
AAGGGGTAAGATATGAGTTACAGTAGAGTTACATGTGAAACAAAAGAAAATATTGCTTACATTGGCTTCGGAAAATACGAAGACAAATCAATGACCACATTGACCAAAGAAACTTTGGAAGAATTGAGAAAAGCCGTTGATGAAGTGGCAGCTAATCAAGGAAACCTGAAAGGTTTAATCTTCTTTTCTCATAAACCGGATGTCTTCTTAGCTGGTGTTGACGTGACCATTATATCAGGGCTTTCGACTGAAGCTGAAGCCAGTCATGGTGCAGAACTAGGTCAGGCCATTTACAACATCATCGAAGATTTAAAAATTCCAACGCTCGCTTGTGTTGATGGAATTTGTCTTGGTGGGGGAACAGAATTAGTTCTTTCTTGTAAAACCATTCTGGCCTCTGATTCTAATAAAACCGCCTTTGGTCTTCCAGAAGTGATGCTCGGAGTTTTACCAGGATTTGGTGGAACATACCGTTTACCTCGCCGTATTGGTATTCCCAATGCACTGGATATGATTCTTACAGGTAAACAAATCAGAGCAGCTAAAGGCCGTAAAATGGGTCTGGTTGATTATGTTATGCCAAAAGAACGTCTGCTCGAATTGGCACCAAGTTATCTTGGCAAAAGACCCATCAAAAAGAAAAAATTGAAAGAGCAAATTGAAGAGTTAGCAACCGACAACTTCATCACTCGAAAAATTATTTTCCAGAAAGCTCGTGAAAAAGTTTTAGAAACATCGAAAGGCTTTTATCCAGCACCACTTAAAATCATTGATCTTCTAGAAAATTATTACGGCAAGTCTCGTAACATTTATCTTTCTCATGAAGCTCAGATGTTTGGAGAGTTATCTCAAACAAAACAATCAAAAAACCTACAACACATTTTCTTTCTTACAGATGCCTCTAAAAAAATGGATAAGTCTGGCAAGATTATGAAAGTGAAGCGCGGTGGGGTTCTTGGTGCAGGTACTATGGGAGGAGGGATTGCTTGGTTATTCGCTAATGCCAATCAAGCTCCAATCATGAAAGACATCAGTCCAAAGGCTCTTGAGCTTGGTTTAAAACAGTCTTCCATGAACTTTATGAGTGGTGTGAAGAAAAAGAAAATGTCTTTTGATGAATTTGAAAAGAAGCAACGATCAATTACCGCTACCATGAACTATGACGGCTTTGAGAACATCGACATGGTGATTGAAGCAGTTGTAGAAAATATGGATATTAAGAAAAAAGTTTTTGCCGAAACAGAAAAACATGTTCGCCCAGACTGTATTTTAACTTCTAATACCTCATCTCTTTCTGTCAACGAAATGAGTAAGGCGCTGGAAAAACCAGAACGATTTGCTGGTCTGCACTTTTTTAATCCAGTTCACAGAATGCCATTAGTGGAAATTATCACACATGATAAAGCTTCCAAGGAAACCATCGATTCACTTTATAAGTGGTGTTTAGATGTGAAGAAAACTCCAATCGTGGTTAAAGATGGCCCGGGATTTTTAGTGAACCGTATTCTGATGCCTTTTATTAATGAGTCTGCTTATCTTCTTGAAGAAGGAGTTTCCATCGAAGCTCTTGATCAAGCCGTTTTAAATTTCGGAATGCCTATGGGTGTTTGCCGTTTAATGGATGAAGTAGGGATCGACGTCTTAGTCAAAGTAGGAAAAATTATGCATGATGGATTGGGTGACCGTGCTTATCCTTCATCATTATCAGCGAAAGTGGTTGAAGGTGGATTCTTAGGAAAGAAAAATTCTAAGGGTTTTTATCTTTATGATGAAGCTGGAAAACAACAAGGTTTAAACCTTGAGCTTCAAAAACTACTGCCGACCACTAGAAAAGAGATGGATGAAACACAAATTCAGATGAGAGTTTTTCTTCCTATGATCAACGAAGCCGCTAATATTCTGGCGGATGGAATCGTCGACCACGCATCGGCAGTGGATCTAGGAGTTATTTACGGTATTGGTTTTCCTCCGTTCAAAGGTGGATTGATGAAATATGCTGACGGAGAGGGCCTAGACCGTATTCTGTCTTCTATTGAAAAATTCGCAGAAACTGTCAGCTCTGAACGCTATCGCCCAAGTGAATATCTTCAAAACTTAGTGGCCAAGAGGAAGAAATTTTACGATGCTTAAGGCATGTTAATTGCCATTGAGTTCATCAAATATTTCACCGGTTACATCTTTTTTAATAAAACGCGCCAAAGATTGCTATTTATAGCACTCTTTGGCCTTTTTCTTTCTAGTTTTGCTCTCATTGTTATGCAAAGTGTGATGGGTGGGTTGCAAAATGGAGTGGTCAAACGTGCCCGAGATATTCAAGGAAGCTTTGTCCTTTTCTTGACCAGTCCTTCGCTTGAGCTTTTGACTGAAATCAAAAGCTTCGACCTGCCTTTTAGTCTTGAATATGAAATTGAGTTACTGCTCAAGCACGATAACTACTTGGCTCCTGCCATTCTTCATGGCGTGCACCCTGATTCTAAACTTCCTACCTTTTTAAATTATCAAGATATGGAGAGTGGGCTAGTACTCGGTTCAGAACTCATGCGCAAAATGCAAGTGGATATCTATTCACCGGTTAATGTCATTTCACCTGCTCATACTAACGCCTTTTTTGGTGATATACCAAGATTGGTGACTCTTGATGTCTCTGAAATGGTCGATACAACTGTCTATGAAGTCGATCAAACCAATGCCTGGACTAGGGCCAGTGCCGTTTGGAATTTAATCCAAAAAAGAGACTTAAACCGTGTCCGCTTTTATGGCGGAGATAATAACTTTTTAGAAAAACTGCAATCCTTGGCGCAAAAATATCCAAGTGAAGTCGAAGTGAAAACATGGGAAGAATTAAATTCCTCTTTGGTGTGGGCTTTAAAGCTTGAAAACTTTGTGATGATCGCTTTGTTTGTCGGTATGAGTTTACTGGTGGGAATTTCTATCACATCTGGTTATTTGCTTTTCTTCGATAAAATTAAAAATGATCTTTTAGCTTTTTGGATCATGGGACTTTCTCTGAAGAAAATTAAAAATTATTCTATGATTTTTTTATTGTCCTTAAGTTGTGCTGTTTCTTTGCTGGGGCTAGGGACGGGGCTTTGTGTCCTTTGGCTTTTAAAACATGCCAACATTTCCATCATGCCTGACATTTTCTTAGAACAAAATTTACCAATTTTTATTGAATCAAGGGGCATATTGTTGTCCTTTTTAGTCCCTTATTCCATCGCTCTTTTCTTCTCTTTCTTTATTTTCAAGAACATAAAAAATGATGAAAAGAGTTTCCTTTCTCAACTCAGGGCCAGTGGGGAGTAAATTTTCCCTCACCTATATCTAATTATCCTTCATGTTAAACTTGAAATATGCCGATCCCATAGGATGTGGGTTCTCTAATTTAGAGTCAAGGATAGTGAAATGATTTTGGGACAAACGACTTCGCCGTTGTTCGAAAGCACAGAAGAACTTCTGATAAGGGATTTCTTTTTAAAAAGTGATTTATACCAATTTTTTCCTATTTCAAACTCTCAAAGTATAAAATTTCATTGGGCCGATAGTGTCGAAACTTGTCGCTTTATTCAAAAAGATATCAAAGCTTTGGGCTCCAAATATTTTGAATTCAAAAAATTAGTGGAAGCTGTTAATGAGCTTAGAATGTGTCCTGTATGGTTAATGGGAGAAGGACAGATTATTTCGACTAATCTGCACGATTTGTATCACCAAGTAATCATGCCCGATAAATTTCATCATCTGCAATTTACACTCAAAGATTTTCATGAACTTTCCCTTATTGGTCCAACAGGGCCTTTTAAGAAAGTTGATGTAAGAGCATGGCTTAATCGTCGTGATCACCTCAATATCGTTTTTAAAAACGTACTTGGTGGCAATATCAATCCTCGCGAGTTTAGACTTCGTACCGAAGGACAAGTTCTTTGTTTTTATGGCCAAGAGAAAGATTCTTGCGTCTTCAAAATTAAGCAGCTGACTCAAACGGGTCTTTTGATGTGTACAGAAGAAATGCATTTTTTTGATCATGTTAAAAGTTTGGGAACAATCGAATTACAAATGAATGCTGATATTCTTCGCCTTCATGGCAATGAGAAACTCCCAAGCATCCAAGACAAAGTTTCGGAAAGTCCACGAGCACTATTCTTCAGTCACGAAGAACGTGATCGTATCCAAGTGAGAACTACAGACGTCAAATCCTTCATTTATAACAATATATATCTAGGGCGATCTGTTCCGGCCCATTATTTGTTTGTTCCTTACAAAGAAATTTCCGTTAACGATCGAAATTTTGCGACAACCACAAGTAATTTTGTGAATTACATCAAGTCATTAGTTCTTAAAGAAATTTGAGCTAGAAATAGACCAGAAATATTAAGACGCTTTCTTCTTTTTCTTAGGGACATCTTCAAAATGAACTTGGTAGGCAGCGGAGTTGTCGAGATTTTTTCGTCTCTTATCATAGCGCTCGGTGGTGCTTATAATCGAGTGCCCAGCGAAGATCGCCACATCTCTTATGGGCGTTGCTTGAGTGTCTAAAAGGTGAGAAATGACGGTGGCACGGCAAGAGTGGGGACTAACTTTTTTATGGATACCAAGGCTTCTTGCATAACGAGTGATAATACGAAAAATAGTTGAACCATCGGCGGGGTCACAGTTTTTTTTCTGCTGTTTGGTTTGAATGAGATAGTCTTCAGCTTCTAGGTGAATGGAAAAGTTTTTTAAACTGGCGATGTAGTTTTGTATTTCTTTCACCACATAAGCTGATAGAGGAACGAAACGAGTTTTATCACCCTTTCCTAAGATACTTAAAACTGTATGTCCTCGGTCATTCAAGATATTTTTCACACGGATCTTGATCAGCTCTGATCGCCTTACTCCTAAATGAAACAAAATAACCATAATCATTCGATGGGTACAACCTGTCTGAGTTTTAAGATTTGGTGCCTCAATCATACGTAAGACTTCTTCGTCATCAAATGCCACAGTTGGTGATTCGGTGCTCACCTTGGGTAATTTGACCGCGTCTAAGGGGTTATGAGTGATCAGTTTGACGGCGATACACCATTTTAAAAAAGATCGGATACAAACTAAACGTCGATTGATGGTGGCCGAAGCCAATTTATGCTCGAGCATATAATCACGATAAACTTGAAATTGATGAGCGGTTATATCTTTAGGGTGGGCTATTTGAATTCCACCGGCGCGAAGAAAATGAAAAAAGATGGCAAGGTCATCCATGTAAGCGCGTTTTGTATCTGCTGAAAGAAAGTTGCCAATAAACTCATTGATAAAATCTTCTAGCCCTTGGCCTTCTTTTTTTTCTTGAAGGCGTTCAGCTAGTCCAATGTTTACATTTGATTTGACCACCAGATCTTTTTTTAACGACATGCTTTAAGTTTATCATATTTTTAAAAAAAGAAAGGCTCCCTAAAGGGAGCCTTTCTTCTTAATTATTAGACAAAATTAGTATTCTATAAGCTGTACTTAGAAAGTCCTTGGTTTTTCTCCCAATGGTAGAAGTGACTTAAGCCTTTAAGGTTTTCTCTTTGGTTAGAAAGTGCGAATTCACCCTTGTCATCTGTGATTACTGGAAGTGAGTTAACTTCTACAGCATCAAAGAAAGTAATCGTAGCTTTAGCTACCGGAGCCCCATCTTTTGTCAGGATGTAGTTTCCATGATCAGTTTTTTTAACAGAAAGAACACTTGCACTGGTAATGGGTGAGCTGTCTCTTAAGCGCATTGATGGGTCACCAAAAAGGTGGAACCAACGCCAGTTATAGATCAGTTCGTTTTTATCAGAATGGTTTTCTGCTAGGTAAATATGCCCAGAGAATAGTGATTCTCCAAGAGTCGTTAAACCTTTATCGAAGTAGTTATAGATCACCCCGCGAGCTAGAATAGCTGGTGGGTGCCAAGAAATATCTACAGTACCACCATAGTAAGCAGTTACACCCATTGGTCCTTCTGCTCTAGCAGTATTCACTAAACGCTCTCCAAAGTTTCCTTTAAGCAGTTTACCATTTTGGCAAGCAACATCGATTAATACTGGCTTAACTTGGTTTACGTTGTTCATCAATGGAATTGAAGAAACGTTATAACCTTGAGTTGACGGCCAAGCAGTTCCCGATCCGTGACCGATATAAACAGCCCATAGTGCGCCAGCATTGAAGGCAGCATTGATGTTAGCGGGAGTTGACTTACCATCCGTTTGGTAGAAATGAGTAGGAAGTGTACCAGCTTTTTCTTTCAAACGTTTTTCAATGGAAAGGATATATTCGTTATCTGAAGGTTTTGATCCTTCATTTGAAGCAATACCGATACCTTTCATGAAACCTTCGATACTTGAAGTAGAGGCATTTTCATAAGCCATCCACTTAGTCGTTTGGTTTTTAACATCATTTAGAGATTCAGCTACTAAACGTGCGTGGTAAACATCTGGAATAATATCGGTTGCATCGCCCATGATGAAGTAAGCAGAGTCTGATGGAGTGCGGGCATCACCAGAAGTTTTTAGGTAGTTTGTAGGTAAAAGTTTTTCAGTCCCAACAAGAAGTGCGTATGTAAATTTATGGGCAGCATATTCGGCTTTGATGAATTTGTTAACGTCAGCACTAGTTGCTGCCACACCTGGAGCAGACGCAATGTCTTCAAGGCTTACTAACTTAATTGTGTGACCAAATTTTCTTTTGAATTGAATGAATGAAGTTAAGCCTTCTTTTAAAGAATTCGGAGCAATCATTAAGTAGTCATAAAGACCACGTTCTTCATTCGCTTGCATGTTAGCGTAAAAAGCTGAAGACTTGCTTTCTCCACGAGAGAGAATGCTTACTTTTAAACTTGGATAGATTGATAGCTCTTTCGCTTTTCCGTCATAGCTAGCTGGACTTACGATGACACGTGAGTACTGAACTCCACGGAAATCTCCAATCGATTCTATACGGTATAGGGAAGTTACTTTGTTGTAAGCTTCAGCAGAAAAAGTAAAAGCAATTTTGTTATCTAATTCACAACGACATTTTTCTTTTTGCGCTGGAGCTGGACGAACTTGATCAAGTCTTTCTTCTGAACCTAAATCCAAAGAAACTTCAATGTCTGCTGGAGTTCCTGGAACGATAACAGCTTTGAAAGGAAGTGATGGCTCACCAATTTTTGAACTATTTGTAAGACTAGCTACTTTTAGAGCAGTAAAATCTTTTCCTTCCATCTTCGCTGGATTGTAATCTAAGCTTGTAAGGTTGAAAGATAATTCAGTGATTAATCCTGCTTGATCATCAGCTGTCGTTTGTTTCACCGTTTGTAATTGGCGAGAAAGTTTGCTGGCGTGGAAGACCATAGTGGCAGCATTTGCTTGAAAAGTTACAAGCATTAAAAAAGGAACTAATTTTGTTAAATTCATAGACACTCCTTGTCCGATACGAATAGAGAATAAATAATATCTAGAGTTGAGATAAGAGAGCAAGTCTGAGATAAGAATGTAAGATAATATTAGACTATTCAGTCTTTAAAACTTTTTAAATTTAAGATTGAGAGAAGCTATTTTTTAGGAATTTTTCCCCAAGAAATCTTGAGAACCTGCTGGGTAACTGCATTAAAATGGACGGTGATTTCTTCTTCATGACAGAAAGTTACTTCATCATTCATTTGTCTGCTGACGTAGGGAGAATTTTCTAAGGCTGCCCATTCACACTTAATTACTTCATAGACTCGCGTCATATTGAGTTTTTTTGGAATGTGGGAAATGTGGATAACATGATGATCGCTATTAAAAGTAAAAGAAGTGAAGGGAGTCAGAGTCGGTTCTTCACCAAAATAAACCCACTGATTAAATTCTGGTTTAACTTGTGATTCAGGTCTGGCTGAACCATAAAGATCTAAAATTTTGTCCTGAGAACATTTTTTTTTCCAGCACTCTTCTAGCCCCGCCAAATTAATGGCTTCATCGGATTTCTCTTTATGGCTAGAGCATCCATAAAGAGAAAAACCGATGATGATAAGGAGAAGGTATTTCATTTTAGTCTCAAATTTTTTAAACCAGCAAAAGCGTTGTTTTTAATTTGTGCTTCTGGTTGACGGAATCCGCCTCCTCCGCCGTTGTTTGGCATTGGACGGTCTGCTCTAGGTCTTGGTGCTTGAGTACCTTGAGTATAACCTGGATCCATGGCAGCTTTGGATTCGCCTGTCTTACAAGAAAGGCTAACACGTTTTCTTTCTTTATCAACGCCAATCACTTTCACTTTTAATTCTTGGCCAACTTTTAGTTTATCCATGGCATTTTCAGTAAAGCCATCTGAGATTTCAGAAATATGAAGTAGACCATTTTCTTTAATCCCAATATCAACGAAAGCGCCAAACATGGTGATGTTAGTTACGACACCTGTGTACCATTGGGAAAGTTTTAAATCTTCCATGGTCGAGATATCTTTTGAGAACTCAACTGACTTAAAGACTGTACGTGGATCTTGAGAAGGAACGAGCAAGGACTTCACGATATCTTGCATGGTCATTTCTCCCACCTCAGCCAGCAGATCCTTGTCTTTTTTTAGTTCTTCGCAAAGTTCTTTATTTTGGATCAAGTTTTTGACATCGATGTTTTTTTTCTTGGCCCATTTAGTCAGTGTTTCATAGCGCTCAGGGTGAATGAAGGTTGAATCAAGTGGGTTGGCACCATTATAGATACGAAGAAATCCTGCACACTGCTCATAGATTTTTTGAGAAAAGCGACCCACTTTTAAAAGGTCTTCGCGAGTCTTAAAACCTTTATGGTCTTCTCGGTATTTCACAATATTTTTCGCTACTGTAGGCCCGATTCCTGAAACATAAGATAGAAGGGGAGCTGAAGCGGTATTTAAATCAACTCCAACAAAGTTCACACAAGATTCAACTACGCCTTCCAGAGATTTTTTTAGTTTAATTTGGTTCACATCATGCTGATACTGACCTACACCAATTGATTTTGGATCAAGTTTCACTAATTCCGCTAATGGATCCTGAAACCTGCGAGCAATGGAGATAGATCCTCTGACGGTGACATCTTTGTCGGGAAATTCTTCGCGTGCAATATCTGAAGCTGAGTAGATTGAAGCCCCTGATTCACTGACCAGAGTGGCTTTAACGGCACCAGATTTTACGGCTTCAATATTTTCTTCAAAGAAAGCGAGGGTTTCTCTTCCTGCAGTTCCGTTTCCAATAGCGACGTATTCAATATTATAAACTTCAATGGCTTTAGAAATTAAAATGGTGGCATTTTTTACATCTTTTTTTGGCTCATGAGGGTAAATGACAAAATCACCCACAAATTTACCGGTGTTATCAATAATCACCACTTTACAACCAGTGCGAATTCCTGGATCCACGCCCAGAACGGCTTTTGCGCCTAAGTATGGCTGAAGTAAAAGGTTCTTGAGGTTAACACCAAAAACATCAATCGCCGCTTCATCAGCTATTTTCTTCAAATCAGTTTTAATTTCAAGATCAAGCGAAGGGTGAACGTAGTGTTCAAAAGCTTTAAGAGAACATTTTTTGAGTAAATCGTAATTTGGAACACTTGGATTTGAGAAAAATTCTTTTTCAATGGTATTGAGGGCGTGATCTTTGTCTCCCTCAATATCAAGTTTTAAAACTTTAAGATTCATCCCTCTTCTCATGGCCAAATAGCGGTGAGAAGCTTTAGGATCTTTTAAGTTTTTTACTGGTTCAGCAAATTCAAAGAAATCTTTAAATTTCAAAAATTCTTCTACTTCTTCAGCTTTATCTTTTTTACTTGAACCAAATTTAGCACTGGTCCAGTAGCTTCTTCTGATTTCTTCTTTTACGCCCAAATGGTGAGAAAATTCTTCCACTAAAATATCACAGGCTCCATCCACTGCTTGTGCCCAAGTTTTAATTTTTGTTTCTGGGATTTTAGCGATATCAGCAAATAATTCTTTTTCTAATTCTGCCAATGTCTTCTTACCAGTGAGTAATAATTTTGAAAGTGGCTCTAGCCCCATTTCTTTTGCCAGCATGGCCTTGGTTTTCTTTTTTGATTTATAAGGAGCGTAGAGATCTTCTAATTGATTAAGGGTAGCGGCAGCCTTGATTTGTTTTTCAAGTTCGGGAGTCAGTTTTTCTTGTTCCTTTACTTCTTTTAAGATGAACTCACGGCGCTTTTCGATTTCATTATATTCTTCGTAAAGCTCTTGCACACGGCGAATACCAACTTCATCCATGGCACCTGTTTTTTCCTTACGGTAACGTGCGATGAAGGGAACTGTACATTGTTCTTTGAGGATCAATTCTAGTACAGCCAAGACATTTGGGCCTGGAAGGCCTGAGTGTTTAACGGCATACATAGCACCTTGAGGGACAATTTCCGTAGTCATAGAACTCCTAAAAATGGTACATAGTTTCTTGGGGAACAGGTCTTAAAATCTAAAGGATAACGGTAATCTTAGAGAGAGAGACTTGGCAAGAAGAAGCGCAAATGAATAGTCAGAATCAAAAAACTTTATCGATAGTAGGCGGCGGTCTAAGCGGACTTTTGACTGCTTTTTATTTAATTCATGATAGAAAAAGTCGGTCTTTGCCTTTACCCAAGATCAATTTGGTTGTCAGCCAACTTTATCCCGCTTGCACTTTATCTTCAACCGCCACGGTTGCCTTACGAGGTACATCGAAAGGACTTTCATCCTTAGGCGATGATTTAGTCGATGCCTTTCATGAGGTGGAAAATTTTCTTAGAATCAACAATCCTGCTGGAGTGGTGGAAGGTAAACTCAAAACCTTTAATCACCCTATGAGTAATGGTTTTGAAAAAACGGGCAAGCGTTATCATAATCATCCCAGCAAAAAAGAAACTCATGATTATATTAGTTATGAAGAAAAAGTTTTTCTTTTCTCTCCTTATAAATTTTGTGGATGGCTGTACAAAGAGTTAATGGCGCATGTGAATTTTATTCAAGATACGGTGATCAAGGTAGAAGCAGGGAAGTTAGTGACACTTTCTGGAGCCACAGCCGAATCGGATTTGATTGTTTTTGCCTGTGGAGCCTATGGCCCGCTTTTAATCGATCATGAAAAAATGCAAAAGAGTCAACCAGTAGCTGGGTCGTACTTAGAGTTTCAAGCTGACTATGGGGAAGAATCTTTTTGCCAAACTTATAATGAACTCAATTGTCTTTACCTGCATCAGGATAAAATAGTGCTGTTTGGCTCGGCTTCTCAAGATGGATTTGTTTTGGCCCCCAATGTAGCACTCTTAAAAGAACGCTATCAAGAATGGCAAGATGCTCATCTGTTGCATCTTCCTGCGATGGAAGAAGGAAAGATCAAAACGGGCATTCGTGAGAAAGGGCGTAAACGTGAGCCATATCTTTTTGCACTCAATAAAGAGCAAACACAGTGGGCTGTTGGTGGACTTTATAAGAATGGCTATAGTCTTGGATTTCTTAAAGCTCGTCAGTTATCACAAATGATGGAAAAATAGTATTTTCTTGAAAATGCTTAATTGAAAAAAATCTTTAGGTAAAGACCCGCAAATAAAGCCACTAGTAAACCAGTTTGCCACATAAAGAGGTTTCGAAAATCTTTAAAGCGCTCATTAACTTTATTGAATTGATTATCTATTCTTCTAAACTCACCATCTATTCGCTTAAACTCCCCTTTGCATTCATCATCCATATGGTGAAAGTGGTTCGTTTGGGCTTTAAGCATGAGAATAATCATTTCTTCCGTTGATATTTTTTCTTTATCAACTTTGGAAAGAATCTCATCAGTTTTTCTTGTTAACCAGCCATCGAAAATTTGATTGTTGAGCACCGGAACTCCCATTTGGAACTTCCTCCTTATTGAATCTTAATTAACTTCGAATCTGACCAGTCCCTTTGACCACAAAACGTGTGGTGGTCATTTCTTTTGCACCCATGGGGCCGTACGCATGAAGCTTAGAAGTAGAAATTCCAAGCTCCGCTCCTAAACCTAATTCACCACCATCATTAAACCTAGTTGAGGCATTCACTACTAAGCAGGAAGCATCTAAGGAATTTAAAAACAGTTCAATGGTTTTAGCATCACGAGCCAGAATGGCTTCTGTATGATGAGAGCCAAAAGTTTTTATGTGAACCAAAGCTTCTTTTTCGTCTTGAACAATTTTGACTGACATCACTTTATCTAAATATTCTGTCTCATAATCTTCTTTGGTCGCTAATTTCACATGTGGGTGAAGATCTTTAGTGGCTTCATCTCCACGCAGTTCAATTCCTGCTTGGGCAAGAGCCGCCAGCACTTCTTTTTTCTGTGGATAATCTTTATGCATGAGTAAGGTCTCAGCGGCATTACAAACACCAGGTCGGTGAGCTTTTGAATTCACAACAATTGGAGCCACTATTTTTGTATCGGCATCAGCGTGAACATAAACGTGGCAGAGACCTTTATCATGGGCTACTACAGGCATGGTTGCGTGCTTTTTGACGAATTGAATGAGTGCACTTCCACCTCGAGGTACCATTAGGTCAATATAGTCAGAGAGCTTGAGCAACTCAAAAATATCTTCTCTGGTTGAGACCATTTGCACTGAAGCTTCTGGCAAAATATCTTTAATCGCCTCTTGCACGATTTTGTGAAGAATGGCGTTACTGTGTTGAGCTTCTTTTCCACCTTTTAAGATGATTGAGTTACCCGATTTTATAGCTAAAGCTGCACCATCAATCACAACGTTTGGTCTTGATTCAAAAATCATTCCGATCACGCCTAAAGGAATACGAACTTTTTCGATCAAAAGACCATTGGGGCGCGTGTAGCTTGAGTCAACTGTTCCAATGACTGAATCTTGGTTGGCAATGCTGATGACACTTTCACTGATGGCGGCTAAAGAATTTTGAGAGAGAGTCATACGGTCCATCATGGCAGCTGTCAGTCCGTCTTTTTTTCCAGCTTCAAGATCATTGGCATTCTCACTTAAAATGGATTCTGTTTCTCGGATGAGAGCTTGAGCAATACTATTCAGCGCCCTTGCGCGAGTTGACTCTGGAAGAGATTGAGTAATGAGGGCCGCTTCTTTGGCTTTTCTCGCTAGTTCAATCATCATATATTTTCCTTTTTTATTTTCCGGTAATGTTTAAATTGTCTCGGTGGATGGCGACCTTCGATGGGGCTTCAGGGATGATGGAAAGTAGTTCAGAGGAAGGTTTTCCTTTAATCAAAAACATTTCCTTGTGATCATATTCAGTCATACCAACTGCCAAAAGTTTATTTTGGAAACGGATACCAATGACATCGCCTCTTTTAAATTTACCCACTACTTTTTTAATCCCAATGGGCAAGAGTGATGTATTTTTAGTAGTGAGAGCCACTTTAGCGCCTTCATCAATCACCACATATGAATCATTTTTGGCCAGCGTGGTAAGCCATGCTTTATGTCTTGAAGAACTCTTCTCCGGATTTCCTTGAAAAAGTGTCCCACCTTTTTTTTCTATAAGCCTCGTGAGTGAATGGGATTCGAGAAAGGTTCCTAAAATAACGTCCACGCCAAGGGGAGTGAGTTTTCTTACGGCCTTTAGTTTGGTGTCCATGCCACCGCGACCAACAGATGTTTTGGCGGCAATTTTGACATTTTTAAAGTCGTCTTGAAAATGAATCACATCAAACCTAATGGCAGTAGGATCCTTGGGATTTTTATCATAGAGACCATCTGCTTCTGAAAGAATCACAAGACTTTCCGCCGTTGAGGCTTCCGCCATCATGACCGCCAGTTGGTCATTATCGCCAACAGTAATTTCGGCGTAGGAAACAGTATCGTTTTCATTCACGATAGGAAGGATACCATTCAGTAAAAGAACATTGATGGTATTTCTAATATTGAGAAAACGTTGACGGTCTTTGAAGTCCTCATGGGTCACTAATAACTGTGCACAAGTGACTTTGTGGGTTTTGAAAGATTCGATATAAGCTTGCATGAGGAGTGGCTGTCCAACAGCGGCTCTTGCCTGGGCCAGGCTCACGTTCATAACCTTGTCTTCTGCTTTCGAATTTTGAATGAAAGATCGGCCGGTATTGATAGCGCCAGAACTAACAAGTATAGGGAGATAATCCATTTCTCTTAAACGAATTAATTCGCTCACTAAGTTTGAAACTTTTTGTGAGTCGACGCCACCTTTCTCATCGGTGACGGCCAGGGAACCAACTTTTATCACGATCCTTTTTTGCATGAGGAAAGTTTAGTCGTTTTTAAGCTTTTCTAGAAGGTATTTTTTCATTTTGTGGGGGTTTGAATAGTCATCCCCTAAATCCTTACATAGCTCTTCTGATTCAAGTAGTTGATCGTAGACGCGCAGAACTTCCTCGCCACTCTTTTTTGATTTTTGAACGATCCCCTGAGCTATATGGTTTTGCCCAAGAATGCCCAGATCGAGAAAGGCAGTTTCAGGATAACCAAAGGTATGGGCCAGCAAATTTTTTCTGCCGATAAAATTATTCAGAAATGTATTCGACGCTGCTTTGTAAGTTTTGTGATAAATCTGTTTGTAATGTCCTGTGACTTTTAGCTGGCAAGGACTTTCTGCCCAAAGTGAAAAGGAAGTGAGTATCAGGAAGATGCTTATTATTGTTTTCATAGGCTCATTATGCCAGAGGGGAATGTTGGAAAAAACCATCTCTATAACAATTGCTCCCACTGTCTAAAGCTTCGACAGTTTTGTTTGATTTCAGGAGTATATGTCCGATCATTGCTGTAGGGGATGTTAACTATTTCTATGAAATCCTCTATTTTCATTTTCTTATAACCGAAAGGTAGGATGATGAAATACCCCATATTCCTCCTCCTACTTTTTTCATTTCAGGCTTTCGCTATCAAAGGTGAATATGTTGATAGTCGTAAGGCTGGTTTTACCTGTAAATTAACTTTAAAGGCAAGAGTGGAAGGAGAAATTAGAGAGGTTATTTGTACTGGGAGTTTTATTGGTAATAAAACTTTTTCTACCGCCGATCATTGTCTAAAAGATGTCAAAAACCAAGAAATTTTGTTCAATCAAAAAGCTGTTACCGAAAAAGCTTTTTTTACTTGTCCGGACTCAGAGACACATTATCCAGTAAAGGATATTTTCTCTTTTAGTGATTCAGGTCATTCCGAGTATCAAGATTTAGGTTTACTCAAAGTAGAAAACGAGGTTTCTGCGCCTAAAGTGCTTATTCCAGACTCATCAGAAGAAATTGAAACTGCCTTAAATGATTCTAAAAATTGTTTCATCGCAGGCTATGGATTAGATAACGACAACTTGTACGGTGTTTTAAAAGTGGCACAGTTAAAAAATAGTGAAAATAAGCCCATTGATATTCATCATTTAGGTTCAAGCTATAGAATACGCTTAACAAAAAATTTTGCAGATCATGGTGATTCTGGTGGGCCTCTTTATTGTGAAACCAAGAGAGGAATGATTTTAATTGGAGCTACCCACGGTGGATTGATAGGTGACACTTTTAGTGATACCGAAAAACTCAATCAATCATTAGACTGGGTAAAATACTTAACTTCAAAAAATAACGGATCAGATGAATTTTTTCGTAAATACCAACGCATTATCGAAAATTGTGAATCAATGGCTCTTTGCTTGAATAAAATGAAAGAAGTGGGGGTATTAACAACCCAAGTGAATGATGTCCTTCAAATCTTTTTTGCTCAGACGAGAACAATTCGTTCTGAAGTAACAATGGGCAAAGATGTGGCCATGACCGATCTCGATAGCCTTTGGGATGTCTTTTCCAAGCAGTGGGATGGGAATGACTGTTTTAAAAAACTTTATCCATAATTTTATCTTTCCCATCTTTTTTGAAAAAATAATGTCACCGATTTACTTAAAGAAGAATTGAGTGGGGACCCAAATTGAGTTTGATCGGTATAGCTTACAGAGATAGTCGAATTATTGGGCAAAAGATAACTAAAAACCACTGTACCGTTTGCATATCTGGTGAAGTGACCTTGCGAAGAAGGAGTTCCTTTAACGTTGATTCCTTCTTCATAAACCCAATTGATCAAACCGCCTAAGCGCATATCATGCCAATTAAAACCACTTCCAATAGCGAGACTACCACCTTTTCCAGGTTGAATGGTTCCTTTCACATTCTGGTTATCTACTTGTTTTTGAAAAGACTGATGTATTTCCATATTGAGATTGGCATCTAGATAGGTCCATGTTTTGGTCAAGATCGTCCCCATTCCAACACCCCAAAAACCTCGTCCTCTGCTATCAATCCCTGATCCATCTTTTGATTCATAAATCGAGCGCCCTGTAGGAAAAATTAAAGACATGTAGCCAATACCCTTTGGGCGATAAGGATTGTAATTCCAGTCCGGTAAATATTCATAACCAATTTGTGATGTAATATCGCCAAATCCATCTGAAGTATTTGCATTGGATCCTGATCTTGTTCTTTTTTGGAAGGGAATTGAAAGGCCAGTTTGCCAGCGGTCATCAATAATATGGGCCCCTTCTAGTTTAAAAATATCGGTGCGATCGTCTTCATTTCTTTTTCTCCATTTGCCGTCCACTGATACGTCAGTATCAACTTTTGAATGAGTGTAGATACCTGCAATTTGTGCTTTATCATCAGAAGTAATGATGGAGGGGATAGTAAAACCAGCACCACAGCAAGATGCGGCCATAGACGTTTGATGGAAAAAATGTAAAAGGAAAAAAAGAATGAACTTAAATTGTAATCTTAAGAATTTGTTGTTCGATAACATCGTTGCCATTTTTCAGTTGAAAGCGAATGTCCCAGGTTCCAAGCATGTTGAAAAAAACATCTGAAACAAGGTATGTTCCTGGTGAAAGGGTCGTCAAGGTTACTGGAGAAGAGCCGTGGCCCATACTTGGCATCCATAAAAGAACGTTGGGTGCATTATTGGGTTCTATTGTTATTTCTGGATGATCAATTTTATAGAATTTCATCACGAATCGACCGAAGGTGTCTTCGGTCGGAAAAATTTCCCATTCCATCGATAAACAAAGTTCATCATTTTGGAATTTTAAACTACAGTCAGAATTAATTTCATCAAATTGGCGCTTGAGATCTTCAGTCGAAACATAATTTGATTTGGCACAAGAAAAAAGTAAAGGAATAAGGATTATTAGGATTAGGGGTTTCATATATCTTAAAACTTCACCCGAGAAATAGCACAACCAAGTGTTCGACCTTCTTTCATGGAGATTTCTTTACCACTGGTAAATTCAGTTAAAGCAGTCTTTAAAAAAAGCTTACTAGCTTTAGCTTCTCCATGAGCCGAATTGGTGACTCCACCTTCATAAAGAAGGGTACCTTCTTTAGAGATAAGAAAAGCATGAGGAGTTTTATTGGCCTGAAGCAAATCGGCGATTTGCGCCTTATCATCTTGTAAAACTTCAAAAGGCAGATTGATCTTAAAAAAGTAATCCTCAGATTCTTTTGTTTCTTCGTTGACGTTGGAATGAACTGCTACAAAATCAATTTGTGGAAATTCAGTTTTCAGCGCTTTGATGTGCTCAATGTGGCTATTGGAACAAGGGCAGCTTGAGGAAAGAAAGACCACCACGGTTGCAAGCTTTGCTTTATTAAACTGAATCTCTGACATGGAATGCTTTAATAAGTTAGGCGCCTTGATTTCTTTTGGGATCTCCGCCTGAAGATGAAAGCTTAAGAGCAATGCTGGAAGCATAATTTTGATGATATTATTCATCTTTTCATTCTATCAATATTCAATTAAAATTTAATACTAAAAAAAGGATTATTATGAAAATATTTTTGGTAAGTCTGGTACTTGTTTTTAGCCACTTTTTGTATGCTTCTGAAGCTGAAGTTTTTTGTACTTCTAGCAATTCAATCTGTGCTCAGGTTCAGCCAGAAAAGCCCTTCACCTCTAACGGTGAAAATAAATTTGTATTAACGATCACTTCAAGCAAGTCTGATTTGGTTGAGCTCACGAAACTTGATCTTTGGATGGATATGGGAGGCCATGGCCATAGTTCTTCTCCGGTGAAGATCACTAAAATTCAAGATAATGTCTATGCCGTTTCCAAAGCTTTTTTTGTCATGCAAGGTTCTTGGTTGATTAGACTTAAAGTGAGTCAAAACGCTGTTATTGAATCAATCACTATCCCAGTAGAAATAGATAATTAACTAAGTCTTTTGTTTGAAATGATCCCATAAAAAAAGCCACATCAAGATGTGGCTTTTTTATTGTATTTTGGTGGTGAAGGGCAGAGTTGAACTGCCGACCTAAGCGTTATGAATGCTTCGCTCTAACCAACTGAGCTACGTCACCGAAACTTAAAAAATATGACCAG
Organism: Bacteriovoracaceae bacterium; assembly: GCA_049318265.1. Classification (GTDB taxonomy): domain Bacteria; phylum Bdellovibrionota; class Bacteriovoracia; order Bacteriovoracales; family Bacteriovoracaceae; genus JBEIOQ01. The sequence goes on from JBMOGR010000005.1 coordinate 81,375, forward strand.
AGTGTAGGGAAAAGGCTAAAAAGTGTCAAATAATTTTGATACATTAAGGCATGTTCATTTCTAATTATTCCTACAAGTTCTTTCGTCATGTGGAAAAGTTTATGGCCCATCATAAACTTATGCCCCCCACAGGAAAAATGTTTATTGCCTGCTCTACAGGGCTAGATTCAATGGCCTTACTGCTCTTTGCAGAGCACTTACTAGAGAGAGGCTTGATCTCTTCCTTAATTGTGGTTCATGTTCACCATGGTACCAGGCCAGAATGTGATCAAGAGGAGGAGTTTTTACGAAATTATTGCCATAAAAGACAATTGACACTGCATGTGAAACATCTCGTTGGACCTTCTGAGACCAATTTTGAGGCCTGGGCAAGGGAAGCTCGCTACAGTTTTTTTAAAACCTTACTACAAAAGGGTGATTATTTAGCTACTGCTCATCATTTAGATGATTCCTTTGAATGGTGGCTTTTACAGAGTCTGAAGACTTCGAATACTGAAGTGCTTGGCATACCTTTAAGGCGCGGAGATATTATTCGTCCCTTTCTTTGTGTCACCAAAAAACAAATTGAAACCTTGGCCCTCAAAAATGATTTAGAGTTTTTTACCGATAGTTCTAATCTTGATCTTCGTCACGAACGAAATTATCTGCGTTCTGAAGTTGTGGCAAGAATGGGGATTAGGTTTCCTAAATATTTAAAGCACTACGTTCATCGTATGAATGCCTTAGTCAGTGAACCTCGGAAAAAAACTTTTCATCATATAATAGAGAGTAAAAAATACGGAATTCACGTGCGCTTTGAAGTGCTTCCAACCATTCAGGAATTATCCTCTTGGTTGAAAAAAGTTTCCAAAAAAGAGAAGGGCAGTGTTCGCGCAGAATTATCCAAGCTTTTAGTCTCATTAGAAAGTGGTGGGCATGGACCGATGGATTTTTCTGGTGGTGTTAAAATTTATTTTAATCGGTCAGAGCTACTTTTGCTTCATCAAGATCAAATCAAAAATTATTTGGCTCTTGATCAAAAAATGTTGTTGCAAATGCAACAGGTGAAACAAATATCTTCGCAGACAGTAGCTGAAGCTTTAAAACTTGATTTGCCTTTTCCAAGATTGATTGTCACTCCTGATACTGGTCTTCCTAGAATGAAAAGTATTCATCCACTATTCCCTCAATTTACCGCCTATTTGCTGGAAAATAACCTATGGTTCTGCTCGGCTAATCAGCTGAAGCAGCTTAGTTTGAAACGCACCGAACTTTTTGCCAGACAAATCTCCATCATTAACTTGCATCAGACTGGGGAACCAGCGTAAAATTGCTTAGAGTTTCCAAACAAAGAAAATTTTCTCCGACTTAAAAATAAGGACTAGTTTCATGAAAAAACAGCAAAAAACATTAGCGTTATGGATCGTGGTCATTTTGCTTATGGCCTTTGTGATCAAAGTGCTTGAGCAAGGTAACACCACAAAAAAACGCATCTCATACTCTTCTTTCATCGCCGCCGTTGAAACTGATCGTATTGAAAGTGTGACTTTCCAAGGTCAAAACACAATTCGTGGTAAATTCAAAGCTGGTTATGAACAAGGCGTTGACTTCGAATTAACAGGTAATACTGGAGATGAAACTTTCCGTATTCTACGTGAACACAAAATCATTCCTAATTACGAAAAAGAAGAAAAGCAGGGGCTTCTCTCTACTATCTTAATTAACTGGTTCCCAATGATTCTTCTTTTTGTCATTTTCTACTTCTTTCTTCGCCAAATTCAAGCGGGTGGTGGAAAAGCTATGAGTTTTGGTAAATCAAGAGCAAAACTTCTCAATGAAAATGAAAAGAAAATTGTTTTCGCTGATGTAGCGGGTGTTGAAGAAGCGAAAGAAGAACTTGTAGAAGTTGTCGACTTCCTAAAAGATCCTAAAAAATATACTGCTCTTGGTGGTAAAATTCCTAAAGGTGTTCTACTGGTAGGGCCTCCAGGAACTGGTAAGACATTATTAGCGAGAGCCGTTGCTGGTGAAGCAGGTGTTCCTTTCTTTTCTATTTCAGGTTCTGACTTCGTAGAGATGTTCGTGGGTGTTGGTGCTTCACGTGTTCGTGACCTTTTTGAACAAGGGAAGAAACAAGCTCCATGTATCATCTTCATTGATGAAATCGATGCCGTCGGCCGTCACCGTGGTGCTGGAATGGGTGGTGGACATGATGAGCGTGAACAAACTCTTAACCAACTCTTAGTAGAGATGGATGGATTTGAATCAAACGAAGGTGTTATTCTTATTGCAGCCACTAACCGCCTTGATGTTTTAGATCAAGCTCTTCTTCGTCCAGGTCGCTTTGATAGACGAGTAATGGTTGGACGTCCAGATGTTCGCGGTCGTTTACAAATTCTAAAAGTTCACACAAGAAAAACTCCGGTATCACCTAATATCGATTTAGAAGTGGTTGCAAAAGGTACTCCGGGATTTACTGGAGCGGATTTAGCTAACCTTGTTAACGAAGCAGCTCTACTTGCTGCACGTGCTGGGAAAAAAGTTTTAGACCTGATTGATTTCGAAGCTGCCAAAGATAAAGTTCTTATGGGTGTGGAAAGAAAGTCTATGATTATTTCTGAAAAAGAAAAACGTATTACCGCCTACCATGAAGCAGGACATACTTTGGTTGGTTTAAACCTTCCTCATACTGATCCTATTCATAAAGTTTCTATTATCCCTCGTGGTGGTGCTCTTGGTGTAACTCAAACATTACCTTCTGAGGAGATGTTAAACCTTTCAACTGAACGTGCTAATAACTTCATCGCTTTCTTATTAGGTGGCCGTAGTGCAGAAGAAATTATGTTCAATGAAAAAACCAATGGTGCTTCTAATGATATTGAAAGAGCGACTTCTTTAGCTCGTTCCATGGTATGTGACTGGGGTATGAGTGAAAAGCTTGGGCCTATCAATTTCGCTAAAGGTGGAGACAAGGGTTACTATCCTTCTTCTGATGCACTTTCATACTCTCAAGAAACGGCTGAAAGAATTGACCATGAGATTACAACCATCATTACTAGAAATCACGAGATCGCTTCTAAAATCTTAAATGATAAGCGCGATCAGTTAGAGAGAATTGCGGAAGGTTTAATCCTTTGGGAAACTCTTGATACAACTCAAATCAATGACCTTGTGGCGGGAAAAGATATTGGAGCTCCACTGACGACCAAAAAGTCGAACACTGCTGATGCACCTTCTGCTTCACCTCCACAAGATTTCAGCAATCCTAAGCCAGTTCTAGCTTAATAAGAATCAATGAACCAAACCTATCGAATTATGGGAGTTATGAATATAACTCCCAATTCTTTTTCTGATGGCGGAGAAATAGACAATAGTGATACTTGTTATAAAAGACTAGTGGAGCTTCATCGACAATCTCACATCATCGACGTTGGTGCGGAATCAACGGCTCCTATGAACCAAGCTATTTCTGAAGCAGAAGAGCTTTCTCGCTTTGAACATATTTTTCTACCAGCACTTAAAAAATTTCATGCTGATCATGGAGTCTTTCCCTTACTTTCACTGGATACCTACAAAGTCGAGGTTTTCCAAAAAATGTGGGAACAGCTTAAAAGTTTGGGTTTGAAAAAAATTTGGTGGAATGACGTCTCTGGAATAGTGGACCAAGACCTTGTGAGTTATCTTGGGCGTGAAGTTGGGGTAGATTATGTCTTTTGCCACAACAGAGTTCCAGATCGCGCTAAAACCTCTGAGCATAAATACTTTGCAGACTCCAGCATTAATATCGCTCAAGAGCTTAAAGAACGCTTTAAATTGATTCGTGAGCTTTTTATAAAAGAAGGTTTGCACCAGCGACTACATTTCGATCCCTGTTTTGGTTTTGCTAAAACCAGAGAACAAAATCATGAATTAATTAAGGTTCTTCCGGAAATCTTGCAGCAGTTTCATCAAGACAATTGGGTCTTGGGGATTTCACGCAAATCATTTCTGGCCTTCCTTGAACTAGAAGGTGACTTTGTTTATCGGGAAATGCTGCATTTTCTTTTGCTCTCTCAGTGGATAAAAAAATTCTCTAGTATGAAAGTGACTTACCGAGTTCATGATCCAAATATTTTATTGCTGGTGGATAAAACCAAACACCTGTCTTAAAGATTCTAGACCTAGAGAGAGTATTTGTAAGAATTCAATCGTGGTCTCTCTCCTAAATAGATCACACAATAATAAGATATGTATTAAGTTAACCTTAGGGTTTTTGGAAAAGGATTTCCTGCTTATGAAAACAAGTCTTGTTACTCTCTTTCTTCTTTCTTCTGTTTTAATTTCAAATGTTTCTGCTCAAGACCAAAGAGTGATTTACGGCGAAGATAACCGTAAAGATATCTTTGAAGTGACGAATCCGCTTTTCATTAATCTAGCGGCTTCTACGGCAGCTCAAATTTCGACGACTTCTTTATCTTCAACATTATCTGGTGACATTCAAGTGATGGGACGTACTTTAGTTGATAGAAATATCTGTGCTAAAGAAAAATTCTCATCACAAATCAGCGCAGCTCGCTGTTCTGGTTTTTTAGTTGGAGACGATCTTCTCTTAACTGCTGGTCACTGTATTAAAGATCAAACTGATTGCAACTCTTATTCATGGGTTTTTGATTTTAAAATGACTCAAGCGAATCAGTCCGTTATGCGCGTGAAAAACGAAGCAGTTTACAAGTGTTCAAAAATTATTGCTCGCGCTTTAGACAACGCCACTTTGAATGATTTCGCTCTGGTGAAATTAGACCGAGTTGTTGCTGGTAGAAAGCCCCTTGTTTTAAGCAAGGTTGGGACAGTTGCTGTTGGGACAGATTTAGTGGTGATCGGTCACCCTTCTGGTTTGGCTTCAAAAGTAGCTGATGGTGCGAAAGTGAGAGCGAATACAAATCCTTTCTACTTTGTAGCCAACACAGACACATACGGCGGTAACTCTGGATCGGCTGTCTTCAACGCCAAGACAGGTGTCGTTGAAGGTATTTTAGTTCGCGGCGAACAAGATTACATTTACGATTACAACTTAAGTTGTTCGGTTTCTAAAGTTTGTGCCACGGATGACTGCCGTGGCGAAGACATCATTAAAGTGGATCAATTAGCAAAATATTTTTCATCATTCATTGACTAGGAGATATTCATGAATCATTTATTTTTAGCGCTCTTACTAAGTTCTAGTTTCGCTGCCAAAGCATCAATCGTTGCGGTGGTAGACTCTGGTGTTGATTACAAGCACTCTTTTCTTTCTAACCAAATGTGGGTAAATCAAGGGGAAATCGCTGATAACGGTCGCGATGAAGATCACAATGGTTACCAAGATGATGTTTATGGTTGGAACTTTGCTGAAAGCAACAACCTCGTTATTGATTATAAATATCTTGGTACTTTCTCAGAAGACCCAGCGAAATTTTTCGAATTACAAGGAAAGTCTTTTCTTGGAACAATTACTCCAGAAGAAAAAGCTTGGGTGAATGCTAAAGTTCAAGATCCAAACTTTATTAAAGAAATGGGAAAATTCGGTAACTTCGTTCATGGGACTCACGTGGCAGGGATCACAAAGAAAAATAGCCCAGACGTTCGCGTTCTTGCTGTTAAGTTAATTCCTACTGAAGTGAAACTTCCAGGCGGACAAAAAACATCCCTCATTTCTACTGAAATGAAGGAAAGAATCGTCAATGCTGAAAATGACGGATCTCGTATGAAAATCTTAAAGCAATTGTTAGGTCAATTAGCGTCTCAGCAAATGGTTATGATGAAAGAAATCGGTTATTACCTTTCTGGTAACAAAGCAGATGTAGCGAACTGTTCTTTCGGAACAGGATTTGCTCAAGCGAAGTCAATTGTCTCTATTCTTTATAAAGTTGTTTTCTTCAAAGCTCCAACTGATGAACAAGTGATTGAACCAACTAAATTCTTCATGGATACATTAGTAACTGAAGGCCAAAAATTTGTTGGCGCTGCTAAAAATACTCTTTTCGTTATTGCTGCAGGAAATGATGGCGCAAATAATGACCTTGAACCAACTAGCCCAGCAAACGTTAAGGCAGATAATACAATTACGGTTGCTGCTACTTTTGACCGAGCTAAATTAGCTAGTTTTTCTAACTACGGAAAAGAAAAAGTTGATATCGCTGCTCCAGGAGTAGTCATTGAATCATCAATTCCTGGTGACCAATGGTTAAAAGTCAGTGGTACATCTCAAGCTTCCCCTTTCGTCGCGAACGTAGCTGGACAACTTAAAGATGTGAATAAAAACTTAACTCCACTTGCCATCAAGAAAATTCTTATGGGAACAGTTGATAAAAAAGAGTATCTTAAGTCTAAAGTTGTGGCGGAAGGGATAGTAAACCCTGAACGCGCTGTTTATGCTGCGAAACTTTCACTTTCAGTTTCTGTTGACGAAGCTATTTCTCAAGCGAAAATTTCAGTGGATGATGTGCACTCAAAAGTAAGAGCTGATGTCGATGATAAAGATGGAAGCGCCTTAGTACTTCCTCTTCCATCAACTTTTAGTTTCTAGTTATATTTTAATGACGTTGAAAAAAGGGCCACTTCTAGTGGCTCTTTTTTATTTCTTCAATTCCGTGAGTTTCAAAATTTCTATATCAACTTTATCTAATAATTCTAAATTTTTTCGGTGGCGAAGAGAATAGATAATGGTGTTCATATCATCGAATGTGATATGAGATAAGAGTGTTTGTTGATCAATTTTAAGCTCTGATTGAATAATCGTTTTACCTTGGATAGACTGTAGATTTACCAGATGAAATTTTGTGATACCCTCTTTCTCCATTTCTACCCACATGTTTTGATTGGCGAGAATTCGAAGAATCAAATAAAGGTTCCGGTAGGTAACTGGGATTTCTGTTAACTCTTCTTGCACAGATGTTACTTGGGCTCGATCCATATTAAAAACTAGATAAGCAGTGTTGCCTTGGGTGATGACACCTTCATCTTTTGCAAAAGGAATTTTGAGAAGATGGCATATGGTCAAATCAACTTTTTCCTCACATTTTTTCTCGGTCAAGAGACTTTTATAATCTCTATCCCTTTCTTCCTTAATTTCTTTTTGAATAGCTATGTAAGGGTCCACAGCACTCAAATGGGCAGTCTCTGAAAGGCCATCTTCGCTTTTTAATTTGTAGAAATAATAACTAAGACCTAGGGCTGCAATAGTTAATCCAATATAAATATTGGTGGCACTCTTTTTTACTCTGGTCATTTTCTTTTGATTGGCGACGGAAGGAGTAGGTGTGACTTTAGGTGCTGCTTTTTTGGTGGAAGTTCTTTTTTCACTACCGGCGAGGAGACTATTAATATCGTCACTTATTTGTGAATTATTTGATTCTTTGACTGGGACTTTTTCTTTTGAGCTATAGACTTCGATTGGTGCTTCGTCTTCGTCCGCTAAGAGATAAATTAAAATTTTAGGGCCTATTTGCAGAGGGAAAAAGCTTAAGAATTCGACTTTCTTGTGAGGCTCGAGGAGAGTATCATTGATGTACGTCCCATTGGGATTATCGAGATCAGTGATAAAAATTTTACCACCAATCTTTTCCAAGATCAGTTGGTTTCTGGCGATATGCTGGCCTAAAATAATGATGTCTGAGTTTTCTCCACTTCCCACCACGACCTTGTCCTTAGTGACATTGACGATTTCTTTACGGCCATTTTCGTTGTGGATTTCTAAACGCATATTAATAAATTAAACATTCCTTACGCTGTTGTAAAAATTCAGGCATGCCTTCGGCTTCTAGCTCATCAAGGAAAGTAAATTTTTCACGCTTCTCCACCCAGTGACGAAGTACGTCGGTTCCATTGATGAGATCGATGGGCATTTTTTCATACTCATATTCGTATGGTGGTATTTTCCAAATAAAATCTTTTCCTAGTTCATGATAGAAAATTTGGCACAGAAGCTGGCATAAACGCCATGGCTTAAATGTCTTTCTGTCAGTCACATGAATTTGATATCCACCACAAGCAAGTCCAAGGTGTTTTTGAAAAGTAGGAAGAAAAACTAAAGGACGAAGGACGAAACCCTTTAGGTTATTTTTGTTACACTCATCCATAATTTTCGAGTGCATACTAAAAGCTTCAATTTTAGGATGACCAACAATTTCAAGACTTCTGGTTGTCCCGCGGCCTTCAGAGATATTTGTTCCTTCATAAAGAACAGTTCCCACAAAAGTGTAAGCAGCTTCTATCGTAGGAAGATTGGGAGAAGGAATCACCCATGGAAGATTGGTGTCTTCATAACTCATTTCACGCTTCCAGTTGACCATGGGAATGATTTCATAATCACAAGTAACGTTCCAAAATTTCTTCGCCATTAAGCCTACTTCACCCATAGTGAGCCCGTGACGAACAGGAAGAGGGTGACGACCAACAAACGAAGCGAACTTGGTGTCTAGTATATTTCCTTCAAGATCAATTCCATTAATTGGATTTGGTCGATCTAACACAACTACTTTGATTCCTTTTTTTCCACAAGCTTCCATCAACAAAGTCAGAGTATAAATATAAGTATAAATTCTTGTTCCTACATCTTGTAAATCCACCACGATGCAATCAAGACCTGAAAGCATGTGATCAGTAGGAATACGAGTTTCAGAGTAGAGACTATGAACAACCACTTTGAAGAATGGATGAATAAAATCTTTCGTCTCCACCATATTATCTTGAACATCTGTCACAAATCCGTGCTGTGGCCCAAAGATTTTTTTGAAGCGATCGCCAAATAAGCGTTTCATACAGGCTGCACCATGCTCAATATCTTTTGTGACCGAGGCGCTATGACAAAGATAACCAATGTTTCCTGGAATTTTTTTCAAGAGTTCATTTTTGTTTATGAGATGATCGAGACCTGATAGCGTTTGCGCCATGAGCTAACTCTCTTTTTGTTTTACCAATCGCGATGGAATTGTAAAAATAATACTTAGAGATAATTATACGGGAGAGGGTGTCTTCTATGCAACAATATCATGATCTTATTAAGCATGTTCTGGCCCAAGGGGTGAAGAAAGAAGACCGCACGGGAACGGGCACCGTTTCTGTTTTTGGTTATCAAATGCGCTACGATTTAAGTCAAGGTTTCCCGCTGGTCACCACGAAAAAGCTACATTTAAAGTCAATTATTCATGAGCTTCTTTGGTTTTTGAAAGGTGAAACCAATATTAAATACCTGAAGGATAACGGCGTTTCTATTTGGGATGAGTGGGCCGATGCAGAAGGAAATCTGGGCCCTGTTTATGGATCTCAGTGGAGAAGTTGGAAAGATCAGTATGGTCGATCACACGACCAGATCACTTCGGTGATTGAACAAATCAAAATAAATCCCGATTCAAGACGCCTGATCGTTTCTGCTTGGAACGTAGGCGAGATCGATAAGATGAAACTTCCACCGTGCCACGCTTTTTTCCAATTCTACGTAGCAGAGGGCAAACTTTCTTGTCAGTTATACCAACGCTCGGCCGATATATTTCTTGGTGTTCCTTTCAATATTTCTTCTTACGCTCTATTTACCATGATGGTGGCGCAAGTTTGTGGACTAAAGCCTGGTGATTTCGTCCACACACTAGGGGACGCTCACCTTTACTCAAATCATATTGAGCAAGCCAATCTACAAATATCGAGAACTCCTTTTAAACTTCCTGTGATGAAAATTAATCCTGAGATCAAAAATATTTTTGATTTTCAATTTTCTGATTTTGAATTAGTGGGCTACGAATCTCACCCACATATTAAAGCGCCTGTAGCGATATGATCGTCTCTATCATTGTTGCTACTGGAGAAAATGGCGAGATCGGAAAAGATAATAAACTTTTGTGGCAAATTCCCACCGATCTTAAAATTTTTAAAAAAACAACTTCAGGCCATTATATTATCATGGGAAGAAAAACATTCGAGTCGATCGGAAGGCCACTTCCCAACCGCACCAACGTCGTTGTCACTCGTAGTGAGCATGCATCTGTCGAGGGAATTCAGTTTGTAAAAACTCTGGAGAGTGCTTTAGAGTTGGCCAAAAATGATATCGAAACAGAAGTGTTTATCATTGGCGGGGGACAGATTTATCAAGAGGCGATTAATAAAAATTTAGTTGATCGTATTTATCTCTCGCAAGTGAATTATACCGGTGTGGCAGATACTTTTTTTCTTTTTCCAGAAAAACAATTTGAAAAAAAATCCAGTACTCATTTTGAAGCGGGAAATGATAATGGGCCGGGGTTTTCGTTTCAGGTTTGGGAGAAGGTTTAAGAGCTATTTTTAATCGCTTTTTCCGTCAGGCTTAAAGCCTATCTTTTTTCTCTTTGACGGCAGTTGAGGAGTTATTTGTTCTTCAAAATTATCTAAGTGTTCAAATACAATTTTAAAAAGTTGATTTGTACTTTTTTTAAAATCTCCTACTTCTTCTTTTAAAGATGATTCCATCGCCAAAAAACTTCTCAGTTTTGTGAATGTTCGCATGATCGAAATGTTTACTTGAATTGCTTCTTTACTCTGTAAAACAGTTGAAAGCATGGCCACTCCATTTTCAGTAAAAAGATAGGGAGAATATTTGAAAACATATTTTTCGCTATTTACAGAGTTAATGGTCGCAATTTGCGACCTTAGCTGAGCTAACTCGCTATAATCAGGCTCCAATAAAAAGTCATGGGGAAACCTATCAATGTTTCTTTTAACCTGTTCTTTTAAGCGTTTTGTTTCTATTCCGTAAAGTTTTGCAAGATCAATATCTAGCATCACTCTTTGGCCTCGAATTGTGTAAATCATGTATTCAATTTTTTCTAGTTTAGATTCCATTTCTCCTCCGATCAAAGAGTAGCAAATTAACTTGAAATACACTTTTGTTACAATTTTATTGATCGAATTGAATGTCTTCTATTCATTTTTGAAAGATTATTTCTGGCATTTCGGACAATAGTAAGTCCCTCTCGCAGCCAGAAAGATTTTTTTAACTTCCGTTTTATTGCACATACGACAAACCTTTTGCCAGAAGACAACTAAGTTCTGAACCCCAGCACCTTCCTCACCATTGGCATCGACATAGCCACCTGAAAAAGTATTTCCTTGAGTATTAATTGAGCCGTCTAAGACAACTTTCACCGCTTCATGAATTTTTTTGAATTCATCTTTTTTTATTTTTTTGCATTTTCGTGTGGGACGCATAAAAGCTCTGGCGCATATTTCACAGGCAATATAATTTCCACAACCGGCAAATAGCTTTTGATCGAGCAAAGTGACTTTGAGAGCACGCTCAGGATATTTTTTTATGGCCTTGGTTAAATACTCAAGAGTGAATTCAGAAGACGCAATATCCACCCCTAAATTTTTCATGTGAAGATGAAGGTTTTCTTTTTTGATCCAATACATGACTCCAAAACGGCGGTAGTCTACGTAACCAAGATAGAGAGTTTCTTGATTGGGGTTTGTGACTTTGAATTCAACATGCAAATGTTTTTCTTTAGATGGCTCTTTAGCAATCCGCCAACCACCAGTCATACCAAAGTGGGAGAGAATCATAAAATCATCAAAAATAAATTGCAGCATTTTGCCATGGCGATGGAATGCTGTGATCGTTTTGCCCTTAGGCTGAAATTCTTTTTTCTCAACCAAAGAATCGCCGTGAATACCTAACTTCACCGACATGATAGTCAGTGGGAGGTAGTCGGAGAGTTGGCGTCGTACGGTTTCGACTTCGGGTAGTTCGGGCATTGTTGTTCTAACTTTCTAAAATTGTTAAAGTGAACTGGGCCGAATCTCACCGAGTCCGACCCAGTCCGACTTATCTTACTCTAAATCAACCGGTTATAAAATTCTTAAGCCTGATGACATTCTCAAAGCCCGACTGCGGCCTTTGATCTTCAGCTTTTTGCTTTCGTATATGCTTCATGATCATTTCCGAGAAGTGCTTTTGATCATCCTCATTGGACTTGGAATAGTGATCCGCAAGCTTCAGGTCTTTGTGTCCTGTCATTGCGAGGACTACATCTAGGTCACCGCCAATCTGCCGGGCAAGTTTGGCCATGCCGTGGCGAAGGATATGATTTCCTGTGTATGGGATTCCTCTTTTCATCTGCGCCCCTCGATTGTTAATCTGGATGGTGCAGTAGTTGAGTGGATTTCCTTCTACGTGAAAGACATAGTCATTGCCTGGAATCCTAAAGGCCTCACGACGTCTCAAGACGGCCATAATCTCATTGGTGATAAAAACCGCCCTAGGCTCTCGATACTTAGGAAACTGTTTTAGTTCAATGTGAGCTTGCTCTTCCTTTTTTATTCGTTTCTTTCTAATGCGATTTTCAATTAAGATAGTAAGGAGTGAGATAACTCCAAGCCCTAGGCCAATGTAGAAAAGACCTTTGGCCACAAATTCTGTGAGCACTACGATTTTTAGTGCAATCCCACGCGGATGCTTTTGTGTGGTTACGATCAGGCAGTACAGAAGCAAAAATCCGCCAAGCACGATGCCTATTGATTTGATGAACCGCTCGAAAATATCATCATTCACGACTCCTCCTTTATGGTGAGACACTTTTTGTATTGAGCCAGTTATCTGCAAGAGCATGCCAACAAGGAGTGGTGTAAGAAATTTCCTTAGGTAGTTATGAGTGCTGAAATTTAGAGATGTAAGTGTGTCTCAAAAATTGAGACAGTGAGACAAGTGTCTCAGGAAACTGTCTCGGACAGTTGTTTCAAAGTCGAGGCAGTTGTCTCATTCGTGATGAGAACAATTTGGCAGCAACCTGTTGCCAAATTCCTAAAGGCCTGCTTATAAGTTGTAACTAGCTGAATTCATACTTAGCAATGACATGTAGTTTCAGTATGTTAGAGCTAAAGGTATAAGTGGTTCTAACCGAAGAGTAACCATGTTGCAACAACCGCACTACAGTGCTATAATGGGCAAAGCAATGGAGGTAGTTATGAGTCTCGCTAAAAAACAGGATTCAATAGGTCTCAGGATTAATTCCGAACATAAAGAAATTATTCGTATGGCCGCTGAGTTCACGGGACAGGACTTAACCAGCTATCTCGTAAGCACGGCACTTGAGAAGGCCAAGAAAGACATCATGGAACACAAAGAGATGCAGGCGCTCTTGATGAGTCATCGCGATTTCGAGAAAATCGAAAGAACAATCGACAAACCAAAAGCGGCCAATGATAAGCTCAAAAAAGCTTTCAAAAAGCATGCTGAGAAATTTGAGGAGTAGGCCATCGAGACTTTCATTCATCTATCTGAACTCCTTAGTCTTGAGTCCGCGGATAAAGCCACATATAGAAAAAACTTTGATTGCGAAGAGCCGCCGCTAAACGATTACATTCAAAAGTATGCCAAGCAAAATAGCCGAGACGATGTCAGCCAGACGCACGTTCTTTTCGATTATGATAACAAATGAATCATCAGTTATTATTCCACTTGCAACTATGCTATCCAGAAATCTTCACTAAAATCTCGCTTTGGATTTCCTACGCCACAAATCCCAGCGACTTTAATTGGCCGCCTTGCCGTTGATAAGAATTACAAGGGCAAAGGTTATGGTGGGATTACTTTAGCTGAAGCACTTAAACAAATCCGTGTTATCAGCAAAATAACTGGGATCAAGGTTGTTCTTGTCGATGCTCTTAATGAATCAGCTGTGAGTTTTTATAAGGCTTATGGGTTCAATGAGCTAGATGATGATAAGATGAAGCTTTTCATTAGTATCAGTAGTTTGCTTTCTCATTAGCAAGATACTTGACATGATTACTCAGAAAAGAGGGTTCTAAAATTATCTGGATAAAATCCGACAAGGATTCGTATGCCAGAAATCTTTAAAATCGCCCTTGTTTCAATTACCATCACATTATCGCTGCTATTAAGTAGTCGTTCTTCTTTTGCACAGAACTTAACTTTTGAAGATGTTAAGCATTTCATTAAAAACAATGACGTAAAAAGTATAGATGATCTACTTCCATTGTTACCGGAAGAATATAGATCTAGATCAACCTACGTCTACAGTAGTAGAAGTATCCAAGATGCTAGTCCAGAGTCTCCACGAGTAGTCATGTTTGGAAGAGATGCATCTTTGATGATGAGTTTTAATGGACACCCTTCCCAAAAGGGCCACGAAAATCTAGAAATTATAAAATTTAATAAAGACACAAAAGAATATGAACTTTTTGAAATTCATTTCGATCCTGATAAAAAATCAGGGCCAACTATTTCGGATAAAAATCCAAGCAAATGCTTAACTTGTCATGGAGATAAACCAAAACCAATTTGGGATACCTATTTTATGTGGCCAGGAGTTATTGGAGCTGAAGATGATGACGAAACCCAGTTAGAAAAAAAGTATGTGAAGGATTTCAATGAGAAGAAATCGAGTCACTCTCGCTATAAACATATCCCGGAGCAAAAACTACTTTTTGCTGCAGGAATTGATGGTTTCGTGGAAAAGTATGGCCCGTTTGGCAATGGGATTCAGATCAACAGTGAGTTTAGTACTTTATTGAATAGACAGAACTTTCTGATAATTGCTCAAGATTTAAAGAACAATCCAGCGACCTATGATTTAAGATATGCCATCCTCGGAGCAATGACATGCCCATCAGAAGAAATTGATTCATTTATCCCTGAGAGTATTAGAAAGAAGATGAAATCATCTAAGGCAATATATAAAACTAATCTAGAAAATTCCCTTAAAGAATATTTTGAAAAGCGTAAGAAAAGGCAAATTCAAATTTCTGGGAAGAATTTGGAGAATGATCGATTCTCTGAATCATTACGTGGAGAAGAGGTCAATGAGACCTGGATTAATCTTCAATGGATTCTAGGAAATTTCAACTACTCAACTAAAAATTGGCCCTTAACATTTGAAAAAGGAACTCAAGCCTTCAATGATGGCCGTGGCGGTATTAAAAGGTTGGAGTTTTACCTATGGAAAGAATTGTTGGATAAAGATAGGGATAAGACCGAATATCAAATTTTCTCAAAGGAATTTGATAAAATTAACAATAACCTTATGGGAAGTGAGTATTCATTTTATTTTGCTCAAGATGACAAAAAATCACTATGCGAAAGTTTAAAAAAAAAGAGCTTGGAAACTTTGGGTAAGGATATGAAAAAGCATAAACAGAATGTTAAGTCTGCTCCCGTTTGTGAAATTAAAACAGTTCTGATCAGTCCAACGGGAGAGCAACTATCTGATGAAGTATTCAAGATAGCCAAGAAGACTAATCCCATGAATAGTTGCTTTCAGTGTCATGCTGATTTCAAGTCTGAAGATGGGCTCAAAGAATATTTTAAAGCAAAGTACCCTAAAGGAAGCTTTCTTCAAGAAGTTCAATATCGTCTTAAGAGTCAGGGAAAAGATCGAATGCCCAAGAATAAAGTCATATCAAACGAAGAACAAGATGCCATTCTAGAATACCTTTCAGATTTTTCTAAGAAGGTTAAATAGATCGGTAAGTGTCTTACCAGCTCATGATTGAAAATATATTTTAATAGCTTACTTTAATAAAGGCGACTTCTGGCCTACAGTTGAGGCGAATAGGTAAAATCGAATTTCCAATTCCTCGGCTCACATACATTTTCGCCTTTCCTTCCTCAAACCACCCAGAGTCATATTTGTCTGTCCCCTCTGGTGTCCAGAGTGAACCAATGAAGGGAAGGCGAATCTGGCCGCCATGGGAATGTCCGGCGAAGGCCAGGTCCGTTTTATTACTTATAGACTTGAACAATGCTGGTGAATGAAAGATTGAGATGTTTTTTCTGTTTTCTGAAATACCTTCAAAGGTATCAATTTGAGGTGATCCTGCTAGTTCATCATCTAGTCCCACAAGCCAAAGATCATCTTTAATATGGAGATGCTTGTTTGTAAGATCAACGATATCAGCTTTTTTCAAGATGTGACCCAGTTCCTTGATGGGCTCCCAGTATTCCCAATTCCCTTGGACGAAATAGACACCCAGTGGAGCTTTTAGTTTAGACAGTACATCTTCATAACCTTTGGCAGTTCCACCGGGAGTGGCGATATCTCCTGTTATAAAAATAATATCAGGCTTATTAGAGCGAATAGAATCAATCAATTTAAGTTCGATTGTACCAAGACCGTCGGTATGGAGATCGGTTACATGTGCCACGAGAAGATTTTTGCCACTTGTCCCGATAGTGACCTCATGAAAGGTACTTTCCAGTTGATAGGGCTCAAAGCAAGTTGAGTAAATTAAGATGAAAATAGGAATGAGCAAAACGAATATTTTCAGACTTTTCATGGTATATAGATATTATGGGGAATATTCTTAAGATTTACCATTTGAAAGATGAAGCTTTGATGGACCTCTATAAGAGGTTAGACAAAGACCTACGTCCCATGCCCAAGAAGCCTGATGGAAGCATTGACCCATATGGACTTGGGTTGGAGGATAATGACGTAGATGCCTTGAGACATGCCTACATTAGCGGTGTGTATACGATCGAATATGACGAAGGTACGGCCGAATTACTGGGACGATTGAATGAGTTAACGACATTTGATTCACAGTCAACCTCTGCCCTGAGTGAAAATATGGACCTTTGGAATAATGCTGTTGGCAGGTCTTACGGGAAGAAAGTGAAGACTTGGGATGATCTTTATTTAAGGCTTATGAAGGCCTTAAAGGCCGATGAACTTATTATCGATTTGAAAGACACTAGAAAGTACAAGGGCGAGAAAAGTATCAAGCGGATGCCTAAGAATTTTGTCATCAAGATCAAAGAGAGCAAAACTGGAGCTAATACAGAATTTTTGGATGTCCGAAAGAAAGTTGTCATGTCTAAAACCGATTTTATCGACGCCATCAGAAAAGGTAAGTATCCTGGATATGCAGTTAGAAAACATCAGTCTGGTGAGTTCCCTTATTCAACAAGAGATAGATTTAGTTTTAACAATCTCGGTTAGAGTCCGACCAGTCCGACTGATTCCATTAAATGACATGAAATCTTGTGAAAATATGTGAAGTGACAAGATCGCTCGAGGCCTTGTTATCATTCTCAAATACGCAATTTGCTTGATGTTTAAATGAACTGCCGGATGAATCGGGTAGTTCGGGCTAGATTCTTTTACGATCCAGTATGTTTTAAGCTGTCTGACTGATCGATGCGTTCAGCAATCCATACTTTGATCAAAGCTTGGCGAGAAATACCAAGTCGGGTAGCTTCCTTATCAAGAGCGGAAACCGTCCACGCCGGAAAATCAACATTCACACGAAATAATCCTGCATCAAAATCGGCGTGCTCCATAATGCTTCCGCCTTCATCGAATTTGCGGTCTAAGTCTTCACTCTTGATCCGCTTCTTTTTTGAATCGGCTTTCATAGGCTTGCTTTTCTTCATAACGTGATCTCCTTACAGATATAATTCGAGTAACGCCGCTTCGCTTTGTAATAATGGCCGTCCAAAACACAGCATCAATGGTTCCAATGATCGCCCATCTAGGTTCGCCTTCAGTTTTGAGTGGAAACTCAAAGTGAGGTGATAGCCAGAGTTCTTGCGACTCATTGAAATCAATCCCGTGCTTTAATTTGTTGGATCGGCTCTTGGCCAGATCAAACTCGAAATTCATATGCCAAATATATACCTTTTTTATCCTTTTTGAAAGCCCTAGCGGAGCTATATGAAATCAATGGGTTACGACTTTTCCTTTTGAGGAAATCAAGTGGTACCCATTCAGGAAATTGGCCGGTACCCTTTCAGGAAATTCGGCAATTCATATGTTAGTGGCAAATATGTTATGGAATTTGGTGAAGTAACTGCTGATTTGATGGGCAGACTCAATGAGTTTAAGAACTTCAATTTTGGAAATAAAGATGTTCCAAGTGAAAATATGGATCTATGGAATAATGCCGTTGGCAGGTATTATGGGAAAAAGGCAAAAACGATTAAAGAACTGTTTGATTTACTATTAAAAGCTCTCAAAAACGGGGAGCTAATACCGAATTTTTGGATGTTCGAAAAAAAGTTGTCATGAGCAAAGAAGATTTCATAGCAGCAATCAGAAATGGCAAGTATCCTGGGTATGCAGTCAGAAAACACCATTTAGGTGAGTTTCCATATTCGACTCGTGACAATTATAGCTTTAACAATCTCGGATAAAGCGAGTCCGACCAGTCCGACTGATTTCATTAAATGACATGAAATCTTGTGAAAATATGTGAAGTGACAAGATCGCTCAGGGCTTTGCTATCATTCTCAAATACGCAATTTACTTGAAGTTTATTTGAACTACCCGGATGAATCGGGTAGTTCGGGCATGGGGGTTTTTACCTCTTAATTTTATTAACAAATTCAAACTAATTATTTTGCTTTAACGACTTATGACGACTTTGTTAATCTTTTTACCACAGTATAGTTTGTTTTTGTATAACAAGGTGGATGAGATTTTTTATCCACCTTGTAATTGCCTCTCTAAAGCTTTGTCATACGCTTGGTAAAATTTTAAAGCTTACTTGATCCCTGTGAAGTCTTTCTTAAAGAAGCCAATCTAATTTCACCTGCAAAAAGACAAATTCTTGCCCCCCAAAAAAAAGCGAGAGCTGGCCTGGAACCTAATTATGAATGAAAATATTGATGAAAGTCAAAGGAGTTTCTAACTTGAATAAGCTCGAGGATTGCTAAGTAAAATCAAGGGCTTATTTTTTGATTTAGTCTCGTTTCAATTAATAATTACTTGATCTAGGTTATCATGCGTGATAAGTTATCATGCATGATAACTAAAGTTGAAATAAATGAATCCATTCAAGAGAAGTTAGACGAGGACATCGGGATTGGCCTTTTCGATCGTGAGGTTAGGGATTTAATTGCTTTTTGGATAATAGAGATTAAAGAGATAGGTTATGAAGAATACATAAAATCGCCTTTGGCCAAAAGTTTTAATGATCATATTCTTCAAGGAAAAAGACAGGGAGAAAGAGCTATTCACTTAAATACAACGGGTGGAAGGCTCATTTACAAATATTATAAAAATAAAGTTATCGTGAAAGTAATAAAAATTACTTCGGATCACGATTATAAATAGGAGGATTGTTTATGGGATCAATCGATAAAGTGAAGTTGACCTCTGGGAAAATATTAAAGGCTTTGCGCCTTCGTTTTGGATTTACTCAAAATGATGTTGCAACAGCTATCGGCATCTCTGTCTCAAATCTTTCTGCCATTGAAAATGAGAAGAGAAATTTAGGAGTTGATCTCGCTGCAAAATTTTCTGTTCTTTATGGGGCCAGAATCGAAAGTCTCCTTTTTCCAAATGGTCTAAAGTCAATGAAAGGCTACAATGCACTTATTAAGAAAATTGAAAAGCTTAAAGAGGCTGCGTAGTCGTCTGTATTTCAAATTGTAGATTGGATAGAAATGAAAATTCACATTATCCTCATTTGCATTTTGGTCGTTTCATGTTCATCTATTTCGAATAGGAGTGGTTATCTCGATGATTCTGGGAATCCAATTTCAAAATATGATCAAATTTTTTCTCGGGTAAATGCTATTTTTGCTGGGAATTGTCCTAGTCCAATTATAGTTAAACAAAATGACAAGCCTCAATCTGAGTTCCGTGTACGCCGTTCAACAATCCTTCTTGGCACAAATGCTTTAGGCAAGCGGGAAGAAATGGTTCTTGCACATGAGACGACCCATCTTTGTTTGGCCCAAATTACAAAAGGAACTAGTAATTTGGAACGTTTCCGTTTCTTTGATGAAGGATTCGCAAGTATCGTAGGCGGAAACTTTTCGTCTGAGTACAGAAATCGCGCCTTATCGGTAGCATCAAAAAAAGCTAGAAAGGGGGAAGTCTCTTTCGCCTTAGTTCAAAAATGGTCCAAGTATTTTGGTGACCCACCAAATGCCGATTATGAAGCCTATGAAGTGGGAGCAAGTTTTATCTAAATAAGCAGAACAGCAACATTTAAGTCAATCTGAGAATAAAATTTCAAACATAAATACTAAAAGATAACCCGTAGGGTTTTCCTCTTTCTAAATGAGGGGAGTGCAGCTAGGGGATAGTATTTCGTAATATAGTGCTAGTACGGGCCAGATTCATCGACGCCTTCATAAGCCTAAATGATTAATTTTTTAGTCTATCGAGAAGAAGTTTCTTGATCGCGCGTGGCTTTTTATATTCTTCACCTAATTCATGGCAAAGCTCTTCTGAATTGAGTAGTTTGTTATAGGCTTCAAACACTTCAAAGTCACCTTTACCTGACTTATCGATGATATTATTAGCATAGTAATTGTCATTAAAGGATAAATGAAGAAAGGCCATGTCAGGGTAACCAAAAGCATGAGCAATGGTGTTTTTCCTCCCCACGAAATTGTTTAAGAAGGTATTCGAAGCCGCTTTATAGGTCTTGTGATAAATATTTTGATAATGAGTTAAAACTTTTTGTTCGCAAGGGGAAACGGCAAAAGTAACTGATGTGGCCATGAGTGTAAGTAGAGTGAGTGGTGTTTTCATAGAGTGATTATAAAGCAAATATAGTGAATGGACGATTTGAACCTTGGGTCTGAGTAGAATTAACTTATTTGTCGAAAATTTAGACAATTCGAAATAGGGTTTGAAAAACTTTCAACCGACCTCCCACTTTTAATATGGGCATGTAGTATTAAGATAAATAATGCCTTAAGGCCCAATCTTTAATATTAAATGATTGAGCGTAAGCTCTTGGGGGATACCATGAAATTAATTCTACTTTTAGCTTTGTCTTTCACCACTGTTTCATCCTTCGCCGCTAAAAAAGATACCAATTTGAGCTGTAAAAGTCAGAAGTATTTAGCAAAGGAATCCAATGAAGTCCTTCGTGGCTCAGTTAATGCTGAAGGTTTAAATGTAGGAGAGTGCAAAATTGTGATTACGAAAAATGACCTAAATTATAATTACTCTTTTTTACATTATCAAGTCAATGGAGTGGTATTGCTGAGAGGCAAATCTGGCCCAAGCGAATTGCATGACACTTTTGGTTTTGGGCCTGATGATTCAGCCATCTTTGAAACAGAAATTACTAAAACTATTGAAAAATTGAAAGAGAGTTTAAATGCTTGTGCTTGTGGAAAAATCTAAAGGTAAAACGAGTGCCGCAGGAGAATAGAGCTTTATTGAGCTGACTAACATTAAATCGAAGAAATCATGTTCATTCTTCGGGATTGGAGATGACAAAGCCGTGTATAAAGCTCGGACCGATGGCAAATGGGAGCGAGTTACTGAAGGTAATGTAACGAATATTTCAGTGTCCAATTAGTTGAATTGTTATGAAGGTGGCGTTTTTTATATAAAAATTTTTATTAACATAATAATAGTTTGAACCATAGATTTATAGAAGTGAATTAAATGGAATTAATAATTTTTGTATTTGTAATGATTGCTTCAACTTTAACTTATGCAGACAGTAAGTGTGGCTTTGAAATTAAAGATCTTATTCGAGTTTCAAAGGGGAAGTGATCACAGAGTACAAAAGCTCACTTTAACACTCAATGGTTACCGTTGAGAAATTTAATAACAAAGAAAATCGACTCAATAACGAAGTCGAATTATATTGAATCACAACCAAGGAGTTTTTGTGAAAACTTTATCGTTCTTTTTAATTTTTATTTCAGCTTCGTCCATGGCTGCGACTTTCAAGTGTGAAGATGAAGGTGGCAAAGAAATTTCTTGTGAGAGATCGACCGATGTGGCCGCTAATCTTTTTAGTTGTGGCGAGAAAGGCGAAATAGAGATGTCCAAGGGAGGCGCCCATCTTAGTTATCTTGATGATGAGTATGCCCGTGCTATTCAAGATCACTGGGATTCTTTTGACCTTTCAGGCTACAATAATAAGTCAGGCGTTATTTTATGCAATATGCAGGCAGATATTCCTAAAAATTAGGGCCGATAAATCATTTGTTAAGAGACTGCAGTCGTTTTGAGGATAGTGAAAGAACAGGAGGAAAATGAAGGAGGATAAAAAGAGTCACCGCCTTCATAGATTCCTCTTAGTTATTTTCTTATTTAAGGTTTTGTCATACGCTTGGTAAAATTTGATAGCTTACTTGAGCCTTGTGAAGCCTTTCTTAAGACAGCTAATCTAACCTCTCCTGCAAATATACTTATTCCTGAACCAAGAATAGCAATAACTAAAAACTGTGAAATGAATACTTGCATTGAACTTATTATCGTCTTCACATTTCTCCTCAAAATTTTGTTTTCATTCGATGACGAACCCTTGACGACTTTAACGACTGAAACCATTAAATGAAGTGAAAAGTTGTTAAATATGGTGAAATTGAAGACGTAGGTGTTGCTTAGTTTTCGCTTTTAAATAGGTAATTTACTTGAAAATTTGTTAATCCCGACTACTGATCGGGTAGTTCGGGCATGTGTTATAACCTGATGAAATTGTTATTCATTATAATTCAATTCGCACTCATTCGCACTTAGTTTTTTAAATTGGGATGTACCAATCATCAATAGGTAAGCAAATTAAAGTTCTGATCTTGACATTGGTTTCCTAGTAAACTATAATTGTATTATGAAATCAAACGTCAGTCATTTAAAAAGCCATATTGGATATCACTTACGAGTGGTTTCAAACGAAGTATCTTTCTCATTTGCTAAAAAATTAGATCAATATGAAGTTACGGTTGCGGAGTGGGTAATTCTGCGGGAGATGTATTCCAGCAAAAAAGCAACATCACCAAGTATTGTTGCAGAAATGACTGGTCTTACTCGTGGAGCAGTATCTAAATTGATTGAACGTCTTTTGAATAAAGATTTAGTTACGCGTGAAGAGGCTTATGAGGATCGTCGATATCAAGAAATTAAATTAACACCGAAAGCTATTAAACTTGTACCAAGTCTTGCTGCGTCTGCCGATGAAAACGATGAAGCGTTTTTTGGAATTCTTTCAGCCAATGAAAAAAATACTCTTTTAAAAATTTTAAATAAGCTTGCAGATCATCACAAGCTAAATACTAATCCAGTTGAATAATAAATAGGAGGAATTTTATGTCTAACTTAGTTGAAAAATTAATAGAAACTCAAAAATATGCGATGTCGATTAGACCCAAGATTGGGGGCTTTCCATTTCTAGCAGAGGCACTTCGAGAATCTGGAGTCATC
Organism: Bacteriovoracaceae bacterium; assembly: GCA_049318265.1. Taxonomy (GTDB): domain Bacteria; phylum Bdellovibrionota; class Bacteriovoracia; order Bacteriovoracales; family Bacteriovoracaceae; genus JBEIOQ01. The sequence goes on from JBMOGR010000005.1 coordinate 104,480, forward strand.
ATGAATCGTTGGATACTACCTTCATGCCAATCAGTTTACACGATGAAAGAAGGTGCAGTTGTTCAGCAAGGTAATCCGATAATTACAGGAGCATTTGAATTTCCTAAATTTAATCGAGAAGCTTTGATAAAGGCACTTCGTGATGATCAAGAAGGTCGAAGTATTTTTCCTGAGTTTTTAACTCGTGCATGGGAAGCAGGTGTCGTTGGATATGATGTCGACTTTGCTGGCCGCAAAGTTATCTATTACGGTGTTAATGGTGAAAGCTATATTGAAGAATATCCAGCAGTAGAAATTAAAAAATAAGGAGAACCATTATGGAGTTTCGAACTATTTTAATCGGTGGAATTATTCCTTCAATCTGAACAAATTGATAGGAGAAGTGTGGTAGAGACAAAAATTTGGGGGATGACCTTATTCTTGGATCGAAGAATTAATCCAATAAGCGCAATGGCTGCGGAAATCCCTATCACCCAGATAGCCTTCTCTGCGGCCTCTTCATGTAACTTAATAAGCTTTTCTATAAGATTTTCTGATGCTCCAGTTGAATGCTCGATTATTTCTTCAGCTGGCTCTCCTGTTAGAAAAGTAGGAATACAAATCAAACCCGAAATAAATACTGTGATCAAACCGATTAAGGCAACAATGTCAGATTTTCGCCACCACGCAAAAGCAAGCAATGGTATTGAAAAGAGCATCCCTGCTAAAGGTACATGATTAAAGAGAAGATGAATATGAGCTGAGTTCATGGATACTCCCGAGGAAAATTGCCTTCCAAAATGAGGACGTTAAGTTCGTTATTTCCACGAAATGACGATTCAATGAGATTCTTTTGTATGAACTAGCAATGTATGTGCCAGATCAAATTTGAAACTGGTAAAAATAATTTGAAATTATACCGACTAGAAGGAATAATGCTGGACTCCTAAACCAATACTTAGTGAATAGTAATCAATTGAAGTTTTAAATAAGCAGAACAGTATAATTTAAGTCAATCTGAGAATAAAATTTCATACATATATACTAAAAGATAAACCGTAGGGTTTTCCTCGTTCTAAAAGAAGTATCAGGTGAATTTCCATATTCTACCAGAGACAGATTCAGCTTCAATAATCTTTAACAAAAAATCTAAACGCTATTCCATCGATTGTATTTCATTAATCACGCACGTATATTGACCAGCATTCTTTGAATTTAGAAAATTATGAAAGAGCTCTGCACTGATATTCTTTGGGAGAGGGCAGGTGTAATAAACTTCTCCTCGATTATTTTGATTAAGGCCTCGCTTAGAGCGATCAACAAGATCGAGTGGTAAGAGTTGTTTGTTGATAAAAACGATGAGATAATTTTTCCCTTTAATCGCACCATCTAAGTCTCGATCCAAATAGAGTTTTGTTACAACTATCTTTTCTATTTGATTCCAAGTGTAAGTAAAAATTTCTGCACCAAGGCCTTTGGATAGTTTTATTTCAGATTCACTTATAACGACTAGCTCATCTCCAGAGAGGCTAGAGCTAAGTTTTTTATAACGCCTAGGTAGACTAGATAGCAAAAAAATTCCAACTAATGAAAAAAAATATCCAAACCATTTGAATGCTTGCTGTTTACTCAACTGGGAAATATATATGGCGAATACTAGCCCCATGATTAGAGCGATCAAGCCGATTATGAGTTGATAAAGCATGACATGCCATTTTTTGTAGTAGAGTGTAATTCTGCCTTGGGTTTGATTTAGCATTAATTTCATAAACATATGATACAAATTTTTGGATGAACTAACCCAAAAAAAATGATTTAATTAGATAATTGAATATTAAAAATTAAAAAATATGATGTTGTGAGAGTTTTTTGGGGGGAAGGTCACGTTTTTTATCGTCTTAGGGATTCCCTTTTATCTACTTTTTCTGCGGAATTTTGTTTTTGACATCTGGTCTGTGAATTTTGTCAGCTTCATCTAATAGCGCGGATATAAAAATCAACTCCACTAAAGGATATGGATTCCATGGATAAGCTGAGCTGAACAGACAAATTATTACTAAGGATGAATACTCTCTGACTTTATTCTTAGAGATGATATCTTCTGCAGAGTATGGATCAATAAGATGAATATTTATTAGCATTAAAAAAGGAAGAAAGGAGTAAGAAATGAAAATTAACCCAGAATTAGATCTTGTCCTTGAGGGGATAGTGGATGTTCCTGTGGAGCTTGTTTGGAAAGCATGGACAACCCCGGAGCATCTTACTAAATGGTTTACGCCTGCCCCTTGGAAAACCACTGAGTGCACGATTGATCTCAGGCCTGGTGGTTTATTTCATACTGTGATGCAATCACCTGAAGGTCAAAGTTTTCCATGCGACGGATGTTATTTAGAAATTATTCCTAATAAAAAATTAGTTTGGACTGATACACTCGGAGCAGACTTTAGACCAGCTATGATTCCTGGGGCCACGACAGAAGAAAAACCTTTTTATTTTACGGGAGTTATTTTGTTTGAAGCTCATGGAGCAGGGACAAAATATACAGCAATAGGAATGCATAGTAATGTTGATGGTCGAAAAAAACATGATGAAATGGGATTTCATCATGGATGGGGTACTGCTCTAGATCAGTTGGTTACTCACGCTAAAAAATCTATGATGTAAAACTAGATGTTTATTTTACGGGGTGTATGAATCGCACTCCGTAAAATCCTGAGGTCACCGCTCGCACCATTCGCAACGACAATTACAATTTATGATATTTTGTAGATTATAGATAAAATAGAAGAGAATCCGAATCGTAGAGTGAAGTATGCTCTAAATCGCTAACTCAAGAACATCATTACAGTTTTTAAAATGTCGTTAATCAATCTCGGGTAGTTCGGGCATAGCTTATAACAGTATAATATTACTGACTAAAAATGAAGAAAAAGCTCTTTAACGACTTTTAACGACTTTTGACGACTTGGGTGACGGATACGGTACGTGCTTTATGTACTGAACATTAGTCGTCGATTCAACAAAAAGTCTATATAGGAATTAGTTCATTTTGCCGATATGTTGAACAATGAGTTGCCCCTAAAGAAGAGAAAGCTTAGGAAACATTTTGAAAAGTTACGTTGAAGGATCAATTTTGAAATTTTTTCTTAGCTTTTTAATAATTTTTTCACCGCATGCACATTCTGAAACATGTGATGCAAGAACAACTCAAGGGATGAAGGCGTGTTTAGCAGGCTTTCTTGAGGCATCTACAGGTTTGCAAGTTGAATATCAGCAATGCACTGATAATCAAAATGAATCTGAAATTCAAAACCAATGTGAAGACGAAGTAAAAATTTTAACTAGAGACGAAACCATCGATATCCCCATTATTGGAGGTTATGGAGATTACGCCGGTAAGCAGAGCGATGATCTTTTCGGTAATGATGATATATCTCAAATTAAAGAAAACCTAATTCAGCCTTGTCCTAATATTTTTATCCCACAAAATTCAACGTTGCTTTTAGGAGTTAGTGAAAAAAGATCTACGGACAAAGATGAAAAGATCGATAGTTGCGGCGAGCCTTTTGAGTTGACAGCTTCATGCGGATTTACCCAAACAGATGATCCCGAAATTTTGATTAGGACTGTGAAGATTGGTAACAAACTACAAAATGTGAAGATTAGGCTAGTCAAATCGGAGTTGACTTCGAGTGATAGTGAGAACAGAAATAACAAGGTTGATTTCATTTCGGAGCGGATATGCTCATCACATAAAACTAAAATTTTAAAAAAATCTTGCATTAAAAAAATGAATCAACCTAATACTTCTTTAGCAATTCTTGAAAAATCATGCCTACCTGGCGACGAAAACCATTTCCAAGTTTGTCGCTCGAAGTATGCAAGAAGTGCGCTTTTTGATGAGATCTCCTCAGGAGCAGAATTTCCGATATATTCAGGTCACGCTCGTACAGGTGGAGGCCCATCCTTCGCTCCACCGGTCACTTTACCTTCTGGACATGTCAACTATGAATGGTATAAAGATCTCTCTCCTGCCTCTTTCGTTTCAAAAAAAGTTTAAGGCTACTTTTGAAAAGTGCTCACAGAAAGATGAGAACAATATTGTGAGGTCTCTCTGCAAAAAAATACTACAGAATCTCTAACGGTTATTATTTCTTAAAGATTAAGTCGGTTTAGTTTCTGATCCAAAATTTCCTAATTTTTAATATGACTGAGATTAAAACGTAATACTGATCAACTTTTAAAGTTTAAGTGCTAAGAAGCAAATTATAATGCGACTTCGAGTCTCTATTATAAAGGTCAACCGACGTTAAAAGAGATTTTTGAACGTATTGCTATATTCTCGAGCAAGTTTTGACGAATATCAAGATGACTAATCGTTAATGTCTATAATCGCAAGTTCTGAAGAGCAGTTGAAGCTACCGTTCCGACTTCATATCATAATTTAGCCCATTTCTGCTCTATGCGCATGGATTATAAAAGAAGATAAAAAATTTTCTAGAGGTAAGTCCGACTTCTTTAATCCACTTTTGTTTTGTGGCAGATTTGACCTAAGCTTTGAACTAAGGATTCTTCTTGTACAATAAATCATGATGGGTTTTAAACTTATTTCATTTCATTTGATTTTTTTGCTAATAGGGATTCCTTTATTAGCAAAAGCGCAGTGCTCTGTAGATCCAGTGACGGGTATCTCAAGCGCTTGTGGAGAACTGTCATCTCTCCAAGGATCTCCCTCGTTTCACCAAGTAATGAAACTTGCGGATGAAGGGCTCAATGTTATTGAGGCTTATCGTAAAAGCAAAGGTCGTATAACTGAACTTTCAGACAAATCTTTGACCAGTTTTAAAGCAAAAGAAATTATTGGTGAGGTAGATGAATTATTAGAGTCTCATTTGCTTGAAGATTTAAGAAAAAAAGGTGCGATTTATGGTTTAACCCCCGCAGATGCTTACCGGACTCATTCCTTTTGGGATTTCATCCAACGGGATCAAGAACAAAAAGGAACTAAACTTTCTGAGAATAATGTGAAGGAACTTAAGGATATTTTTCTAGATCGTTTTATTGCGAGTGAATTAAAGAGCTGTATTCGAACTGCTTTAAGTCGATCGGTGAATGCATGTGAACCAGGGAAAAATGGTATTGACGAAGGCTCAAATGCTCCGTCTTATCAAGCGATGATAAAAGCTAAGATTTCACGCTCAGACAGCGTGGATGATAAAATTTTAAAAGGACTTAACCTTATTGCTCTTAACTATTATCTCTTTGAATCATATCCTAAGCCCTCAGATCTCGAGCAGCCGCTTGAGCTTATCCATTACGGAGATGACTACTATCTTGATTCCACTCGTAGGGGTGAAGATATTTTAAAGCAAAGGATGGGGGGAGGATGTGGAAGTGCAGCCCAAGCTTTTGCCCTCATAATGAGACAATCGGGTATCCCAGCTTCAGATGTTCGAATCATTCCAGGCGTGGACGAAAGCGAATATCGAAAACTCTGTCCCACAAAAGGTTTGCCTCGCAATCAAGTTAAGGACACTGCTGGCAATGGCCATGATCTAGTAAGTTTAAAAACTGAAAAAGGTTGGGTTCTCATCGATCCTTCTCGAAATCCTATTCGCGCACCTTTGGTCGGCTCTCCTCATGAAGTTCAGCTTAGGAAATTGAACACTGAGTTGGATCGTATCGCTCCTCGAGGCTCTTCTAGATATGATCGCATTTCTACTACACGTAAACTTGCCGGACAAATTTCAGCTCAATTAACCCTAGCAGACTACAGCGTTCTTCCCTTTGAATCACCTGACGTGATTAAAGCTAAGATCAATCAAGGGAAAAAAGTTAAAGTTCCTAAGACAAACCTAGATTACATCCCTCATCACGACAACGACCTCAACATTATGGATGTCATCCCTGTCGAAGACAATTGTGCGCTTACAGTTCAAGATCGACTTAATTGGATCGCTAGTGGGGATCCTTCCGGAAAGAACTGTCGTTTTTAGAGAAACTCATTTTATTGAAATTTCAAAAATAAATACTAAAAGATAACCCGTAGGGTTTTCCTCGTACTAAATAGGGGGAGGCAGCTATGGGATAGTATTTCGTAATATAGTGCTAATTCAGGCTAAACTCTGGAAAAACGCCAAATTTTCATTTTTCTCTTACCGTCGACTCAGCGATCGGAGTCACAAGGGCCATAAAAAATGATTTTGGAATGGGAGTTCTCCCCTTATCAATGGTATCAGAAGAAGTTACCAAAAAAGAATCCACTCATAAATCAAATCGTTTGCTGTCAATTAAATGAGAAAATTCCTTCAAAAATAGAGAAAGCATTCATTCAATTCTGTCAATGTGCTGAAACCTGGATGTTTACTGTTGCAAATTTCTGCAACACTTTGTTGCAGAAACCATTGACTTCAATCCCTATGTGATTTACTTTTCTGCCCATGCAAGAACAAATCGCCGTCCAACATTTATTACGCTCGCACCTGCTTGAGATTCAAAGCAAGAATTCGAAATACTCTTTGCGATCTTACGCAGGAAAAGTAGGGGTGCATGTAGGAGCGCTCTCTTCCATTATCAACGGGAAGCGAAATGTCTCTCGTTCTTTAGCAGAAAGAATTACTCGAAAGCTCTTGCTTGATCCTCAAAAACGTTCTGAAATTTTAAGTTTGTTTCCTGATAAAAAAGTTAAGAAAATGGCCACTGCTTCTAACCAAAGTCGTTATATGCAGCTTGAAGCTTCCCAATTTAAGATGATTGCCGAGTGGGAGCACTATGCCGTTTTATCACTTATGAATTGCAATGATTTCAAAAATGATTCTGAGTGGATATCTAACCGCCTAGGCATTACTCCTTCTAGAGCTCAGGATGTAATGGAGAGATTAATTGAGCTCGAACTGATAAAAAAAGAAAAAAATGGTAAGTTAATGCGGACCCATTCGGCCATGAGAACGTCTGATGATACAATTAGTTTATCCCTAAGAAAGAGCCACGAAGTAACACTGGAACTTGCTAAGGATTCTCTGCACCGGGACGGAGTTGAAAAGCGAGATTTTACGTACATTACGATGGCCATAAACCCTAAAAAAATTAGCGAAGCAAAAGAAAGAATCAGAAAGTTTCAAGATGACTTATGTGATTTGTTGGAATCTGGAGAACGTACGGAAGTTTACAGATTCTCTTCGCAACTAATTCCGTTAACAAAATTAAAGCAATAAGGAATAAAAATGAAATCAATTCTTAAGTCAGCATGTCTTTTAGTCTTTTCTTTAACCTCGATCCACTTACAAGCAGGTGATAAAGTTGGGAATGGTGGAGATGCCATCGCCAGCGAGTTTTCTGTAACTGCTGGCCGAATTTATAGAACTTTTAATCAAGTTTGCGTGGAGAATAAGCAAGAGGAAGCATGCGAGAATATAGTATTTTTAAAAAGGTCTATTCTACGTGCATCTGTCACAGTGAAAGAGAAGGTTTTTGCTGAAGACGGAGAAGAAAGAGATGCAATTAATGATGGCGAATCGAAGATCGTTATCGGCCTTCTTCGCTGGGAGAAGCTAACCAACCGACAAAAAGTTTTAATTATAGTGCACGAACATTTATCTCTGCTTAAGATTGAACAATCTGATCAATATATGTTCACCAATGAAATTGTTAACTTAATCGAGTTTAATGGCTGGGATATTGGCGCGTTGTGCGGAAATCCCTCTCTGATTAAAACATATTCAGGATTATCAGCAATGGTTGTTGTAAACAACAAACTAGTTCCTGTGATTGAAGACCCAACCTCAGCATTAGGTTTTTGTGTGCTGAAAGGATTTAAAAATGCTGTCTCTTTTACAGTCTTGAATACTTGGGGCCCATTTACCTACATTACTCCTACAGGCCAATTCTATGGCTACAGCCCCAATAGTCATGGCCGTCCTATGAATAACATCGTCTGTGCCCTTTAAGAATAAACATACCAAGGTAAGTGTTAAATAAATAAAACATTTCAACTCTCTTCAATCTTTGAGGATACGAAAGACCTTAGTTAATATATTGATTAAGGTCTTTCTACAAAGAAGAAACTTCGATCGTTTTTTTATTCACATTTTGTCTTTGGATTTCCATATTATAGGTTATATAAGAAGAATCGTAAAATTTAAGTCAATCTGAGAATAAAATTTCATACATATATACTAAAAGATAACCCGTAGGGTTTTCCTCGTTCTAAATGGGGGATTGCAGCTGCATGGTGAATTTCTCAATGTAGTGCTAGTGCGGGCAAGATTCACTGCTTAGACGTTGAAAGAGAGAAAACTATTTAGAAAAGATAGTAAGGCCGTATTCAAGAACTAGAGCTTATTCCGCTTCCATCTTTTGGTGGAGGCGGATCCCATCTTTGGTTTTCTTTAAAAAAAACATTCTATCTTTATTCACTTTTAAAACTTTAAATTCACCATTTTGTTTTTCGATCTTAAACTCAGACTTAGTGTGCTTGTCTTTATCTGCTTTGAAATTCTCAATAAATTCTGCTTTGGTTTTTTTATCCACGAAGAATTCGGGTGAGTAGATTTCATCAATCTTACCAGCTTCTTTCTTTTCAAAAAAGGAATCATACTTTTTCATGAAAGCTTCCGCTTCCTGATCTGTGATCGTGGTGTTTGCTTGTAAGCTACTGGAGAATAAAAATATTAAGATGAGAAATCGCATCCATATCCTTTGGTCAGTTCTACTATGCGTGGGATTTTTTGTTCCACCGTACCTGGGCAGCCTGTTGGCTTATAAAAATCGTGCCATTTAATAAATTTTACACTCGGGTATTGGCGCTGAATTTCACAAGATAATTTAGCAGCTTGAATGAGCATATCTTCCGTGGGGTAACGAGGTTTGTTTTTTTTATAACCAGTTTCGTTTTTCGAAGAGTAAGGAGCGTAGTTCCCAATAATGACTACACCAATAGTGCTGGCGTTGGCGCGGCTTCTGCCATCTGGTCCGTAGAGTTTTTTATCCAGAACAAATTTGCCACCTTCTTTTCCGCATGTAGGTGGATTGTCCTTGATCACTTTTGTCGCTTCCGCACTTGGCGTGGCATAGGTTCCCTTTCCGGTATGAGAACCGATGATCTCCACTGGGCGTCCAGCTTGGATGTTAGCAGCGGGAGTTTTTTCTCCTGGATAGGCGCCAGAGATCGTGAAGTGATAAGCGATCATCAGCCATGGATCATCGCCACCTTGGGTAAGTTGGTAGTTATTAATGTTCGTTATCGTTTGGTTTGGAGAAGTAGCCGTGTGATGGAAGACGATGGTATCAATCATTCCGGTATCACGTTTACATAATTCGGCTTTAGGATTGCGCTTCAGAGTCGGTTTTCCAATCTTCACCAGAGGCACCGTGAAATTAGGCACGGGAGGGAGCAAGGTATCTGAGATTTTACTTTTCAAGCATTCCACACAGTCTTTATCTTGTGCCAGCTGCGCTAAAGTAGTGAATGAAATGAGTAAAATAGAGAATGTAATACTTAATTTAAGCATGCTTTCTTATCGGAAAGCCCCTGAGGTTCTAAAGCAGAAAAATTCACTTGAACTTTTCACTGTAAATTCTCCCGTGGATTTAAGCACTTACATGATAACCTTATTTGTGATTCAACTCGCTCGCAATCTTGTTTAAATTTTTCGTCCTAGATTTTCCCCCTCTTATTTATACTCCAATCAGATCTTAAATAAAACGGCTGGTTTTTATAGGAACCAAACGTGGCATTATTATGAAAAGGATGGTTTGAAACCATTTAATATAAGGAGCTTTTATGAAATTTCTCTTAATTATGACTATGTCCTTTGCAAGTGCAGTGTCTTTTGCAGAAGTAGATTCTTCTTCTTCGAAAAATAAACTTAGTCAATTAATTGAATTAAATTCCTGTTCCATTAAAGTGATGAAGAAACCAATTGTTTTCGCTTCTGGTGAGTACACAACAAAAGTAGGGAAAATGTTTATTAGTTTTAATTCTCGAACATCAAATATTGATTTAAAAGAAATAAGACAAATAAAGGTTGGTAAAACTATGAAAATCAGTTCAGAGCCTTTTGACATAAGGTTTCCTCATATCCTTTTTGTTGCTAATAAAGACATTGAATTTGTCGCTTTAGATTATGATGTTGAATCTGAAAAGCCTTTGCCAAATATTAGTTCTTTAACAGCAAATAAAATTGAAGAATTAACACAAGGTAACTTGCAGTTAGTTTGCGCAGGCAAAAAGATCATTAAACAACTTAACCAATAAAAAATTGATAAATTAATTATTAGAAACAAGGGAGGATCTTATGTATGAATTATTTTTCACTTTACTGACAATCATTTTTCTATCTACAAATGCTTTTGCGAAATCATCAACCTGTGGTGGTGAAGTTCGAGAAGGTATTGCAGCTGCAATTGAATATGGAAGAACAAAAGAAGCAAATGCTTCAGGTGCGACCGACAAGGAAAATGTTAAGATCACTAAGAAAGAGTTAGATGAGGCTGTAAATAAAATATTAAACGTGTGTCAAGACATGGAATAGCTTTCATGAATAGGTATTGAACTTAAAACTAATAAGGAGATTTTTATGACAAAGATTATTGTAGGATTATTTTTAATAAGTACATTTAAAGTTTTTGCTGCTGATCAGATGAATTGCATTGCTCATGATCTTCGCGGAAGCGATAGTGAAGTTGCAAGTTCATTAATGCAATTGAATCGTTATGGTGTAAAAACCGTTTCATTAAGTAACAATACAATTAATGGTTATTCACTGGCGATTGAGTTGGCTAGCAATGAATCAAACTCGAATGAAAATATTGTTTATCCACTTAGTAAAATTGACAAGAAAGGAAAATATTCAATTTATGCTATCAATGACAGTTATGGCTTTTTGTGTGTTACTAAATAGATCGAGAACATTATTAATCACCAGATAAAACTGCTTTCTTGAAAATATTATTTTTGACTGGTAATTAATTCTCTTACTGATCAAATTTTGCACAAACCAAGATCGCTTGATCTCTTATAAACTGAAGCTTTCGACTAAAAAGTCGAAAGCTTCAGTTTATTAATATTAAAACCAAGATCTTTTGCTAGACCTAGGTAGTCTGCCTTTACATCTTCAGGAATAGCTTCTGGACTTCTGGACATAAGCCATAGAGACTTACGATTGTCTGAACCCACAAGAACGTATTTATAATCAATATCTAAAGCCAAGATATTATAGTCCCCTTTTACACGGAAGAGTTTAGTGAAGAATTGATTAAAAGTTACTATCAGTTCAGAGTTGTCTCCTGGATTTGTCACTACCGCCTGACCATTAATTGTGCTCATGCCTTTTTTCTTTAAGCAAGTGTTGAAAACGGAGATCGTTTTGTCATCAATGATTTTATATTCTGCTGTTTGTCCTAGACATTTTCTAGTGAAGTATTGAGGGAGGGAATAATGAGCATACCATTTACCAATGTAGCGATTGACTTCAACATTTTTGACAGTAGGCAAATCAGTGGCGAAAGCCTGTAAACAAGATAAAATGGCCACAAGTAAAATGATCGATTTCATAGTTCCTCCAAATTTTACAATTTTTTACCTATAGTTTGATGACTTGAAAACTACGAAATAAGAAATTGTACAATTTTCATAGTGTTAAATTAGAGAATCCTAAACATTTATGCCAATCTGTGAATAAAACTTCATAAGGGGACTGCAGCTAAGTCTTTTAAATTTCCCCCCTCAAAAGGAACTGAACCAGGCTTCCCGATGCGCTCCAAACGCGCGTCGAATCTCCATCCATCGATTTTGGCTGACTCTAATTCTTCTCTCATGGCCAAGAGTTACTGATTTGTGTGTAGGAAATCTACTTGAAATCTATTTCTAATTGCTCTCTATGCATTGGATGAGCAATTTCGATAAGGGCTTTTGCTCTTTGATGAAGTTTTTTTCACTTTACTGACAATCATTTTTCTATCTACAAATATACTCTGCGTTTGTATTACATTGCTCCTAAATAGATTGGGAGGGGTAACTATCTATTTTTAGGGATTACCCGAAATCCTTGGTCGGTTAAGGGAATCTAAATTTCGAGTAAACCTCAGGTGCTTAAATTCCGATATGTATCAGGATGAAGTACTTGTTTCTATTTCTACCTCTATTCATTCTGATACACGCGTACCAGGCCATGGGCCAGGACTGCTCAAACTATTACATCTCTTTTAAACAAAAACTAATTGCTCAGAACTCTGCAGAAATCCTGAAAACGCAACAGGCGCAGGAACAATTTGCACGTATGATTCACAACCTTCCAGCTGAAGAGAAAAAGGTTTTCCTCCGTGCCATGATGGAGGTGGCTGAAAATGATTATGAGCTTGCCGACGGATTTACCAAGGTCTTAAATAGCCTATACAAAGAAAACCTGATTAATAGTGAAGAGCTAGTGCAGCTTCTTATGACCAACAATTCCACCAAGGTTTTGTTTGATTTTAACGGTGAAGCGGTGGTGAGTTCTTATAGTAAGCTAGATCTTAATTCGGCCAAAATGATTCCTGAATATAAATGGGATATTATCAATCTTAATCTTGCTCCCGCTGATCAAGACCTTTTAGTACAAAACTTACTGGAATTAAAATTAGGTAAGAGTGTGGATGATATCCCTTCAGCTCTAAGCTATATGGCAAGTATGTCGGAAAAGGATAAGGGAATCTTTTTAAAGCAGATTAAGACGATTGGAGATAAAAATCCAAGCCACACTCTAGTCAGAAAATTCCAAAAAAACCTGAAACGTTTTGCCCTCAAAGAAGAGAATGCCCGAAATGAAATCATTGAAGCCTTAACGAAAGAGCGTTCAGATCTAGGGTTAGATAAAATTAAAGAACAGGCGCGAAAACAGGCCAGAGAAGAAAGACGCATTTTTGAAAATCTGTATAACAGTTGTAAAGGTGGAACTAATTCAGAGTCCCAGGAAAATGCTTCTAAAAAGTTCAGACGTTTTAGAGCTGTGATGGGCATGAGCTCCAATATAGTGATGTATTCTTATACCAACTGGGACAAAAATAAAGACTTCAATTGGTTTGCTAAGCTTGGTTACGAGCTTGCAATGGGCGAGGCCATGGGTTATCTGAACACGAAGATTGTGACCAATCCAAAAGCTTCTTACTGGAAAAAAGCCGCTAAAAACTATGGTGTTTTCAGTGTTTCAGATGCAGCAAACTCTGCTTTGTACGGAAAATTGTTTGGAGTTTCTAACAAAGCGGCCGAGAAAAAGATTGAAGATCTAAAGATGGATCCTCAGTTTCAGGCAGAAGCCAAACGTTTACATGAATTATTAGACCAGATGAAAGCGGATGAAGGTCTTTTAACCAAGATTAATGCCGCCTTTACTAATGCAGATTACGACCCGGAGAAACTAACTCCGAAAGATCTGGAAGATCCTGAGATGCATGCGCTCTTTCTCGAGATAATGTCCCGTGATCTATATTATGAGAGTGCAGGTGGTTTGATCCAGACGGGTAGTACTGGTATGGACCGTTATACTTTTTCACGTCTATATGGCGTAATCGCTTCTACCAAGGGCATGGCGGTGAATTTAATGATCTACCATATTCTTTGTATGGGAGGCGCAAATCCACAACAGGCCTATTTAAAAGCTGGAGCGCTGTACGTCGTGGATAACCTTATTACCAGTTATTACTACTACAAATTCAGAAAGCAGATGATTAATCAGTAAATTATTTTGTACGATCAAAGAACTGGATGAAAGCGTAAGGATCTGCTTCAAACCAATCAGATTTTAGATTCCATGAATTGACTTCTTTTCTGTCATCTTCACGAAACTGAATGAAAGACATTTGTTTTAATTCGACATTATCACTGTAGTGGCCCTCCAAGAATCCCAGGCGGTGATAGGCTACAGTGCCCCAGAAATCTGAACTTCTGGTTTTAGTGAGGAGAGTATCAAGGATGGTTTTTTTATCGTAAGGTTTTCCTAAGCCTCTGATAGAAGCTCCTGCGCGAATATGTCCGATGATCTGATAAGCAATGGCTTTTTCCCAGTGGTTATTAGTGTAAACCATTTCTGCAAATTTTCTTTTCATATCGTCTGAGGCATCAGTCAGTGGTTTTTTTAAAACATCTTTAACCCAAGTCCAGCCAGTGAGCACCGTTCCCCAGGCAAAACCGTTTCTATCTTTGAAGCGCAATAAAACGGTACCATAATCATCAATACCGTATGGTGGAGCTACCGCAGTGAATACACAGTCAGCAGCGCTATAAAGTTTTTCTTCTACACTTGGTGTATGAGCTGGAGGAGCTTTTCTTTTGGTGGCACTCACTAATCCCCACTCTTTGGGCAGAAGTATTTTAGCGGTCTCCACACTAGTTCTGTGAACGATGGGCGGGTAGTATTTATTTTGAATCAGTTTTAGTAGTTCTTCTTCTTTAGCTGACAAAGTGCCCAGTTCTTTTTCTACTCTTTCAATGTTCTCTTCTGAGATGCGCTCAAGGGAAGCTTTGAGTTTTAATTTAGCATCAGGATCGTTTAAGAGCTTTTCTGGATCGGACTTTCTCAGCGCCTGAACCAGAGGGGCGCCACAGCTTTCATACTTTACTTCATAGTCGTCTCCCTGGTATTTTTCCAAGGCGTAAGCGGAGGGAACAAGTGTTAGGAGAGCCAAAACTACAGTTTTTTTCATAAAGTTAAGTAAATTATAAAGCTATTTTTAGTGTTTTCAATAGGTTGGTAAAAATTACAAAGTTTCAATATAACTGTCCAAAGAATTTACAAAGTGCATTCAGATTCGATATAAGGAAGGTAATATTATCAATAATGAGGAGATCTTATGAAACATTTGATTCTTGCTATTTCTTTATTTTCTAGCCTTTCAAGTTTTGCTCAAGAGTTCGGAGCTCCAGGCCTTTGTGCTGTAGCTTACAACAAAGCAGATCCAATGCTAACAAGAAGCCTTACTTTCGCTAACGGCAACTCTGTAACAAATTTAAACGCTATTCCTCTAAGCCCAGAACTAGGCTCATGGGATAACAAAGTAACTAAAGTAGACGTTGCTCGTGGTTGTACTTTTATTGGTTACCAATACCAAAACTTCGGAATCGACTACAATACTGGTAAAATCATCGGTTTCGTATCAACGCTTGAAAACAATACTACTGCTCCAATCAGATCTTTCTTCTTAACTAACACTGCTTACGATAACAAATTCTCGTCAGCTAAGTGTTTCTGCCTTTAATTAGCGCTTAAACTATTGTTCTTATAGAGAAGCCCAACCGGAATGGTTGGGCTTTTTTTTTACTCAAATTAACCTCATAAAATTCCGATCACTTAAGATGAGTCTCCATAATTTTAGCGTGGGTTTTTTCATGAAAAACAAAACATTTCTTCTATCTCTATCTGTAGCCGGACTAACTCTTTTTCTTTCTTGCTCACACAAGCAGAATCGATTTATCGCTTCTGGTGCGGAATTAGTGGAAGTCGAAAAAAGTTTGCAGGTTTTTAGTGGACCAGGAACAGCAGCAGAACAAATCATTGCCAGTTCACTTAAGGATCTGCCTTTAAAAGTAGAGATTGTGGAAGGAAATGTACCAGAAATTCATTGTCGCAAAGGCAAGGATGAAGGTGTTCAATTTGAATTGGAGGGCAAAGCGGCTTTGGTTGAAACAGTGGTTTGTTCTCTTGATCACAATGGTTCGGAGTATCCACGTTCAGTGAGTATCAAAGTTCGTTATTCCTTTAACCTGGCCGATTATGTTCTTCCTAATGATTTAGAAAATACCAAAGCTTCACTCAAAGAATATCTGGAGGTGGTGAAGGGAGCCAAAGAATGGAGTGCTGACATGCGCTCATTTGTTGATTCTGTTACTACTGTTGAAGTAAAAACCTTTGATGCGTCTTCTAGCAGCCCGGTAAAAATGTCAGCAGGAGACGGTGGCTTTTACTTCGATTTACAAAAAACTGAGAGTGCGATTAAACTTAAAAAGCTCTTTGGAGCAAAAGACTTCGCCTTAACCGGCGTGGCTTCTGGCAAGGCAAAAAAATTGATCTATCCAGAATTCAAACACGGCGCACTTGTTTGTGGTACAGGCATGGCCGAGAATAAGATCAGCAAAGTTTTGGTCGGAAGCGGAGAGATTTTCTCTTTAGTGAAGGCCGATGCTGGAGTTTACTGTCAGTTTAACCATTATAAGGGAAAGGCCAAGTTAAAGCTTAAGGGAAGCTACTCGGTATCTGTGAAAGAAATTTCCTACAGTAAGTTAGAAGCTCTTTTAAATGATGCTCTAGTAAACGAAGATGGAGCCATCCAGACCAAAATTAATAATCTTTATAGTGCACAAAAGTCACAACTACAGATCATATTGAGTGAAATTCTAAAAAGTAACTCTAAAATGCAGTCTGATATGACCACTACGATGAACTCTATTAATCGCAATAAGTTTCTGGCGCAGAAAAATGAAATTATCAGCAAACTCTTCCCATTAGAAGTAAAAGAAAAAATTGGGAAAGTGGGTAGTTTTTTCTACATGAGCCCAGTTAAGAAAAAAGTTTTTCAGGCCAATGGTAAGATCGAGGAACAACTTTATTTACTGATAACTAATGAGGTGGCTTACCGAACAGAAGGCTCATTTAAGAGCGTTTCTTTTATTCGCGATACATCTTTGGTTGACGGAGTAAATATCTCTCTACAAACAGCTGATGCTTACTCGAAGGATACAGATAGAGAAACAGTGTTTATTTGCCAGGACCAGATGAATAGGTTTGGCGATACCCTGGAAAAGATCTATTCAGGATCAAAATTAAGTTTCAAGCAAATTTCCGAACGCTTTGCCGGAGCCAAAGGTGACGTGGCAAACTGTAAAGTGACGGAACTGGAAAAAGAACCCATCATTTTCACGAAAGGAGCCGGTTACTACATTTTCTGGAAAAAATTATCAGGAGATGAATCAAGTGCGGTGATGAAAGGGGAACTAGTAGGAGCTGATTATTCTGGCAAGATCTTCGACCAGGACTATAACCTACAGCTTGAACGTGACAGAAAATACCATCACCCGGTTTTTAGCAAAGACTTTACCAAGGAAGTAGGACTTAAAAACTGGAAGAATGAATACCTGCCTGACCGTGATCTTTATATGATTAAATATGATGATGAAAAATTCATTACTATGGAGTAGCCGTGATTAAGATTTTCTTACTTGTATTACTTTGCATACAAACACAGCTGGTGTTTGGACAGGTGAAACATATTGTTTTTGATATTGAAGGAACTCTGGTTCAGGGAATTCCAGAAAAAAACTTCAACCGTTTTCAAGCAAAATCACAAATGATTTCTGTAAAAACAGATCGTAACTACTATTATTATATCTACCCTTATGTCTCCTATTTACTGAATTATCTCCAGGCCAATGATGATGTCGTTGTTCATTTTGCAACAAGTAAGTCTGCCAAATGGGCTACTCAGGTGCTGGCAGCCATTAATCTACCTAAACCTCACTATGCCAGCCTTAGTAATTACCTAGAATCAAACACCGTGAATAAACTTTTAACCGATGTTGATCTGGCAGGCGGAAAATTCAACCTTAAGAAAATTACTTCGGACCTTAAAAATGTGATTTTTATAACGGCAGTTAAAGACCAACTTCCTGTCGCGCAAAAAGGAAATGAACTTTTTATTGGCACAAGCCTTTACTATTTTGAGCAATTCGAAACCTTAGAGGCAGATCGCGAGGCCATGAAGAAAGAAACTTATTGGGACCAGCACAAAGCTTTCTTTGCTAAGAGTGAAAAAGAGTGGACTCTGGATCAGAATAAAATAGTTGTGATCTATCAATGGCTGAAGGAAGCAAAAGTCCTTACCACAGGAAACTTAACTGCCAGCTTAAAAACGGTGGCCGAAGATAAGCCTGATTTCTACAAGAAAGGAAAAGTTGTTGCTAGTTATAATTTTCAGGAATCAGTTACCAGCTGGAAAATGAATGGCACTAAAGATAAAATTCTTGGTTGTGGAGTTTACTCACCATTTAAAGATAGCTTTACCGGGGATTTACCTTTAGCTAACTGTCTATCCCTTTATTCCACCGTTCTTCGCTTTCAAGTGGACGTACCAACCAAATCAATTACTGGTTGTAAACTGGTAGATGAAGCTCATAACGCTTTCATTGAAAAACGCGAATTAAAAGAATGTCTCGAAAAAAGTGACGAGATCAGCTATTACTGGATCGGGAAGAAGCGTGATAACTGTTATAGTTATTATCAGACTTCTTATAAAATTAAAAAAGAAGCAGATGAGCTTTGCGGAGACGATTATATGGTCTCTGAAGGCGGTAAGGACGTAATTAAGAAACTTTATTTCGTTGATGGTAAGCTGGTGGATGGAGTCGGACAGATTCTGGCAATGGAAGATGGGGAAACAGTGGATCCTCGCGTTTATGAAGATTTTGATTCACAGATGATTGCTTTAACCATCAATAAAAGAATTTACGAGCGACGTGACAAGAAGTGGAATACAGATAAACCTGATTACAATTTTATGGATGACACGCGTGTGGTGATGGCCTTCAATATTAACTATCTTGAGAGCATCAAAACTGGCTGTTTCATCAATCAGCACGAGATTGGGCAAAGTGGTGGTTTATATGATCCAATATACCGTGCCAACCTTGAAGACGGCTTTCTTAATATAAAGCTTGAATCCAGCTATAGTTCAGTGGGGAAGAAGGCCCATCAGGTTCGTCCAAAATACTCATATCTTTTACTGGATAAGTATCGCCCAGACATGGGATTAACTAGTATGTACTCACAATATGGGAACGTCATGGCGAAGTTTAAGGAAGAAGTCAAAAACAGATCGACTTTTACTTTTAGAGATTCTTTAAACATGAAAGCAACGGCGTATGATGTTAGAACGCTTAAATTTCGTACAGAGAAGCTCTTTACGCTGCTGGCTTCAGGTGAATACTATGAAACTCAAATCTGGGGGAAGCTTTGCTTAACTGATGTAGAGTATCTTCTGGTGAACTGTCCTAAGCATAATGCCCTTAACAGCACGCAAATTAATGCCTTGAAAGCGACTGGTATTCCAGTTTATGAATGTTCGGGAAGTATTAATAATGAAACTGGCCGTCCTTATAACGTCACAAAAGGTAATAGGCTCTAAGCCTATTACCTAATATTCATTAAAATAAATTGAATGTCTGGTCTTGAAGTGTTCCTTTCTCGTTTTAAGAGATGGATCTATGGTTGGATTAAAGTAAATATTTCCTTCTTTATTTGAAACCATGCCTAAGTGCGTTTGTAGTCTGTTTAGGAATATTTCTTCATCAAAGCTGTAACCATCAATTCCTTCATAGGCCCATTGTAAGTTCCACTGGCGATCACCAAGGATATAAAGCTCTACTTCACGTGGTTTATTTTCTTTTTCCTTCTTTTTAATCCAGTTATAGTCTTTCACCATTTCATCGTAATGTTCAGGTGTTCCATAGCTCCACGATTCAATCGGATGTGGAGAACAGACGGTGTAATCCAGAAGCCACTCGTTCCCGCTAAAGTTATAAGTTCTATAAAAGATCGTGCGTTTCTTCTCGGTATCATTATATTGCTTACAATGATCATGGGACTCACTGGTTTTTACCCATCTCATGCCTTTTCTGAATTTTATTCTGATGGCAATGTCCCCATAACCAAAAGTTGTGATCGGCGAGAAAGCAGCAAAGAGTGGACGATAGCTGTCGACCCAATTTCCTTCTCCCATCCAGCCCTCCAAGGCCTGTAGTTTTTTATAAGGTCCCCATGAATAAACCACATCTGGCTTACATTCATCCAAGAGCTTTCCATTATCGTCGTGTTTAATAATGTGATAACCCTCAGATGAAGTCTGACAATTTTTATAGGTAAAGCCCACTTTTTCATTCACGTCATAAGGAAAGAATAAACGGTAAGGTTCATCTTGAGTTGGTCTTGGCTTTTCAAAAATCTGGGCCAAAGACATACCCTCAAAACCATCAAACTCAGCGACTACGGCCGGTTCATGATTTTTAGGATTAATCAGTAAGTGCTTTTCGGCACATTTGTCGTTTGAAGAGGTTTGAATTTTAATCAGGTCATCAGTATAGAGAGCACAGACATTACGTGATTTACCAACCCATAGGGCTTGGTAGCTCACGCCGTTTAAACATTCAGACATTTTTAAGTTTTTAATCGGCAGGTTTAAGGCGTCGTCCACGAGAGAGCAGCTTAAGATTTCAGTCTTTGCCTTGTTATAGACGAAATTTACTTTATTAGAAAATTTTTCTAAACATTTTTTGATATCAACATTTGCCAGTAGTTTTCTTGTGCGGTTGTTGTATTCAGCACAGCCTGTGATTTTGATTTTATCGGCACTGATGCTCCAGCGAACTGAGGTTTCTTCCCATTCATCTTGAAGATAGCTGATACCAATACTGGTCACAAAAGCCGGGTCTTCGGTTAAAGCTTGCTTAACTAAGCTTGCGAACTCCGATTTAAGACCTTTCTTGTGGTTTTCTTTAATGGCAATAAAAAGTCGTGCCAAGCGGTACTGCTCCAAATACCAGCTGGCCTGGTTTTCCAGGAAGTACTTTTTATGATCATTATAGGTTCCTGCACTCACCAGCTCGTCTTTCTCCGCCTTCATCTGGTCAAAGTTTTCAAAGTAGTAAAGAGGTTTACCTATAAGAAGTTCGCGTGATTTCTGTGCTGCTAGAAGCTGGTCAGGAATAACAGTAACGTACACAATCTGCTTAAGATCGGTACTGATTTTCTTTAAATCGATTTTATTATTTTCCAGATCATCTTTGGTTAAAACCTGTGATGCTTTCCCTTCAATCATCCCTAGAATAGTCGAGCCATGCTGGTTTTCTATTTTCCCCAGAATTTCTCTCGCAAAACTCGCTTCACCACGAGTAGCGAAGTGAATTAGGACTTCATCTTCCTCCTGAAGCTTTGTTAAAAGCTCAGCTGCGTGAGGCTGAATATAATAAGAGAAAGTACGACCATTATTAGTAGCAGTAATCACTCTGTATTTATTGGCAAATTTAGGAATGTTTTTTTGTGGGACCGACTGGACTAAAAGCCCATCGATATCAAAAACCACATGGCGTACTTGCGCGCTGGCTCCTGTTGTAATTAGTAAGAGCAGGGCAAATAGGAAAAAACCTAAGTGTCTCATAAACGTGTCCTCTTGATCATGGGCTAATTAACACTTATAAATTGCAATGCCGTGGCCAGAAAGCGCCCAAAGAAGTCGTTGAAATTAAAATTGGGTTGTCCAATAAGTGTGCAAAAAATTTCCGTGCTGTCTAAACTTTAGACAGTCATTTTTAGCTCAATGTTTAGTTGTGTTTGACCGATAAGCTCAGGTATGGGGGTTTTTTTTTAATGTGGTTTACAACAATCCTGCTTATTTCTGCGCCGGCCATGGCCCAGGTAAAGCATTTAGTCTTCGACCTGGAAGGAGTGCTGGTTCAAGGTATCCCGAAAAAAAACCACAAGCTCTTCAATAATAAAGATCAAATGATAGTTATATTACAAAAGTTTATAAAGGAAACGAACTTTAGAATATGAAAATGTTAAAACTAGCTTTCTTCTTTCACTTTGTTTTTATTAGCCTTGGAGCAACGGCTCAGTTTAATCGCACGCTGGATTTTAACAAGGTTAACCCGACTGCTCAGACCATTAATGGTATTGATTTCCCTCGAACCAAAGAAATAAAATACCGCGGGACTAGTGAGATTCAGATGGACCGCTTTGGTGTCATAGAAGCTATGCTGGGTTTAAATACTCCTATGGAATCAATTCTGATGTCCGGGGTAAAACTCATGCTGATGGGAAAAACAGTTCCTTTTATGAAAACCATCCAGGGAACTATCAGTGCCCGTGATTTGGAAACACGTGTCCAAGAAGCGATCGCTAAAAATAAAGATCAATACTATAGCGAAACAGAAGCACGAAAACTCGCTTTCTCCATTATCGAAAGTGACCTTTTAGCACGCTATAAATCTCAGGACTTTAAAAATCACTTCTATAACTACCTGGCCCCGGAGTATGAGTTATTTCCCCAGGAAGTACTTTTCTCTACTGTCTTTTTGGAAGTGGCGAACATTTATTCACGCTACATTGTACTTATCGATGAAAAGGGTAAGAGTGATATGCTCGACCTAAATTTCTGGAATAAAGTGAATAACGGCGATTGGACTTTTACCGCCAATGAATGGGTGGATAAAGGAGAGTTCGTAACTCCTATCGCTATTGAAGCGAAGAAACTAGTCGGATACTTTGAATATCTTTCCCAGGTTCCGGACCACAGAATTTATCGTGCGCTTCCTAATGAGCTTGACCTGGCATGGTTTCAAACTGAAGTGAATGGCGAGAAAATGGTTCTGGTTTTTGATGGTTTTATGTCACCAGTCCTGCGTGCCAAGGCCATGCTGAAACAGAATGAGAACAAATACACTTATGCTGACTCACGCTTTGAAGCGAATGCTGAAATTCCTCAATACTTAAAGTCGTCAGGCACCTCAGGTAATATCCTGGCGGTCATTAAATTTTGTCCTAAAACCACAAGTTGTTCTTTGTCTCATCCTTTGCTGGCTTCAGCTAAGCGAAGTGACCGTTTACTGGATGAAGAGTGGGAGAACAGAATTGCAAGTATCACGAATGGCAACAAGAGTGCAAAAATCTTTTATGCCAACGGAAAAATAGACGCAAAATCAATCAAGACAGGTCAGTTTCTCGAAGTCTTACCCGCGCCTAAATCTTTACTTTCAAAACTAAAGGAAGCGGATGCTGATAAGTTTTCGAAAAGCTCAAGCAATGAAAAACCAGTGATTGGTGACAAAAAACTTTCGTGGGATTTGAAGTCTTTCAAGCTTGCTAAAGATGAAGCTCTCTATCTTCTAGTTCCAGATGCTTTTAGAAAATTAAATGTTTCAAGCGTAACCATTAAACAATATCAAGCCGAAGCGGATAATTCCACTCCGCTAAAAGGTAAATGGGATGATAGCCCGGCCTATACTAGCGCGCAGTTTTATTCTCTGGATTCTAAGTTAACCGATCGTTGGCGCTATAATGCTGCTAAATCAAAACACAACATTCCAAAGGGTGGTCTATTTGCTGACCTTTTAGCTCCGGCGGAGGCTTCCGCTGTATCACAGTACGGCTGGAATGCGACATTAGGTGTGAGTGATGAAAGTGCTGTTTCCTCTAATCTAAAAACTGGAGTTATTCGTTTAGTCGGTGTCGGCACTGACCCTGCAACGATTCAGAACATTGAGGTGAACTTTGAAGAGTAAAAGTTTAACAGTTTTAGGTTTTTCTACTTTACTGATTGCACCTGCCTGGGCCGATCACAATGGTGAGCTGCTGCAAACTTTAGTGAAAGAAGAAAAATATGGCAAGATCTTAAAAGTGATGGAAGAACCAAAAGAAAAAACATCGACTTCTTTAGTCTATAAATTTGAGGAGCTGGAACTTAAACCCAATGAGATTCTTTATTTTTATGTTCCTGATAGTTATACCTTAAGACCTGTTTCGGCCTTAAGCTTTGGGATACGTCAGGACGAATCACCCATGACACAGGATTTAAACCCAGGTTTGATTTCAGGTATGATCTATGATGAGGGATTTAAAGACGACGAGCTACGCTATTGGGGAGGACACTCTTCGGGAAAATTCGGAGCGAAATTTGCTGAACAAAGACCTGCTCCAGAAATTGATTCTTTATATGAGTGGCCGCTTATAGGACACAAGGGAACTGTCAAAAAAGAAAGAAGTTTCGAGGGGGTTAATGCCGGAGCCATTCGAATTCAGAACTTAGGTTCTGATGATGTTCTTGTAAGCCAGGTAGTTTTAGATGTGATTGCTCCCAAGGCCAAGCAGTACTTAGAAAAAATCTTCTGTGTTGGTTCTAACTTTGGAGATGCAGAGACCATGAAAGGCCGTGCCTATGGTGGCGGTCAGAAGTTTAAGGGAAAATTTCCCGGCTCACTTCGATTGAGTTCTTTTGGCCATAAATCTGTGCCTGAGCTGCCACCTTATATCACGCTAAAGAATAATGAAATCTTTATTGAGCTTGAGGCCAAGGCAAAATTGAAAACAGTCGATATCATGGTAGGTGATACCCATCCAGATGAAATCATAAACAAAGATAAAGGATGGGGGACTTTGGGGAACGCTAAGCTGAGTGTTGAAGTCCGAAATATAAAAACTGGCGACTCACGTTTTCTGCTTTATCAGAAAAACGTTGGACCTGAAGGTGTTATCAGTGCAGGAGAGATTGAAGGGGCGAAGTCCTTATCTCAAGATGAACGCATTGTGATTAGTAATAAGTTAAAAAGAGATACTGCTTATATTATGGCCCTGAGAATAGGAATTGATTAATGAAAACGTTTATGTTGATACTTCTGCTGGTAAGCTTTGTGAGTTTGGCCCAGGCTCAGATTTTTGGACCGGGAAAACCTAGCTTTCCACCACAACAACCAACGGGCCCAAGTCAAAAAGCGATAAAAGATTGTTTAGCCTTTTTTAAAGAGCTAGACGGGCAGTATGGCAAACAAACCAATGTCAACAATATGTGTGAGTCGATGAATGGGAATAATTATTTCCAGGAAAACAAACGCGATATTATAAAGTGTGCGGAAACTGCCGCTATGATTCCACAAATTAAATGGAACTTTATTGCTGACTGTACTGAATCTCAATTCAGAAGTTTAGTCAAAGATAGGGACTATCAAGGATGTCTGGATAGGGCCAGCAAGCACTCTTTGACCCAGGGGAATATCAGATATAACTGTGAAGATGGAAATTTCAAAAACATCGTCAAAGATAATCGTTTTTTTGGATGCCTTAATTTTATCCAAAGCAATGTTCCGGAGGTCTCTGCTGAAATGGCCATCTCTCAATGTGATCGTGATTTGCTGGAGCAAGTGGAGCGAGGGGAGTTTAAAAACTGTCTTTCAAAACTGTCAGGTCTTATCCCTCAATTTTTTTCACGAGTAAGTTATTGTGCCACTCGCGAACATCAGTCAGCTAAGTATATTGATGAATTACTTTTTTGCTCGTCAGAGGTATCAAAGTTTGTTCTTCAAAACGGAGATTTCTTTTGTCTTCAGCTTGAGCGCAACCTGGATAAAATTAATCAGGAAAACATTCAGTGTGTTCAGTATGCAGCTAAAAGCTTGCACGGAAACTATCTGGACAACGCTGATAAAAACGTTTCAAGTACGCACTTTCAGAAAATGCTCCGTGACTGTGAAGAAAATATTGAGGTTGCTCCTCCTGGCCCGATCAACAAAGACTTAAACTTTATTGGTGCAAGTATTATCCATTACGGAGAGCGCTTTAAAGAAACTACGATTGGTGGTTTATCAGGACTGGCCTTCGATCAAAAGAAAAATCTCATTTACGCTGTTAGTGATGACCCAGGTCGTTTAGACCCTAACCGTATCTACACTTTCTCCGTGAATTACGTGGATGGGTTTAAGCTTGAGTTTAAAGACATGATTCCTTTTGTGGCGGAAGGGACAAGCAAATTCTATGGCCAGAGTCCTATGAACGAGATAGATGCTGAGGGAATCGATTTTGATGATGTAGGTAACATTATCATTAGTTCTGAAACTCTACTGGAAGGTTCTAAATCTTACATTAAAGTCTTTTCTCCAACAGGAAAACAAATTGAACAGATTATTCTGGGAGATAAGTATTTTCCTGCTCAAGGGGAAGTTCAGTATAGGCAGAAAGTTCACAGATATAATCCAAACCCTCCCTCTGGTTACGGACACCCATATAAACCCGCTCCAACACCCACTCCTATTGCTACGGTGACACCAGTGAAAGAAGAAGACGAGTATTATACTTACTCCAAATTTGAACAAGTCAAAGGAATTTATCCTAACGAAGGCTTTGAATCTTTTGGGTCTGTTCCTTCAAACAGAAAGATCATGTTTACAGCGAACGAATACTCGCTGGTTCAAGATAGCAATACTAAGGGAGTGGTTCGTATTACACGTATCGATAAAGTAGGAAAGAAGTTTCAACCGAAAGCTGAATTCCTTTATCAGATGAATAACGAAGTTAAAAACGGAGTGGTGGATATTCAGCCAATCGATGAGTTTAACCTGCTTATCTTAGAGCGTAGCTATGATGATAATAAAAGAGAGGTAACGGCTAGAGTCTTTAAAGTGAACCTTAAAGGCGCTAAGGACTATCAAAAGGTTGAGTCTCTGAATGTGGCCCTAAAAGACGGACCACTTTCCATTGCCCCAAAGCAGCTAGTACTGGAATTAAATGACTTGAAAAAGTTCCTGCCAGCAGGTTTCAAAAAAATCGATAATATTGAAGGTATCTCTTTCGGTCCTCCGGTCACGAAAGGTGGAAAAAAGGTTCTTTTGCTAGTTTCTGATAACAACCTTCAACCAGGACAGCTGACACAGGTTATTGCCCTTGAAATGAACTAAGTTCTTCTTAACTTTTACATTTTTGAGTTTCTGATTTCTAATTGCTCTCTATGCATTGGATGAGCAATTTCGATAAGGGCTTTTGCTCTTTGATGAAGTGTTTTTCCAAAAAGATTGGCCACGCCAAACTCCGTGACGACAAAATGAACATGTGCACGCGTGGTTACGACACCAGCCCCTGGCTTTAGCATTGTCACGATTCGGGAGGCTCCATTTTTGGTGGTGGAAGGGATGGCCAAAATTGGTTTACCGCCCTCAGCTAAAGCAGCAGCGCCAATAAAGTCCATCTGTCCACCTACTCCTGAGATGATATCTTTGCCGATTGAGTCTGCACAAACTTGTCCACTAAGATCAATTTCGATAGCTGAATTGATGGCGGTCACTTTTGGATTACGGATGATATTTATTGGAGAATTGATATAACTCGATTCTAAATTAAGCACCGACATATTATCGTGAGCAAAATGATAGAGTTCTTGAGAACCAATGATAAACGCAGAAGTTGTTTTTCCTTGATGAATCTTTTTCTGAGAATTGTTTATGACTCCACTTTTAATAAGTTCAAAAGCACCATCGGTCCACATTTCGGTGTGAAGTCCTAAATTTTGATGGTTCTTGAGAAAGAGGCAAATGGCATCAGGGATGGCACCAATACCAAGTTGGATGGTGGCTCCATTTTCCACCAATTCAGAAACATACTTTCCAATTTTCAATTCTGCTTCTGTCAGCGCCACAATACTTGGAGAAAAGATAGGTTCGTTTAATTCGAAAGCATAATCAATTTTACTGACATGAATAAGTCCATCCCCTAAAACTCTCGGCATAAAAGAGTTCACCTGGGCAATGACAATTTTGGCACAATCGACAGCGGCTTTGGCGACGTCGACGCTTACTCCTAAAGAAACATAGCCATGAACATCTGGAGGAGAAACCTGAATAATAGCAACATCAATGGGTTTGATTCCTGATCTAAATAATTTAGGTATCTCTGATAAGAAGCAAGGAAGATAATCAATTCGATTGTAATCAAGTTTGCCGCGCAAATTCTTACCAACAAAGAGACTGGTTACGCGAAAGGAATCCTTAAATTCTGCGCGGGCATAAGGAGCTTCACCTTCAGTGTGAAGATGAATCATTTCAACATTTTTTAAGCGAGGAGATTCAAGCACTAAACTTTGAAGCAATTTTATTGGTGTTGCCGCGGCACCATGAACAAACACTGTCATGTTTGATTCAATGGCGGCAAATGTTTCAGAAAATGATTGGCAAATTTTCATATTTTTCTCGACGAAGAATAATATCTTATATCGCGAGTAGGGGAAACTTTCTTCCACAAAAATAGCAAAGTACCCCAGAATAAATATGATGCTTCATAGTGTAAGTTATTTACCAGTGGCATAATAATTGCTCAATAAGCACAAAGACTAAGTTAAGGGAAAATATCTTATGACACTCCACGACGACTAACAGTGAAACAGAGTGAAATGAAGTTAAATATGGTGAAATTGATGACTAATGTGTTGCTCAGTTTTCGCTCTTAAGTAGTTAATTTAGTCGAAAATTTGTTGATCCCGAATTTGTGATCGGGTAACTCAGGGATGGTTAACACCTTGTAATTCGGCTCAATTAAATGGCTCAACGTATGGCTTTATTGCCATATCAAAGTATGGTATAATATTCTGATGAAAGTTGGAACCATCATTGAAAATGAGAAATGGAAAATTAAGGTCTTCGCACCACCTAAAGAGCATGGTCCAGCTCATGTCCATGTTATCGCAAAAGGGGAAAAGGCTGAAGTGAAACTTTCTCTGCTGACGCTAGAAATGATTGGATCAACCCAATTTTAAAAGAAAACTGTTAATGGAATAATTAAATACATCCATGAGAACTATGAATATCTCTGGAATTGTTGGGAGGCCCTTCATGGCAAAAATGAAAAAACCAAGTCTAAAAAAAGCTCTAAAAAGGGTAAGTGACTTACCTGATAAACTATTTGGCAAAGTAAATGTTGATCTTTCGACTCTACCTTGTTTGAAAAAAGTGGAAAGAGAGAAAATCACTGCTAATTTTGATTCTGATGTACTGAATGCTATACGTAATGTGGCAGATGAGCATCAAGTGTCTTACACCTCTTTGATGAATGACGTTCTAAGGAAAGTTTTTGTTGATGAGAAAAAGGCTGGTTAAAGCATATTCATATTTCGTCTGGAAAAATAATGAATTTTCCAAATTTAAAATTTTACGTAGACCTACTTTACCGACTTAAATCGTGAGATAGATTGAAAAGTCGTTAAATATGGTGAAGTTGAAGACGTATGTGTTGCTTAGTTTACGCTCTTGAATAGTTGTTTTGCTTGAAATTTTCTCATTTCTAATTAGTGTTCGGGTAGTTCGGGCATGCGTTATAACCTTATGAAAATAGTATTATATTTCCATTCGCACTCATTCGCTCCTAATTTATAAAATAGTTTGACTCCGTACCATGGTACAGATGCTATAGTTGTTCTATGGAAAAAATAACTATAGGTAAATTAGCAGAAATGGCCGGTGTTGGTGTTGAAACCGTACGGTTCTACCAAAGAAAAGAACTTCTTCGTGAACCAAAAGCTTCATCTGGCTTTCGGATCTACAGTGATGAAGATGCTCAACGAATTGTTTTTATCAAGAAAGCGCAGGAGTTGGGCTTCACGCTCAGTGAGGTCAAAGAGCTTTTAGAACTTAATACTAAGCCAAGAATCACCTGCTCAACTGTAAAAACTAAAACTGAATCTAAAATAAAAGAAATAGAAACAAAGATCGCTGATCTCATTCGCATGAAAGCTAGTCTCGAGAAGTTATCATGCGCTTGTGATGCAAGCCAGGACAGTATCAGACAATTCAAAGTACAAGAATGTTTTGATGTTGGCCTTAACTGTAAATGTTAAAGGAGAATTTTATGAAACGATTTCATGTTCATGTAGGTGTAAAAGATCTTAATCAGTCAGTTCAATTTTATTCAACGCTTTTTGGACAAAAACCTTCCAAGCAAAAAGATGATTATGCTAAGTGGATGCTTGATGATCCTAGAATCAATTTTGCGATCTCTACTAGGGTTGGAGACCAAGGCGTTGATCATCTGGGCTTTCAAGTAGATGAAGGTTCAGAGTTAACTGAACTTACTGAACGCCTTAAAAAGGCAGACCTGGGTCTTTACGATGAAGGAACCACGACTTGTTGTTACGCTGAATCCGAAAAGGCTTGGGTTAAAGATCCCTCAGGAATTGCGTGGGAAACTTACCATACAATGAACGATGTTGAAGTTTTTAATGAGAAGCCAAAAGAAATTTCTGCAAGTGCTTGTTGTGTGCCTAAAACCTCAACTGCTAAAAGTTGTTGCTAACGATGAAAAAGAACATCATGTTTCTTTGTACTGGAAATTCATGTCGTTCACAGATGGCGGAGGGATTTTGCCGTCATCTGTGGGACAATGAGTTCAATGCTTATTCTGCGGGTACAAAAAAGCATGGCATGAATGAGCGGGCGATGAAAGTCATGAAGGAAGCGGGAGTCGATATTTCTACTCACTATTCAAAAACAGTTGATGAGTTGCCAAATGTACAATTTGATTTTGTTGTAACCGTCTGTGATTCCGCTAAGGAGACTTGCCCATATTTTCCTGGAGGAAAGATTATTCATATTGGATTTCAAGATCCTCCTACATTAACCAATGCCATGACGAATGAAGAAGAAATTCTTGAAGTCTATCGCAGAGTGCGAGATGAGATTGAGGTTACGATGAAGAAGCTTCCGGGGATAGTGGGAGTGAGTTTATGAAGGTAAAGTTCTGGGCCGAACTTGCAGGAACTGCTTTTCTGGTGATGATTGTTTTTGGATCCGGAGTGATGGGACAGAAACTTTTTCCAAATCAGTTAGGTCTTGTTCTTCTTGTGAATTCTATCGCTACGGGAGCTGGTCTATTTGTTCTTATACAGTCTTTAGGCTCAATTTCAGGTGCTCATCTTAATCCTAGTGTTAGTCTCGCTGAATTTTTCTGGGGGAGGTTAAGTCAAAAAGATCTTCTTCTTTATGTTTTGGCGCAAATGTTAGGTGCGTATCTAGGTGTGGTGGCGACTCATGTGATGTTTGATGTTTCTCCTTTTGTTATTTCACAAATTGAAAGACCAGGAATGAATTTATTATTTTCAGAGGTTATAGCTACCTTTGGATTAATCGCGGTTATTGCACTTTCTGGAAAAAAGCATGTTGAGTTTGCTCCACTGAGTGTTGCGTCTTATATAGCCGCTGGATATTGGTTTACTTCATCTACAGCTTTCACAAATCCTGCTGTAACCTTTGCAAGAATGTTTACAAATGTTTTTAGTGGAATGGCGCCGGCCCATTTCTTTCATTTTGTAATTGCACAAATAGTGGGGGCAGCTTTAGCGTTAGTTGTATTGAAGCCCCTTGCGCCCCTTTATTTGAGTGGAAGAAGATAGGTTAGGTTTCCCCAGATTTAAATTATGAAGTTCACCGCTCGCACCATTCGCACCGAGTTTGTACGTTTGTGATTAGTGAGGGCGTAATTTCATTCATTGGTAAATTTTCCAATACTTGAAGAAGCGCGTATCTCCGTTTCCAGATGTTGGTAGTACTTTGTGAGAGCGATGGGAAGTTCAACTCTTGCATACACATCCAAACATCTTTCAATGTGGAGTAGGAATTAGATCCTTTTTTAAAATTTTCTCTCCACAGCTCAGCTTATCCTAATGTTGCAAATTTTTTTTTGATAAAGTTTTCCTTCAAGTTTTTTGGTCGATATGAAACTACCACTTGAAGTGTTGTGATATGTGCCTGTGAGGTCGGGGATTTTTGTGAAGAATTTTTGCATGAGAACTCCTTTAAGTTAATATTCTTAAAATGGAGCTTTAAATTTATTGTGGCTTGATTAGATAGAAATAGGGGATGCTACAAAACTTTCTGGAGTTGTAGTAAAAGTCGGAGCGACTTGTTCGTCAATTGGGCCAGCACCTTCTAAGAATTCACCATAGACACATACAATATAGTTAGTGCCTTCTTGATCTTGGTTAGATAATTTTTCTACTTCAACTGTAAATCCAGGAGCCCATCCGTGAAATGGGGCCTCATCCATACACATATCAAAAGCGAATTTTTTCAATTCTTCCAATGAGTATTTATTGGAGTCCTTAACGGTAAAATTGTACAGTTTTGATCGTTCAATCATGCGGATAGTTTAGGATTTTCATAGAGTTAAGACAACCTCCCTTGAAAATTCTACTCATGTAAACAAGGGACTTAAGATGCCAAATAGACAGCAAATTCTAGGACAGAGAGGGGATTTATCACCCTTTCTCATTCACCTCTCTAGAAATGGTATGTTTAGGACTGATCCTACTCAGACCATGAGATCTACTTTAAATGCTAAAACTAGTTTGGAATTAATTCTTCAACAATCAAAGATCAAGGCCCAATCTGCCTTAGGATATTTCAATTATAAGGTTGCATGGAATGGAAGAAATCAAAATTCCCAGGTTCTTCGTCACTGGCTTTTTTCATGTTGTTTTACGGAAACCCCTTTGAAAGATATCTCCATTCAGTTTCAACCAATTCAGGGGCGCCAGTGCCATTTTCAACCTTATAGCTTGGCATTTTTTGAAGATACAGTAAGGGCCAGAGGAGGAAATCCTGTACTTTACATTGAAACAAGAAATCAAGGAATAAGACTGGCATTTGATCAAATGGCACTTGCTCCTAATTGTATAGACTTTAAGGGGATCATGCCATTTGTTGAAGGCTTTGGTACTCCGTGGTTTGGATATATTCCCTCTGAGATTGATTTCCGGTGGGAAAGAGAATGGCGATGTGCGAGTGATTTTGATTTTCAATTTCGTGAAGTTGCTTTTGGGATTTGTCCAAACAGTGAGATTACTTACTTTGAAGGTCTGACCAATAATCTAATTCCATTTGTTGACGTGTCTAATCCAACCGCACTTGCCACTGCAAAAACGAAGTTGGGGGCAGTTGTTAGATTTAATGGATTAAGACTTTGAGCTGTTGGGACCTAATTTTATCGAGATGAATTCAGCCCTCATTTTGAAGGCTGAATAGTACAGGGACTTTTATATGAGACTTCAAGAGAAGCACGAGTAGACTTTAGTCTTTTTGAGACGGTAGGTGATAAGCCTTATAACGTTAGTCCCTTGAGTCAATGGAGGGTATTTTTATGTCCAAGGAAGAACAGGTAAAATTCTTCATTACAGGATTAATGAGTTTTCAACTGATCGGTTGATTGAACTTTATTCAAGACTTGAATCGGATTTGAAATTGAGAATGGTTTAGATTATGATTTTCTTTTTATGAATACACATGCATTAAATAAAACTATTTTTCCTTGTCTGCCATTTAATTCCAAAAGAGTAATTTTTCATCATAAAGGTGAAAATGAAAATTTCATTCTTAGGGCGGATAATGGCCAATCTTTCATTTTAAAAAAATATAGGCAGGATAGAAAACAAAGACTCGAGATTGAGTTAGAAATCGAACTTTGCAAGTTTCTAAGAAAAAGTGGAATTATTGTTCCTGAATATAAAACATTTAAAGATGGAGAGTCCGTTTTATTTTTAGACGACCATAAGTATACAATTCAGGAAATTGTTAGCGGTTACATGATCTATCGTCCCGATGATAATCATTATTATGAGATCGGTAAGAGTTATCGCAAATTACACAATCTGAATTTGCCCCCAGATTTGTCTTCACAACTACCTTCAATTGATAAGGACACTATTAGCTCGGCTTTCCACTATATTGAGGAAAACAAGACTATTGATATAGATGTTGTTAAAAAGTTAAGCCAATTTAAAAATAAAGCTATAAGCAATCTCGATTTTTCACCAAAGAACCTTGTCCATTTTGATTTACATGATGGAAATATGATTTATACACCACAAGGCCTATGTATGATTGATTGGGAAGAATGTGGTTTAGGTAGTGGGGTTTTTGATCTTGCTGTAAGCATGACAAGATTAATTAAAATGAATGATTCTTCCTCTTTAATAAAGGCGCTACTTCATGGCTACGGGAAAGTTGATTTTGAGCAGTTGAAATATGCTACAATATATAAGTACATTTACCTTGCTTGTTTTGTGGCAAAATTTGAAGACATTCTTAAAAATGAATCTTTGGGACAGTTATTAACCAGATATCTTGGCTATTTTGAAAAAATTGAGAATGAAATTTCCGAGGAAGGGCTGAGGTGAACCTCATTCCTCATTTCAATTTTTTAGTGTAGGCGAACGCGCGCTTGATCCAACCATTACGATTATAGAATTTAACTCCTCGTTCATTTTCAATTCCCGTGCAAAGCCTTAAAGTGTTACATCCACTTGACTGAGCAAGATCTTCGGCAAACTTTAAAAGATCAGCGCCTAACCCTTTGGACCGGATTTTCTCAGTTGTAACTAGATCATCTATATAGATGTGCTTCCCACGGACGTAATCTGATAAAAATCGATATCCCATAAGTGCTAGAATCTGATTATTTTCTTCAATGGCGATAATTTCGTAACCATCAGCTTTGTGAGCATCGTTATAAATTGTAAGGAAATCATCATAGCTCAGGTGCGGCCTAAGCTCTTTCATTATGGGAAAGCATCGCTCAAGATCAATTTCGCTAATGACTTTAAAAATTCTTTTTTCCATCTTTTCTTTATTCATCAGATCGTTTTTCACATCATTGACGCGGAATATAGGGTCAAAATTGTAATTATGGGTAGTGATAACAACATCAGATGCCATTGGTCCAGCTTTTTCTAGAACTCTTGCTACCTCAGCTTTTACGTCATTATCTTCGGCCAAGGAGTTAATCTTTGTAACCAGCCATGTAAGTTTTTGAGACGACTCTATATCGTGTCCTAGAACGTAATCAAAGGTGGAATTAAAGGAAATGGTGCCACTAGTGACTGGTTGTATGTTTACGCCCATTTACTTTATCAATTTGAGTGAATATCGTACTGAGTGCTAAACCAAGGGCAACTCCAATCAATAAATCTTCAAAGGTAACCACTAATAAAGTTAATAAAAATGGCGCCCATTGACGATATCCTTGTTTCCACGCAGTTATGAAATGCTTGGGATGTGCCAATTTATATCCGGTAAAAATTAAGATTGCCGAAAGTGAAACCAGTGGAATTTTATTAATGGTTTGAGATAAGAAAAAGACCGCAACTAAAAGTAATAGTCCATGCATTATGGCCGATAGTTTGGTCTTTGCCCCCGCACTGAGATTGACCGTACTTCTCACAATAACTGAAGTTACTGGCAATCCACCGAATAATCCAGACAGAATATTGCCGGTTCCTTGGGCAAATAATTCACGATTTTTATTGGTATGTCTTCCCTGATGATCCAATTTTTCGATACCGTTAACACAAAGTAAACTCTCTATCGAAGCTACCACTCCTATGGTTAGTGCATATTTATAAGTTTTAAAGTTCGCCAGACCACTCCAGTCTGGAGAGACTAAATTATTTTTGAAATCATCAAAAGATAAGATAGAAGGAAGATGAACAAAATAATGTGAATCAAATTCATGAGAGGTTAAAAATAGGTGATAGATCGAACTAATAATCACACTAATGACCACGACAACTAACGAACCAGGAATGGTTTTCACCCGATGTGAAACAAATTTATCCCAAACAATTAAACTAATTAAACAAATCAATCCAATAATGACTGCTTCTTCATGATAAGGGTGTCCTTCCATGCGACCTATGAAAGATGGTGCTTGTTTCATTATTAGAATTAAACCAATTCCGGCCATCATTCCTTCAATAACATTGTGAGGAATATAGCGAGTTAATTTCCCTAATTTTATCGCTCCGAGAAGAATTTGAAAGATTCCAGCAAAAATAAGTGATACTAAAAAAAGCTTAAAACTACCGAGATCGGCAATCGCCACCAAAATAATACTGATTAGCCCAGCCACCTTATCCTTCCATTTAACTTCTATTTTGCCTGCCAGAGCTGATCACAAGGCGAACGAACGAACCGAACCCCCCCCCCGCCGACCCGCGCGCGCGCGCGAATTGAAGTCAAATTTTTTTTTCCTATATTCGAGAGCCCCTTGCTAAGATCACTTAAGTAGGAGAAATCCTATCAAATAAACTCTTAGAAAAAATAGTGTCTATTTTTTAGGCATTTCTTTATTCGTCATATAGAAATGACCAGCTTACTGGTTATTTTTGTCTCGTAGTCTATAATTTTAAAAAAACAATAGCAAAGTGAAACGACTCATTAACGAGTTCGAAAACATTTTGCAAAGTAAAAAAGAAAGAGCTCAGACTCGAGGAGAAATTATGAGAATGTTAATTGTAGGTCTGTTTTTATGTTCTTCATTAGTAGCTTCTGCGGAGGAAGTTTGTGTATTGAGCAGTGAAGTTGTGAAGTATTCGGGTCCGTCAAACACATTTCTTGAAGTGAGAGCGGACTGCACTGAAATTCTGGAAACTAAGCTATTTTCATTAAAGTTAAATGAAAGTCAGTATGGTAAAACTGGCGGTTTAGGTCAATTGAAAGCGAAAGCGATCAAAGAATTAGTTAAAAATAATTACAAAGTTAAATCTGACAACATACTCATGAAAGACTAATTCACAGTTAGCTTACAACAAAACGAAAGAAATATTAACAACTGATGACCTTCATTCATTAGATTGATAAACGAGGTGTTTATGAAATTACTATTCGTAGGAATTCTTATCATCGGAACATTTAACGCTAATGCAGCTCAAATAGTTCAAAAATCTATTGATTCATTAGGTGAATGTAAGCTTCAACGAACTGATAATGCTTTGGTAAAGATTGATCGTTATTCCTTGAATATCAAATATAAAATTCTAGAGTTAAATATTAATACTCAGGAGATTAATAGTTTGAAAAATTATATGCGAGCATTACTGATTGATAATCCAATTGAAAGTATCACTACCACATTAAAATATAAAACAGATTACCTTAGCTTTAGTAGCAATGGAAAAGATTCAGCATATGATCTTTGCCAAAAAGTACGAAATGAGCTGGAGAAAATTAACTAGTCATTGAGGTGACTGGCGATTTGATGAAGGAATAAAAAGTAACCAGCGAATCTAAAAGCGAGCTTTAAAACTTGTTAGTTACTAAAGCTAAAGAAAAGCACTCACTTTTTGAGTTGGAGACATTGGAAATCGATGCAAATAACTTCATCGATGTTGTTTATTTATCCGCTCTTAATTGTTCGATAGTAATGGATGCTGTTTTAAATTTCTGAGTCAATACTCGTTGCCATTCTTTAGAAGAAAGAATCATTTCCTCAATTTCTTTATCGGCAGTCCCTTTCTTTGCAATTTGTTCTAATAATTCAGGATGAACAATCCATTCGGATTTTTTTAAAACCATTTTAACGATTTGCTTATCTGTAGCAGGATCACTTTTATCTATAAAGTCAGAAAGCATGTTATGATGAACAACCATTCCATCGGTGGCGAATAAAAACATTACATTGATATTATTTGACGGTTTTGAACTGAGTTTGTTGAACCAGTCTGACTTATCAGTAAGCTCGGGACGACTTAAAATTGAATTGAATATCAAATAATCATTTTTTGAGTCTTTGATAAAATAATCTACCCAGTTATATTTGTCTGCCCAAGATGGGTGGGTCAGATGAAACCTAAAAAGATCTTTAGCATTATCAGTTTCGACTAACTTTTTTAACAAAGCTTCGTCACTTAATTTGCTTCTGTTTGATAAGGCTTTATAAAATTCAGCATTTTTTGTCATTCCGTCATTTCGACTCACACAAGAAATGAAATCCCAGGCCTTTGAGTTATGGTGATTAAGTAGTGCTTTTTTTCTAATTTCGTTAAACAGCACTTTTCTCTCATTGCAGGATTCTTTTCCAATCGTTATTTCGTTTTTTTTCCCAAAGCACTCTGGGAATACATCTTCTGCCTTAGATAATTGTTCTCTAGCATCAACTCCAAAGTCATAAGTCTTTTCATCTTTTAGTTCTTGTTCAAAACAAGCTTTTCTGTTTTTACACTTGTCTCTTAATTTATAAGCGACCTCGGAAATTTTATAGCTATTAAGTATCCCTGCCCCAAGGCTATTTGGAGAAGGATAATGTGGGAAACTTAGAGCTGTTTTTTGAAGAAGATTTTTAGCTTCTGAAGTTGAAAGTTTATATCCTGAAATTAAAGTAAAAGCAGCAAGTGCTGCACTTACTTGAGGTGCAGCCCCACTTGTCCCACCAAATTTTCTTGATTTTCCATCTACTTCGCTTGTTAATAAATTATCTGAGGGAGCACTTATTGTGAGGCTTGCTGAATAACTACTGAAGTCTGAACCAAATCCTAGAGGATCAGTGCTACCTACGATTAATAATTTACTTTGGTCTGCAAGTTTTTTTTTGCTCAATTCAACTGATTTTGTTTCGTTACCTGCAATAGTGATGAATACGGATTGTTCTGAAAGTTTCTCTACAACTGCTCCGATTTCAAGGTCTTCTTCTGTCCACCAGTGCATGGAGTTATTAATATAACTCGGACAGTTTTTAGCCTCCAGGCAGCCACTGAGTTGATTATATGAAGCTGCATATTTGTAGTTTTTGTTTTGATATAAGGGGCTAAAAGGAATTGATGGGCCTGGTATTAACGCAGATTTTGTTGGGC
Source organism: Bacteriovoracaceae bacterium (assembly GCA_049318265.1). Lineage (GTDB taxonomy): Bacteria > Bdellovibrionota > Bacteriovoracia > Bacteriovoracales > Bacteriovoracaceae > JBEIOQ01. The sequence continues at coordinate 142,625 of JBMOGR010000005.1, forward strand.
CAATCATTAAATTGCTGACTAATGTCCCGTGACTTTCATCATTATCATTGTCTGCATTATCCCAAGCTACAATTAGTCCTGGTTTTGGAGACAAATTTTTAGCTATTAGCCTTTCTCTAACTAAATCAGCACCAACGTATTCTTGGGCCCAATAAGTAGAAAGATCTTTTTGATAATGGGGTGAATCTGCAGTTGGAACCATCACGCACTTCAAGTCATCAATAGTCTTGATTAAATCAGCAAAAGTATCTGTGGATGGTATTTGGCATACCTGTGTCTCGTCTTCAGCTAATGAAGACTGACTAAAGACTATTAGGCTTACTGACAAATAAATAAGAACAGCATGGAGTCGCCATAGCATATTTTGTCTTATCGGTAAGATAGGAATAAACTTGAGTGTTTTGGTTATGGCCGCTAAATCCCTAGCCATCGAATCAATTCTCGTCCCGAAAGACTGAGTTTTGATGATACTAAAATAGGCTGCTCATGAAGATAAGTTTTCAAATTCACGGACACAGATTAATTAAAAATTAAGTTAAAGAAATATGAAAAATTTTAAATATAAAGACTAGATAAGATAACCAGTTCTAAAAGGGGAGGCAGCTTTGGGATATTATTTCGTAATGTTGTGCTAATTTTTCCCATACTCCGCTATCAAACAAAAAGCTCTGAACAGGAATTTGTATCTGAGCTTTTCTATAGAAAGAGCGTTGCCAAAATTACCAATCTTACTCCAGTTAGTTTCAGTCACCGCACTCTTCACGTTCGGGTCATGAAAACCCAACAGGCGGATAGATCAAACTGACTTTAGTCGGAAATTGCGGGGGGTGTGCCAGTTCATGGATAATATCTATATCTTTATTACTTGAGTATTTGTGTAAAGTTAATCTTATTGAAGAAAAGTCATTTTTGAATATTCAGCGTACGTAAACAGAAACAAATACACCGGTTAGGCACTGGGCTAAAAATCAATTTATCATATGGTCATTGCATAAATCACTAAGGCAAATTTAATCCCTATTACAAATTCTGACGAAATTGTATAAGCTGAATGTTGAATGACCTTTTAGGTATAAATCCTAAAAAACTTGCCAAGGATCAGCATGAAATCATTTTTGTTAACTTCTTTTTTTCTTCTCATCGGTTTATCTTTTTCAGTTCTTGCAGTTGCTCAAAGCCCAAAACAAATCGCCTTGGGTGACAATCACTCCTGCTACCTCACTATTTCTGCCTTGCCTCAGGTCAAGTGCTTTGGTTCAAATATGTTCGGCCAACTCGGGAATGCTTCAGTCACCACTGCGACTGCAGCTTCACCTGTAACTGTTCAGCTTCCGCCGCAAGTGCGCATCGACGCGATATTTGCTGGTGGGAATACGACGTGTGCCTACTCATACACAACAGTTCCTTCAAGCATCTACTGCTGGGGTGATCAACTCATTGACCTCGCTCGTAGCTCCATGCCTGTAGCATCTCTGCCACCAATCATGGGAAGGGCGGTGATGGGGCCTTTCAAAGTAGACACCACAGCAATTGGCCATTCGATTTCCTTCGTTGCCTCTGCTGACGGGGGCTGCTTCCTAAGTTTGGGAAATACAAGAAGGAACAACCACTTTCTGGGGAAGTGTTTCGGAAAAAACGAATACGGTCAGGTGATTGGAAATGGGACGGTCAGTACAGCTATCTCTGTGCCTTTGCTGATTAATAACTCAAAACCTTTCGTGGCCATAGGAAAAGGTCTGTACTACACATGTTTGGCAACTGTTCCGATGCCAACAACTAACCAGCTCTGGTGTGCAGGGAAAAATCATCAAGGTCAACTTGGAGTTCCAGATCCTCAACCATCCAAAGGACTAAGTTCAAGTTTTCAGCGAGTTCTCACTGTTCCGACTGTCACTCAAATTGCAGCGACCCAGGAATCAACTTGTATCATTAGTAATACTGGGACAGTCTGGTGCTTCGGCTCTAATTCAAAAGGACAGCTGGGGATGGGCAACTTGACTGGCGGGATCACGGCCCGGATGATTCCTAACTTTCAAAATGTTAAGCAACTGGCCGGGACATCAGAGAGCTTTTGTGGACTCTCAACTTCTCAAAATGGAAGCAATGTTGTTTCTTGTTGGGGCGGATTCAGTAAAGGCAGACTCGGTCTCGGTCAGAGAACAAGCTTCCAACTTTCTCCCGCGCCTCTAACCTTACCGACTGGTGTAAATCCGATCGATCTGAAATGTGGCACTTCTCATTGCTGTTTGAGAGCTGAGAGATTGAATCCATCCCCTGCTGTTTCACAAATGTACTGCTGGGGAAGCAACGAATTTAAGCAGGCTGGGTCGATTCCAAGTGCAGACGTCATTCTGCCAAGACTTGTGAACTAATGACCATTTAGGCACGGGAGCAAGTTCATGAAGTATTTCATACTTTTCTCGCTAGTATTTTTTACGGAATATGCCCTGGGCAACAATACCAAAGAACTCATCAAAAAGGTCAACTGGTCCGAATTGAGTGAGATGCCTTTCAATTCCATCGTTCAAACTAGTAAAAAATACTACCAGCTTACCTTCTTCGATGATTTCAAAGGGAAGCCAGATAACACCCAAGAGTCCACCCGTTGTTTCGAAGATCTGAAGCCTCAATGTACTCTCTGGACGTCCTACCAAGGTGAAACCTTCCCTTGCGACCTTTCTCACCAACCTCTTACTCATCCAGGGTATTTTCCCCCCGTTAAGACGAACCTCAAATCCGCCCTTTACTCATTGAATCCTCAAGCAGATCTTGAAACAAAATCATTTGCCGAGATCAAATCTCTCTATAGCAATACCGTCACTGAAAAATGGAAGCATGTAAACAAATGCAACTGGACCAGTTACATTGCGCTCAACTACATGGCAACTGACTACCGAGGCAAGTTTTCTGCAAAGATGGATGCCTCACAAATTACAGTGGATCCGAATGGGAAAGGGCACCTCGTCATTTCGGCAAGAAAGGGTAAAGTTCTTGATGACTGCGTGTTTGGAGGGACATTATCCGGCACGAACTGCATCTTCCGTGACGTTACCTCCAGCATCCAAGGTCCCCTGAATCTTTACTGGATTGACCCTCACCCTAACTACCCGGGGATCTATTATGCACCTATCAATAACTCCTGCCCTTATGGTGGTGCAAAAGGTGTTAACTGCCGTGTCTTTAGTTTTCCCACAAAAGAACTCACCAAAAGTGTAAGTTATCAGCTCATAACGACTTCCCTAGGAAAAATCGTCGCCGGCTATGGAAACAACCAGAAATACGGGTGCGGGCACTCCATCGAATTTCCCGCCTCAGGTGGTGTTGATTTCTATCCTCTCTCTTGTCCCCTGATGAATGGAGGAATCATCTCTCAAAATGGAAAAGCACAAGGCACTTCAACAGGTTTTAGCCAGAAAGGAGGGATCTTCGAGGTTAAACTTAAAATCCCAAAAGGAATCGGCGCATTTCCAGCGGCCTGGCTTATGCCGATAAAAGGTGGATGGCCATACAGTGGTGGTGAGATTGACATCATGGAGGCTAGAGATAACGCTAATGAAATCTACCAAACCTATCACCACGGGAAGTGTATCGATTCAGCGACCATGACAGAGCTTATTTACCGTCCCGGAACAACGGAGCTCATGGACAACGAAGTCTGTCAAAAAACTCAAGACGCTGTTTCAATTCAGTATAGTAGTGATGTCATTAAGAAAGAGGTTCAGAGAAACGAATTCTGGATCCGGGATCATGTCTACACGGCAGAATGGGACGATCAGGGAATAAAATTCTACCTCAATAACAGGTTCACGAATGAGATAGCTCCCGAGATCGCTCCTCATAAGTATCATTTTTTTAACAAGACGACGGATCTTGGCTCTCCACAGCAGATACCTGACAACCTCAAAGACTTTAGTCCATCGACGCTCCCAACTGAGCCTTTCTTTTGGATCCTCAATCATTCAACATGGGTAAGGAATGACCAGTTACAAAACTGGCAAGAACAACACCACCTCATTGACTATGTAAAGGTCTACAATCAATGCTTGAACCAGAATGACTTTTGTCCTTGCGGTGGTGAATTTGTAGAAGGACGCGGATGCCGATCCGACTCCGTACGATGTCCGACTAATTTCAATGTTAGTCGAATAGATGCTAATTTCTATGAGTCACCTTGTTTAAGTTCCTTTAAAAACCGGTTGTGCCCGAACGGAGGAGAGGTTTCAGGACCGAATTGCCAGATAAAGTCTTTTGATCTACCACCGGTTGATCCAGGGATAAGTTACTGGGTTGACACGAATCCGAATTACCCTGGTGTCTATTACTCAAAGATAAGAGGGCTCTGTCCATTTGGTGGAAATCCCCAACAACAGAATTGCCAATTGAGAAGTCTGGAAATGACCACCTCGGCAAGATCAGCAGTTGTGGTTCTCCCAGGCACCAGCTACTGGGTTGACGCTAACCCAAGGTACCCAGGCATTTATTATGCGAAAATAAACGGCTCGTGTCCTTTAGGTGGAACAACTGGACCTCATTGTCAGCTCTATGCATTCAGCCCAAACATCTTGAAAGCAAATGTCGCCTACTGGGTTGATACGAATCCAGCCTGGCCGGGGGTCTACTATCGAAAAATCCAAGGCCAGTGCCCATTTGGCGGAAGCGGGACAAACAATTGCAGACTGATGTCATTAAATGTTCCAGATTTCTATGTCAGTCCAGCAGTTCAATACTGGGTTGACGCGAACCCCGAATATCCAGGAGTTTATTATAAAAAGATCAATGGAACTTGCCCTCACGGCGGCAGTGGAGCTACGAACTGTCAGATAGCAGCGTTTCCGAAGGCAACAACTCCTTACCTTGTCACGACGGTGAAGTATTGGGTTGATAGTAACCCGAACTATCCGGGTGTCTATTATTCAAAGATCAATGGCCGCTGCCCTTTCGGTGGATCTGGTCAGAGGAATTGCCAAGTCTACGCGTTCCCACCAGGTGAACTTGAGCCAGGTGTAATCTACCGGGTAGATCGAGACCCAAGATGGCCCGGCGTATACTACACTCCAGATTTCAGATGAGGAAACAACGAGAAAAAAGTTTTTTTCAAATCCGTTCTTCCAGATCCGCTTCGTTATCTTTATGAACATCGTGAGTACGATTATCATGGGGATGACTTTCTTAAAAATGAATCTTTGGGACAGTTATTAACCAGATATCTTGGCTATTTTGAAAAAATTGATAATGAAATTTCCGAGGAAGGGCCGAGGTGAACCACTTTCCTCCTCAAAAATGTAGATTAATCTTCCTTAATTAATCATCTGCTAATATAAGAAACGAGCATGGACCAAATTAGACACACTTAATTTTATCCCCCAGCTGTCTAGAAAATAGACAGATTTTGCAATGACCTCATCCTTTTTACTGCGTTTATTCCAATAAACGTCCTGACCCTTTATAATTTATGAATGAATAAAATAGCACTTTTTATCGCGATTTTCTCAAGTTTTTCTCTGTTTGCGCAAGTTTATGGAGAAATGGAAATCAATTTAAAATCTACCGATATTGCCGCTAATGATGTGAAAGCTCCAGAGGGAATTACCATATCGCCTGAAGGAACACTTTATACAACTTCAATGATTACCGGTAAAATTTATTTTGTAAGACCAAACTCAAAAAAACTTGAATTGGCCATTGATTTAGCAAAATTTAAAAGTTGGGAGACTAATTCTTTGGCTTTAGGAATTATCGCTGAAAGCGAAGATCAGTTATGGGTTGGAGTCACGAATGTAAAAGGTGGTTGCATAGTAAGTCTCAGAAGAAAGCTTGAAGCGTTTAAGGCTAAAACTGTTCTTTGTGGAGCGGGAGATGTAAATGGTTTTGTGATCGATAAATTTAATAAAGTTCTTTATGCTTCCTCTCGAGTCCCAGGCTTATCTACTGATGGAATGATCATGAAAATAGCGCTTGAAGACTTAAAAAAAGCAGCGGACACAAATTCAGAGCTTCAATATGACGAAGAGAAACATGAATTAATCAAAGCTGATATGCCTAATGGTATCGTTCTAAGTCGTTCACGAACTAAACTGTTGTTTTCACAAACTATGAAAGACACCGTCTCAATTGTGGATCTTGTTACTAAAAAAGTTAAAGTGATTTTTGAGAGTAAACAAGATGGATGGTTGGATGGTTTAGTCTATCTTAGTAGTCACAAAATGTACGCGGTATCTGACTCAAAATTAGGTCGCATTCATTTCTTTGATGAAAGCGGAATAGATATTAAATCAGTATTACTGAATAACCATGAAGGTAAATTAGCTGGCCCAGCGAGTTTAGTGATAAGTCGTGGTGAACTATATTTTACCGATGCTTGGACAGGTAGTTTAGTTAATAAAGTTTTAGAACAAGTAACCGGTGACAATAGTATGGTGAATTATCATCAATCGATTTACAAGCTTTCCTTGAGTGAAATTTTAAAGTTTCCAGAACCTTCCAAGTTAATCATTCATGAAAAACCGTCAAAAGCTTCATTGTCTCCACTGTTTTTATATTAGAAGCCCAAATCCGAGAGATCGGCCTCCCTCTTAAACCATGATTAATAGTTTTAGCCAATAAGGCCATGGAAAGATCCATGGCCGTCAGAAATTCTATCCACGTTATCTTTTTTAATGGCAGCTTAAAAATTGAAAGTAACTGTCTCTGTTTTAGTTTTTGGAAATGTCTCAAGAAACATAAGGTTCCCTGTTTCTGTTTGTTTGATGACTAAATCAAGTTGTTCTTGATATTCTCTCATCAGTTTTTCATGGTATTTTTTTTGTTCTAAATCTTGCGCCTGGTTCATTAGCGTGTATTCTTTATTTACGTTGGCTGAAAAATATTCTTTTTTATCCGCTAATTTTTCATAATCGTAGGCTTCTAAGGGTCTTATTATAACGGCCTTTTTTTCAACATCATTAAAATCTTCATAACTAAAATTTAAATATGCTTTTTTTCTGTCTACAGAAACAGTTACATCATCACGTCTATAGTCTGAGTCAGGATCGTAATTATTGCAGGAAAATGCACCATTGGGATTGCTATGATCAATTTGATTAACTAGTTCCTCTGATCTTACGTTAACCGTCTTCATTATATTGCCAGGATAAATAAGAACGATTAATTCTGCCTTAGGAATGATTCTTGCGCCTGCTAAGCTTCCTCCACAATGATTAGGAAAAAAATCTGCTCTGTTAACTGTGTAAAATTCACGAATTTTTGTAGGATTAGAGCCTCGAGTTTTAGTTTTAACGTATAATAATTTTTTTTCTACTTTGTCATAAAATAAAATATCCTCTTTTGATTTGTTTTTAAAGGAGTCTAAACAAATCAACTTATTTTTGCTTAATCTCGGCATGATATTTTTTACCATATCAGCGTTACAATAAGTGGATTGATTAATTGAACCATTTGCCAAAACATGGAAAGAACAAAGAGAAGATAATGTTGTTAATGTCAGACCAATTGCTGATAAGTTTTTTCTAAACATAAATACCTCGATTCAAGTTAAGTAAATCTAAATTGATTCACACATACCCCATTTCTAGCATAGGTATTTAAATCGCTTGGATAATTATTAGTTGAGTGAAAACTAATCCCTTTCAGGGCCGAAAGAAATTACATCGACATGAAGGATATGCTGACTGTGCACTTGAAAATTGATTTCACCATTATCATTGTCAAGCTGTTGTAGTTTTTTTCTCCTTCTCCATGGGGAAGGGTAGTTAGGGGATAGTATTAAGAGGCGCATTCTTTCAATTATAATGCGATCTTTATCCTATCGAAAAAAGCATACTCATAGACATTTTTTAATATCCCTGAACCGGAATAAATAAGTTCCTTTTTATAGACATGTCGGCACATTAATTGATTCTCATTGACGGATTTACAGCTAAACAAAGAGAAAGCTTTACCTTTTCTATTTGTGGGGAAAGAGGGCGAAAAAATTTTGAGAAGCTTTCCATTCCATTTAGGTTCAGTCTTAGGATTGTAAAGCCAATCACATTGAAACTCCCCAGACTCAATCCGCCCTGTAAAACAAGAACTTGTAATGAAACTAAATCCATCCCGTCCTTTAAGCTTGTAATAATGACTGTAATCAGTAATCCATGTAGGAACCGAAGACTGAGTCTCCCACCATGATGGGTAATTATACTTACCAGTTTTCTTATCTTTAAAGTAATCTCTGTCACCGGTAAAATCACTGTCATTGGTAATCTCACCCATTTCATTAGGTGAATAGTGCACCTTCATTTGAATAGTGAACATATACTTTTCACCCCTAAGAAGTTCCTTTTGGTCTTTTGAATATTCTAGTGACTGTGGCCTTACAACTACTTTTTTTCCCCAATCCCCGATAAAATAACTTGGACTCGACCCAGGAAGCATATAGTGAAGATCATTAAGGTGCTTAAAGTATCTATTTAAGTCTTTAGACTTTTTATAATCATTGAATATTTCTTCGCTGTCGATCTGAGTACTTAAGATATGGTTCGCAACTTCCATACCTGCTAATCCTGCGATCTCATGTACCGCAAGTCTTCTCTTTTGAGTTAGTGAAAGCTTCCTCCACTTAGTCGTTAAATCTCTCCCATCTAGTAGAATAATATTTTTCTGTGGATAGTTTTTAGCGGCATAGGCAACATCGTCACTACAGGTAGAGTCAGAGTCATCCTGACATAATTGAAACTCGACTGGATAAACCTTACTCTTTTTCGCGAAGTCTTTAAGCTTTTCAATCTCTATCTCACTCACTTTTCGAGAGAGTTTTAAAATCTCTACCCCGACAAGGAATTCTTTGAAAAATTCCGAAACTAAAATATTACCGCCATTACCGGCACCACCTTCTTCTTTCAAAAAAGCAATATAAGCTTTAGCATTTTTATGCTTAGGCTCAAAATCTTGTGCGAAAGATGAGAAAGAAAATATGAGAATGAAAATAAAATAAAGTATTTTTATCATTTGGCATCCTCTAGTGAAGCTTGTAAGAATAAATTTATGTTCAAGTGGTAAATTGAGTCACTACGATTATCAAGGCTTGTATACTGAGAAAGTATCTCATTGGTGAATTCACGTATTTTCTGTTTTATGGCCGGAAGATGAGCTTTCTCCATAGGTATTATGTAGGAGCCAAACTCACGTTCATCTATACCCTGTCTATAAATTGCTTGAGTTGCTTGTTTTAATGCTTCTTCATGAAACATTTTTACCCAAAGCGATGCTACATCATGACGTGCCGTAACGTGTTTTTTTAATTTTCTCAGTCTACCGTCTTTTTCCATTTCCAAATAACCATAATCAATCAGATTTTCATATGTCTTCTTGATAACTTCTTTATCGATATTTATTTTTAGTACAGAATGAATCCAATCAACATCTAGGATAAACTCTTTAAGCTCAACAAGTTCTAAGAGGATCATGGGTACTGTTGATTGGAACATTTCAAAATCTTCAATCCAATCAAGTTCAAATACAACAGACCTAAAAATTTTCTGGGCCTGCTTCGTCCATAATTCTTTCGCGCCAGCATCCTTGGCAGTATCAATTCCAACAATAGCTTCAAGATAGCCTAATTCATTTGAATTTAGATTCAAACTTTTACCAAATTTCGCAATATAGTGATGGGGTATTGGTCTTTTCTTTAGAAGAATCTGAGATAATGGCGTTGGTTCTTTAAGACCTAGGGATCTGGACCAAGCTCTAAGAGAATAGCGATGGTTACGCAACTGTCTCTCTTTGAACTTATCATTCAAAAATTGGATTGGATCCAAATAGTTGTAAACGCTTATTGTATGATTCATGCAAATAGTATAGGCCGAACAAAGATACGAATAATAAATAATTCCATAGACTGTACTTTTTACAATCCTGTGTTCAACGTCGTTACAATTTACAATGCCCTTTTCATAAAACATGACTACATTTTAGTCTCTTCGACATATAAAAAGTGCTCCAACAACAAAAATGGGAGAACTTTATGAAAAAGATTATTTGCCTCGCACTCTTAACCTTTCAATCTGCTTTCGCAGCAACACCTGTTTATCTCTGCAACTTAGCAGAGTCAAACTTCAACCAAAACACACACAATACTTACAACGACCTCAAAGTAAAAATCGTTGGACCTGAAGAAAATTCGATTACCATTGATGTTTCTGACAATAAAAAAGCATCTATCCATCTTTGGAAGGAATTTGGGTTTTATAATCTATCCATAAATATCAATGAAATTGATGAGTCGGGAAACCTAATAGACATTACTTCCTTTACACAGGCGAGTTTTACAAGCCTTTCAAAGAAGTTCACGGTGGGCAGTGGGGGCAAAGAAGGAATGTTCTATTCACTTACATGTAAACGATAATAATAAAAAAAGCCTCCTTGGATTAATACCAAATCTGAGGAGGCTCATTAATCAGATTGAAAATGCCCTACCATTTTAGAAAAGATGATCCAAAATAAATCCAAATGTCACGGTGGCAAGAAAGTTGTTTTATTAGACGAAAATTTAAAACATTGTAAGTTACTTATAACGGCAGTTCATTTCTATGGAAATAGAGTTCTTGTTTATGACTAAGGTGGCGATGATTTCTGCCACTGAATCGTTTCTGATGACTGTTTCCCACTCATCTTGAGATATTCTTTCGTAGTTAAGTGACTGATCTTCATGAACGATTTTGATTCTATCTTCGTCAATCTTTACAATTTTCATTTCTACGTCTTGCTTAACTTCCAGCGTACATGATTTTCCGTTTTTACTCAGGACTCTTGTTAATGTCATGTAAGGTATTATTGAGTTTTCTGTTACTCTTGCAGGGATTGTTGCTTTGATTGATATGTTAACGGGGTTATTTGTCTCAGAATTATCCCAAGTATTGGTGCTTTGTGCATTGGTGTTCATGGAAGATGAGGTACCGCTTTTAGTGCTAGTTTCTTTCATGTTGTTACAAGCAAGGAGAGCAAAAGTTAAAAGGAATAGACTAATTTTCATAAAACCCTCGAAATATTTTTTTAGGGTATTATAGGCACAGAAAGCTAAAAATTGAGGCAGACCTATATCTATTTCAACCTTGTCAAATTATTAGACAATTTTTTCTAAGCAATATTTTTTTGATCGCCTCAAAGATGGCCAGTAGGGTTTTCCTTGCTTTGAAAGGGGAGGCTGCTAGTGACCGCACCATTCTGACCTGCGGGGATAGTGCGACGACAAAGGCCTATAACAAAAAAAGAGGGAAATTCTCCCTGGTCAAAAAAAATCTTCCGCTTTGACCTCTTCGTTTTGAGCCTTCAAAGGGAATAAAGCCTGTCACCATTTTTTATATCCGCTATGGCGAAATCATGAAGATATTACATCATCAGCATGAAGATTTATCATTTCAGATTTCATAATGTTATAATCACGTCATTAAATTAGCACGAGGGCAATAATAGTGAAGACTTTAAACTCAATTCTCTTTGGAATAGTGATGATAGTTAATTTTTCCTATGCCAGTAGCGTACCAAACTTATTAGGAGAGGGTTTAAAAAAACCAAACATTGAAAAAGTAATCTTGCGTGTAAAAGCGATCATTGAACACCAAAATGCGATACGACGAATTAAAAAATTGCCATTATTAATTAATTTAGAGCAAGTAAACCTTGATCAGGAAGGTGTAACCACTGTTATGTCAAATGGCAATATTGGCATTAGCTCAGGGGTAAGTATAATTCATAGAGAAGATATGGCCTTCATAAGCGAATTTGATGATGCTAAATTTTTGAATTACGCATACTTCTTCAGCTCACAAAATACACTCGAAAAATCTATGCCGCTTGCAGTTTACGCTACATCAAGAATTGATGAAGCAAATATTTCATTCTTTCGTTTAATGGACCAGTTCGAATATGATCTTTGGAAAAATAAAGATCTCGCAACCTTAAGAGCTTGGGAAGGCCTTCCTGGCCCACCTCAATTTCGGTATTGGGGATTTGATGCTCCCATCACTCATACATCCCCCTTTGTCATTTGGGAGACAGGTCGGATAAGTGTTGATGAGCCTTGTGGTCAGTGGAAAGTTCCTACAGATCAAGTCATAAAATGGGCAAATGAAGAAAAAATCACATTTGGCTTAACTGGAAAAGTTGATTCTAAAGAGTACGAATACATATTGCTTGAATCAAGCTGGGATGACTTGATCAGTTACCCATTTAAATCTTGTTACGAGAAGTAAAAGTAAAAAAAAATCTTTTTTCTAAATATTGTTGGTATACAGAGATTTTTCGTTGAATAGTCTAAGCTAGCATAACCTGGTTTTTCATCTCATCTAAAACAGGAGGTTTTATGGAAAATAAAATTCAAAACGATAGAGCTACTTTGTTCTCAATCTAATTAAAACTATTTAAGGAAATTTAATGAAAACGAAAATTGACTTGTTAGAGTCAAGTCGGTTGCTATTGGAGCCCCGAAAAGAGCTTCATGCAATTGAACTTTATGATTCATTTTGTGAAAAAGATTTGTACCGTTTTATGAAACGTGATGTGCCTCCATCAAAAGAATGGCTGGCCGGAGGATTTAAAGAATTAGAAAGGCTGACTTCTCCTGATGGAAAAGAAATAAGGCTAGGATGGATTGGACGAGAGAAAAAGTCATTAAAACCAGTGGGGATTTTTGAAATAACTCTTTTGGAAGGGGAAGCGTTTGTTGCCTATACGGTCTTTAAAGATTTTTTGGGACATGGCTTTGCTGTAGAAGCAAGCCAAGCTCTGATTGACTATATTTCCTCACTTTATAAGGTAAAGCGTTTCATCATTGAAATGGATACAAGAAATTATGCCTCGATGAAAGTGGCAGAGAAGCTTGGTTTTAAGTTTGTGAAGTACACAAATAATGTAACTTTTTTGAAAAACTTTGTGAGCCATGAATTCCAATTTGAAAAATTAATTTAGTTCTTGCTATCAAGGTGGATGAGGTTTCTCATCCACCATTTATCATGAAATAAGTAGGACTAGTTGGACCCGAGTCAAGGTTATTGAAATTGAATTTCTCAGGTTGAAAAGGACCAGGGATTTAACTTTTTAAATTTGTCAGGTTCTTCTTGTTCAGATTGGTTCAAGTTTGGATCTAATTCTTTGTCGTGATTGTTGAGAATAGTTGATTAATCTAGTCGCGATGACTTTAAAAAATACTTCATATTAGGCATGAGTTTTCCGAAAAGCTCGTGTCTAAATCATGGAGCTTTTTATGAAACATTTGATTTTATGGTCCTCACTTTTTTTTGCCACTCCCACTTTTGCTCTCGATAGATGCTCTCCGCATTTTACCACGATAGAAACCAAGGTAAATCACCTTGAAAGCCTGCTCGCTAACAAAACCTTGGCGAAAAAAGCTAATGCAAAAATTTACAAAAAATTTAAAAGTTTAAAAGCAGAACACCCTCAATTAGCAGAAAGACTGCAAGAGAGTTCAGTTTACGATGTCATTATCGATGAAGAATTTCTTGTCACGAGTCAAAGTTTAAATAAAGTCTTGGATGATCTTCAAAAATCGATTACTGCTGATGCGGCAATGGCTGCTGATGTACGTTTAAGAGAAGTACTGGGAAAAAATCTGAAAGGAAAAGTTCCGACAGCTTCGATCCAAGCACGTATTGATGAATTTATGGAAGGTGGTAGTCTCTTTCGTGCTCTTGGAGAAAAAACATTTGAAGAAACAGCTGTGATGTATCACGGGGGTAACCCACTGGAACCAACAGCAGATAGTATCTTAGGGAAGTTCATCAAAAAACATAAACCTGCAACCCTAAAGCGCTCGTTCACCCATGGACCTGGCTATACGACTTTTGGGCCGGAAAAACTAGTGGTGGCAGTTGATCAAGCTATGATGAAAGACTTTGCTAAGCTGATGAAAGACGAACACTTATTTGCCCACTACCATACTCCAGAACAAGGAACACTCAATGTACTTCATGAAGATCGAATTCTTCACTGGAGTGGAGCTAATAATACCAAGTTCAGTGCATATAACAAGCGATCTGGAACCATCCTTCCTACCGTGATGCTTTCTTCTACGGAAGCTCAACGTATGACTCAATATATGAATGGTCTAGCTGATGATAGTATTACTGAGTATGTCCAAAAACCATGGGAAATGGGAGCCTACTGTGCTAAAAGTGGCTACAATTCTTGTACTCACTGGGTGGGAAACCTTCCTATCGGTGATGAGGTTGTAACCGCTTATACCTTCCCGGGGAAAGTGGATGATTATGCTTACCAATCAATTCATCCCGATAACCCTGAACTTGATAAATTACCTCGAACGCAAGATTTAGTACCTCAATATGAGAACGTCGAGGAAGACATAAAAGAAGCATCAAAACAATTATTAAAGAGAATTTGGAAAGTTCCAGGGAACCAACAATTCTCATATCTATTGGGCATTGGTAAAGCTAATGAATATGGACAGATGGCGAACCCAGGTTGGGTTGCGCATATTTTTACTTCAAGAATTAAGGTTAATCGCTCGCCAGTCGTATTTGTGATCGTTGACGATGCTAAGCTTCCGCTAGCAGCAGATTTTGATTTACAAATTAGCGCTCATTAAGGGCGCATACGGAGAACAAACACAATAGCAATTGCTCGAAAGAATTGTTGGCCCCAACGAGAAAGATTCTTCGAAATCCTATCTCTTAACATTTTTTCTCCCTATTTAAGATGCCGCTCTATTTACCGATAAGTTCTTGATGTTTAGAATTCTTTTACCACTGTTAATCTCTGGTTCAGCGTACGCCGTAGAAAAATATGGCTTTAAGACCTTTGAAGAGATTCATAACAATTCCGTTTCCTGCGACCAGAACAAAGATGCTTTAAGCATAGAGGAGTGGACAAATAAGCTTTCACAGCACTTGAATTGCCAGCTTGTTCCTACGACTCCGGCGCCTCACAAAATTGTTGGACTCTCGGCTTATTGGGCCCAAGAATATACTGGGACCGATCTAGTTAGGGAGAGATTGAAATCATCAGTAATTGAACCAGGACTAATCGAAGTATGGGATTCCAATGAACATGGCGAATCTGTAAGTAATCTCATCGCCGGACAAAAGCCTTCGGCTTTAATTCCATCGAATAGTAACCCAGCAATTCGTTATGTAGATGGCATTTTTAATCCTGAAGCGGCCCATCTAAAAGCAGCTTCTGAATGTTTGACTGAGAAAAATTGCGGAAAATATATTAATAATTCAATCGAATGGAGAGACAGTAAACTCGTCGCCGAAGCCATTGAGAAAGTTTCTGAACATTCTGTTTTTATCACAGCTAATGGAAATGAAGGGAATTTAACTGAAAATGCCAAAAGAGTGATCGCAACCAATCACAAGGTGATCATGGTTAGCAGTTTAGCACCTGATGGAACGGGGTCGTCCTTTACAAACTTTGCACCTGAAACAACAATTAGTGCGCCATCGGACAATTCTCTACTTAGCTATATTGGTGATGAACCTGTCAAATTCGGTGGAACGAGTGGAGCTGCTCCTCAGGTTACAGCCGCTCTTGCTTCATTTACTGTGTTGACTGGATACCAGCTCAACACAAGTGAATCCAAGTTTTTATTAGGGAAAACAGCACTTCCTTTTCCTAATTACCCTGCACCTAACAGTTTAGGTTCAGGGATGTTGAATAGTTACAAAATAGCTGAAGTAGCTATTCGCTTAAAAGAGAAATGTAAAAACAATAAAGAGTGCTTTAAGAAAAGTTTGGCCGACGAAAAAACCTACAATATAAGCATCAACGCACCTCAGGTTATCAAGGAAGCGCAAAAAGGATTTCCTGAATGCACAGATGGATTAGAAAAAACCAGTTCATCAACTTGTGAAGAGAAGAAGCTAATTTTAAAAAATTTAAGGAAAGCCGCTTTTTTAGATCATTCGAACCCAAGCCTATGGAAATTTATTTCATGTATCAGTAAAAACGATGGCATGACCAAGAACTCAGAGTTCTATGAATCTATGGCAAAGAGACAAGGCAAAAGTGATTCTGATTTGATTGCAGAAATAAAACAAAAAAAGGATGCCGCAAGACACCTTTTGTATCTTTACTCAGCAAAGCCATGGAATAAAAATCACCACTGGGTAGAAGAACTTGCTAAAAACACAGAAAAAGATTTGGAAGTTATTAAACTACTAGCATCAAACCCTGAGTCTGTACAAATATCACATGTTCTTGATCCCATCATTGGACGAGATACTTTTAGTAAAACTATTATTAATAATTTATTAACAAGCCCTGAATGGTCAACTCGTGATGATATTGTCATCAAGCTTATAAAGAGTGAAGAATATCAGGATAGTCTAATTAGAGTTTTAGGTATGGATCATTGGGTACAGCCCAAGCTCATGAATCAAATTATCCAAGAACAAGAATGGCCTGTTCTTAGGAAAATCATTGAACGTGTATTAAGCCGTCAGCCTGCCTGGAGCCAGCACACAGAAATAATAGACGAGCTTGTTAAAAAGAATATTCCAGCTTTAAATATGGAAATTGAAGAATTATTAGCAAAACCACACTGGCAGAAAGCTTACCAAAAGAAGTTAAATCTTCAGCGAGAAGTAACCTTGGCTGATATTCAAAAGTCTTGAATGTGATCTTTGGGAAACCTTTGGACCGTCTAACAATAACGTTTTTGGTTGATTAAATTTGTCACACGACTATTCTGCCTGCGAAGTTTAACAAATACCCATATTATAGGAAAGGTAAATGGTTAAGGGCAGCTATTTTGAAGCCTTAGCGCCTTATTTATCGACGATAAATTACGGGGACGACTTCTGTAGGTAGAATTTCATACTACCTACCACCACACCCTCATTTTCATAAATCAGATTGTAGACACCATAAGTGTTTTTCTGACTATCAGAGTTCACCGAGACTTTGACTTTACCTGCTTCACTTTGAGTTTTGATCTGAAAACTTTCGTTTCCTTTAATTGGAACTACATTGGCCTTTAGTCTAGGATATTTCGTCACCAGTTCCTGACTTAAATCAAAAGAAATGCTCCCTTCACTCGAGGGGAGAATTTTAAATGCAAGGTCATCGATTGACCTCGGTTTTAAATTTTCAGTTTGCACTTTCACTGAAGGAAGAAACAGGTTTCGATCTTTTTGAGGAATAAGAGCGTTCAAAGAATAATCCTCACCTTCAAAAAAAGTTCTCAGCGACTGGTGACTGACATTTTTATCCAGCATATAATTCACAAGGATATTTCCCTTGGTATGAGGTTCATCGGTTACCAAACGATAATCCAAAGTAGTCTTATAATTTCTCAAACATTCTTTATCTTTGTAGGCCTGTTCACCAAAACAATCGTCAGGATTAAAGACACGGGCAAAAAAATCGGCATGGGCCTCAGCGATCGCCGTCCGCTCATTATTCATATCTTTACAAAAACCCGGGAAGCGATGACAAATAAGCAAATGAGAAAGTTCATGAATCTGTATGTCATCAGAGTTCAATCCCATATTGATAACTTTTTTAGTATTTGAGAAGTGAATGAAGTCTTCTTTCGGATCATAGCCCAGACGAATTCCCTCTCCGATGACAAGATTAAGGGGGCCTGGAACTGGCCCATAATTTTTTTCGAAAAAAAGTAAAGCCTTCGAGTAATTCAAGCCTAATTTGGAAAGATCTGGACAAGGTGTCGTACTTATTTTGATAGTAAATCGAATGAGAGTTTCAGGGACTGGGCAGTCTCCTGTTATTTGACTTTCTATTTTCTCAACATTAATTTTGAGTTCATCGAATTTTTCTATGCCTTGATCATAATCAGGAACACAAAGAGCGAAGGCCCCAAAAGCGTAAAAGAGAATAAAAACAATACATATTTTCACGCCTCTTTATCGTCTATGAAGCCGCTCCAGTTTAGTGGAAAAATTAATTAATCAAGTATCCGCGGTTCGTTTTCTACTGAAAGGAGTTTGCAATTGTCTTTTCGTCGTCACGCCAAGGGAACGCAATATTCCCTCCTATTATGTTGTTAAAGAAGAATTGTTGGTTTTGTGCACCGAGAATCAGTCCATCTTTACTATTGAAACTACATAGACAATTTTAGCGTAAAAAAACCTGAGGTTACAGTTGTTCGCAGGGTTTGTGGATCAACCTTTTGGCCCAGATTCATGACAAATCAATAAGCATTGAGGCCAAGGGCTAAAAGCTTCATCTTTTCTTAACAAACAAAGCCTCTTGAAAATTGTATGAATATCCTTCGACTAACTAAATTGCTTACGAGGAGACTTCTTATGAGCTTCATTTACTTAATCATTGTCCTACTTTCAGTAAGGGCCCATGCTGAGCCTTATGAGCAGGGGAGTACTTCCCTGGCCGACATTCATAAAATAGTCAATGAGACACTTGCGACCAAGTGGTACGAGCGCCTTCAACTCAGAGGTTACGCCCAAATTCGTTATAATCGTCTCATGGAAACTAACCCTGATTTCAATTCAAGTAGTACAGATAGGTCCATTGGGTCTAATAAAGGCTTCTTTTTAAGACGTGCTCGATTAATTTTATTCGGTGAAGTGACTGACCGGGCCTATATCTATATTCAGCCTGATTACGCTCAAGATTCAACGGCGGGTAGCACCCCTCAGAACTACCTTCAGATCAGAGATGCTTATTTTGACTACGCTCTCTCTCAAGATAAAGAGTGGCGGGTGAGAACAGGTATTTCAAAAGTGCCGTATGGATTTAGTAATCTTCAGTCTAGTTCTAACCGAGCTCCCTTAGATCGTGATGATGCTTTGAACACTGGTGCTCCGAACGAACGTGATACAGGTGTCTTTTTAATGTACGCTCCTACAGAAGTGAGAAAACGCTTTAAGGATCTTGCCAACAATACACTCAAAGGTTCAGGGGACTACGGTATGCTGGCGATTGGGGCGTATAATGGTCAAACCCTGAATAAGCCTGAAGAGAATAATGATCTACACCGCGTGGTTCGTGTGACCTATCCATTTAAGTTTGCCAGTGGGCAATTCATTGAAGCCTCTCTACAGGCCTATGAGGGAAAATATAAGCTTTCTACGGGGCAGAATTTCTATGATCAGCGCTCAGCTCTATCTTTCATCTATTTTCCTCAGCCTTTTGGCCTACAAGTTGAGTACAACGTTGGGACAGGTCCAGAGTACGATAAAAATATGAGAGCTGTGACTCAGAAAAGACTCAATGGTGGATACGCTCAGATAAATTATGCCCATAATTATAAGAACCATCGTTTTTATCCCTATCTGCGCTTCCAGGATTACGATGGAGGTCGCAAACTCGATAACGGTAACCATTTTGTGACCACAGAGTGGGAGCTTGGGTCTGAGTGGCAACCAAACTCCGCCTTGGAGCTAACAGTAGCTTACGCTATCTCTGACCGATTGGTAGAGTCGGGTACATCGACCCAGAACATCGATGAGAGAGGGCAGCTCTTAAGACTTCAGGCACAGTTCAATTACTAATAAAGAATTTTTCAAGATAAACCGATCTAGCTTTAAGGCCAGGGAGGTTTATCTTGAAATACTTACTTATATTTTCAATTTTTATTTCCATAAAAGTTTTTGCGACTGCCACAAGTCAAGACTTAGGCACATTCGACATAAATGATTCCGTAAATCATTCAAAGACTATCGATAGGGAAGAAGAGGCAATGGTTGCAGCTGCTTTTGGAAGCTTTGATTTAAACGGTCACAATTCCCGCGTTCCCACCAGTTTGAAACTTGAAAAAAACTGGAAGCAGGATCCCCACGTTACTGAGATGACAGGTACATTTAGATAGTCTTTGATAAGGAAAATGATCCGATTTGGTGATATAGCTCACATTGCCCGATACTCCCATTCCCTTGTAATCCCTATGACTTATAACGACCAAGGCTCCCTTAAGCTACACATTGTAGCCTGAAGTATTGACCGTTTCGGAACTTCATTGTTATAAGCATCCGTATGGAGCAGAACTTTCTAGATATTCTCAAAGCTAAATTTAGCGAACGTTGCGAACGAAATGTTCAATATTCACTTCGCGCCTTTGCTCGCGACTTAAAAATTTCCCCTCAACGTTTGTCGCATGTCATGAACGGAAAAATTGGACTTTCTACTAAATCAGCAGGGGATATCGCAATCCAATTAGGACTTAGTGGGAAAGAAAAGAGCCTATTTTGTTCTTTAGTACAAAAGAAACACGCTCGATCAAAAATCCAGAAAGCAGAAGCAGAGAAAAAACTTAAAGACCTTAAGACGAGTTATCAGAATATAAATCTTGATCATTTCAAAATTGTTTCTGACTGGTACCACTTCGCCATTATGGAATTAACTTTGGTGAAAGGTTTTTCATCTAATCCTCGCCTGATTGCTAAAAGCTTGGGGATAAGTGAGATCGAAGTAAAAGCTGCAATTGAAAGATTACTACGTCTGGAAATGCTCGCTAAAGATGATGCCGGGAATCTTAAATTCGCGGGGCAATTCTTTGCTGAACCAGGTGGAATTCCAAGCGATGCTGTAAAAAAATTTCATCGTCAACTTCTTAGTAAGGCCAGTGACGCCTTAACTCTTCAGTCACTGGAGCACAGAGACTTTTCTTCGATGGTTTTGGCCATCAACGAAAAGGACATTCCAGAAGCCAAGAAGGACTTGAGAGATTTCAGAGAACGTTTTGATGAAAAATACTGCGCAAGTAAAAATAAAACAAAAGTTTACTGTCTTGGAATGCAATTTTTCAGCTTACAAGAAATTAGTGAATAAAGAATTGAGGACAAAATGAAAAAATCTATCTTGATGCTTTTGTGTGCTTTCACAGCGACAGCACTTGCTGATGCTGGATCAGGTGCGGGAAATGGTGGAAAAAGTATTTCTAAAGAAGGGATCGAGTACTTAAAAGACCTTCAAACTTCCAGCAACTGTCACTGGTATTCAACTTACGACTTTATTAATGAGAAAATCACTGATTACAACGTTGTGGATAATTATCTCACTAAAGTTAATGACGATTTAAAGAAAGCGATTAAGACACAAATGGTAAAGACATCAATTTGTCTTACCAGCCAGGAACTAGTTAAAGTGAACACTACTGATAAAGATTCTGTTTTTATAGATCAGGACGACCAAGGTAACCAAATCGCAATTAGATTAAATGATGTTGTGTTTTTAAATTCTAAGCTGTTTGATTTACTTCTTAGTGATCATAAAAAATATCTGATGGTGCACGAAATGCTTCACGGCTTAATGGGGGCAAAAGAAGTCGACTTCAGAAACTTGAAAGTTCGTTCTTTTGTCGCAAATTTCCACCAAATGATTAACAGTTCAGATTTTCGCGAATCACAAATTGCAGTTCTGATTAAAAATACAACCTTAGTCGGAGTCCCTCTTTTCTCCCAAGAAAAAAGCTGTGGTGTTAACAAGACACATGTTTTCTCAAGAGAAGATGCAATTCAAGATTGTTTAAAGCTTTATGGACCATTTGCTTTTATCAATTCGGGAGAAGCCAATGTTGCCTATGCTGTTGGTGATAATCGCATTATATATGACTATATTGGTTTATCGTATAACATTGAAACGAAGAAGCGCTCATTCTTTTACTGTCGTGAGAACAAGTCGTGCTCTGATTGGTTCGGAGGATATGCTCTTGTCGAAATTCCGGAAAAAGAGCTTTGGTACAATCTGAACCTGAAAACTTTAGAAGACTACTTTGAAGCAAAAAAACAACTCTTTATACAGCGTGAGCTAGATATAGAATATATGGCACTGGAAAGCTCCGGGAAGCTAACACTGACAGACTGTTTTAATCTTAACCATTTATCCTCATCTTTAGTAAAGGCAAGCTTCCTTAACCTTAACGATACTCAGCTTGATCGTATTGCAAAAGAAGCCCCAAGTTTTCTTTTAGAAACAATCAAAGAACTTATTGAAAAAGAAGTTACGTTCAATGTCTTAATGAAATTAAACCAGCTCATTTATAAATATAAACTCTCTGTGGAGAATTCGACTCTTCACGCACGCTACTTGAGTATTAAAACTCTAAATCTTAATGAGTTAACCGAATTATTAATTAAAACAAACTATGTAAGAAGCCTAGACAACACCTTCGCATTTTTAAAAGTTGAACAATTCGATCCCGAAACTCGCTGTCGAGGATTAGCAAGACTTGAAGGTATTGAATTTACGAATGCAAAAAAATTAAAAAAACATATATTTAAAACGTATGACCCAACTCGCTTTGATCGTAAAAGATTAAAAGAATTAATGGGTCTTTAAAAGGAGAATAACTATGATTAAGACAATTGTTTTTACAATGATGGCCCTAGGCTCAATCTCAACTTACGCCTTCTGTGGCAAAGAGTATGGCCATGTTTGGGAAGGAGCAACGAGAGTATGTGCAGAAATTCTGGAAAGAGAAAATAACATGGACAAAGTATCACCTTACGCCACCTTCTCTTTGGTTTCTGATGTTGCTGCATTTGGACCACTGGTCAATAAAAGCCGTCTGTGTAAAGCTTTAGGATACAGAGATTATGTTAACGGTAGTGCTGATATTAAGCGCGGGGACGTTAGAAGAATTGCTAGAATACGTTCTCAGCAAATTATGCTAGGAGAAGATGTCAATTATATAAACTCACTTTGGTGTGAACATCAAAAGAAGTAAAATTAAAGACTGATCTACTTGAAAAAAAGTTCTGCCTCAGACTGACTTTGCTAGCCCGACTATTTTATTATAAAAAACCTCTGAAGGAGTTCTGAAGTCCAGAACCCTTCGAGAATTGATAACTCAAATAGAGAGGCATTGATAATGATACAAGTATGGTCAAAAAAAGGTCTTTTCGCGATCTATCAACTATTTCGTAAACTTAAAAATACCTGATATTTCTTAACCTTCTGCTTGTTTTAGATCATGGGCAACATTTTTCTTTTCTTCGATTATGTTTTTATTAAACCAAGGAGAAAATATGAAGAAGCTTATGTTTCTGGCACTGGCAATCGGTTTCACGGGTAATGTCTTCGCTGAAGGCAATCAGGTATTCTATCGTTACGGACAATCTCAGTTGGATGGACCAAGACAAGGTGAAATTTTCACTGACGTAAAAGGGGCCACGGGAAAAAATGATGGCAAAAAAGGAAAAAACTTTTCTGCCGGAGTCGATTTAAAAATGTTCAATTGTCCTCTTTTTCCATCTAACTCTCTCTTGGGAGAAATCATGTTGGATTATAACCGCTTCAAAGATCAATACGTGACCAATGCTATCGGTACAGTGGCGGGAACTTCACCGAGTAAAGGAAACGTTCCAATCACTGAATTAGCTGTTGTAGTTGCACCTAAGTATCGTTTTGACGGGATTATGGACGGTAAACTTAGACCATGGATCATACCTATTGGTATGGCCTTCATGGTGAATTCACCACCGTCGGACTATACTTCATATTTAGATATCGGTTACCATTATGGTGCAGGGGTAGAGTATAAAATTGTAGATATGGCTTCAGTTGGGGTTGACTATCGTAGAACTCAAGGATCAGGGGATCCCGGGATCGCGATTAAATATTCAAGCTTTGGAGCTTACTTAGGTTTTAATTTCTAGTGCGAAAATACCTTGAGTACTAGGGAATTTCCATTAAAAGAAAACGACCCGAGATCATTTGGCCTCGGGTCGTTTTAATTAGATATTGGGCTTTATTTATCCGATCATTATTTTTTTAATTGGTCTGATCGAGAGACAGCAAGACTCACCGGTGTGAATCGTTCTTTAATTGGTAACATTTATTTTATCAATACCTTCTGGCAATATTGGAACAAGATTATATCTCTTTTCAATTTCACGATTTTCCCTCGTCAATTCTTTAATTTTTTTGGAATATTGTAGTGCACTTCTTGTTAGAAATATCATTTTACAATTTCCAATCAGTAACCAATCATCACCAGATTCATCACCATGAGTGATAAAATCTTGTAGAATTTGAAGTGCTTGAGGAGAATTGATACCATCTAAAGCTCTAATAGAAATAAGTCGAACTCTTTTATCTTCGTTAGAGTCATTTAAAAAATTTGAAAATTCAGGAACGGCTATTTCTCCTATCGATACAAAATATGAAACATATGTTTTATATTCTTCATCAGATAAAATTTCGTGGTTAGATCTAAAAGTATCCATTTTTTCTGAAACCAAGCTTGCATTTGCTACAACGTTAAATGCTAGGCATAGGATGAAAAGTTATAATTTAAGAAATTTCATAATTTGACCCTAATAGTGTCCCATTAAGATTGGGATCACATCTTTGTGTTATCTTAGATTCTCTTAGGTTATCAGGATTTAAAAAATTCTTTTGGGCTTTTGAATTATTTTCAGAGACGCCAAAAATGTGTCAATGTATTAGACGGCCTTTTAGAGGTAAGTTTCTGATAATTCATTAAATGGGCAATAGTATCCTTTATATTTTATTATTATTTTTGGCTGGGAATTCTATATCTCAGCCCTATACCGAATATACCGTAAACATCAGTCGCATTACGGTCACTATGATGAAGTATAAGCTCATTAATCAAGAACTTATCAATCTAACAATATTCATATCATTGCATAAGTCTCCTCTATGCAAAAGTACGAACTCTATCACCTGGCGGGCCGAACTCATGATCGCAATCCGTTCAAAATTCCCCTTTATAAACTTTGGGACATTTCCATACTCTCGCTCGCCAATCCGCAATTAAAACTTAAAATCCATGCCTACGTTTTAATGCCTAATCATTTTCACTTGCTGGCCGAGATGAAATCTCTCGATTTAGCGATTGAGGGAGTCGGTCATTTGAATCTGGCTTATAAGAAAATACAAACGGCTTATTTATACCGTGAGACCTATCGCTATATTGTTTTAAATCCTGTGCGGGCCAGATTGTGTAATGAGCCAGACCATTATCCCTATTCGTCTTTTTCAGGGAAAAATCTTCCTTTTTTGCTTCATTCAAAGCTTTCAGTGGGATTTGGAGGGAAGGAAGGAGAGAGATTGTGGATAATGCGAAAAGTTTAAAAAATCATTTTTTCAAATGCATCCCTTCAATCCATCCTTGTAAAAATTTAAATACATGTGAGGTTCGTTGGGAAAATGTAGATTAGGCCGCTTGAATATCACTATAACTCAATTCGAATAGTTGTAATATTTTTTGACAAGCATCCATAGAGCCTTGATAAAATACTTTCTCATCACCGATATGTATTGATTGGCGACGTCTTTTCACATTTTTCAGTGCATGTTCGGCACAAGAGCTTGTTGAAATGTCCCCTCCATCTATAACATCAAATACTTCAACCGCAGAAAAAAAACCTTCAATAAAAAAAGTAAATCCAACATGATAATCATAAGAAAAATGATTAAATTGAGTAAGAAGCTTATCTTTTAAAAGGTCCAAGGGAATTTCTTTTGTGTAAACTTTCATCTTCTTGTTCATGACTAATACTATCGGAGATTTGCTTTAAATCTTTAATTATTTGCCCTAACAATATCACTAATTTGTCGTTAATTTTATAATTGAGAGAACTACTTTTTCCTTTGAAATCCAACTCTACCAGGTAGTTCTCTGTTTTTCCTATTCTTGCTTCATAGACTTGAATAAGCTTTACAAGCTCTTTTTGACAACAATTCATGTTTCCCACCTACATTTTATTAATTGTGTATCAATTGTTGTAATTACCTTTTTTAAGGCATAATAGTTAATTTATACTTTTGACTAAATCTGAAATTTTCATTTTTGATAAAAAAAACTACCTTGCTGCCATCTCTCATGGAGAACAAGGAACGTCCTACGGACTCACTTTTAGTATTTATATTGGAAATTTTATTCTCACATTGACTTAAATTTTGCGATTCTGCTTTATAAAGAGCTAAATCATCGATATTTTGTAAACATTGCAGACTCTATCTTCAATAAACTCGATTTGTGGCATAAGTACTTTATGAAATATTTAATCTTAGTCATGTTCCTATTTAATTTTTCTCATTCCTTTGCTCAAGATCAAGTGAGCAGTTGTTATTATAAGATTTCATTGAATCATTCCATGAATTCTAGAGTTTTTCATCTTGGATCTAACGAAGTGGAAGAATATGAAATTTTGAATGAAGAAATGGCGATTTCGACTATTGATAAATTACTGAAAAAAGAAATTAACTGTTCAGTAGAGACATTGCTCTATCCAAATCCTACTACATGTTACAAATTAAAAACGGGAATTACTTGAGAAGTTTTGACGTCGATTGGTTATTTTATTCTTCATCGCTCAGCTTACGGTTCATTTGATCATAATATTATTTGGACACGTTGGGACTAATAAGTGAATAGGGCAGATTGTGTAGTATTTCACAAAGTAGTGCTAATCATTCCTATATGTTCCGGCAGGAAGCATTTGACGTGACCCGTCTGGTAGTCCAGATGTGACATGGTTATTAGAATTTTAAAATGAGTTAACTAACCAATAAAACTTTTTACTTGATCTATTCCCATTGCACCACTTTGTCTTTTAACTTCTTTTCCTTCAACGAAGAGAATGGTGCAAGGAATTCCTTTGATACCCAATCGCTGAGCGAGTCTCTGAGATGTTTCAGTATTCACTTTAAGAAACACAGCTCTGTTAGATTGCTCTGATGCTTTCTGATATTTAGGCCCATACGTACGGCACGGGCCACACCAACTGGCCCAAAAGTCGACTACCACTGGTAAATCGCTTTTGGCTAAGATACGCTCGAAGTTTTCTTCGGAAACTTCTGTAACCAAACCATGCAACTGAAGTTCCTCTTTGCATTTTCCGCAAAGAGGTGTTTGTTTGAGCGCTTTAGTACGATTGAGTTTAACTAAACTTTTACAGTGCGGACATATGCTAAAGGTGTGATCCATAAATATTTCCTTTCATTGCCCGAAGGATAAACTAATTCGTTTCCACTTTGCATGTTGAGATGCCAAGGAGTTGATAGGGAGGACACCAACCGATGAACCCTGTTAAAACGGGGATAATACCCAAAAGAAACCATAGATTACTTGGACCCACAAAGGCCAATGACATTAACACTAAACCTATAATGACTCTCGTTACTCTTTCGATGGGGTGAATATTCTTCTTCATTTTTACTCCTCAGTAATTGGTTCAATAAATGTAACAGGACCTTCTTTTATTAATTGATCATTCAGGGTGACTTTAAAAGTTATTTTGCAACTTTTTGAAATCATATAATTTACTCCGCAGTACTTAGACAGAGATGAATCCACTGCCTTAATAAGCTTTTCAACTTCGATATTACCTTTTAGGTTGAAGTTTAAACAAGCAGTTTTAAAATGGATCGGATGCTGAGTCGTTTTTTCAGTTTCGATTGTCATATTAAACTCACTAATATCTTGTCTCATCTTTTTTAACATGGATACCACATCCATAGCAGTACAACCCATCATGGCATTGAGAATAAGCTCTTTTGGAGTTGGGCCAGCTTCCTTGCCCCCAAATTCACTTGCGGCATCAATCGTTGTAAGAATCCCGTGATTGTTACAACTAAACTGCATACCTTCTTTCCAACTTAATTCAGCTTTCATCATGATAATTCCTTTCTATTCTATTATTTTTTGATAGGCAATTCTAAAGCGTTCCACTTCAGCATACCGCCATCCATATTATAGACTTCACTATAGCCTGCTTGTTGAGCTGCTAGAGTGGCTTTTCCAGAACGAGCACCAGAGCGACAAACAAATATAAGTGGATTTGTTTTATTGTTTTTATTTAAAAAAATTTCCAGCTCAGGCCCCTGAGTTACAAGCTGAGCATTCTCAATATGTCCAAGCTCACCGGTGAATTCTTCAGGCATTCGAACGTCAATAATTTGATAACTTGAAATTGAAAGAATGTCCTCCGGATTAACTGTTGGTATGCCATCTTTTTGATATGATTTTATTTTCATCATTTACCTCTAAAGCTTTCCTAGATTTAACTTTGGATTTAAGGGCAATTTCAAATAGGATTTTCCATTGTTTTCCATTTTAGGTAAATGCCCCGCATCGATGTTGACTTGTATGCTTGGCAAAAGTAGGCGGGGTGCCTTAAGCGTTCTATCTCTTGATTCCCGAAAAGTAATATATTCTGCTTCAGTTGTTTTTGCAGTTAATTGAATGTTATTTTTCTTACTTTCGCCAATCGTCGTCTGGTAGCGCATTTCACGTCCACCAGGACTATAGTCGTGGCCAACAAAAATTCGAGTTTGGTCAGGTAATGAATATAAATTTTTTGAAATCGATTGATAAAGATCATGTGCACTACCTTTTGGAAAGTCACATCTTCCAGTCCCATAGTCAGGCATAAAGATTGCATCTCCCACAAAGAGCGCATCTCCAAATTGGTAACTCATACAAGCTGGTGTGTGCCCAGGAGTTGGGATGGCCTTCATGTTGAGTGATCCATATGTAACCTCTTCATAATTTTTAAAAAGGTGATCAAATTGAGAACCATCCGTTTTCAAATCATCCATATTAAAATGAGCTTTGAATACTTCTTGGACAATTTTAATTTTTTCTCCAATGCCATGAACTGCATCGGGAAAGATCTGTTTTAAGATTTGGGAACTGGAAAGGTGATCAGCATGGGCATGAGTTTCAAGTATTGCTCTTACCTTTAACTGATGGTCCTTGATGTAATTTATGACAAACTGAAGACTGTGATCATCCACTATTCCAGATGGTGGATCAAAGTCTAATACAGGATCGATCACAACTGTATCTTTAGTTAGCTCATCAATTACTAAGTACGTAAGGGTAAATGTATCTGGATCAAAAAAATGTTGTATTTTCATTTTGTACCTCAAGGCTAGTGTATCTTACCTTATTTAATTATTCAATTGATTAATTAAATGATTTGTGTCATACTTTGAACTAAGAGGTTGAGTATGGATACTTTACAAGTACTTAAGAAACAACAAGCTGGCATCTTTGAGTCGATGGCTTCATTATTGGCTGCCATGGCCGCTCCTGTCAGAATCCGCTTGATTCACTTTCTCTCTCAGGCTCCGCTGACAGTCGAAGTTCTGGCGGACAAAATAGATCAAAGTGTGGCCAATACTTCAATGCACTTAAGAAAAATGTTGAGTGAGGGACTGGTTAGTGTGGAAAGTATGGGACAAAAGCGAGTTTACACTTTAGAGCCGCCCGTTTTAGATTTTTGGGAAGCCTATCAGGACTTTATACAAAAACTTGATCCTACGTTGAAAATTGATTCTAAGGATATGTACGGCGAAATTAATTGGACTCTAGATTGGATAGAAACACGAAAATTATTAAAAAATAAAGAAGTAATCCTTCTCGATGTTAGACCAAATGATGAGTTAATTGAAGATGACAAAGAATATCCAGAAATAATTCATATTGCTCAACCAGATCTGAAACAAAAGCTGTCAAAGCTTCCCAAGAAAAAAAATATACTCGTATTCTGTCGCGGAAGAATGTGCGCCCTTTCGGCGTATTCTGTAAATTATTTAAGAGAAAATGGTTATAAAGCCTTTAGGCTTGAGCATTCGTGGACTCGGTTAAAAGGAGAGCTTTCAAAATAGGTGAGGTATAAAATGATCAATGCTTTAATTGGTGGAGTCCTGATTGGACTGGCAGTTAGTTTAATGATGTTGTTTAACGGAAGGGTAACTGGCATTAGTGGTATTTTAGGTGGGATTGTTAAGCCACAAAAAAATGATCTTGATTGGAGATTCGCCTTTATTGGTGGTTTGCTCTTTGGTGGAATAATACTTCAATACTTAAGACCCGAAGCCTTTGTTCAAATTTCGAGAGCATTATGGTTTGACTATGTTTTCGCGGGACTCTTAGTTGGTTTCGGGACCCTTCTCGGGAATGGATGTACTTCGGGTCATGGTGTTTGTGGTATATCTCGTCTTTCTACCCGTTCTATTGTTGCCACCTTAACTTTTATCCTCTTTGGTATTATAAGTGTTTTTATTTTTAAGCTTATGCGAGGTTCGCTATGAAAAGTCTTATCGCATTCATCGTTGGTCTGATTTTCGCTTTAGGATTAGGAATCTCTGGCATGACTCAGATACAAGTTGTTCGTGGCTTCCTGGATGTTACCGGGGATTGGAATTATTCATTAATAGGTGTCATGGCCGGAGCTATCTTTGTTCATTCAATACTATTTTACTTCATTAAAAAGAGACAATCTCCCTTACTAGACAGCAAGTTTCATTTACCTACTCGTAAAGATTTGGATGTTCGACTTTTGTCTGGTGCTGCCTTGTTTGGATTAGGATGGGGATGGACTGGAATTTGTCCTGGGCCTGGAATAGTTGCTTTATGTAGTGGAAATCTGAATATCATTATTTTCGTTGCCTCTATGCTTACGGGAATGGGAATTTTTAAGCTTTTAGAAGATAAAATTAAATGATTGATTTATTTTGTGGTGTATTGATTGGAATTGTCATGGGGCTGACTGGAGCAGGTGGTGCCCTCATTGCTATTCCGCTGTTCATGCAATTTATGGGGCAAAGTTTAAAAGAAGCTTCACTTTATTCTTTAGTGGCTGTGGTAGTAGCTTCTCTTTTAAATTTTTTTGCTCAAAAATCTTTTACACAATATCGAATAGGTGCTGCCATTGTGGTCTCATCCGCGATAGCAAGCTATTTAACTGTACCTTTTAAAGAGAACCTTTCTTCTTTTTGGATTGCGATTTTGCTGTCAGCAATTTCTTTATATGCCCTTTATACTGTTTGGTTCCCACTGAGAATTAAAAATGATTCTGTCAAATCACATCAAAGTTTGTGGGTTTCTTTAGTGATTGGATTGATTTTAGGAACTTTGACAACTTTCACTGGCCTTGGTGGAGGAGTTCTCATGCTTCCTGTTTTGCTTGGAATTTATCGTTTTTCACAACCTCAGGCAGTGGCCACGAGTCTCTTTGCAGTTGGATTATCTTCTTTAAGCTCACTGATAATTCAAATTTATAAAGGAGCGGAATTTGAGTTCGGAAAGGGCTTTTTATTCCTCTTGCTTGGGATTTTATCAGCAGTTGTTATACTAAAAAAATATACTCATCATCTTAAAGCTGATTTTGTTGTTAAGTTGCGACAAATAGTATTTTCGGTTGTAGTTATTATTGCACTCTCAAAGATCTTCCAACAGGCCTGACCCAAGAATAGCATCCTCACACTGACTGAAATATAGATCCTATGATTCTGGAACTTTGTCCTTGATAAATATACTGCATCATAGTGATAATTTTCTTATGGTATCTCTCTTTTTTATATTTTTTTCTCTTTCGTCATATGCTTCCACTCCATTTGACTTTGCTCACGATCGACTCTGTTTTAAAAATGCTGACCCACAAATGGCAGAGGCGGCACCCTGGCCCTGGGGACCCTTGGCGGTTAAAACAGGTGCCTGTCAGGGAATAGCAGGAGTCACGGCGGCGTTCTCTCTGAATGCTCTTTTTGATGAGAGCTTAGGTGAAGGAGATGTTCGGGGTATCATCAAGAAATTAGTGCAGGCCCATCGTAAAGGAAAAAAATTAGACTCGAAAGTGATTGTTCCAGGTTATAAAAATCTCTATGATCTTTGCCTCGCCCATAAAGAAGAATTTTTAAGAGAGTCTGTCCTTTATAATCGTGACATCGCGATTATCGAAATTGCAAAGCACTACCCTAAACTTATGTCGAGCAAAGGAAAAATCTCAACGGCAAAAGATCTTCTTCACGTAAAAAACACTTTGAATGCTTTTGAACAAAAGTTATCTCAAGGCAATCTTCCGCTGATGCTCTATTTTCAACATGTGGTGATGGTTTATGGCCTCCACAAAAAAGATCAAGAAACGATTTTAACTGTCTATGATTCCAATAAACTTGTACCACGAGAAATGGTTTTTCATCTGGATGAAACAGATAAACTGATCTGGGATGTCACTCCAGGAAAATGAAAATCTTACCAATTATTTGAACAATCTAATGGTGTAGTTAAGATTGAAAGTAGGCATGGCGTAGCTATGTCCTGTGCTTATCGGTGCACCATCTAAGTTATATTCGTATTTATCTAGGCCATTAAGACTTTTTTCATAACCAATCTCAATTCCTATACGATGCCTTGAGTTTTCGTTTCCTTCTTTAAGTTGATCGATACGAATGCCAATATGCCCACCTACAACTTTTCCTGTCTCAATAGTATGGTAGTATCCTGGTGCGATTCTTCTTCTTTGTATATCTGTGTATGTTCCACCAAAATAAAAGCATGGATCAAATGGATGATTTTTAAAAGGGTAAATTTTGAGGTTGGCATGGAAGCCGGTTCTTGATTTTCCAACTGAGATCGGATTATCTGACGTGCCACCTGGAGAGTTGGTCGCCTGTACGCCAAACTCAAGTGTATCAAATAGATCTATGCCTGCCTTCACACCAAAAAATGCTTGGGCTCCAGCATAAGCATTGATGATGGCCACTTTCCTTTCGCCCATACCAATAATAAGTGGGTTTTGCCCCGGTCTTTTTACCAGAAAAGAGGTCATTTCTTTATTTTCATTGAAAGTTAAAGGTTCGATTTTAGCATCCTTCACTTCTTCGGCTTCACCTATTTCAACTGTAAATTGCCCTTCTTCTAGAATTTCTTCTTGGACTTTCTCTTGAGCAAATACTGTAAAAGTTGAGATCAAGGCCAATAATAAAATCTTAGTTCTCATAAGGTAATCCCTCAAATTGATTTTTTCATAATAAGTGTTGCTTATTTTCACAATCTTATGATCGGTAATTTTGTAATACCCATATTATTGACAGAAATGTGATTGATTTATAGAGGCCCTGAATATATTTCAATTTGAATTGAGGGAATTGTATAGAATCTAGACGATTTCACAAAAGAACCAACTATTTTGTTCGAGCCCAGCTTGGTGTTGGTATTTCGTAATATAGTGTTAGTTCAGCCTGCGCCCCTTCTACTTTAGATCCCCAATTACAAACAATGGATCATCACTTTTGTCAGCGCCACTGAAAGCTCTTTGATGCTTGAATAAATCACCATGATTTATATTGCTGATCTTTTTCAAAAGGGGAAATGACGGGTCTTCTATGATAAATTTAGTATTGTGAAAAAGTTTAAGTCCACGGTTTTCCTCTTTCAATGTAAAGTTTAAGCTGTAGACGTCGAGTTCAAAGCTTCGGTCATCGTGAGTGAAATGGATAGGCAAAGAGTATGTTTTCTGTGCCGGTAAAACGATGTGGAGTGGTTTCACTTCACTCGACTTCATTCCTTTCAGATCCAATTGAATTACCAGAAAGACCGCATCCTTTTTTAAGTACCGAGTTTGCTTTTCTTTGGACATTGCTTTTAGTTTATTATCGCTTAACCATTTATCTAAAACAGAAGCTGTTTTCGAATTCACCGATTTTATCTCGAGCGGAATAATTTTATAATTTCCGACTAGCTGGGCAGGATGTTCGACCATTCCCTCTTTTAAACTGATGTTTTGATCAAGAGCTCCACCCCGGCCACCCTTTGCTACTGGAGTTGTGAGCTCATGCAGTTCCTTAAATAGGCCAGGATCAACTTCCTCATATCTTTTTGGAAGAGCAGGAAGGGGGAAAATCCAATCCAGTCTTTCTGGGAGTTCTTTTTCACTTGAAAGGTTTGTTTTGGTTACCAGATGGAAACCTTCTTTATTGGCAAAAAGAAAAAATTCTTTTTTATTCTCAGTCACCTGCCCCTCATAACTTTGGGAGTAGTGAAGACAGGCCATGCTAGTAAAAGATGCAAAAAGGAGAGTACAAATGAATATTTTTTTCATGTTCTTCTCCTCAAACTTATATAGCTCTCAGAATGAATTAATTCTAGATGCGAGTCAATTCCTAATGAAACCATTTAACTATTCGCTATAACCAGCCTCTAAAGATAAAATTTGATTATTGAAAGTATCAACTATGACAAATGCACTATAGTCAATATCAAATGCACCCGAAAAACTGGCTTCATAAAAAGCAACATTTTTTAACTTAGCTGCTGCTTGAATTAACGGTAAAACTTTTTCCATTAAAGCTTTTTTGGCAACTTCATCTTCATTCAAATAAGCCCCTGACTCTACCATCTGGGTAAAGCTAGCTTGTATATCGGAATCAATTTCTGCTTCTTTTTCAGCTTTTAATCCAGCTTTTTTAAAAAACGTTTTCAAGGTAGCGTTTGCCTCGTCTACATAGGTATTTCTAAGGTATACTTTTGAGATAATATCAGCCCAATTTTCATTCTTCGTTTTTTTGGTAACAGATACTCGTGATAAACTGGTATCATCAACACTTTTAATAATTGTTTTGTATTCCTTGGCAATTTTTTCTAAAGAAGCTAATTTCAATTTAGTTGTGTTCTTTAAAGTTGCCGCATTAATAGATGGGCTTAAGCTCAATATAAGCAAGATAGTAGATACAATTTTCATAATTCTCTCCCAGATAAAAATAATTTATTAATCGCAGATTTTTGATTTTGACTTTTATACCTATTGAAACGAGAGGACTATATTGGCGAATGGCCGAATTTGCAATGACGATTTGCCGCACAGTGTAGAAAAGATAGGGTAGAGGCTCATTTCTTGAAATATGGCAAAATGGTCTACTTCAATTGTGTTAGATTGGCGTTAATGCTTAAGAACTATAAGTCTTGCGGACTCCTTGAGGAAATCATATTTAAAATTACACTCTACAATTGATTTATGAAAAACGGATTATCTTAATTAAGCTAATTTGGTTTGCTTCATCTGATAAAAACTAGAACTAAAATTTAAGATACAAACTAAGGCATAAGCGATTAAACCTATTTGCATTAATCTAGTCGTTGGATCTGCTTTTACTTGCTGTAATAAAAACCAAGATAAAATACTTTCTATGAAAAGCCATAACCAAGTGAGAAAGTGACCTTTGGGCAAAACCTCATGTTCAGGAAATCCAGCAGTATTTAAAAATTTGCTTAAAGTAATTGTCGCGGGTGGAACTATATAAGTTTTTTGAAAACGATAGATTGGATAAATAAAGAGCATGAAATTGCCAAAGAGGCCAATGAGAAAGGCGCCCATAATGAGCGGAGTATCGGTAGAGAAATCGTTAGTGATTTGTTTTGCAAAGAGAAGACTTCCAAACATTAAAACTATATATAACGGAAGAAAGATGACGACCATTAATATTTTTCTTAAATTTACAGAAACGCTGTAATACCAATCTAAAAAACTCAATAAATTTTTCATGTTAAAATTTTATAGAGTTAGTTGCAATTCACAAGAAAAAAGTAAAGGCCATCACATCAAGAGCATTTTATCCATCAATCGGAGGCGATCAGTATTATTGGATTCACATAGGTTTTTAGTCATTTGACGTGAATTTTTTAAACTTTATTGACTTAAATTTTAATGAATTTCTTAATTAAAAGGTCGAAAATATAGTGTTAAGATAAGCCCCATGAAACATTTCAAAATGGGCCTTCGTGCTTTTCTTCCCATCATCTCTGGCGTCATTCCCTTTGGAGCTGTAATGGGTTCCGCTTTTTCTGAAGCCAAGTTATCTTTTGGACAAGCGATGCTGATGAACGGATCTGTCTTTGCAGGAGCCGCTCAACTGGCCACCATTGATTTGATGAAAGTTCAGGCCTCTGTGTTTGTGGTTCTTGCCACTGGGCTCATTATCAATCTTCGTTTTCTTCTCTATAGTGCAGCCATGTCGCCTTATCTAAATGAGGCTCACCCTTTGATTAAATTTATTTGTGCTTTCACCCTGACAGATCAAAGTTACGCGACCATGACCGCTAATCACGATAAGTTTGAAACCAATGAAGAAGCCATCCAATTTTATTTGGGAAGTGCGGTCTGCATGATTTCCATTTGGCATGGTTCAGTGATCGCAGGCTTTATCTTTGGCAATTTTGCTCCTGCCTCTCTTTCTTTAGAATTCGCCATTCCTTTAAGTTTCGTTGCTCTTTTAATTCCCACTTTAAAACGAAAGGGGCATAAAGCTGTCGCCATCTTTAGCGCTATCGCTTCACTCTTCTTCAACAGCTTCCCTATGAGAACAGGATTGATCGTGACCGCTCTTCTTTCCATCGGATTGGCTTGGTTCATCATCCAGAGAAGGAGCAAGCATGATTGATAATCAATATTTTCTTTTGAATGTGGTAGGCCTTGCTATCGGAACCATTCTCATCCGCGGTTTTTTTATTTTATTCTCTGGAAAAATGAATATCTCGACCAAGATCAAAGAACTTTTTACTTTTATTCCCGCAGCTATTTTTCCTGCGCTGATTATGCCTGGAAATTTTTTTCATAAGGGTTCGGTTTCTTTGTTTGGTGGGAAAGAAAGATTTGTGGTGCTAATTGTTTCAGGAATTGTTTGCTACTTTGTTCGCAATACTCTTTTCATTATTTGTTTTGGCTTGATCTTACTTTATACGTTGGTTAAATTTCTTTAAATTTTAGGTCTATTGTTTTATCTAAGTAGAACCGTAAAATTTACAAACGACTAAAAAACTCTGAGCAACGATCCAAGAAATTGCGCTTCGGAGTCACACTAAGTTCAAACTCAGAACCTGCCAATTGTTTCAAGCTTTCCTTATCGATGGAAAGTGTTCCTTGAATGGTCAGTGCATTAGTAGAGGCACCGCCAGAGCCTTTGACCATGTAGATGGGACTTCCACTATTTTTGGCGGCTTGAATTTCATCAGCAATCAGCACATCACCACCGTAATAAACGGCAGAGCCCCCAAAGTTACGGAGAGTATTAGAAACAAAAGGAGCTCGTTTCCATGGGTCGCTGCCTAAGAAATAAAAGTCCTTAAAACTTCCATCTAAAGGAAGTTTTTCCTTATTAGTCGTTAAAACTCCTACCACTTTTATATTTTTTAGTTTTTGTAACTGACTTAAACGCTTATTTATCACTGTGAAGTCAGCACTGGCTTCAATGGGCACAAGGACAGTACGGGGTAAACCATCATCTAATTGCGCCACCAAGTTTTTGAAAAAAGTCTCCGCATTAGCGTCGCTAATCAAGTTACCTCCAAGATAGAGTGGCCTCTGGCGTACCATCTGGTCTTGTAGTTCAAGTTCCGAATAGATATTAAATTGAGAGCGTAAGCTCGTTTTGAGTTTAACTAACTCTTCAGCCTTCATTTCTGCCACCGCGGACTTATTAAATGAATTTAAAGGGAAATTTTCTTTAATTTTTACTAAATAGTCAGCTGGCAAAGCTCGCATTCTGATTTCACTATTATGAATTAACACTCCAGCATAGCGTTTATTAAACATATCCATTTGATCGGTGTATTTCAAAATTTTTTCGTCTGAGAAATTATTCGCCTTCATGATCTGATAAAAAGTTTGGGCCTCTGAAAGATTCGATGTATGATACATTCCATGTCCATCTGTACTCAAAACCACCGGAATCCCTTTTTCCAGATATTTACTCAGAGGTAATTCGTTCACATCATGGATGTTATTTAAGGCCAGATTAGAATTTAAGTTAAACTCAATAATCACATTATTCTGTTTCGCCAGCTCTAATGTTGCATCATCAATTCCATTGATCCCGTGACCAATACGGTTAGCTCCCGCGAGAATTGCTTCTTTGACATTATCCAAATGCATCGCACTTTCACCGGCATGAACTCTTACTTGAAAATCAGGACGGACTTCTTTGATTTGACTTATTTCTTCTACTGTTTTCGCAAAATCTTTAGTGGGATTCCGCTCATGTCCCATAAAGTCCACACCCACGATATAAGGATCCTGCATTTCTGCCGTAATGAATTTTATTCTTTTGACGAAGTCTTTCACCATATCTGCGTTTCCTTGTCTTGGTATTGCCGCTAAAAAACGCAATTCTATCAAATATTTTTGCTTAATCTCGGGTAGGACTTCATGAATCATTTCTAAAAACTTTGGATCTTTTAAAACGTCGGTTAAGGAGAGCTCCGCGTACATAATTCCGTTAGCACGGTAGTCAGCCGCTAATGCCATCAAATTCTTTTTGAACAGTGTCAGATCTTTAACAAAAGGATCACGCCAATCGTAAATCATTTCCAAATATTCAAACGTTTCTACTTTCGAAACATCTAGAGCTAAGTGACGGGCAATTTGTTGCAAGGTTTTTATAGGAGCATCTTTAATCGCGATATATTCTTTTCCATTCATCATTTCAATATTTAAATCATCATGGAGTATTTTTTCTCCGCTATAAGCTTCTATCGCCTTGATTGTGGCCACTGGATACATTACTCCCATTTCAACCCCAATCTCAATCATGGATTCAGGTCGAAGAGCTCCTGCAAAATGGGTATGCAGTTCAGTACTCGAGCGAAGCATTTGATAGTTACCGCTAAAAGCTTTCTGCTGTCGCCAATTCTTTAGATATACATCACCCTGATCAGCAAATTGACGAAGATCATAAGTAGAAATATGAGGAGTACCGCTTCCTAAAGAGTAATGGGTAATGTTACCGCTAGGTTCGATATACTTAGTCATCACTTTTACTTTACCAAACTGCAGTTCAATCATCTGATTATCACCGCTTAAAGGAATTTTCGATTTATTGATTATAGGGTAGGATTGTCCATCGAGTTTCACCACTAAGTTTTTTTTCACAAACGATGTGAGCCTCTTGAAGCTTTGTGATTCATTCCCAGGCTTACTAAAAAATTCTAAATATTTTTCTTCATTTTGAACTTTGATTTTTAAACCAAAAATTCCCTCAGCATCCAAAAAGATATCCGCTTTGGGGAATATTTGTGCATATCCCAGAAAAGAGAAAAGTGAGCAGAATAGAAGGATTAAGAAACGACTTAAAGCCATGAGTACTTATCGACATTGACGTCCTGAAATGAAGAGCACGAAGCTTGACTGATTTACTTTAAGTGGTATTTTTTCTCATCCCAAAAAAATGCTTCCGTATTTGAGCATTTGGATCAAGTTTAAGTGTATTAAAGATGACTTCGATGGAATCCGAAAAGCAGTTCATGCGATTACTTACCCTCATCTTCCTTTCGTTCTTTGTTTTCAAAAGCACCGCTTGTGATGAAAACTTTCTTCCAGGTTTTAAAGACTGGGAATACACCAAGAATTATCCTGAATTAGAAGTGAAAGATTTACTGCCGAAAGCCTTCATCAAGCAAGTGGAAGAAGCCCAGGGACCAATTGTATTGAATATGGAATACAAATACGGCACTGATCTTTCTTTTTCTCTTTCTACCTCGGAATATAAAAAATTCATCTACTGGACCTTCCAAAAAAATCCAACCAATGCCAATAGTATTATTATTGAAAGTTTGCGCTTGGAAAATCCTCTGGTGGTTAAAGGAAGTGAAGAGCTTCATCATGGGCAATTGAATAAAGGTCTACCATCAGAAGTTTTTCGATACGCCAGAAATCAAATCTTCGAATTGATCAAAGCCAGCAAGAAAACAGTTCTGACTTCTAAATCCAGTCAAAACTACACTGTCTTTATGCTCTATCAAAAATTAGTAGGAATGAGTCCTAAAACTGAGCAGGGAAAAGAATTTGCCCAGCTTTTGGATCGATTCTACAGTTTTGGACGAAAAAATTTACCTGAAGATCTCAAATTTAATTCTTTGAATGAATATGCTTTTGTCTTAGGTGATTACTATGCTTCTTCCGTCTCTGCGCCAGCAAAAGCTTTCTGGAACAACTACCTTTCCACTGGAGAAGTGGCTTCTGAGATTGAACTTCTGTTTGATAATGAAGAAGTGATCGGATTTATCTTTAGAGGGGCACCTGAAGGCTATACTAAAGTGCACTTTGTTTATTCCAAGCATCCCAATAGACCCATTATTGAATTTAGAGAAGCGATGAGAGTTCCTGGACTGACAGAACTTGAGCGGGTATTAGAATAAATTTGAGAGAATTTCTCTATGATCATTCCGTAAGCAAGTTAAAATATAAGTACTTAGAAGCATGGCCGCTGTCCAATTTTTTTACAATTTCTCATCTTAAGTAAAAAGTTCATTTACCGTATTTTCACACAATAACTGCCAGTATTATTAAGACTCAGAATTTATAAACAACGAATGGGTTAAAACCACTTGATAAAAATGAGACATGACAGATGATAAAGCTACATATTGGATTAAGTGCATTCCTTTCAATGAGTAAAAAGCTAAACACGATATATCGTTTCGTCATACTTGTCGCGTTGATGGTCTCTGTAAATTCCTACGCTCAAAGAGTAGGAATCTATACAGGAACATTCGATCCTCCTCACATCGCTCATAAAGCAATTGTCGAAAATATTTTAAAAAGCAATCTTGTGGATGAGATTTATGTTGTTCCTGACGACAAGACCCCTTACAAACCTAATAAGAGCCCATTAGTTCATCGTATAGCTATGTTAAAAATTATGTTTGAAGGGCAATCAAAGGTAACATTTTTAGACCCGTCGATTACAGATAAGATGACCAATGGCGATATGTGGAACGTTTATAACGTCGTTAAAGAAAATGCAAAACCACAAGAAGCGCTCGTCATTATGGGAGCTGATACATTTGTAAAATATCGTGATTTTTCATTTCATTTTGATGATCATAATTTTTCTCTAGCAGTTATTACACGTGGTAATGAGATCCAAATTCCAGACTTCCTAGACAACCAAAAAATTCACCGAATTGAACTCGATATGGCCGATGTCTCATCAACCAAAATTCGAAACGCCCTAAGAGATGGTGAATATGTAACTGAATTACCACTAAAAGTTTTCCAATATA
The DNA here is from genome assembly GCA_049318265.1 of Bacteriovoracaceae bacterium. Lineage (GTDB taxonomy): Bacteria > Bdellovibrionota > Bacteriovoracia > Bacteriovoracales > Bacteriovoracaceae > JBEIOQ01. The sequence goes on from JBMOGR010000005.1 coordinate 183,372, forward strand.
TTAAACAGCATGGACTATATAACTTTCCGATAAAATGAATAGGGTCGTTATGGAGTCTAAAGTCAAAGAGAGAAACTGGCAGTATTGGTCGAGATTCAAACCTAATTTATGAACGTCTGATTAATTTGATCGGGAAAACTCTTTTGTGTCCCACATTTTTTGTCTCAAATTTAAAACTTATTTTCAAGTCACAGGATGAATTATCCGATCAATTAGCTAATGAAAGTTTGGCCTCTTCTCATTATTTTCTTTCTTCTTTCTTGTTCACATCGAGTAGTCGAATTGAATATGGAAAGAAGTCCTGCTCAAAACCGTAAACAACTCACGGTCTGGGGTATAAGAGCTAAAACCTATCTTGAAAGTTTGAATTATTCTGGCTACTCCGATTTTTTCGATGATTATTATCTCAAAGTAGAAACAGAACATCAGCTCAAGGCCTTTAAGCGTTGGGCCCGTCTATGGTCGCTATGGCCAACCAAACATCGTTGGGTTTATCCACATGACTTACAACCTGGATTTTGGTTAGTTGAAAAAACTTATACGGCAGAAGGCGCTGAGTTAGCAGAAAGTATCTACAACCATTTTGAAGCATTGGTTCGAGCAGAAGAACTGGCGGTGGATAACTATGTTGTTACCGGACAAAGAAATAAACAATTCTTCGGTGCTTATCAACTATTCATGGCCCGCACTTATGTTAAAAACTCTACTGTGCTTAATGCCATAAGCAACCTGAGTACAACTAGAGCTGTGCACTACCTTGTAGAAGATTTAAGAGTTAACTTTGGCAAAGAAGAAAAGGGAGTTGTCGAAATTTTTGACCATCTGATTTCGAACTCATGGTCAGAAGAAAGTTTTGAATATCTTAAACCTTATTTTACTAGTCGTGATCTGGATTCCTACATGGAGCGCAGAGAATTTTTCTGGGAAGCTCAGAATAACGGTAATCAGTTTAACCAAATTGAAAACAAGTTAAAAGTCAGAAAAGATCAAGATACAAAAATTAAACTTGGTATTTTCAAAGCACAGGCAAAAGCGGAATTTGGAAAAAATAGAGTAAAAATAGACAACAAAGAATTCTACGCCCTATCAGTCGATGAATACTTTAAACTAAGTCCCTTTGAAAGAAATAGACTTCGAAGTAGTAAGGACTTTAACCAAAACCTTGATAAATACGCCTCTTCTGTCATAGGCAGAATAAAAAAAGCCACTATGAGTGGGCCAATGAGAATGTCTGAACTCTCTGATTTAAACCATAGGCTTTTTTCCTTGGAAGAGGCGAACCCCCAAGACATTGAGACGCTTAAAGGCAATATTACTTATACCAGCGCAAATGATTTTCAAGAAGAAACATCTAAGCAGATCAAGGAGATGTTGGATTCAGTTCAAGAAGCAGCAGACAAGTTTTTTGAAGGTGACCACGCCGCCGTCTCCGATGCAAAATTTAAGGATTTTTTTAATCTCTTGAATAAAAATTATTTTAATCGTTTGCCAGATGAACAAAAAATTAAAATCGTTTCTGAGTTTTTGGCCTTGCCCGAAAATGCTACACCAAAAGAAAAATTCAAAATTGTGGTGCATAACTCAGGGCCTAATTATCAAAAACTACTACAAATGCTCTCGCGTAATAAAAATGTGGGAGAAGATTTTGCCAGTATTTTGAAAGAACTCGAAGCTGATGTCGTCGCAGTTCCATTCGAGGATGTTGATCATTTCTTAAAAACTCAGTATTCCGATATTTATCCTTCCCGTTTACAAATTCTAGAAAAGAAAGAACTTGGAGCTGGAACTATGGCGCAAACTTACCGTGCTCGTTATAAACCGTTAAACGGTGACTGGAAAGAAGTTGCTTTAAGGGTCAAACGTCCTGGTATGGAAGAATTTTTTGAAGAAGAAAGCAAATTACTAAAAAGCATCTCACCTATAATAGATTCAGCTCCTGAGCTTAAAGGTAGTATGTTTGAAAACTTCACAGGAATATTAGCTAACTTGCTCGAAAACAGTACAGAAGAACTTTCAAGTAGCAAAACCAGCGCTAATCAAATCAAAGCAAAAGAAGTTTACCGAGTCCTACCTTTTGAAGGTGAATACGCTCAGTTTGAAAACAAAGTTTTCGTACCTGAAGTTTACGGCGTTGATGAAGCCGCTCTTTTGAACAAAAATGATATTTTAATTCAAGAATATGTTATAGCAGAAAGTTTTGAAACGTTTTTCAAAAAACATCCTGAGTTAGAAAAAGAAGCGGTCGAAGATCTGGCCAAAATCTGGCTACGTGAAGCCATGTTTGTCTCAGGCTTTCATCACGCCGATCCTCACCAAGGTAATATTCGTTTCAGTCTTGCTTCCAATGGAAAAGTTCGCATCCACTTGTTAGACTACGGTCTTGCAAAAACAATTAAACCGGAAGTAAGAAAAGCGCTGATTGATTTAAGCCAAGCTCTTCAGCTTGGTAATATTTCCCAAGTGACGGAGCTTTCAAATCAATTTCTTTTAAAGCACACGACCAATATTACTGCCTTAAATACCATGATCACTGACTTTTTACGGACTCCTGAAGATCATGGTTTACATCAATTAATCGAAGCCCTCTCAACTAATGGTCTGAATCTTAATTCAGAACTAGTTAGTCTCAAGCGTGGTATGTTTCTTATTGATCAACTTTTAGAAAATGCCGGTTCCAAGCAAAAAGTGAATACACTTCTCCCTATTATTGGTAATGAACTGACAACTGCTGAAGCCTCGTATATGAATCCTCTCAAGAAAAGACCAGCTAATCTTCCTTTGCTAAGCCCATTTCCGAAGGGAGAGCTCAGAAAATTAGTCTTGGCAGAGGTGAAGGATCAATGTTCGACGTGGTTTATGAATTTACTACCCAGAAAAAAATAAGTTCCCACTAGAAAATGATTCTATTTGGTAGATTTTCGTAAATTTATTTTTTTGGCTTAAGAATGTGAATGAATATCCCCAACCTTTGGATCAAATTCAAATCATTATAATTTGTTGTACTAGGGTTGATATCGAGAGGCTTTTGAATCGTTGTGAATAAAATAACATTTTTGGTGGTATAAGTAACCCCAGCATTGAGATTTAGGCCAATAGAATCATATTCAGTAAAAGTCGTTGCTCCTACATTAAAGGCAAGGCTCTTCTTGGCATCCTTACTAATTTTTCCTAACTTAAATTTAGTACTCAAATTAGTAGAGAGACTAGAATAAGTCGCTCCACTAAGACTACTAAATCTTTGGGCCGCATTAGCATTAACTTTAATTACACAACGCTGGCTTTTAAAAAGATCTTTCTGGAAGCCAACAGATCCGGCCATCACGATTCCAAATTTATTATCATTGCCACTCGCTAAATAATTATATTGAGTTACATCGCTGACTGCCTGCAGAGACTCATGCCATTTTTTTTGAATCCCTGTCGCAAGGAATGAATTAAAATCATTATTATTAATTGAAATAAATCCCATATCCACACTCCATAGATACCATTTTCCCTGTTGATGGTTATTTGCAAAAAGCTTTAAAATCGTTTCTTCTGAAAAGATTTGATTCCTTTTACCGCTATTTTTGTCGTGGGTCTGTTCATTCTTATAATCAAAACGGGATAAATATTTTGTCTTTCCATCAGGGGTCACAACTTTAGTCTTCCAATCTAAGTTACTAATGTCTTCGCCAAAAATTGTCTCTACTTCTTCATCGGTGATTATTTTTCCATTAATCCTAAATCCTATGGATTTATTATTTTCATCAAAGGCTCTTTCATAGAAGTTTCCATCTTTTAATAAACCACGTTTTCCAGGTTCAAGATTAAGATCTTTTTTACCTAACTTGTCTTCCCAAGTAACAACACCTTTGGTGTATAGGCCTGTATAAAAGGTACCTCCAAAGGTAATTCCTTTTTTAGTTGTGCCGCCAATATCAATCATAAGACTATGAGTGTAACCCTTGTCATCACCACTGGGAATCATACCTAATAAAACATTGTCGTTGTCCAAGGCTATTGCCAGGTAAAGCGGGGACTTCTCGCTAACCTCAATGTCCTGAATCGGAATTCTTGGTAAAAAAGAGCTATGAAGTTGATTGATATCCGTGATTTTATAAACTAAGCGAGAGTGTTGGTGCTGAGGCTTTACTAGATCATTTTTTTTCTCTTCATCATCATAACAAACTGACTCTAATTCAACCTCAGGTTTTTCATCATCAGTTTGGAGACATGAAGGTCCTAAAGCGATGGTGGGTTTTTCAACGAATGATAAGCCCTCCTTGACATTTAAAAGAGGCAAAGTTCCATTTATTTGTGAATGGATTTTGAATGATATGAACAGAAGTAATAATAAACTAAACTTCATGCAAGTTTATCGGTCAGCCATGCTTAACTCTTTAAAAACCTAAATAGTCGGCCTATCCATTTTGGCGGGCGGCCAGGTCTACTTAAAAGATTTAAACGCTATTCCTGCCATAAAATAAAACGGAACTGCTAGCGCAATTAACATGTTAAAACCAAAGGACGTCGAGAAGGCAATGCCTAGAATCGGTCCTAAAACGGAAAAGATGGCGTTAATTCCCCAAGTCCAAGTAGACAAACTGGGGCTATGTTTTTTCCCTTCTTCAATTAAAGACGGAATAAAAGTTCCCATCAGCATACCAATTGGCATGATCGCGAGATAACACGTCAGCGTTTTTAAAGCAAAAGACCAACCACCTTTCCCTGCCAAAAAAGGAAAGAAAAGAATGGTTTCGATTAGCATGAATAAGCAAAGTGCATAGGCCACGTTTGTCATATTTTTAAACAGGTCCACCGTTTTCTTGGCCCATAAAGAGCCCAGTCCACTAGAGAGTAGTAGACTAGAAAGTACCACTGAAATGGCATAGTTTGGATGTCCTAAGAATAATCCCATTTTTTGCATTAATGCAATTTCGTAAAACATAAAGCCAAGCCCGATACAAGAAGCGACGAGAGTATAAGGAAAAAGTTTTACTTGGTTTAGTTCTTTGCGTATTTTTTGAAGAGGCCAATAAACTCCTAATGCTAAGATAATGAGTACGACACTAAATTGAATCAGAAGATTGTATTCCATGAAAGCGAGAATAGGGTGTGAATACATGTGTGACCAAAAGGTATATTTAAAAAGGAAAGGTTTATCATCATCCACTGGAGAAATATTAAAGCTGTAATGATCTCTGGCTTCTGCTTCAAGATGTTCATTTTTTAGATCCAAATATTTTTGATAGCGATTGAGCGAAACGCTTAGATTATCAATTGGCCATGCGGTAAGTTTGAAATTTGGTCCTCCATTGGCCCAGGTTTTAAAATGAGTAAGATCAGCTTCTACAAAGGGCGTTTTTTTCATCAGCATGGCGGTAAAATTCCAATTCGTCGACGTCACCATAATGATGTGATCTTTGGGATTTTCAATGCCGAGCTCGCGTAAAGCTTCAACCGTAGTAGTAAGAACACGGAGCATTTCACGAGGAAAGATAAAACCATGTTCTAGGCGCATGATATTTAAAATACCTTGGGAATTTAGTTTGGAGTGGTAGAGTTTAATCGCTTCCTTGGTGTAGAGATAGTTTTCAGCGTACACATTAGCTGCTCCTGGTGTACCAGAATAGGTATCAACGCCAGAAAGCTGTATGATATCAAAGTCTCCTGGGCTGGTTTCGAGCGCGTGCCGTCCATCATCAATAATCAGATTTACTCGTGGATCTTGAACCCAACTTTTAAAATAATCTTTGAAGTCATATTTTAAGATCTGAATTGTCGCGGCGTTAATTTCGGCAGCGTGAATACTAGTCGGATTAAAATACAATCCTGTGAGGATGTCATAGCCTCCACCCACACCAATAATAAAGACTTTGGGATTGGGTTTCGGATTGGCCATATAAGCAGCAGCATAGATGGTTTCCTCGATTCCAGTTAGAGAAGTTTTGTTTCCATCGTAATAAGGCGCGAAGGTAAAGGCAAAGTTGTTTTGGGTAATCCAGTACTGAAGCGTCGAATGGAAATTAGGATTACTACCAATTAAAGATGGGTAATTAAAATTTTTAAAATTAAAGTTTAGAGGTTTTGACAGCTCTATCCTAGCAGTCGGATCCCAAACAATTTTTTTTACTTCGGAACGTGCTAGCATCGAACTTTTGCCATACACCATGTCATAAACTTTTAAAGGGAAAAAAGCGGAGACCAACACAATGGCAGCTAAACCCCAGGCCCATTTTTTGACTGACTGAGAGAAGAGCGCAAAGATGATAATTAAAAAGAAAAAAGGAATCCACAGAAGCAGATTTTCAACATCAGTAAAAGTGATCAAGGGGATTACAATCAGTGAGCCAATCGCTGAGCCCAAAAGGTCGCTGAAGTATAATTCTTTTGAGTCATGCTTAGGGTGTGAAAGTAGAAGCCCTAAGATTAGTCCAGGGAAGATAAAGGGAAACGAAAATAAAACGGCGATAGGTAGGCAAGGTAATAGTCTTCCAATGATAGACAAAAACTGATTTGCGTTCTTAGCAGTTTGAGTCACTTCAAAATCGTAGGCGAAATCTGTGGGAAGTCGATAGAAAATCGCGGTACACACAATTAAGCTTAAAACAAACCACAAACTATTCTTCCATAAAAATTCTTCTGCGTGTTCTAAGTACTGATTAAATTTCTTTGCAAGCATAATGCCTGAAAGAGCAAATCCTAACATGGTGAGAGATATGATTAAAAAGGCATAATTATTAATGAGTTTCGCTGAGACCACTCGATAAACTAGAATTTGGATAATTAGCACCATCATTCCAGTAAAAAACGAGCTCAAATTGTAGCGTAAACGATCTGTCATGAATTTCCTTTGATAAGGAGATGATAAGTTGCCTCTAACTTGATTGTCAAAAAGATGTGATAATTTTCGATCGCCTTACCTTTGGCGTTGATGAGTGAGAATTATTATTCAAAATCCTATTTTAATTTCGATTTTATGATTTCAGAATACTCCTGTTCAGTACGATTTCCAAAATGAGTTGGAAGTACAAACTGCCCCTTTTTAAATATAAGTAACGAAGGATAGTGAAGTGTAGCATCTTGTTGATAAAGCTCCATTGAGGCAAGCTTTCTGGTCTGTTCCATCGTGATACTTCCGCTCTTAAGGTATTTTTTAACTAATGCTTCTGAAGCTGAATTATCCATAACAAAAAGAATAGGTATTTTTTGGTCCGCCGCAGCCTTTTTTAATCCAGGTAATCCTGTAACCGACAGAGGCATATGCGGCGACCAGATATAAATCATTCCCTGAGTATTATTCTTCACAAATTCTTTAACTACTTGATCTGTGATTTCATTTTGAGCGAAAATTTTTGGATTTTTTATTAAATTAATCTTTCGTGAACAGTTAGCTTTTATTTGTACTTCTGTAACAACGCTAGAGGTAATATTGGAAATGGTAGTGACTTCCTTGGATGAAGGAACAACTGTAATCCATCTTCCTAGTTCATTAGTAGATACCTTTATTCCTCGATCGTTCATACCAATAAGAAATTTCTGCCATTCATTTTTGGCATTCCAATCAGTTGTGATTCGTTCTACTTCATTTGGACAAACAATAGTTTTTTTAAACTCATCAGGGAGACCTGCAATAGTAAATTGAGATATTAAAAATAGAAAAAACAGCATGCTCATCCCTATTTAATCACTAAATCTGTTAAATACTTTATTAACGTTTCTTTATCTTTTGTGGAGAGTGCGTTGCCTTTTGGCATACTTCCATTTCCTACTTTTTCTAAAGCCTTTTTTCTTTGAACTGCCGTTAGGTTATTAAAATCAATAAATGGGGAGCCAAAGTGGCAAGCAGCACAACTGGCAAAGATGATTTCTTTTCCTGTTTTGGGTGCCGCTAATTTAACTGTTTTATTCAATTGATAATGATCGTTACTTACAGAAGGACAAGCTTTTAGAAGCGATGCTTTTGTTACTTCATCAAAACCTGAATTAACAGAGAATTTAACTTTATAATTTTGCAATTTCATCATGACTTTATCAAAATATTCGTTAATTAATTTTGTACAGTTACTGTTATCTACATTGATCGAAAATAACAGATAATCTTTATCTTGAAGTTTTTTTGTTATTTTACAGGCCTCTGCCCATATCAAACCAAATATTAATTTTTCAGTCGTCTTTATATCACAGTCAAAACCCCAAAAACTTTTTGTATGCTCATTGATATCATCGATATAATCGAGTGATAGTCTAATGGCTTCTTCAGGATTAACTTCCACAAAAGCATAATTCCCTTGTTCATCTTTATTGACATAGACCAGATTGCCATTGGCTTTAAAGGCGGGGTAATAGTTTCCTGTATTGGCCGTTACTGTTGTGGTTATTTTTGAAATAAATTTAGCCTTTGGCACATCCGGATCTTCCCAATTCAAATCAATGGCATAAACATCCTTCGTAACATCACCATTAACGCCAGAAAAATAAATTTGTACGTCCGAATTCCCATTACTTTGTTTATCTACATGAAAGGCAATTTTTTTCATGTCGGGAGAAAAAGAAACTTTTCCCGTTGCGTAGCCAAGATCCAAAACAACTTCACAAGTAGAATCTTTATTAATTCTAGCAATTTTTGTTGTCTTTGATCTTTTATCTAGATAAGCCAGGAACTGACCATTTCCAGATAACATTGGAGTCGTAATATTCAAATTCGAGCAATATTTTGATACTTTATTTCCTATCGCTGTAATTTTTTTTGTTGTCGTTGAATATATATAATCTCTCATCCCCTGACTGGTTATTGTTCGGTAAGTAATTACTGAAGATGCTTTTCCTAGAACTCCAATTGATTGGTAATCTCCTCTTGACTTTTCATCTAACAACAAAAGTTTAAAGCTTGGATATTCATAGAAGGCTAAACCATTTATCGTTGGAGTCGAATAGAGGGCTCCATCTGGACTAAACACGCCATCAACTTTTCCAGGAATATTTTTTGCAATTCCATCATTTCCAATTAATTTATTTTGCAAATACCCTATGTAACTAACTTTGTTATCAGTTGGATGAGGTTTAAAAAAATAACTAGGAGCTTCAGGTGATTTAATAATTTGCACCGGCCTTAATAATTGTTCATCACAATTAAAGGCAAGAGCTGATTTCAATATAAAAATAGGAATAACGGCGATCAGTTTGGTCAAATTCATCTTCAAAATTTTACTAGAAATAATCGATTTATGATATTGGAATTTCTCTTTTTGGGGACCTAGTAGGTCGGGTATTATTCACCAGTAACCAAAAGTAATTGCACCGTTTCATAAACTAGAGTTTCAACAATTTTATCTTTCATGTTTTTTAGTGAGTCTAAATGGGGCGAGGGCACCCTCCATGCAGGATTTCGTAATTTAGTGTTGCATTCACTACATAAAGAGGATCTATGGCAGAGTTTGAATACATTCAATAGAAAGACAAAGTATCGTTTGATGTTAAGAAAGTAAAAGAAGTTCAGAGTAAAATTCTCCGAATTTGGACTAAAAAAGTAACAAGAAGTATGGTGACTGAACTCGAAATGAGTTTATCAACTCTAAAGAATTTTGAAAAGGCCAACTAAACGATCAGTATAGAAAGAGACTATGATAATTATGAATTCTTCAATTAGGTGTAACACCAGAATCAGAACCATCACCATTTTTTATTTTATCTGCTGAAGGATTGGGCTTATTTGTATCCCTAGGAACGTTTTTCACATTAGTAGGAAAAGGGGGGGGAGTTAACATCAGCAATATCCTCTTGGTTAATTGGAACTACAATTACAAGTTTATTGTCAATGTATATATAATTTGAAGGAAGCTTAGGTACTCCAGGATATTGGGCAATAAAACCATGATACTTTTCTTTTTTTATGAATATAACTTCTTGATCATCAATTGAAACATGATTTTCAGGCTTGTTAACGAAGCCAGGGTAGAGACTAGGGTCTGTTTTAATTTCTTTAGAAGAAAGTATAATTGTTTCTTTTCCATTTATTAGAATGTGATTAGACGATTTGCCAGCATAACCCACACTCTTACTCAGATAATTATCATATTCAGAGTCAGGGACAATTAAATATGGATATGTGGCAAGTTAATCATCTCCCTTCGAGATGTAATTAGCTGGCTTCTTCGCTATTCCTACTTGCTGAGATAAAAAAGAATCATATTGCTTATATGGAATTAGCTTTGCACTTTCTTTATTGATAACGAGGTAGTCGGCGGGTTTATCTTTAAGACCTGGATATTTTTTTTGGATCAGTTGTTGGGCATGAGAAGAAATGGAAGAGAAAATTGTAATTCCTTAAATGATATTTTTCATAATTGATACCTCCTGTTATTTTTATTTTGCCTGCCAGTAAAGATCACAAGGTGAAGAGAGAAGTAAAGCCAGGCCAGTAGAGTCGCTGAAGGCGCGGCTGGAAAATTCCTGGGAAAGGTTTGCAAAGCGGTCTGATGCACCCGGGACGCCTTTCATAAGATAGTAGTCGATGCCTATGTTATACGCTGCTTGTATTTCATCTCCCAAAATATTACCACCTCCGATGAAGATGGTTTTACCCTGATTGTCTTTGATCATCTGAAGGACGTTGGCCGATTTGTCGTACCATTTGTCTCCGAAAAGGGCGTAATGGGTAAGCTCGCCCATCTCGTCTCCAGAGGATTCTGTAACGAGAGTTCCGAGCACTTCGAAGCCCATTTTTTTGGCATATTGGTGGACAATTTTTTCTACACCGTAGTCTGTACCACCAGTCACAATAACGACGGATTTGGGATCCAGGTTTTTAAGTGTGTCGACGATCAATTCTTCGGTCTGGCGCATTTGAAGATCGGAAAAGTCGACTATGCTTTTCTTTGATGCTCCCGAGAAATGGATTGGTTTTTTATTACCAAAAACTTTCTTGAATTTTTCCGGCGTGTTGATATCGCCTGTAAAGTTGATTTTTCTTTTTTGCATGTCAAGCTCGAGCTTGTTGCGCGCCTCTTTAACTTGGGACGAGTATTCGCTCCAGTCATAGGAAATCTGAGGGTACAAGGCTTCATTCTTATAATAGTCTTTCCACTTTGAATTGAATTCGCTTTTCTGTTCGGAAAACTGTTCGACTTTGGCTTCGACGTAGTCGGCTGATGTATTAAAAATATCTTTCAGTTCTTTTTTATTCAGACCCAGGCGCTTGGCTACTTCGAACTCCGATTGTCTAGAAGAATTGTAGAGACCATGGCCATCGGTAGCGAGCGAAATGCGCAGGCCCGGAACTGATTTCAAATATTGTTTTATAGGAATTTCTTTAGTATTTAACACATTATTAAGCGAATAATTGGAGACGGCAGCAAAATCGAGGATGACGCCTTTTTCTTTTATTTTAATTAAGAGCTCTTCGTCCAACCCATAGAGCACATGAGAGAGTTGGTCGGCTCCTGCTTCGAAAGCCACTTTAACGTTATCTGGAAAGAGTGGGTTTTCACCAGCGTGAACTTTGATTTTAAAGTGAGAATGGTTTTTTTTCATTTCGGCCAGCTCGCGGATCTGTTTTTCAAAAGCGCGAGTGGAGTTGGTCTCATGGCCCATGAAATCTACACCCACGACATAGGGGGAATTGATCACGTGCTTTACCTTTTCTACCATTTCGTCTAGATAACCTTCAGGACCATGTCTCCAAATACCCACGACAAATCGTAGTTTTACTCCCGTTTTTTTTTCTATTTCTGGGAGCACTTCGTGGGCGATATTGAGAAGCTTTGGACCTACGATGTCTGAGATCGAAAGTTCGGCATAATCTACGCCCATACGTTGATAGTCGTGAGCCAATTCTTCTAATAAGCGACCAAAAACGATTGGATTTTTTGTCAGCGGTGAGCGACGAACATAAAACTTTTCCATTTCAGAAAAATTGATTATGTCTGAATGATGGATAGAGAGTTTCTGCTCTAAAATTTTTAGCTGGTCTTTGTTGAGCGAATTTAGGGGAACTTCTTTTGCTTCAATACCTGGCTTGATTCCCATCTCTTCAAGGAGATTACGCGGGTAACTTAAATTGTTCTCCAAAGCCACTTTAACCAAACTTTCTCCACGAATTGCTCCGCCAAAGTGTGAATGGATGTCGATCAAGCTTGAAGACCCAATGGAATTGGCTTTCGCCAGTTTATAGCCGTTCCAAATCTGCATATATTGTTCACCGGCCTTCGAAAGCTGGCGGAGATCAAATACGCTGAGCTTGGTGGCACCTGGGTCGTAATTGAGATTATTTGGGCCCGGATTATATTTAAATTTACCAAAGCTTTGTTGACCAAATTTTACTTCGAAGGCCAATTCATCTCCTTCGATCTCTATCCAGTCTTGGACAGAAAAGTTTCCTTTGCCTTCTATGGTTAAGACTTCCAAATTTTTTCTAATCAGGTGCTTTTGAGCTTGATAGCTTTGTGAATTGGTAGGATTGAACTCGCGGAACTTAATTAAAGTCTTTCCTTTATTGGAACTAAATTCCAGACCGTAATTTTGACCGTGGTCGATGAAATAAATTTGATTTTTGAGTTTAAATTCTTTTGATGAGCTGGCGAGGAATTCGGTCGGCGCTGGTAGATTTTTTTCGAGCGCTTTGTTGATTGCCTTCTCATGGTTGATGTCCATGATATAAAAAAGCACATTCTTTCCGTTACGTCGAGATTCAGTCAGTTCAGCTAGACCAACGTCACCACCACCTAGTCCAACGACTACGTGAGAAACATCGACCATTGCTTTGGAGGTTTTCGAAAGCAAGTGTTTGCTTTGGTCTGTGTACCCGCCCCAGGACTCATCTTTGATAACAAAAATCTTATCAACGAAATTTTTTCTTTCTGCTTCGTTGATATAATTGAGGGCCAGGGATGAAACAATTCCTCTGGTTTCGTATTTTAGGTTGAGGCGCTTTATTAAATTATAGGCCTTACCAATCCCGTCTTCCGTTACGCCGATGTTAATTATGGTTTCTGATTCTTTGTAAAAGTTCTTATCTAAAAATTCAAGGATGTTTTTTTCGAAGAGATCCCAATCCTGGTAACCCTGGCCAGAGTGTCCGATGAAGGTTACCACGGTCTTCCCCGTCTGTCGGTAGTCTGAGATAACTTCACCAATGTTGTCATAAATCTTAAGCTGGGCCCAGCTTGAGAGAGAGAAAAGAAGGATCAGCATGTAGATAAAATTTTTCATATCAATTGTTCGGTTTTATAATCTTAATGTTTGAGAGGAAAGTGTTTTAGTCGGAAACGTTCCAGGATGGGGCAGTATGGAATTGATCCAAGGTTGATAGTGGACTTATTTTATCTCCATGTTATGAATAAATGCTACTCCAAAATGTCTTCAAAAAATTCTCAAGCCTCTCAAGTTTGTTCAACTTTAATCCGAAAATTCATTGCAATGTACGGAATAAAATTTGGGAGGAAGGGTCTATTCTGATGAATAAAATTTTTCGCCTTGCAATTTTATATATTTTCTTCTCGTTTTCTTTTTTTAGTTTCGCTGGTCCTTCTGATGTCATTGCTAACGACCTCAAAACTCTTTATGCCAAGTACCCTTCACTTAGGACGAACTTATCTTATCAGGCTATGTACAAACCTGCGGTACAAGTTCTAGGAAAAGCTAGGGCCACTAATTTACTGAAATATATGCAATCCCATTTGTTGGAATTTCAAGCTTTAAGAAGTGAGACAATTAATTTCTTGATAGCATCATCTAATTATATGGGTAAGGCCGTTGTGTCTGGGCAATCGGTGTCTGGTATGATCGCAGCCGCCATTCTCGCAAAGTCTGGCTATAAAGTGGATGTATATGAGATGCGAGATGAATATACCAGAAACATTCAATGGGCAGGTAGACAGGCCTTAGTAGATCAACTAGCAGCTATTGACCAAGAGCTCGCTGATAAGTTTTTAAAAGATGTTGCCAAGCCTTTAGAAAATGGTTCCATTCATATTTCTAGTGATGGAAGTCGCACTTTTTATGATCAAAATATACTGAGAGAGAGTGACCCTACGAAAATTCCCTCCTCAGGGTACACACTGATGAATGCTCCCTCCGTAATTAATATGGAAGCAAAAGTATTTGAAGACACTTTGAAAGAGTACCTCGCAGGCTTACCCAATGTTAAACGTCATAATGGTAGAATGGTTCTGCTAGAAGCTGATGAACAAGGCTTTTATGGCGTGGAAGGGCATGGCAAGCTTGACCTCATCGTACTAGCTGAAGGTAGCGGAGGAAAATCGAAGGATATTTTAAAAATAGAAACCGTTTCGACTTCTCCTAAACGTTTACAGATGGCCGGAGTGGTTCATATTGAGGGTGGCGGTGTCATGGCCAAACATTGGCGGGCAGAAGATTCAGATATTTTGGTCACAGGCACCATGGCCAGAAAAGGGGCAGGAAAAACCTGGGTGGTAGCTGACATCGATGAACAAAAAATTCTTCCCCAAGCTATCTTTGGAACTGACATGAGTAGCGAAGATTACAAAATGGAGAGGCAACGCTTGATCGACCAGGAATTTAGGAGATTAGCATCAGAGGCCATGGAGGTACCTTTGGATCTGGTGAACCAGGCTAAAATTGAAGGAGTTATCAAAGGAAAAGAAGTAGGGGCTTTCTATTTGGAACAAAAGATAAGTTCTAAAGCCAGTGCTGGAATAAATTTGATCACCTTTGGTGATTTGGTGGGAAATAATCACTGGAGTGTTGGTGGTGGGATGCAAGTAGGGGCGGTCGCTCACGGCGAACGCTTAAAAACGCTGTTGTTTCAAATGGACGTAGGAAAAAGTGAAGAAGATATGCGTTTTGCATTGAGTGAATATTCTCTTGGTGTATTAGAAGATACCCGTGCATGGGGAGAAATTGGAATGAAAGACTTTTATCCCAATCTCAGCGGAGATGATGCCAAGAAACTTTATAATTTAAGTATAGAAAGTTGGAAAAGTAAAAAAGTGTCTAGCCCTTTGGAAGCTCAAAAACTAATGATGCCTGAGGGGTACATGAGCTCTAATATTAAACTGATCTATCCATATTGCGACCAATTTATGATCGCAAATTAAGGAATTAGGAATCGATATGAAGTTATATCTCATCCACTGTGGTTTTTCCGATTCCAGCATATTTGAGGGAATTTATGAATCCCATGTGAATTTTTTTGTGGCGGCTCAAAATGCTGAGGAAGCTCGCTTAAAGGCGAAGGAGATTTCTCATTATAAAGAAAAAAAAATGCATATTGATGGTGTCCAAGTGATTGAAGCCGTTAATGGTCACTGGATTAGGCTAGAAAGAGACCTACAATTGGATGAAAATGAAACCAAAGTGCACACCCCAAAAAGAGCGCCTTATTAGAACTAAAAGTATCTCCACATCTTAAATAAGTACTGCATGTTTTCGCTTGAATGGGCTAAGCTAATTAAGAAGTTCATTTCTGTAAAATTTTTCGCAGAAAATTCACACATTAAAATTAGATCAGTCAAAATTTTTTTATTAAGGGCTACCCAAAAAAGAAGGCCCAGGCTAATGCCCAGGCCAATCTCGTGTCATATTGTGAATGTCTGATTAGAGCTTAATTTTTTGTTCCTTCACTAGGCTTAATCCCATGATGTCTTCTTTGTTAAGTACATTGGTGTAAGCATCCAAGTTAGGTTCAATTCTAATCTTAGCGAAGTGAGTTCTCTCTTTGATGATAATATCGAGATGAACAAGTTCGATAAAGTATCTTTGCTTTCCATTATCAATCATTGATTGAACTTCATTATCTGTCAGCAAACGATCAAGAATTGTTTTCTTTCCGATAAATCTATCTTGCACAAGTTTTACAGTGTGCTTGAATTTTACATCTGTTGCTGCACCAATGGTGTAAGCAAGAGTGTTGTTTGACAGAGTTACATTGGTTATATCGGTTAAGGCCTCTTTAAGTTCTGTGATATCACTGAAAGCAAGAACGTAGTTTGCTTCAATATTTTTATTTACACCACTTGTGGAGACTTTAGACGTCTTTGTCGAGCTGATCAAAACTTGTTTTGAACTTTTTACCGTCAAAATCAAATCGTCATTAACAATACTTAGATCAAACATTTCATTAAGCTTCACACCTTTTGGAACTTTACCAATTGCAATTGTTGCTCGTGCATTGGTGTGGTGATCAAGAACTTCGTAAGGTACTTGTCTTGATTTAGTACAAGAGTATGGATCTGAGTGGCTGATGACCGCAGTTCTACACTCATAGTTCATATATGTACGACATACCTGCGGACCTGCATGACATTCATTCTGATAATAAGTTGAACAAACCTGTGGTCCTGGACGGCATTTGTTCTCGTAAACAGTTTTACACTGATTTTCCCCTGGACGGCATTGTTTTGCTTGAACTGTCTCACAAATGTTTCCACCTTCAGAGCAGACTTGTTTACAAATTTCTGACCCATCTGGACTCTTGTGACAGACGTTACGACAGACTGGTGGAGCTTTATGACATTGCTGTTTATCCACCATCTGACAGACTTCAGGTCCATAATGACATTGCTGAACTGGAACGTTCTCACAAATCTGAGGTCCATCCTTACAACTTTGCTTAGGAACGTTTTGACAAACTTGAGGTCCTGGCTGACAACTCTGACGAGGAACGTTTTCACAAATCTCACGGTTTTCATTCCAGTTTTTATAGCAAGTATCCTCATATTCTTCTGTACGGTATTCAGTTCGGTAAACATCGGTACCTAAATCGATGTTGAGTAAATTTTGTGAACCATCAACCAGAAACGATTGATGAGCGGCGGCCTGGGCCCCCAGTGTGATAAGCGAAAATAGAATGGTAAAAAAGATGTGTTTCATTGAACTCCCCCTAACTTTCATCGATCCTGATGTATGTTTGGAAGGCTTATATGCAAGCTTTGTGCTCAAGTATGGAGAAAGATAGAACCCTTAAATATTTCATACTTAACTCAATTGCACCTTAAAGCTGGCTGGTGTCAAACTGGCCTCTGGTGCCATTTTTAGAATTCGAAAGAGTAGCTGGTGGTGCCATCCGGATTATCTTTTTAGCTCTCTTTCTTTTTTTGATCATGCAGTAAAATCGACGGTAGCATAAAAAGATCAGCAAACATCGCCACCGATAAAATAACTGAAGTCAAAACCCCAAATTTCACGTTCGGAAGGAAGTCTGCGAAGGCCAAGACCCCGAAGCCAATGGAGAGGATAACCGTGGTCGCAATCACCATAGGAAAGAGGTTGACTACAATTAACTCCAGCGCTTCAACTTCTGTTTTTCCTTCTTTTCTCAAATGCAACCAATGATGGATAAAGTGAATGGTGTCATCCACCGCTATCCCCAAACATACACTGAAAACCAATGTCACACCGATATCGATACCAAAGCCCATAAGCTTCATGATTCCTCCGCCGATCACTACAGGGACAACGTTGGGGATCATAGACACGATGCCTAGCTTTACATTTTTGACTAAGAAAAACATGATGAAACCGATCAAGAGCAAAGACACCAGGGCCGATTGACCAATAACTTTGAAAACCACTAGACCAAGTTCCATATAGAGCGGCATTTTTCCAGTCACTAAAACCTTCAAGTGATGTTTTTTCGCTAAAGCTTCCACATGATCCATTTGTTTTAAAATTTGATTGGAATCTTCTTTGGAGGTGAAGATGGTAGAACGTAGAAATCTTCCGTCAGAAGAAATAAAGTTTTTGAGTTTTCCATTATCGCTGAAGGAGTACAACAACAAATACTGAGCAATGGCTTCATTGGATACTGGAATCTGATAGGTATCCTGTTTATTTCCATTAAAGATTTGGTTCATTTCTTTAATGATGGAAGTAATCGATACGTTTTTAATGATTTCGGGATCAAGTTTAAGTTCTTCCTCAAAGGCGCTGAGGTTTTTGAGCGTTTCGGCTTTTTTCCCGCCATCAACTTCGCCGGTATCCACTAACAAATCGATGTAAATGGAAAAACCCATTTTTTCTTTGATCATATTTTTGGTGTATACAATAGGTAGGCGAGACGAAAACTGAGTGAAAGGATTCATTTTTACTTCTAATGTAGGTAAGACTGCAATGGAAGCAACAAACAACAAAAGCCAAATTCCTATAATGGTCTTTTTATTTCGGTTAATGAAGGCGACATATTTTTTGGAGAATTGATTAGCATCTTTATCCGGTTCGAGTGAGTAAATAGGGAGGCCATCAGGACCGATAGTGGAAAGCACTTTCTGCTTATGAGTGAAGCGTAGGATGGGCCCAATCACAGTAATAATAATGATCCAAGAAATCATTGTCCCAAAGCCAAGAATAATTCCTAGTTGGTAAACTGGCATAAGACTTTTGTCCGCCAAAGAGAAAAATCCTACCGCTGTGGTGAATGAGGTGAGAAACGTTGGAACAAAATTTACTTGATAAGTAAGCACTAAAGCAGCGTGAGCATCACCGGTTTTCCGGTAGTAGCGATAAAAGCCATTCACCACATGGATGACGGCACCAGTGGTAATGGTAGTGATGATGATCCCAACACTTGCAGTAAAAGCATTAATCGGAATACCCAAATAGGCTTGAATCCCCATAGAACAAAGCACATTGATGACAATCATGAAGATTATGATGGCCACCCCTTTTAGATTTCGAAAAGTAATGAAAGCTATCAAGGCAAAAAAGAACAAAATGATCGGGGCCAATCGTCGCTGATCATTACGGCTGACTTCTACCACCGTTTTACTTAAGTAGGCAGGGCCGGATAAAAGAATTTCTGAACCCTGTGGAAAAGTTTTTTTATGAGTTTCGACTACCGCTTCTACCGACTTACTGTAGTTGAAGATCTCTGTCTGTCCTAGTAGTCGTGTGGGTTTTAGGTAGAGGTAAATAAAGGTAAGGGTGCTATCGGGAGAGACGAGGTAGGAGACGATGTTTGGAGCCGCTAATGCTCTTGCTTTTAATTTTTCTAAATCGGTGGAGGTCAGTTGCTCGATCTGATTTTTAGGCACGAGGCCTTGAATTTCAATAGCGTCCACAGTTGAGGTAATGGTGTTTCCATCCAACAGGGATTCTGCTCGCATAGTCCCCGGAAGCATTAACAGTTCTTCTTCCAGTTTTTTTAAGGAGAGTAAGGTTTCCTGATTAAAAATTCCCGTCGGGTTATGGATAATGACAGCCACGCTGTCATCATTCCCGAAATGTTTTTCAAATAAATCGAAATTGGCAAGCTTGGGATTGGACGGTGAACTTAAATGCCTGAAGGAGAAATCTTTAGTGAGATAAAAATATCCAGGTATAAGCGCTGCTATTAGCAGAATTCCACATAATAAAAGTTTACCTGGGTGGAAATGAAGAACCTTCGAAAACCAATTGGCCAGATTAAATTTCATGGTTATCGCTTCATATCTAAGGCTTGAGGAGTAAAGTCCGAATCCTTATAGCTTTGACCAAATTCACGTTTCTCCCACTTGAAACTTGATTCCTTCGCGGTAATCAGATTTTTCATAGAGATTAAATTCGGGCGATGGAATTGTTTTTTATTCACTTCATACATTTTGAAGTCGCTAATGGTACTGACCTTCATTTTTTCTTTTTTACCATTGTAGTACTCAATGGAGGTTGGAGCTGAGAGTGATTTTTTAATCGTGAGCACTTGGTAATCTTTATTTTCGGAATCTTTTGAACGCTGTTCAACTTTCCAGATCAGGTCTTTGCCATCTTTGGTTTCGGATAACAATTTGTAATTATGTTTAGTGGTATCCTGCCCACCAATATCTTCATAAGTAAATTCTGAGCCCATGAAAGAAGAGTTTTGCCCCGAAGAAAGAATACGGCGTGATTTATTCAAGGCAGGTAGATAAACCCACTGGGACTTTTCCTCTTTGGTTTGTAACCATGAAAGAAGCTTCGTCCCTTTTACATCCATTGGATGAGTAAATTCCATCAAGGACTTCATGGAGATATCGCCCTCGGATTCCATATTTTTAGTCTTCATTTTTCTTTCAGCAATGACACTGTTACCTTCTTTCAAGACGAGGACCATTTCACTAGTCTCAGTTCCAAAACCTTTATTTTGTTTTTTAATTATTTCAATTACCTCGTCACCGGTTAAGGCCAGGGCGAAAGAAGAGTAGACAAGCGTTGAGAGAAGTAAAATTTTTTGCATCATGAATTCCTAAAAGTAATGAGTCATTGTTAAATAAGCGGAGTCTGCGTCGTCCACAATAGCCAAACCGGCAAGACTATCAAAAGTAAATGCTCTATTATCGGTTCCTGCTTCAATTATTCTTACACCAATATTCACTTTCGTGCTGTCGGTAATGTATTGTCGGTAATCTACTTGAAAGATTTGTTCCTGGGTTCGTTCTAGGTCAATAATATGGCCAAGTGTAATTTGTTTGTTACGGACATCATTGAACTGGTGACGAATTCCCCAGGCAGCATCGTTGGAAAAAACACTGTAACGACGGCCAATGACTTTATCCACACCAAACATTCGCTGACCTTCCAGCAGTAGCGTCGTGTCCTGAGTGCTAAATAGAGGAAGCTTTGTTTCCAAACCAAGGGAAGCCACAGTGTGATCTTCTGGCCCTCGCAGAACGGTTCCGCCTGTGCTCAAGTCACGGGCGAGCACATCCACTCCGTGATAACTTTTATGATAGAGATTACTTTTGAAAAGATAATCCCCCTGGATTGTTTGTAATGTGAGAAAGGAAAAATCGGTGGCGTAGAAGTAGCGAGTTAAACGATTATTTAAATCAAGGGCGGTAATACTTAAACCTCGATCAATAAAATGAAAATGACCTAAGGTAATGTCTACCTTCTCAGTCGGGATATCGATTTTCCCACCAAATTGATCGGTACGGAATCCTTCTTTCCCTTTTAATCCATCAGCATTCACGATTTGTTCTTGATCAAATTGAATGCCGTAACCTAGGCGTGAAGAGTTGGGTGGGTAATAGGGAGCGATGAAGTAAGGGAGGTAATAAAGTTCAGCCTTAAAGCTTTCTTGAATCAATTTATAATTGACGACTGGATAGCCTTGGCGCTGGATCTCAGGAGAAAAACTATCAGAGACAAGATCATTGATCGAATCAATACTTTGAAAAATTTCAAGAGCTCCCAGCTGCAATCGTTGAAAACCAACACCAAAGGAGTGAGTTGCTGCTTCATTTTGCCAGCGGGCCACATTTTCTCCGAGGTAAAGTAGGTCGCGTTTTTTATCAAAGGTATCGAATCGATAAGCTGCTTTACCAAAATAAGAAAAACCATTGGCACTAGCTTCAACGGTGAAGCCAGGAATGAAGGATAAAATTTGGTCTTCGGTTAAATTGGTCCCATCATCTTTAAAAGCCACTACTTCACCGCTAACAAAGGGTGAGAGGCTAAATTCGGCAAAAAGAGGAAAGGAAAAAAAGAGCGAAAAGAGCGAAACGAGAACTAGTCTTCCGATCGTTCGGAATCCTCTTCGTCTTGTTCGTTTTGAGCTTGCTCTTCGTCTACACGACAAAGTCTGGCGAGCGTTTCTAAATGAGAATCTTGACATTTTTCCATGCTAGCACGGAGGCGATAAAAGAGTAAACATGATTTGGTGTATTGCTCGAATACAGCTGGCGTTATTCCTAAAAGTAAATTTTGGTTTTTCTGAAGAGCGATAAAATCGTCCCAGTATGCGCTGGTTTCAGACAGATCATCGCACTTAATCTTTTTTCTTGCACCAGAGCGTACTTGATATTTTAAGTATGGATCTGCGAGTGCTAAGCTTTTGTTAATTTTTAGGCCCATTTTTCTACTAACAGTGATTTTGAGTGGCTCAAAAGTTTGGATTTCTTTTGTTTCAAAATCTTCTAGGTCTTTTTTCAGGTTTTCTTTTGCTTCATCGGCCAATTTTTTTAATAGTTCTTTAAAACGTGGCTCCTGCATTAATTTCTTCAGTGTAGCCTCATCTAGATTATCTAAAATTTGTAAGGCCACTTTTTCTTTAAATTGGTCGTCTTTTTTGGAAAACTGAGCGGAGATATCACCTGAATTTAAGGCCTGCATTTCTTCTAGTTTTTCACGTAATTGAGGTTTAGTAATGGCCTGGTCAGAAGTTTCAGACCTACAGGCTATAAGAAGAAGTAAGCAAAGCATATTGAAAAATTGGCGTTTCATATAGATCAATTATACCGCTCATGGCCCGTGGCAGGTACTAACCTTGAACTTTCTACTTTAGGTGTATACAGATTTGACAATAATCTTGCCCTCCTAGAAAATGGGTTATGCATAAGTTAATGTCATTTTTGGTCATGAAGGGGATTGATTCTTGGAGAAAAAATCCACAGCTTCATCAGGCGTTGATTTTTCGACGGATGATTAAACAACTAAGTCGCACCCAATTTGGCCTGGATCATAAGCTTTCCCCTGATACAACCGTGGCTGATTTTCAGGCCAAGGTTCCTCTTTATCATTATGAAGATTATGAAAAATATATTGAGCTTTTAAAGCTGGGAAAAAAGAGCGTTTTGTGGCCAGGAAAAATGGAGTGTTTTTGCATTTCTAGTGGGACCACCAGTGGCGAAAAGCTAATACCCATTTATAATAGCGCTCTTTATTCCATGATTAAAACCACCTTTCGTAGTTCCTATGTCTTTATCGCTTTCAGCAAACGCTACGATTTGTATAAAAGAAAAATTTTTCACCTCTATGGCTTGGGGGTCATCAAGCTCATTAATAACATTAAGTATGGTTATATTGGCCATGTTTCTAATTCCAAAGTTCCTGCTTTTTTAGTGCGTAGTAAGTATCCAAAACCAGAGCTTAACAACCAGAAAACGTGGAAAGATAAGTTGCGAGTGATTAGTGAAGATATTGTTAACCAAGATTTGAGCGTAATTTGTGGAACACCTCCTTGGATGAATAATTTTTTAGAAGTGTTTAAAGAGAAGCATGCTTGTTCTTTCTCTTCTCAATTTCCCCATCTCACTTTGTATGTCCATGGTGGTTGCCCTCTGGAGAATTACCGTGAGGAATTTTTTCGTTATATGGGAGAAAGTAAGACCCTTTGGACCCAAGAAATCTATCCCGCTTCGGAAGGATTTATTGCTTTTCAGGATCAGTGGGATGAGCAGCACAAAACAGCACAGCAAGATCTTCTACTCAATGTGGGAGAAAACATTTTTTTTGAGTTCTTGCCTTACGCAAATGGAAGCTATGAAAATAAACGCCTGACCGTCGGTGAAGTGGAAGTAGGGAAGGTTTACACCTTAGTGCTAACCACCATTGGCTGTTTCGCTAGCTATATTATTGGTGATAATGTTGAGGTCACAAGTGTTAAACCTCTTCGTATTCGTTTTGCAGGTAGGGCCAAACAAAACGTGAATCTGGTCAATGAGCATATGGATTTTCGTACCATTAACATGATCTTCCATGATCTTAAAAAGGCTCTTCCTTTTTTAATGAATGATTTTGTTTTATTTCCTCGAGTGGAGAAAGGAAATGCTTTTTATCATTGGGTTTTGAGTGTGGAAGATGGTTTTCTTTTTTCTCCTGAGATGTTGGCAGAAACCACCAAGCTTCTTAACCAAATCAGTATGGAGCGAAATCCTTTTTATAAGGGATGGTATACGGGAGGAGTGCTGAAGCCTGAACAAGTGCAGTTTGTTTATAAAGGGGCTTTTTTAGAGTATCTGCAATCGAAAAAATCGGTGGGGCAAAACAAGGTTCCTAATGTGGTCTTAACTTCCTCTGCTCAGGCAGAAATGTTGGAGTTCTTTCGTGCTCATCAATGCCTAGTTAATTGACAGTGTAAACATTCTTAGGCAATTTTCCCTCATCTTCCTTTCAAAAGGGCCCTTTTTTTGGCGCCAAATTTGTAATAACTAAGTTTAAATCAATTCATTTGAGAGGGTTGACTATGTCATCAGGTCTAGAAATTTATTTACTATTTTTGCCCTTCCTTTTTCTGATTATGGGACTTGAAGTCTATTTTCTGCTGAAAAAAAAGCAGTCCGTGAATAAACACGCCTATGTTGTTAACATCATTTCATCTTTTGCTATGGGGCTGATCGACATCTTGGTCATGACCCATATTTTAGGTCAATACAAACATTTTTCGAAGATATCTCTCTTTATTATGCCGAACACTTGGTTCACTCATGTACTGGCGCTTTTAACCTTGGATTTCGTTTTATGGTGCTCCCATTATTTGGGGCATAAACTACCATTTTTCTGGTCCATTCACGGCGTTCATCATCAACCAGAAGAATACAATCTTTCGGTGGGTTTAAGACAGCCTTGGATTCATAAAGCTTATTCTGTCTTGTTCTACTGGACTATGGCCTTGATTGGCGTTCCGCTAGAAATTTTGCAATCAGTCTATTCCTTGGTGGTGGTTTCCCAATTCTGGACTCATACCACTTTTATTCCCAAAGAAATTCCGGTGCTCTCTTGGATTTTAATGACTCCTTCCCAGCACCGTGTTCACCATGGACGCAATGAAGTTTATATTGATAAAAATTTTGGATTAATGTTTAGCCTATGGGATCGTCTATTTAAGACTTACCATCCAGAAACGGAAGCAGTAGACTTTGGTACCAACGAAAAATTTGAAAAAACTAATGGTCTTTGGGCCAATCTTTTTCCTTTAATCCTTTTCATTAAAAAAGCAGCCATAGCAAGCTCTGGCGGTAAATTATTCGCCTATCTTATTGGTCGCCACCGCATTCTCTTGAATACTGAAGATCCATATCGCAAGTTGATTGAAGAGAAGCGCATGGACGATGTCGTGAACGAGATTCTTTATTCTTTTCCTTACTATTTAGTGCAAAATATTTTATTGGTGGGACTAAGTTTTTTTGTATTAACTAATCCATTACCGCTTGATCAAAAGCTAGCGATGGTAGTCGGACTCATCCTCTCTTACGGAATTGTTGGGCTTCTAGGTGACCGAAAGGTCCTTGGTCGTACTCTGGAATTACCTCGTATTCTTAGTTTGATTTATTTATGTTCAGCGATCAATGAGATACTTTGTCTGACTTTGCTGGTGGTACAGTTTGTGTCTTTTGGAATTTTCTACTACCTGCACTCAGAGAAAAGCCTGCGCCAAGCCTGGTTTAATCTATTTTCGAACGCTAGAACTGACTACGATCTTTAGACGTCATAAAAACAAAATCCACACCAGGAATAGATTTCACCTTTTTAAGCCATGGCCAAAATGCATAGGCATTGCTTGAACCATGATTAATTCTGGGTAAATAATAGCAAGGTAGTCCAGGATAACAATGGTGCGCTTCGTGATAATTAAAATTGAAGACAATATATTCAGAGATCAGTGGTGGCAGAATGAGGCTGCGAGAATAACGGGCCTGCTCCACATATTTAAGTGGAGACACATCTTTTCCTTCAGACACCGGCATTTCAATATTGGAGTGCTGGCTCAAAGAGATCACATCCGTTAACACAAAACTAAAGAGTACCGCTGGAATCAGTAATACCAGCTTAGGCCAAAAGAAGTAGGCCAGAGTGGCGTAGACCAGCATCATTCCCAACATATTTATGACACAAATTCTATAATCTTGTTGGGAAAGGTGTCGTTTTAATTTTTCCAGTTTCCAGTAAATGCCTAAGCGATAGCCAATGGTAAAAAGTGGAACATGGTATTTCCAACAGAAGTTAATCAGTTTCGTTTGTTTTGGGCTCAAACGCGCTGAAAAGGTTTTTTCCGTAGTAGGATCGCGGTCACGCCAACCAGTCCATTTATGGTGTAGGTCATGGATTTGGCGCCAATTCCAAAAAGGAATAAATACGAAATAGGAAATGATATGGCCAAAAAAAGTATTGAGAGCACTGGTTTTAAAGAATGAATTATGACCAAACTCATGCAGTAGAATAAAAGACTGCATGAAAAAAAGTATTCCGGCAACTTGACCCAAAAGATAAAGAGGGAGACTCTGGTCTAAAGTCCAGAACATAAAGCTTGCTAGTATGGCTGGAACAATTAGCAGGTTTAAGGCCTTGCCATTATTCTTCGCCATCGTTTTACTATTTGTAGTGTTGGTTGAAGAGTGCGATGGGGTCAATTCGTCCTTCCTTTGAGAATAATTTTATATAAGAAGTTAGCTCTGCCATTTTACTTTTTTCTTTCATGAAAACATGTTTCAAAATTACTTGATCATTTTGAACTTCTTTCAGAGTGGTTTCCACTTTGAAAGTGTCAAAAAGTTTGAGTGATTTATAATAAGTTATGTCGTTACGGTAAATGACAGGGGTAATTTTGTCTTTTAAAAATAGATTGAGCACTTTACTTTTCGCCAGGTAAACCAACCGGGCCTGGTTGCCGAAACTTAAATATTTGGTGTTATTGACATGGATATTGAGATCTAGGTGCCAAGGCATAACTGTTCGTGAGAAAACATGCACAGCCTTTATCTCTTGCGCTGGCTTGGCTTTCATAAAGTAATAAAAAATATAAAAAGTGGCCTTAATCATTGAATCGATTCCCCAAACTCTTGATTAAATTTTTGGACAAAAATTTGACGTACTTTTTGAACATTTTTTTCTAAGTCCGAGAGTTCCCAATCCAATGTTTCAATTATTGGCAAGACCTCCACACTAATGGTTCCACCTTTAAAGAAATAACTTTCTAAAGGATTTTGGTCCTTTGGTATTCTAAAAAAAAGAGGGCAGATAGGGGTTTTACTGACGGTGGCCACATGGAAAACCCCTTTGTTGAAATGGGCGATCCGGTGCTTAAAAGCATGCACACCTTCAGGAGAGAGCAGCACACTTTGGTCATCAAACTGCAGTTTCTTGATTAATAAATTAAAAAAGGAGAGTCTGTTTTCTTTATCCTGTTTTACTGGAATAAAAAGCGCCCCGTTCCCAAAGTTTGATAAAAAGAGCGGCAGAATTTTTTTGGTTTTTGTCGAGATGACTGCTCTGGTTTTTTTTGGCCCTAATAAAGGCACAATGAAAATATCTAGATAAGAATTGTGATTGAACATATAAATTACTTTTTCTTTAGGAAATTCGGAGGCCTTAGGCGTAATTAAACGTACACCAATTAAAGCCAACATTAGCCGGCAAGAAAAAGGAGAGAGAACTTCAGCATTAAATCGACGAAGTTTTCCCGCGGAAAGTACATAGAGACTACTTACCAGTAGACCATTGATGGACATTCCTAGGTAACAAACAAATCCGCGGTAGAGAGCGATGATCAAATTCATTACACTTTCTCACAAATAATAGTTTGCATTGAAAGGTTCAGTTTTTTCTCAAACATAAGTAATGGCTTTAGCATCAACTGACCCACAAAGTAAGGCGCTATAATTTTATTTAAATTAAGACCCTTACCAATTGTTTTAAAATAGGCTCCGGCAAAAATATAAAAATAAGAAGGAAAAGCACCGTAGGGTAGATATTCGATTACTTTGAGCCCGTTTTTCTCTGCCATTTCAATGAAGGTTTTTTTGTCAAAAATAGTGGTGTGCTGAGGCGCTTGGACTCCTGGCCACTTAGAACCGAACAGACTGTATGTGACAGAGTCTAAGCGAGGAACTTCGATAACAACCTTACCAGACTTTTTGACTAGTTTGCTGGCGGTTTGTAGGGACTTTTGTGGGGCATAACAATGCTCCAAGAAGTGCCACATAGTAATGAGGTCATAACTTTCTGCGGGAAGATTTTGTTCATAGAATAAACCACAGTGGAAATTAATCTTGCCTACAAAGTTTAAGTCTTCTTTGAAATCGACTCCACTCACATCACAGCCGTATTTATTCTTTAAATGAATCAAAAACGTTCCGACTGCACATCCTACATCCAGAACTTTCGTTTCCTTGGTGATTTTGACATAGTTAGAAACTAAAGCATCTTTATCACGGTCATGCTTGTTCATGGCATTTTCGTAGAGCGGAGTTAAAATTCCCCAATCAGTTTTTTTACGGTGAGCGATGTATTCACTATCGTAAAAAGACTTAATCTGATCACTATGAACTCTTGGGTTTTGGTAAACCAAGTTACAGCCTTTGCATTTAACATACATAAACTCGCCTTCTTTTCCAGTAAGGTCTTCTTCACCTACGAGAAAGAATTCAGCGTCGTCTTTACCACAGTTGTAGCAGTTCACGCTTTCAAACTGATAATGAGCTGGGTTTTTGAGGGTTTTAAACTTTTCAGTTGTTGTTGTGTTCACTGATAACTCCAAAATAATC
Source organism: Bacteriovoracaceae bacterium (assembly GCA_049318265.1). GTDB lineage: Bacteria > Bdellovibrionota > Bacteriovoracia > Bacteriovoracales > Bacteriovoracaceae > JBEIOQ01. The sequence goes on from JBMOGR010000005.1 coordinate 211,547, forward strand.
GTAGGCCAATGGTAATAAAAAAGAGGGAAAAAGATAAAACTTTAGGTAGAGGGAGAAATTTTTCCGAAACTAATTCATGGAACAGAAAAAGGGCAAAACAAACCATAATCCAAATTGTCATTTGGCTTAGACAGATATAGCCCAAAAAGAGGTACTTTAAGATGGAAATGAAAAGACTGAGCTTAGTTTCTTTTAACAAATGATAAAGCGCTAAATTGATTGCTAAAAAGCCTGAGGTCAAGAGAGTGCTAGCGAGACCAAAGATAATAAAAGTAAGAGTGAGATAGAGACCTAAAGGAAGAATTAATAACTTTTTAAGCTCTGGAATGTGATTAAGGTAAGCACTGGTTTTGTGCTGAGAGCGGTCATACTTTTCCATCATTACGTCATCAAACAAACGATAAAAAAGCAGAGCAATCAAAAGATAAACGGTTGTGATTATAAAGTTTATATCAAGGGTGGCGATGAGTAGAGTGCTAATAAGCAAAGGCATTACCATCCAAGGAAAAAATTTGAAGCGCTCTTGATAATAATTTGTGAACAATCTTAGTCCAAGCATTTAATCGTTCCGTTATAGGCATTTAAATGAATTTTTTGTCCGTCTTTTAAAATGGTGGTGACGTTTTCTACTCCGACAATGGCCGGAATACCAAATTCACGAGCAACAATGGCACCGTGAGAAAGCATGCCTCCGCGCTCGACAATCAGGCCACTGATCATAGGGAAAGCGCAAATCCAACCTGGGTCAGTTTGTCTGGTCACGAGAATATCACCTTTGTTCAGACGACCTATCTCATGCATACTTTCTAGCACACGAATGGTCCCTGTTACTTCACCACCGCAAGCTGGAAGACCTTTAAGTCCATCTGTGCTATCAGAATCCATATTGATGACATCGTTAGAGAAATCTCCTAGATAAGTGGCAAAGTTATCTTTCTTCTGTTCAGCCTTATTATAGGCTTCACGGCGCAATTGAATTAGTCCGTGATAGTAGTCTTTTTCCAGCTCTTCCCCCGACAGCAGTCGAGAGATTTCGGTATACTCAAAGAAGAAAATATCTTCGCTCTTTTCGATTAAACCTTTTTTGACCAAGAGATCTGCTAATTTCAGTAAAGTAATCTTCGCGCCATAATAAAGTTTAGCCTGTTTCAAGCGGACGCGTTCACGGCAAGAGATACTGTAGCAGGTGAGCCTCACTAGACTTTTGAAAACCAGCGGAAGTACAAACTTCTTTAGACCTTTAACTTGTTTACTTTGCTTATGTGCCTTCTTGACCAAGAGAATTTGCTCTTCATGCTTTTTGGCAAAGTGTACATGAGGGTCGTCTGGCTTAGAGTGATAATAGGTTTTGAGCATTTCAATAAAGTTGGCAGGCTCATCACAATAGTTAGGAGTTAGGAAAGTGAGCTCGCCTGAACAGCGGAAACCCCATTCTCTCAAATATTTTTCAATGACTAGATAAAGTTCACTGTTTTTTTGCTTTTTCAGTTCCTGCCAAATGACTTTCGGTTCCGCTTGAAATAATTTTTGATGAGCAGGCTCTTTTTCAATACACTGGTACATATGGTAAAGTTCAAAGATCGGTTTATTGCTAATCAGTCCTGGGATTGCTTGAAGCAGTTCATTTTGTAGGCCTTGAGATCTTTCCGCATCGATCGTGTGACTGACCTTGCCTAGCACTCCGTGAGTCACCATGGAAAACATGTCGGAAAAGGAAGCCTTGTTCCACTCATTAAAACGGATATGGAGAAACTGATGGTAGCTCTTGGAAAAAGTTTTTAAATCATGGGCCTCTTCACAAGATAAGAAATACTCATCCACCATTTTTTCGATTTCTTGCACGCGACCTTCGAGTAGTAAGAAATGTTTGGTTAAACTTAGGGCAAATTTTGTTTTTTTCCATTGGGAATCGAGCTTCTTGGCAGCGGAAATTTTCTTTTGGTAACCGACAAAATCATCAAAACTTTTTTTGAAGAGATGATCGAAGGGTGTGAGGCTTAGGACTGCATGGATATTGGACATATTGTAATACATGCGATGTCCCCAAGTTCCAATGATGTTGGTGAGGGCATGCTCTATCTCTAATGCCGCTTCTGGTGTTTTAGGATAAACTCCCGTCTGTTTCGCAAGGTTTTTAAAGTAATGGTAGTAAGATCGGCGGGCCAGCGAATAAAGAAAAGGGGACAGCTTGTCCGGGTAGTTTTCGTTCACGTTGGTATTAGACCAGTTCAGTCTATGTTTTACAGTGGTAATAGGTCTGGTTTGAACGATGTAAACATCATTACCTTTGGCGGCCCATTCTATATCTTGAGGACGTTTGTATAATTTTAAGATGGCGTCGGAGAGGCTTAATAGTTTTTCTAAGTTGAATGGTAGATCAGCGGGTAAGTTCTTGCTGCTAAAAGAACGAAATTCAGGAGTAACCTTCCCAGAAACCAGTTGTTCCGCGTGTCCACTTACCCATTCCAAATACGCTTCTTCATAATTCACTGGGGAGTGAGTGAAGAGCACTCCGGCATAGTCAGGTTCGATCATTTCTTGAATAATGACACCCATAGTTTCCAGCGCTTTTCCGCTGTATTCTCCATAAAGTTTCGACCGGCTGTTATCCAAAGACTCCCAGCACTTGGTTACGAAATTATAAATCTCTGATGGATTATTTTTGGAGATGAATGAGTCCAACTGACCAGCAAAAGAAAAGTCGGTTGAGTCTTCACCGATGGCTGAACTTCTGACCATCAGATAAGGAGACTGCAATTTGGCACAAGCAAGGCTTAGATCATTTTTAAAAGTACAGCCAGCATGACCCCAAAGGTTTTTTTGTTGGTAGTACTCGTTCTTAATTACGAAACCATCTGGAACAGGAACTCCTGCCTGCAAAAGCTTAGAGAGGTTGAAGGCCTTAGCACCCACTTCATTCTCCAGTAAATTTTCTCTTAAATTGAGTAGGGACATCAAAAGCTCTCCTTTATACGGATCTTAAATAATAGAAGAGAGAAGCTCATATGGGTTAAAAAAGCACCTAAGAATAATTGCACAAAGTTCAAAGGACTAAGTCCAAACAAAAGACAGTATGCCAGGCTCACTCCTAAAGCAGAATCGGACTTATCCATAAACATAAGTTGATACCGATATTTATTATTGCTTCCGCCAGGTGCAATCCCTAAGCGTCTTTTTATAAATGAGTTCGGAAGTTCAGATAGCATATAGAAGAGACCTATAATCGCACCAAACAAGAAGTCTTGCAGAGTCACTGTCCCAAAAGCAGTCGCCACCACTGCATAAAAGAGAGCGTTAAGCCCAGTCGTAATGGCGAAACCGCGGTAAGTTTTATTAGCACCAAATAACTTGGCGTTTATTGGAAAACGAAGTCCGGGTAGCCAGTTGAATTTCACTGCCAGCATATTCATGGTGTTGGAAAAAATGAGAGGGATAAATAACATTATTGCATGTTTAAACATAATATTTTTCTTCTGCGTTTATCTGGGCCATGTTCATTAAAAGTGACTTCATGAATTTATAGTTATTGAGTTTGTTGCCTAAAAGATAAAGCGTAACTCTGGTCACTAAAAATTTACTAAAAGCGTATTTGTAAGCTTCTGGATGTCTTTCCATTCTAAAGTGGAGAGCAAGATGGGCTTCAAACTGCTCTTTAAGGATGCTTACATCCAAATTTTTATTTTTGGTGAAACAATAGAGTTCCATAAAGTCCCGGTGAGGAGCATCGATAGTGGCCAGTTCCCAGTCGTAAATTTTAACTTGGTCTGCTTTAGTGATGGCGACATTTCTTGGATTAAAGTCGTTGTGTACGACCACCAACGGCACTTCGGAATGAATAGTGGATTCATTTTTTTCTAAGTAATTGAAAGCGGTTTTCATTATCTTTATTATGGGTCCGTAAGCGACACCGTATTCAAGACCTAATATTTCAATCGCGTGAGCAAAAAATGGCCCATAATCTTTAAACTGGTAGTAGTTAATAAAAGGAGTGGCTTTCATACTCTCTAACAGAGCACTCGCTTCAATGGCTTTTTCCATAGCCAGACTGAAATCAAAATTGCTCCAGTTTTCTGGAGTATTCTCACTATTAATCAAGCGAAAGTTGTTTTCGTCTAGGTATTCCATCAGGATCATGTGTCCTTCACGTTCATGATCGGCCACCGTTCCAAAATAGTTTGGAATAAAAGGATAACCTCTAAGGTGTAAATAATCATAAATGGCGGTTTCTCTCGTATGGTTTCCAACAAACTCTGAGCGCTCTTGGTACAAACAAAATGATTTGGCCAATTTGGGATCAATTAAACCAGTCAAGATGTACATACAATTTAAAGTTTCTTGATAGGTTGGTTTACTCTTTAAGATTGCCAGGCTTTTTTGGTCATTTTTTTCTACTTGCCAAAGACTTAAGCCCAAATGTTTAGAAGATTGTCCGATGGTAATCTGAGTAATGATGCCATTTTTGTCATCAAAGTTATCGAGGTAATTTAATTTTAAATGACTTAGTTTTTGCTCTAAATAACCGGCCTTAATTTCGTCTAACTGGATAAAGTTCACTGGTTTGTTGCGACCTAAACGTTCGTGTGCCAAAGCAAACTGACCAGAGATCATGGCAGTGATAGTCGATATTTCTAACCCTAAAGAAAAACCAGCAATCATTTCGGCTAAGCGCTGAACTTTTCCGGCTCCGTAACAGCCCATGACTTCTAAGGCTTCTTTTTGCGTTGGAAGTCCCGTACCGCCGCCCACAGTTCCAATCACTAGTTTTGGTAACTTTAAACTGAAATAAAGACCGCGTAGATGTGGTTCAATCTGGAGTAATCCTACTGCTGATTCATGGATGCAGGCCAAGTCTTGTCCTGTCGCTGCGAAGATAGCCGCGATAGCATTGGCCACGTTAATGTTATTGCCTACCATCCCGTCGCCGGTGGTGATTTGATGAGAGATATTAAAAAAGTGTAGTACTTCTTCGGGTGTTACTTTTAATCGGCTGACTAAGACTTCGCGATCGATAATGGTTTCTGCTACAACATTAACCCCACGACCATTCACCAAAGCGTTGTAAGTGAATTTTTTATCGGAGCCACCATTTCCTTCTAAGACAAAATTTTTGATGGAGAAAGCGTGGTTCTGATTAAATTCTTTTTCAATCCAAAGACAAGCATGCCAAGTACAGATGGTAGTTATATTTTGTCCGGCAGCATCTGCAGTCCGGTAATAAAATTTTGTATCGACATTTCGGCCATAAAGATTGGTTTTGATTTCGATTAATTCTGCTCTTTGGGAATACTGTTTAATATAAATGGCCAAGGCTGTTTGTTGTTCTTTTAACCAGGCCATGAACTCTTTGGCCTCCCATAAATTTTCAAAACAAAAGAGCGGCGCTCTTAGCATGACTTTGTCTTGTACATGAGCGCGGAATCCACCACAAGCATTGATAATGGAAGCACCACGGTTCATGCTGGCGATGAGAGCACCTTCAGTGGTGGTGGCCAAAGTAAAAACCGGTTCAAGTTTTCCTTTTTCGTATTCGTACAATAGCGGGCCAACTAAACCTGCTGGGATAGTGCTGGTTCCAACAAAAGATTCGATATTACTTTTTACTTGAGTGGCCTTTAAATGAGCATTGGCGATTTGCGGAAGTTCTTTGCCTAAGCTTCCAAGAAATTTCACGCGGGCAACGCGGGCCTCTTCGGAATTCTCTTTCATAGCTGGTTGACGGAATTTAGCTAAGTCAGACAAAGCTAAAGTTGATTCTTTTTTGGGTTTGGCAGTGTAGAGAACTCTGTTTTCAAGAGGATTAGCCGGAACCACTGGCACTGGAGTAGTAGGCATGTCAGTGTTCGTTTCTAGCATTATAACCTCTTCGATCTATCTTATGATAGAGGCCACCCTCTCAAATAAGGCTTTTTTTGCCAAGCTCATGTGAAGTATTTACCCTACAAAAAAAGCAGCAATATTGTTTAATCTGCTTAACTTTTATCAAGAGTGTAAGACCGAAGACCTCTTATCAACGAATTAGGCTTTGAAGAAAGTTGAGAGGTTTGATTGAGCGTCTTAACGTAGAATGACCCTATCTCTTAGGCCATTTTAACCAACAACTTTTTCTTTGACCTAATTTGTTGCGCTATGCTAGCTTTCTTTTCATGAGTCCAACCATTAAATTTAGCAACACCGCCCAGGCTGATTTTTTCAACACTTTAAAGACTAGAGTTGATGAATACTTTTTGATTAACAAACTTGATCGCAATGCCAATCAAGAAATGTATCTTAAAACAGTGATCATGTTGCTGCTTTATTTTGTTCCTTACATCTTGATGTTAACCGGAAGATTCAACACATTTTCTGAGCACATGATTCTGTGGTTAGTGATGGGTGTTGGTATGTGTGGAATTGGCTTGGGGATTATGCATGATGCGAATCATGGTTCTTATTCAAAAAATCCGAACGTCAACTATGTTTTAGGTCTTTTGATTAACGTATTGGGTGTAAGTCACGTTAACTGGAAAATTCAGCACAATTACTTTCATCACATGTTCACCAATATTCAAGGACACGATGATAGTTTAAACGCCGGCGCTTTACTGCGTTTTTCTCCCGCACAGAAACACTACTCGTTTCATCGTTTTCAGCACTGGTATATTTGGGCCTTATATACCCTGGAAACCTTTGTCTGGGCCTTGGCTACGGACATAGTACGCATGAATCGTTATCGTCGTTCAGAAGCTCTAAAAATGGCAGGAAAGAGCACTGCTTACCTGTTTGCAGAAATGCTTTTCTGGAAGGCCATGTATTTCCTTTTTATTTTAATCATACCTATTTATGGAATCGGTATTCCTTGGAAGTGGGCCTTGATTGGTTACACCACCATGCACTTGCTAGTAGGGATCTTTCTGACTTTTGTCTTTGTCACTAATCACATAATGCCTGAGTGCGATCACCCAGTTCCACAAAACGGAGTGGTGGACAATTCATGGGCTGTACACCAAGTGCGCACGTCGTGTAACTATGCGACCGATAACAAGCTTTTCTCTTGGTTTGTAGGTGGGCTGAATTTTCAGATTGAACACCATCTTTTTACCGGTATCTGTCACGTTCATTATCCGGCCATTGCTAAAATAATGAAGAAGACGGCTAAGGAATTCAATGTTCCTTATAATAGCTATGATACTTTCTGGGATGCTATCAGGGCCCATAATCTGGCAATGAAACAGTTAGGGCAGCCCTCTATTCAAGCGCAATACTAAGCTTTAATTTATGGTACTTTTCTTGCTCTTCCTCTGCCCTATATTTTTGTAAATCGATGTAGAGTACTTCGAACTTATGTCGAACAATGGGGAAATAACTTGGCTCTATCTCGAAAAAAAATTGATTAACATCTAAGTTTTCTATAATTAAATTTCTTTCAATTTTTGTAGCTTTTGAATTAAGCTCCTCTCTTTTGAGGATCTTGAAATACCGGATTATTTCCTGTGCATTTTTTTCATTTTCAAGCAGCCCACAAATTTCTTCAAATTGTTTTATGGAGGGACTCCGCTTTTCTGTCATAATTAATGAAATGGTACTTGGTGAGATCCCTAATTTGCCAGCAAAGGCTCTAAGTGAGTATCGTTGATTGTTTTGTAGTATTTTCTTGTATTTGTATTGAAGGTAGATTTTAGCAAAACTATTGGCAGACATAGTTATCCTCGTCGTTAATTATTCTCATGATAATTAATACCGACGAAGTCCAGGGGGGAAAATTTTAACAAGGAGTTAAGCTGCTTTTTTCTCTTTGTTGGCTAAGAGAAAATTGCCTTTTTTTGATTTAATATTGAGCGAGAAGCGTTTATTGGTTCTGTAGATCAATTGTGCTAATTTAGAGAAATTTTCCTTAGATTCAGCTTCAACGCCCCAGATACACATATAAAGTTCTTCTTTTGAAATAATGACAGTTTCATCATGAAAGAGATTTTTGATCATTTTCTCTTTGTCTTTAGACATGACAACATTGAATTTTTTTTCTTTTAAATGGGGAACCTTTTTTAAGGCCAGTGAAAAAAGGCATGGATTTCCTTTATAGTCAAAATTTCCCTGATAAACATTGGGATTCATTTGCTGTAAAACTCGCCATGCTTTAGCCGCTGAAAATTGGTCATTTTGATCTAGGTATAAAATAACTTTTACTTGTTGATGTAGGATGGGGGTACCTTGGAAGTCTTTGTCGTAAAGATAGAGTCTTTTATCTTCTAAAACGTAATCCATTAGACTTCGCATGAATTTATAATTGGCAGTTAAGTAGAAGGCTCGATACTTCTTTAATTCGGAAATGATGGCATTCGCTTTTTCTAATTTATTAGTAGCAACAAGAAAAGTAAACTTGTCGATTAAGTAATTGGCTTTTAGCCCTTGGTGAAGTTGATCAAATGATCTATCCAGTAGATTCATTATAGATGTTGCTTCTTTATATCTTTCCAGGCTAATCATCAGATTAAAACGAGAGCGCATAATTACAAAAGGGTAATGCTCTTCCACATGTTTATATTGATCCATGTTGTCTAGCTCAATAGGTAATTGATCAAACATTTTTAAATTGAGATAAGTATAAAAAAGATTGTAGTGACAACTAAAAAGATATATTGGGTCTTGGATTACGGTAAAATCTTCTAAGGCTTTTTTTAAGAAAGAAATAGCCTTGTAGCAGTCAGCTTTATTATTATATGTAATTCCTGTTAATAGATTTTTATGAGCGCTAACCCAAATTTCATTGGTGGTGATTTCATCCATGAGATCCAAGATTTCATTGAATTTACATTCTCTTAAAAAGCTGTAACCCTCAATGATTTTTTTCTCGCCTTGGGTAAGCCTTTTATCTTGTAGAAACTTGTTCAGCTTAAAAGCATCAGAATTAGCATAGGTTAGTGCTTCTTGAAATGCCTTATAGAAGCTCATTCAATAAAAATCTTTATATAAAAATTACGAAGGTCTGTGGCTTCATCAGATTCAACGCCAATACTCTTCATGTATTTAAAATAGTAATTATTACTTAGAACACTGTTTAATAATTTTTGTGTCTCTTCCTCTTTAAACAAACAGCTGGTTAATTTTTTTTTGTCCCAAGTTTCAATATCGTTACCTGGATAATAACAAGTTTCCAGATTGAAAGGGCCCTTTGGATTGAAGAACATAATATTACTTCTTAGAGTTGCTAAGTTTTCAATTTCCCAGGATTTGAGAAAACAATCAGATCTTTTTTTGTTGATCGCCTTCATTAAGTTATCATGAAGAATAAGAAAATCTCCTTTTATATGTTCTTCATTAGTAGGCTCTCCGTCTGGTTTTCCCCCACCATGGAGTTGAGCAAATGTTGTCATTGGTGCTAATGATAAAATAATGGCTAAAAATTTTGTTCTTCTCATACGGTATAACTTATCGTTATTCATGTTCATTTACTTAAGTGGTTTACTCTTTAACTGTTGACTTATGTGATAGGTAATTCTTTGATTTTACGTAAGCTAAAGCAATCTGTTCAGGTATGGGCCTCTCATTGGTCTCATTTTTTCATCCAGCAGTAACCTGTTAAAAAAATGGGACTTAGCCGCGAAGTTGATCCCACGACTAAATGTACTTTTTAGTTGCAACGATAAGCAGCTGTAGCTTGAGTTCTTAAGAAAGGAACCATTTCCACTCCCATTCTTTTAGCAAGGCAATTGGAACTTAATTTAAATTCAGAAACTCTTTCCGCCTTTAAGCTAAAAGTGTCGCAAAATTCTTCTGCCTTCTTGTTGGCGTCAAGTTTTGCTTGTGATTGAGTTTGCTCAAGCTTAACATCTGAACAATTAAATTTGCTTCCAGCGATAGATGCTTCTCCAACAATCAATTGAGCCGCAAAAACATTTGAAAGAGTAAGTGATAAAATAGTAACTAAAAACATTTTTTTCATTGAAATCTCCTTTGGTGATTCATTGAGTACAAAATATAAGAATTCTTACCACCCTGGCTATCTTCAAATCCTATGGTTGTCATAGTTATGTTTTATAGATGAAAAAACGTTGAGAGCTTTCTAAGTTACTACCCTGAAATTGATGTTTCGTTTTATTATGAAAGTGAGTAGTGGAAGGACCGAAGAAGAAAGAAGTGGTTAAACTTCTTCGGTCATTAAGGTAAAATAATTTTTAATGCTTAATTAATGTTGTTAAGGCGGTAATCAAGCCGATACTCGCTGCCAGCATGACTCCCATACGGATTGTAAGGTTGTGCTCGACCGTTTTAATATCAGCTTTAAGTTTGCTTTCAAGCTCTTTCATATCAGTTTTTAAAGTGCTTTCAAGCTCTTTCATATCAGTTCTTAGAGTGCTTTCAAGCTCTTTCATATCAGCATTTAAATTGCTTTCAAGCTCTTTCATATC
>JBMOGR010000006.1:0-187996 GCA_049318265.1 Bacteriovoracaceae bacterium
CTTGATTAAATTTTTTGCCAGCAAAAGCTTGAGATGTAACCAGTGCAAGGAATCCAATAATTAGTTTTTTCATCAATTCTCCTGGAGCATATCTTTGCTCATTTGTTTATTGTTAAACATTCACCACATAGGCGGATATTCTTCGTTTTAATTTTTTATTAATTTCTGAATCCATGAATTGAAAGGCGATCTTTCGTGATCGGCCTTCGTTGTATCATCAAGCCCCAGCGTTTAATTCTAGGACTTGTGTCGATGACTAGGGTCTTTGAACTACTTTCGTTTTAACCACATTTAGAACTAACTGTTCGCCAGTTTTAGTTACTAGAGATACTACGGTACGATTGTTCATTGTTTGGTATGGGATGTACCAAAAAGGAAGTGGGTTTTTATATGCATACATGTTACAAGGAGTAAAAGCGTCACTCCAATGACCTTCAAGACACCAATAGTTTGAAGTCTGTTGCCCGTTAAAAACCGATAGTGGAATAGTGCCAGGATGAGTTTCAAATTTAGTGTAGTCGCTAACGATCTGGGAAATTGTAGCTTCGTCGACAAGGCTAGCATACCCAGCTAAAAACCCACCCATTCCAAACTGCTCAGGCAACACGCCTCCAATTGCAAGTAAATCACTATAGCTCCCCTGGGGAAGACTTAATTCTTTTGTGTATTTACCTGTTTGCTTGGCTTCCTCATAACTCAGACATTTATATTCATTCCTGCCAATTCGCATAGAACATTGATTAAAATCATTTTGAAGCGAGTATTTTCTACTAAGAATAACTTTCTGTTTGCCTGCTTTGCTAGATACTATCTCTAAGCGCCCTTTGACCACAATCATGCCTGCAAATGCATTGAGTGATGATAGTACAATTAATCCAGCTAGAATCAATTTCATAGAACCTCCTGGAGCATATCTTTGCTCATTTGTTTATTGTTAAACATTCACCACATAGGCGGATATTCTTCGTTTTAATTTTTTATTAATTTCTGAATCCATGAATTGAAAGGCGATCTTTCGTGATCGGCCTTCGTTGTATCATCAAGCCCCAGCGTTTAATTCTAGGACTTGTGTCGATGACTAGTTTTAGAGCAATCCAACTTCGGTAGCAGCTTTCTCAACAACGGAACAAGCATCTTTCTCAGATTTTATTCCTTTACACTCCTCAAGGAGAATGTGCACATAATCTTTAAAGGTTATTAAATACTTGAGATTCGAAGTTATAATTTTGAAAAACATTCCTCGAGTATTTTCCCATCCCAATTCTTTAATAATAATTGATGCCATCTTATTTGGAATGCCATTTATTGTATGAACTTCTGAATTACCAGGGAATTTTTCTTGCCATTCATTCACTGTAATAGGTTGTTTAATCATTCCTTGGTGCGGATTTTCCATATTACGAACGACGGGACTTTTAAGCCTTAAATTTGTTCTCAGCATATGATGACCAATGTGAAATGGATTTTTCTTTAAACCTAAAGAGTAATTTATATTGGCACCCATTAAGTCTCCAAAATGTTCTGATAATGCTCCAGCTTCATAGGTATGCCCAATATTCGATGTCGCATTTATGATGGCATGGGTATATTCGTGAGCAATTATATCAATAGCATCAGCGAATCCCCCTATTTGAATGCCGCCAGCTCCAAAGATCATTAAGCCATGTAGGTCGTCCCATCCAGCGTTTTGATTCTTTCCTTCGTAACGTCCTAGAAAAAAATGCTTTTCTAGGTTTACTATAGCTATAATATCGCTTCCTTTATTATCATAGCTGTTCCAATTAAAAGTTGTTGCAAACCAGTTACGAACAATACTGAGGTTTTTATTGAGCTTCTTTGCGTCTTTTGTAGGATAAGTTTTGACTTTGATCCCATCAACCATCACCAACCGACCATAATGACCTGGGTAGTAAAAACCATCCTTCAAAAATTGACCATCATAAATTTTAATTATTCCATTGGATTGTGCATGCGAAGAAAATGGCAACATCGCAAAAAGTAAAAATAGAATTGTAATTTTAATCATCATACTTACCTTTGCATCGTTATCTTATGGTTATCCTCGCGGCACTCGTTAATTCTTCGTTCATCAATTCGTTGCTTACGCCAAAAACTAGTCTTTTAAAACTATCTTTCTTTTTTTGCCATCGACATCTGAGAAAATCACGACCATTTTATCTTTATGCCCAACAGCCGTATTCCAATTATGTGCACCTACTGCACCCAGAACACATTCTTCATAAGAAATATCCATCTTATCCATAATGGCCCTAGAATTGATATCCCGGTTCTTGTATTCGTTATAGCTCATCCTAGTTTGACATTTTGTCACTGAAGCAAATGTTGAAACGCTCCCTAGCGCCAATAATCCAATTAATAATCTTTTCATAAATTCCTCGTTTATTTGAATAATGTTAAACATTCACCACACGGGCGGATATTCTTCGTTTTAATTTTTTATTAATTTCTGAATCCATGAATTGAAAGGCGATCTTTCGTGATCGTCTTTATTTATATCATCAAGCCCCAGCGTTTAATTCTAGAGCTTGTGTCTATGACTAGGGGCTAGAACAAATTTCTTTTGCTTTTTTTGTTGCATCAACCAGATTCTTTGCAGTATCACTCACAATTGCTTCTTTTGACTCATCGTTAATATTCAGTTCATGTACACTAATTTTTAACATACCTACAGACTCTGCAGCAGTACTTACTAGGTCAATTGCTTGCTCACATTTAGTTGATGCAAAAGTTGAAATTGATCCAAAGACGAAAAGCGCAAGTAATATTTTTTTCATCATAACCTCCTGATCAGTTAGTTCACTTATCTAGTCAAATGTTATCGATCCAGTTATTTGAATCGTTTTCTAATGTTAAACATTCGCCACACGGGCGGATATTCTTCGTTTTTGAGGTGAGCCCCTTTTACTAAACATCACCCTGTTTATTTATGAGCGTACTTCACTCTGTAAACTAGGATTTGATTACCTACTTAACCAAACAACGCAACATGCTTACTGAAGCATCATCCCCTGAGCCTTTTACAGAATAAGTAAGTGGGTTTCGAACAACAAATAATGCCTTGTTTTGTTTTATATTTACCAAGAAGTATGAATCAGAAGCTGAGCTTGGATCTTTAGCTGTGTAGGTAGCAACATAAGCATGTCTGATGCCATCCATACCTGCTTCATTTTCATTCGATATCCAGAGGGAGACTGTAAATTCTCTCTTGCCTTCTGGTGCTTCAAAGCTAAGTAGGCCATCACCATTGAAGCTACCATCTTTTCCAGCCTCAAAAGTGAGTTCATTGCTTATAAGTTTTTTTTCTCCGTCTTTGCCAATCTCATAGATGCCGCAACCAATTTTTTGATTAGTGTTGTCGTTAGCAAACACGGTTGAAAATGATGAGATCGCTGTAAAGATACATAAAATTAACAATTTTTTATTCATATACTTCTCCTAGATATAACCAATTTTAAAGCTCATATTCTGTGCAGAAAACTTTCGCTTTTGAGCTCGTAGTTTGCCCATTTGTCTAGTTATTTAACATTGACTGCATCACGAAAAATGGTTTCCCACTTTTCGAAATTAGGGTTACGAGACAAGTTTTTTTGGGATATCTCAACTGGGGTTGAAGGACGAATGATTCTCAATGAATACATCATTAGAAAATCCGTAATTATACTCTTGTTATTTTTGGAAAGTTTAGAGAAAGCATCGATTTGATTGTGATGCAAAATTTCAACGAGCGCTGCACGTAGTGACTTATTTTTAAGACCTGGTTCGAGTTCCAGTGCCAATGCATGATCGGTAATGGGAAAATCTTTGTGAGTGATAGTTCGGGAATATCCATAGCCTGCCGGATCTGGGTACTGTTTTATTCCTTTAAAATAAAAACTGTTTTCTTCATCAATTTGAAATCTGCTACCGGATAAAAGTCTGCTTTTTACATCCTCGCTTTTGATAGTGTCGGAAAATTTTTCGCCACTAAAATCAGACAAATTAATCAACTCTTCTGCATATAGGGCATTAGTACCGAAAGCGAAGAATAGTAATATTAGATTTGCTTGAGCTAGTATTTTATTCATAAAAGTAATCCTAAATTTAACAAATGTTAAAAAAGTTATCTCTTTATCTAAAACTCTTCGCCTTAGAATATCAAAGGAACTTCTTATAAATGAATAATATGCAATTGCTCGATCAAGCGGAAAAAAAAATTTTGACATTCGCGCGAGCGAGTTGAATCACAAATAAGTTTACTGAAAATGTGTTTGAATTTTGATTTAACGGCCCGTTAGATCATGAATAAAGTTATCATGTAAGTGCTTAAATCCACAGGAGAACTTACTATGAGTAACAGGCCAAAGAAAGAGTACATCGGTGTCTTAAAAGAGCGCTACAAAAGTTGAAACAGATCCAAGTACCATAACTGCAATCAATAAAATTTTCATAATTCTCTCCAGTTTGAAGTCTAATGATTTCAACTTCGTTATTGAGTTGAATTTCTTTGTTAATGAGATTCTAAGGGGGCCATAAGAAGTTTAGGCGGGAAAATTTTAACAAGAGGTTTCTCGAGTTGAATCACAAATATGTTTACTGAATTTGATCAAATGGTGATTTGAAGCCCAATAAGGGAAGATATCCATAAGGCATATAACTATTTAATAGCAATAGAATTGTATCACTTAAAATTTGGTAGAAAGGTTGAAAATAAGAGATTTATTTCGGATGGATAAGAAAATCACTCACTGGAGTTAAAACAATTTCTTGAAAACTCTCCGCTATCGCATCTTTCATTAGCCGACGAGCTTCAAGAATTTCGGCGTGTTTAAGATCAGCTTTTTCTCGTTGTTCAGCTGAAGGCCATTGTGCATACCCGTACCACAATCCATCGTCACCTCGATGCAAACGTGAACCCAAGCTGCCACATTTTTCTCTTAGTTGTTCTGTAACGTAAGACCAAGCCTCTATGAATTGATCTTCTTTTTCCGGTATTAGCTTCCAGCGGTAGAGATATATAATCATAAGTCCATCTTATAAAAAGTTTGAGGGTTGATATTTAATAACTGTTTTTATCATTAGCGCCCAATCTTTACAGCCAAGACATTTAATAAAGACTAGTGTTTGATGAAAGTTGATAAGGCCGTAATCAGTCCAATAGTGGCTCCCAGCATGACTCCCATACGGATAGTGAGGGTGTGCTCGACTGCCTTGATGTCAGCTTTAAGTTCAGTCTTAAGGTCTTTCATCTCAGACTGAACTTTATTCTCAAGCTCATTCATTTTTGTCTGCAATTCAGTCTTAAGCTCTTTCATTTCTGACTGGAGAGCTCCCTTTAAGCCTTTCATCTCAGCCTGCAGCTCAATCTTTAGATCTTTCATTTCCGCCTGTACTTCACTCAGGTCAGTCTTCGTCATGAAGTAGTGCTCTTTGAAGTCACCCTTGGTGGCAAAATTTTGGTCCATAAGATCCATCCATAATTGCACAGACTTTTTGGCCTGCTCGGTAGTAAATCCTACCTTCTCTAGCTCCTCAGTATATCTCAAAACATGAATCATTGCGACACCCCCAAAGTTTAAGTTTTCTTAGAGATCTGCAAAGTCTGATTAAAGAAATAAGGGGGTAAGTTCTTAAAAATTCGAAATAAAATTTGAAATAAAGAATGAATCGGTCTAAAGCTTTTGAAGTTATGGCCGTTCATTTTTTTTAATTCAGTTTTTAATTTATTTGGGAGATGGACAGAAAACAAGTAGGATACAATTGAAGTTTTTCATTTTCCGAATGAGGTTTTTTGAATGTATATCAAATTGATCACTTTAATTTCTTTTTTAATTTTATCTTTCCAAGTGAGTGCCACTAGTAACATTGTCGATTTATACTTAGATCTCCCCAACGACTTTTTGCAACTGACTCATGATTCAAATGGAAAAGCCTATACCAAACAAGAACGCCTAAAGGCTATTAAAGTGAAAGACATCAAAAATGGGTATCTTCATTTAAAAGATCCAGATTCAATCAGCGAATATACTCTGGCTATATTTCGTCTAAAAAACGGCAATCAACTTTTAGCTCTCGTATCATCGGGTGAAAGTGTCGAGCATTTTCAGATCTTACAAAAGTTAAAAAAATCTTGGAAAGATGTCTCTGATACTTTTCTCCCTAAAACTCCCGACTCTTTTATCTTAAGCCAATATCAAAGGCTTTTTCCATCGGATAAGAGATTTAAAAATGGTGACTACATTCAGGGTTACGCCCAATCGGTTGTTCGTTACAGACTTCCGCAAAAAGGTACAACCATTGAAGCCAGAACTGGAATTGATGAAGTGGGAGTGTACGATAAAACTTTATTTCACCTAGACTTTGATCGAGAAAAGTTTGTTATTAGAAAATGAAAGTAATAAAAAAAGAGTGTGCAAAAAAGTCCGATGATTTTTAAATGACATTTACTGAATGTCTTACTTAATTCTTTTCTAGCAGAGGATCTCTTAACCGTTGCAAAATTTCTTCGGTTGGAGGTGGCGAAGTTGACTTGAGGGGAAACTGTTTTCTTTGTTCTTGGGCCCATTTAAGGGCTTCTTCTCTTTTTGAGACTGTCATTTGCCAAAGTTGAACATTCGATTTCATTTGCGCTAGAGAATCTTCTTGTTCTTTCATATGGGTTTTTAAAGTATCTACCATGGATGCCACTAAACGTGCACTGCCATGAACTTGGGGATAACCACGGCTTACTAAGAACTTTTCAGAATTGAGCTTACACTTCGTAGGTGTCGATTGAAGACATTGGACATCGGCTGCAAATTGGGGAAATTCTTCTTCCATTTGGCGAACTTGTCCTACAATACTTTTCTTTTCTTCATCAATATCTCGAATCAAAAACTCAGTAGATTTTTTGAAAGATTCGATCTCGGTATCCACTTCTTTAATTTTATCTTCGAAGTTAACCGTCGGAGTGGCTTCAACTTGAATCTTATTCATGATTTCTTTAATTTCGTTGATATCTATTTTTTCGTTTTCAACTTCTTCCACATCCCAGTTAAATTTATTAATGGCTTCAGGATTCGGTCCACTTTTTTCATTTCCTGCCTCATCACTAGAATAAGTATTACCTTTTTCAACTGCTAGAGTCTTGAATGTAACAGGGTTTTCCGCAACAACTGTTCCCTGCTTGACCGCTAAAAAGGAAAAATCTTTATCGGCCACAACGGCAAATTTTGTTCCGCGAATTCCAAAAGTTGCAGTTCTTGTTTTTATACTAACTTTTGCAGGTTCTTCTGTTGTATTCATCATTTCAGTGATGACACTCCCTACTTCTAATTCAAAGATAGAATTTTCAGTTTTGCTTTCAGCGTGAGCTTCCATTATCTCCGTCAGGTTCACTTTCGAATTTTCTACAATACGAACTTTACAAAGATATTTTTGACCAAAAGAAATAATGGCAAATCCATCGTCGCCAGTTTCAATAATGCTTCCTGATTTAATTATTTCACCAGTCTTCGTTGGTAGGTTATTCACGGTTACATCGCCCTTCACTAGCAACATGGTTGCTTCTTGCTTGGCGACGACTATTTCGGGCTTAGTGGATTTGAATTTTCTAAAAATGTTTTTTAGAAAGGGGACGCGAGAAGTCACAGCATCGTTCCTGGAAAGAACAAATAATATTCCCAGAATTACGACGAAAAAGGTGATCAATTTAGTGATTGGTTTCATTAAGCTTCTATTAAACCTAATTAATCCACTGAAGGAAATCAAAAAAAGGGAGCCTCGTGCTCCCTTACCAATCGAAATTTAAAAAAGAATTAGTACCAAGCGCAGGCGACATTCGACTGAACACTTACGAATGGATTGGTTTGATTTGTATAAGCATAAGCATTAGCAAACATCCCTGGAAAAATAACAACGTTATTAAAGTAAGCATAAACGGATTGTCCATAATAAGTAATTCCGGCGACGTTTCCACGGCAAACGATTGGGGCATTAAATGTGTTATCGACATAAGCAGTAAGTTGGTAAGGATTGGCATTCACGCGAGCGTTGATTTGAAACCACTGGGCAAAAGAATTAAAGGAAAGAACAAGGAGCGCACAAGCAAAAAACTTTTTCATGGTATCTCCCGAGTTTAACTAGAGTTTAAATTTGTGTGCTTTTGTGTACAAAAAATGAGGCAGGCCGTCAAATCAAAAGTTGTTGGCTCTCGGGATTAGGATTAAGTTCTTTATGAAGATGCTCGAGCATGTATTGAATTCTCTCTAGTTCTACTTCGCCCATTCTCTTGCTGTAGTCTTTTTCCAGCTCATTCACGACTTGCAATAAGGTCAGTTTAAACTTCTCACCATAGGCCGTGAGAAAGATCTCGCTTTCACGCTTATCCGTTAAGCTTGCAGATCGCTTTATGTAGCCCCTTGTTTCCAGTTCATTGAGGTGAGAAGTCATTGTTTGCTTTTTTAAACCACAAGCCGTTCCAATTTCTTTAATAGAGGGACCTTCGTTATCAGCGATGAAGCTTAGGATTTCTAAAAATGATGGGCGTAAATCATTAAAGCCCCGCTCTTGTAGCTGGCTTAAAAGTTCGAGGTTGTAGGCTCGGTAGATTTTTTTGAGTAAAGACCCGATTTGGGCCATTCTTTTCACGATGGAAGTCCCTTTGTGATAGTATTACTATCATACTATCACAAAAGACTTAATAAAGTAAATTCAATTAGAGTGTGTTGAGTGGTATTGAAAGCTCTTCTGGAAGCTTTGTCGTAATCTTAGTTTCTTCTTGTTTATGCTCACCAAGGATCACCTTATAGTCATCTGGTGATTCAACACCTTGATACCAAAGAAGGGCACGGTTTTCCTCGAAGGTTAAGTCGTCCACGTTAGCATGGGCACCTGACATGATGAAAACAGCTGTCAAAAGGATAAACAATCTAAGCATGGATAACTCCTCAAATGGTGTCTAAAGACTCTCTTATTAGATTCTAATAGAGCAATCTCTAGGCCAATACCTTTAGAAGATTTTCCTCGAATTAGAAATAGACGTGGCTAAGCCCGTACAGACTCCAAAGGTAAGAAGACTCGTTCCCCCATAAGACATGAGTGGAAGCGGAATCCCCACAATAGGAAGCAGACCAGTCACCATCCCCATGTTAATAAAGGTGTGACCAAAGAAAATGGACATGAGCCCTATGGTGACAACGGAGTCAAAGAACTTATTTACTGAATAAGCCAGGTTCACAAACCGTAACAACAAAATAATATAAAGTGTGATTAAGACGATGGAGCCAAAGAAGCCATGCTCTTCATTAAAAATGGAAAAAACAAAGTCGGTATGATTTTCTGGAAGATAGGCCAGTGAAGCTTGCGAAGATTTTTTAAAACCTTTTCCAAATAGTCGCCCTGAACCAATAGCAATTTCAGATTGAATTGCATTATATCCAGCTCCCTTAGCATCTTCAAAAGGATCGATAAAAGTATGAATTCTTTTTCTTTGGTAATCTTTTAATCCAAATTTATACATCATCCCTGAAGAAATTCCCCCAAGCAAAGCCACGATGGCAATTGAGCGCCAAGTAAGTTTGCGGTAGAAAGTCATCACCAGGAAAATAAAAATCAACATTAGGCCTGTACCCAAATCTGGTTGGACAATAACCAGAATGGCAGGAATGAAAGCAATTAATCCTGGGACAATGAGGTCTCGAAGGGTTAACTCTTTATCTGGACGAGCTCTGGCATAATAGCGAGCGAGAGCTAAAACTAAAGAGAGCTTCATCATTTCCGAAGGCTGAAACCTGATAGGTCCTATAGCAAGCCATCTAGTTGCACCTAAAGATGTTTTTCCAACCACTAATGTTACAACGAGTAAGATACAATTCAAAAAATAGATGACATAGGAAAGTCTAAAAAATGTTTTAGGATGAATAAAACAAATTCCCATGGCGGTAGCCATAGCAATGATAAACCAAATGATCTGAGCACGAAAAAGATATTGATCGGCTTCATTGGAATGAGTCGCCGAATAAAGATTTAAAATCCCAATGATAAAGATGGAAGAGACGGATATAAAAAAACTTAAGTCAAAGCGCTTAAGTGGATTTGAAATTTCATTATTCATCGACTTCCTCCACTTTCTTTTTCACTTTTCCAGTATTCAAAGCTGCTATACCCATAAGTTCTCCCACAGTACCATTCTTCTCATGATCGATGATTTTCTGTTGAAGTTCAGGTTCATACTTTTGCATGAAGGCAGTCACCATCGCTTCAGCCACTGGACCAGCTGCTGAAGAACCGTGACAACCGTGTTCAATAATAACGGCAACAGCAATTTTAGGATCATGGGCAGGAGCAAATCCTACAAACCAGCCATGGTGGCGATATTTATATTCTTGGTTTTCGCACTTGTTATAAACTTTATCTGCTTTGGCTCCTACCACCTGAGACGTTCCCGTCTTTCCGGCCATCAGAATCCCTTTTCCTCGTCGTCCATAAGCAGTACCACCAGGTTGGTTCACAACTTCAAATAGCCCTCTTCTCACCATGGCAAAAGTTCTTGGTGAAACTTTCACATCTGTCATCAGCTCGGGCTTTGATTGGTAGACTGGTTTGCCGCCATTGTTGGGGTAAATTTCTTTCACTAAATGAGGTCTAAAAATTTTCCCTGAGTTTGCGATTCCCGTATAGGCTACCGCTAATTGCAAAGGAGAAGTAAGAACGTAAGACTGTCCAATGGCACATGAAAGAGTTTCCCCTAACTGCCATTCAACTCCCAGTCTTTTCATTTTCCATTCTTTGGTCGGAATCAAACCTTGCACTTCTCTTGGCAGAGCTATGCCTGTTCTTTTTCCTAAACCTAAACCAAAAGCATATTTAGCAATGACATCGATATCCATTTTCATGGCCGTTTTCATAAAGAAAATATTGCATGATTCACGAATAGCTTTATAAATATTAACTGAGCCGTGCCCTTCTTTTTTCCAGCAGTGATAATTTCTTGAACCAAAAGCTAACTTACCAGAACAAGAAATCTCTGTTTTATCATCAATCACACCTTCTTCTAGTGCAGAGATGGCGGTAATTAACTTAAAAGTTGAACCTGGAGAATAGTGTTCTTGAATGACTCGGTCACGGAGAGGATGATTTTCATCATTGGATAATTTTCCCCAATACTCTGGGGTTAATCCGCGTGAAAATTGTGATGGATCAAATGAAGGTTTTGAAACCATGGCCAGCACTTCACCTGTTCTTACATCAATCGCAACGGCACCACCAACTTGATCACCAATGGCATTGAATCCTGCCATTTGTACATCACGATCAATAGTAAGCTTGACGTTCTTTCCTTGAATTCCAGGCTGATCTTCAATTCCTTGGAACATGTTATCAGTATTAATATAACGACGCTTTCTTCCCATGGCATCGACTTCAACGAATTCTGTTCCATTGATACCGCGAAGATCACGATCTAATTCTTCTTCTAATCCAAATTGACCAATAAAATCACCTAGACGGTAATCAAAATTATCTCGTTTTCGGTAACGAGGAAGCTGTAGTTGATTAATTTCTGAAATATAACCCAATAAGTGAGCGCCCGCTTCCATATCTTTATATTCGCGGCTAATAAAAGTATCAATGGAGACACCTGGAAGATCAGCGTTCTCTGTTTCAATTTTACTGACTTCTTCCCAGCTTAAATTTTTCTTGATCACAATCTCTTTGTAAGAAGGACCAGTGTTTTTAAGCATGATTTTATCAATTGAGGCTAAAGGCATTGATAAAATGGCACTTAGACGAGAAAGAGTATTTTTCTTTTCCGTTAAAAACTGAGGAACAACCACAACATCAAAGCGAGGTGTATTATCGACTAGTAGTTTTCCATCACGACTGTAAATTAGCCCGCGTGGAGCTTTCACCACTTCACGGCGCAAACGGTTCTCCAAAGCATACTTATGGAGTAACTCTCCCTTATAAATTTGCAAAAACCATAGACGCGCGAAAATCAGACCAAACGATACCAAAATAATATTGGTGATGGCATTGATCCTGTTGCGATGGGATTTGACCAGTTCTTCTTCACCGAACATTAAATGCTGACTCCTTCGTCATCTTTTTCACGCCACACGCGGCCAAGCACTTTAAAGAAAAGTGGAGCAAAAAGAGAGATACCGATAGTTTCAGGAATGATTCTCATAATTCGTGGAAGAATGAGAGTAAAATCATTATTTTTAGCAGCAATGACAGAAGCCACCACTAAAAACCAAACAATCTGAAATATAGCAACCACGATAATAGTGGAAATGAGTGAAGAAATTTGCATTAAATCTTTTAAATAATTAATTAATAAACAAACAATCAAAGCAGCAAATGTAGCCAGTGCCCAACCTTCTATTGAAAAAGCAGAATGGAAAATTTGTAAGACCAATAACAACCATGGCGTTAAGCTAGAATTAAATCGAAATCCTAAAAAGATAGTGATTAAAACGTGAAAAGCCAAAGTGTAATCTCTAAAACCGATGGCCGGTAAAACAGCAGAAGAGAATATCTCTAACATCACTAGAATAATTACAGTGATCATTAAGCGTATAATAATTTCGTTAAAAGAAGCTTTCATGGTGTCACCTGCACGGTTGCTGTTGGAGTTGGAGTTACAGAAGGTGTCGCTGTAATAACTGCAGTGGCAGTTGCCATTACTGTCGCTTTAACAACTGGTTTGCTTTTCACTGGTACCGCAGTTTTCACAGGAATAGCCGTTACTGTCACTGCGGGTTTGAGAATTGGAACAAGGGACACGACAGTGGGTGGCAGGGGTTGCGATGGGGCAAGAATAGTCGGTTCGTCACTCTTAATGAGAATAATAACTTCTTCTAGTTTATTAAAATTCACACTCGGAGTAACTTCGATCAATTGTGTAATACCGTAAGTCTCTCTCTCTACTTTAGAGATCGTACCTACACGAATACCCTTAGGATAAATTTCACCAAGACCGGCTGTTATTACCAGATCATTTTTTAAAATAGGTTCATTTCTGTTGACATATTTCATGGTGCAAGAAAAGTTTGAAAACCCTTGAACAATTCCATGGGAGCGGGTTCTTTCAACAATAGTATCAACTCGGTTATTTTGATCAAGAATAGTAATGATGTCTGAGTAATGGTCACTTACTCGGTAAACATATCCAACTAAACCTTCACTGGTCACAACGGCAGACTTAGGAGTTACACCTTGGTTTTTACCTTTGTTAATTCTAATAACATTAAATTCTGTGGAAGAATCCCACCCGACAACTTGTGCTAAAACTTTTGAGCGGGGAATTTCTTGGCCAAAAGAAAGAAGATCTTTTAATCGTTGGTTTTCCAATTTCAATTCTTGCAAATTAAAAATGGTATTTTCTAGATCTGAAACTTTTTTAGTTAATACAACATTTTCTTTATTGGTATTAACTATTGCTAGATAATTATTAAAAAGGTCGGACACTGAGTCTTTAAAAGAAGTGGTGCTGCTTTGAATTGGCCCAATGGCTTCAATCATGAACACTTGAAAGTAAGGAACACTGTCTTCTTTGAAGTTTTTCTTGGAAATGCCATATAGGGAAAGAGCCATCACCAAAAGGTAATTAATAAGCTTTGCCCGTGAAGCCTGATTGAGTATGTTTCTCACTGCTAAACCGCCATTCTAGGATAATGAATCGATAAGCCATAAGTGTAACCTTAAATTTTGCTGTCTGCCAAATGACTTATGCCTTTACGGGAAGAAAATTTCCCCCTAAAATTCAGGTTCAAGTTTTTCGTCAAACAAAGGTCAGGAAATGAAGTTTCAATCAGGCGTAGCCAAATTTCTCGTCGCGGGTATTTTTGGTGTTATTATCATCAGTTTTGCACTCTCAAGCTTTCAACGTGGAGACCGTTTTTTCGGTCCGCAAGGTGGAGGAGCTTCTGACGAAGTGGCACAAGTAGATGGGACTCCAGTCTCTATGCGCGAATATCAAATGGCCCTTACTCGTCAGCTGGAGTTTTTTAGTCAGATGACTGGTGGTAACCAACTGACAGCTCAACAAATTGAACAATTCGGGATTAAAAATTCTGTTCTCACTAATCTGGTAAACCAAAAATTAATGGTGAATCTAGTCTCTAAGATGGGTTTAAATCCAGGTAAAGAAGAAGTGGTTCAAGAGATCCAAGCACTGCCTTATTTTAAGACTAATGGGCAATTCAACGTTGAACTTTATAAAAATCTCCTTAATCAAAATTCCTATACTCCAGCAGTTTTTGAAAGCATGATTGGTGATGATATCCGCAATAAAACAGCATCTAAGATCTTTGCTCTAACTTTAGTATCTAAAAACTTTATCAACGACGTGGCTAAACTGAAAAACTCAATCTTGAATGGCTCAGCTGTTAAAGTGATTAAAAAAGAATTGAAGAAATTGATCCGAGTTGAACAATCTGAAATCAACAAATATCTAAGTGATGCAGCAAATAAAGAAAAACTCCAAGCTGCTTATCAACAAAATTTCTCTAAATACAACGTTCCTGAAGAAATCAAGGCAAGCCATATTCTTTTAACTTCCAAAGAAAAAGAAGCTGAAGCTGACTTCATGAAGCGCGTCAATGAAGCTGCCAAAATGACAAACGCAAAAAACTTTAAAGACCAAGCTAATAAGCTCACTGAAGATCCATCAGGTAAAGGCAAAGGCGGAAGCTTAGAATGGTTCAGCCGCGGCCGCATGGTGAAAGAATTTGAAGAGATCGCATTCAATTTAAAATTGGGACAAATTTCAGCCCCTGTAAAAACGCAATTTGGTTACCACATCATCATGCTTGAAGATAAAAAAGTTGGCAAAACTGTTGGTTTTGAATTGGCTAAAAATGAGCTAGCTCAAGAGCTAGTCCAAGAAAGCAAATTAAAGGAAGTTGATGCTCTAGCTGAAACAGTGACTAATGAAGTGAAATTAGCTCTTGATAAGAACGATACAAAAGCTCTTGAAGAAATGAAGAAGAAATATGGTCTTAAGATTGAATTAAATAAACCTTTCAATCTTTATGACGGCAAAATGGGAGAAATTACCCTTCTTTCTGACGAAGTTGCACAAACTTACCAAAGTGTTAAAAACCCTACAACTTTGACCTTCAAAGATGTTACGGGAGCCACTATTGTTCGAATGAATGCGACCAAAGCTTCGGAAGCTCCAGTTAGTGAGACTATCTCCAAAGAAGTCGCTACACAAGAAAGTTCGAATTACAGTACTAAACTTAGACAAGAGCTACTTAAAGATCTAAATAAAAATTCTAAGATTGTCACTCACCCAAGTTTGCTGTAAGAAAGAGCAAATAGATCTTAGAAGGAGTAGTTATTTATGGCACAAAAAACAGCGAAATTTTCTGATAATGTGAACGGAAAATTTTATGTCGATGATCAATGTATTGCTTGCGATGCTTGTGTTGTTGAAGCTCCGAAATTTTTTATTATGAACGATAGTGATGGCCATGCTTATGTTATGAAACAACCGATGACTCCAGAAGAGATCAAAGAATGTGAGAATGCTTTGGCAGCTTGCCCTGTGGAAGCGATCGGAAATGACGGGGAAGGATAAACATTTTACTAAATTCAATTAGATAGAGTTATACCGAACTATGAAAAAACCACCCTAGGGGGTGGTTTTTTTGTTTTAGGAAGGTTAAACACACCCTTATCTAATTATCACAGGAGTGAATATGAAGAATTTAGCATTTTTACTGGCCCTTTCTTTTAGTTCGAGCATTTTTGCAGGAACGATCAAGCACTACAATTGCGAAGCTTATGTAAACACAAATGGCATTACTAAATTTAGTGAAGTTACGGGCGTTTCAATTGATGATGTAGAAATGACCTTGAAAGAAAAGAATTTCACAGCTGTAAACTTCTATACTGGCTCTATTAAATCTCAAATGGGTTCTGGTTTAGCTGAGAGTCTTCTTGATGTGGCTATCGTTTCTAAATTAGAAGGTAAGGCTGGAGCATTTGCTCGCTACGATATTAACGAATACATTGCACTTCTTGGAACTAATGTTGGTGTTACAAAACTTGAAAGTTTGACTGTTTCTGGAAAGAAAGGATTTCTTCAAACGAAAAAGAGATTCGCAAAACAACTTGGAAAAGAAATTTTAAAACAACTCCCTAATTGTGAATTAGAAAACTAAAATTTTTAAGATATTCGGTTCTGATGAAGCCCCTCTAAGACGAGGGGCTTTTTTTTGAGTTGTATTTAGTAGGCTACATTGCAAGTGGCATCTAAGTAAGTCCATTGAAAAATGATTCCGTATCTTTCTACCACATTCACTGATTTGAGTTTCCCTTCACGTGTAAATGAAAGCTTGGTTGAATCTGATCCGTTCCCAATTCCACCTTGGCTACTATAGGCTTGTATCATCTTCATTTTCTTTTTCGAACTTGAAAAATTAGGATTACGAACTCCAGGCATCGAATGGGATGTAGGAATAGTAAAAAGAGGTCCCACCGTTTCGTCACTATCTTCTAGTTTTAAATTTATATTTACCGTGGTGTAGGAGTACTCACCCATTTCATCACACTTATCCTCCACTTTAATTTCCAAATTTTGGCAATTTACACCGCTGATTTGATGAGTTCCACTGGCCTTATCAGCTAAATTTAAAAATTTTTCTTCATCTTTTTGTAATTTACTTAAGTCTCTTTTGCAGTCTGAAGCTTTAGTAAGGTTCGGAAACAAAGTCAAAGATAGAAGTAGAGTCATTGTAAAATGATGTTTCATAGATTTTCCTTTTTCATAATTTGGTACATATAAGCTTAGAAGAAACGGTGAAGATTTCCCTTGATAAAAATCAAGCACAAGTAAAAAAGCCCCACTCTGCTAAAAACAAAGTGGGGCCTTCTGGAAGGGAGAGAATAAGTATCTAATTAAAGTTCACAATTAACGTTTAATGTTCAAGATCTCTTGCAACATCTGATCTGCTGTCGTGATGGTTTTTGTTGAAGCTTGGAAGTTTCTCTGAGCATTCATTAAACCGACAAACTCATCGGCGATATCAACGTTAGAAAGTTCAAGTGACTTTGAGAT
Organism: Bacteriovoracaceae bacterium; assembly: GCA_049318265.1. Classification (GTDB taxonomy): domain Bacteria; phylum Bdellovibrionota; class Bacteriovoracia; order Bacteriovoracales; family Bacteriovoracaceae; genus JBEIOQ01. The sequence continues at coordinate 17,045 of JBMOGR010000006.1, forward strand.
CACATCCCCTCTACCGTCCTCACCTGGTTTACCAAGAGCTGATTGTCCTGATCTTCTAGATTCACGGAACATGTTTTTACCAAGCTTATGTAGACCTTCGTTGTTTTCAAATTTCGCTACAGCGATCTGGGCGATGTCTCTTACTTCACCATTGTTATAAACCGCAGATAAAACACCTTGGTCGTTGAAAGATAGTGAAGATAAAGTTGCAGCAGCTGAACCGTTTTGAGTGTGACGAGCGACAGTTGATTTAGAACCAAACTGTGTCGAAGCTTCTAGACCTGTTCCGCCTTCTTTTAACGAATCACCAAAGTTGAAAGCAATTTTTTGATCTTTCGCTGCACCTTTGTTGAAGTTAAACGAATTTGCTTTTTCAGTTTCTTCGGCGAGAACACCTTTGTCGTTAAACTTAAGTGATCCAGAAGCCATTTCCATCATTTCGCCTGCCTTGCCACCTTCAGCTTCAGCACCGTCTACCATGGCATGGTAGTCCCATGATCCATCAACCGTTTTATTGTAGTACATCGTTACTAAGTGAGCTGTACCAATATTATCGTAAACAGTCATACCAGTATTGAAGTTCGAAGTTTTTTCAGGATTTTTTGGATCAAAGACACGAACGTTTTCACGTGAGTCTAAGTTCATCGACAATTTAACTTCTTTTGTTGGAGTTGCTGGGATTGTAGTGTTACCTAATTTAACTGCTCCAAGCTTAGAAGAGATTTCACCTTTTTCATCGGCAGCGAATCCTTGAATTTTGTATTCATCGCCGTTTACAAGGTTACCATCTTTATCAAAGTGGAAGGATCCATCACGTGTGTAAGCGCGACCGAATGGTGCATCTACAGTGAAGAAACCACCGCCATTAATGGCAAGGTCAGTAACAGTCTCTGTGCGGGAAACTGAACCTTGAGAAAACTTTCCACGTACGTGGGCAAGCTTAACACCGGTACCGATTTGATCTCCACCTTCAATTCCTTTTAAGGAGTTTGAGAGCATGTCTTGGAATTCTGCACGGGAGCCTTTGTAACCGTTTGTTCCGGCATTGGCGATGTTATCACCGATGACGCTCATACTGTTACCAGCGGCTTGTAGACCAGATACACCTGTGTTAAATGAACTTAATAAAGACATCCTTCCCTCCTAGAAGCTCGGTTGCGATAGGTATCTGAAGTACAACAGACTTCAGAATTTGGCTTCCTGGAAAGGACCAGCCGTTATTTCCCTAACACACCAAAGTTAATTTATTAATCCAGTATCAGTGTCGAATCAATTTTCGTAAAAACGTTTTCTCCGAGTTTGCTCTTGTCCATCGCTGTTACAATCGTATTGTTGGGAACATCCATGATGTAAGCCCCTTTCGATGTAAGAACTAACGAATCTTTTCCTCCCTTCGTTTTAAGCTTGCCCAAGGCGTCTCTGAGTTTTAAAAACTCATCTGAGTCCATCTTGATCGAGCGATCGTTTAAACGTTTCATCGCGTGGCTAGAAAACTTCAATGAACCCTCATCCTGAGTATTCGTCTGTTCCATCGCCTTTTCAAAGTCAGACTTTTCAGTCGTCGTTTTACTTTTTACATTTTCTGATTTTGCTTCTTGAACCTTACCGGTCTTGGGAAACAAAACATCATTAATATTATTCATCGCCATAATCGAATCCTTCGCTCTCTTCACCCTGTGATACTTCTGCCGAAGGCATTAAGTTTTCAGGTAGTGCTATTTCTCTTGCCGGAGAAGCTACCGGAGATTGTGCCCCTTGCTTGCCATAAGCATTCATGGCCTGCATTTGCGCTTGAGGTAAACTTTTCTTGGCTTGTATAGCTTCTAAAGAAAAGTTATCCACGTCGCGCATAAAAACTTTCTTTGCACCGTCGACAGTGAACACCGTTTCTCCGTTTTCGAAGTTAACGCCAGTGACAGTACCGCTCACTTTAGATTCTACAGGAAATTGTTTCATTTGTGCATCATAGGCAAAAATTTGCACTGTGTAATCACCCTTCGTTGCCGGTGACCCATCTAGGTTCTTTCCATCCCATGCAATTGACTGAGATCCTTTAGAAAGATTATCTTTTACTACTTCACCAACCATGTTGTTTTTCTTGTCGAAAATTCTACAAATAACTTTTGTTGCATCAGAATCAAGTTTGAAATAAATGTCATCGCCCTGGCCTTCAACTTTATGTGAAAGTGACGTTCCTTGGGTCATGATATTTTTCCCTAAAAATGAAGCGGCATAAAATTTATTTTCCGCGCTTACATTTTGAGTCATACCATCGAATTTTTGATTAAGTGTTGTCATCTGCTCAAGCTGAGCAAATTGCGCTAGTTCACCAACGAACTTCGTTTGTTCCATTGGGTTCATGGGATCTTGATTTTGCATTTGGTGAGAAAGGAGTTTCATGAACTCATCTTTACCAATTTGATTATGCTTCTTTCCATCTTTGTAGATAGAACGTCCATCTTTAGCACCGGCAAGTTTATTTAAATATTCTTGTTTGCTGACTGTTCCGTTAGGTGCATCAGGAGATTCACCTACTTTCTCTGCGATAGCAATATTGGCCATGCCGGGACTAACTCTTGCGCTGTCGGGCACTCCCATTAATGGCATACTATGCTACGTCCTTTTTGAGAAGGTTCCAAAGTTCATCACGGCGGCGGGAATCATCACGGCGGTTGTTATCCTCTGATTGATTTTGTCCTTGTTGTTGATTCGAAGAAAATTGATTTCCTGAATTTTGACCTTGGCCTGATGAAGACGAATTAGAATTTGAACTATTTTCTAATTTAAAATCTGCGACGTTCACACCTTGAGTACTTAAGTGAGAAAGTAGATCTGTTTGATTAGCGGTAAAGAACTTATGGCCTTCATTCGACATTGTTTGGATTTCAATATTCACTTGTCCTGGCGCCGCTTTCATCGCTGTGATGTTGATGCGTCCAAGGTCAGTGTGCTGAACAGACATTTCAACTTTTGATTTTGATGCTGTTGCATTCTGAGCAATATAATCACTGATATTTGAAATTAATTCTTTTTGATTGCTTGCTTGAATTTTAGAAAGATCTAAAACTTTTACATTAGCTTTATCGGCTTTGCCTGAGCCGTCTTCACTCTTTGCAAGTGTGTTCACAACTTTGTTCATATCTCCAAGCATGTCGGCTTTCTTAAGTAGCTCGCCTTCTGGAGTAACCATCAAAGCATCTGCTTTACTTTTGATTGCTTTAACGTCTTTATTTAAATTACTGAACATTGTTTTTGGAACATCTTTCGCGTAAGGGTTCACTTGTGGGCGAAGAGTTTTTTTAGCATTCATCATGTTGATGACGTTTTCGCCTTCACCTAATTGCGCTTGAGCAGCTTGTTGTTGAGAACCTGCAACCACAGGAGCTTGATTGGCTTTAACGGCAAATGTTCCAGCGCCTAAAAGTTCTGCCGTTTGTTTTGCATTTAAAGTTTGGGCCGTATCAGTGCTGGACGCTTTAGCAAGCTCTGCAACTTGTTCAGGAGTCCAGTTATCTGTCTTTACGGCAGTCGCCTCTTTACCTACATTTTTTCCATTAAGCAAAGCTTTTGCTTCAACCGATGCTCCTTCTGAAGAAGCAGCAAGAGCAATCAAATCACCATTTTCAATTTGATCATTAAGCACATCATCAAACACTGATAACTCAGCTTCAGCTTGAGCGATTTCTGCTTCAGACATTTTGTCTGACTTGGCATTATTTTCAATTTTAGAATTTTGTGTTTGAGCGTTATTAGTTTTGTGAGCGTGAGAATTTTTTTCTAGATTATTTTTCGATTCTGACTTTGCTTCATGCTTATCATTTTGCTTCTCTACTTTATGAACAGCCTTCTTCTCTACAGGCTTTCTGTTAGAAGCATGTGTTGAATTCGCATCATCTTTCGCTCTCTCAGTGCGAGATAAAAGATTTTGAAGATTGTTGTTAACAGTAACGGACATTAAAAATTATCCTGGTTAATACTTAGTGTTATTTTTTCATATCTAGGTACTGTTTTTGAAGCCGGGCAGATATTGCCTTATCCATCAGGTTAAAGATCTTGGAAGACTTTTTCGCCTCTAACCCCGCAATAATCCGTACTGCTAAATCCGATTCCTGAGTAGATAATAACTCAGCGGCTTTCTCAGGTTTCATATTTCCTACGACCTCAATCATTTGTTGAACCCGTTTTTCCGAATCTGCTTTGTTTTTATCCATGCAGCCCAAAATACGTTTTTGCTCTAATTCGAAGTCTTTTATCTTTTTTTCTAATTCACGAGCATTAAAAGATAGTTGTTCTTCTTTGCCTTTTAATTCCTTCTCTTTCAGCTTGAGATTATCTTCCTTGGTCATGATCTCTTTCGTAAGCTCAGCAATGTTATTCGAATTTAAACGCTTTATACGTCTATCAACTTCAGAGTCGACGCTCTTTTTAAAATCTTCTTCAGTATAAGTTTTCCCTGCTGCCATAACATTTGCACAAAGGAATAACATCAACACACTAATCTTCATTTTCTACTCTCACTCCGCTATTGCCCAACCACATTTGAGTATTTTCTTCAATTTTCTGATCCATTTCCTTATTTCTTGCTTTTTTCCAATCAGTAAAATCCTTTTCCTTTAATTTTTCCATCAACTTCATTTCAGCCCTGGCTTTTAATAAGTCCTGCATTCTCATTTTTGCTTCTTCCATCAAAAGACCTTTTTTCATTTCTAGATCTTTAATGGCTGCTTCTTTAGCTTGATAGTAAAGTGGATAAAATTGCAAAAACCGACCATCTGTCGGCGTTTTTAAAATTTCTGTTTGTGAGTCGTAAGCAGTAGCAATATCCTTGTGATGATTATCAATATCATCTTGGATTTTTTGAATTTTAAGATTAACTTTCCCTAATTCAATTTTGGCTTTATCTTCTGTAAACTCACGCAGTTTCAAAAGACCATCAAGTTTGAATTTATATTTTTTAATCATATATTATTAAATCTATTATTCTTGTTCCTTAGAAAATTCCGGATTTGTAAGGCGCTCCGCCTTTCTCGCCATCTCCACCATGCGATCATATAAATCATCAAGACTAGATGCTTCAGTCGAATCTTGGCGTAAGAGACCCATAATATCATCGTAAATGGCAATGGCCTTATCAACCTTAGGATTTGTACCGCGGACATAAGCACCTACGTTAATAAGATCTTCTGACTCTCTATAAGAGGCCATTAAGTCACGTAAATGGGATGCCACAATTCGGTGTTCTTTACTCGTCACTTTACCCATAACCCTGGAGACTGAAGCAAGAACATCAATGGCGGGGTAATGGTTTCTTGCAGCTAACTCGCGAGATAAAATAATGTGACCATCAGAAATTGATCTTACAGCATCTGCAATAGGCTCATCCATATCACCACCTTCTACTAGGACGGTGTAAATTCCTGTGATGGAACCAGCGCCTGCTTTAGTTCCTGCTCTTTCCATCAATTTTGGAAGTTTGGCAAAAACACTTGGAGTGTATCCCTTTTGTCCTGGAGGTTCTCCAGCAGATAAACCAATTTCACGATTGGCCATAGCAAAACGAGTGATAGAATCCATCATTAAAATAACATCACTATTTCTATCACGGAAAAATTCAGCGATGGTTGTCGCGGTATATGCTGATTTAATTTTCATTAATGCTGAATTATCTGAAGTTGCAACGACAACAACGGATCTAGAAAGTCCTTCAGCACCTAAGTCCGACTCAATAAATTCTAAAACCTCACGACCACGTTCTCCGATAAGGCAGATAACGTTAATATCAGCATTAGTATTTTTTGCAATCATACCCATGGTGACCGACTTACCAACACCAGAACCGGCCATGATAGCAAAACGTTGTCCCTTTCCTGAAGTCATGAAGCAGTTAATAGCATTGATCCCAACATCAAGAGGAGTTCTAATTGGTGGGCGATCTAAAGGATTCATCGGAACACCATAAATGGAACGAACTTCGAAAGGGCCTTCAATAGGTCCTTTGTTATCCATAGGGTTTCCTTGAAAATCAATCACTCGACCGATCATATTTTCAGAAACCTTGATTGAAGTAGTAATATCTTTTAAATAAATTTTTGTTTCAGAATTAATGCCATCAATTTCTTGATAAGGCATCACCATACACTTACTGCCGTTGATACTAACCACTTCGCCTAAGCAACGTGTACCCATTTCACTCACAAATTCAACGTTCGAACCAATAATAGCGCGTGGTAAGTTAGCTTCATAGAGAGTTCCTCTTGAAGCGACGATCTTACCAATCTTTTGATAGGGCGATTTGTGTTCAAATTCACGGAAGAGAGTTTTTAGATCTAGCGGCTGTTTACTATCCATGACCTACTCTTTAGTTGCAATGGGGGCTTCTACATCAATTCCGACTGAAAGAAACAATTTATCTAAATTAGCAAACTGAGCTTCAAGTGAGCCATCAATGATGCCGTTTTCGGATTCAATAATAATACCTGGGAGATTTAAATCAGGTTCAATTTCTAAGCGAACATTGGTTAATTTTCCTAACCTTTGTTGAATGAGCTCTAAGACTTCAGGCATTTTCTCAAAATGTTCAGCGTTCACCTTAACTAATAAATTTGATTTTGTATTTAGCTCTAAAATCAGCTTTTCAAATAAGTCTTTCATGTATTGATCATTTTTGACTTCTTTTAAAAGTACCCATTTAGTTAACAACTTGATCATTTTATAAATATCTTCACGTTGATTTTTACAAAGATCTTTTTGATAAGTTTTAACTTCTTCAATGTACGATTCAAAAAGGGCACATTTCTCTTGGTAGGAAGTAATCGACTCTTCGTAAGCTTGTTTTGACCCTAGTTCTAAACCAGCGTTATAACCCGCCTGATAGGCTTCCTCCTGAATTGTTTGTAATCTTTTTTCCACTTCAGTTTCAACTCGAATTTGGTAATCTTCTTCTTCTTGTTTAACGATCCCACGGTGCTCTTTCACCATTGATGAAATTTTAAAATTACTCTGTGTGGCGTGTTCTCTTTCTTTTCTAATAACGTTATCTGGTACCTTTATCTTGGTTGTTAACTTTTGTGATAAATCTGGCAGCTTAAACTCTGTCACCTTACTACTAGTAGCTGTTGAGTTTAACTCGTTAAAGCTATAGGACTGAATCTCTCCATAACGAGCATCTGATTCAGTTTGTTTATTCGGAGTATTCGCCATATATTTCCCTTAGTAATACCTAAAATTTTACTATACCAGAGCGTCGCCTTCACCACCGCGAGAAACAATGGCCTTGCCTTTGGTCTCGAGATCTTTGATTTGCATAATAATTTCTTGCTGCGCTTTCTCCACATCGGAAACTTTTGTAGGTCCAAGAGCTTCCAGATCCTCTTTGAGGAGTCCAGCCGCACGTGAAGACATATTCTTGAAGAGCTTCTGTTTGACTTCTTCTGGAGCTGTTTTGAGGGCAACAATAAGTTTCTGATTGTCCACCACTTTGAGAAGTTCTTGAATACCACGATCGTCCACGAAGATAACGTCTTCGAATACGAACATGAGTTTTCTGATTTCTTCTGCCAATTCTGGATCTTTTTCTTCCACTCTTCCCATAATGACTTTTTCTGAGTTCTTGTCCATCAAGTTCAACATATCTGCGATCGGACCCACACCACCAAGTTGTTGAGTGTCGATTGAACCAAGAGTGGAAAGTTCTGTTTTTAAGACATCATCTAATTGTGCGATAAGTTCCGGTGAAACAAAGTCTAGGTTAGCCACACGTAGTACCACTTCTGCTTGTAAGCCCTCTGGAAGTTTACGAAGGACATCCACCTTTCTCTCAACAGTAAGGTGAGCCAGAATAAGGGCAATTGTTTGTGGATGTTCATTTACTAAAAAGTTCGAGAGCGTTCTTGTATCCACTAATTCTAAAGATTCTAAAGTATTTGATGTTCCAACATCAACGATTTGACCTAAGAGTTGTTTCGCACGGTCTTCACCTAAGGCTCCTAAAATAAAATCACGGCCCTTATTATCAGCAAATAGAAATTCGGCATCTTCATTAAGCGATTGGTAAAAGTCTTCAAGAACTCTTTTTACCATCCAAATTGGTGCTTTCGTCACCGTCGTCATGGCATTGATCATACGTTTAACATCATTATCTTTTAGGTGCTTAAACACTAACTGTGTAGTCTGTGTTCCAAGTGCTGAGAGAAGGATCGCTGCCCTCTCTGAGCCGGACATGAGTGCATACTCGACGTCTGGATCTAATGTTTTTTTGTCATTTGCCATGATCTTTTAACTCCCCAATTCCCTTAAGCAATTTGCTTGTCTGATTCAACTGAATGAATCATTTCATGCATAACCTGAGCGGCTTTTGCTGGGTTGGCTTCAATTAAAGTTATAATTTTTTCTTTTAACATGTTTCCTTCAACTTTCTCTGGGTTCAACTTCTCTTCAATAGTTGGTAAAGCATCCTCAAGACCAGGAAGTTTTTGGTTTGCCTGTATTTTCTCTAATTCTTCAATGGTTTTAGGTAAGAAGTCTTCGATAGACTCCACCGTGTTTTCCGTAATCCACTGAATGAATGGACGGATAACTATGAAGAAGAAAAGAGTAATCACTAAACCAATAGCAAGATACTTGATGATATTTTTAATGATCTCGCGATTTTCTCTTTCTCGAAGCATCGCTTCTGCTGAAGCAAGGTCCTCTTTAACGAATTCCATATTCTTAATAGTAATCTTGTCTCCACGAATAGAGTTAATTCCAATGGAAGAAGAGACAATAGCTTGAAAATTTGAAATTTCAGCTTCTGACCATGGCATATACTTAGTAACAGGTACACCGTTGTCATCTAATAGAGGAGTTCCAGCTTTTGTAAGTACTGGTACGTGCTTTCCATCAACCATAACTGCGACTGAAACGTTTTGGACTTCAGCTGATGGTTTCTTGGCGTTTACAATTTTCATCGGAACTTGGTAGTTACGTGTAGTTAATGCCTTATCAACATCATTTCTTGTTTCTGGAATTCCTGGTTGTGGAGTTTCACCTGGTAGATTTGATCGAGCTCCTGGAATCCCTTGTGGAGAAGGACGTGTACCTTGTAACTTTTGAGAGTTTACCACTTCAGAGATAACCGCTTTATTTTCATTATCATAAGTCGTTTCAGTTTCTACTTTTTCTGAATAATCAAGAGAGACAGCTACTTTAGCTATCACTTTTCCTTCTCCCACGACACGTGAAAGAATTTCTTCAATTTGCTCTTCATACTTACGATTAATTTTCCCTTCTAATGCCATTTTGGAAGCTGTTTCAGCACTCATCTTATCAGTTGAGTTTTCAGATAAGCGCTTACCACGGTGATCAAGAACGACTACGCTATCAGGTCTCATGCCATCTACAGCAGAAGAAACAAGTGAACCGATTCCGCGAATTTCTTCGGGAGTCATGTTTACTCCGTGATCAAGTTCTAAGACAACAGAAGCTGAGGCTGCTTTTTGTTCAGAGACAAAAGGAGAAGATTCAGGAAGAGACAAGTGTACACGAGCTCTTTTTACACCTGAAATGGTCTTAATCGTTTTTACTAACTCGCCTTCAAGAGCACGTTGTTTATTCACTTTTTGCACAAAGCTTGTGGTTCCAAAAGCTTGTTTATCGAAAACTTCATAACCAACAGTTCCAGAAAAGTTCACACCTTGTTTCGCTAGTTCAAGTCTCCAAATATCAACTTGATCCTCTGGAACTTTGATCACTTTTCCATCTTCATCTATTTGGTAACTGATTTTCTTTTCTTCAAGAAGTCTGGCGATTGAAGCCGAGTCTTCTTTATTTAAGTCAGAATAAAGGACTTTATATTGTGTTTTCGCCGCCCAAGAAACAATTCCTACCATGAGGGCAAAAACTATTCCAGCCAAGGCCACCAATCCGATTTTACGAACGGTATCCAAGGAGCGAAAAAACTCAATGAAGTTATTAGAGACTTGTTTAATAAACTGTTCCAAAGAATCCTCCTGATTCTAAAAACTAATTCACTTAAGAGAGATCAAACCTGCATCTTCATAATTTCTTTATAGGCATCAATCACCTTCATCCTGATTTGATTCATGCTTCTATAAGCAATATCTGCTTGTTCAACCGCTAGCAAAGTTTCGTGAATATTTTTTGATTCACCAGTTGCTAACTTTTCCATGGCGACATTCGCTTCTTGTTGAAGAGAATTCACTTTACCGATGGACTCACTTAAAAATTCACCAAAAGATTTTGGTACTTCCTGGGTAGGATTTGGGTGTCCCGTAATATTACCCGGAGCAAACTTCGTTTGTCCTACCTCAGCTGATTTAATCCAGTCATTGGCGCTGTAAGAGTTTAAAGTTTCTTTCATTCCTGCTACTGTCTTAATCATTTTTTACTCCTTAGTTCCCACGGCCAATTTCTAAGGCTTTCATCGCCATCGACTTAGTCGTATTAATGGCCGTAACGTTGGCTTCATAGCTACGGTTAGTGGAAATCATTTCAGCCATTTCTTTCATCACATTGATGTTTGGCATGGCCACATATCCTTCAGCATTAGCATCAGGATGATGAGGATCGTATTTTAAAATTGGTGGTTCATTAACAGAAACAACTTCAGTAGCATGTACTTTCTGAGCGTTTTCATTCAGTTCCCCTTCCAATATTTCAGAAAAGGAGTCTCTCGCAGGTTCCGCACCGAACACAACTTCCTTTCTTCTATAAGGACCACCTTCAGCCGTTCTCGTAGTTTGGGCGTTAGCGATATTGGAAGAAATAGAATCCATGCGTTTCTTATTCGCGGTTAATCCTGAGGAACTGATTTTAAGGCTAGTCAGTAAATCCATCTATCCTCTATCTTTCTTGGTTGATAGCATATTTCAGCATACCAAGTTTTTTGTTAATGAGCTGAACAGTAGCATCGTACATAATCTTGTTGTCTGCCATCGTCGCCATTTCAGATTCCATATCAACTGTATTGCCATTTTCAGCAACAACACCGTTCGGATCTTCATAAATTTCTGGCTGCAGATTATTAAAACCGCCGTTACCTACGTTGTAGTGCTCTTTATCAGAAGTATTTAAACTCTGATTACCATCTACATCCATGGCACGTGCTAGAGCTTCTTCAAAATCAACGCGCTTAGATTTGTATCCAGGAGTTTCGGCGTTAGCGATGTTTGAATTCACCACTTCGTTTCTCATCTCGCGGAACTTTAAGCTCGCTGACAGCGCCTGCATTGTTTTATCATCAATTCTCATACTTAGGACTCTCTTATCTCAAATTAACGAAGTAGTTAGTTCCATCATTTCTGTATTCGTTAATTTTATTTCTTAGAGTTCTAATTGATACACCAAGGATCTTTGCAGCTTGCGTTCTATTCTCAGAAGTATAAATAAGAGCTTTTTTGATTAATAATTTCTCAGCATCGCGAAGAGACATTAATTTAAATCCTTCTTCATCTGTGTCTGCAAGTCTTAAATCTTGTTTTTTGTCTCCCATAGAAAGACATTCAAGATCAATCACACCTTCATTGTGGTTTTGAGCTGCCGAAGCCATTACTTCGCGAAGTTCAGCTATGTTATTGCTCCATGTATGATTTAAAAGTTTTTCCATTGCATCGTCAGTGATCGAAAGTTCAATGTCTGGAGAAAATTCAGCGATGAAATGACGTGAAAGCGTTTCGATATCTACGGCTCTTTCTTTCAAAGTGCTAAGTGAAATTTGAGCACAAGAGAAGAATGAGAATAAGCTTCTCTGGAATCGTCCTGCTGAAACTAACTTTGCAAGATTCTTCGTGGTCGTAGCTCCTAAGCGTACATCTAACTCGTAGTCTGGAAGTTCTTGAATAATTTTGTATAAACGTTTTTGGAAGTTTTCATCTAAGCAATCAATGTTTGCAAAAATGACAGTCCCTCCGTTTCCTCTCTCAAGAGCACCTTTGAAGAATTTTCCTGTTCCTTCTTCACGGTATCCCAAGATTTCCTGCTCAACACGAGAAAGTTCTCCCGCACAATCAACCACGATAAAAGCTCCGGTCTTACGAGCAGAGTTAGCGTGCATGAAGTAGCAAAGACTTCTTTTGCCGGTTCCTAAGTCACCTGTAATTAGGACAGGAGATTTAGTCACTGAAATGTTCTTAGCGAACTCCAATGATTGTTTAAAGTTAAGATCGTTACCAACGAGAGAGAGACTAGATGCGTACATTTGACCTCCTGTCAAAAAATTACGTTACTTATAGACTTCTACGCCTTAGTTCCAAGGCGGATAGCTCAGTTTGTGCAAGTTCGCGAATGTATCCTGGGGCTTCTCTATCCTTGATCAGGTCCCTAAGTACTTTTTCGCCTTCTTTGTCCTTATTAATTTTAAGCAAAGTTGTTCCGTGCAAGTAGCTTATACGCCCCTTGTATTGGGAAACTTTATATCTCCTACTAAAGCTATTTATTAATGTTTCAAGCTCTGTATAATCTGGCTTGCTCTCACCCATCATTGATTCAATAAGTAAGTAATTCACTCTTTCCAAAGATTGCTGAACAAGTGGTGAATTTACTGAATTTAAATCATTGATAAGAGCTTTTGCTACATTCTTAAATTTATCATTAGCGCCTAAGTTGTAGAGGGATTCTAAATATGAACCGGTAACATATGAAAGTTCTAAGGGAGATAGAATTTTAACTCCATCTTGTTGTACTAAAAGTTTTTCGAAGCTATCAGCAGCTTCTTTGTATTTTTTTAATTGAAAAGCAATCATCCCTCGATAGTAAGAAAGTCTAGCATTACTCTCACCGGCTGCGATCAATTCATTGAGTTTTGTTTCAGCCTGGGACCAGCTGTTCGAATTCATATACTTTAGAATCGATAATTCTGATAATAGATTTGAAACGGAAGCATTTGCTTGTCTGTCAACCCACATTGGGTAAGTTTGTAATTCAGCACCTTTTAAAGCACGAAACTGTTCCAAAGTGCGATCATAACTATTGTTTAAGCCTAGCTTGATATATGAATGGCAAATAGCAAAATTGATTTGCGGATTTAAAGCCACTTTATCTACATACTTATCTTTAAAAGTTTCCCAAATTTTAACGGCTTTTGCGTAATCTTCTTTTGCGTAGTAATCATTGATTAAGCCAAAGATAATTTCTGCCCCGTCAGCTTCAAATAATCTCTTTTCAGAGGCCTTCATTGATTCCAACGGAATGCTTGTAAGATATGTTAAAGCTTCGGGGTAGAATTTTGTACTAAGGAAAGTTCTCAAACGAACTAGCCAGAGAAGTTTTTTTAAGTCGCCGTTTATCACTTCTTTTTCATCAGCGCTATTTTCCAAGAAAACAATTGTTTCTTTATCAAGATCATCTAACTTTCTTTTACGATCTACGCGCAATCCAACATAACGAACTTTTGCTTCATAACGGATGGTAGGATTAGTGGCACGATTGATAGCATTTTTATAAAGTGTTAAAACTTCATTTACGTCTTTGCCTGTTAAATCATACGCAACTGCAATGCGAAGTCTTGCATCTGAAGACTTATCCATGAAAGAGTAGTCTTTTAAAAATTCGTCAAAATATTGAATGGCTTTATCGTATTGAGCATTTCTAAAATAAGCCTCAGCTACATTAAAAAGAATCGAAGCGTGGACTGGCTTTACTAAGCCCTTCTCTACTTTTTCAAATTCGCGAATTAAAATATCTGTTTGGTTCATGTTTAACCATACATAAGATTTATAAGCCATTGCTAATTGAGCTGGAAGAAGTTTTTTAACCGAAGCGTCTGATACAAATGAATCAATTTGGTCCACTTGACCTAAGCGTCCTAGTGTAAAAAGAAGAACATTCGCGGCAAACAAAGCCGTCTCATTATCAAAGTGTCCTTTTGCAGTAACATAAAGCTTCTTGGCCATGTTCATACTCTGAACATTTTCATCCTGGGCTAAAGTTTGATCAATTAAGTACTTTGCAATAGCACTTTTCATTTCATAATTTTCAGAGCGTTCAAAAATATTTTTTAAAATATTTATAGCAGAATTAGTAATACCCTTATTTTTTTCTTTAAGATTATTTTTAAGAAGAGCATTAGCCTTCATGAATTCATTGATCTCAAAATTCTTATCAGTTCCATATTTGTTAGTATAAAGATTGATCGACTTACTCATTAGTCCCCACTTACCTTTATTAAAAAGGTTAATGGTCAACTGCATGTGAGCTTCTTTATCATCTTTGTCGAATTCGCGGTCTGAAACCGGGTAGAGAAAATCAGGAGTTTTGCTATCTAAGTTAATCACTTTCTCCACATTGGGACCTAAAGCTGAGTAGTCCCAAATTAAAGCAGCACCGTAGCGAAAATCGCGGTATGGAGCTATCTCGGTTTCGAACTTATTGGGAGCAAGTGACGTACCAACTTGGTTAGACTTTGATTTTGGAACTTCCGAGACCTTAGGAAGCTTACCTGGGCGCACTATCGTTGTATCTTTGACATCAGGATTTGGCACTGGAGCCGTTTTGACCAACACCGATGCTGGAGATTCTGCTTTTTCAAGAGCCGCATTCTTCGCGGTAATCAGATCTGTATTAACCCAAAAATCGAGAATGTATTTTTTATCTGCATCTTTATAGAAAGAAAATAATTCAACCGCTTCATCTTTAAGAGTGACCTCAATAGTGGCAGGTTTTGTAGGGAAATCTTGTTTTGAATAAGTGATGGTTTTGAAATACTCACCAGCTAAATTCTGTGATCCAATCTCTTTTACCAGAGATTCAAATAAATCTAGATCTAATGTTTCTATTTTTAATTGGCGAGGATTCTTGTTAAGAAGAATTTGTTCCTTAGCTACTTTAAAATTCCAACGTAAATGAGTTTTGAATTGTTCTTGATTGAAGGTGGCAGCTTTTGCACTGAATGTAAGTGCTAAAGTTGCACTTACCGCGAACACCAGAGTCAATAAATTGATTCTCAAGCTTTTCATTTGGGCAGAAACTTCCTGTTTCAACAAATTTAATTAATAGGCATTTTCATCCTGAAAACCCTGTACTAGAAGATTTTACCTAAGTTCGAGATAAAAAAAAGAAAAATTTTCCCCTTGGGCAATTATTGCCACTGTTCACTTAATGACAGAGAAGAAGAGTCCAACTTGATTTTCTTGCAGATTATAAGGGTTTGATTAAACTTTATAATAATATTGAAGGTTTAAATGAGACTTATGAGATTTTTCTTTATTATTCTACTCCTTTGCTCGTGTTCATCGAGAAGGCCCGAAGATTTTAAAAGTAAGGAATATTCATATTCCTTTGAAAAAATAGGTTGGCGATCGATTGATCCGCAAGGAGCTGACAAAGCTTATATGAATGAAGAGCGTGGCTCAGTCATTATGGTGAATAGTCTTTGTCGTAAATACGATTCTACTGGTTTGGAAGTTCTCTCGAATAATTTTTTAGGTGGATTAACCGAACTAGAAGTTCTACAAAAAAATTCCATTACATATAAGGATAGAGAAGCCTACTCACTTCAGTCTAAAGGAAAGCTTGATGGAGTCACAGTCTTTCTAAACTCTCTGACTAGTAATCGCAATCACTGTACATTCGATTTCGTTCTTATCTCTCCATTGAAAGTAAGCGAAGCAGATCTCAAAACATACCAGGAACTTCTGGAAAATATAAAGTTTAATTAAATGATTTATTCTCAAAGATTAAAGAAAAGATCAGTTCACATTTTCACGATGTCCGGTGAGATGGCGATTCTTTTAAAAGATTCTTTTTTTGCTAGTATCACAAGACCCTTTTATTTCAATAAAATGATTGAACAAATTTTGGTCCTTGGCATAGGTTCTATCTCCATCACGGCCATGATTGGATTAGTTATGGGATTAGTGATGACTCTTCAATTTGGTTATGGTTTTGCTAAATTTGGTGGGGTTCTTTATATTCCAGCTTTAGTGTCAATGTCGCTTACTCGTGAAATGGCTCCTATCTTTACTTCTTTACTGGTAGCCGGTCGAATTGGTTCTGGGATGGTCGCAGAAATTGGTTCCATGAATGTTACCAGTCAAATTGATGCCATTAGGGCCCTTGGAACTTCACCCATTCGCGTCCTGGTTGTCCCACGTTTACTTGCCTCAATTATCGCTCTTCCGCTCTTAACTGTCTTAGCAGATTTTTTAGGTATTCTTGGTGGATTGTTTATCTGCCAAATTGAATTCGATATGACCGCTGGTTTTTATATTAACAAAGTACTTGATTCTATCAAATTTGCCGATGTTTATACAGGCCTTTTAAAAACGGTCTTTTTCGCAATCATTATCACCATTGTGGCTTGTTACAAAGGATTTCGTACAAAAGACGGAACAAGAGGGGTGGGCAATTCAACCACCTGGGTAGTTGTTACAAGTTCAATTATGATTTTAATAGCCGACTTTTTTTTAGGAAAACTTTTTTTAATGATGTTTATTAAATAATGAAAAATGAAATTATTTTAAGTTTGGACAATATTCATAAAGCATTTCACGGGAACGAAGTTCATCGCGGGGTAAGCTTAAATCTTCACCAAGGAGAAACCCTTGGCCTCTTAGGTAATTCAGGGACTGGAAAGTCTGTTTTACTTCGTTCTATTATAGGCCTTGAATACATTGATCAAGGAGAAGTGAAATTTTATGAAAATCGTCTAGATAATTTAAAAGAAATTGAATTATTTAAATTCCGTACAAAAATTTCCTATGCTTTTCAAAATGGAGCTCTTTTTGATTCGATTAATGTCTTTGAAAATATCGCCTACCCTTTGATAGAGCATACAAAATTGACGATGCCAGAAATTGAAGCCAAGGTTGAAGACTTATTAAAACTGATTGGTCTTGCTGGTAAAGGTCATTTGATGCCTTCTGATTTATCAGGAGGGATGCAAAAACGTGTTGGTCTAGCACGTGCCATTGTTTTAAAACCAGAAGTGATACTTTATGACGAACCAACTGCTGGTCTTGATCCAGAAAACACTATTAATATTTTAAAAATCATGGAAGGTTTTAAAAATCAGGGAATATCTGGAATTTTTGTTACCCATGACATCGCAGCTGCTATCAAAGTTTGTGACCGCATTGCTATTTTAAAAGATGGCAAAATATATTTTAACGGAACACCCACTGAGTTTTCAAATTCAGAGGATTCTTTTGTACAAAAATTTTTTACACTAAGCTCTGACAATAAAAGGGAAAAGCAATGAGACCTCAAGAGAAAAAAAATTTGGTTAAAGCCGGAATTTTCACCATTGCCCTATTAGGGCTCTCCATGGTGTTTATTGTCACCTTAGGATCAGAAAATTCCATATTTGAAAGAACCATCAGAATCAAAGGTAAGTCAAAGAATGCTGAAAACTTAAAAATCGGCGCAATGGTGCAACTAAAAGGTTTGAAAGTAGGAAGTGTTGAACAAATAAAATTTTTGAAAGTAAATGAACTTGAGTTTACCTTGAGAGTAGCTGCAGAACACCAACCTTGGATAAAAACTGATGCTCAAATTTCTGTTAAAACTGCTGGAGTTCTAGGTGACAAATTTTTAGAAATTGTTGGCGGTACAGACGAAGCTCTCTCTGTTGCCGATGGTGGCTACATTGAAATGGAAAAAAGTCTTGATATGAAAGACTTAATGGTCAAAGGTGGAAACCTTGTTACCTCATCTGAAATGCTAATGATAAAGCTTAATGAAGTGCTGGCCAATATTGATTACGGCAAAACGATGGGTGAAAGCTTACGCAGTTTAGAAACTGCATCAAAACACCTCAATCAAATATTAAGTAATATAGATGGGAAAAAACTTTCTAGTTCAATTAACCAACTCGATTTACTGACTAAAGACTTAAGTGGCGTAGGGGCAAATGTAAAAGAAATCACTAAAAGAATTCAAACAGGCCCGGGGACCCTCCATTCGCTGATCTACGACGATACAGCATATGAGGACTTACGCGTTTTGTTGGGTGGAGCTCAAAGAAATCAAGTACTGAAGTTTTTTATTCGGGAATCAATTAAAAAAGCTGAAGAAGCCAATAAACCAAAATGATTTTCATGTTAGAATATTATTGAGGACTTAAAAAAACATTTTAAAAACTATTTTCTTATTGACCCGTATCAAAGGATTGATTGTATGAACGCTCTGGAACTCTTCAAACAAGGTGGATTTATTATGTATCCGCTTCTTGCATTCTCCATTCTTATTTGGATTGTGGCTTTGCAGAAGTATTTCTTTCTACTGTCATTTACAAAACAGTATAAAAAAATCGATGAAGACGCGAATCGCGCAATCACTGCTAACCGCTTTGAAGAATTAAGATGGGTATTTAAAAATGCATCCGTTTTAATAACTCGCCCACATGAAGTTTTATTTGAAGACTCAATGCTTGATAAAGCAGAGTTATCTGAAAAACTTTATCGTCGCTTAAATGAAACTCAAGCAGGACTTAAAAAGAATATGTGGATTCTTGGTACGATTGGATCTTCTGCTCCTTTCGTTGGACTATTTGGAACAGTTCTCGGGATCATGGATTCGTTCCGTGAGATCGGTATCTCTGGGAAATCTGGATTCGCCGTTGTGGCTTCAGGTATTTCAGAGTCACTGGTTGCAACTGCTTCGGGAATTATCGTGGCGGTAGTTGCCGTTATTTTTTATAACTACTTTCTAACAAAAATTAATCAAGTATCTATGGATTTTAAAAATCGCGTAGAAGATATAGCTGATCTAGTTTTCATTGCCAGAAAAATGAGGAAGTAATTATGGCCATGGGTAATAAAAATTCGGACAACAACGAAGACATTGTCGCCGAAATAAACATGACTCCTTTGATTGACATCATGTTAGTGCTTCTCATTATTTTCATGGTGAGTTCTTCTGCTGCCATTGAATCTGGGCTCGACGTTCATCTGCCTGAAACAAACTCAGTTTCAGATAAAGAGAATGCTATCTTGGTGGTGAGCCTAGCTAAAGATGGTAAGCTTGCTGTCCAAGGTGAGGAAGTTACAATCGATGACCTTCAAGCAAAAATTGAAAAAGGTTTAGCCGATTTAAAAACTGATTCTGTTATCTTAGAAGGAGATGGCGAATCACAATTAAATGCAGCTATGCAAATTATGGATCTGGCCAAGACAGCAGGAGCCAAAAACTTCTCTATCGCGGCACAATTGAAGCCGCAGCCAAAAAAATAGAGGTAGAGCATGAAGGCAGGAAGCCCAAACGCCGACCAAACGGTCCTTACAGACATTGATAAGATTTTCACTAAACGTGCTATTCTTATTAGTCTCGTTTTACATACATTCTTACTACTTTTCAAAGTGGACTATGCTCCACCAGAACTTAAACCAAGAGAAGATGCTATCAAGGTTGATATTGCGACTCCTGAGCAAGTTGAAAAAAATAAATTCATCAAAGCTCCTTCACCATTTAAAGAAAACCAAATCGTAAAAACAGCTCCTGTTGAAAAATTAACGGTTGGAACGGAAAAAGTTGTTCCTAATGCTGATCGTTTAGGAAATCCCAAGGCTGATAAAGTTCAAGAAGTGCAGAAAGGCGACCCCATGAGTAAAAACATGACAGCTTATAAACAAGGAAAAGAATTTAGAAAGCTTAAAAAAACCAATATCGGTACAGGTGCCCGAGGCAAAGAACCATCAAAAGATGGTGGGGGTGGATCAGGCGACACTTATAAAGGTTTCGACTTTGCTTCCAAATCAGATTCTCCATTTGCTAAAAAGGGCTATCGTTTTAAAGTCGCTGATGGAAAAGATGATGGAGGAGCTGGAGCAGGTACTGGTGGAAGTGTCGGAGATGGACACGGCGGTGGCTTTGGTGATGGAAGCTTAACAGGAACTTCCACAGGAACAATGAAGAAGGCAGAAATTTTAAACAATGTTGGTTCTTTGTCTGGAGCTTCGAAAGGTAAAATTGCTTCATCAAAAGGAGCCGAAGGTCTTTCTCAAAAAGGCGCAATTATGATGGCGGGAATTCCAACCGAAACTGTCGTACTTGGTTCTATCGATCCAGAAACAATTCGCGCCCTACTAAGAGAGCACATTCCTCAATTTAGACGTTGTTACCAGAGTGAATTAGATCGAAATAAAAAACCAGATGAAATTACAGGTATCCTTTACCTTAACTTTGTCATTGGAGCCTCTGGCAGAGTCATTTCCTCCAATGTGAAGGGTGATCAAATCTTCAATGCTTCTGTCAAAGACTGTGTAACCAATGTTCTTCAAGGAATCCCCTTCCCTGCACCAAAAGGATCTGGGAACGTGGAAGTTAAGCAGCCAATCAATTTCTATCCTCAACGTTTATAGACTCCTATAACCAACGAGAGAACTCAGGTTCTCTCGTTTATTCACCAAACTTTTAAGGCTCCCCCAATAATTTCTTAAGTTTCAAACTGAAGTCGACGATAAATTTCTTGGTAACAAAAAAGGGAGTTTACTATGAAATTTTTAGCAGTACTTATGATTCTTGGCTCAGTTGCTATTCATGCTGAAGAAATGAATCTAGGCCCTAAAGCCGACTTTAACCAATTAGAAAAAGATACAAAGTATAATCGTGGCGTTCAACCTTCACAGGGTCGCGGACCTGCAAGCGTGGGAACAACAATGGAAAGCGTAAAAAAAGATGAAATCTCAGGAAAGGGTTTTCACATTAATAAAAGCAGCCATACTTATCAAGATGCTCTTATTCAGCCAAAATATTAATTTTTAAAAAAATCAATAAAAGATAAGGGGGTGACTATAAAGTCATCCCCTTTTTTTTCATTTTTTCAATAAGAGTCGTACGGTTAATATTTAAAAGCTTGGAAGCTTGATTTTTATTTCCATCAGTTTTCCCCAGAGCTTGAGCAATAAGCGAATCTTCAATATCAGTTAAGATCTGACGAAGATCAACTCCCACTTCTGGTAGTTCAAAAATATTTTTATAATTTTTAGTCGCTAGTGGATTGGTTGTATAAAGTCTTGCTGGTAGATCCTCTGGAAGAATAACATTTCCACCACGCAAAATGACTAATCTTTCAATGACGTTTTCTAATTCCCTAACGTTTCCTGGCCAGTCATAGGACATAACCATTTCCAACGCTTCATCTGAAAAAGAAATTTGGTTAGAACCATCGGCTGAAATAAAACGCGATAAGAAATGTCCAATTAACAAAGGGATATCTTCTCGACGCTCCTTAAGTGCTGGCATCTTAATTGGAATAACATTTAAACGATAGAACAGGTCTTCGCGAAACTTCCCTTCAGCTACAAGTTTATCCAAATCTCTATGAGTGGCGGTAATAATACGAACATCAATATCTTGAGTTCGGTTTCCACCTACTGGCTCAATTTGTTTTTGCTGTAAAACACGAAGTATCTTTACTTGAAGCTGAAGGGGCATATCACCAATTTCATCAAGAAAAATACTACCTTTATCGGCGATTTCAAAACGTCCTTTGCGGTTAGAAATAGCTCCCGTAAAAGAACCTTTCATGTGTCCAAAAAGTTCACTTTCTAAAAGCTCCGAAGGAATAGCACCGCAATTAACTGAAACTTTATTTTGCTTAGCACGTGCTGAAAGACTATGAATGGCATTGGCCACTAACTCTTTCCCCGTTCCAGAAGCCCCAGTGATGAGTACAGTAGAATCTGATGCCGCCACTTTCATGATACGTTCAAAAACATCTTTCATTTTTTGAGAGCGACCAAGAATTCCGCAAAAGATATCGCTCTTCAGTGGTAGTTCTATTTTAAATTTTCCAGTAAAAATAGCATGGGCGTTTGTAGCTTTTTGAGCATTCGATGAGGAGAAAGACGTTAGGGCCGCTGCTTCTTTTTCTAATTCTTCAAAACTAATATGAAATTTCTCTTCCATTGCTCCTTTTAAAAGCTGGTAAAGATTTTCCAAATCAAATGGTTTCGTTAGATAATGAAAAACACCTTTTTTTGTAGCAGCGATCGCCGATTCAATTGAAGCAAAACCTGTCATCACGATTGATGTGAAAACAAAGCCTCTATCTTTAAGCACATCAATAAGAAGTAGTCCGTCAGTCCCTTGCTCTAAACTAATGTCGGTCAGAAGTAAAAATGGTCCATCAACGAAATCGTTTTTTAAATCCATCAAGCACGATGTTGCTGAATTAAAGTAGATCACTTCAGTTTTAAATTTTTTTTCTAAGAATTTTTTGATTGTAGGTCCTAAGGATTCGTCGTCTTCGACAAGAACCACTTTAGGAAGTCTCGTTTTATGTGAGTTATCGTAGGTCTGATGTAGGAAATTAAGATCATCCATGGGTAAAATCCCTCCAACTATAATGCTATCAGGTGAAAGCTTTATGTGTCAAATTCCAGACACCTAGGAAACAGTTGTCATATCAGTAACTTGAAACATTATTAGGGAGACAATTTAATTTTTCTTATTTTCTCCCAAAGAGTCTGTGACAAAGATTCATGGGCTAGCAAAATAACCTCGTTTGTTACTCCACTTTTAGCACTTTTGACAAAAGTCGAAGAAGCAATGACACCGATGCCTCCTACTTCTTGCAGAAAACATTTTCTCACCTGAAGCGAATTACTGATTAGGATGTGACCTGCTTCTTTTGATTTCTTTTTTCCCATGGTGGCGTGTTCAAAAGAACTTTGCACTAAGTAGTTTGGATTCGTTTTTACCTGCTCCATTACTTGGTGTCCGAGCGATTGTTCATATTTAAATTTTCTTCTAATTAATTGATCCGATGTAAAAATAATATCCAATTGTCCTTTTAAAAAATGTTCATCAAGCTGATCGCGATCATAAACATCGAGATGAACCATCTTGATACTTAATTTACTAAAAAGATTTTCGGAAAGCCTTACCCCAAAACCTAAAAGACCTTCAAGCGTACCAATACGAATATGTTCAGGTTCTTCGCCATCAATAATTTCTTTTAATCTTGAATCAAACTTGGAGCTTAGCTCGCTAAACATTTCAGCTAATCTATAAGCCATTGCTGTCCATGAAGAATGTCTGCGGCTTTGCCTCTCTAAGAGCACCACTTTAAGCTCTGCTTCTAATTTCATGATGACACGTGAAAGTTGAGGCTGACTAACACCAATTTGAACTGATGCGGTGGAAAGATTGGGATAAACAATGGCCCGGCTTAAAAGTGAAAGCTCCGAACTAAAACGTTCCACCTAGAAACTTCTTATCAGTTTAATGAGGACCTGAACTGAGCGTTCAGGTCCTCCAGAAAGATAATAAAAGATTATCGAAAAAAAACTAAAAGCAGCAGTTGATAAGAAAATAAGAACAATTTTCGTTTTACTCTTTAACCAATAAATATAAGCAAACTCTGCGCAAATTATCATGGTTGGGATGGCCCAAAAAGGAATATACCTAGTGATAAAAAAAATTACGTCCATTCTTATTTAAGGTCGCCTTTTATGAAGATTGAATATTGGGCTGTAGCCATACCTTGTTCAAACTGCAATACATTTCCTTTTTTTGTGAAGTTTGTAGTCAAAGTCATCAATTGTCCGTTTTCATCCGTCTCAATGTATTTCAGACGAACTTCATCAGCATTAATTGAACCTACATCTTGATTTTGATAAAACAAACGACCATTCACAATTGTTATGGTTGATTCATCGTACTCAATATCAAATTGGTCCCCACATTTTACAGAACCTTTAAGAATAAAAGATTGTGCATTTTGTGTGAGGTCGAAGTGGATTGATTCACAAACTAAACTCATCCCGATATCTGAAGAAACTGCTCCAGTTCCAGAGAAACTTCCTGTTAAATCAGCAAAAGCTGAAAAAGAAATAAGTGATAATACTAAAGCGATTGCTTTCATTGGAACTCCTTCAAAAAGAAATTATGATGTTTTATGTTAAGCGGTAGCAGAAATGAATGGCAACGGATTTTAGAGTTTTCATCTAAGGCTTTAATCAATAGACACTAAAAAGTAGACTGAAATAAGTCAAAACCATCAAAAAGCCCCTCTTTCGAGGGGCTTTTTCTTTAGAAGAGTGATTTTAATTGATCAAGGTAAGTTAGTTTTTCCCAAGTGAAGCCGCGAGCCGACTCACGTCCAAAGTGGCCGTAAGCAGCTGTCTCAGAGTAGATAGGTCGAAGCAGATCTAGTCTGTCGATAATTGCTTTAGGGCGCATGTCGAAAATTTCTTTTACAGCATTATTTAGTTTTGTCTCATCAACTTTATTTGTACCAAATGTTTCTACGCATAAAGACACTGGAGCTGCAACACCAATAGCATAAGCAACTTGAACCAAAGCTCTTTCTGCTAAACCAGCAGCAACAACGTGCTTAGCGATTTGTCGAGCAGCATAGGCTGCTGAACGGTCAACTTTTGAAGGATCCTTTCCAGAGAATGCACCACCACCGTGTGCGCCATGACCACCGTAAGTATCAACGATGATTTTACGTCCTGTAAGACCGCAGTCACCCATTGGTCCACCAAGAACGAAGCGTCCTGTTGGATTAATGTAATACTTCGTTTTGTTATCTATCAAGTGAGATGGAATAACTTTATTAATCACTTCTTCTCTAATTGATTCTTCAATTTGTTTTTGAGTCATCTCTTCAGCATGTTGAGAAGAAACAACAATAGCATCGATCCTTTTTACTTTTCCGTTTTCATACTGAGCAGAAACTTGAGTTTTACCGTCAGCACGAAGTAAAGGAAGAGTCCCATTCTTACGTACATCAGAAAGGCGTTTTGCTAATTTATGAGAAAGGTCAATGGTCCAAGGCATGAAGTTATCGGCTTCGTTAACAGCATAACCAAACATTAAACCTTGGTCACCAGCACCTTGTTCTTTATGGAGTCCTTCACCTTCGTTTACACCTTGAGCGATATCTGGAGATTGTTTTCCTGCCGCTACTTGAACTGAGCAAGTGTTACAGTCAAAACCTTTATCAGAATGGTCGTAACCAATATTTTTGATGGTGTTACGTACAATCGCTTGATAGTCGATTGAAGCCTTTGAAGTAATTTCGCCAGCAACAATAACTAAACCTGTAGTTGTGAGAGTTTCACAAGCTACGCGTGATTTAGGATCTTGTGCTAAATAAGCGTCAAGAATTGCGTCTGACACTTGGTCTGCGATCTTATCAGGGTGACCTTCAGTCACCGATTCCGAGGTAAAGATGTAATCTTTTAACATAGCGGGTGCTCCATAAACAAAATAGACTTAAATAAATAATACACTAGGAGTACTCTATACACTAAAAAGGAAGAAGAGATCAAGTGGAGATGAACCTACTGGTTAATCTTTTTTGAAATAAATGAAGTTGTGAGGGTTTCTCCATGAGTAAAGTGTTGGATTCTCTCTTTCAGAGTGCTTGATCACCACCATTTCGCCTTGGATTTTAAGGACATCATGGTCAACTTTATCAAGGTCGGAAAAGCTATAAAGTATCTCAAGCTTATTTTGTTTATAGAAAGACAGCAGTCGTGAAGTCTCTGTCAAAGCCATTCCCCTGCTTTCTGGCAGGCGGATAAAGTCTTTCCAAACTGTACTCATATCAATTCTACCGGTCATGGAAGCTCTCGAGAAATAACGAGTAGCCCTAAAATCCATATTGGGATGTCGAAGTGTATTAAGAGCAATTTTCAAATTTTCTTTTTGCAAAAATTTTCCCGTGCGAGATACATCTGGGCAAAAAACTTTATGGGAGGAGGGAATAAAATAATAAGTGAATGAGAATTCACCTTCTTTAAATAAAACATTCAACCAAGCTTCTTTTTGAATCTCTTCATCTGTAAGCTCTTTGTTTAAGTAAGTATAAAGTGTGTTTTTGTGGGGAAGTTTTTTATAGTATTTGTCTGAATATCGGTTATAAACAACTTGTGCAACGTCTCTTCTTTCAAGGGCTTCACGACCATCAACACTTCCCACTTCACTGTAGAGAATACTTTCTAGAACCCATAACGATTTTAAAAGTTCATTCTGCTTAGACCAAAATTTATAAACCTCAACTTGTTTTTTCATGGTGAAGTTGGAAAGATTAAATCGGTCAACTGAAAGTTCTTTGAGTATTTTTTCAGCCTCTGGATCTCCACCGGCCTTGGGTTTCTCTTTCTCTCCTGCAATCAATTTTTGATAGAACTCTTTTGCATTCTTGGTGCGCTCTAGCCATTCATTGATACGGTCAAGCTGTGCCCCTTTTCCACGGGCCACTTGTTTTTCTATCTGAGAAAGAACGTAATCTAAATCGTATCTACTATTTTCGCTTAAAAAATCTTTTTCTTCTTTTAGTGTTAGATAAAGAGTGTCGATGGCTGCTCTTAAGAAAGTATCAGACTTAGTATGGTCAGGGTCTTGAGCACCGTCCTCCAGCATTTTCCGCAGTAAATAAATGTAATTCGCTTGAATTTTTGAGCGATGTTTTTTATTGGCCTTAGCAACTTGAGCAGGCGCACTTTTGAGAGTGTCATATTTATTGCGATTATAAAGATGGTCGACGGGAAACTTAAAGCTTTTAAGCCAAGGTAATTGGTAAATCAGTTCGGCAACTTCTTTATAAAGATCATTATGTAAGACGTGAGCCGCTGCAGAAAGATCAGCCTTTTTAGATTTAGCTATTTCATAGTAGTGATCGTATTTAAGCTTTAAAAGTTTCTCAATTAAATCATTAATCTTCTTTTTTTGAGCAGAAATCTCAGGTAATGACTTTTTCTTTTTTAAATTTTCTTTTTCTTCTGTTAACCAAAGAATTTTTTCATCATAAAGTGGTAGTATGGCTTCAAGGGAAGCAACATCCAAATGATTATCTCCAAGCTCAGGAATGTAATAACCAGTCCCGCGATATTCCTTCAGAAAATTCTGATGAGTTTCAAGATCTTTAGGCGTGCAAGTTTGCTTTACAAATTCTGTGTGTAAAGCCAGATAATCATCAATAATTTTATCATCTTCTGAATTAATGGTGACTGGCTTGCCAGCGCAGGAACCAAGAATTAAAAGAAAAAGAAAAAAAGGAGAATAACTACTTTTTAAGTTCATCAACAAAAGAAGATTCCCATAAACCTAAACACGTACGGTTTGAAAGAACCATAAGCACGGTTTTGTTGTCCACGAATTGATCGATGGCACTACGTAATGAAACTAAATCCGTACACACAGTACCTGGAATATTTTTTCTCTTTTTCAATTCAGAGACTATCAAATCACAGTCTAAGTCTTTTTGCCCCATAGCGGTTGTGGCAATATTAGCTTTTGCCAAGATCGCAGCTTTAACACCGTATAAACTTTGTGTGAACTCTTCTTGAAATAAAGAACTTCTAGCCGTGGCAGAAATTGGTTCAAAAGCGACCACTACCTCTTTATCAGGGTAACGCATTTTAATAGATTCAACAGTTAGCTCCACAGCCCTTGGATGATGAGCAAAATCATCAATCACAATTGCACCATGATAGGTACCACGAACTTCTTGTCGACGCTTGACCATTTTTAAATCTAAGATGGCCTTTTGAATGTCTGCAACGGCAAAACCTTCAAGATAGGCAAACATGATGACTGAAGTAAGATTTAATATATTTTGAATTCCCAATAAATTGGTTTCAAAAGTGACAGTATGCCCACCAAAGTTCACTTTAAAAGAACATCCTTTGGAGGTATTTTGAATATCAAAAGGACCATTTTTACTTTTTTGACCATAGAATGCCCACTTATTCAAAAGTGTTTTGCCTTTATATTCTTCAAACAGTTTTAGAGTTGAAGGATAATCTTCACAAAATACAAAATTCTTCGTGATATTAGGAATAGCCGCCTTAAACTCATCTTCAATTTTTTCTAAGGAGGAGAAAATATCGGCATGATCAAATTCTAACGAAGTGAGGACCATATTTTTTAGTTCATAAAGTCTGAACTTCGATATTTTTTGAAAGTAACAGGAATCATATTCATCTGCTTCTATAAAGAAATATGATCCATCGCCAAGCCTTGCTGGAGCTCGATCATCCATAATTCCACCAATAAGATATCCTGGTTTTTTTCCCAGGTTTTCGAAAACTTGAGCCATGAAGTATGTAGTGGTTGTTTTACCATGGGTCCCTGCAACTCCAACGACATTCATTGGACGAAGGACAAAAGCGCCTATCGCAGATGGAAAAGAAGTAAAGGGAACACCACATTCTTCTAACATGCGAGCATTTTCTGATTTTCCTGAAACAGAGTTCCCTATAACGATTAAATCAAATTGTTTTAAAAATTGAGGTGTAACGATATCGAGTTTAAAACACTGAATCCCTGTAGACTCTAAATAGGTCGACATGGGAGGAAAAAATGCTTGATCAGCACCGGAAATTTCAAAGCCAGCCTCGCGTAATAGGCAAGCAGCAGCCCCCATTCCTGTTCCACAAATACGGTAAAAAAAGATTTTTTTATAAAGGTGTTTTTCTTTAATTAGTTCATCAGTTTCGCGTTTGTTTTTAAGATTCATAGTCTCTCTCATCGGTTCAAGAATTAAGAACTTTTATTCTAGCAAAAGAACACACAATTGGGGAGGAAACTAAAATTGACTAAAAAGCTTTGGGATTACTTTTCATTCCAAAAAAGGCTGCCTAGAGTACGGCGAATAGAGTTAATTGAATCTTTGTTGTACCAATAAAGCTTAGTGGAATTTGAAAGAATGACGATGCCCTTCTTTTTTTCGGCATCTATCCAAACAGAAGTGCCGGTAAAGCCCAAATGACCAAAAGTCATGGGCCCAGCGCCCTTACCTGCTAAAGTATTTTCGGGATCTGTGACTCGGTCCCAACCTAGGATAAAGCGTTTTAGATTTTGATTTTTTCGGTATTCATTTTTTAATTTTTCAATCATCTGGCATTTTTCATCTAACTTTAAAAAAGTGCGACAAACTCCCTGGATGGTACCAAATAAACCTGCATGGGAGCAAAATTCATTTATAACGTAAGCATTGGGATCATGGACGGCGCCTCTAATTTCCTCACCTTCACGAAAACCAGTAGGAGGACAAAGTGAATTTCGAGGTAAATCTTTCCAAAAGACAACTTCTGGATCCCACATTTTTTGTGCTTCGGTTTTTAGATCTATTTTTTGTTTTTCTTCTAACTCAATCATCAGTCTAAGAGCTGAGTAATCTGAATACAAAGTATCTGAGGAAGTTATGGGAAATTGTTTAAGATAATTTCTCCAATCAGTCTCACTAATACGGCCCCATGATGGAACTCCACCTTCATGATTTAAAAGAAGCATTTCTTTTTCACTAAACCATTCTGGATGAGCCAAATAGGTTGATGCCAAAACTAATGGTTTAGTCATAGACGCTAAATCAAAATAAGCAAAATCATTTCCAAATTTGCCTTGTTCATTAGGGGCAATTTGAAAGGATTCAAACTTCTTTAATTCAAAATCGATCGTTCCGACAGCCAAGTAATCAAAGTCACTTTGATGAAGGAGAGGAATTGCGGCATCTTGCAGTTTGGTAAGCATTCATCTATTCTAAAAGGACAGAGGTTTTTATGAAAGCGCTTTTTACTATTTTCTTTCTCATTCTAAGTCTCAACCTTTTTGCTGGAACGATTTCAGCCAAAGTGAGTGTTCAATCACAAAAAAACCAAGTGAGAAATGATCTTTTGCAAAGTGTGAAAACTCCATTGGGAAAAAAAGAACTTATTTACCAAAAGGGCGACATTAAGTTTTATGCTTCAATTAATGAATTTAAAGAGAAACTACCAGAAATGCCTCAAGGAACGCCGGTTATCATTTATGGTGAAGTCTACAAAGGCACAAAGATTATTGGACATCCACAAATAGTCACTCTTTTAGGGCATGAAGCGACTTTTACTTCAGAAACAGCTCAAGGTGAATTTTTCGAAATTAAATTTTTACCGACCAAATTAACTCGTTAAAGATTTTCCCATTTCATCTGTTGGTAAAGTTCAGAAATCATTTTCTCAGAAATTTTTCCTAAGTTGTACCGGTCCTTTAATTCTAAAGGCGAAATAGCATGAGCAATTTTAATTTTTACTCTTACTTCATGGGCCTTAACTAAACCAAGTAAATGGATAAAAAAATTAGTGTCTCCATGCCAGCAAACAATGTCATTATTTGTATTATCAAATGCCTTTCCATCAATATGAGTGTAGCCAATAGCAATGGGGAGAATTTTCTTTTGAGTGGCTATTGCTGACTCTAGTAAAGTCGTTTTAAAGGGCAGCAGCCCCATACCATTGGTGGAAGTTCCTTCTGGAAAGATAGTGGTAGAAAAACCCAAAGAGAGTAGCTCTCCAATATCTCCAATATCTTTCTTCATGGTCATCGCCGTTCGTTTGCCTTTCCTTCTCTCGGTAAAAAGACAGGCGCAAAGACTGCAAACTTGACCTAAAAACAAAGTTTCTTTCATTTCAACGGAAGTGACGTAAAGAGTGGGATAAACTGATGAAAGAACCAAAATATCTAGGTACGACATATGATTAGAAATAATGAGGAGCCCTTGGCTTTGCTCAGGCTTCAAATCACTATTAATTTTTAATCCTAATATTTTATTAGATAATCGACAGTATCGACCAACACTCTTGGATAGGATTCTTAATTTACGAGGTCCCTTTCGAAGTAAAAGATTTAAGATAAAGTGATGAATCATAAGAGTCACCACTACAACCACAAGTAAAAAAAATTTGAATAAGCCTCGCATAACCTACTTTATCATTTTTCCAGTTCAATTAAAGCAGGAAACTTAAAAGTAAGGCACTGTTTTATAATTTTTTGATAAAATTCTTGGTCGCACTTAAAGAAAAAAAAGGGAGGCACAAAGGCCTCCCAAAAGTTGCGAATTATTTTTGGCTTTTAATTACAGCTTGAGCAGCAGAAAGTCTTGCTATCGGTACTCTGAAGGGAGAACAAGAAACATAATCAAGTCCGACTTCATGACAAAATTCTACCGAGTTTGGGTCCCCTCCATGCTCACCACAAATTCCGACGTGAAGCTTTGGATTACTCTTTCTTCCTTCTGTATTAGCGTGTTTTACTAAGAAGCCAACACCACTTCGATCAAGTGTTACGAATGGATCAACAGGGTAAATATTTTTAGCAACATAAGCAGGTAAAAACTTTCCAGCATCATCACGAGATAATCCGAAAGTAGTTTGTGTTAAATCATTTGTTCCAAAAGAAAAGAAATCGGCTTCTTTTGCAATATCAGCCGCTAAAATGGCTGCTCTTGGAAGCTCAATCATTGTTCCTACTTTGTAAGACACTTTGTGGTTTTTTTCAGTGAAAACTTTTTCCACCTCATAAACAACATCATCTTTTAAAAGTTTCATCTCGTAACCATCACTGGTAAGTGGAATCATAATTTCTGGATGAACTTTTATTCCGGCCTTATCACATTCAACAGCCGCTTCGGCAATAGCTCTTACTTGCATCAAATAAATTTCTGGATAAGTAATGGCCAAGCGACAGCCACGGTGACCAAGCATGGGATTAAATTCATGAAGTGCATCTTTTCTCTGAGTCACTTCTTCCAATGTAATATGAAGAACATCAGCCAACTCTCTCATTTCTTCTTCTTTGTGAGGCAAAAATTCATGAAGAGGCGGATCAAGTAAACGAATATTAACAGGAAAGCCGCTCATTTCTTTAAAAATGCCAGCGAAGTCAGCTTTTTGAAAAGGTAAAAGTTTGTTCAAGGCCTTTTTTCTTTCTAACTCAGACTTAGCAAAAATCATTTCACGAACAGCGAGAATTCTTTCTGGTGCAAAAAACATATGCTCTGTACGACAAAGACCAATTCCTTCAGCTCCAAACTTAATAGCTTGGCGTGAATCTTCTGGAGTATCAGCATTGGTACGAACTTTTAATTTTTTTACTTCATCAGCCCATTTCATATAGAGAGAGAAATCGTCTGAAATTGAAGCTGGGATGGTAGGAATAATTCCATCCATCACTTCGCCAGTAGCTCCATCAATAGTAAGAGCATCGCCTTCTTTATAAACTTTGCCTTTCACGGTCAGAGTTTTTTTATTGTAATCAATTAATAAACTTGTACATCCTGCGACACAAGGTTTTCCCATTCCACGAGCAACAACGGCAGCGTGAGAAGTCATCCCGCCACGAGCGGTTAAGATACCTTCGGCAACAGCCATTCCATGGATATCTTCAGGAGAAGTTTCTAGTCTTACTAAAACTACTTTTTTTCCTGCTTCTTTCCACTTCACGGCGGTCTCTGAAGAGAAGACAACAAAACCGGAAGCCGCGCCTGGAGATGCTGGAAGACCAGTGGCCATTATGTCTTTTTTTGCTTTGGGATCAAGACGAGGGTGAAGCAATTGGTTTAAATCTTCTGGCTTAATTTTTAGTAAAGCTTCATTTTTGGTTAAAATACCTTCGCTCACTAAGTCAGTGGCAATTTTGAGAGCGGCAGCTGTCGTTCTCTTTCCATTTCTCGTTTGCAACATATAAAGACGATTTTTTTCGATGGTAAATTCGATATCCTGCATGTCCTTATAGTGAAGCTCTAATTTCTTATAGAAATTAGTAAGCTCCAAAAAAGCCGCAGGCATAGCAGCTTCTAAAGTCTTATTATTTTTGTTTGATTCATTTTTTGAAGAATCATTAATAGGAGAAGGAGTTCTAATACCTGCCACCACGTCTTCACCTTGAGCATTGATTAAATACTCACCAAAGAACTTTTTTTCTCCAGTTGAAGGATCACGAGTGAAACACACTCCAGTAGCACAATCATCCCCCATATTTCCAAAAACCATCGACTGAACAGTCACGGCAGTTCCCCAATCATGAGAATAACCATTCATTTCACGGTATTTAGTAGCGCGAGAATTATTCCAAGAATTAAAAACAGCCCCAACTGCTCTCCAAAGCTGTTCATTTGGATCACTCGGAAAAGCAAGGCCAAGCTCTTGAAGAATAACGTTTTTGTATACTGCGACTAGTTCTTTAAAATCATCAGCTTCAAGTTTTGTATCTTCGTGAACACCGCGAGCTTCTTTTAGATCCTCGAGATATCCCTCTAATAGTGAAGGATTCATTCCCATCACCACGTTTGAGAACATCTGAATAAAGCGACGATATGAATCCCAAGCAAAACGAGGGTTGTTCGTCAATTTTGCCAAACCTTCCACTGTTTGATCATTAAGCCCTAAATTTAAGACGGTATCCATCATCCCTGGCATTGAAACTCTAGCACCAGAGCGAACAGAAAATAAAAGGGGATTTGTTACATCACCAAATTTTTTTCCAGTTATAGTTTCAATTTTTTTGAGAGCATCAATCGATTGTTTTTTTATATCGTCATTGATGGCCTTTTTATTGGTGTAAAAATCCAAACAAGCTTCAGTTGAAATAACAAAACCTGGAGGAACTGGAAGTTTTAACGAACACATTTCATGTAAGTTGGCACCTTTTCCACCTAACAAATTTTTAGCATCTCTATTGGCTTCAGATTCTTGGGCAGAAAATGAATAAACCCACTTTTTCATAATTACTCCTAATACTAACCAATTTTATCTTTTAAAAAATTCTTCACTTGATCTAGGCTTACACGTTGCTGAGTCATAGAGTCACGATCACGAATGGTGACAGCTTGATCATTAAGGGTATCAAAATCAACCGTCATACAAAATGGAGTTCCGATTTCATCTTGTCTTCTGTAGCGTTTTCCAATTGACCCTGATTCGTCATATTCACACTTATATTCTTTCTGTAAATCACGGAAAAGTTTTTCCGCAACTCCTTCAAGGTCTGGCTTTTTCATTAAAGGCATGATCGCCGCTTTGATCGGTGAAAGTTGCGGATGAAATTTCATCACCACTCTTTCTTTCTCTGGGTCACCTGGAAAT
Organism: Bacteriovoracaceae bacterium; assembly: GCA_049318265.1. Classification (GTDB taxonomy): domain Bacteria; phylum Bdellovibrionota; class Bacteriovoracia; order Bacteriovoracales; family Bacteriovoracaceae; genus JBEIOQ01. Next base: position 50,836 of record JBMOGR010000006.1, read on the forward strand.
TCTGTACGATAAGCATCACACATAAGTGCTAAGACATGGCGGTCACAACCAACAGAGGTTTCTAAAACATAAGGAATAAATTTTTTATTTCCATCCATCTGATCAACATAGTGAAGATTTTTCTTTGAATACTCTTCATGTTGTTTTAAATCGAAATCTGTACGAGAGTGAATTCCTTCCATCTCTCCCCAACCAATTGGGAATTCATATTCAATATCAAAGGCGGCGTCAGCATAATGAGCAAGGGCATCGTGTTTCTTAAAGCGAAGTTTTTCAGCTCTAAGACCATTATCCAAATGCCATTGGTGACGAACAGCTTTCCACTGCTCCATCGCCTCCATTTGAGTTCCAGGTTTAATAAAATACTGCATTTCCATTTGCTCAAATTCGCGCGTACGAAAAATAAAATTTCCTGGCGTGATTTCATTTCGGAATGCTTTACCGATTTGAGCAATACCAAAGGGAAGTTTTCTTCTCATGGTTGATTGAACATTGAGAAAATTTACAAAAATACCTTGAGCAGTTTCTGGACGAAGATAAACTTTGTTACCCGCATCTTCCACGGGCCCCATGGTGGTAGAAAACATTAAATTAAAATTTCTTGGTTCAGTAAAACTATCCTTTGCCTTACAAGCTGGACAAGGAGCTGTGACGTCGATTTGATCTGCACGAAAACGAGCTTTACAAGATTTACAGTCAACAAGTGGGTCAGTAAAATTATCAACGTGACCAGAAGCTTTCCAAACAAGTGGATGCATTAGAATCGAAGCATCTAGGCCGTCAACATCATCCCTGTAGGTCATGGCTTTCCACCAACGAGCTTTTACAGTATTTTTTAACTCAACACCTAAAGGACCGTAGTCCCAACAAGAGCCTAATCCACCATAAACCTCGGAGCTTTGAAAAACAAAACCTCGACGCTTACACAGACTTACCAGATCATTCATTTGTTCTAAATTTTTTTCCATCTTTTCCTCAAGGACTGTCTTTAGTTTCTTTGACTTAAAATATAAAGTTTTTGATATTCACCACTGAGATTCATCAGTGCCTGATGATCACCTTCCTCAATTTTCCGACCTTCTTTTAGGACTACAATCTTATCATAATTTTGAATGGTCGAAAGACGGTGAGCAACAGCTAGCACTGTATGATTTTTCTCTAATCTTTCGAGAGCCGCTTGCACAACTTTCTCTGACTCATTGTCTAAGGCAGAAGTTGCTTCATCGAAAAGAAGAATAGGAGATTTTCGTAAAAATGCACGCGCAATCGTAAGGCGCTGGGATTGCCCCCCCGACAGTCTCGTTCCTCTATCACCAATCACTGTTTCTCTTTTTTTAGGAAGCTCTGAAACAAAGCCAGAAGCATAGGCAACATCTAATGCTTGAGTAAGTTCCTCTTCGTTTCTTGAAATTCCAGTCAATAGGTTTTCATTCACCGTATCATGGAAAAGAAAAATATCCTGACTCACAAGTCCAAAAAGAGCTCGCAAAGATTCTAAAGAATATTCATTGATATTTCTTCCATCGATCAAAATCTCGCCTTCAGTGACTGGATACAAACGAAGTAATAAATTCACCAATGTTGATTTTCCAGAACCAGATAGACCAACTAAAGCAACTTTCGTTCCTTTGGAAATGGTCAAATTGAAATTTTTTAATACAGAATGGTCACCATAACTAAATGTCACATTTTTAATTTCAATTTCATGGTCAAAAGTGGCTTTAGCAATAGCCCCTTGATCAACTTCTTCTTCCATGGTGAAGATATCTTGTAATCGATCAAGTGCTGCTAAACTTTGATTTAATTTGACGTTGGCTTGAGAAAATTTTCTGATGGGATCCATCATTAAGGCCAGAGCAGTAACAAAACTAATAAATCCACCGGTGGTTAAAGCGCCACTTGATATTCGGTGATGAGCAAAAAGTAATACTCCTGAAAAGGCAAAAGCTCCCACTAACTCAACCAGTGGATGAGCATTCTCTTCAGTAAAAGTTGTTTCCATTTGAGCATTGAAAAAATGATCTTGTGACTGGCTAAAGCGATGAACTAAATAAGACTGAAGATTAAAAGCTTTGACAATTTTTTGTCCAGACAATCCTTCCGAAATATTGTGAGTCATATCGGCTACGGACTCTTGCACCTGACTAATATTTTTTCTGATTTTTTTTCCGCTGCGATCAAAGATGATGGCAAAGAGAGGAGCCGTTAATAAAATGATCATGGTCAATTTCCAATCCAAATAAATGGCCTGACCAAAAAGTATAAGAGCTGTTAATGGCTCCCTGATCAAATCAATCATTGAACGAAAACCTTGAGCCAAAACTTGAGTGTCGTTCATGGCATAAGATAAAAGTACACCTTGTTTATTTTTGTTATAAAAACTCAAAGGTAACTTTTGCATTTTACGATAAAGATCGGTTCTCATATCACATGTAGCTTTATCCACTACGTACCTGATCCAGTAAAAATGAAAGAAACGAAAAGGATAATTTAAAATACCTAAGCCAAGTAGAATGGCTGCTAAGCGAACGGTATCAGAAAATTGAGAATTAGCTGAAAGTCCCTTATCAAAAACATCTTTGACCAGATATGTTTGAAATCCTTTTATGGCTGCCAATGGAAGCGAAAAAAGAATGGCCCAAACAGCCATTTTCCAATAAGGTTTTAAGTAAGGACGTAGAGTTCTTATGAGGTGTAACATGGGCAAAAGTGTACCTTTTTTCGAGGCTACTCGTAAATGAATAACAAGACATCAAAAGCGATCTTTTTTGATCGTGACGGAACTGTGATCGCTGACAAAAATTATCTCAAAAGTCCCTCGGAGATTGAATATCTTCCTGGCTTTTTTGAAGGATACAAAATTGTCACAGAGATGGGCTTTCAAACCTTCTTAATCACCAATCAATCAGGCGTTGCTCGAGGCTATTTTACCCTCGAAGATGTAAGCTTGGTGCATCATCAAATACAAAAAGATCTGACTGACCGCGGACTAAAACCATTTACTGATATTAAATTTTGTCCTCATGAACCAAAAGACAACTGCGCTTGTCGAAAACCGCATGCTCAAATGGCCTTGGAACTGCTTGCAGAGTACAAGCTTGATGCTAGTCAAAGCTTTATGTTGGGTGACAAAGATGTTGATCTTGAAATGGCCCATAAGGCAAATTTGAAAGGAGTTTTAATTCCTTCTCATCAATCCCCAAAACATTCGAACGCACTTACATTCCCAAATATTTTAGAATTTTCAAAATGGTTATCCGACAACTAGAGTCCACTATGTTCAAGTATAACTTTGCTGATTAAGGTTCTGGAGCCATTTGACCGAAACCTCTTCATTGAGGGATTAATATGTAAATAAAACTCATATTCTTCAGTCTTTTCTGGTATTCGCTAAAATGGCTAGAGGAAAAAAGAGGAGTGCTCATGAAAGAATTATTTTTAGTCTTTTTCGCTTTGTTTTCAATCAAAGCTTTTTCTCAATACAAATTTGATTATGAGGTGAACTACGAGTATTGGAGTGAAAGGTATGTGACCAAATTTTATGCAGACAGAATTGACCTCGCTCACGGACTTGATTCAACTGCTTATTGGAAAGTAAAGATTTCGGCGATTGTTGAATATGATACTTCTGGAAAAGCGACAGTGCTTTCTTCAGAGGTAATTTTTTATAAACCCAGATTTAAAGAACTTGAAAGTATCGACACTGGCTTAGGAGTCTACAAGACTCACCGTTTTGAAAAAGCCTATGATTTTGCGGAGTCGATGGAAATTGAAATGAAAGCTGAAGTACTAAAAAATGGAGAAATAAGATTAATTCCTAAAATTATCAAAAGTGAACAGCTTCGAAAAGAATTTATCGAAATAGGTCATTTACAGGTTAGTAAGGATTTCTCTCAAGTAAGTGCTGTTAATAAATTTAATTCTATGTGTGATCGTTGGGTTAAATCTCCGGCCATTACTTTTGGAGCGCTGAAAAATATAGTTAATTTCTTTAAGTAGTAAGCGAAAAGACGCCCAAGTCTATAAGCTACTGATTAAGTCCTAAAAAAAGCCCCTGAGCTGCTCTCCCCCATTTAGGTTGATCAATGACCTTCGAATTAAAGTTAAAGATTTCAAAGTATAAAGCTTTGCTTTTTTCTTCCGATAAATAAGCAAGAGGTTTAGTTATGAAAACAGTTTTGACATTGATTGTTCTATTTTCACTTTCAGCATGCGGAAAAAGCGGCGGGATTTTTAATAATGGCAAAGGTACAAATTTTCAAGGCTCAGCTCTTCAAAGCAGCAGTGCTGTACTGTTTGTTCCACACCAATATATAACCGGGGTGAGTATGTCACTTTTTTACCCCAACCAACCTCAGCCATACCAAATAAATCTGAACAGCTCTAGTCCTTCTGCAAACCAAGCCCTGAACGCTATTTACAATAATCAAATTTCTGTCCCACCATCCAGTTCCAACTCAAATGGACGCTTCTACAATGTTCAGGTTGAAGGGACTATTGGGCAAAGCCCATGTCCAATGAATCCAAATGTGACTTGTAATACAGTTGCAGTTAATTCCATTTCACCTTTTTAAATTTACTTTGGTTAAAAAAAACGACTAAAGAAATTAACCGATTGTATGACTTCTGGTGAATTATCAAAATCAGGTGAGAGACAAGTACTTCGGCCCTTCAATGCTTTAGATAACAACAAGTTCATTTCTTCGTCTTGAAAGAGAAATCTCTTTTTGGTAGCTTTTTTGCTTTCAAGCATAGTGATAAGATCTTTATGTTCACTAGCCACTTCATCATACAAAGCCTTTCTCTCTTCAATGATGGCCTTTAAATAACTCTTGAGTTTTTTTAGATCAGATTTTGAAACCACACTGTCACTTTTAATATACTTAGCTGCAATCGATCGAATTTCTTCAGACTCATCTCTAAAATAAATGGGAATGGTCGCTTTATATTCTGAGGTTTTGATATCCATCACAAATCCTTTACCAGAAGCTCCATGAAGCCATGTTAGATCGTCTAAGGAAAAAGTTTCAATACCGCGAATTTTTCTTAGACCTTCGTCCATTATAGCAGACGCTTTTCGTGCGATCTCATACGCTTTGTTTGTTTTCTTTAAGAGAAAATGAAAATCTTCAGATTGGACTCTCTTTCCTTCCATCCCAAAAAGCATTTTTTTGGCAGCCATGTGCACATTCAACGAATGAGTGGCGACCTCTTCAAAATTCATATAAGTTTTATAAGAGGTCATGTTAGAAAGTTCTTTACCTTCTTGAGGCTTAACCCTCCCATGAAAAGGAGAAAACTTAAACTGTTTTAACAACTTGTTATTGATGTAGGCATGTATCAACTCATGAACGACTACAGAATCAACGGTTGAGGTCACCACACTATTATGAGAAATATAAACAGTATTTATCCCTGATCGAAACATGCCAAGAGCCTTTGCCTCTTTCAAATTATGTGGATGATAGACCAAAGAGGCCTCATTAAATTTCTCATGAATAGAGAAAGCCAGTTTATTTAAAGTTGTCCCTTTTCTGTCTGGATTAATCGAAAAAATAATATCGAGCCCTTCTCCACTTTCTGTAAATCTCACCTTTTTTTGTAGTAAGTGCGCTCTGACATCTGTCAGATACTGGGTAAACTGCACAACATTTTCAGGATCTGGAATTTCCCCATAATTTTGAAGAGCTTCAGAAAGACTTTTTTCGATACGAGTTTGAACTATAGGTTTTTCAAAATAGTATAAATCTTTTGCCGACAACACGACGCCATCTTTATATTTTAAAATTTGGTTTGGGCTTTGAGTACGAAAGAGCTCAAGTTCAGGACTGTAATAGAGCTTAGTACCAGGAAATTTTTTGTCGATATGAACCGAAACCGGATGGTTGCTATCTATTTCAATCATTGACACTTCAAACTCTGATCCTTGAAAAGGCTCAGGAACTAAACCAAAATCTTCCTTCTGGATCATTATTTTTTTCTCGTCGAATAAAACTCCATTTTGTTCTAAGTAACTTTTTATTCCTTGAGAAAGCTCAGATAAAGATTCACGACTAAGATCCTTTTGTCCAACATTATTAATTAATGACAAGAGATCTTCTTCTTTACTAGTAAGACCAGCGTTTGGATTGACATGACCATCGCAGGGGAGTCTCGCTTCCAAAGACAGACCACAGGTAATAAAGAGAAATAGTACAAAGCCTTTCATCCATAGACTTATCGAAAGACTGAACGTTTTACTTGAGTACTATGAAGTACTATAAAGCGTCTAAAGGTTAGACACTTTATAGCACAAACCTGTCAAAAATTTTATCCCCACAAAATGGCTAGTATTCCTAAAATAGAGTTATCAAAGATGAGGAGTACCTATGAAAGGTTATGCTATAAGAAAATTACTATGTGCTAAGCTAAGTGAGTACCAGGAGCAAAATAAAGCTTACTCATTAAGGGCCTTTGCTAAAAAGCTCGGTTTATCTCCCACTAGTCTTTCTTTACTCTTAAATGGGAAGAGATATCCTTCAGCTAAAATGGCAGCAAAGATTTGTGAAGCCTTAAAATTGAGAGATGATGAGCAAAGTGAAATGATGAAAGCTTATAAACTTAAAAATCCAATGGCAGGCATGAGCGCAGAAGAACTCATTCAAGAAAAAAAGGAGGTTTGGCAAAGAGAACTGAATCAAATTCTAGGAAGTGAACTTGCTCAGCTTTACCAAATAAAAATTGAAAAAGGAGTTATAGATCCTAACGATCTAATCTAGAGCTTTTATCACTGGAAAGGTTCTTGTCATTTCACCACTAAAATCCACAATTCTATCTAATACTTTAGTCCATCTTTCCATTGGAAATGGTCATACATAAGAAATACTGAATAGACAGTTTAAACCGTATCCAAGCTTAAGAAAAATTAATTAGTCAGCTTTAAGGAAAAGACACAAATGGTGCTTTTTTCCCTCATTTAGAAAGACCAATTTCCTTCATATAATCTCTTGGAAACGTTTAAATAACTTTGTGAGGGCCCTTATGAAAATGTTGCTTTTTGTAGTCCTGCTAGTAAGTGGAGTAAGTAGTTACGCTAAAGATTTTTTAAATTATAAGTCAGTGGTCAACCTTGCTGACTTTCAAGGTACTCCGTACTTTGTGGTAATGAAAGATACCATTAAGCCACAATTAGATGCTTATGCAATAGAAGGATTTGTTGTAGCAAATTCAAAAACTATAAAGAAGCAATTAAATTATGTTTCTGCCAAAGTTGCGGCTGGTAGTTCTGGAAAACTAGGGCAAGCTGGTCTTTTCAAATTTGCCGATAAGTTGAACCAAACTGGTGCCAAAATTACTTTTTATGATCTCATTAACGAGCCAACTATCAAAAGTGATAAATACGGTATCTCTGCCTTTCTTGCCCTAGTTAGTGGTGGTGGTGTTGCCGTTCAAGTTAATGAAGACGTTTTTGCCTATAACGTGAACTACGGAACCGGTAATGTTAAAGATGATGAAATGACAGGAAGAAGTTTTGGTGCTGCAGGAACTTTCCATAAAGCAGATGATGCCTCTGATGCGGCTTACTTAAAAGCACTAGAAAAAGTGGCTCGTCCTGCAAAACAAGACAAAGGTAAAGACATTAGTGCTTTCACTCGCGGTATCCTTGATATCGTAGTTCGCTCTGATGCGAGTAGCTTTTCTAAAATGAGTCAGGCGGCTCAAGCTGTTGCCAGTGACTTCGTTGCTGTATACACGGCGGAACAAGACCGTCACCTAATGGCAAACCTTCAGTCCCACCATTGGGATTCAGCTCTTCTTGAGGTTTCACTTTTAGCGAACTTCCATGCAGGTCAAAAAAAATTAACTATCATGTATGAAAGTAAACCAAACGTTTTCGTTTTTACTGAGAAAGTTCCTAACCAAAAGAAAGTAACAGATCCAAAGCCAGCAGTAATGCGCCAGGCGGGAATGCTAGACTATTGGCAGTTTTCAAAAAATCCAGAAAATCCTGGTCGTTCAGGAATCAACATAACGAGAAAAGCATTCTCAATGTTAGAAAAGAAAATTTCTGATTATGAAAAAGCTAATAATCCAGAGCTTATAAAAAACATTGAAAGTAAGTTAACTGGAATCAAACTTAACGGTAACGTTTTTGATGAAGTTATGATTTCTTAATTAACTATAAAACACAAAATGATGTAAAAAAAGTTGGTAAAGACCTAGTAGAGGCTTATGTACAATTTTTAAATCAAGTACGCCTTGATGCTGATGCCATCACTGCAGACATCGCCGTAAGTATGAAAAACTAAGTATTAGTATAGTTTCATTAGGGGGTCCCAGAGGGGCCCCTTTTTTTTGGTATACTGTCTAAATATTAGACAGTGATCTTTTATCATACAGTTTATCACTCTCCTTCTCATTTTTATCCTCCCTATTATGGCATACTCTTTGCTCCTAAGAGTTCTACGCGAGGTTATTATGATGAAGTACTTATTGATGCCGGTTTTCTTTTTTATTGTTGGTTATACAAGCATTCATCACTTCTTTATTCAAGGAACTATGAAAAAGCCTGCTCGTGATATCTCTAGTGAGAAGCCTGCTCGTGATATCTCTAGTGAGAAGCCTGCTCGTGATATATCTAGTGAGAAGCCTGCTCGCTTTATCTCTAGCGAGAAGCCAGTTTCCTTTGACCATTTAAACGTTTATAAAGCTATAACTAAGAATGCTCCTATTCCTGGCCCACTCTTTTTTGCCATCAAGCTTAATCAATTAAATAAGGTAAAAGAATTAATCGAAAAAGGTCATAATTTAGAAGAATTGAATGAAAAGAGACAAAATGCTCTTATGGTAGCGGTTGAACTAGGACACCAAGAAATTTTTGATTATTTATTGGCTCAAAAATTTGACCTCGACCACCAAGACATATATGGAATGACTGCTCTCATGATCGCAGCTGAAAAAAATTATTTTAAAATGCTTAAGCCAATGCTTAAAAAAGAACATGACTTAAGTATTCTCTCAGCAAAAGAGAAATCTGTTTATGACTATGCCAAAGAAACCAAATCCTATGCTTCTTTAAAGATGCTTCAAAACTTAGAAGCACCTTGTAATACAAGCTGCGAACTATAAAGTAAGCATGGAATAAGTTTTCAAAGATTTCGGATCGATTTGAAATTGAAAACAAAGGTAATGGTAAAGTTTATCGGTGACGGTACGGTCATCAAGTCGCAGTTCTGCAAAGTCTTGATACTTTAAATTCCAAATTGTTCTAAGACTCATCCAAAAAGCTAAATCCTTCCCTTGTGCAATATCGACTAAGTTCGATTTCAGATTATCTTTCTGCATACAGTTTGTGCAACAAAATCCCCCTTCTTGCATTTCAAAGGATAGTAGATTTTGTGGAGTTAAATCGTTGCCGCAGAAAGTACAAAGAAATGGATCTGGAGCAACCCCTAACTCAAAAGTCATTTTACAGAGGAAAAGCGCCAGGTGAGACAGGGGTTGAAAGTTAAACTCGCTTAAACTTTTCTCTAGGTAAAAAAGGCTATTCGATAGAACTTTAAAAAGCCCTTCTTGATCATTGAGTTCTGATTCATCTAAGTTGGTTGTTATCGCTACACGATTGATAAGCTCTAGAAAAAAAGTCATTAAACTAAAGGCTTTAAACTCATAGCGGACTTGCTGATGGCTCCAAACTGACTGCCATTCAACAGCAACATACATGGCTTCTTCTTTTTTTTGATTTTTCTTTAATTCAACCTTCATGAGATAACCAAGTTCAAGCAAACTTGGTTTATTTTTTGATCCGCCACCGCGCCCACCAAAAAACATTACGGAAAGTTTTTCTCCATTACGAAGTAACAGATGTCCAATGAGATCTCGCTCACGGTAGACAATTTTATTAATAAGAATACCTTCAATTTTGGTTTGCACTTTCATTCCAAGGAAATAAGAACCTTAGTCCAAGAATCCCTGTTAGTTTAACCAAAGAGATAAACATACGCCAGCGTGTGAAAGAAAATAGGTCATGACTATAAAGAAAGTATTTCTCGCCTTTGCGCCCTCCGCGTCCAACCATTTGTACCCAAAAATCGAGATTATTAAGTTTGTAATTGAAAATAACCGCTCTTATCTGAGGAAGGTTAACTCCGTGGGAGAGAACAGTCGTTGAAATGATAAGGTCTGGTGCAGGATTTTTTTTTAATTGATCAGCAAAAAGTGAGGCTTCACCACCAACGCAAGTTAAAACCAAATAGCCTTGGTTTTCAAAAAAAACTTTAAAACGATCAACATCACTACGAAAAGCTACGAAAAAAAGAACACAGCCACGACTACTTTTTTCTAACTCATGTTGTACCAACCAATCTGATTTATCTTTCCATATTTTAGGAATAAAGATTGATTGTTTGGGTAAATGCAAAAGTTTTTGGTTTCCATAATTCATCTTTATGACAAGATGAACCTGATTTTTCATTTGCTCTAAAAAAAACACCTCTTGCTCTGGAGCCAATGTTGCCGTAAGGGCCAAGACAGGTTGCTCCGTCACTAAAACGTTTATCAAACACTCCCACATGATCTCTCTGAAAGTTGTGCCCCAATAAAAATAGAGATGAAATTCATCCAGAACAAAGAGAATTTTTTTAGCAGATGCTGACAACATTTCAATGGAATTTCCACAAGTCTCAGGAGTCACAATGACTAATTGATGGCGCTCTGAAAAATTTTTCCATGATTGACTCTCTGTTATGAGAAGAACAGAGTATTGATCCTTAGTTTTACCATAAAACTCATTGGCAAGGGCCCTAAGTGGTGAAATAAAAACAAATAAAGTATCCGGTGAATTTGTTAAAAGAGATAATAATTGATGGGTTTTTCCCCAGGCAGGTGGGGCTATCATGAGCCAAAAAGTTGAAGGAAAATCTAAACCTTGGGCGAAATCCATGTTAGAAGAAATGCCCGAGAAAACTTTTTATGACAAAAGTGAAATAGATTTTTGCAAAACTTTTTCAGGAGTGAAAGGCTTCATGCAGGCCATAACAGAACAGTGGTTTAATCCACAGTAGTGAGAAGTTAGTGTTCTGCATTCTAATGGTTCTACAAAAAAGTATGCATGTCTTGTTTGGTTATAGGGATGCCATTCTAATGGTTCTTCGGGCCCAAAAAAACTTAAGGATTTCATTCCAAGAGCAATCGAAAGATGCTTTAAACCTGTATCATTGCCTATATAAAGTGTTCCTTTTTTTAAAACAGTTTTAAGCTTATCTAATGGTAACTCTAAACATTCCACATAATGAGGTACTCGGTCAGGAAAAATTTCTTTCATTATTTTCTGATCTAAATCATTTCCAGAAACAGGAATCAAGACTTTCCATTGTGGGTAGTGTTCATGAAAAAGTGTTAAAAACTGAGGCCAATAATGACTAGGCCACATCTTTGTCTCCCTAGTTGCGACAACACCTAGGATTAAGACTTGTTCTTTTTTGGAGTTATTTTCAAGTTTTGGTTCATAATGAAGATAATTTGGAATAGGTAATGATAAGTTTAGGATTTTTGTAGCATAGCTAAAAATAAAATCCAAATCTCGTTGAATATTAGGTTTTCTCAGACCTTGATCAACGACAAAATCGCCTTGTTTAAAATTATGATTATGAAAATAATAGGGCGTTTTTTGTAATCTTGAAAAGAGCTTAAAGAAACTGCCACTTCGACCAGACTGATTAAGCTCTAAAATTACATCATATTTTTCTTTTTTAAGAATATTATAAGTGCTCCACCAATCAAAAATACTTTTAAATTTTAAAGGAATGACTTTTTCGATCAGTTTATCCTCCCCTATAAATAACTGCTCCATCCATTCTGGAGTGGCATATGTTATTTTAACTTTAGGGAAAATATCTTGGCAGTATTGAATCGCAGAAAGACCAAGAACAGCATCTCCCATGGCCCTATTTTTAACGACAAGAATCTTTTTTGGTGCTACAGTTTTAGTCATGAATACTCTGGTCTCAGGCATCACCTTCATTAAGAATGGTCTCTCTTTAGGATATCCTATTAAAGAGAGTATTGAAAGCATCGAACCTATGTGTGATGAGATCATCATCAATGTCGGATTTGATGATCCTGATTGCACACAAGATGATGGTACCTTTGAGTATTTAAAAAACCATTTTAACCACCAAAAATACCGCTTTTTAAAATCATATTGGGATCCAGCCAAAACCAAATCTGGTCTTATACTCTCTGAACAAACCAATATTGCCCTAAAGGCAGCGACTGGGGAGTTTATTCATTACATTCAAGGTGACGAAGCCATTCATGAAGAAGACTTTCCAGCAATTCATGACGGTATTATGAAAATGAAGGAAGATTCCCGAATCCAAGGTTTAGTCTTTGACTATATACATTTTTATGGAAATCTCGATGTTGTCAAGCACACAAGAAATACTTATCGACGTGAAGTGAGGATTATACGAAATCACATTGGACTAGTTAGCCATTTAGACGCTCAAGGATTTCGACATAGTGATGGTAGTAAACCAAATTGCACCAGAGTTCAGGCAAGAATTTTTCACTATGGATGGGCTCGCCCTAAAAATATCATGGCAAAAAAAATCAAAGTGATGGATCGCTTCTATCATGGTGATGAATTTGATCGGCACGAAAAAGAGCAATTTGAGTATAGACGAATTTGGGGTCTTAAACCTTTTAAAGGAACCCATCCTCGAGTTGTTATACCTTGGGTAAATCAAAATAAAACTGAACTCGATGTTTTCCAATTAAAACTTTCTTTTGAAGCAGCAGATCTTGCTCTCGTTTTTTCAGACGCTATTGAATATCTAACTGACTATCGCTTAGGTGAATTTAAAAACTACAGGCTCTTATGAAGAAGTGCAGAAAAGTTATCTGCTTATCTTTTTTTTTAGTACTTTCTTCATATGCGGATGAAACTGTCATTTTTAAAATGCGCCAGGGTGATTCAATTTCTGATATTTTGTATAATGAGTTTTCAATTGGTACTCCTGGAAATCCACGCCTTTATGGAAAAAAAGGTATGGTACAAGATATTTTAAAATTGAATAAACTCCCTCCGAAAAATGCCACTAAAATGCAAACTGGATTTAGCTTGAGATTACCAGAAAATTTAAATACTTTTTTGGAGAAGAATCCTGAAATAAAAAAAAATAAAAAAACGAATGACACTCTTTTTGCTCCACTTAATGATTTCAATCCCGAATTTAAAGAAGAGAAAGAAAGTAGGACAAAACTATCTACCACTAAAGCGAATCAAGATGAAGATGAAGAAAAGATAGATTGGGTTTGGCAAAGACCACATTTTATTTTTCTGGGTGGTACATATTTTACCAATCAAGCTAAGGCAACCAGCTCATCTACAAATTCAGGATTATCAAGACATCTGCAACCTATAGTTGGATCAGAAATTGATCTTCGATGGGGCTCTGAAGAATATTACTGGGAAGCGACCTCGCGAGTTCTCTTCACTAAAAATATGGCTATTAATCCTCGTATTCCTCTCGAATTTTGGGCCCAGGAAAGATTTTCATACCCAGGTCTTAAATTGGCAAAAGTTGTTCTTCCATACTTCGATGTCAACTTTGAACGTTTTTATTTTAATCAACCCGGCGTTGGCGATAAAAGACTGACTAAAAGTGAAGGATTTTGGGGCGGAATAGGCTTAAATATTCCAATCAATTTTTCAGAAAACAGATTAAGTTTTTTTCTTTCCTATCTTCAGGCGGTTAGTGCCAATGCTTCGGGTAATGGTGAATCCAAAGACTTAACAGGATATCAACTTCACTCATGGGCCCGTTATGGCCGTAGTGGGCCTTTTTTCATAGAACTTCACACACAAAAACACATAGGTCATACAGCAACCATTGATTTAAGTACTTTCAAGCTCTATAGTTTAGGTGGAATCGAATTTTAAGGATTAAATCTTATGATACATAAAATAGAAAAACTTTTTAATGATCAAATTAGACCTGCCCTCGCTGCCCACGGTGGTAACGTTGAAGTCATCGATGTTGATAATAATAAATTATATTTAAGAATGGTTGGAGGCTGCCAAGGCTGTTCTAGCTCTACTGCAACTCTTCGAGATGGTATTCAAACGCTAGTGAAACAAAATTTCCCAGATATTGTTGAGATTATCGATGTTACGAATCATTCAGAAGGCGAGAATCCTTATTTTAAATAAGCTTCCACCGGTACATTTAAGCGACTGCGAACTTCCTTTAATTTTTCCATTGAAAGATCTGCATAAATCACTTTTTCACCTTCGCCAGCATCCGCTAAAATTTCGCCCCAAGGATCAACGATAAGAGAGTGACCGTAGGTCTTTATTCTTTCATTATGAACTCCCCACTGTGCAGGAGCTATAATATAACTTTGATTTTCAATCGCTCTTGCACGAAGCAAAGTATGCCAGTGAGCTTTACCTGTAGGAACAGTAAAAGCGGCGGAAATAGACATGACATTACAACCTTGTTTGAAATAATGTCTAAACATTTCAGGAAAACGAAGATCAAAACAGATGGATAATCCTAGTTTAAACTCTCCCAAATCTAGGGTCTTCAAGTCTTTACCAGCGGTGTAGATGAGTCCTTCATCAATAATTTGTTTCGATGGGTCTCGCGATAAATCACAAGAGAACAAATGAGTTTTGTCGTAACAGTTAAGTTCTACACCTTTGGGATCAAAATTATAATTTCGGTTCATGATTTTATTGCCAACTTTAGTGGCAACTGAGCCACCTAAAAGATAGAGACCAAAATCAGAAGCTAATTTTTGAATATTTTGATAGTGTTCGTTTTTATCTTCAACTAAGTAGGGTGTGGGTTTTAATCCATTAGAGATGGAGTAAAAAACTTCAGGGAGAAATGCAGCTTCGGCGCCATTATCTTTCGCTTCTTTTAGAAAAGTTCGAATTGTCTTTAGATTTATTTCGGGTTCAAGTTTACTTTCTAACTGAAGGACTGCAATTTTCATACTTAACCTATGTGTTTTCCGATAGCGTAATAACCAAATCCCATTTCTAAAACTTTATTAGTTAAAAAGAGATTTCTAGCATCAAAAATAAGAGGAACTTTTAAACGCTTCTTCATTTCAAAAAAATCTGGAGCTCTGAATTCTGCCCATTCGGTAATGACAACTAGACCATCAGCTTTGTCTAGACAGTCATATTTATTGGAGACACATTCAACCTGAACATTTTCTTTTTTCATGAAATCATAGAAGTGATCACTAGCTACTGGATCGTAAAACTTTACAGTCGCCCCTTCTTTTACTAAAGCGCGGGCCATATCAATGGCTGGAGCCTCACGAATATCATCGGTATTTGGTTTAAAAGCGACTCCCCAAAAAGCGAAGACTTTACCTTTTAAATTTCCTGCAAAATGTTTTTTCATCTTATCAAACATATAAAGCTTCTGAAGTGCATTCACTTGATCAGCTGCTTTGACAATTGAAAGAGGTTGCCCCAACTCTTCAGCAGTTTTCATCAGAGCTTTAACGTCTTTGGGAAAACATGATCCACCATAGCCTGGCCCTGGGTAAAGAAAGTGTGTTCCGATTCTCTTATCAGAAGTAATCCCTTTTCTCACTTCTTCAATATCAGCTCCAGCTGTATCGCACAGACGGGCAATTTCATTAATAAATGAAATTTTGGTAGCAAGAAAACAATTAGCTGCATACTTCGTCATTTCTGCCGACAAGTTACTCATTTTATAAATTGGATTCCCTTGGCGAACAAGAGGAGCATAAAGTTCTTCCATCATAAAAGCAGCATGCTCTCCACCTTGAGTATTTTGCTCATAACCAATCACCACGCGATCAGGTCTCATAAAATCATCAACAGCAGAACCTTCTTTTAAAAATTCCGGATTGTTGACCACTTGAAAACGTTTTTTCGTGTGTTCAGCCAAAAGTCCTTTAACCATTTTGCATGTACCCAATGGGACTGTAGATTTAATCACGATAATGGCATCATCTGAAATTTCTTTTGCTACCTGGATTACAGCTTGTTTTAGATATTCTAAATTAGCTTCTCCATTAGCTGCAGACGGAGTTCCTACGGCAATGAAAATCGTTTTCGCCTCTTTCACTGAATTATAATCAGTTGAAAAAAGTAATCTTCCAGATTTAATATTTCGTTCCAGCATTTCATTTAAACCTGGCTCGTAAATGGGAGATTTTCCTTTTTTAAGCATCTCAACTTTTGCTGGATCGATATCGATACAAGTTACGACATGGTCCATTTCTGCAAAACAAGTTCCTGATACCAAACCCACGTAGCCTGTACCTATAATGGAAACTTTCATAATCCTAATATCCTCTAAAAATAGTCTTCAAATGTAGGATAAAGCATACTATATTTGAACGATATGTTGAAACAAGTTTTGAAATGCACTTTTGCAGGAGCCTTACTTTATTGGCTCTTCTCCCAAGGAAAACTTGATTTTTCTTTGATTGGCCATTCCTTAAATCACCACTTAGAATGGACATTGTGCATTGGTTTTTTAATTTCCAGTGTCATGATTACCACCTACCGCTGGAAGTCTATTCTAGAAACTAAATCGAGCGTCCCTTTCCAATTCTTCTCTATTTTAAAGCTGACTTGGATTGGTCTCATGTTTAATACTGTTCTCCCTGGTGCTGTGACAGGGGACTTGATAAAACTAGTCTATGCACGAAATATCGACAAAAGTTTGGATAAAACGTTTCTCATTACTTCTGTTGTCATGGACCGTATTTTGGGGCTTTTTGGACTTCTTACTCTACTCGGAATCTCATCCCTTTTTAATTATAACGAGCTGACAAGTAACTATCCTGATTTGGTCAAAGTTATACATTTTAATTTTTTACTGACTTTTGGGATGATCGTCTTTTTGGTCATTTTATTTCTTCCTCATTCAATGCAAGAAAAAATTAAAAAACTTGTTCAAATGCTTCCATTAGTTAAACACCACGCCGTAAAAACTTTAGACCAAGTTTGGCTTATTGGAAAAAATAGAAAAATGATTATTGTGGCCATTCTTTTGAGTGTTGCCTGTCACATTTTTAACATTATGGCTTTTTGGACTTTGGTAAAGCCCTTTTTCACTCACGATATACCAACTCGTTATGCTTTTAGTTTCATCCCTATAGGGTTTTTGACTGTTGCTCTTCCCATCTCTCCGGCCGGATTAGGCGTGGGTCATGCTATGTTTGATAAGCTTTTTTCTTATTTTGGAATTATGAATGGAGCGAGTCTTTTTAACTTCTACTTTATATCAAACGTTATCATCAATCTCTTTGGCCTGATACCTTACTTGGCTCACAAAGACAAAAGGCCCCTTACTTTAGAGAATTAAAAAGTGAAAGATTGTTTTTTAGGCGGTAGGAGCAGTTGGAAAGACAAAAATCTTTGTCATATCAATATGACCGTAACGAAGCGATTTAGTTTTTAACTGCTCAAGTTTTAAAAGAAAATTGTGTTCTTGTCCTGGATCTTTCAATTTTCTAACTTTCTTTGATTCTTTTCTTAGAATATTTTTAACAGATTCAGGATAAATACATACACCTTTTAAAAGGTAGTGTTGATTGTTGTAAGTTAAAAGTCTTCCCGTAAACATATCCCCCTTAACGATGCCAATTGTAAGCCCGTCTTTTGGGAGAATAACATTGGTTCCGTGAAGAACATCTTCAAGTACAACTTTTTTAAAGAAATTAATTTTCTTAAATTCAAAAAGTGAATGATTCACAGACAACAAAGACTTAGCAATATTATCTTCAATCTGACTTTTTTCGAGAAAATCTTTTACCACTGTCTTCGTTTTACGCTTTGATAAGTATTGAAACAAGTACCAGTCATTGAAAGCGTTCATGCGCGATTCGTACTCATCATCTTCTTCTGTCAGAGTTCCAGTTAATTCAAAATACTCTTTCTTTGCTTCAATCAAAGATTCAAGATGGTGACCTCTAGTATACTCAACTAAAATACGGTCTAAACAATTTTGAACTTCAGTAATCATATTTATAACTCCGAACTATTTATCACTATTATTACTATCATCCGTAGAAAGTACTGCCAGGAATGCAGATTGAGGGATTTCGACCGCTCCAACCATCTTCATACGTTTCTTTCCTTCTTTTTGTTTCTCAAGAAGTTTTCTCTTACGTGAAATATCACCCCCGTAACATTTCGCTAAAACGTTTTTACGAAGAGCTTTAATACTTTCTCTAGCAATAACTTTAGCGCCAACCGCGGCTTGAATGGCAATTTCAAATTGTTGTCTTTCAATTAAACTGCGCAACTTTACAACTAAGTCACGACCTTTATGGTAAGAACTAGATCGGTGGCAAATGATAGAAAGTGCATCCACCTTATCACCGTTAAGCATAATATCTAGCTTTACTAAATCTGAGTCACGGTATTCTTTAAACTCGTAATCCATACTGGCGTAACCTTTAGTACAACTTTTCAGTTGATCATAAAAATCAAATACCATTTCAGATAGAGGCATATCGTAGATAACTTGAACTCTTTCAGGGGTAATGTATTTAATTTCTTTCTGCTGTCCTCTTCTTTCTTCACAAAGAGTAATAATTCGCCCCACATATTCATTTGGAACATGGATAGTGATTTCCACAATTGGTTCTTGAATAGTTTCAATTAAGCCTGGATCAGGCATAAGTGAAGGGTTATCAACAATCAGCTTTTCACCTTTTGTTGTCATCACTTCATATTTACAAGAAGGAGCAGTTGAAATGAGATCAAGTTGAAATTCACGCTCAAGTCTTTCTTGCACAATATTCATGTGAAGAAGTCCTAAGAAGCCACATCGGAAGCCAAAACCCAAAGCATTGGAAGTTTCCGGTTCATAGGTAAAAGAGGAATCGTTTAAAGCCAATTTTTCTAGTGAATCTTTTAAATTTTGATAATCATTTGTTTCAATAGGATAAACACCACAGAACACCATCGGCTTAACTTCTTTAAATCCAGCTAGCATGGGAGTGCTCGGTGTCGCTGCATGGGTAACAGTATCTCCAATTTGAACATCACGAATTGTTTTAATACCACAGATAATAACACCAACTTCTCCTGCACCAAGTTCTGTGACTTCAGTGAAGAATGGTTGGAAAATAGCTAATTTTAAAACTTCGTAAGTTATATTATTGGCTTTAAGAATTATTTTTTCTTTTACTTTAATTCGACCTTCAAACACTCTGACTAAAATCACAACGCCTTGATAGGAATCAAACCAAGAATCAAAGATCAAAGCTTGTAATGCGTTTTCAGGTTTTCCAGTAGGATGAGGAACTTTTTTTACGATAGACTCAAGTAAGCCTTCAATCCCTATCCCGGATTTAGCAGAAACCATATCGGCATCTGTCGTATCAAGACCAATGATATCTTCAATTTCTTTTTTTACTTTTTCAGGATCGGCATGGGGAAGATCGATTTTATTAATGACTGGAACAATTTCTAAATTATTTTCAAGTGCCATGTAAACGTTGGCCAAAGTCTGCGCTTCCACCCCTTGAGAAGCATCAACCACTAAAAGTGCTCCATCACAAGATGCTAAAGAACGGCTCACTTCATAAGCAAAATCAACGTGTCCCGGAGTATCGATGAGATTAAAATAGTACACCTGTCCATCATGGGCCTTATAAGTCAGACGAACTGTCTGGGCCTTAATGGTAATCCCTCTTTCTTTTTCAATATCCATATTATCAAGGAATTGCGCCTTCATCTCACGCTGAGAAAGCGTGTGGGTATACTCGATCAAACGATCGGCAAGAGTCGATTTCCCATGATCAATATGGGCAATAATTGAAAAATTGCGAATAAAACGGTTATCCACGGACGACTTATACCTTGTGAAAAAGATTGCTCGTCATCATAGCCGCTTGCGCACCCTTATACAAGAAAACCTTCTCTACGGCACGGCGCAGCCAATGCATTTTTAATGCGCCAAAGTAAACTCTTTTTGTTAGTATCCGCGCTTATGCAAAATACCACACCGAACACACCTTCAGAGAACCTCACTTGTACTATCGATTATGTCGATAATTTAGGCCAAGGGGTAGATAAGAAACAATCTAAAATTACTCTAATACCTAAAACTCTCCCAGGAGAAGTGGTCGAAATTTCCACTAAAAATGAACAAAGCAAAGTTCGCTTTGGAAAATTAGAAAAAATTGTAGAAGCCTCAGATGTAAGAGAGAAACCAATCTGTCGTCATTTTAATGATTGTCCAGGCTGCCATTATCTTCACACTAACTATAAACAAGAAGTTTTGCTCAAAAAGAGTCATGCCGAGCATCTCTTTAAAAAATATTTAACTGATGTTCCAATGAATTTCATTCAAGCCCCAGATCGACTTGGTTACCGTAACCGAATCCAACTTCACTATTCAAAAAAAGAAAAGAAATTAGGTTTTATTAGACAAGGAGAAGGTATTTTACAAGTACCTGAGTGCCAAATCATTCAACCAAATATGAAGTTAAAACTTAAAGAGTTGTATCAAAATGGTGCTTGGGAAAAACTAGTCGAAAAAGAAAAGGACACTGGTCACATCGAAATTTATGCCAAAGGCAGAAAAACCGAAGTGAACATCAACCGTCCCTACGCTGAAGGTGGCTTCTCACAAGTCAATGAGGCCATGAATCTTTTGCTAGTCGATAAGATCACTCAGGCTTATCAAGATCACCATAAAGTTGGTCCTATCCTTGATCTCTTTGGCGGTAACGGAAATTTAACTCAAAATCTTACCCGCGAAGATAAAGTACTTTGTGTTGATACTTATCAAACTCTTCCTAATCCAATAGGACCAAAAACTTTTTACTCGCTCGATTTATTTAACAACGATGCTTTGAAAAATTTCAAGAAGAGCCACCCTAAACCATTTCCCAATCTTATTCTTGATCCCCCAAGAAGTGGTTTCAAAGATATTCGTGAATGGTCCGATGCTTTAAAAGTCCAAACGATCATCTATGTTAGCTGTCACCCTCAGACTCAAGTTAGAGATCTTGAAACTTTAATAGGACCATTTAAAGTGAAAGAGATTTCGATCTTCGATCTTTTTCCTTCAACCTTTCATTTTGAGTCAGTGGTAGTCCTTTCCAGAGTATAGAAATCCTTTACTTGAAGGGCCAATCTCCTTTAGAATAAACATATTGTTTCGCTCTGGAGGATTGCTTGTTTAATCGTTTATTTTTAGTTATTTCTCTACCACTCATTTTTATTGCTTGTTCTTCAAGTAAAACAACTCAATCGGATGATAAGTCTTTTATTTATTACACTTCTGGCACACAACATTTAGTAGCTAAAAAATACACTGAAGCTTTAACTGATTTACTAGAAGCTGAAAAATTAGACCCAAAGAGTTCAGAAGTTCAAAATAATTTGGCAATGACTTATTATTTTAAAAATGAATTTGATCTTGCTCGTGCTCATTGGAAAAAAGCGCTTGATCTTGATGAAAAAAATCTTGATGCTCGCAATAACCTTGCTTCACTTTATTTCACTCAAAAGAATTTTAATGAAGCCAAAAAGCAATATGAAATTGTTCTTTCTGACTTAACTTACCCAAATCAATTTAGAACTTATTACAATATTGGATTAATCGAAAACATCCAAAAAAACTACGATCGTGCACGTGATATGTTTCAAAAAGCGATTGATGAGAATGAAAACTATTGCCCTGCTTATTTTCAATTAGGACTCATGAGCTATGAATCTGGTGATTACAAGGCAGCCTATGATCGCTTTAAAAATGCCGGCATTGGTGACTGTGTTGCCAACAGTTCAGATGCAACTTACTACCAAGGTCTTTGCTCCATGAAGATGGGAAATTCCGAGAGAGCAAGGTTGAAGTTCTTAGACTTAATCAAGCGTTTTCCAAACTCTCCTTTTGCCCTTAAAGCTCAAGCTCAAATAGAACGCATAGAACAAATTGAAAGTAACTCAGTTGTAAAATCAGCAATCCAAGATGGATTGCCTAGTGAAGAACAAAAGCAGAGTTTTGTAACTCCGTAATTTAGTTTTTCTTTTTTTAAGGATCAAGGATGGATCAGTTTCCAGAGAACGACGGTAAGACTACCTCGATTAAGATTGGCGATTTCTTAAAAAAAGCCAGAGAAGAGAGAGGTATTGAACTTAAGTTCATCGCCCAAAGAACAAAAATCAATTACAACATTCTTATGAAGTTGGAAGAGAATAAACTAAGTGAACTTCCCAATGTCACTTATGTAAAAAGCTTTGTCTCTCATTATGCCAAAGAGATCAATATCAATTTGGAAGAAGCTTTAACCATACTCGATTCAACTTACGAATCGTTTGAGTTTAAAGATGGCATCAAAAATAATAAAATTCGCTTAAGAACAAATTTTCTTGAAGGCCAGGTAGAAGAACGACCATTTAATATACAATCATTTTTGAATAACAATAAAATCTTTGTCACAGTTGCCATGACGGCACTTGCGGCTTTGGCCCTGATTCTTCTTATTAGAAATGCCCAAGGTCCTAAATCAGAATCCAAGGCTGTAAAAGTGGAAGTAACTGTTGATCCACTGGCAACTCCAGTACTCGATACTTCGAGTGTTACTCCTAATGTAACCGTAACTAGCATAGCTACTACTTTACCTTCAATTACTCCTACTGTTAAAGCGACCCTTACGGCTACGCCTACTCCATCACCAACGGCAACGCCGAAAAAGACAGCGACGCCTACTCCGACAGCGACTCCAACAGCGACGGCAACGCCAAAAGTGACTGTTACCCCAACAGTTACTCCTGAAGCAAATAGAAAAATTTCAAAAGAAAATTTTCAAGGGATTGAACTCAAACCTTTTTCAGGGCCGCAATTTACTATCGATAAAAATGCCGAAGAAGTTTCTAATACTGAAATTCTCCCCGCCAACTACCGCGCCGCTTTGACCATACCAGGTCAATCAGTTTTCATAAGAGCCTTTGATGATTCAAATTGGTTAACTTATAAAGTAGATGATCGTGAAATTAAGGCTTTTACTTTACGCCAAGGTCGCACTCTCTACCTCAAGGGGAATCAAATTATTCTGCAAGTCGGCAATGCTAGTAAGGCCCGAATTTTTTATAAGAATGGCTTAATGCGCTTTGGTAAAGGCGCTGGGCTAGTCAATGTATTGCTCCCTCCTGAAAAATCTTCGGAGTTTTCATTACCACTTTTCATTAGAGATAAAGCGGGTACAATCTACTCGTCCAAAGAGTATCAGTCCCTTCGCTAGACCCTGAGGGGCGAAATTTAAATTTAATTCAATGATTGGATAGGAGTTTACTATGTTTAAAGTAACTGTCTTTAAAGACGTCATGCCATCTGCTGATCTTAAAATTGTCGCTGCCTTCGCCGGAAAAAAAGAAGCTTCAAAAATTACTATGCTTTGTAGCAAAGATATTATTGAAGCCATGGGAAAACTTAAATTTAAAGATAGCTTTGCCGCAGGCAAAGGCGAAGTCTTCAATTTTAATATGGCCGATGGAACTCAGATTAAAGTTTTTGGCTTAGGCGAACAAGCAAAAATGAAAAACGAAACCATCCGTAAATCACTCGCTACTGCCTACAAGCAAGCCCTAGCAGAAAAACACCAGTCGATCGGTCTTTGTTTAGAATCTTTTGGCTCAAGTAATGTGGCGGAAATCGCGCGTATTGCTTCTGAGACAATTCTTCTTGCTGGTTACACTTTTGAAAAATATAAATCAAAACCATCTAAGACCAATGTAAAAGAAATCCACTTTTTTACCAAATCAAAAGCAACAGCCAAAATTTCTGAAGCCATTGCTCATTCTGAAAAAGTTATTGGTACTGTTAACTTTGCCCGTGATCTAGTGAATGAAGTTCCAAATACTCTTCACTCTGAATCTTATTCAAAATTAATTCAAGACGACGTTAAGAAAAATCTTAAAGGCGTTAAGGTTAAAATTCTTGGAAGAGCAGAAATGAAAAAAGAAGGGATGAATCTTCTACTTTCAGTGAATGCTGGCTCTGCTTACGAACCACAACTTGTTCACCTAACTTATACACCAAAAAAAGTATCTCCTAAAACTAAACACTATGCTTTAGTTGGAAAAGGAATCACTTTCGATACGGGTGGCTACTCACTTAAAGCTGGTGCCAATATGATGGGAATGAAATTTGATATGGCAGGATCTGCTACTATGTACGGAGCTTTCCGTGCAGCAGTAATGTCCGACTGTGCTCAAAAACTTACCTGTATTCTGGCCATTACAGATAACGCTGTTTCAAGCCTAGCGACAATGCCAGATTCGGTTATTGTGGGTAGAAATGGAAAGACTGTTGAAATATTAAATACCGATGCTGAAGGGCGCTTGATTCTTGCCGATGCTGTTGACTATGCTTGTGATCAAAATCCAGATGGGATTATTGATGCTGCTACTTTAACTGGAGCTTGTATCGTTGCTCTAGGCTCACAAGTGGCAGGACTCATGACAAACAATCAAAAATTCGCTGACAAGCTTTTAGCTTCTGCCGAAGCGGAAGAGGAATATGTTTGGCAATTACCAATCATTGATGAATGGAGACAAGATATTAAGTCCAAAGTTGCAGATATTAAAAATATCGGTACTGCTGGTAAAGCAGGAACAGCTATTGGTGCGGCTTTTATCGAAGAATTCATTAAGAATGATATTCCTTGGATTCACTTAGATATCGCGGGTGTAGCTGAAGGCTCAAGCCACTTATCTTACTGTCCAGCTGTAGGTGCTTCTGGATCTGTAATTCGCTCTGTTTATCACTTTTTAATGAACGCCTAAGAAATGACTAATGCTTCTTTGTTCAATGTAGTTTTAGTTGCGCCCGACATTCCTGGAAATACTGGGAGTATCGGGCGCACTTGTGTTGCCTTGAATCTTCATCTTCATCTGATCAAGCCTCTTGGCTTTGATATCTCGGAAAAAGCTGTAAGGCGTGCTGGTCTTGATTATTGGAAGTACGTTCAAATTTCAGAATACGATTCTTGGGATCATTTTATAGAAATGAGAAAACCAGCTCCCACAGAGCTTTTTTTCTTTTCAAAATTTGGCGAAAAAGTTCACTACCAAGGAAACTATGAATCTGGCTGTTATTTAATTTTTGGTTCTGAGAGCATGGGTCTTCCACTAAAGCTCACTGAAAGTTATGAAACTCGCTTATTTCAGCTTCCCATGTATACCGACAAAATAAGGTCTCTCAATCTGGCCAATGCCGCAACAGCAGCCTGTTACGAAGCCCTCAGACAAATTAAATTTCTCTAAGTTTAAAGAAGAATTAATTTTATCAAGAGAAATATATTAGCTGCCATTGCAATTAAGTAAAAAGCAAATCTCAAAATAACATTTCCAGCTAAGTAAGAAATAAAATGAAATATTCTCCCAATGACAAACAAAGTTGTGGCCCACTTTGTGGTGTAATCAAATTTGCCATTTATCCCTAATAATAATACAGCCACAACAAAGGCCGGAAAATAATCTTTGAGATTGTTATAGGCCAGTTCTGAGCGTGCATGCCAGCCTTTCCAAACCTTACCTTCAACTGGTTTACGATTTGAAGCTAGCCATTGAAAGCCATAAACTTCTTTTTTTGCCATACTGGATGGAAACCAAGCAAAGAGAAAAAACAAAGTCATGTAGGTTAACATTTGGTATTCGTAAGCCATTTTTTTTCCTTTTTTAAATCAAAAAAAAGGGGAAGCCGAAGCTTCCCCTGATATCGTAACTGTGTTCTAAATAATTAGAAATTGTAACGAAGAGCAACGCGAGTCATTAGGCGATCAAGTGAAAGAGCGCCAGATCCTGTACCAGAAGTTGGAGCTCCGGCAGCACCAGCAGGTGTTGTACCAACTAGACCGTCAAGTTTTACTGAACCAAGAGCAAGAGTAGCTCCCATGTTTACAGCAGTGTTGTTCGCTCTTTTTACAGCTGTAGTATCTGTAGTAGCGTTAGACCATAGATCTTGAGTAACTGATCCACGAAGCATTAACCAAGAAAGAGCATCGTGTTCAAGACCGATAGCAACTGGAAGAGTCATAGTGTGAGTGTTGTAGTGGTTGTTATCAACTCTTTTTGTATTTGTATCAACAACTGAATATTCAACTCTTGTGAATACTTTTGTCTTATCATTTACAGCAGCTGTACGACCAACACCAATTTTGTAGTTATGATCAGCAAATTTAGATTCATTAACTACTGAACCAGTTTCATCTTTGAAAGTTGCGTTTACTTTAGCAAACTGACCGTAAATTTTTAGGTCATTAAGCATATAGCTAGCACCAACGCTTCCATTCAACGTGCCTTTGTACTCATCATTAGCTTGAGTAGCACCTTTAGCTTTGTTTACGATATCAGTCTTAGCAAACACTTCAAGATTGTTCATTTCTACACCAGCTTTAAGAGCCATGTAGTCTTCATTTTTCTTGAATGAACCAGCATTGTTAGTTTCAGCTGTTGAATAAGTAAGGTTAGCTCCCCACTTCATAGAAGAAGCTTCGCCACCAACAAATAAATCAACTGGGTTATTTTGGTTAGTAAAATTTGCATCTGAAGAAGCGCCGTAACGACGAGTTCCCATAGCTGAATCTTGTGAACCAAGGTATAAACCGTAATTTAAAGCTCCCATTGAACGGAAGAAACCACCTTCAGAGCGTGGAGCGGCTACTGAATCTGTTCCAGCAGTTTGTGTTGTTCCCCACTCAAAAGTTAAAAAATCTTTGTGATAATTAACTGCAGCTGGGTTAAGAAACATGTTTCTGTTGTCTTGGATGTAGAAAGATCCGTTTCCACCTTCACCAAGAGCCTCAAGGCGTGCCTTTGATGCGAAAGCACTAACAGATGTAAGCGCAAGTACTAATACGATAGTTTTTTTCATAAACTCCCTCATTGAAAAATAACATTGATAGTTAAAGTGTCAGGCAAAATTTTCCTGTTGTCAAATTTGTTAAGCATAAATCGTAGAAAAAATTTAATTGAAGTAGTTAATGAACATGCGTGACAAAGATGAAAAAGTTCCAAGATCCGCATCTAGTCTTGAGGGACCAGCGATGTGAACAAGTTTTAAATGCTCCATCGAACCAGTATTTTTTTCTGTTTGAAAGGGGGAATCTTCGCAATTTGCGTGGATAAAATCAGCACTAAGAGTGATATTTTCGTTAATAATTTGTTTTTCAAGTCCTACATAGACACGCTCAATCACTCTTTTCATTAAACGAATTTTCTTGGCCACCTCTTCATTATCAGCCATTTCTAATTCACTGATGTAACAAAAAACTCCCATCTTCTGCGTCTTCTGATGCTCATTAAACGCTTCAAATTCAACAATGAAACTTCCCCATTCATGAGTTTGTGATTGAGGAATAAAAAGTGTTGAAAGATCTTTCTCCCATTCACCTTTTAAGTTCATCTGAATATATAAAGAAGGAAGCGGCTTTAAGTTACGAGCATAAGTAAAGAGAGGCATAGGAAATAATGAGAGCTTGTCTTTATCTAAGTAGGAAACAAACTTTGAAGGAGAAAAAGTACAGTAGAGATTCTCACACTGGTAGCGTGTGCCATCGCTCAGTTCAACTTCAAAATGAATACGAGAGGCTAACTCATTCGTTTCCACAGAAGAAATCTTTTTAATGAAGGCCTTTATATGTTTTTTTTCTAGGTGAGCGTAATCCGCTAACTCTCCATAAAATTCAGTTTCATTAAAGAAATAGGGCTTTTCAGTGAAAAACTTTTCTTCGTCGCGAATTTCGTGTGATTTAACTCTAGAGCCAAAATCTCTTTTTTCACCATCTTTATAAAACTTAACACCCCATTGGTGATCTTCAACTTTTAGTTCAGAATGCTTGCTCGAAATCCAAGAAAAAGCTTTCTCTCCTCTGAATAAGCGAGGTGAATGAAAGTTTAAGGCATCCTTGAAATCAAATTCATGGATGAGAAGTACCTCTTCTTTATTGTCTTGGGATAGTTCTTTGAGCAATTTGAGGGCAATGGGATGGCTGCCCAGAACGAGATCGGCAACGAAGATTGTCTCAACGTTGCCGGCCTTATTTTCTTTCAGTAATTTAAAATCTTTGATCTGACTAACTTTAGCCAATGGATACCTTTAGGTTTATTTGATAACAAGTTTATCTCCTGCTTGTATACCACGAGAACCTAGAAGTGCCAAATTTGATTTCTGTATCTTGCGAACCGGAACACCTGTCTTTCTAGAAATTTGCATCAAAGTATCGCCCGGCTTCACTATATACATGCGGCTAGCTATTTTGCCTTCGCTTGCATAACTCCTAGAGTTTTGCTTTTTTCCCGATTCTTTTTTTTTTGCAGCGTAAAGTTTACGCTTAAATTTTAAGAACTTTTTGCTTTTGCTCGATTTCTCATAGATATCAGCATACATTTCATCTCTAATTGTATGATCATCTCTGAATGGTAATTTAATCGTTTCACCGCGATCTAGAAAAGCATTCGCGCTAATACCGTTCATCGCTGCAAGTAACTGAGGGCGTAAACGATAATTTTTTGCTACTTTCTCTAAACTAATTTTCTTATCTGCGGCGTATTGTTGGTAACGAGTTGCCGTAAAATCCTTATCGCGACAGCATTCATTCCAAGCTAATTTTTTACCAACAGGTATACGAATTTTGTAATTTTTTACATTCAGTGGAGTTTGCCAACGTGAAAGCTCTGGATTTAAACGTTGAATCTCGTCAACTTCAACTCCGAGCACTGCTGAAATATCATAGATATCAGAGTTTGGTTTCACATCAATTTCTTCAAAATCTAAAGGTTCATGAAAATTGATTTCATTTAACCCAAAAGCTTCTAAATTTTTTCCAATGATTGCTAGGGCCATGATCTTCGGAACATAATTTTTTGTTTCTGGTTTTAAATAACGACCTTTTGTTAAATTCCAAAAGTCTTCAGTTTTGTACTTTTTAATGGCTCTACCAACTTTACCTTCGCCAGCATTATATCCAGCTGCAGCTAGTTCCCAAGACCCAAACATCTGGTACAGGTCCCCAAGATATTTCGCTGCCGCAATGGTGGCCTTGATTGGGTCACGTCTCTCATCAACAAACCAGTCAATTTTCAGACCGTAACGACGACCAGTAAATGGCATGAACTGCCAAGGGCCCACAGCTTTCGCCCATGACTTTGCATTATTTTGAAAACCAGACTCTGCCATGGCCAAGAAAATTAAATCACGTGGAAGTCCATTTTCTTCAAGGATTTTTCCGAGTGTTGGAGCGTAACGACCAGCTCTTTCTGAGTAACGAATAAAAAATTCTTTACCGCGACCTAAAAAGTAGTTCATCCACTTCTTAACTTGGTCGTTATAAACAACTGGAATATCAAAATAATAATTTTGTAGATTTAAATGTTCAGCCCCATAAAGGAAATAAACTTTTTTCCCCGCATCACCATTATTGAGACTGTCATTCGAAGATGATCCAAAAATATGGCCTCTTGAATTTCTGTCTTCCGGAACATTTGTGTGTAGGTAAGGAAGATATGAGTCTTCAGCAAAAAGCTGTTCTTCATTTTCATCAACAATAGCGTAATCATCAATCGTTTGAGCAATTGAGGAAGGTGCCTTGGTATTTGCTGCCAATGAATTGGCG
The DNA here is from genome assembly GCA_049318265.1 of Bacteriovoracaceae bacterium. Taxonomy (GTDB): domain Bacteria; phylum Bdellovibrionota; class Bacteriovoracia; order Bacteriovoracales; family Bacteriovoracaceae; genus JBEIOQ01. The sequence goes on from JBMOGR010000006.1 coordinate 80,452, forward strand.
TGAGGATACTCTTGAGCACGGTTAGCATTATAGGTACGAGAAACTTCTACTTTTTTAGTAACTGCCTTTTCTGTTGCTGGTCCAGCACAGGCGGCAAGTAATAAAAGGCATAACAAAGCAGGTGTAAACTTCATGTTGTGAATCACTTTTTAAAATCCTTTTAAAAAATCCCGTCATAATCTTGCAGGCTATTAAAGTAAGGTGCACTTTCTCATTCTAAGTCAGTGTCGGACCAAACGAAAGACGATCCTTTTTTCCTACTAGAGCCTTAGTTTAAAGTCTAATCATCGGCTAATCTCTCTTTTGAGTCAAGCACTTAACGCAATTTGATCAATCTTAATCGAGTAAAATTAACGACTATTATTTTCTCTCAATGATGGAGCAAAATGGGCGTACAATACCCAAATGGATCATCCAATTCTCTATTTTATGTCGATGCTTTTCATCATCATGATGGTTAGTCTGCTTATTTATAAATTATGCGGCCCAGTTTTTTATTAGCTTTTATACTTCTTATTTTTAGCTCAATGGTGGAAAGTAAAATTGAACCACCCAACTATAATTTTTCTTTAGATCAATTAGCAGTTTTCTTTCCTGGGACCTCGGTCAAAGAATTGGAAGAAAAAGTTGGAGAAGGTGAATTAGTCAAAAGAAGCTTAGGATTCGTCACAAAAAAATATTTTGTGGCTCATATTCGTTATAAATTTCCTGTTATCGTTACTGAGAATAATGAAAAAGTTTTGGACATGTATGCAGTCTTACCTAGCTATTTTCTTCATGATGTCTTTCACCAATCATTAATCAACCGCTTTGGAAAACAAGATAGTTATAAGCTTTACAACGGAACAGCTCTCTATAGCTGGAAAGACAAAGATAAAATGAAAATTTTTTATAGTTCAACTTGCACGATAACCTGTTTTCCCCTCTACTTCTCTGTTACTACTACTGACAATATCGGAGTTGGATTTGTTCCAATGATTGAAGCTTTAAGTGAAGGTCATCTTTAGAATAAATTATTTGCCGAATTTGTTCTGGCGAGACTCTTCAACTTTTTCAGCGAGGATTACCAATAAAGTGGAAAGGGACTGTGATTTAGTTGTAGGCAATTGACTTAATAGTTGTTTTTGTAATGCCATGAACTGTTTCGATAATTCAAAGTAGTCCTCTTTTTTTTCTAAACTCCCAGCTGGATTTAATAGTAACAAATGCTCTACGAAATCTTCTTCGTCAATTGAAGCCAGGTAGAGATTTTGTAAGCGTGTTGATGAAAGTTTAATGCCAGGCTTGTGGGTTTCTTCGAGCGAGTTTTTCCAAAGTTTCACCGCTTGTTTCCTCTGAATTGAGGCTAATTCACGGTAGTTCGTACCCTGATGAGCGCAGGCTACAAAAATCCATAAGATGATTAGCATTGAAAGTCGATTCATTTTTAAGCTGCTGTATTAAATCTAGGTTTAAAGCTTTTCGTTGGATGCAATATTCCTTGGGCCAGTGCAGACAACTCCTGTACTACTTGGCGTATTGGAACACTCGAACCAGATGGGTCAATATATACTGTATGCGAACTTAGAAAACCTACTAATTCTTCACGTCTCATAATGACATTGCGATCAACTAAAGTTGAATCTAAACGAATGATACGAAAACCTGGTTTGATTTTTTTTATTCCATCGATGGTAAACATTTGCATATTTTTTAAATCAAAAAATAAGGCTTCACCTTTTGAGTCTATAGGGCGGGTAATGACAGCCCCTTCTCCAATGGGTGTTCCCCAAAAACCAGCAATTCCCATCATCGATAGTGACCACGATAAGTAACGGTTTATGACCATTTTGGCTTCAAATATATTTTGCTCGGAAGCAAATTCTGCATAACAGCCCATATGCCATTCTCTTACTAAAAAAGAGTAAATAATGACAGCTTGGTTTTTGTATCGATAAACTTTATGAGTCGACATCGTCGTTACACTTTCTGGGCCGTAACGATCGTCAACTAAGGTGCGATTAATCTGTTGGCTTGCGCGATGACTAGCCTCTTCAATTATCAAAGTTCGGCTTAGTTTATTTTGATTTTTTTTCTTCTCATACTCTTCTAGAGTTAGTTCGCCAAAATGCAAACTTTTAAGCAAATTAAAAAAGGAGACTCCTAGAAATGTATTCTCCACTTTTAAATAAACAGGAATGTCTTGGTCTTTGTAGTATTGATAAAATTTGGGAATTTGATTTTCGCTTTTCATACTGACTTTATCGGTGGCTTAAATGGAAAAACTTACATCGGACCAGATTAAGTTCTCTTTCCAAACAGGGATTTGTTTTTCAAACGGTAAAACCTCATAAGTCACTAAAAAGACTTCATCAGGTGATGGCCATAACCTTGCTCTATAGTCAGGTAACAAACAACCTGGAGACCATTATGACCTTACAGCATTCCATCTTAGTTCGATTTCGAGAGCATTACCCCCAAGCCTCCTTTAAAGAAATAGCGGAGCTCACTGGTATCCAAAGTACTAGAGTCTTTAGGCTCTTTAATGGATTTGAAATGAAACTGAAGGAGTATGCACAGATCGAAAATGTCCTGGCCCAAAAAAGTCATGCATCAATCGATAAAGAATTCTTGCAACTAACCCAAGAACTTTTAAGTCATCTATCATCGCACGAACGAAAATATTTTCATCTTTATCTACAAAGAGAGTTGCATAAAAAAGAATTAAAGATGGATCAGTTGAAAAATGAAGTAAGGAGTCAGTATGTTTGATGGCATGACCATATTTGAAAGAATTTTGCTCGAATCACTTGAAAGACAGGAAAAAAACCTTCATCAACTTTTAGAGGATACTGCTTTAAATGAAACAGTTCTAAGTCGTTCGCTACAAAATTTGATTTCAAAAAACATGGTATTGGTCAAAAGGGATCAATACCGACTGAATAAAGAAGGCAAGGAGCAATGGAAGCAATTTTTACTTAAAGAGGAAAACCTAAGCTTAGAATTACAGGAACTGTTAGAAGGTTTACTGAAAGTTGCACTTAAGCGTAATCCGGAAAGCTTTATGAAGATTAGAAAGGTTCACTTGGACCATAAAGATGAAATCATTCTAAAAGCGATGCTCAATAATGTAGAAACTTTTCTGGGGAGACTCGAAAGCAAACAAAATAGGAATAGTAAAACGGCTGAAAGGAAAGTGATTGTCACTGGATTGGCCACTTATCAGGATATTCTTCACACCATTTAAGTTGGAAGGTTCCATCTTTTATTTTAAACTAGGGGCATGAATCAACTGCCCCCTCTTTTTTTAGAAAGATTAGAAAAAATTCTAGCTGCTCAACATTTTGAGCAAGTGAAACAAACTTTTTACCAAGAACGTTTAGTCTCTTTTCGTTTAAATAGCTTAAAAAATCCAAGTCCTGAAATAGTTCAAGAGCTTCAAAAGGTATTTACTTTAACAAATGTTCCTTGGATGAAAGATGCCTTTTTAGTCCAAGCAAGTGAAAGGGACAAACTGACTCATTCTCCTTATTTTAAAGATGGCACCATCTACATTCAAAATCTTTCATCTATGCTTCCACCTTTAATTTTAAATCCTACGAAATTTGATCGTGTACTCGACCTAACAGCGGCCCCTGGCTCTAAAACGTCTCTCATGTCTTCATTAATGGGTAATGAAGGAGAAATTGCAGCAGTAGAAATTTCTCGCGACCGTTTTTTTCGAATGGTTCAAAACTTAAAAACGCTAGGGGTAACGAACGTTAAAACTTTTCTTAAGGATGGAGAAAGGGTTTGGAAATCAACTCCAGAGCTCTTCGACAAAGTTTTAATCGATGCTCCATGCTCAACTGAATCAAGATTTTATATTGATGATCCAGAAACTTATGCCTATTGGGGTATGAAAAAAATAAAAGAGATGGTGAAAAAACAAAGTCGGCTTTTATTTAGTGCAGTTCAATCGCTTAAAGTAGGTGGTACTTTGGTTTATTCAACCTGTTCATTTGCTCCAGAAGAAAATGAAGAAGTACTAGATCGAATTTTGAAAAAATTTGAAGGAAAAATTATTTTAGAAGATTTTGAAATTCCACTTGCTAATGCAACTCCAGGCCTAGTAGAATTTTCGAACAAGACATATTCCCCTATGCTTAGTAGGTCAAAAAGGATTTTACCTGATCACGCCATGGAAGGCTTTTTTCTTTCCAAGATTAAAAAAGTTTCTTCCACACTAGATCTCTCAGATAGCAACTCCTACTGAATCACCAAGTTGTAAATAAACTTCAATTTCTTTCTTTGAATATTCAAGCATGTCGGCAGATGGCTTCCACTTCCCTTTCTCGCCCAAAACAATCACAGTAGAAGCACCAAAAAGAAAGTATCCCTTTTCTTGACCACGCAAGAAATTCTTTCCTTGATAACTTTGAATTATTTTCCCCACCATAATAGCACCGACTTCAATATAAGCCATTTTCCCAAAGTTTTCTGTCTCAAATATTGTTACATGTCGTTCATTTTCGGAAAAAACCTCATCGCGAAAACGAAGAGCAATGGGATTAACAGAATGAAATTGCCCAGAAATGCGATAGTCATCGAGAACAGTTCCTTTATCTGGAAAATGAAAACGGTGGTAATCTACGGGGCATAACCTAGCAATCATCAATGGACCACCATCAAAAATCTTCATCCATTTGCCATTTGCAAGTAGAGCACTGGCCGAAAGCTCCTCACCTTTTACTGGGAATTTTTGATTGGGAGAGATCGATTCAAAGCCAAGATATCGAGCTTCGGCAAAGGCAGGCATTTCTTTGCCTTGGACGAAATTTCTTTTGCCAGACTTAAAAGGACGAATAAAAAATTCATTAAAAGTTGCGTAAGAATCTCTCACATCGTCCGACTGAATTGAGCCCGCTTGAAAATCGTCAATCTTAATATTAAAATCACTGATAAAAGGTCTCACTTTCTTTTTAGATAAAAAAGTTGAGTCTTGAGCAAGGCCATAAACTTTACTTAGAGGCGCCTTGCAAAATAATTTTGTCAGAGCTTTTCCCATTGCCGTTGTATAAAGCCACCTTAAAAATCCATCTCCGTAGATTTTTTCAACTTCCATCTGAGATTTTGAACGATTATAATACTTAATTGATTCTTGCTGCATCTTTTCCCACTGTTAATTTATTTTTGCTTACTTGGAATTATGGCCAAATTGCCTATAATAATCAAAACTAAAACTACTTTGATCCAACATCTTTGATTAACATTTTGGAGTGATTGTATGCGTAAGCTTATGTCCTTTATCCTTGTGGTCCTAACTTTGAGAGCGGTGGCTGCACCGACCAATCCGGATCTTTCGAAACTCCTTGAAGATGAAAAAAATTCCATTCAAATCTACAAAAAATCAGTCTCATCGGTTGTCAACGTGACTAACATTCAAACTGGCCAATCCTGGATGTATGGAGCTGTGGATGTTCCTGCTGGTGCAGGTTCGGGCTATGTTTGGGACAACGAAGGCCACATTGTCACGAACTACCACGTGATTGAAAAGGGTGATAACTTTACTATCAACTTTTTAAACGACAACAAACCCTATAAAGCCAAAGTGATTGGAGCCGAGCCTAAAAAAGATATTGCTGTTCTGCAGTTACTTGAAAAACCAAAATCACTTACTCCTATTAGCATTGGAAGTTCATCGGAACTGATGGTGGGACAAAAAACCATCGCCATTGGCAACCCCTTTGCTTTAGACCATACAATGACTGTAGGAATTGTTTCGGCTATCGATCGCAAAATTCTAGGCATTGGTGGAGTTAAAATTCATGGCATGATTCAAACTGATGCCGCAATTAATCCGGGAAATTCTGGTGGTCCACTTTTAAATTCAAGCGGAGAAATGATTGGGATGAACACCATGATTTTTTCCAGTTCTGGCGCCAGCTCTGGATTGGGTTTTGCCGTTCCAGTCGATACTATCAAATCCATCGTTCCTCAACTCATTCAGTTTGGAAAAGTGACAAGACCAGGTCTTGGAATTGGTGTTGTACCTGATGATGTTAAAAATAGATTCTTGGGAGAGAAAGGAGTGGCCATATCTTATATCGTCGAAAAAGGTCCAGCAGAAAAAGCCGGTCTACAAGGTATTCGTCAAGATCGTTTTGGAAATATGTACTTAGGCGATGTCATTATTTCGGTTGATAACGTCGAAGTTAATTCAATGGATGATATTTTCCAAGTGATGGAGAAATATAAAATTGGTGAAACGGTAACATTAAAATACAAAAGAAAAAATAAAGTCGAATCGGTGAAAATTAAACTTGATTCAGTTTAGCAAACTTTGGAACCAAAATAACAGAAAGAAGGATTAATCCGCAGCCAACGGTGGCCACCATAGTAAGTGTTTCACCTAAAATGATGTAACCCATAAGGGCGGCAAAGGGAGACTCTAGCAAAAAAAGCATACTGACTACATGAGAGGGCAATTTTTTTTGTGCTGATGCTTGAAAGCTAAAAGCCACTAAAGACGACATCACCGACAAGATAAAAAATCCCCACAAAGAAAGGGACTGCCAGCTCATCATTGGCTCCAAGCGAACAGTTCCATTTCTCAAAACAAAAACTGTCATAGAAAATAATGTCACGAAAAATATTTGAAAACAATTAAAGACCAAGGAATGGGGAAATAAGGGCGAATACTTCTCTACCGACAAAATATGAAAGGCAGCAAAGAAAGAACATAATAGGGTTAGTAGATCGCCAAAATTAAAACCATCAAAACTCATATCTCCTAGTAGAAAAATTCCCACCAAGCCTAATAGAATCAAAAACCAGTATCCCCAAGAATAACGTTGGCGAAAAAAGAACATACATAATAAGGGCGTAATAAAAACATAAAGGGTACTTAAAAAACCACTTTTGGCTACCGAGGTGTAAGCTAGCCCCCATGTCTGTAAATAAAGCATCGAAAATAAAAATAATGAACAGACAAAGACACCTTTGAGTTGAGCTTGAGAGACTTTCCACGCTTTCATCAGAGTAACAATGGGAATGGCCAAAATGGCCGCAATAGCAAAACGAATAAGGTTACTTTCCATCGCGGTATAATGAAGCAGGGTCCATTTCACAGCGATGAAGCCCATCCCCCATATGAAGGTGATGAAGATCAGTAGAATATAACCCATCAAGAATTCTTTAGATTAGAAAGAGCATTTTTTAGAGTTTCAGTTTTTTTTGCAAAACAAAATCGAAGATACTTCTCCCCATCTTTTGATTGAGCATAAAAAACAGAAGGAGGAATCGCAGCTACTTTTTTTAGGACGATTAATTCCATAGCATAATCCACATCAGATTTCTTCGTCTTATTTTCTATTGGACACATGATAAAGTAAGTCCCTTGAGGTTTTTTTGGAGTAAACCCTAGATCAATTAAACCCTGATAGAAACTATTTCTCTTTTCTAAATATAATTTTTGAAATTCAGGAATGTAGCTGTCAAATTGAGCAATTGCTTCTGCCACAGCTTCTTGAAACGGGGTTGCCACTGAAAAGCTTGTAAACTGCCTAACCATTCTAAATTTTGTTGTTAATTCAGGCGAAGTACAAACCCAACCAATTTTCCAACCGGTAAGTCCAAGTGTTTTTCCAGCCGAAGAAACTGTAAAGGTACGATCTTTCATACCTTTCATTTGCGCCATCGGGATATGAACATTTCCGTCAAAAGTTAAATACTCATAAACTTCATCACTTAAAACATAAAGATCATGTTTGATGGCCAAACTTGAAATAAATTCTAGTTCAGACTTTGAAAACATTTTCCCCGTTGGATTATGGGGAGAATTGACGATGATCATTTTTGTTTTGGCCGTAATAGCTTTTTCTAAATCACTTTCATTAAAACTAAAATGAGGAGCGTGTAAAGTAACCGGTTTTACAATACCACCATTCATGATGATTGAAGCTTGATAGGAATCATAAAATGGTTCAAATAAAATAACTTCATCACCGGGATTCACGACAGCCGTGATAATAGAATAAATCGCTTCAGTGGCTCCTACTGAAATACTGATTTCTTGATTCCAATCATATGTGAGTGAGTAGTTTTTTTGATAAAGTCCCTGCAGCGCCTTTCTTAAATTCACTGATCCAGGGTAAGGCGCATATTGATTATTGCCATTAAGAACTTTCTCACTGGCAATCTTTCTTATCCATTCAGGCCCTTCAAAATCGGGGAACCCTTGCGATAAGTTAATGGCATTGTTATCTAAAGCAAGTTTAGACATGGTAGCGAAAATAGATTCTTTGAACGATTCAATTCGATGGGCAGTTTGTTTCATCATTTGGCTCCGGATAGAGCCTCATTTCTAACCTAAAAAAGTATACTTTGGCTACCTTTCGTTGAGGTAGGGATCCATTGCATCCCTGACACCATCTCCAATGAGAGAGAGAAGTGTTAACACTAAAAAGAGAGCCACTGAAGGATAGACAGCGAGCCACCACCCAATAGTGAAGTTCTTTTGAGCCTGTCCCAAAAGCTCTCCCCAGCTAGGTGTTGGAGGAGTTAAGCCGAAGCCTAAATAGTCCAAACTGGCGAGACCAACTATATTGGAGGAAATAACAAAAGGGGCAAAAGTAATAATAGGAGAAAGCGAATTAGGGAGAATATGAATAAAAATCTGACGAAATTTAGAAGCCCCAAGGGCAACTGCCGCTTCTACAAATTCCTTTTTTCTATTTTTAAGAAATTCTGCACGGACATAATAACTTATGCCAATCCATCCAAATAATGAAGAGATAAAGATCAATAAAGGAATACTTGGTTTAAAAATAGAAATAATAATGATGAGCAGAAAAAATTGGGGAACAGTGCTTAAGATTTCAACAATTCGTTGTCCTAAAAAATCTACGCGGCCACCAAAAAATCCCATGATAGCACCAAGTATGGTTCCAATCACCACAGTGATCAGCCAAACAAAACAAGAATAAATCATACCGTAACGGTGACCATAAAGAAGTCTGGTTAAAAGATCTCGTCCACGGTCGTCAGTTCCCATCAAATTGGTCTTCGTTGGTTCACCTGGATAACTTTCAATTTTTTCATTCGATTCAAAAGGGTCCCATTGAATAGGAGGCCATAAAGCCCAATCGTCCTTACTCAAGGTGAGGTTTCTATAGTCCACGACAAAAGCATTTTCGATCCCAAACAACTTGGGGTGATAATTTTTTATCACTGGAAAATAGAGAGTATTTTTATAAGATAGGACCACTGGTTTTGAATTGGCCCAAAACTCTGCGGTAAAACTTAAAAAAGTAAAAAAGACTAAAACCCATAAGGAAAGAACTGCAAGTTTCCTTTTCTTAAAGCGTGTCCAGCGTTTTTGATTTAATTCACTTAAAGCTATTTTCATCATTCAAAATCGATTCTTGGGTCTACTAAGACATAAGAGATATCACTTAATATATTTCCCACTAAAAAGAGCATACTCTGCATAAATACTAGCCCCATAATGACGTTATAATCACGAGCAAGAACTGACTTAAATCCTAAAAGCCCTATTCCATCTAATTGAAATATTGTTTCTAATAAAAGTGATCCTGCAAAAAACACCATAAGAAAACTACCAAGCCCCGTCGCGATTGGAATTAAAGCATTTCTAAGTGCGTGCTTTAAATAGACAGTACGCTCTGAAAGACCTTTTGCTCTTGCAGTTCGAATATAGTCTTTCTTAATTTCATCTAAGAGGGAGTTCTTCATAAGAATAGTAAGAGTGGTGAACGAACCTAAGACATAACAAGTTAATGGTAAAATAAAGTGATGAATTCGGTCCCAAATTTGAGCGGTACTACTAAGTTCATCATAATTATCGGAAACAATTCCCCCAATGGGAAACCAGTCATAAAAAGAGCCTCCAGCAAAAAAGACGATGAGAAGAATTCCCAACATAAAAGCTGGAATTGAATACATGACAAACAAAAGAAAACTGGTGGTTAGATCAAATACAGAGCCATGTTTAATGGCCTTTAAAACCCCAAGGGGGATACAAATTAAATAGGTCAAAAGAAGTGAAGCAATTCCGAATTGAAGAGAAACAGGAAACTTACTCATAATGACGTCTGTTACTTTTTCTTCGTAAGTAAAACTCTCACCAAAATCAAGTCGACTAAGATTTTTTAACCAAATCCAGTAACGAGTGTGTAAGGGTTTATCAAAGCCGTACTGTTTTTTTAAAGCTTCTATCACTTCATTACTTACTACACCGGTATTATTGGAATGAGAAGTTGCGCTGGCTTCTGATCCAGTTCCACCGCCACCAAAACGAAGCGCCTGAATTTTTTGTTCAATGGGGCTCCCAGGAGCAAAGTTAATGATAAAGAAGACAATAATCGTTACCCCAAAAAGTGTTGGGATCATAATTAAGAATCTTCTTAAAATATATTGAAGCATGGTTTAAGGCATCCACCAATAAACACGACCTACATCGTAATTATACGTATCTTTCAATTTTTTGATTTTCTTGGTGTGTCCGTAAAACAAATACTTTGCATTAAAAAAGAAAGCATAAGGAGCATCATTGGCAATTTCTTCATAAACCTTTCTCATTAAAGGTTGGCGCTTGTCTTTTTCAAATGTATTACGGGCTTCATCGATCATCTTATCTACTTTAGCATTATTGTATCCGATGAAATTTGATCCACCATTGGCGGCAGAACTTGAATGCCAAATTTGTTTCGGATCATATTCAATCGCCCCACTCCAAGCGAGAGTTAAAGCCTCAAATTTTCTTTCATCTAACAATTTAACGAATGAGTTCCATTCAACTAATTTTAAATTGATATCAACTCCAGCTTTTTTGGCGTCTTCTTTATAGATTGTTAAATATTTCATGAAGTCATTTGAGGAGGTAAGGAGTGTAAAACTCATGTTGTATTTTTTGCCATCAATCATCTTATCTAAGATTTGATCATTGTCCGAATCTGTCCAACCAGATTTTTTCAAAAGTTCTACAGCCTTTGTTACTGAGAACTCAAACGGCTTCACATTGGGAGAGGCATAATCATTTTGCTGATACCATGGCCCTGTTGCTGGCACTGACATATTATAGGCAAACTTTTGAATCATCAATTCGCGGTTCATTAGATGAGCCAGAGCAACTCTAACATCTCTTTGTTCAAATAATGGATTTTTTAAATTCCAAGCAACAAAACCAGTTCCTTTAGGTGCTTTATTTTCTGCTTTTACTTTAATTACTTTTTGATCCCAATCTTTACCCACTGTTTTTTTCATGTAGGCTTCTGCCGTCAGCGTATTAAAATCAAGTTCACCTTTTTTTAGCATTTCCAAGGCGATATTTTCTTCATTGATAAAACGTAAAACAATTCTTTCAAAGTTATACTCTCCAATGTGAAAATCATCCTTTTTTCCCCACCAATTAGGGTTAGCCTTTAAGGTAATTTTTTTTCCAGTCTCATACTTATCAATCATGTAGGGACCAGTACCAATAAGAGTCTTATTTAATTTTTTGATATCTTTTGGATTTTCATAAATATGTTTTGGGATAATTTCCATACCGGCTACAACACTGAAATTTAAAAAATAAGTATTCTTGGTATAAAATCTAACTTTATTGGGACCAGTGATTTCAACTTTTTCAATTCCTTCGTAGTATGGACGCTTGTGAGCTGTTGCATACTTTGGATCAAAGACAGAATCGAAACTAAATTTAACATCTTCTACTGTTAATGGTTTTCCATCTTGCCATGTGACACCGTCCCTCAGTTCAAATTCAAAATATTTATTATCCTTAGCAACGGTATAGGATTTAGCTAAATTTGGAACATAGTCATAAGTATCTTCACTTTTAGAAAGTAGTGACTCTAGTATATAAGCCTGAACACCAGCGGCATAAGTATCAGTCGAAGTTAGAGGATTAATGGTAGTAGGTTCTGACCCTAAGTTTTCATAAAAGGTTCCACCTTTCTTCGCTTCCTTTGAGCCATTTCCGGCAAAACACGTGGCACTCATTAACGCCAGACTTAGAAGACTAAGCTTCAACATAAGAACTCCTTTCTTATCTATTTTTTATAATATAGTTTTTTATCTAACGCCCAACGGTCTAGTTCAAGATTTGAATCATAAACCCGGTACTGCTCTAACTTATGATTAACATCATCCAGACGAGCTTGGGTGTCTTGAAACACTTTTAGTGTTTGATTTTTATCTGTCTCTAAATCAGAGATTTCTTTTCTCCATTCAAGCTCAAGTTTTTCCCGGAGCACCTGATACCTTTTATTCACACCTTCAACTTTATCCGGGTATGTATCAAGGTCTCGCTTATTACTCAGTAAACGAGCAGAGAGTGCCAATTGTTTTTTTAAAATAATATCTACAAGCTCTTGAGCAATTTTAAGATTCTTTTCTAAGTCGATAGATTCAAAGTAAAGATATGATCCCGTTGTTAAATGAACTTTTTCAACACAAAGATCGTAATTGGGAACTTTTAATAGAACATAGTCGCTACTTTTTGCAACGACGTAGGATGTACAACGATTGCTTGGAGTTGTTTCACTCCAAAATTCGACCTTGTCACGTTTGTTTAAAAACTTCATATTTTTAAAAGTAACTTTGACTCGAAGGAGGGCACCAATATTATTTAAAGCAGAAACTCTCCCACCAAAAGTCGATTCAGTTTCCTCCACCGCATGGGCGGAAATAAACAAACAAAAGACAAACAAGCCGATAAGAGGTTTTAACATACCTATCATTATAAAATTACTGGTGATTTTTTGGGAAAAAAGAATGAATAAAAGTGTTTAGATCAACCTTTCTTTTTCACAATAAGGCTAGATCGATACTCTTTTTCATGAATTGGCTCTTCAAACTTTAAGATTCGCATGTCAAAGAGGTGAAGTAGCTCCTGTTTCTTCAGGTAATAACTGGGATCATCGCCTTTAAGATTAGGATCAGCATTTTTTTGATCCACGGTATAGGCTTCGTACACAATAACACCACCTGGCTTAAGCCAGCTTTTCATTTTATCGACTAAGCTCCGATCGACATAATAAAAGCAAATGATGGCATCAAAAGTCCCTTCGGGAATTTTGTATTTATTCAAACTAGCGACGACAGTATTGATTTGCACTCCAAATTCCTTTGCAAGTGCCAAAGATTTTTTGACTGCCACCGAACTAATATCAATCCCAGTAACCTTGTAACCTTTTTGCGCTAGAAAAACAGCATTTCGCCCCTCTCCCATTCCCATATCAAGAACGCTCGCACCGTAAGGAATGTAGTGATAATTTTCAGCTAAAAATTTAGCTGGGCTTTTTCCATAAATATAAGAACGACTAGAAAACTTTTTGTCCCACTTTTGTTTTGAATCGTCGGAGCGAACACCAGAGAGCTGCTCTAGACGGCTTGCTGGCAATGGCTGTCTGTCTGCCCAAACTATGTTCGAGGTAAAAGTGATTAGGAAAAGAAGAGAAAGATTAATTTTGCTCATCAGGTGATTTATTATTTTCCGTGTTCGTATCATCGAAAAATAGATGTTCCACTGAACGACTCTCAGTTTGAGTTGTTTCAGTTGCTATTATTTCAGTCGGCGTTTCTTCATCTTGATTGATACCAAGTTCAGCATCTAAATACAAGTGAAGGGTTTGATAATAATTTTCAAGTCTTTTTACATAGCGAGATGCATTGTCCTCTACTGTTATTGGCATATCTTCGGTATGCATAACATACCAGAACATTTCTTCGACCTCAGTGTAAAACTGATCAAGAGCGGCGATTGTATCTAAACTACAATGCATAAGTTCTTTAAGGCCAGCTTCAGGATAACGGGTATGAAAAATTTCTTCAAAATGACTTCTTGTTCTCTTTTGTGAAAATACTTCCATATATTCTCTCTTTCTATCGCTTAAGCGATGGAAAAGATTTTTAGAATCTAATTTTAAAAGCATCAGAACTCTTTGAGCAATTTCTTGTTCTTTTGTTTGCACTTTAATTCCTTCTTACAAGCATTATGCCGGTAACTTTGCTCTTTTTCCACCTGGCCATTCTTTTGATTCTGACTTTGCTTCTTCATGAAAAGCAGCCAACCGCAAAGCCAGGAGATCCACTTTGCAAGGAAGTTTCATATAGTGATAATGATCGTTTTTTCTTCCATCAAACTTAGCTTCACCAAAAGAAGAGATATGGTAAAGATGAATTTTCTTACTCTTGATAAAAAAATTGAGTTTCATTAACATTGCTCGCCTCCATCCTGTCTGCTCTAACAGATTTGAAGTGATGGAAACAATATGGGGAGTCGTTTTATCTTGAAGAAAAAGATGAACTTGATCTGCTTTAATTGGTAAAAGCATGAATCCCAAACGCGAAAGTTCTGAAGAAAGCTTAAAAAAGTGATCTGAAAGCTTTTCTTGTTCATAGTTTAAAAAGTAAATCCAACGGGTTGTGTTTGTACTCATACCTCCTTATCGGAGAGAGGAGATGCTTTCTTTAAATTCTAAAGAGAGGATTATTTTTAAGTTTTTTCATTAAAGCGATTAATACAAGACCAAAAGACAATGATACTATGAAGCTCGCTGGCCCACCACCTTGATCATTGTTATCTCCAACCATCGCTATAGTTCCGCAAGCAGCAATCCCTTTTTGCTCGACCGTCTCTCCTTCGAGTGCAAAGGTATATCCAACGGCCTGACGTTGAAGATGTCCATTAAAAGCAGCGTTACTACCACTTACATCATCAGTTGAGAGATAGTTGACTAAACAAGATGAGTAATTATTTTGATCACAAAAATAGTTTTCCCAAGTATTTAGGTAAGGAGCCATAATAGAAGGTGTAGCTGAGTTATGATCTAATCCTAAGGTGTGACCAAGTTCATGGACAAGAACTTTATAAAGATTCAACTTGGCATTAGAGCCATTAAAATTCGAATGTGTTTTATTTAAAAATATTTGTGCTTTAATGACATAAGGAACTTGATTGTAGCGAATAGCAATGGCGAGTGTCTGACCCATATCGAGACCTTGGAAATCTGAAGGGCTTGATGACCATTGAATACTATTTACTTGAGAAACATTAGAAATATCCCAAATATTTTTTCCAACTACTGAGTTGTCCTCCCAAGTCTTCATCGCCATTCCTGCCACTTGTGGAAGATAACCAGTAAAATCATTTCCTGTGATAATCATTCTCACAGGAAAAGCTTGCCAATAAAAACCTTTTGAAAAGTCTTGAGTGAAGACATAAGCAAAACTATTAAGTGAAAATAATGATAAAAATAGAGAGGTCCAAATCTTCACGCGAAACTCCTTTTCGCTAAGGGAATCTTGATCACTCGTGGTGTTCATTAACCGAAACCACAGAACAGATTTTTCCTTCTCTCAATTCCAAGATATAACTTTCACCCTTTGAAAGTTTTATCGTACTGAAAGTGAGAACTTGGATTTCTTCTTGATCTTTCACTTCTCCTCTAATCACTTCCTCTAATTTCAAAATCACTTTATCAGTTGATCTTGGGCCTAGCGGAGCTGGTGCTTCTACAATTTGTTCTACCTTTGCCACAAACTTCTGAGGACAAGTCCCAGAAGCTGATGACATCATTGCAAATGCAGTCGAAGACAAACACATCATGTGTAGAAAGAAGAAAAACTTAACCATAACAAATCCTTTTGTGCTGGTTTCTTTTGTCAACTCCTCCATCCTTGGAGAACAAAATCCCATCCTGGGATCATGCTGACATGAACTTAATTTGCATAAGCTATGCCAGATTTGGGAGTGACAAAATGAGAGTGTTAAAGAGCGAGAATCCTATTCAATTCATTGTATGCCGGCGTCAAAAGCTAAGAAAGGTGGTAAAAATTGGCCCTATCGAACCGGGGCCAAGCTGAATCAACAAGGTCTTAGCGACCCTGCATAAGGCTTCAAACGGTGTCGTTTAGGGCTAAATGTTTGAGAACACTAGGTGGGTATTTTATGGAGGCCTTTACTGGAAAACTTTAGTGAAACGGTTTCTTTTTAATCATCCCGCCTACTGTATCATCTATACGGTAAGTAACCACGAATGCTTTATCATCTATTTCTTTAACGACTCGTTTTATTTTCATGATTTCAAGCCTAGTCACTACACAATAAAGGATCTCTTGCCCTTGATTGCTCATCCCTTTTCTCCCCTCGAAAATGGTCACAGCGAGCTTTAATTCACTAATGATCACCTCTTTTATTTCTTTGCTCTTATCTGAATTAATCATCACCGCAGTATTTTCTTCAAAACCATGAATCATGAAATCCACCATTTTGGTGGCAGAAAAATAAGTTAAAATGGAATATAGGGATATCTCAAGACCTAATAAAAGCGCACCAACAGCAAATATAAGGATATTAAAGGCTAAAATAAATTCACCAATAGAAAAAATTGATTGTTTCGAAAGAACAATGGCCATAATTTCTGTTCCATCCAAAACTGCGCCACTACGGATACTAAGACCAATTCCCGCACCTATTAAACCGCCCCCAAAAATTGCAGCTAATAGTTTATCTTGAGTTAGCTCAGGCATAGGACAATAGGACAGAAAAAAACAAAAAGCCAAAATAGAAAATATACTTTTTAAAGCAAAACTTAGTCCCAGAGATCGATAACCGATATAAAGAAAGGGTAAATTTAAGAGAAATACAAAATAGGAAATTGGATATTTTGTAACTATTGAAACAAGAATTGAGATACCAGTAACTCCCCCATCAATAAATTGGTTGGGAATTAAAAAACTTTTAATCCCTAAAGCTGCCAGGAAAGCAGCGACAGACATCATTAGAATTTCGAAAATCAGCAAGAATCCTTTATTCAATCTTGAACGTCCTCATCTACTTCATCAAGTACTTTTAATCGTTCAGAATTGTATCGCTCAACTTGTTTTAAAGTTTCCATTGTTACTTGTACTTTATCTGGCACAAGCCCTTGTGCTGCAAATTTTTCGATAATTCCCTTACTAATTTTAGGAATACTCTTATTATATCGAGTGAAGTTTAAATCGAGTTCTTCTAATTCTTCCTCTGTAATCTGCTCCTGGTCTTTTTCTTGGCCTGCATCTGTAACGTGAGGAACCGGAGTAGCTTCTTGATTAACTATTTTCTCTGCTTCTTTTTGTGCCTCAGCCATTTGATCACCAAGGTTATCATTGGTCACAACATTGCCTGAAGGCTTAAACGTTTTAATATCTTCTAATTTTGTTTTATGATCACGTTTAACTTCTACCGCTTTTACTTTTAAATTAGTCTCATAGTCTTCTGGCTCTGTTAATGCAGTTTCCTCTACGTCCCAATGAATTTTTTTCACCCATTTATGGGCCTTCGGCTCTTCGAGGTTTCCCTTGGCATCTACCGATGCTCCCATCATATCCCCAACCAAAACCGAAGAATGGCCATTATCTTCAGTCAATTCGACCAGTCCATGGTTAACCGCCACTTTAAGCCCCTGAGTTTCAGAGTCCAAAGCCGCAATAAATTCAGTCCCCCTAATTCCCATCGATGCTCTTCTATTCTTAATTTTCAGAGTCACATTATGAGAAATATTTGGATAATCAACGAATAAACTTCCAGCCTCCAAGGTAAAGGTATTCACTTTCAAACGATCGAATTCATCTAAATTTTTTCGCAGTTCATTTACCTTAATAATTGAGTTTGCATTAATTTTAACTTTAGATCCAAAACCAAACTCCAAAATTAACCAACCACTTTCTTTGACATAAACAACATCATTGGCAACTACCTGATCTAGTTTTTTTAAAAAAGTCACTTTCTCATTACGTAGAAGAGCCACTTCACCTTTAATAAAATACACTTTCATTCCATTGATTGAGCGTACAAGAGGATTCTTTTGAACCAAAATGTTCTTAGGAATTATAAGTAAGTCATGATCGACCAGAATCGGATTAATCCAAGGAGAAAGACCCAATATCATAACGAATAGACCAACAAGTGTAAGAAAAAAAATTTTCATTTTTATGACCAAGTGAAAAAGTTGAAAAAAAGAAGGGAACCCTAAGGTTCCCTTCCGAATGATTTCAATTGTAGAGCGATGACCTTAAACAGTCACGGGGCAAATTACATCATGCCGCCCATTCCACCCATTCCGCCCATTCCACCCATTCCGCCTGCACCCATAGCTGCAGCAGCGTCATCTTTCTTAGGTAGATCAGCAATCATCGTTTCAGTTGTAAGCATTAAGCCTGCAACAGAAGCTGCATTTTGAAGTGCAGAGCGAGTTACTTTAGTTGGGTCTACGATTCCAGCTTTTACTAGGTCTTCATATCTGTCATCTTTCGCGTTATAACCCCAAGTTGTATTCTTAGATTCTTTAACAGTGTTAACCACTACAGAACCTTCCATTCCTGCGTTTGCTGAAATTTGACGAAGAGGTTCTTCAATCGCACGACGTACGATCTTGATACCAAAAGCTTGTTCTTCAGTCGCGCCTTTAACAGCGTCTAAAACTGCTGAAGCGTGAACTAGAGCTGCACCACCACCTACGATGATACCTTCTTCAACAGCAGCGCGAGTAGCGTGTAGAGCATCTTCTACGCGATCTTTCTTTTCTTTCATTTCAGCTTCAGTTGGAGCTCCAACTTTAATAACAGCAACACCGCCAGCTAACTTAGCTAGACGTTCTTGAAGTTTTTCACGGTCATAATCAGAAGTTGTTTCTTCAATTTGCGCCTTGATTTCTTTTACGCGTGCTTCAACCGCTTTCTTGTTTCCGTTTCCGTCAACAATTGTCGTGTTATCTTTGTCGATTGTGATTTTCTTAGCAGAACCTAAATCAGAAAAATCAGCTGTTTCAAGTGAACGGCCAAGTTCTTCTGAAATCATTGTTCCACCTGTAAGAACTGCTAAGTCTTTAAGCATTTCTTTTCTTCTGTCACCAAAGCCTGGAGCTTTTACCGCGCAAACATTTAAAGTTCCGCGAAGTTTATTCACTACTAGTGTAGTAAGAGCTTCACCTTCAATGTCTTCAGCAATAATTAAAAGTGGCTTAGAAGTTTGAACAGTTTTTTCAAGGATTGGAAGAAGTTCTTTCATTGAACCAATTTTCTTATCAGTAATAAGAATATTAGCGTTATCAAAAGTAGCTTCCATTTTTTCTGGATTATTGACGAAATATGGAGATAAATAACCACGGTCAAATTGCATTCCTTCTACAACAGTAAGTTCTGTTTCAGAAGTTTTTGATTCTTCAATTGTTATTACGCCTTCTTTACCAACTTTTGCCATTGCATCTGCAATCATTTTTCCAATTTCTAAGTCATTGTTTCCAGAAATTGTTCCAACTTGTGCTATTTCTTCATTTGACTTAATTGGCTTAGACATTCTTTTTAGTTCAGTAACAACTTTCTCAACAGCGAAATCAATTCCGCGCTTAAGATCCATTGGGTTATGTCCCGCTGAAACTAGTTTTACACCTTCGCGGTAGATTGCTTGGGCAAGAACAGTAGCAGTTGTTGTTCCGTCACCTGCATCTTCATTTGTTTTTTGAGCTACTTCTTTTACAAGTTGAGCACCCATATTTTCGAATGCGTTTTCTAATTCAATTTCTTTAGCAACAGTCACACCATCTTTAGTGATGATTGGAGCGCCAAATGATTTTTGAATGACAACGTTACGACCTTTAGGTCCAAGTGTAACTTTAACTGCGTTAGCAAGAGCGTTCACTCCGCTTAGGATAAGTGTACGAGCGTTTTCACTGTACTTTAATTCTTTAGCTGACATAGATTTCTCCTGTAGAAATATTTAAATATTATTGAAGGATTCCTAAGATATCGTCTTCTTTCATGATTAAGTAATCATTACCGTTCATTTTGATTTCTGTTCCAGAGTATTTTCCGAAAAGTACTTTATCACCTTTCTTTACATCTAGAGGACGTACTGATCCGTCGTTTGAATTTCTGTACCCTGTACCAACAGCGATAACTTCGCCACGTGCAGGTTTTTCTTTGTGATTATCAGGGATGATAATTCCACCAGCGGTCTTCGTTTCTTCTTCTGTTCTTTTTACTAAAACACGGTCCTGTAATGGTCTAACTTCCATAAGTCCTCCTAAGTTAATAACTAGATATTAAAATTTGCTACACACAATCTAATACCGAACGGGCGAGTGTCAAGGGTAAGTGACCTAAATTTAAGTAATGAAAATGACATGCATCTGACTATTTTTTAGTCAGCTTAGTAATTTCTTCTAAATAAGAAGGCAATTTCCCCTTTTAAGAGAAAAAATTGCTAAACTGCATTATAAAAGTGATGAATTTGGTTTAGGAACTGTACATGAAAATGCTGCTCATGCTGCTAGCTTTGACCCACACAATCCACAGTTATGGATTTGAATGCGCCGATCTGAGCGGGCGTTATGAGCTTAATAGTGACAGCTGCGAGTACAACCTAACTCGCGATCTGGTCTTTCCTAGCAACAATGGACCAATACCACTTCATCTAGGAAGTATCATTGAATTAAAGCAAGAATCTTGTAATAAAATTTCCGTCACCATCGATCAAAATAAATCGGTTCCCTTATCTCAAGGCGGGAAAAAAGCAGTCTTATTTAGTAACTACGGCATGATTGTTCAGGAAGAATTAAAAAAGGTTAAAGACTGTCCTGAATACGCCAAATGTGGAAAGTTTAATATATCGACTCAATGGAATATTGATAGAGCTGGAAGTGGTGGTATCGTGATCAAAATGAATCAAGAAGTAAAACGTAAAGGTCATTTCAAACTGGCTCACAAAGTTCACCAAGTCTGTGAACTTTTTCGCCAACTTTAACTATTTCAAGTCATACCAGTTCGTACCTGTTCCCATATCTACTTCTAAAGGAACTTTAAGCTCAACAGCATGCTCCATATCGCGTTTTACTAATTCCTTCATCAGCTCAAGTTCCTCAGGATAGCATTCAAATATGAGTTCATCGTGAACTTGCAATAAGAGAGTACTTTTACATTTTTTTTCTTTCATCTCTTTTACTATATTAATCATCGCTACTTTGATGATGTCAGCCGCTGTCCCCTGAATAGGAGTATTAACAGCCATTCTTTCTGCCATGGATTTTATTGTTCGATTTGTTGAACGAATATCAGAAAGGATTCGTTTGCGTCCTAGAAGAGTCTGCGAGTAGCCACTTTTTTCTGCAAACTCTTTTAAGCTATCTAAGTAAGCTTTCACTTTCTTAAAGCGCATGAAGTATTCGGTAATAAAATCTCTCGCTGTACTGCGATCGATGTGAAGATTTTGAGAAAGTCCATACGATGATTGCCCGTACATTAAACCAAAGTTAATGGCCTTAGCGCGTGAACGTTCATCCTTAGATACTTCTGCTAAAGGCTTTTCAAACATTTCTGAAGCAGTTTGGGCATGAATATCAAGTCCATTTTTAAAAGCCGCAACCATCACAGGATCATCCGAAAAGTGAGCTAAGATACGAAGTTCGACTTGAGAATAATCGGCAGAAAGAAGAATTTTCCCTGGAGAAGCAATAAAACCCTTTCTAAGTCTTCGTCCATTTTCTGAGCGAATAGGAATATTTTGTAAGTTAGGTGAATCAGAAGACAGTCTCCCAGTGGCAGCATTGAATTGCTGAAAGTGAGTATGGATTTTTCCAGTAACGGGAGAAATCATTTTGGGTAAAGCTTTCACATAAGTCGACAAGAGTTTATCCATCTCTCGGTACTGTAAAATGAGAGCTGGAACAGGACTTATATTTAAGGCCTCTAATTCTTGTAAAACATCTGAATCAGTTGAAGAGCCCGTTTTAGTTTTTCTAATCACTGGCAAATTAAGTTTTTCAAAGAGCAAAGCAGAAACTTGTTTAGGAGATTTTAAGTTAATATCTTCTTTAGTTAAATCGTGAATTGCTTTTTCAATTTTTGATAATTCACTGGTGAATTCATGCTCTAAATTTGTGTAAAACTTATGATCAAAACTAACACCATGAAATTCCATTTGGGCTAAAATAGGAATCAGTGGTTGGTCTACTTGGTAAAATACTGTTTCAAGTTTAAGTTCCTTTAATTTCTCACTCAGAATAGGCAAAAGTAAAAACTGAGCATGATTGCGATCTGCCAATTGTTCCACTGAAGATTGGCCTAAATAATTTTGTGAAATTTCATTTAGAGCATGCTTCTTTTCAGGATTAATGACAAAACTAGCTTGGGCAACATCAAAAAAACTACCCTCAAAATTTAATTTTTGAATTAAATAAAGGTAGAAGAAATATTTTAAATCGTGACCAATAATGAATTTATCTTTTTCGCCTAAAATTTGTAATAAATCATTAAACTCATCTGCGCTAAGGCCCTCGCCCATATCTAGCAGATCTTGTGAAGTTTTAAAATTTAATAGATAGTCTTCTGCTCCCCAGTGAATTGCAAACTCTTTTACCTTTTGAGAATTCCGGTCATTTTCTGACTGATCCATTGACCAAGAGACAGAGATCTTTTTTTCATTTTTAAGCAACGTCTTAAAGCTAGCAAAGGCTTCAGTATTATTAATTAAGATAGTTTTTATTTCGACTTTGGGATTTTCGACCGGTGAAGAATCCTCAATTCTTGCAAGCTCCATCAATTTGAGTTTGAACGATTTAAAACCAAGATCATCCATGAAATCGAGAAGTTTTTGTTGGGGATAAAAGCTAAAAAGAGTTTCTTCCGCAGTGGTTTTTAACTCAAGAGAAGTTTCAAGTGTAATGAGTTTCTTAGATAGTAATCCGTCATTCCAAAATTCGGTGAAGGCATTTTTCACCCGTTTATTGGTAATATCTTCCAAATGGGCATGACAATTTTCTAGAGTTCCATATTCTTCCAAAAGTTTGGAAGCACCTTTTTCTCCAATACCTTTCATTCCCGGCACATTATCAGAGGCATCTCCTACCATCGACAGATAATCTAGTATTTGGTCTGGCCTTACACCCATTTTTTCTTTTACGTCTACATCACCATAAATCTTATCTTTCATGGTATCGAGAATTTTTACCTTGTTGTCCACAAATTGCATGAGATCTTTATCACCAGAAGCAATGTAGATTTCATCAAAGTAATTGCGCCATTGGACAACGGCGGAAGCGATGACATCATCAGCTTCATACATAGGAACTGCCAATTCTTTAAAATCTAATTTTTCAATCAAGGTTTCGATCAACGCAAACTGGGGAATTAAATCCTCGGGTGGTTCACTGCGATTGGCTTTGTAGAGGGGATAGAGCTCCTTTCTGAAAGAGCCATCTTTGGTATCTCTGGCCAAAAACATATGCGTTGGTCGATGCTCACTCATCAGCTTCAACATCATCGAGAGAACTCCGTAAACAGCATTGACAGGAACACCTTGGGGTGAAGTTAGTGGCCTAATGGCATAAAAAGCGCGAAAAATAAAACTAGAGATATCGACAATGATTAATTTCTTTTTAGACATAAGTGCTCTTACTTTTGATTAAATTTTAATTAGGAAGGAATGACATTTTTTGATTCATACCATGATTCTTTTTTCTGTCTCAAATCTACACGTTGAGCATCATTTGCGATAACTGTTGTATCGGCCATGACATCCCCTAAACGGTGAGCAGAGTCTAATTTAAACATCAGGTATAGTTCAAGAAAAAAGAGAGGCGTTGCAAGAACACCCGCAAAAATCCAACCCCAAAAATTGATGACACAAAATGAAAGTGGGATAAGTATGGGAAGATTGCGAATTAAAGATTGTTTACGGCTACATGGTTTTCCGTCAATTAGTGAAATGACAGAAAATCCCATGAACTTTTTACCAAAACTTTGACCACCATTCAGTGAGTCAGCTATGGCCATATAGACACAAGCTATAATTAGACCAAGCGGATACAATAAAAGTGATAGAGCTACGACTATGAATAAATCTATAGCCTTAGCGATCAAACGGCTGATTCGTGCGATACGAAATTGGGATTTTAAAAGATAGCGTCGATCCATAAAAACATTCTAACTAATACAAAAAATTAAGAACACAAAAATCTGCTATACTGGACTTGAAGAGTACTGCCAAATTGGCTAGACTACGACTTCGTTTAAACTAAGGAGACTTATATGGGTAACGTTACACAAGTGAATGATTCAAACTTTGAACAATTAGTATTGAAGTCAGATAAGCCAGTAGTGGTAGATTTTTGGGCAGAATGGTGTGGACCTTGTAAGGCGTTATCACCAGTTCTGGAAGAGATCCAAAATGAAATGAGCAGCAAAGCTCAGATCGTAAAGGTTAACGTAGATGAGTGCGGCGAAATTGCTCAAAAATTTGGTATTCGTGGTATCCCCACTTTAATTTTCTTTAAAGGTGGAGAAGTAAAGTCCACTTTAGTTGGAAATCAGCCAAAATCTGAGATCATTAAAAACATAAACAACTTGGCTTAATTTAAGTAGAAAACCTTCTGGAGAAAATCCAGAAGGTTTTCTATACTAAAGTCATGAATCATTCTTATATCAAAAATTCCCTGCAAGAGTCTTTTCAAGCTTTACAGCAATTCATGAACAATGAATCCAACCTAACCCAAATGGGATTGGCCATAGAAGCCATGGTTACCACCCTCAAAGGTGACGGAAGAATTTTAAGTTGCGGTAATGGTGGTTCAATGTGCGATTCAATGCATTTCGTGGAAGAACTCACTGGACGCTACCGTAAAGACCGTGCCCCTTTAGCTGCCATGAGTATGGGAGATGCCTCTCATATTACTTGTGTTGCTAACGATTATGGATTTGAATTTATTTTTTCTCGCCATGTGGAAGCTTGGGGTAGAAAAGGTGATGTTCTCATGGCCATCTCAACCAGCGGTAATTCAAAAAATGTTATTCTGGCCGTCGAAGCCGCTAAAAAAAGAGGCATGACAGTCGTTGGTCTTTTGGGAAAAACTGGTGGAGCTCTTAAGGAGATGGTTGATATCCCCATTATCGTAGACCATAAAATCACAGATCGAATTCAAGAAGTTCACATCAAAATTATACACATCATGATTGAAGGAATTGAGCGAGCTCTTTTCCCAGAACATTATTAAAATTATTTTGCCACTTTTAAATTTGCAATATGAGTGTCTTCAGGTACCTCTAAAGCTGAATTAGAACAGCCAATTAAGACCATAACCAAACACAATAAGAGTATTGGCATTTCTACTTTACGGTATCCAAAGACTTTAGCATTTCCTGCTTAAAATTCTTTCTATAAGGAAGTTCATTTTTAAATTCTTTTTGAAAACGTGGGTTAATCGATAAGTCACCTGGACTTCCATCTTCACCTTCGACAGATAAGTCATCAAAATCAAATTTTTCAAATTGTTTGTATTTGTAAATTACTTTCTTCTCTCCACCTTTTTTTGATGGTTCTTTTGCGTCTTCAGCAGAACTATTAAAAGATAAAAGTAATAAAAAAGATAAAATCATTTTCAAAGTTCACCACCTATTAGTTGGCCGACTCTTTTATAGTAGACACCCCAAGAGCTCAAGCGAGCAGTTTCTACACGACGGTAAATAAGTTTTGCACCGTTGCTATCTCCGGTCAGTTGTAGAGCAACAGCGTAATTTAAGCCTGCATCAGGTCTTTTAAAAAAATTTGTATCAAGCCCCTTGAATAAATTGATAGCTTTTCCAGGTTCACCTTTAAAAAGGTAAGCGTTCGCTAATCCAATAATGATATCTGGATCATTACTACTGGAACTATAAAGACCATTAAAAATATCAAAAGCTTCTTCAACGTACCCATATTGCAAATAAATTTGTGCTAAGTTAAATCTAGGTGTTTTTGAAAAAGTTCCCATCGAGATGGCTTTTTGAAAATTTTCTCGAGCTTTATGGTCTTCCTTTTCTTTTAAGTACAGGACACCGAGATTGTTCCAAGCTGGTGCATAGTTTTTATCAAGATCAAGAGCCTTGTTGTAATAGAGTGAAGCTTTGATAAAATCACTTTTTAGATAGTAACAAGTTCCAAGTTGATTAAAGTAAGCTGGATTTTTACTAAACTGAGCAAAGATTTTTTTTAATACTGCTAGTCCACGATTAAAATCTTTTTTATAACAGTACCCAACACCTTGAGCTAATGGATCAGTTGAATCAATAGCAATATCTAACTTGGCATCTTCAAATCGAGCTAATGATTCTTGAGTAAGAGCATCATTACTATTTTTCACATCAGCAAAATAATCATTATTGCGGTCAAATTTAACCTCTGCTTTAGAAGTAGTTTGCTCTATTCCAGACATAGCTTCATCTAGATCCTTAGGCATATTAGAGTCTTTGATTTCTTTCTTTTCACCACTTGAACAGGCGGTTAAGAAAGCAAAAAGGATAAAATAGGAGAAGTTTGTTCTCATTTTCATTTACGACCTCCTCTATCCATTGTTACCCCGTCATAGATATAACGATACTCTAACTTGATGGGTAGACGTTTTGATGACATAAACCAATCATTATCATGAGAGAGAATTTTCTTTTCACGAATTGTATTTTTTGTTTCAACAATTAAACTTAATGAATCTTTTAAAATAGGTTCGGTCGTTTTGACCATGTCCTTTTTGAAAGCATTGATATAGTTTTCGTCTTTGCCATTTGGTACAAAATCGCGAACTTCTTTGACGAATCGCTGTTGAGCTTCGGCTTTATAAATAGCTGCTTTTACAATTCCCTTTCCCGAACCAGAAGCAAAAGCTTTTTCGGCCAGAGAATTTAACTGGGTGAAATAGGAAAATTTCTTTTTCATTGTTTGATTAAAAGTTCCTTCCGGAAAAGATAGTTTCAGATTAATAATTTCCTTTACAATAACTTCCATCTGTAAAAGAACACTATTAACCATAAAGTCTCTGGCCAGAAGTGGTATCTCGTACTTATTTTTGGTTGCTTCAGTAAAATATTGATTAATCTTTTGATCATACTCTTGAGGCTTTTCTGTATTTCCAACCTTACGATAAGCAATTTTAAGTTCTTGCAAGTAAGGGATTAATCGTCCACGAATAGTTTTATCACTTTCCATTTTAGCTATTGTATTTGAAGCAAGCTCATAACGCTCTTTCTTTAAGCACTCATCTAGCATAAGAAAATAAGCTTCGGAAATATCTTTATCTTCCAAACCACATTTCTTTGCTTCTTCAATTACTTTATTAGCTTCTTCCATATTTCCATCTGCTATATTTACTTGGGTATAAATACGAAAATGAACAAGCTTGGTTCTTGAGTTAACGGTACAGAGTTTATTCAGAGCTCTTAAAGCAAGGTCTGTAGAAGCGGCAAACTCCTGACGATAAAAAAGTTCTGAGGCCATAATTGAAAATGTATCATCAAACTTTTTAACATCCTCAACAGTCATTATATTCAGTGAATTAACCGCCCAAGTATAAAACTGCTTGTCATTATTATTCTTAAAGAAAAGTAGGGCTAAATTATAAGATGAGTTACGTTTTGTCTCAATTGTACTTTCTGGAGCTTGATAGACCTTGTAGTAGTTCTCTATTGCAGCTTTTTTATCACCTTTGGAATCAAAGGTTTGAGCATCTGTTAATTGAATAGCCGTTAACTGCTGGCGTAGCCTGTCTGCGAATTTTTTTGTAACAACAAACTCGCCAGAATTAATTCGATTAATCCATCCACGAATTTGTGTAGTATCATTTTTTCCTGAATGATAAACGATGACTTCTTCGAGCATTTTTTCTTGCTCCAATACTTTTTCTGGAAAATTAGCGCGATATTGAGTTAGAATTTTTTCAGCCCCAGCGATATCATTTTTTCCTTTATAAAGAACAAAAAGCTTTTCATAAATCTCTTGAGACTTAGATCCTTTGGGATTGGCTTTTAAATAGCGTAGGTAAACTGGCTCATAGAATTTATCTTTTGTTTTATTGCTAACATCTGCTTGAGCAAGACAAGCCAACATACCTTCCACTGAAAGTTTTTGATATTTGTTGTCCTTATTATTTGTCGCTACGTCAAAAGCTTTTTCATAGAGTTTAAGCGCATCTTCAAAATTTTCTGAACCGTACATTGTTTCAGCTTGTAAGTATGTTGCTTCAGACTCACTCGATTTTCCTTTATCAAAAGATCCAACCAATGCAAAATAAGCTGAACTTTGTTCAGCCTTCTTCTTTCTAATTTCAGGTTTGTGTTTATAAGTTGAAGCCACTGCTTGTTTCTGAAGCATTGCGCCCATTTTTTGAGCCTGAACTTTCACTATTTCAATTTCATCACTATTGAGGATTCCTTTATCAGCGAGTTTCTTTAAATCCTCAGAAGCTGTTAAATGCAAGTCGTACTTACCGAATTTATCGAATAAAGCTAACTGAGTTAAAAAAATATCTTTCCTAGCAGTTTCACTGGTTTCATACTTAAGTGCTTCTGCTAAGGTTTTTTCAGCTTGCGTTGGTTTGGTTTGTTCAAGAAGAAACTTAGCTAGTTTGATGAGTTGTTCAGAAAAGTTTTTACCAATGATTTTATAAAATTGAATTGCCTCATCGGAACGTCCAGCCTCAGCATAGAAAAGTCCAACATCTCTAGCAGCAAGATTAGACATATCTACATATTCGCCGGTAGTTGATTTCTTATGAATCTCAAGCATCATCGCAATTGCTTTATCTGATTTTCCCGTCTTAAAATATGACCAAGATAAATTGTAAGCATCTTTTGTCCACCATTTGTCTTTTTGATTAATAGCACCTTCATATAGTGGAATTGCTTGGCTATAATTTTTTTGGTTATAGTGAATTTCTGCTAAGGCAAGTTGGGTTTTCACCTTAGTAATTGACTTCGAGCCAGTACTTTCCATTGCAAGTTCAAAATACTTTTGAGCCTTTGCCTCTTGGTTAAACTCTTTAAAGTTATAAGCTAAAATATAATAAACATCTCCTAGAGACTTATAATTGGGAAAGCGACTTGTGATAGATAGACAAATTTTCTGTGCATTTAAAAACAGTTGTTTTGAGGTTTTAAAATAGTCTTCTTTATTTTTCTTTGCTCTTTCCAGAGTTGGTATGGCCAAATATTCATCATTTTCTTTTTCTTTGATGAGGCGAGCTTTTTCCAAGTTAATCTCTGCGATACGCAGCAATAAATTAGGATTTTGATGTTCTACTTGTTTTGATAACCGTGTAACTTCTGTTTGCTCCTCATTAAGAAGGTTTAACAAACCCGTACGGCGTCTTTCAACATCTTCTTCTGCATGAACAACAAAGGAAAAGAGAATTACAAATAGCAATAACTTCATTATTTACACTCCGAACTTAAGGCAAAGACGTAATCACCTAGTTCGTCAGCCCAAAATTCACCATTAAAAGTCCAGAAGTACTGTTTATCGCTTCTTTCTATGTATTTTTCATCTCCTCTCTTCCCTACAGTTTCAGATTTAGGTGAATAGAGTTCAGCTTTCTTATTGTCTAAAATTTCTAATTTTATATAACTCATGTACTGAAAAGAACGAAAGAGTGAAGCATACTTTGCAATCATTTGTTTTTTAACATAACCACCGAAGATATTTCTCTGCACCGTTAAAACTTCCGCTAAATTTCTCAGCATTGAATTCTTCAGTTTAGAGTTGCCTTGTCCTTTCAAGCGCTGATACTCATCGGTAGCATCAACCAAGCCCTTTTTAATTCCCATGAAGGCTGAATCTTTTGCAATTGAGACAAGAATGTTATTTAAGAGCGCATTTCTTGTTTTGTCATGTGTCGGGTTAAAACCAGCTTTATAAAAAAATTCGTTATCCTTTTTATTTTCATTAATTAATAGTCTTAGCTCACGAGCAGGTTCCATATATTGAGTGTAAAAATCATCTGCTGCCTTTTTAGCATCATTCCATAAGCAGAGTTTCAAATAACTATATCCTTTAAGCACGTCCACTTCTGGGTTGAAAATGAAATCGAGTACTGGAGCTTTATAAGTAACTAGTTTACCTAACGTACGATTATAATTTCCAAGATAAAAACTATTCCATGCTTCTTCAAAGAGAATATCTGGCCAAATTAAAGCACCTTTGGGGATATCTAGATATTTAGAATCCGCTTTCGAGAAATCTTTTTTAGCGAAATATGAACGAGCAACCCCAGCAATACATGAATCTCTATTTACATAAAGTTGTTTTTGTCTTTCGCCTTTAACTTTTCCTGAAGCCTTGTCAGAAGCATCAGCGCATGCTTCAAAATTCTTTATTGCGTCATCATTTCGGTCTAACATCGATTCTGCAGTTGCTCTCAAATGTAAAGCAAATGGATAAATTGCCGTTCCTTCAGTTACCCCTTTAATTATGTTGAGGGCTTCTTCATAATTTTTTGTATTCATTTTCTTTTTAGCAAGAATGAACTGAATGGTCGAAGAGCCTGACCGCTCAAGCATATTGATTGGCATGGCTTCAAATTGCTCTAAGCCCGTATGGGTAATTACTTCATCCAGGAGTGCATCCATATCAGTGGTCAATTTTCCTGAACGAATGGCAATGTACTCTTTTAGCCATGGGATAGTTGCGTAGAAAAAATCATCATCAATAAGATCGCGAATTATTTTTTTAAGATTTTTTTCATCAAGCTTTCCCGTCTCATAGGCACTTGCAGCGCTTTTAAATGAGGCAAAGCTCGTGATTGGATTAAGGAGCGATAAAATAACTAATAATTTTAAGAACATCCTGTTCTTCCTTGTTAAACTGACAATACCTTAGAACGTATAGTTAAGACCCAGAGTTAAGTCATAATTAGAGAAATTTGCGGACTCTTTTCTGGAATTCGTTATTTGTCTATCGGCCTTATAATAAAATGCAGTCATATCCAAGCGGATACTCCAATGATCTGTTAAGTAAAAACGAGGTCCTGTTCCCCACATAACAGCAGTCTGAGATGAAGAAGTTAGTGGGTCATCACCTGGAGAATTAACTAAAATATCATTACGATTATCTTCCGTTGTAAGCTTGGCGCCACCGACTCCAAAGATCCAGTCAAAATAGACAACTTTATTAAAGGTATTAATTTTAGCGTAAAAAGGAGCCCATAAAAACATACCACCCATGTAATCTTCAATTTTGCGGTAGAAGGTATCTACTCCTGAAGCTTGGACGTTTTTATATGTTTCATTTTTCTTGGACATATTTTTTGAATAGAGAAGTTCAACACCAAATTCCTCAGTGAAAAAATATCCAACTCTTCCTTGGTAAGACATGGCATCGACAAAGGATCCTGATGTAGTTATGCCGGCTAGACCGGAAAGATAAAGTTTTTTATCTTTTCGAAATTTTCGGTTTTGGAGAACATAAACTTCTTTGTCCGCATCCAGCCAACTAAAATCGTAAACCGAACTTTCGGAAGCATAAACTAATGAAGTCATCATAAGTACAATTAAGGTGAATAATTTTTTCATCTGCACCACTCGTTAGAGAAAATTAATAAAATCCATGACTTCAAGTTTAGCATAGACTTCAAGTGGTGCAAGATAGAGGAACTATTGGCAGAGTTTTTGATAGGGACAGCGTGGGCAGTGGTCTAGATTAACCTCATTCAACTGCTCAAGTTTTTTCCAATGTGTCCTTACATAAGTTCGTACATCATCATAACTGACTATTTTACTAACTTTTTCTTTTTGATCTACATAAAGTAAAGTGATTTCTAAAACACCTTCTGGTGCTAGCTTCCCAAGCTCAAATAAAGCATGGGCATAAAGAAAAAGTTGAAACCAATAGTTCATCTCTGATTCAATTTTTCTTTTTCCTGTTTTAAAATCCCAAATTTTTGTAAGCTGATCTTTTTGATCTGCTTCATTAAGTGGTTCGATGATAAGATCTGGAATGCCCGACATCATGAATCCAAAAACAGGAAATTTCATCCCTTCTTCAGATATAAAACGGTAATTCGTTTGAAGTGGAAGTAGAATTTCTCTGGCCCAATTGAGCGCTTGTAGATCTTTCTCAACTGTTATTTCTCTTGGAACTACCATATTTCTCTTCATCATCTGAGAAAGAGTGGCATGAATGAGGGTCCCTCTTCCCATAGAACTCTTTTGCATTTCTGTATTATCATCCAAGGATAGTTTATCCTCCCTGAAAGCTTTATTTTCAAAGTTTTCATCTTCGTGAGAAAAAGTCTCTAAGGTCTTAAGATCGTCATCATCAAATTTACAAATATTTTTTAAGTAAAATTTCCGAGGACATTCTGAAATATAACTTAAACGAGTCACTGACATTTCAGTTAATACCAGCAGTGAACTTTCCTGATCTCGAAACTTTATTCCAAGGCTGTCATAGTGAAAAAAGGGAGGATCATTGGAATCTTCTATTGCCTTCACTTCTTTTAAAGATAACGACATTTGACTAGCTTTCATTTTCTCAAATAAAGAGTAGTAATCAGAACACATGGTATTTTCAAAAACGCGTATACCATTGATCCATGAATTTGATACTTTTGTATTCGTAAGCTCGTAATCTTTGAAATCTACCCAGATCAGGTTCTTCTGTGCACGCGTAGAGGCTACATAAAACAGTCGCTTACTTTCAGCAAAATCTTTATGTTTAGATAGCAGTTGTTCGTACCAAAGTGCAGGAGTACTAAACTCACTATTTTTCTCTAAGTCCTTTTTCCATTTAAAGCTACCAGGAAGTTTCCCAAGGAATGAACGATCAACATTGCCTTTACCATTAGTATGAAGTCCACCTAAAATGACATGATCAAATTCAAGACCCTTTGAAGCATGAGCTGACATGATAACAATTCGAGATGGGTTGTCACCATATTCAAAGTCAAAAGAGTATTTATCATCTGTTTCATTTAAAATTTCCCAAAGACTGGCAAGTTCCATGCTGTATTCGTCACAAAACTCATGAATAATAACCAGGTTATTTTTATAGTTAGAATTTGAAAGTCCAAGGCGAAAAATAAATTCAGTAAAAGCTGTTTTCAATCCTAACAACAAATAATCGTCAGAAAATTTTTGCCCTAATACCTTTAAGCGATCTTGAGATATTTCTTTTCCCAACAAAGCAGTATATTTACTTAAAAGAAAGGCTGAATAGTTATAACCATTGTGTTCAGTATTTTTTTTATTCAGTAGCTCTTCAATCAATACTTTAAATAGACCGATTAAGGGATCCTCTAGGAAAGGAATTTTTACTTGAGCAGTAAAACTTAAATCATTTGCAATTAACTTAAAAATTAGATTATCGACTGGACCTAAAGCTCGGTATAAAATGGCAATCGATTCATTTTTCTCCCACGGCTTTTTCTGCAATAAATAATGAAGGATTCCTTGAGCCTCAAAATCATTCATGGCAAAAGAGCTTAATTTTTCAACCTTCTCTGCTTTTTCGGGCTTCAATCTTTTCTGGGCAAGATTATGATCTATCGCCTCGACTCCACTTAAATCTTCTTCTTGTTCATTGGCTTTGATTGGAAGCTCTATGAGCACTTTCGTTAAATGGCCGTGGGAAGGGAATTCAAGGTCATCTGGTACCTTTTGAAAAATGACTGGAACTGGACTAAAATCTAGTCCCTCAAAATTTAACCCTTTTTGAAAGAGAAGTGAGAAAAGGTGGTTATTAAATTCAATAATATTAGGAAGCGAACGATAATTATTACTGAGATTGAGGTTTTTAGGTATAAGTTCAGAAAGAGTTCTGAATACCTTTAGTTCCCCACCTCTAAAACCATAGATCGCTTGTTTAAGGTCTCCGACAGCAAACAACCTAGTATAGTCTTGTCGACATAGTTTTTCTAAAATGGAGAATTGCAGAAAAGAAGTATCCTGAAATTCATCGACTATAAAATACTGATAAATTTCGGCTACTCTCCTTTGAGACTCTAAATTACTTAATCCTTGGTTCACAATGTAAGCTAAGTCCGCAAAAACAAAACCTGGGAGGTCATTATAGTGCTCATCAATATAACAGACAATTTCTTGGTATATTTGATAAGTAGGAGATACTAAGTTATCAAACTCTTGATCAAACAAAAGAAAATCATCTCTATAATCTTTAACAAAATCTTTTAGCGCTTTGATTCCCAAATAAAAATCCTGAAGCTCTGGAAAATCCTCTTTATCAGGGCCAGCTAAGCGTTTAATACCTTCAAAAACAGTGCCGAGGTTTTTAAAACTTTCGAGTGTGAGAGTTTTAGGAATTGCTGCCAAAATTTGTTCAAACTGTGTATACCACGATTTTTTTGCATGAATTTTATAATCTGAAAGATTAATATTTTGTTCAAAAACAACAGCAAACTCACTAAGTGGTATTGCTTCTCTTAAGAACTGTTCCGATTCTTCTTTCGTCCATTTCTTCCCTTTTTTCTCAACCCACATAGTGCGTAGGCTTGGATCATCAAAAATAGATTGAATTGAATTAAGAAGGCTATTTTCTTTTCTGAGAATTAAATCAAGAGTGCCCTGATCAGCAGTCGTTTTCAATTTTTCTTCTAGCCAATTTTGGTAAAGTCGGAAAATTTTATCCCTGGCCATGTTGGCAGACATAATATCGACAGTTTCAGGAGCATTTAAGAAATATCCCTGTTTTATTAGTTTAAAGCAGAATCCATCAATGGTTGTGACTGTCAATTTTTCTAGTTCTTTAAGAGCGAGGGTCCACGGATTAAAGGAATCCAAGTTGGATAGTGCTTGGCTGGACTCCAACTTTTTGAAGTTATCTTTTAGTCTTATGGCTATTTCACCAGTCGCTTTTTTAGTAAAAGTCATTAAGACCATTTGTGAGAATTTTTTCTTTAGCTCGCGATGAAAATCTTCTTGATTTAAATTTTGTGCTAAAATCGAGTTTACGATATAAGTGACATGCTGAACTAGAACAAAGGTTTTGCCAGAACCTGCACCTGCACTTAATAAGACACCGCCTTGATGTTCTATTGCTAATTTTTGTTCACTGTTGGCTTGTGACATTTAGAGCTCCTTGCCGCGGTTACAAACGGAAGCCACTATACAGTATCGACAAGCTTCAGCATCTTGGGGTTGCGGAAGAAAGTCTTTTTCATTGCGCATCTTTATAATGGTTTCATTCCACAGATAGTCGAATCCTATTTTTAACTCCTCGTAACTTCCTTTGTTTTTTGAAAGTTTCACGGAAAACTCATGGGAATTCTTTTCATACAACATTTGAAATTCTACATTATTTGAAATGAGCAAAGACTCAGGCATATCACCCAAGTTTAAAAAACCGAAAAAGAGCAAATGCGGGTCTTCTTCATAAAGAAATTTCAAGTAAAATAAAATCTGTATCTTTTGAAGTTCAATAATCGACTTTCTTGAGGGGATAGATGCGCTACTACGTTTAAAATCAAAAACAGCGTAACCTCCATTCATTTTAACGATACAGTCGATACTGGCATCAATAAACGTTTCCTCATAATTAAAACGAAGTTTACGTTCGAATTGATAAGTTAGGTTTGGGTCAAGTAATTTTAGTTTTAGTAAGTAAGAGATACCTTGCATAGAATATAGCACAATTTCTGAATGTACTTGTTTTAGGTCAATGAATGATAACTCTCTACCCTCTTTGGACAAAAACTCATTTAAAATCTTTAGAGCTAAATCTTTTAATCGTTCCAAACTTAAATCTTGATAAAGCGTTAAGTACTTTTCTATTACAGCATGCTCAAGTGTCCCTAGTTCATTTTTTTGAACGGTATTTTTTAAATCTAATTTTAGATTTAATTTTTCAACATATTGATAATAATATTTTTGAGGACAATCAATAAAGCTCTGGAGCCTGCTGGGAGAAAGGCTGTTAAGCACATGTGGAGCCGATTTATCCCAAAGCAGATTCGTTTTTTTGATTTCTTCGTGTGCCAAAACCTGTACTTTTTCAATTTCAAACGAACTTAAAACTTCACTCCATCCCAAATCATGACGTGAAAGATTATTTTCTAAAAACAAAGTAACATCTGGATAAGAAAGAATCTCTTCCAGTTTTTTCTTAGTGATTAAAAAATCAAGCCCGTTACGTTTCACCGGTCCTAAACTGGCCAATATTTCAAATACCTTATCATTGTAAACTTCTTCAGCCATTTTGATTGGAGCATATTCAGAATTTGCACAGACAATCAAAGACCTGTTTCTCTTTAAAGATTGAACACGACCTAAATCAAGTAGTTGCCCTTTTACTTTTTCAATAACAGGTGTGAAAAAGGTCCTCGGCAAGTTTAGCTTGGTCACTTCTAAAAGAATTTTTAAATCGAAGAGCGATATTTGGTGATTATGATCTGAAAGAGAGTTGTATTCTTCGAGCAGTTGAACAACATCGGTTAAAAGTTTTATCCGGCGAAAGTTTTTTTTCTCCATTTTTAGAAGTACGGTAATTTCACCACCTAAGGCAACTGCGAGAATTTCTGTTTTGATTAAAAACTGATGAGTTTTAAGTTTTTCTTGGAGAAATCTTTCAAGATAAGACATTTCAGAGTCAAATAATGAATTAGACGTTTTAAAATAGTAATCAGCTAAAGGTAAATCAAAAATCTCATACTCTGAGATTCTTTTAGTGCATAATAGAATGTCAGTATTTTCTCTTATTGGAAAAGAACTCAACTTTAGATTCAGCTTCTTTTTAGGAAATTCGATGACTTTCAGTTTCCTTTTAGCCTTCTCAGGAATCGTTATTTTTTGATCTGCTAAAAACCAGCGTATCCAGTCTGAACTCGAAGTCTTAAGATAAATTTCTTGATCGTAGGGAATAATAACTTGATGTTTTGTTGAAAGAGCATTGATCATATCGACTTGCGAACCTGATAAATATAAAAAATCCCAAAAAATTAAACTCTTCATGGGTTGCTCTAAATCCAAACCCCGATAATAGTCTGCAATTTTTCGGTAAGCTTTATGTTCGTCAGTATAAGAAAGTTGCTCCATCACTTGATAAAAGTAGAGAACAAAATGCTTCAATTCTTCCGGATATTCATCGAGGACTGGCTTGATAAGGTCTTGGTCTAGAGAGAAGCCCCTTAATTCAGTAAAAAGACTAAACGCTTTAAAGAAAAGCTCTTGATCCATTTCTCGTTGAAGTTTTTTTTCTCCAAGGTAAGCTTTCCAAAGACTGGCTCCAGTCATTAAAAGCTTGGCCTTATTTTTTAACTCGCCTTCTGCGCCAATAACAGCCAATTCATCTTTTATGAATTTCGAAATTGTCACAACTTCGGGGATCTTATTAACACCAGAATCAATAATTTTCTGCCTGATTTCATCTGCCGTTTGCGGGTTCGGAGTAATGATTAATACGGGAAATTGATCCAAATGAGGGACAAAAGACAGATCATGAATATTTGGGTCATCAAAGAGTTTAATTTCAACCATAAGAGTAACTTTTCATTTCATCATCAATGGGCTAAAAAAGTGAGAGCACAGACTTTGACCAGAAGCCAATATCATATAGGAAGACCATGACTCCTGAAAGCAAACTTTACAGTTTTCTCGATAACAAGAATAGTTTCACCATTCATTTCCTCGAGGGACAAAAAGTAATCGAGCAAATGGCGGTATTGCACCATTTAAAAGGGGCCGGATTCTCCTATTATCGTGACCTTCTACTCTCCGTATTACCTTTTGTTTCTTTTGTTAAAAAAGGTGAGAGTTTTGGTTTGTATCTTGACTCTGAGGAGCCATATTTTCGTTTCAAGCTTGAAACCAACTACACTGGAAATTTTCGCACGCTACTCTTACCTGAAGCGTTCGATCAATTTCCTCAAAAACTCACAGGTATGGTTAGATTTTCAAAATTATTTGATAATTCAACTCCCTATACAACGATTATGCAGGTGGAGGAGCTCGATTTCAGTCAGATCATTAATCAATTGATAAGAGACTCCTACCAAATTGAAGCCAAAGCTCATCTTTCTGACATCGTAGATCAAAGTTTTTTTATTAGTAAAATCCCAAGAGAAAATGTAGGCCGTTATATTATTGACCCAGGTTTAACACTCGAACAATATGAAAAGAAATTTTGCCCTGACCTCAATACTATCTTTGCTGAAAACTTTACGGAAGAAAAAGATATCGTTGATTTTTTTACTAAAAGAGGTTTTTACTTCCTTGGTTCAAAACCTTTCAACTACTATTGTCCTTGTACTAGGGAGCGAATGATTACAAATTTGGTCACTCTGAGTGCAGAGGATATAAATGAATTATTTGATCAGAATAATGAACTTGAAATCACTTGTGATTACTGTCACGAAAAATACAAGATTAATAAGTTAGAAATAATACCTAATTAAAGAAAGGTAAACCGACACTTGTTTTTTGTGGCGAAGTTAAGACTCTTTCTAAAACTTGTGCTTCCTCAATCAATCCGCAAAAGTTTTCGGCTCTAGCTCCGTAGGCATAAACGGGTGATATAAGTGAAGTTTGGTGAAAAATAATTTGAGAGCCTTTTTTGTCGAACTCGCTCCAATTCTTGCCCGCATTAGGGAATTCCAAGGAAACTGGAGCACTTGAAGTTACCAAAACCATCATTTCTTGATCAACTGATGCCTTTTCCACAAAATAACTTATGGTTCTTTCAATTTCAATTAAGCGGTCCTTGGCCATTGTAATTTCTTTACGGTTTAGGGATTCACCGAAACTGAAATCACGAATGAGAAGCATAGTACTTAAATTTTTTCGTTTTAACTTTTCGTAAAGGGCCTGAGTATTACTAAAAAGACTAGAGTAGCAATTTTCCTTACGGCATGACTTATCAAAATAAATTTTTCCTTTTTCCACATTCGAATTTTCGGAAAAATGAAATTTTTCGCTATCACTTTTTCCTTCAAACATTCTCCATAGGGCCACTTTTGAAAGAAATTTTTTCGATGTTTCTTGGCATGTCTCAGTTTGATCCAAACTCATTTTAGAACCTGTACCAGATTCTAATATAGCACTTTGATAACCTACCTTATCGAGATAGTCCCAAATAGGTTCCTGTTCATAATCTTCACAAGTACCTTTGATATTTTTTTTGCCTAAAAGTTGAGAAAGAAAACCCTGATGAGCGTCGGGGCGTAAATTATAAAGATTGTAATTCCATAAACGTGCACTACAAGACATATCTTCAAAAACGATTTTGGTATTTGATGAAGGAAGACTGTATTTTAGAAATGCTAGATGCTCATCTGAAAGACCAGCAATTTGAAACCAGATAATTTGTGAGGGAGTGGTATTAAAGGCATGCTTATTGTAATTTAAGGTATGTACCTGACTACAGCTAAGACTTCCCAATAGAAAAATAATCCCAAAGAGTTTTTTCATGCTCGCCCTAAATCTTTGCCTAAATATGCTTTCACTATCATTAAATTCAGTAATTGGTTGAGGTACATGATAACAAAAAAGAGAAATATTACCGATAAATATTTAAACCAAGGAATTAAAAAGCTTAAAATGAAAAGAGCAGTGAAAAGGAGTGTAAAAAGATAAGTTCTTAGGTAAAGACGATAGCGATGTCTGTGATGCATGAGAAACTGAGCTAAAACCAAAGCACAGAGGATAAAAGCTGCCCAACAATAGGGATCTGGAATATAAAATCCAATACCTAAGCCGATGATTGGAAGCTTGGTCGCAACATTTTTTTTTGACTTATTATCGACCCCATCGACACTAAAAATGGAAAGACTTAAAAGCGAGAAAAGAATAATGCCAAAGGCTGCTAGATGGAGCTTTTGGGGGAAAATCTCCGCTTGTTGAAAAGATTGTTGTAATAAATATAAAATTCCAAGATTGATGAGAGTGGAAAGCAACACGGCAGCCGATAATCTTTTAAACTGGCTAACAATGCACAGCAAGAAATAGCCTATTTCCAGAGTAAGAAAACCTGTCTCCCACATGCTTAAATAACTTTGCATCACTTTCACCTTACGATTAGAATAAAAGTGTAACCTAAAAGTAGCTTAATGACACTTTTTTAAGGAGAACAAATGGAATCGTCTCTTGATCTGGCCACGCGGGAAATTATGTGGAATATCCCCATCAGTTTTAAGGTCATCATGTACCTTTCGCTTATGGCTTCAATGGTAATTTTATGCAAAGGATTTTACCAAAAATATCGCTTTGTCACTGGTGGTAAATCAGTTAAAGAATTGCTCCCCGACAAGCTTAATTTCAAAAATTTATTTCAAACACTTTTCTTTCAAGGAAAAGTGAAGAGAGTTAAATATGTCGGAATTTTTCATAGCTTAATTTTCTATGGATTTTTAATTTTATGGATTGCGACCGATATTGTTGCTGTTCATTACGATACGCCATTTAAAATTTTTCATGGAACTACTTACATAGTTATTTCTTGGTTAGCTGATTATGCAGGTTTAGCTATTTTAGCAGGAATTGGTTTGGCTTTTTGGCGTCGTTATATTGAGCGACCTGCTTATTTATCATCAACAAAACCTTATCAAGAACTTTACATGTACGCCATGCTCATAAACTTAGTGGTCATGGGTTATGTTATTGAAGGTTTTCGTATTGTTGGTACTGGTATGCCTCAAGGTGAAGCAACTTGGGCTCCGATTGGCTGGGCTTTAGCTCAGATGATTCAAGGCTTTGCTTGGAGTGACTCAACACTTGCCATGAGTTATCGTGGATTGTGGATGTTTCACATGCTCTCCACGATGGTCTTTGTGGCAAGTCTTTCATACTCAAAATTCTTTCATATCACGATGATAACACTCTCTTCTGTACTTACTCCTTTTAGAAGAGGTGCTGTATTAAAACCAATGAACTTTGAAAATGAAAATGCTGAAACATTTGGCTTAGGCAAAATTTCAGAATTATCGATGAAGCAAAAGTTTGATACGCTAGCTTGCGTCGAGTGCGGCAGATGTACCAATGTATGTCCCGCTAATTTAGCTGGAAAACCTCTTAATCCGAAGACCATTATTACTAAAATGCGTGACTATCTTTTTATTAACGAAAAGACTGGAACCGTTGAAGCTGAGATCTGGCCTGAAGCTTCTGGCACTGGAACTAATCTCTATTTATCAAACGAGTTAGATTCTTGTACGACTTGTGGTGCTTGTATGGAAGAGTGTCCTGCAAACATAGAACACGTCAATTTGATTATGGATCTTAAGCGGTACAAAGCGCTCACACTCGGAGATCTTCCACCGGCAGCGGCTGATGCTGTAGCAAAAATTAAAAAGAATGGTAACCCTTGGGGAATTTCTCAAGATGATCGATTCGCTTGGGCCCAAGGAATGGATGTACCTGTCATTGAAGCTGGCAAAAAAGTTGATTACCTCTATTATGTAGGGTGTGCTGGTTCATATGATGGCTCCAACCAAAAAGTTGTTAAGGCCACCATTGACCTTATGAAAAAAGCCGGAGTTTCTTTTGCCGTTATGGGAAAAACAGAAAAGTGTAATGGAGATCCAGTAAGACGATTTGGTGATGAATATTCATTTTATGAAATTGCCATTGAGAACATTGCAAATATGAACCAGTATACTTTTGGTAAAGTCGTTACCCATTGCCCTCACTGTCTTCATACCATTGGTAAGGAATATGCTAAGTTTGAAGGTGGAGAATTTGAAACCGTTCACCATACAGAACTATTGGCGGATTTAATTAAAGCAGGAAAACTCACTCCTAAAAATGAAATCAAAGAAACTTTTACTTTTCATGATCCATGTTATTTAGGACGCCATCATGGTGAATATGATGCTCCAAGATTAATTTTAGAGTCAATACCTGGGCTAGAATTAAAAGAAATGGAAAGAAAGAAAGATAAGGCCCTGTGTTGTGGAATGGGTGGAGGAAATATGTGGTATGAGCTTCCTGAAGGTGAGCATTTATCACATAACCGTCTGAATGATATTGCTGATACTAAGAGTGAAAAATTGGCAACTGCTTGCTCGTACTGTATGATTAATTTTAACTCGGCTAAAGGCCATAAACCTGAAACGGAAAACTTAAGTGTTGAAGACATTTCTCAAATTCTTCATAAATCTATCATGTAATATCCTCATTGGAGGTGCGTTCTTCGCACCTCCAATTTTTGCAACTGCGAAAGAACAACCCCCTACTTTCAAAAAGTTTCCAGGTGTCATTGAGTCTTTAGAATCACTCATTGAAGTTGACCGTGTACGCTTTAATAAAAAAATGGAAACAATCGCCAAAAATGCAAAAATTGGATTAGATTTAAATAAAATCTCATCTCCGGCATTAGACCCTGATTTCCTCCAATCCATAGTTTTTAATTCTGATAAAAAAGTACTCTCCATGATGGGTGAAAACCCATGCGCAATTTATGCTCTTTTTGAAACAAACCTATTAAAAAATAGTAGCGGTAAAATTACCGATGTAGTTATTCGTTATCAAGGTGATAAAGACATGCTTTTTGCTCTCGTTCCAAAAAATGAATTCGCAGAAAAAAGCTATCGCAATACGTGCCAGGATAATATTAAGCTTAAACAAAAATACCAAAGCTATAAAATCGGTGAGACTTTTAATTCACTTCCAATCAAGATTCCAAAACTTGAAGCTGAATGCCCGGGCATTCTCAAAGACTGGCGCAAAAATCCTGAAATGCCCTACCTATGTGATGCCATAGATACTATTGGAAAAGGCGAATTGGCCCAAGCTGATCTTATGAAACTTGGGGGAACGAATCCTCGTTTGCGACAAGATCTCTTAAATCAAGTTCAGGTAGCCAATACTTTTCTTCGTCAAATACCAGCAGAAAAATATAC
The DNA here is from genome assembly GCA_049318265.1 of Bacteriovoracaceae bacterium. Lineage (GTDB taxonomy): Bacteria > Bdellovibrionota > Bacteriovoracia > Bacteriovoracales > Bacteriovoracaceae > JBEIOQ01. The sequence goes on from JBMOGR010000006.1 coordinate 123,054, forward strand.
CTATTTCAAAAATCTATGTAGCAATCTAGGTAATGATGATCTTTTTTGTCAGAGTTATTTCAATTTGTCCTATTGGAATAAAGCTCTTGGTAGTGAAGGAGTGAAAGCAGATCTTGAATCGAGATGTCAGAGTATTTTGAATAAGATCGTACTAACAGAAATAGATTACAAAAGTTGTGTTCTTAAATTAAATCAAAATCCTGAACTTTGCCATTATGAAAAAAGCTCATTTCATAATTCGCTGACTCCAAAACCTAGTTGCCCAAATTTATCGCGTGCTTTAAATATGAGCCGGCTTTACCGCGACTATAATGATTGCCCCATAAGTATCGGTACCGAGGGTATCATTAATACTGAAAGAGTTCTTTTTCATGTTTCTGATGAATATAAAAAAACCTTTGTCGTAAAAGGGGATGACCCTACTCTATGCTTTACCAAAGCAACAGCAGCTTTCTCAAAGCTTAACTTAGATTTCGAACAAAATGAAGCGTGGGCCCCGAGAGCTTGTTACGAAGATAAAATTAATGCCAAAGAAGTCTGTCTTCCCATTCTTATGGGATATCATCCTAACTCTGACTACTCAGAGGAAAAAGTCATTTTAAATATCCTTTATAAGACGAAGGGCGCAGAAAAAAACACTAAGTGTGAAGTGGTCTCAGTGAATGATTACAACCCTTCATTACTAAAATATCGATACGGCTGTTACCTTATTTATGACAATGCTAATTGCAGTGGAGTTTATTGTCCAAAAAAAATCATGTTCAATGATCTGGCAGTAAATCATATCACTTATAAATATGGTGTTAACTTTGATTACTTTCCTAATAGTATTCCGAAAGAGAGTTATTCCATTACAGGACTGATTGAAAACCAAATTAAGATTTCATCTGCCAGAGTAACCAATGTCACAACTTTACGTTTTTATTTAAATCAAAGTCCAAGCTATGTTATTCATGGAATAGGCTGTGTTGAGGATATTTTGCCAAGCTTTTTTCAAAAATCGACTATGAATGCCTGTACACCGATAACCTTTATCGTTGATGGAATTTTAGAAAAAGGTGGGCGGGCAAGTCTTATCGTTAGAACTGCTATGGATGATCTGCACTCACCTAGAATCATTGATTGGAATTATATTTTTTCAGCAGTAAAAAGCTTTCAAGAATACCATCCGCTTAGAATTTGGGGGCTCTATGTCCTTAAAAAATAATCTCATATATCTCTTTTTTCTTTGCTTGAGTCCTATAGCTTTTGCCGTTAATCCAAACCTACCTGAGTTACTAACCAAACAAGCTGTAGGAAATATTCGTTTTTTATCAGATGATGGAACCATTACCTACTTTCAAAAAAGTTCGGGAACATTTCATTTTACCCATCACTACCAAACTTTTGACCTACTTAAGGCAACACCCCAGACTCAGTTTTATGTTTCAGTTTCTCCACTGAAGAAAAAAATAGTAGTAGAAGCTTATGAAAACTTTCTTTCTGCTCACCAATTTTTTAAAGAGAGAACTATCTACGAGGGTGATTTTTTAGGTAAAAAGTTGAACAAAATTGGCGAAGGAATGAATCCCCAATTACATTTAAACGATGCCTGGGTGAGTTTTTACAATGGAAAAAAACGAGAAATAACTTTAGTCAAAATTGGGGCAACCACAAAACCAGTTACGATAAAGCTAAAATACAAGGTCAACCCATACTTCATTCCCCAAATAGTTCTAGTCAATGAAACAACCGCTGTCCTTACTGAAATGACAGCAGAAGGAAATCAAGTTATCTTTCGATTTGATCTCCTTACGGGCGCTTTTTTACAAACATATAAGACACCAGCCGCAGGCTCTAAATTAGAACTTTGTTATAACGGCCAAAATCTTTATGTAGGTCAGTTTGGATTAGGTGATGTCAGTAACGGCTCTGCCATTTTCTCCATTGATATGGATGCTGGAGTGACTCTTAAAAAGATGGATCTTATTTATTCATCAACTAAAAATGACATCGGAAATATTATCTGTGAGGCGAGTGATGACGAAATTTATTTCATCCAAGCTCAAGTAAAAGAAAATGATATCAATATTAAAAATACGGAATTGGCACTTCTGAAAGTTAACTCTAAAGAAGTCACACAAATCTCTACTTTTGGAGATGCCACTCAAGTCATCCGCATGGATCATAGGGTAGTCATTCCCTACAGAGGTAAGTTTTATGTGGCGAAGGGCGAAAATAACCTCAAAAGCGATGAACTACTCAAGAAGAAAGAAGACCCCAAAGAACAACTAAAAGAGACTGTTCTTGATGAAGGCTCTGACACTATTGAGGTCGCACCATGAAAAAAATTTTTATCATGATGCTCTTGAGTTTTTCTGCTACGGCAGCAATGACTCCTTTTTTGAAGTTAAAAGAAGACAAGTTACCATTAGAGCTTGTACTTATGAGCGAATCAATTAATGAAATGAAGCTAACTCCAGATGAAAAAGAATTTTTTTCTGAGCATGCCCGCAATCTCAATCGTCATTTAAAGTTTCTAACAAAAGAACAAATGTACTTCGTGGTTAAGTCGGAAATTTATAAAAACGTTTTAGAAAAAGAGTTTCATGGTGATTTCAAAATTATGAAATTTACCAGCATCGATATTGCAAATGTTGAAAAAAGTTATGCTACCTATAAAAAGGAATACTCACCATTTGCTCGTTGGTTAGTTGAATCTGTCATTTCCGATTTTAGTGAACTTAAAGACTATCCAGGCTTTAACCAAGTAAAACTCGATGTACCAGAAAAAGATCCAACTCTCAACTTGGTCCGTCGTAAACTTTCACTTCTTTCGCCATGGCTCGGAGCGATTGCTGGACTAAAGGCCAGTGACTTCAATCTCAAAATGAAAAGAATGATGATGAAAGTTATTTCTGACCTTGATTTATCGACCGGGATTTACAAAAGTCAGCTTTCCAACAAAGAGCTTGATGCTTCTGACTTTATTACCATTCAAACTCTTTCTAATAAAAAACTTCCCATTAAAGAAAAAGATGATGCCCCCGCACTTGAGGATAAAAAAGAACCCACTTTAGAAGAAGAAAGCCTTGAAGAAAGTCAAAAAGCAGAGAAATTGACCGAAGCACTCACTGCGCCGGAAAATAAGCAAACAACGAAAGCTGAAGACAAAAAAGAGGACTCAGGTCCAAGAACTTGGAAGCCATCAGAGCAAAAAGATAAAAATGGCAAAATTATTCCCCCCCCAGCACCAACTTGGACGCCAGAAAACTAGTGCACAACTAGACCTAGTCACTGTGTATAGAGTATACTATCCCAAGCTAATTCCACATTTAACGGGACGCACCAATCATGAGCACAACTACTCTGACTAAAAATCCTTATCGGGGTACTCGAGATTTTTTTCCAAAAGAAAAAAGAATTCAAAATTACTTATTTTCGGTCATGAAAAAAACGGCAGAAAGTTTTGGTTATGAACCTTATGATGGCCCACTATTAGAAGAAGTTGAATTATACAAAGCTAAATCAGGGGAAGAACTTATAAATGAGCAAATTTATTCTTTCACAGATCGCGGGGAAAGATTTGTCGCTATTAGACCCGAAATGACCCCTACACTTGCTCGTATGGTAGCTCAAGTTCATCGAGAAGTGCCAAAACCAATTCGCTGGTACGCAATTCCCAATCTCATGCGCTATGAAAAACCTCAGCGTGGTCGCTTACGTGAGCACTGGCAATTTAACTGCGATATATTTGGAGCTCCCGAATATCTTGGAGAAATTGAGATTTTAAATGTTGCCGCGGCCCTACTTAGAAATTATGGCGCCAATGAAACTCATTTTGAAATTTTGGTGAATGATCGAAGAGTCGTTGATGGGTTATTTAAGAAAGTTTTAAATTTCGAACCTGAAACGAGTCACCGTTTATATAAAATTATTGATAAGGCTAAAAAGGTAAATGCTGAAGCCTTAGACAAAATGGTCAGTGAAGTGATCAATGACCAAACAAAGAAATCAATTTTCTTAGAATACTTAAACTTAAAAAGCTTTCCTGACTTATTTTCTCTACTAGAAAAAAGTAATCTCACTGATGAATTAAATGTCATGAAAAACTTTCTTACTAAAATTGAAGGGACTGAACTATTCAAGTCTGTCGTCTATGACCCATCAATTGTCAGAGGTCTCGATTATTACACCGGACTTGTTTTTGAAATTTTCGACAAACATCCTGAAAATAGACGTGCCCTTTGTGGAGGTGGATCTTATGCAAACCTCCTGCAGATTTTTAAGGAAGATCCCTTGGCAGGTATGGGCTTTGGGTTAGGCGATGTAACTTTGACTGATTTTTTACAAACCCATAACCTACTTCCAGATTTCACCAAAGTTGATTTAGATGTCATCGTTAGCTATCAGACAGAAGCTGGTTATTCTCGAGCGACATGTTTATCCGAAAGCTTAAGAAGTTTTGATTTAAAAGTGGAAACACTTTTAGGTGTGAATAACTTTAAAAAAGTATTCTCCACGGCAGAAAAAAAAGGTGTCGATTATGTCATTTTTTTAGGCGAAGAAGAACTGAACAAAAACCAAGTACAAATTAAAAACTTAAAAACGAAAGAACAAAAAATTTTCGCGATTAGTGATAAAGACATGATGAAGGAATTTCTATGTTAGAGTCTACACTTCCTAAAACCTACGACTCCGCGACCGTTGAAACTAAGTGGTATGACCGTTGGAAGTCGGGTGGTTACTTTAAACCCAAAAAAGGAAAAGCCAATAAAGCCTTTTCTATCATTATGCCTCCTCCCAATGTAACTGGTAAACTTCACATGGGACACGCTTTAGATAATACCACTCAGGATGCACTTATCCGCTTTAAGCGTATGAAGGGTTATGAGACTTTATGGATTCCAGGATGCGACCATGCAGGTATTGCCACGCAGTCAGTTGTAGAAAAGAAAGTTCAAAAAGAAACGGGCAAAACTCGTCATGATATTGGCCGCGAGGAATTTGTCAAAATGATTTGGGCCTGGAAAGAAGAGTACGGGAATACAATTGTAGAGCAAGTTCAAAAAATGGGCTCTTCATGTGATTGGGATTATTTTACTTTTACTCTAGATAAAATTCCGAATCTAGCGGTAAAAACTGTTTTCAAAAAAATGTTTGATGAGGGACTCATATATCAATCAGATTATATTATTAATTGGTCACCAATTTTACAGTCAGCGATCTCTGATGCTGAAGTTGATCATAGAGAAGTTAATGGTTTTTTCTATCATATTCTCTATCAAGTTAAAGGTTCTGATCAAAAACTCGAGGTTGCGACAACTCGTCCAGAAACGCTTTTTGGGGATACTGCCGTAGCTGTAAATCCTAATGACCCACGCTACATGCACCTGATCGGCAAAACAGCCATAATTCCTCTCAATAATCGTGAAGTTCCTATCATTGGCGATGATCATGTTGATTTAGAAATGGGAACAGGTTGCTTGAAAGTAACTCCTGGTCATGACTTTAATGACTTTGAAATCGGCAAACGACATAATTTACCAATCATCAATATTATTAATAAAGATGGAACTCTTAATAAAGAAGCCATGGAATTTGAAGGTCTAACTTCTAAAAAAGCTCGTGAAAAAGTGGCAACAAAACTTGAAGAACTGGGTCTACTTAAAGAAAAGAAGCCTCATAAAAATCAAGTTGGTCATTGTTCAAGAACTGATGCAGTAATTGAGCCCATGGTTTCAAAGCAGTGGTTCATGAATACTGAAAAGATGGCACAAGATTCTGTGACCGATGTAGAAAAAGGTCACATGACATTTTTCCCAAAAGGTTGGGAGAATACTTATTTTTCTTATCAACGAAATTCTAGACCATGGTGTGTTTCAAGACAGTTGTGGTGGGGACATCAAATACCAGTTTATACTTGTCAGAAATGTGGCCACACCCAATCAGAAGTTGAAACTCCAACAAAATGTAATAAGTGTCACCATGATCATTTCACTCAAGATCCTGATGTTTTAGATACATGGTTCTCTTCAGGACTTTGGGCCATTTCTACTTTAGGCTGGCCTGATAAAGAAGCGATGAAAACAAAAGGCTATGAGACTTTTGCGCCGACCAGTACTCTGATTACTGGACACGATATTATTTTCTTCTGGGTAGCCCGAATGATGATGATGACTCGTTATGCAGTTAACGATATTCCTTTTTCTCATACTTATATTCACGCCATTGTACGTGATAAAAATGGTGTAAAAATGAGTAAGTCCCTTGGCAATGTTATTGATCCACTAGACATTATTGCCCAATATGGAACTGATGCCATGAGATTCACGCTAGCAGCAAGCTCAGGCTATAACCGTGATATCAACCTCAATCCTGAAAAAATTGAAGGATACCGCAACTTTATCAATAAACTATGGAATGCCTTTCGCTTTATTCATCCAATGCTTGATAAAGCCAAAGACGATTTGCCAGAGCACTCAAAACTTACTCACCATGATCGATGGATTTTGTCTGAACTTAATACTGTGACAAAATCAATGAATGAATCGATGGAAATTTATCGTTACGATGATGCTTGCTCCGAAATTTACTCTTTTACTTATGATAAGTACTGCTCTTGGTATATCGAGTTATCTAAAAATATTTTCCAAAATGGAACTGAAGACGAGATTTCTCAAAGAGCAACCGTTCTTAAATACGTTCTTAAAAAAATGTTGGCACTTCTTCACCCTTTTACTCCTTTCATTACTGAAGAAATATGGGAACAAGTAAAAACAACCAAAGAAGATCTTTTAATCATCCAAGCTTATCCTGAGCTTGATACAAAGCTTGAATTCAAAAAAGATCAAGAAGAAATGAATAAATTCATTGATACTATTGTTGGCATTAGAAATTTACGTCAAGGTGTTAACTTAAAACCTAAAGATGAAGTTTCAGTTGAATTATTTACTGACGATAATGTGATGCAAGCATATTACAATGAAAATAAAGATAATTTTGATAGATTAGCAAAAGTGACAAATTTAATAGTGAAGAGCAAAAGTGAAGCACGACCGAAGAAATGCGTAACCAATGCTAGCTCACATTCTGAAGTGTATCTTCAGCTTGAAGGTCTTATTGACTTAAATGAACAAATTAAGCGTATCGAAAAAGAATTAACTAAAGCTAAACAAGATTACGAAAACATTGGAAAAAGACTCTCTAATACAAATTTTATTAGTAATGCACCGGAAGCGGTCGTCACTGAATTAAAAGAAAAAGAAAAAGAACATAAAGAAAAAATTAGATCACTAGAACTTGCGATAAAGAACTTTCATTAATGAAACAATTTTTTCTATTATTTCTCTTTTTTGTATCGATGTCTCTCTATGCTAGAGATGAGCGTGCCTATAATTTATCACTCGGTTCTCTTTTTATTGGAGAGAACCGAATACCTATAGATCTCAATTCATCTTTTCCTATTTCTTTAAAGAAAAACCTTCTTGATGCCACTGTTGAATGGGTGCCTAAGTCAGTCCAATGGGTTCGAGTTGACCAAGTCTTACTACTGCCAAGAGCTGCAATAAAAATTACTTTGCCCATTGATGCCAGCAGAATTCACCTTCGCTACCAAAACAATATCTTTCTTATGCAATCTACGGGAGAAAGAGCAGAGGCAGAAATTTTTGTCTCTCTTTTTAAAAGTGAACCTATCCAAGTCTTTATTGATGGAATCATGATAAATGAGATCTCGGTAAAAAGTAGACATTCTAATGATGAAAAAAATATTTTGATCGATTACTCTTGCGCTCCATATGGAGTTACCATTGAAGGACTCTCTGAGCACTTTGCCAGCGTTGGCTGTCATCTTTTACGCCAAGGTAACTTCGGTGAAGAATATGGAGTCGTTGAAATTCATTGGGCTGCGACTGATATAACTTTGCTTGATGGCTCATCTCCCCCATTTGTTGGTCTCGTCAAAAATGAGTCACCACTTAGAATTCAAGTCAAAAATGATGAAGGCAAGATTCAGACGGTTACAATAAAAGCACACCCACCAGCCCATCTCAAAAGATTTAGGACTGCCTTTGGAGTTGGTCCTTATGCATTTAAAAGTCAAATTAGCGAAGCTGAATCTCAACAATTAGTCACTCCCTCTTATCAGCTTTATGGAAACTTTACTCTCGATTCAAAAAACTCTATGAGGTTTTTCGATGCTTTAATTTGGCAAAAATCATTCTTTAATAATTTTGGTCTTTATTACGCGTCAGAAATTTCTTTGATTTTTGATAACCGCCTACAAGTTGTCTCTCTCTTGGGTGGTCAAATGGTGAACTACGTTTATAACTATCGCACGGGCTTTAAGTCCTACAATGAAATCATTTATCCTCAAGGTTTTGAGCTCAATTATTTACATGCCTTTGGCCTTCATAATTACACTATGAACTATGGAATGTTTCTTTACCCTTTCAAGGGGGCGAGTTATCAGAATCTATGGCTTCGATTTGGAAAAAGAGTCTTTGTTGAAGCCAATTACCTTTCATGGGAAAATTTGAACAAAAAGACCTCAATGTACGGTCTTTCTATTGGGCTTCCACTGTTTTCTTGGCTCTAATTAGTGCTGAAGTCTTCTAACAAGGTAGTCGATAATTTCGCCTCTTTTGGCGAATTTATTCTTTTTCAACGTTTTTAATGCTTGTTTATTATGGCGATCAACTTCTTTATTATGTCTTTTTTCCTTTCGTTTTTCTTTTTTACTTGGGCCATCGACAATAACATAATCATCTCGCATTGAGACGTCTTCGTCATAGGCTCCAATTATACCGTTACAAAGTAAATCCTGATTATTGGCTTCGGTAATAATGTTGGCCATTTCTTTAATGGTCACTCCGGGAATATCTTCTGATAACTGATTATAAAGTTTAACAAAAGTTTTCTCTGACTTTGAGAGCTCTTTTCTTATTTGTGCATGAATTTTCACTAATTCAAGATTGGCATCACGAACTTTTTGATTAATTTTCTTAGCTTTTTTGGCGTCTTTCCCATCGTCTGGCACAAGCACAGTGGCTTCATAGCCTGAAACTATATTAGCATTAGGGATAGGCATTGTACCCGCAACGTATTCAGCATAATTGGTTAAGCGAATAATATTCTTGTAGTAGTTATCATGCATTAAATCTTCAATATAATCGTCCGCCACTAAAACTACGGTAGGAGCCATAACCAAAGGTGTTGAGGCAAAGCCGACAATTAAAAAGCTTCCAAAGTACCCTAGAGTTAAAGCCCCTAAGGCACAGTTATTCATTTTACCGCAAAACTTATCTGCAAATGTTTTATTATATTCAATTTTATTTAGATACTGATCCTGGCAGCGAGCATAACTACCTATGGAAGTCGTTAAAAGTGTCGCTGAAAGTAGGCCAAAAGCTAAAAGCTTTTTCATGATTTATCCTCATAATATTGAAAGGAGTGTAACACAACCTTAGGTTATGAAATGTTCATTGGTAATTTTTATAGATGAAGGGAGTCTATCATTTTAGGAGAGGTGAAGAAAGCTGTAGGCCTGATCGAGTACTTTATCCATAGAAATACGATTTAAGCAGTCTAAAGTCTTGATCGGGCATTCGTTTTTGAGGCAAGGGGAACAAGAAACAAGTTCATTAAAAATCAGTGTATTTCCCCGAGCGTAAGTCGGAGCTGTATTTTTAGGATCACCAGCTCCAAAGAAGACAACCACAGAAGCACCTACATAAGAAGCTAGGTGAGCTGGGCCAGAGTCATTTGTGATGAGTCCTTTTGAATGAGAAAGAAGTTGTGCCAATTCAAGTATTGAAGTCTTGCCAGCTAAATTGACATATTCATTTCGCCCCTCAGGTAAAGTTGCAATAACTTCTGCTACACGCTCTTGATCTTTTTCCATCCCAATAAAAACAAATTTTTGTCTTTGAAATAGTTCCAGTAACTCAGTCCATTTCTTCACAGGTAGTCTTCGCGATGATGCTTCCGAATTCACATTAATCACAACATATGATTGCTCTTCACCTTCAAAGTAAGGAGCAAAAGGTCTTGATAAAATTTTTTCAGGTCGAGTAACGGTTTCACCTTTAAAAAGATCAATTAATTCCAGATATTCCTCACTGCGATGAACACCCACTGGCTTTGCTTTTTTATGTGTTAATAAAAATGATCTCCATTCTCCTGTGTATCCGACCCGGGCTTTAGCGCGAAATGATTGCCCCATGAAAGCAGAAGAAAATGAAGGCGGTAAACAGAAAAAAAGATCAATATTAAAGATTAATTTTTGATTGACTGAAAACTTATGAATATGGTGAGGAAGCCCGCCATCTCTTTTTTTATCATACTCAATCACCCTTACCTTGAAAGGTAATAGCTCCATTAGTTCTCTATATTGAGGCTTAATGATGATCATTAATTCTGCTTCAGGATAAACATTCTGAATTGCATGAAGGAAAGGGAAGCTCATCATAATGTCACCTAACCAATTAGGAAGGCGTATTAAAATCTTCATGCTTCTCCTCGTTGTTTATAAAACAGCGTGGTAAAAACGCTTACCAGGACAGGCATAAACATGACATTGATTAAGGGTATGGCCATAATAAATAAACTGATTAACCCCATGCCTAGATAGTTTTTAAAATATAACTTTAGATCAGCTAGGCAGTCTTTAAAAAGAAAATTCCTTTTGCTCCAATTGTAATCAATAAATTGAATACTGACTAGAATGGCAGAAGCGGCAACCGCTAAAAGAGAAAATACAGGAACGCTAGCACAGGAAAAAACAACTAGAGCCAAAACAAAATTAAGTAAGACTTTCATCACTTCTCCCCTTAAGTTATCAAGGGAAAAAGTTGAACGAGTTGTCTCAACAATACCTAATTCAGCCAATGTATTTTGGCTGATCATTCGATGAAAAGGATATGACAAAAAGAAGACACAAAGAAGAAAGAGCCAATTAAAAAGAAAGTAAACGGCTACAGCGACTAATATACTTATCGTGGTAAAAGTGATCCCACTAATCCAAGAGTTCATAAAATTAAGCTTAAGAATATCCTGCGAAAAAAGTTGGAGCATAGAAAACATCCACGCTCCAAAAGCAATATAAAGGATTACACCTAAAATGAAGGGTATAATTCCCCAAAGTAAATTAATTTTACGACGAAAAAAAAGATTAAAGCCCAATTTAAATGAAGTAAACACGATCATTTAACTAAACCTTGAAAAGGATAACTGGTAAACCTGAAATGAAAAAGATCTTGAAAATCTGAAAGTTCTGGTTCCTTAGGAATCTTAAAAGTAATTTCTTTGAACTTTTGCCAATCAAGATAATTATAAAGCAATGGCGTTTCAACTTTTAAAGTTTCACAACGAACAAATTTTTCTCGGGCTTTTGTAAGCAAGCCTATAGCTCCGACTATTTTTCCATCACGATAGTGAATTAAACTTGAGGCGACTTGAATAACTGCCCAATAGACATTTCTGGCAGGATCATTAGCATCTTCCATCCAAACATCTTCAAGTGCCTCATGGCATTCCCAATACTTTTGAGCATTGTAAAGCTCAATGCCCTCTTTCATTTTGAGTAAATGCTCTTCTTGAAAGGTGCCAAACATAAATTATTAGACACCAAGAATAGAAAGACCTGAGTCCACATAAAGAATTTGTCCAGTGACACCATTTGAAAGTGAAGAAGAAAGATAAAGAGCCGTTCCTCCAACATCTTCAGTGGTAATGTTTTTTCTCATCGGTGCTTTCTCTTCAACCGTTTTTAAAATGTCACGAAATCCAGAAATTCCTGAGGCAGCTAACGTTTTAATAGGGCCAGCAGAAATACAATTTACACGAATTCCTTTTGGACCTAAATCATCAGCAAGGTAACGCATACTACATTCAAGTGCAGCTTTCGCTACACCCATAACGTTATAATTCATCACCACTTTTGTTGAACCATGATAAGTAAGTGCGATTACCGACGAACCTGGATTCATCTGTTCTTTTAAAGTATTACAAAGTCCCACTAGAGAAAAAGCAGAAATATCACAGGCCATAAGAAAACCTTTTCTTGAAGTCTCTGAAAAATCTCTTCCTAAATCGTCTTTATCGGCAAAAGCCAATGAGTGAATTAAAATATCAAATTTTCCCCATTTCTTTTCCACAATATCTTTTAACTGTGCATAGTGTTCATCAACTGTAACATCCATTTGGCAAACCCAATCAGCGCCAATTTCAGCAGCTAAAGGCTCGACACGTTTTTGAAGGGCTTCATTTAAGTAAGTTAGCGCGACACTTGCGCCAGCATTTTTTAGAGCTCTGGTAATACCCCAAGCAATCGAACGGTCGTTAGCCAATCCTAAAATTAAAGCCTTTTTCCCTTTCAAAATGTCCATGTTCAACCTCGTTCGTTTAAAGTATTCTTACTCTATCTTTTACGTATCACTTGAGCAAGTTATGACTGTAAGCAAAAAAACATTAGTACCTCACTATATCAAGAATCTTGAGACTTATCAGGCGGGAAAACCAATTGATGAATTGGCTCGAGAAAAAGGTCTTACTCGCATTTCTAAAATTGCTAGCAATGAGAATCCACTTGGACCATCTCCGTACGCTATTCGTGAAATGACTTATGGGTTATGGGATACATTTCGTTATCCAGATATGCATGCATTTCGACTTAAAAAGAGTCTCTCTGAACTCTATCACTTGAAAAAAGAAAATATTATTTTAGGTAATGGTTCAGAAGGAATCATGGGCTATATCATGAGAGCCTTCGTGCAGCCCGGTGATGAAATTTTAACCAGTGATGGCACTTTTATTGGATTTTATATCTTAGCTCGTGGGGCAGGAGCAAAACTTATTCGTACTCCTTTAACAGAAGACTATCGCTACGATGTCCAAGCCATGGCCAGTAAAATTACCGAAGATACTAAAATAATTTATGTCGCAAATCCTAACAATCCTACTGGGACCTATATTACCAAAAAAGAGTTCGACTATCTGATGACCTTTGTTCCTCAACATACATTGGTCATTTTAGATGAAGCCTATTTTGAATTTGCTCGAGGCACTTTTGATTATCCCGATTCAATGGACTATCGATATGACAACGTCATCACCTTACGGACATTTTCTAAGGCTTACGGTTTAGCAGGAATTCGCGTTGGCTACGGCTTCGCTCACGATGATCTCATCACCAACTTAACAAAAGTAAAACTCCCTTTTGAGCCATCTATGGTGGCGCAGCTGGGAGCTTGTGGAGCAATCGAAGATTATCCTCATTTAGAAAGAACCATTGCCAATAATCAAAAACGCTATCAAGAACTTTGGAATTTTCTAACCACAAAGAGCTTTAAACCTATTCCTTCAGCGACAAACTTCATTACTTTTAAAACAGGTAGTGCTGAGGCAAGCGAATATTTATTTCAAGAGCTTTTAAATAGAGGAGTCATTATTCGTCCTTTACGTACTAATGAAATGCCCGAATTCGTCAGAGTTTCCTTAGGGACTAAAAAAGAAATGCAGCATTTCTATGAAGCGATGGAAGAAATCTTACCACAATATGATCATAAATTTGGAAGAGTAAAATGAAAATTTGTCATTACACCACAAACACTAATCATGAGCCACGTTTAGGATTAATCGAAGGTACGACAGTTATTGACCCTAACTTTGTATGGCAAGCGGTATACAAGAAAGAAGGCTTTTATAATGTCATCGAAAGAGCCTTCCATAAAGCACCTACTCTACTTTCTGAATATTTAAAATATAAGAATGATCCCCTTGAAGAACTACGTTTAACACTTGAGATTTATCATAATTTTCAAAAGTCTGGTATCGAAGTTAAAACTACTAAATTAGCTGATGTACGACTGGGAAAGCCTATCGATAAAATAACAACTTACCGTGATTTCTTCAGTCATGAAAAACATGTCAAAATTGGTTTTGAAAAACGTGGTGAACCTGTACCACCAGAATGGTACGACCTCCCAGTATACTACAAGGGGTCTACAGCTAATTTTATAGGACCTGAAGAAGAGATTTTGTGGCCATCATTCACCAATAAACTCGATTATGAATTAGAACTAGCCGTAGTCATGGCCAGAGATTGCTACAATATAAAAGAAAAAGACGTTTTTAAAAACCTACTAGGTTTTACCATTTTAAATGATATTTCAGCGCGCGATATTCAAAAAGCAGAAATGAAAGTTCGCTTAGGGCCCTCTAAGGGAAAAGATTTTTGTTCGGTCATTGGTCCCGTCATTGTCACTGTAGATGAGTTTGGTTACAAAGAGCCCAATTTATTAATGACAGCCAAAATAAATGGAACAGAGTGGTCAAAAGGACAAAGCGGAGACGCCCATTTTTCTTTTGCTCAAATGCTAACCTTTGCAGGTAGAGATGAATGGCTATTGGCCGGTGATTTATTTGGTTCAGGAACAGTTGGAACTGGCTGTGGTCTAGAACTAGACCAATGGATTAAACCTGGAGATAGTCTAGAACTTCATATTGATAAAATTGGTACTTTGAAAAACAAGGTGGGGCCAATGAGAGAAAAATTTCAAATTTAAGAGGCATCGATGAACGAGAGTAACTTTAAAGCATCAGGCGTATATACTAAACAAGCCCATGTGAAAATCCCAGAAGGGCTGTACGAAGAAGAACATGGAAGAAAGGGATTCTTTGGACGAGTCTCTCATCTTTATCATGAACAACAGCTGACTAATTGGGAAACAATTGAGGGAGAATTAAAACCCCGCAATCTCCCTCCTCGCTTTGATCAAGTTCCAGATAATTCTTTTGTTCCCTTTCTCTTTAATAAAGACGTAACGCTTTCATTTGGTCGTTATAGCAAAAGCTTTTCCAAATTTTTTAGAAATGCTGATTTTGACGAATTATTTTTTATTCATGATGGCGAAGGAAAAATTGAAACAACTTACGGCCATATTCCCTATAAAAAAGGTGATTACATCATCCTTCCTAGAGGGACCACTTATAAACTTTATCTCTCTACTGCGACAAAAATATTAAAAGTTGAAGCGACAACAGAATTCGAACAGCCAAGTCGTGGAATTCTTGGTCCTAATGCACTCTATGATCAAACGGCTATTTTTGTTCCTGAGGCTGCGGTTGGTTCAGAGCAAAATTGTAAAGAATATGCCATAGAAATCAAACATCTAGGAAAAATGAGTACTGTAACTTACACTTTTAATCCTTTGGATGTTAAAGGTTGGAAGGGAAATCTCTATCCATGGAAATTATCCATCTATGACTATTGTCCCGTCATTAGTCACCGTTACCATATGCCACCGTCTGCCCATACCACTTTTGTTTGCCAAAATTTTGTCATCTGTTCTTTTGTCGCGCGCCCCTTGGAAGACTCAGCACAAGGAGTTTTAAAAGTTCCTTTTTATCATTCCAATATTGATTATGATGAAGTTCTTTTCTATCACGAGGGAGATTTCTTTAGCCGCGATAATATCGGAGCTGGAGCCATAACTTTCCATCCTCAAGGAATAAACCATGGACCTCACCCTCAAGCTTTTAAAAAAGCCAATGAACGCACTCACACCAATGAATATGCCGTCATGGTAGATACCCGCTACCCACTAGAAATGAGTGAGTGGTTCAAGCAAAATGAAAACAAACAATATTTTATGAGTTGGAAAAACTAATGCAAAGCTTTGACCCTAAATCTTCTGATTTTTCTGCCAATTATAAATTTTTAATAGGTGGAATTTTACCGCGACCGATAGCTGTTATTTCTACTCGAAATAGTGATGATAGCAATAATTTAGCACCTTTTTCATTTTTCACTGCAGTGTCAGCAAAACCTATGATCATTGCATTTTGTCCCTTCATTCGTTCGTCCAACGGAGAAAAGAAAGATACCGTCATCAATATAGAGCGCGAAAAAGAGTTTGTGGTCAATTTCTGTACTCTCCCCTATGTTGAAAAAATTAATCAAGCTAGTTCTGAACTACCCTACGGAGAAGATGAATTTACCTTCGCAGGCCTTACTCCAATCCCATCAGAACTAGTTCGTGCCATGAGAATGAAAGAATCAAGTCTACAATTTGAATGTGTTTTAAGAGATATTTTAAACTATGGTGATGCCCCGGGCTCAGGTCGATTAATTACCGGAGAAGTGGTGAAAATCCATGTAGATGATAGCATTATTCTCGATGGCAAAATCGATACCGACAAATTTCAGGCCGTAGGAAGAGGAGCTGGAAACGATTGGTTTTATACTCGGGATCGTTTCCAGCTAGAAAGAAAGATGAAAGCACAAATTCAAAAATAATTACTTAAGCTCACATTTTTCTGGAGAGCTACTACAAAATTCTTTTAGCTTTTGAGACATATAAACAATTTCGCCGTCATTTTCGTCTGTAACGCCAGCTGCATTTAATTCTCTTTCAACAATTGTATCGTTATATATAAGCCTTCCATCTGCTAATACCAGTAACGAGGATTGAGCGCGGTCGAGGTTTATAAATTTGTCATTCCAAAAAGTAATTTTAAAAGATCCATCTTCCTGCACAGTCGTCGCATCGATCGCTTCAAGGGCGTGAATCCAGCTAGACTTCTTCTGGGACAACCACATCAACGTATTATGCCCCAATTGCTTGTTTTTTTCGATGCGATCACGAACATCCATCATCTCTTCATATGTTGAATGGACAAAAGCTCCTTTAAGTAATTTTCCTGTCCCCATCCCCGGTGAAAAGTTTCTATCCTTCCATTCATAGAGAACTTGCCATTTGAGCATTGGAGCAAGCAATGGGTCACTTGAAAAGTCCTTCAAGTTAGAAAATCCTGGAATAACTCTAAATTTATAGTTACGAATATCTTTAACAATCTTTTTATAAAATTTAACAAATTTTTTTTCATTTTCTCTTGAAGGAACTTCTATCTTTGACACATTATTATAATCAAAAAAAGACAAAAACCGAAACTTACGTCTTAGTCCTGAATAACCTCGACAAACACCCATGTCCTTCTTAAAAACACCTTCAAAATCTTTATCAGTATTTGTAAAAGAAAATGTTGAGTTGATATTAGGATTACGAAGTTCAGAATTAATATTATATTGAGCTATATCTCTTAAAGTTGATTTTCTTGAATAATCAATTCGATAACCAGGATTTGGTGAAGATTCAATATGAAAAACTCGTTCAAATAAATACTCAAATCCTCCAACCACAGCAAACATACTTTGCGATTGAGCTTGAGCACTATTTGAAATAGCTATATTAGAAAGTAAGAGTAGTGGAAGAATTAGTTTTTTCATTTTGTTCCTGTTGTTTCTGTTTCCATTGATTTAGAAACAGTATAGGACTTAGATGAATTTTAGAGAAGTTTAAGAATAATAGTTACATAGTGTCTAATTTTTAGACATAGGTTAGTCGTTAAGATTCAAGGATTTACTCAAATCTTGCCAGAAAAGATCTTCTCCTAACTCTCCGGAGTGTCCACCATAGGGGTAAAGTTTTATTTTATCTTTAAAGTCTGGATCCTGCTTCCATAAGTCCCATTCTTCTTTATCATTTAAAAAATCATCTAAGGCTGAAATCATTTGAAGCTTTTTTGATTTCAAAAGCATTTGTTTTTTCCAGTAATAAAGATCAAGTTTGTCATTATGAACGGTAAAAAATGGCAAAAATTCTGGTGTGACCAATTCGACAAATGTACGAAAACTGTCAGCTTTCTTTTTTTCTAATTTCTGGTCCTTGTAAACTATCTCCCCAACTTTCTCTATTCCTTTAAGAAAAGATTGAATGCCCCAAGCTCCATAGCAACGTACATCTTCCTCCTGAGCCAGAGAAGGGAGTTTTTCGGAATAATAACGCTTAAGTAAAATTGGCCAGCGCCACCAATAGGAACAATCATCATAAATAACTTTATTTTTTTTAATCAGCTGATCAAAGCGATCGACTGCATTTGAGAGATGAAGCGGAGGGGAAAGCAAAGAAAAGGATTCAAAATTCCAATCACCTTCTAAAAGCATAATTGCCTGCCAAACTCCTAGGGATTCAGCCACCACATGTAATGAAGAAATATTCTCTTGTCCAATAAGATTAAGGCCAGCCCTAACAAGGGCTATTTGATTGCTGGCTTCCTCTTCCCAGATATTTTTATTAGCTGTCGCTACTCTCGCCATAATATAGGTTTCTGAAATAAAACTTGGTATCACTAAAAGATGAACATCATTTTTTTCTAGGTCTGCAATCATACCTGGGACAATAATTCCATCTGGACGCCCAAATACTCCCACGAACAAGATAATTACAGGTCTTTTGGTCTTCGATTTAGAGATATAAATGGGTAAAGGTCGATTCAAAACATTATCTTCTTTTAAATACACCATCTCGCCTTTATTCCAATAAGTGCGAGCAATTCTTTTCAAGCCTCCCCAAAAAGTATAAAATTCAGTCGTCGGTTTAATTTCTGTGGAAAAACTTGAAAAGCTAATTAAAAAGAGAAGAAAGTATTTTTTCATGACACTAAGATAGCAAAAAAAAAGCCCCGCTTAAAGCAGGGCTTTTTCAAATTATTTCAAAAGGTCTTGATAATCTTTTAAAGACATTTTGGTATGAAGAGGATGAGTTTCACGCTCTAAGCCTCTAACAGGAGCTTTCCCATAAGCAACACGGTCAAAATCAGCTTTTACTTCAACTCCAGTAAACTCTGTCATCATTTTTGAAAACTCTTCTGTCACTAGCGGGCTAAAAAGTTGTGTTTCCACTAAATGGGCCAGATAAAGTTTTAAACCACCTTTGCCTTGGTCTTTGATTTTTTTATCTAAATAGGCCATGAAAGTTGCGCCTCTGGTGTAAGCAGCTCTATCTGTCATTCTTGTATACTGTGTATGTGATGCCATTTGTGTTGAAGGTGGCATTGAAGAAGATTGTGGATATCTTTTGTCACGCCAAGAAGCAATCGCTTCATCTAACCAACCTGCATTTCCATTGGCAGGCATTATCCCCCGAGCAAAATAAGAGTGAGTTAATTCATGAGACAGAGATCCAGCGTCAGTCATAGTTGCTCCACAGTATTCCATACCGCCTGAACCCGCTTCAAATATAACTAATGTTTGATGAGGAAAATTACCGTAATCATTTTCAAGTTCTTTTAAGGTCGCCAGTGCGTTGTTTTTCATTTGCTCAAGCTTTGGGCTTGAGTTGGTTGAATAGAGAGTGATAGGAATATCACGTCCATCTAAACTTTTAAAGATTGTCTTAGCTTCTGGGTAGCGACCAACAGGCGCTGTATGAAAAAATAAAGACGAGCATGTAAAGTAAGCGGGAAAATCGATGTGATATTTATTTTCAGAAATTTTTGTTAGTTTTCCATTGGTATAAAAAGTTTGGTCCTTTAAATTTAGAAATTCAATATCAAAAGTCATCTTTACTTGGTCAAATTCATAATTGGCCGGAGCATAAGCTTCTAAGTAAGAGCGGTCATCAAGATCTGAAAACCAAAATGCAGAGTTCACACCTTGGGGCGTGTAACGAACTGTTTGAGTCAATGGTGCAGAAACTTCCAATGTATGAACGCCGGCCTTAACCATCTCTGCCAAGATACGAACTGATGTTGCATTATCAGGAGTACGAACTAGTGACTGTCCTATGTTTACTCCATCAAGTTTCACGGAGGTGGGATCTTTCACTAAATCAAAAATGGGGTAACCGTCTTCAAATGATTCAAACTTAATAGTGGCAGCCACAGTTTGCACTTGCGTAGCACCATTATAAGTAAGTTTATAATTAGCCTCCTCAAAATCAACGAAAACAGCTTTACCATTTTTATAGGCAAATGATTGAGGTGCATGATTAAGCCCTGCAAAAGCAGGTACACAGACTAAAAAGAGTAACAATTTAAATAATTCCATCTATTCATCCTTGTTTCTGTTTGGTATATCAAACTATATAGAGATAAAGATGTTAACAAGGGTCAAATAATGAAGTCACTAAATAAAGTTCTAACTCTTTCTTTCCTCATCACTGGAAATGTTTTTGCGGTCCAGCATTTTACTTGTTTTCCTCCAGATATTTACTCTAATGACCGTACAATCATTTCATTGAAGAATGGTACGGAGGGTACTTTGTTTTTAACTAGTGGACTTGATGATTACGGCAATCAAAACAACTCTGGTGTCCTTTTAATGTCAAAGAAAGAAGATAAAGCTGAAGTTCAGGTTTGGGTTGCAAGCAACAACAAATCAACTTTCACGGTTCAAATTCCAAAAAAGTCGATTGGTGTCAGTGCTGATGGTATCAAAGTAAAATTGAATTTAAAAAGTAATCAGAACAATGTTGACCAAGAACTCGATTGCTATACAAGAATGTATTAATATTAAAAAGAGCCGAAAGGCTCTTTTTTTTAGTCTTTTTTAATCAATTCATTTATTTCTTTTGAAATTTCTTCCAGCTCCTTAAACGAATCAAGTTCACGGAGCTTCAACTCAACCACCTTCCCTTCTTTAACTTCACTGATAAATCGCTTTAACGCAAAGATAGGTCCAATCTTTCTGGCAGACATGGCAAGTCCAAAAAGAAAGCTAGTGAGTGTCATCAATAAACCTAAAATCATCCAAAAAAAGACGAAGACGCTTTGTAGATATGAATTAAAAAGAGGGTTATACACTTTCATAAAAACGTAGGAAAAAGTCCCCATCACTAACATTGAAAAAAAAGAAACAAGACTAAATTTGAAAGCAAAAGAGATTTGGTATTTAGGCTCCATTAAATTAAAACGCCGCTGGCTATCCTCAGGAAAAAGCTCATCGCTTTGTTTAAAGATGCAGTAGATTACGATGACAAAGGCAATCAGCTGAACCACGTCTGAGAAATTAGCATAGTACAAAGAAATCATGGGCAAACGAACTGGGATAAAATCGATAACAGCGCCCAGTCGAACACGATCTATTGCGTTTCCCGTAATTCCCGCCAAGAAAAGGGCAAGGCCATTATTGAGCAGCTTAAATCGAGGTGAATTTAAAAAATAAAACTTAAGCAAAAAACCAATAAAAAGAATTAAAGTAAATAGCGTTGAAAAGAAAATGATTCGAATAACTGGGTCAAGATTAGAAAGACTTCCGAAAATAATTCCCGAATTATGAATACTACCTTTCCAAAAAATCATTTTACTGATTTGATCTAAAACTAGCACTCCTACAAACAGTAGAAGTGTTAGTTTGTTTTGTTTTTTCATTTGAAGATTTTGCACGTTAGTACTTTAGAAGTTGATCAAGTACTGAAGTCACATCAGAAGTTTGAGGAAGAATGAGGTCTTCTAAACCTGGATTATAGGCGCAATGAGTGTCTTTTGCTGCCACTCTAAGGATAGGAGCATCTAGCATTTCAAAGCATTCTTCATTAACTCGAGCGGCGATTTCACCTGCAAAACCAGAAGTTTTAACTTCCTCATGAGCAATCATTAAGCGACCAGTTTTCTTTAAAGATCTTTTTATCGCTTCCATATCAAAAGGAGCCAATGTTCTAAGATCAATAACTTCAACCGACTTTCCTTGAGCTTCAAAGTGGCGAGCAGCTTCAAGGGATTTATTCACTAAGGCACCCCATGCAACTATCGTTGCATCACTTCCCTCTTTGGCAATACGGGCTTTAGCAAAAGGAATCATATAATCTTCCCCTGGATCAGCACAACGATTATAACCCTGATAATATAAATGCTTGTGTTCTAAAAAGAGTACTGGGTCGTCACAACGAATGGCAGTTCTTAATAACCCAATGGCATCTTGAGCATTGGAAGGAAAGACCACACGAATTCCTGGAATATGGGTAAACAAACTTTCACCTGATTGAGAGTGATAAATTGAACCACCCTTTAAGTATCCACCAATTGGAACTCTCACCACCATAGGGCATTTAAAGTCCCCACCTGAACGATAACGTGTGGTCGCCATTTCATTTTTAAGCTGCATATAGGCTGTCCAGATATAATCAAAGAACTGAATTTCAACAACTGGTTTAAGCCCTCTCATGGACATTCCTATAGCACGACCAATAATATTGGCTTCAGCCAAAGGAGAATTAAAAACTTGTCCAGGTTTAGCTGCTCTTTGTACTCCAGAGGTAACTCTAAAAACGCCACCCTTACCTTTTAAGTCAGGGTTATCTAATTTGGATTCATCGGTGAAGTCTGCAACATCTTCACCAAACATAACCATTAGGGGATTTCTTTTGATTTCACTTTTAAGAGTTAAGTTCACTCCGCCAGCTAGTGGAATATCATCTTTGCCCGTAAACTTTGGCTCCGTTTCAAATTGCGATGATGCTGGATCAATCTGTGAATAAAGATGATCCATATAAGTATCTAATTTAGGCCAAGGAGTATTGAGGGCTTTGTTCATTTCTTCGCGAACAAAGTCAGCAGTCTTATCTAATAACTCTTTATTTTCTTCTTCACTAGAAATACCAGCTTCCACTAAGAATTTTGGATAACTGTTAAAAACATCTTTTCTCGCTTCATTGGCTAGATCTTCTTGCGTGCGATAAAAACCATGATCATCAGAAAGAGAATGTGAATAAGGTCGTGTGACGTAAGCGTGGCAAAGGACAGGTCCGTTACCAGCTCTTAGATATTTTTCAGCTTCAACAGCAGCGGCATAAGATTCAATTGGACAATTACCATCAAATTCAAAAATCTTTAAGCCAGGAAAATTTGCCAAGGCTTTTGAGATAGAGGCGCCTGGAGTTTGCACCGACACAGGTACGGAAATGGCATAACCATTATCTTCAACTAAAAAAAGAACTGGAAGTTTATTTACACAAGCAGTGGTCATTCCTTCCCAAAATTCACCTTGCGAAGTTGTGCCATCACCACAAGAAACATAAACAATTTCTTTCTCATGATAAACGGGGCCATCTTTTAATTTTAATTTTAATTTTTGTAACTGCAAACCTGCTTCAGCTATCCCACAAGCTTGTAAGAACTGAGTCCCGGTACAAGAAGATTTAGTGATGATGTTTAGACCAACATGGCCCCAGTGGGCAGGCATTTGACGACCATGAGATGCAATATCACCCTCATTTCCATTGGCCTGGCAAAGCATTTCATAAGGAGTCATCCCTAAACCCAGACATAAAGCACGGTCACGGTAATAAGGAACAAAATAATCATGTTTCGGTTTTAAAACTTTTGCAAAGGCAGTCAGTACACCCTCATGACCTGCTCCTGAAATTTGAAAGAAGGCTTTATTTTGCTTCTTCATTGAAATCTCAGCGTCATCAACTTTACGAGAAAGATAAACATTCTTTAAAAATTGAATAAGATCTTCATTTGTAAGTTTATATTTTTGAGCAAGATCGACTTTCTTTTGAAGCTCAGGTGATAGTTTAGTGCTTTTTGTTTTCATAACAACTTTGGTTCCTGTTTTAACATTTTCGGCCACTTGATTTGCCATAGTGCTGCCCTACCATGAAAATTGAAAAATAATGGCCTAAGCTTACCTAATCTCAAGGCTTTTGCCTAGAAAGATAGGGCCAAAAGCATGCTCCAAGTGCACCATAATCTGTTGAAATTGTTAGTCAGAAAGGTGCTCAACTTTTTGACAGGCTGGAATGTTTACAAGCTTCCCCCTGGTCCAAAAGCTTGCTGACTATAATACTAATATGAAAAAATTAATTTCCCTTACTCTAGTATGTGTCCTGCAAGCTTCTACGGCAAAAGCTCAGGTTTTAAAAAGCCAAACTTCAGTCATAGGAGTAGGAGTCTTCTTAAATATTTTTAAACTACCTGAAGAGCTTCTCTGGGCAGTAAGCAAACCCTTTGAAGATCACGAATACCTTCAGAAAAAAGAACAAACGCTAGCTCTACATAATGATGATGAATCGAATTTAAGTTGCCAACAAAAGTGCTTTGATGATTTTAGAATCTTAAAGACAGCGAGAAATAAAACTTTCCCAGAAAGTGGAGAAAATCTCCTTTCCTTTTTAAATGAACGGAGCGATTTTGCCGATCATACTCAAAGAACAGTGGGCTATTGCTGGGGTCACTCAAGTGTTACAAGAAACTTTAGTTACTTAGCATTCTATGATCCTGATCAAAAATTAGACAAAGCTCCAAGCGAAGATGATCAAAATAAATTTATCCGCTTTTATCGTCACAAGATTAGAAAAATCATGAGAGGACGAGCACAAATCATTCCAGGTTTTAAAAACACACGTGAATTTAGCTCTCATCCAATCATAAAACAATTATTTAAAGACCAGGTAGTATGGAAGTGGGCCGATAAAGCCTTACGTATAAGATCAGTCAATGTCTCATTTATTGGAAAAAAAGGGCAAATGGAAGAAGCTAAAGTGAGCCAATTCGTAAGTGACGTACAAGATAAGCTAGCTATCAACCATGTTCCCAAAATCTTTTTCACCAACCTAAAGAAACCAGGTTTTATCCATGTCGTAAACGTTTATGACGTAAGAGATCTGGGTGATCGTTTTAAACTTTGTATTCTTGATAACCATATGTATGAAGATAAATTAAAGGACTGCGGGGCTTTTGTTACAGTTAAAAAAGATGGCTCAGAAAACTACTATCCAGGTTGGGATGAACCAAAACGTAACCTTGAAGGTTTTGTTGGTCAATTTGGCTTTACTCCAGAAGATCAAGGTGAAGTTTTACGCTTTCAAAAAGAAAACAAAAAAATGTGCTTACAACTTTGTGGACAAGAACAAGAATCCAATCAAAAT
Organism: Bacteriovoracaceae bacterium; assembly: GCA_049318265.1. Classification (GTDB taxonomy): domain Bacteria; phylum Bdellovibrionota; class Bacteriovoracia; order Bacteriovoracales; family Bacteriovoracaceae; genus JBEIOQ01. Next base: position 147,746 of record JBMOGR010000006.1, read on the forward strand.
GATGAAAATCAAAATTCTGATGAAGACAGCGATGAAAATTAATTCATCGCGACTTCTATCTTAATCGGTTTTTCAACCTGCAACCCTAGATCTTTAAAAAGTGTAATCAATTCATGTGTACGAATTGATGTCCCTTGATCCACTCGTGTCTTTATTTCTAATCCCATTAAATCTTTGCAAGGACTAACTTCATGAATGGTATTAATCAGCTTTACTTCAAGATTTAAACGATCTTTCTTCAAATTCTTGATCATGGGCTTTATATTTTTAGCGACGTAGATCTGATCTTTTTTTGAAAAAGACTGGATGTTGAGTTCTGTCTCATCTTCTACTTTCTTAATAACTTCATCAATCTTTTCTGCATTATTCACCGGTAAGAAATAGGTAAATTCGGTTACAGCATCTTGAATTGAGGGAGCCCTTTTATCAATTTTGGTAATTGAGTTAAAAAGAATTCCCTTTTCAGAAAATTCTAACAACAGATTCAAAACCTGGCTTTCATCGAGAGCTTCAGGAGTACGTACATCAAGAAACTCAGATAGAGATGAGATCCCTAGTGATAGTGCAGGTCCAAAAGCAATTAATGGTCTACGGTTAAAGCCTTCTGAGTAAAATACTTTCAAGCCAGCTCGTTTAAAAATTCTCATCATGATCTTTTGTAAATCTAAATGAGAAATAAAAGTAATCGACCCTACTTTTGAAAAATTAATGCGGTAATTATGACCCAGTTCTTGATTTCTCTTATCTTCAACTTGAGGTTTACCTATTGGGGCACGGACAGGACGAACATAGGGCTCATTCTTAAAGGCTTTCATGGTTGTTAAGAATTCTCTTCTTTCATCAACCATTCCTTTTAAATCACATTTAATCCCGCAATTAAAACAAACCAACTTTTTCTTCTCTATATCATGAGCGGTTTCTAATTGCTCTAGTGTTGGATAGTGAAGATGTTCTTTGTTGGGTTTTCCGCATGGGGGTGAAGAGCGGTCAGCCAAAGCACGTTTCCATTCATTCACTAAAAATTTTGGTTCTAGACCAACATCAATATGATCCCAAGGAAGTTTCCCATCCATACGAATGGTCCCCAGCATATTGGCCACATTAATTCCACTTTCTTCTAAGCACTCAATCCAAGAATCAAATTTAAAACATTCGTCCCAGCCATCAAAACGCGCGCCTTTTTTCCAAGCACTAAGAATAACATCTCCTATTCTTCGGTCCCCTCTAGAAACAATTCCTTCAAGGTATGAAATTTTAGAAAAATGTCGGCGAAAATTAAGACGATACTTTTTGGACATGTCGTAAAGGAAATTTTGCTTACGTTCAATTTCCTCTAAGGTAATCATACTCGCCCACTGAAATGGAGTATGAGGTTTAGGCACAAATGAAGAAACAGAAACTGTTACTGCAGGCTCTCTTAATCCTGCTTTACGGCCTTCGAGGCGAGCTTTATAAGCCGTTTCCATAATAGCAGCAACGTCTTCGTCTTCTTCGGTAGGAAGACCAATCATGAAATATAGTTTCATCTTGGTCCATCCACGTGTAAAAATACTCTCCGCTGTTTTAATTAAATCTTCTTCCGTAATATTTTTATTAATAACATTTCTAATTCTTTGAGATCCACCTTCAGGAGCAAAAGTAAGAGAAGAATTTTTCACTTTAGCCATTTTATCGAGAATTCGTTCATCGAGACCATAAGCACGAAGTGAAGAAATCCCAAGCGTCGATTTATCTGCCGACAAGCGATCGAGTAATTCTAAAACTAAAGGAGTCACAGCAGAGTAGTCAGCAGTTGAAAGACAAGTTAAGGAAGCTTCATCAAAGCCACCATTCTTTATTCCGTCCATTACTAGATCGATGACTTTTTGCGGATTACGTTCACGGACAGGGCGATAAATCATTCCCGCCTGACAAAACCTACAACCCTCAGTACAACCTCGAGCTAACTCTACGGAGAAGCGATCAAAAATGGCTGTCATATGGGGAATGGGAGACTTGGTGGGAAATGGATAGTCTTTTAATGAATCAATGAAGAACCTTTGTACACGATCTGGCACACCAAGGGCAGCGTATTCTGGCTTTGCTCCGACGACGACTTCTAAATCAGTTTTATCATCAATAGTCGTTTCATAAAATGAAGGAACATAGATCCCAGTCCAAGTTGCAAGTTCTTTTAGTATATCATGTCTCTTCCAACCATTAGAGCGAGCTTCCCCAACAAAGTGAGCAAGTCTTACAAATAGTTTTTCTCCGTCGCCCACAACCACAAAATCCATGAATTGAGCCAAAGGCTCTGGGTGAGTAGCACATGGTCCACCACAGATAACAAATGGATCATCTTCTAAGCGATCAATTTGCAAGAGTGGTACTCCACCTAAATCCAGCATGGTCAAAATATTGGTGTAGCTCATTTCATATTGAAGACTAAAACCTAAAATATCAAATTGATTGAGTGGTTTAAAATTTTCGAGAGTAACGAGTGGTAAATTGTGTTCGCGTAACTTTTTTTCCATGTCGATCCATGGAGTAAAAACTCTTTCGGCTAAGATAGATTCCTCGCGGTTTAATTCATCATAAAGAATTTTGAACCCTAGGTGACTCATTCCTATTTCATAGACGTCTGGAAAACAAAGGGCAACTTTCGCTAAAACTTTGCTCCAGTCTTTTTGCACTAAAAAATGTTCACCACCAATATAGCGAGCTGGTTTTTCAACCGTATCTAAAAAAGAAGAATAGGGATTAACGATAGAGAGAGAAGTCTCAATTGACATGAATTATTCCTTGTTAAGACCAATAAAATCGGGAGGGAGTAAAACCCTCAATTGTGGGGAATCAATATCAAATTGTTGCTTTAAAATCCAGTGGAAACGGAGAAGGAATATCGACGATCTTCCTTGGTAACCCCACCAGAGCTCTCGGAATTAACAGCGTATGTAGTGACATCTATTTCGATGTGATGAGTTTTAAGCCCTAACCCAGCTGAACCAAATCCATCAGCATAACCGGCCCTAAAGAACATGGTTCGAGCAATATCAAGCTCAGCTCCTAAACAAAGTCGCCTAGACCCCTGCACATCATATTTATTACCCGTATCTTTGACGTTGGCTTCTAAGTGCATTCTTACTTGTTTACCCCATTGTGGTGTAATGGAAAAACCAGCATCAATCGTCTGCCTGACTTTTTCAGGAGCGTCCGTTCCACCATCATGAGTGAATGAATTTGAACCAGCGTTTCGAAGTGCCGCGGAAAAAGTTGGTAGTAAGGCGATAGGCAATGTTAGTTTGGAGCCTACAGTTACTAAAAACATGGACCCCTTACTATACTGATCAGAAGGCAAATCAAATGTATTAGTTGCTACTGCAGTTCCTATGGCCTCCGTACGACGTAACCAAACGACTGAAGCACCTGTTTTAAAAACTCCACCCCACAAAGAAAAGTTAGCAGCTGCCACAGGTCCATGATCTGTTCGATCAGCATATTCAAATTTTGCGTTAGTGGTGTCGTCAATCGTAGTACGCGTTCTTTTAGAGCCCATATAGCCTAGGGTAAAATGTCTAAAGGTTAAGTTAGGAAAAGCTTGAACTCTGGCATGGGAAGTTTTCCCTTTGTGATTTAAAAGCTGCTGACGAACACCATCAAGCTTGTAGGAATTGCTTAAGTTTTTGCCAATTTCGCTGGCGCCACTTCCACTTCCAGACATAGCTAGAAAGTCATCATTAGTCTCAACGTGTGCATTTAATAAATGAAAATGTGTATGTCGAACTGATCCTAATCCGGCCGGATTATAAAAAGCAGAATGGGCATCATCTACTTTTGAAATATAAGCATTACCCATGGCTTGAGCACGTGCAGAGGTAATTAATTCTGGATAAACGCCATCTTCAAACCCAATAGCATGAGCCTGAAAGCTTAGAAGTACAGAGAGAATGAATAAAAGCAAATTTCTCACAATACCATTGTACCGTAGAGCGAAAAATCATGAATGAAGGGGAAAATTGCCTAGTATAATTGAGAGCGAAAAAAAGCCACTCGAGGTGAATACCTGAGTGGCTTAATTTTAATCTAACATAATGATATTACTAGTTTCTCTTTCTACCTGGAAAACGGTGTCCTACTTCACGACCAATAAACTTGGTTTTAATCTGCGCGATCGAAGCAATTCTCTGCTCAGCAAGTAAATCTGCCGCTTCATTAACCGGCTTGTTTTCTTTATCCGAGATATCAAAAATTTTCAAAGAAGTGTCGTAAATTGTATTGATCATTCTCTTCGACTTTTCATCTGACCAACCTTCAAATTCAATTGATACGTTCATCAAACCACCAGCATTAATTAGATAATCAGGAGCATATAAAATACCTTTTTTCTTCAAGATATTTCCATGGCTGTTTTCTTTTAATTGGTTATTAGCAGCCCCTGCAACTATTTTACAGTTTAACTCATCTACCGTTTTATCATTGATAACGGCTCCTAAAGCACAGGGAGCAAAGATATCACATTTCACTTTATGAATTTCAGATGGTGCGACAAATTCTGCATGCGGAATTGTTTCTTTTACTTTTTGAATTCCGGCTTCAGAAATATCGGTGTAGAAAATTTTTGCACCTTCAGCTGTTAAAATTTTCATCAATTCATATCCAACTGAACCTGTTCCTTGAATAGCGACTGTCTTTCCTTTTAAACTTCTATTGCCAAAAGTTTTCATACAAGTTGCTTCCATCCCTCTGAATACACCAAGAGCTGTATAAGGAGCTGGGTTACCCGATCCACCGTGAATTTTAGCCACTCCAACAGCATAACCAGTTTCAGTGTAGATATGCTCGATATCCTCAACAGTTGTATTTACATCTTCGGCAGTGATGTAACGACCATTTAAAGATTCAACAAAACGTCCGTATGAACGAAAAAGCGCTTCTGATTTATCTTTCTTAGGATCACCAATGATGACACCTTTTCCGCCTCCCAAATTCAAACCAGACACCGCTGCCTTGTAAGTCATTCCCTTGGATAATCTTAATACATCTTCAATGGCGTCTGCCTCAGAAGCATATGGCCACATTCTGGTTCCACCTAGAGCTGGACCTAATGTAGTATTGTGAATAGCAACGATGGCTTTAAGTCCACAAGTTGAATCACTAAAAAAGATCACTTCTTCATGGCCCATAGAATAGAGTTTTTCAAAGGTTAGCATTTCACTCTCCTGAAATTATGCTTGCGAAATATGTTGTCTGAAACGAGAATAATCTAAGACCCCAAGGATGAAATATATATGCCCATTGTGTCATTTAACGATAAAAAAACAGAAAAAAAAATTGAATTGGAAATTTCTGAAAACGAAATTCTATACAATGGTTTAGAAGATCGAGGCGTCGTACTCCCTCACGGTTGTCTTGCTGGATCATGTGGAGCTTGTCGTATTGAAGTGACCGAAGGAGCCGATCATCTCTCAACTCCTGGAGCAATTGAAAGCAACACCCTTGCAGCTCTTTATGATCAATACAAAAAAGAATGGGGCGAAGAAAAAATTGTTAACAAAGTGATTCGATTGAGCTGTCGAGCAAAGATAACAGGGGATATTTCAATTCAGCAAATTACTAAATGAAACATCCCCCATTATTTTAGTGATGATATGTTTTCGTTAACTCTTTATAAAGTCTTTCATTCATATTTCCAGCACGACTACACATAAGATCTGTAATATCTAATTGGTAGTTCACGAAAGCTTGCAAAGTTGAATCATAAAATTCATGGTAACAGTCTGGAAGGCCCAAGACGTGTCCGAATTCATGTCGGATAGTCCATTGAGATTCATATTCTTCAATCGATTGATTCGAATCCATAACGATCCTACTTCCACCAAGAACATTAACGTGAGGAACCACACCAGTTTGAAAAATAAGTTCAGGTCCATTTGAATAATCACCAAAAATAATTCTTAAATTCCAAGTATTAAATTTCCACTCATCTTCAAGATTGTCTTTCAAGTAAGCCTTAAATTTTGAAATTGATGGTGTATTGAAAGGCACATTCATAACATTGGCATCGCGGTAATCAATGTCATGCCTGACACTCCAAGGTTTAATATTAAAGAAGTTATTCCAAATTTTTGCTGAAGCAGTTATCCAATTTGTGTAAAGAGCTGCAATATTATTTTTCCCCCAAGCATCTTCTACTTGTTTTTGACATTTTACTTCCACAACGTTGTTGTTAACACAAATTCCTACAAGAGCCGCCTTCACTTTAATTGCATCATCAGCACTGATAACAGAAACATCTGACAACTTGGTTGCGTCCCACTTATTAATGTTTAAAAAATAGTAACCACGTACATCTAATTGAGCCAATACCTCATATTGCGCGCGATTAGGAATTAAAGCTTTGTATCGAGCAGATGTTTGATAAATTTTATCTAAACGTCTCCCCAAATTAATAAATATTTCGTCAGACACTGGCAACTTAACTGGAAAATCATCAGTGGAAAGAATCACTGATTTCATTGCATCAGGCATATCGACAAGAAGAGTTTTCATTTCAGCATCAACTGTTTTATCGGAATAAATTTTGGCTTTATCAATGGGTATTCCAGTACGAGTTCCAGGGGAGGTAAGACGAAGAGCATTTATTGATGGACGATTTTTATTTTCTGCTTCAATCCAATTTGAAAGTCTCTCACCAAGACGAAGAGCAACCTGAATACTTTCAGGATCACTCGCTCTTATCTTCAAATTATGGGTTTTAAAATAAGTACGATATTCATTTGATGACATTTCTAAGTCTAAGTGTGGAAGTACTTGAGCGAAAGCTCCGGTGCTTAAAAGAAAAAAGCCGATTACGAATTTCATGGAACCTCCAATAAATAGTATTTTTAGCTCTATCACAGGAAAGAAGTAGAACGATAGATCCCTATTGAAATGGATGACAAAAAAGTGTTTCCAGTTTTCAGCGTCTTAAATTAGAATCAATTACCATGCCTCTCCCTTCACCAGCTATGCGAAATATGCTCTCTACTCAGGTGCAGCCGTTACGCTCACAATCGTTTTACTCGAAGATATAATTATTGATCCTCTTCAAATTGATATTGATGAATACAAACCGCTTGGAAAACTTTCTAACTGCGGCATTTGCCCTCGGAAGTGTGATTGGGGCATCTTACGGTTTAGCCCTCTACTATCAAGCAAAAAGTAGACGAAACTCTGAATTTACATCTTTTTGGCAAGTTCTTCCGACAGAAGGTGTGGATGGAGCGATTGGACTTTGGACGAAGGCTTTTTAATTAGAAGGCCTTACCTTTAGATTCTTTAGCATCTGACTTTTCATCAGTTTCAATTTCTTCATTCTTATTAAAGATGTGTGTTTCACCATCGACAGCAAGAATTTTGACTTCTTTAATTTCGTTACTGACAACTTTTCTTAGCTCAAAAGAATAACCATGAGAAATAATTATGTTTCCTTTTTTGGGAAAATTATTTCCAAGCATCTCTAACAAAAATCCCGCCAAGGTTGAGTAATTATCATTTAGAGGTATTTCAATTTCATAGTCATTAGAAAGATCACGAAGACTTATTGACCCCTCTACTACCACACCCTCTTCATTTGAAGTAAGGCTTAAGTCGGGACTCTCATCATCATGTTCATCCTGAATTTGACCGACAATTTCTTCTAAAATATCTTCTAGGGTAATCATTCCCACAACTAAGCCAGTTTCATCTTTCACTAGCGCCATATGCACTTTCTTTCTTTTCATGTGGTCAAAGACAGCCTGAAGCTTCATGTGTTCGTAGACAAAGAAAGGGGGCTTTACATATTTAGGCATGGTAAAATGATCAATTTTTTCAACGTAAACGAGATCTTTAACATGAAGGATTCCAATACACTTATCAAGGTCGCCATCAATAACAGGGTAACGAGAGTGAGCTTCCTGCTTGATAAATTCAATTGTTTGTCTGAAGTTTGATTCTGAATCAAGAGTCAAAACTTTATTTCGTGTGACCATGATGTCTTTTACTTTAATTCTAGGAAACTCAAGAATGGATGAAAGAAGATCGATCTGTTTTGAATCGATACTTTTGTCTTTTTCAGCTTTTGAAATATAGAACTCAAGATCATTTTTTGTAATTGACCTTGAAGTCATTTTGGCATTTTCACCTAATATGGAATTGATAATAAAGGCGAAAATTTTAACTACAGGATAAAGGATATAATAGCTAACCTTAATGAACATAATGATTGGAATAGCAAAACGCTCACCTTGACCACGAGCAAATGTCTTAGGAAGAATTTCACCAAAAATCAAAATAATGATAGTTGCAAAAACAACACTAATAGCAATAACTTCATTATCAAATATTTTTCCCGCAATCATGCCAGTAAGTGTTGCGATGATGGTGTTGGCTAAGTTATTTCCGATGAGAATGGTAGTTAGTACATCACTTGGTTGATCTGCCCAAAATTTTAAAGCAAAACCCTTGACGCTTTTTTCTTCAATCAATTGATGAATGCGATCTGCGGACAGGGCCAACAATGCTGATTCAGAACCTGAAAATAAGCATGAAAGGATCAAGCAGAAAATAAGAAGTAAAACTTCGACTGATTCGGTGTACATTGATGAATACGATTATACATGACAAGCCAGTTTAAGTCCAAAAATTATATAGTTTCAATGGTTTAGTGGCTTGCCATGAAAATCATGATCCGAATACACAATTCGATCATTCATTTCGTGGTCAAATGGGCGAATTTCCTCAATATTAGTCACTCCTCTAAAAATAGCCTGGCACTTATAACAGATCGCAACATAATTAAGTTTTCTAAATAAAAGAAGATCCATCAGATAGAGAACGATTAAACTTATTCCGTAGGTCCATATAGAAAGGATGGCCGCTATCATAAATAGGGCGACTCCAATTTTTCGATTAAAATCTTTTTGTGAATAAAAATCTTTTCTCCCACATTCAGGACAATCACAAAGATTTCCTTTCATTAATTCTTCATCAAATTTCACTAATTGATCGTGAGAACATATTTCGCATTTAGCAGTGGTGGCATTCAAGGCCGGGATTACATTTATTCCAGAACCACAATTTTTACAAGTAAGGTGCACTGTTATCATATATACAATCCATACTGACGATAGAGGTAGAGTGAAATGATTTCACCAACAATCATAAAAAAAACCATTACATACATAACACCGGTTGCACTTTGAGTGGAGCGAATTTTTGATAATCGCCAAGCAAAATAACTTAGTACACCAACCGCCACATAACCCCATAGGTAGCGCATAATCAGCATAATCCAGTTAAACATATAACCTGCACCTAAAGTTGTTTCTTCAGCAAAAAAATCTGCAGACTTGAGTGTTGAAATTGTTGAAAAGATGAGCTTGATCAGAAGTACAGCCCAAGTTAACTGCATGCTATTAATAAGTGGCTTTTCAGAAAGTTTAGGAACTACTAAATAGTAATGTCCCAAAACCATGGCGTAGTTCACTATCCCAAAAAAGAGAGCTGAACTCATGACAAAGAAAAAAGAAAAATAAAAGTTTCCGGTTTGTGAAAGTATTTCTAAATATTCAAAACTTACAAAAATTAATAATATATTTTGCAAGCCCCAAAGGCACCACATGAGAATACTTTTTTCATCTTGGTGATACTTATAGATGAGAATCATGATCAGTAAATTAAGTATTGAAACAAAAATAATCATTTTGGAAACGCCAGCACTCAAAAAAAGAATCACTGCTAAAGACAATGACCCAGCACAAATACCTGTAATTAATCTGACAAAGCCAGCTCCCGTCATTTTAGAATTCACCAGAAAACTAAATAGTCCCGTTCCTAATGCAACTGTCAGAAAAAATAAAATGGCGACGCTTTTAATTAACTCCATAAGTATTGGTATGTCCCAGATTCAGAAAGCGTTTTTAAGTAATCACAAAGATCATTAATAAGAGGAATATTGGCCGCTGGAATTTTATTTGAAAAAGGAACTGCTTTTTCAGTATAGCTTACAAAAAACCACTGTCCTTTTTCAAGCGAGGGATTAGCCTCTTCAACTAAAAAGGGAAAGAGACAAATCGTCTTTTCTCCATATTGATATGGATAGAGACGGAAAAGTTTAATGCGAGTTAAGTGGTCAATAGAGCACTCAACTTCTTCCAAAACTTCTCTCTTAACTGCATCAATAGGAAGTTCTCCGGCTTCGATTTTACCACCAGGAAATTCCCACTTACCTTTTAAAGCTCCTTCTTCATTTCGCACTTGCATCCAGATGTTGAATCCTGTCGATTCAACATCTTTTAAAAAAAGGGCGATTGAAACGGGAACCATTTTCGTCATTAGATTCTATCCAAAACAGCTTGTGTAAAATCAGTCGTTCCAAAAGCACCACCTAAATCTTTAGTAATGCGATCTTTTTTAGTAATGGCATCTTTAATAGCAGTGTTGATTTTTGCCGCTTCTTTCACATAACCTAAATGTTCAAGCATCATCGCTCCAGCCAACATAACAGAACTTGGATTCGCAATATTCTTTCCTGCAATATCTGGAGCTGAACCATGGACTGCTTCAAAAATAGCAATATCTTTTCCAATGTTTGCCGCTGGAGCCATGCCAAGACCACCAACTAAACCTGCAGCCAAATCTGAAAGAATATCACCAAAAAGGTTGGTGGTTACAATCATATCGAATTGATAAGGATTCATTACTAATTGCATACAGCAGTTATCAACGATCATCTCCTGAACTTCTATTGTTGGATGTTTAGCAGCGACCTCTCTGGCAACTTTAAGAAATAATCCTGAAGTTGATTTTAAAATATTTGCTTTATGAACGACCGTCACTTTTTTGCGTCCTAATTTTTGAGCTAAATCAAAAGCATACTCTACAATTCTTTCAGAACCTTGACGTGTAACAATCGATTTGGCTTCTGCATGATCCCCATCAGATGTTTGCCCTTCTCCTGAATACAAGCCTTCGGTATTTTCACGAATGGTGATGAGATCAATATTTTCATAACGAGAAACCACACCTGGAAAAGAAACCGCTGGTCTCAAATTAACATAAAGATCAAACTTCTGGCGAAGAGTGACGTTCATCGATTTAAATCCTTCTCCAACAGGTGTTGTCAGTGGGCCCTTCAAGCATATTTTATTTTTTGCAATCGAATTCAAAGTGGCTTCTGGTAACAACTCACCAGTATGAGCATGAGCCTCAAGACCTGCTTCTACATATTCATACTCAAACGGCATTTTCAGTTTATCGAAAACCTTAATTGTTGCCTCTACTAATGAGGGCCCAATACCATCGCCTTTAATTACTGTAATTTTTTGAGTCATGGTCAAATCCTTGAATCTAAAGTTTATGAATGAAATGTGAAAGTATTATAGGCATTTTGACACTATTTCGACCAGCCAAAAACCTTCCAGACGCCTTGAGTTAATGAAAGCACTGATGTATAGCTATGAAATGAAAGCCATTCTTCCCCATTCACTCTTCTTTGCTCCTATGGAGGGTATCACAGACGAGACATACCGCTTAGTCATTTTGAAGCAATTTCCCGAATGGGATTTTATGGCCACTGACTTTTTAAGAGTCCCCGCGTCTGGTTATTACACGCCTGAACACGTGATGGAACATTATGGAAAAACCTGTTTTTCCACTGATAGTTACCGTGAGAAAACCTTCTTTCAAGTTTTAACCAGTGAAAAAGCTTTTACCCAAGAAACGGTAAGCACCATCCATAAATTAGGATTTCAGTGGCTTGATTTAAATTTAGGTTGCCCCTCAAAGACAGTTGTAGCCCATAAGGGAGGCTCATTTCTCCTCACTGATTTACCACTTCTTAGACAAATTATTAAAACGATACGCGCAAATTTTCCTCATCGTTTTACCTGCAAAATGCGTGTTGGCTTTCATGATGATAAAAATTTGGAAGATATTGTCATGCTTCTACAAGACGAAGGGGTTGAAGCGATAACCATTCATGCACGCACAAGAGATGATCTTTATAAAGGCATTGCTAACTGGGATTATTTAAAAAGAGCAGTCAAAGTCGCCACCATTCCGATTGTTGGGAATGGTGATATTTGGGAAGTTAGTGACATCAATAAATTGTTCGATTACACCGGCTGCCATTCTGCAATGATTGGCAGAGGAGCACTCAAAACACCGTGGCTCGCAACTCTGTATAAAGATGGAATATTCAATCCCTCGAAAGAACTTCATTTGTGCTATCTTGTTCAATACTTCAATAGTTTTATTGAAGCTTTGGAAAATGAAAATGCTTCTGAGGTCATTATTTTGAAACGTCTAAAATCAGTTTCACGTTATATATTTGATCACTTTTCAGAAGCCGAAATGATGAAGCGTAATTTCATGAGAACGCTAGAACTTGAAGCCGCTAAAGAGTTCCTTGGGCAGATATCGACGCAAAAGGTGGAGCAAAGCCTCGGCCATGAAAGCCCCTAAGAAACTATAATAAAAACTCAGTGTCGTTTGCAATAATCCCATTATCAGCAACATGAAAATACCAGGCAAAGCAATTCTCACCAGCGAAGCATAATAGGGTTTATTGGTAGCTCTTGTTACATTCAAAGCTTTTTTGGTGATGACAAAACAAAGACGCAAAAAACTCAATTTATATTTTTTAGTATGAACCAGTTCTTCTATATATGGTGTCCAAACGACTAAGGTAAAACTATAACCGAAGGCAAAGAGAGCACTATCTAAAAAATCGGGATCAAAAAAAAGAATGACGAGTGAAAGAAGAAAAAGAGGAGGAAGGGTGAGAAGATAAAAAGTTCTTAAATCCTTTTGTTTCATTCTCACCCTAATAAATTATTTCGCAACACCTACAGCGCGTGTTTCACGAATTACTGTAACTTTAATTGTACCTGGGTAACTCATCTCATCTTCGATCTTACGAGCGATATCACGAGAAAGCATAACAGTTTGATCATCACTAACTTTATCATTTTCAACAATCACGCGAATTTCACGTCCCGCTGAAATAGCATAAGACTTGGAGACACCTTCAAAACTATTTACGATCGCTTCAATATCTGAAAGACGAGTGATGTATGACTCCATCATGGCCTTACGGGCACCTGGACGGGCTCCTGAAAGAGCATCCGCGGCAGTCACGATATGAGCCAGAACTGATTCTGGTTTTTCATCATCATGGTGAGAACGAATAGCATGAACAACATCTGGAGATTCACCATATTTCTTCGCAAAGTCAGCTCCGATAACAGCATGAGAACCTTCTGCCGAAGCATCAAGTACTTTACCGATATCATGTAATAAACCAGCGCGACGAGCTTGTTTTACATTTAAACCAAGTTCAGCTGCCATGTTACCAGCTAAAAATGCTGCTTCAAGAGCATGTTGGTATTGATTCTGAGTATATGAAGTACGGTAGTTTAAAGCACCAACCAGTTTCAAGATTTCTGGATGTATACCATGGACACCAATTTCCATCTGAGCTTTTTCACCTAAGTCACGAAGACGAGCTTCTAGCTCCACTTTAGACTTATCATGAAATTCTTCAATCTTCGCCGGATGAATACGTCCATCGGCTATCAATCTTTCAAGTGTCATACGAGCAATTTCTTTACGAATAACATTAAATGAAGAAATGGTTACGATTCCTGGAGTATCATCAATAATTAAATCCACACCACAAATTTGTTCAAAGGCACGAATGTTACGACCTTCACGACCAATTAGGCGGCCCTTTATTTCGTCCCCAGCAAGTTCGATTGAAGAAATCGTTCTTTCAGCAACATACTCTCCAGCAAAACGTTGGATAGCAATTCCAACAATGCGTTTAGCACGTTTTTCAGCATCTTCATTCGCTTCTTCTTCGATACGACGAACTAATTGAGCAGCTTCAACTTTTGCTTCTTCCTTGATAGCTTCAATTAATTCATTTTTCGCCTGTTCTTTAGTGTATCCACTTACGACTGCTAATTTATTTTCGAGTTCTTCATGAACTCTTTTGTACTTAGCAATATCTTCTTCAACTTTTTTAGTCTTAAGATCAAGGTCAGCTTCTTTTGCTGTAACTTTCTCTAATTCTTTTTTCGTTTGCTCTAAACGTTGCTCAAGTGTCACTTCTTTTTTAGCGGCCGAACGTTCTTGCTCAACAATAGCTTGCTGACGAGATTTAAATTCATTTTCTAAGGCTTCACGTTCTTCCTTGATTACTTGTTTCGATTCTCGACGTGCACTACTTCTAATTTCGCTCGCTTCATTTTTCGCTTTATTGACTATTGAGTCTGCTTTTTCAGCTTCAGCTTTTAAATCAGCTTGAGCTTTCTGGTTACGAAAAACATAACCAGCGGCAACACCCAATACGGCGAAGAGAAGGGACGATAAGATTATTTCCATGGCCATTCTTGTCTCCTTATTTTAACTATCCCACTTTCGGTCACAACCCAATCCATTGGCTGATCATGACTTTCTGAAGGGAGGGACTCAACTAAACAACAGTCGAATGTGAGTCCTATTTTTAATCCAGTAAAATGTTCTAGGTATCGATCATAGTATCCGCCACCACGACCCAAGCGTTCACCCTTTTTACTCATTGCCAATCCCGGGATCAATAAAACCTTAGGAACAACAACTTGAGTAACAGCAGGGATTTTAAAGGTCTGTTTCTTTACTACAAATTCTTTTAAGTCCGACAGCTTGCTTGGGTAAAAGGCGATTTCATTTGAGCTCACAAATCCTGCGAACAAAAATAGTTCATCAGAAAATGCCAATGTCCAGTCAACTTCCAGTTCAAGCGGTGAATAAACACCAAACTCAGACGGAAGTAAGTTAGATACTTTGAGAAAGTTCGAAATACTCAAACTTTTTTCTTGGCGATCTTTTAAACTTAGATTCTTTAAACGCTCACGCATGAGGTTTCTGAGTTTAAGTTTGTCTGGAAAATTTTCCAAGATCCACCATTCAAAGCCCGAAGGTGATGCTAGAGTGAAGAAGGATTTACTTGTTCCAAGAGCTCGAGGATCTTATGTCCACTTTCGTGAAGTCCTAGAACTGACTCTCGGAAGTCGCGTTCAATTGACAATTTATCTCGCGCAAATTCTAGCGCGAGCAATATGGCAACTTTACCATTATCTAACCCAGGAGACTTTTCTTTGAGTTTCAAAGCCTCTCGGTTTACGAGATCTACGATCTCTTTGGTAGTAATTTTTCCTTCATCCGCTTCTGGTTTAGATTTGACTCGCAAACCTAATACATCAAATTCGGCTTCCTTGCTCGAAATCATATTGAAACAAGAGTACCTTTCAGATCGATTTTAGTCAATAACGTTGCTTAGCATTATGCTAGGAAGTTTGAATTCCAAGAAGTGTTCCAAGATAGTCTTCTAAGTTAAAAATTTCGAGATCCTCAACTTGTTCACCAACACCAATGTAAACAATAGGCACTTGCAAAGAATTAACGATTGAAATGGCATTCCCAGCTTTGGCAGAACCATCACACTTTGTAAAAACGAGTCCTGTAAGGCTCAAGGCCTTGTTAAACTCCTCTGCCTGCTTTAAGGCGTTTTGTCCTGTAATGGCATCAATCACCAAGAGAACTGAATGGGGAGCAGTCGAGTCAACTTTAGATAGCACCCTTTTCGTTTTTGCAAGCTCTTCCATTAAATTCGTTTTGGTATGAAGACGACCAGCAGTATCTAAAATACAGTAGTCGGCTTTAGCTGCAACCGCTTGCGCTAATGCTTCGTAAGCAACTCCGCTTGGATCGGAACCATCTTTGGCGCGAATCATTGTCGCTCCAGCACGCTCACACCAAACTTGTAGTTGATCAACAGCCGCTGCACGAAAAGTATCGCAAGCTCCAACGTAAACGCTGGCACCTTGATTGGTTAATTTAGTGGCGAGCTTTCCAATAGTCGTTGTTTTACCAGCACCATTAACTCCAACAATCATAATCACTTTAGTTTTGAACTCGCTACTTTGATGTTGGTAAAGGCTTTGATCAACTTTGTCCTGAACAGAATGCATTTTCTCTTTTAGAAAAGCGTAAAGAAACTTTTTTAAACTTTCTTGATCTAACTCTTTCTCTTTCACTTCTTTTTTTAAAGCTGCGATGAGGTCTGAAACTGTTGCTGGACCCATGTCAGCGGTATAAAGAATTTCTTCCATCTCATCAATTTGATCGACGGTGAGCTTAGATCCACCAATCAGATTCTCCATTTTAGAAAAAATCTCGGTTCGAGTACGGGCCAAGCCTTTTGATAGGCGCTCTTGCCAAGTAGGTCCTGTCGGCTTAACTGGTTCCACTTCAGTAATTGGAGTTTTCTTTTCTGATTGAGTTTGCTGAGATGGTGCTACATCAAAAGGGATTTTCTCTTCTAAAATTTTCTTTTGAGTTGGTGTAAGCTTGGCTGGTCGATTTTTAAGATAAAGTCCAAAAAAAGCTGCTGCTATAACAGAGACGATAATTAAAATTAATTCTAAACTCATTCATACCTCTTCAGTGAGGCAGCATCATAGCGGTTTTTCTCCCTCGGAGCAAGTTCAGTTAGAAACTTGTTAAAGGAAGTCTTGAAGCAAGGGTTCTAGCAGATATAGAAGAACTTTGAAATTTTGTTCGATAAGTTAGACTACTTCTTAAAGGAAAAAAAAGTAGATTCTTAAGTGAATGAAATAAGACAAGTGCAATAAGTCTAGTCATAACAACCTTCCAGGCTTATGGTTACAGACAGATTGTATTATAGAGTGAAAAAGAACACTCTTTAAGATCTTGTTAAGATTAAATTTTTTAAATTCTCTACTACTCTGGCCGATGCACCCCAGAGAACTAAGGGGTAAATAGGTGAACCCTTCAATAAGCTGATATCTTGTTCTGCCAATGAGCAAAACAACAAATTTTGTCTCTGTGTCTTACTAATCCGGTTAGCTACTACCCAGTGATGATCTTCAAATAAATGGGAAATTTCTACTAGAAATGCAGCTTCCCATTCTCCATTCGACAAAAGATTTTCTCTCACATAACTGGCATCTTGGTGGTAATAAGCTAATAGTGGAAGTATAGGGACATCTCTCGCCGTATAGACTATTGGCAAGGGTGTGATAAATTCAAAATGCTGAAGCGGCAAAGCTGTTTCTTCCAAGAACTCTCTTTTCCCAGTCTCCAATGGCAATTCATTTCCATGTCGATGACCACCAATCAAAGCGACTTGCCCCTTATGGGAAGGCATTGAGCGTGAGCGCTTAATTAGCAACAATTTATCTTCCACGATCAAAGCAATCATTACACCTGATGAAGAATTTTCTTCCTCTGTAAAAGAGTAATTTAAATTGCTAAATTGCCTAAAAAAGTGGATATCTCTTTTCATGACGACCATGAAGGAGAGATTACTCCAGCAGTTTCATTTATTACAAGCAATTCGTGACTTTTTTAAGCATCAAAATTTCTTAGATGTCCTCACTCCACCTGCTGTGGAGAATCCTGGTATGGAAACACATATCCACCCATTTAAGCTCCATTCAGTGGCCAAAAATACAGATATACCTTACTACCTACACACTTCTCCCGAATTTCACATGAAAGAACTGCTGAGCTTAGGGTTTGAAAAAATCTTCACCATGTCCTACTGCTTTAGAGATGAGCCAAGTTCCCCCATCCATCGCTTTCAATTTTTAATGCTAGAATGGTATCGAGCCAATACTCGTTACGAAAAAATAATGGATGATTGCGAAGCTCTTATTAAAAGCTGCTCAATGCAAATGCAGGAAAAAGGTTTTTCTGTAAAAAAAGAAATTCTAAATTGCAATTTCGAGCGAAGGACAATTCAAGAACTTTTTTGGGAATACCTCAAGATTGATATATTACAATTTCTTGAGACTAAGGAGCTTCGAAAATTAATTGAAAAAGATTTTACCGATGTTCCACTTCCTAAAGACAACTCAATAATGGCTTGGGATGATTACTACTTTTTACTATTCTTGAACAAAATTGAAAATCAATTGATACATAGGCCTTACTTACTTTTGCATCAATTTCCACATCATCTAAGCGCTCTTTCTACACTAAAAAAAGACGATCTACGCGTTTGTGAAAGATTTGAAATATACCTAAGTGGAGTAGAGTTGTGTAATTGCTTCAATGAATTAACTGATCTAACTATTCAAAAAGAACGATTTTTGATGCAACAACTAGAAAAGAAAAAGCTTTACGGTTATGAACTTCCACCTGCAAATCTCCTCTATCAAAGTCTTGAAAGAGGTCTACCACCGTCTTCAGGTATAGCAATGGGAATAGAGAGACTTTTGCTCTCACTTGTGGAAACCTCAAATCCCTTTTTTAAATAAGTGAATTAAAAATGTTATGCAGCTTTAGGATGATCTCAGATTTTAAATGCTGTTCAGGCATTTCTTTTGCCCAGTGTTTATGCTTTTTAGCATCAAGTTCTTTTGACATTTTACCTTTTAAAACGGCACCATAATCTTTCCCTAGATCTGCTTGCATTAATGCATACCAATTATAAAAATCTTCTGGTTTCTTTTTTATTTCATCAAAAACTTCTAGCGTCTTTTCAGTAATAATTCTTTTTAAAGAATAAATATTCAGTGTTTGAAGACTAGTTACTTTAACTTTTTGATTGAGAAACTTATCTAAAAACTTAACCGCAAAATCTTGAACTTTTGGGTTTGTTGTTGATGGTAGTTCTTCAAGAGCGGTGTATTTACTGTCTAAGACCATGGCCCGATAAACACCTTCTCTCGAGGAGCCTTGATTAAGCGTATTCATCCAACGAGAAAGTTCCTCATCTGAAACTTTTTGTTTTTTAACGGCCATATAGAGATCTTGTATAAAAGCATAATCAAGTTGCTGGACTTGAAGCTCTGTTAAAAATCTAAACTTTGATTTTGGAGAGAGTCCCAACGTATGGCTTTCTGCCGAAGTCATTTCCTTTTTGGGTAAAGGAATCACCGGCATGGTGATTAAGTCTTCTTTAACTAGCACTTCAGGTTCAACCCCATAGAGCTCATTGGCCTTTTCTTCTCCAAGAATGTTGGTCAGTAGTCCCTGAACAAAACCCAAATGTTTAGAAAAGAAAGTCTCGGCCGCAAAAGTTGACCAAGAAAGAAGGGTAAACCCAATAATAAATGCAATTTTCATAACTTAATCCTTTGAAAGAATTTTAGTCAAAAGACATTTTTAAATCACTAGGCAAAGTTTCCACCATCAAGCTTCAGGCTCCAATTTACCTTATAATAGGACCATAGGAGTACTCATGTTGTGGTTTAAACCTAAAAAGAACGAAGCAATAAGAACGGAAGAACTTAAAGAATTGGCGAAGTTGCTTACAGCTGAAACCAAAGAAGTTTTACAGTCGTTTCATCTTGAAGTGAATAACCGCTTTCGCGAGGTCCAAGCGCAACTTAAGATTATTGATCAAAACATTGAATTGATAGAAAGAAAAATACAAAGCAAAGATCTAACAGATCGTCAGACCTACGGTCATATTCATTATAAATTAGAAGAATTGAAAGATTTAAAGCGTGATTTAAAAAGTAAAATTAAACCACGCTCAGAAGATATCGATAATTAAAAGTTCTACTGAATTGTTACAATCTGCCCTACTAGGTCATAATCAAGTACTTCTGAAATAGAAACTTTCACAATGTCACCGGCTTTTGCCATCCCATCGTTAATAATTACTTTTCCATCAATGTCAGGAGCTTGACCAGCATGTCGACCTTGTAAAAGCAATTCTGTTTCTTCATGCGGTCCTTCAACGATAACATCAATTGTTTTACCGATGTATTGTTGGTTTAACTCACGAGCAATTTCTCTTTGAGTTTCATAAAGGATTTCAAAGCGAGCATCAATGGTTTCTTGATCAACTTTATCTTTGAGCTTAACTGCAGGAGTACCCTCTTCATCTGAGTATTTAAAAACACCAAGATGATTGAATTTCACCTTTTTAATACCTTCTACTAATTTTTGAAAGTCTTCTTCAGTCTCTCCAGGGAAACCAACAATAATAGAAGTGCGTAGGACGATCCCTGGAATTTTTTCTCTTAAACGAGCAATTTTAGTATGAATAAGTTCCCCAGTAACTTTACGATTCATTCTTTTCAGAACATCGTCAGCAAAGTGTTGAACTGGCATATCGAGATATTTAGTAATTTTCGTTGAAGTGGCCATTAAGTCCATCACTTCTTCAGTAAGATCATCAGGGTAAAAGTAAAATACTCTAATCCACTCGGCGGTAGTTTTTTCTTCTAAGTTTTTCAAAAGATTGTAAATCGTTTGATCGTCCTTTCCTTCTTTTCTTAAATCAACACCGTAATCCGAAAAATCTTGGGAAATAAGATTTAATTCTTTTACGCCAGAAAAGACTAATTTATTAGCTTCAGCGACCAATGAATCCACACTCCGTGAGCGAAGTTTCCCACGAATAGTAGGAATGATACAAAATGTACAATTACGATTACAGCCTTCAGAGATTTTCAACCACGCCATATATGACGGTGAAGTATTTAAACGAGGATCAAATTCTGTATGAATAAATTTAGGAATTTCAACGAACGACTTTTTCTCTAACTTTCCTTCTTCAAAAGCACGTAAAAGAGGAACAATTTTATTATACTCACCTGTCCCAATAAACATGTCTACTTCAGGCATTTCGCTTTCAAGATCTTTCGAATATCTTTGCGCCATACAACCTGAAACGACTAAAGCTTTGCACTTTCCATTTTCTTTATAGTCCGACATATCTAAAATGGTTTCAATTGACTCCACTTTTGAAGCTTCAATAAATGAGCAAGTATTTACAATAATAACTTCTGCATCTTCTGGATTTGTTGCCAACTTAAAGCCATCTAATCCCATATGACCTAACATTACCTGGGAGTCGACTAAGTTTTTTGAGCAACCAAGAGAGGTAAAATATAAGCTTTTCTCTACGAATTTTTTTTGGCTTGTGGATGTCTGATCAGTCATAAATGCCCTGTTTTCTTTAAGTTAAGATGAGTTTGCACTCTTTATTATTGAACTTTCTAGGCGATGGCAACCATTAAAGGGCCCTCTATAAAGTTTACATTTGGCTTGGGTGTAGCATTGGCTAATGGTATACGAATCTTCTAATTTTTTAAGGAGATACCTACGTGAAAAAATACCTATTTACACTCATGTTAATTGCTCAAGGTGCCCATGCGATGTCTATGGTAGCTACGTGCCAAGGTGAAGACTTTTATGTACGCACTATTGCCGATGTGAAAGGAAAAGAGCCTCTTTATGTAGAAATATATACTCAAGCAGGATCAGGCCCAAATAACCTCGAATCATCCTACGTAGCGATAAAGAGTAAGTTTAAAACGTCACCAGATAATGTCAAAATGGAAGCTGAACTACCGATGGACGGACAAATTTCCATTCATAATAAAGAAGGAGCTATACGCTTTCCTGGAGTCGATGCCGCCAAGTACCCACTTACTGACTGTAAATACTCTGTTAACTAGAGCTCGATCCCAAGAAAAAAACTAGCAACTAAAATGATAAAAACAAGGAAGGCCATGATTCCCATGGCCTTTTCTTTATTTTTGACAAAAAGAATACCTGTAAGAAAAACTCTTATTAACGGTAGTGAAATTAAAATCATTAAACCTAAATAGGAAATCAAGGTAAACCAAGAGCTCTCATCCCAAGCATTTTCTAATCGAATTAAAAAGGATACCGCTTGGTACGTTGAATAGCTTTCTAGTGGTTTTGATGGGCTAAACAAGCTTCCAATTACACCCATGGCTAAAAAAAATGCCGAAAGCAAAACGCCTCTTCTTAATAAAAGACTAATTTTATATTCCAGATCTTCCATTTTTGAATTTTCCTTAATTTGTTTTCAAACCTTTGGTAATCATCTGCACTGAAACAATGATAATAACAAAGACAAAAATCTTTCTAATTTTTTCTGCTGGTAATCGAACCATCGCTTTAGCTCCCAAAAAACTTCCCAGAATTATTCCGAGAGCGACCGGTGTAGCAATTGCTGGTTCAATATCACCGCGAAGTAGGTAAGCTCCAGCTGAAGCGGTGGCTGTTACTCCGATCATAAAATTAGAAGTTGCCGAAGATACTTTAATTGGCAACTTCATCGCTCCATCCATGGCTAGAACTTTAAAAATACCACTGCCAATTCCTAGAAGTGCAGAGAGCATTCCCGCGACAATCATCGCAAGTAATCCAAAATCAACATGTGAAACATAATAATGTTGTAGTCCATTTTTCCCTGGATAAGAGCCGTCCAGTTTTAACTTTTCAGCCCAAGGGTGATTTTGAAGTGCTCCACTACCATCCTCTCTTTTTCTTAACATCATCAATGCAGAAAAAAAGAGAAAGCCTCCAAATAGCAAAAATAAAAACTTAGTAGAAATGTAACTTGAAATTAAAAAACCAATGATTGCACCAGTCACTGTACCCAGTTCTAAGAAAACAGCCAGTCGTAGATTGGTTAAGCGATCGCGAAGAAACGATGCTGCAGCTCCGCTCGAGGTAGCGACAATAGAAATTAAACTGGCAGCAACGGCATAACGAATATTCACGCCGTATAAGAGTGTCAGAGCAGGGACAACAATAATCCCCCCACCTAGACCTAGGAGAGCTCCTGTAAAACCGGCAAGAATAGAAATAAAGAGAAGAACCAATAAAGTCATTTTTTAATCTTTAAGGTAGAAGCAGCCAATTGATTCTTTATTTCGAAGAGAAGCATTTAAAACCATAAAAGCAACTTCAACCCCATTTCTTAATCCGATTAATTCATCATGTAATTCAGAGTGGCGATAAAAACGATTTATCTCATCAGACAATTCTGAAAACATGGCCCGTGCACGATTTAAGCGATTTTTTGAGCGAGAAAGGCCAACATAGTTCCACATAGTCTGACGAAGAGTCATCCAATCTTGGGCAATCAAAGAAAGATCGCATTCACCAGAGGCGGTTTCCCAATCTTTAATTTGAGTATGATCGTAAAAAGTAGCATTCTTAAGTTGGAAATCAATATCTATTCCAGCGGTGTAACCCCAAGTCAGTCCCTCTAATAAGGAAGTTGAAGCAAGACGATTGGCTCCATGTAAGCCAGTACATGCCACCTCGCCCACCGCATATAAATGATTGAGATTTGTTCTACCTTTTGTATCCGACTTTACTCCACCACAAGTATAGTGAGCCGCTGGAACAACAGGTATTGGCATCGATGTAATATCTACTTTATGTTCTAGGCAATATTCATATATTGTTGGGAATCGTTCTTTTAGCCAGGTTGATTCTTTATGGCTAATATCTAAATAGACACAATCATCTTTACTAGAAATCATTTCTTCAAGTATGGCTCGAGCGACGACATCACGTGGTGCTAACTCGTGATCAGGGTGGTACTTTTTCATAAAGCGTTCACCTTTTGAGTTTAACAGAATTCCACCTTCTCCGCGGATTGCCTCTGTAATCAAGAAACGACGATGAGAAGAGCGGTGAAAAAAAGTTGTTGGATGAAATTGCACAAATTCCATATTGGTAACAAAGGCACCTGCTCTTTTGGCCATGGCCATGCCATCACCACGAGACCCACCAGAATTTGAATGGTGCAAATAAAGCGCTCCGATACCACCCGTAGCGAGAATCGTCTTTTTTGCCATCACCTTTAAAACTTCACCTGAGGATTGATTAAATATATAAGCACCAACAACTTGGTCTCCCTCATATCTTTGTCGAATATCAACACCATGGTGAGAAGGTGTAATTAAATCAATCGCAGTGTGACCTGTTAAAAAGGTCACATTGGGAAATAATTTTTTATCACTTAAATAATTAAGTAAAGATATCTGAATTTCTTTACCGGTAAAGTCACCTTTGTAAATAATACGTTCTCTGGAATGAGCTGCCTCTTTGGTAAATTTTAATTCGCCATCTTCATCACGGCTAAAATCAGTTTGTACTTTTTTAAACAACACTTCTTCTACAATCTCAGCCGATTTTGAAATAAGCATATCAATTGCTTTTTCAGATGAGGTATTGGAGCTCGCCTTCATAATATCGAGAGCCAATTCATGGGGATTATCTTGCCCTAGCTTAGAATAGATAATTCCACCTTGGGCCCAATAGGAATTAGAAATCTTTGGATCAGATTCCCTTGTTACAATAGCAATTTTATATTTTTTTTCAGCTAGCTTAATGGCACTGGCTAAACCTGCAATACCACTTCCTAATATGAGTACATCGTATTGATTACTCATAGCTTACTCAGCTTTAACGAGATATCTACAGGAGGTGGATTATGAGTAATACCGCCAATACTAATGGCATCTACTCCTGATTTAAGATAGAGAGAAATATTTTCTAAATTCATACCGCCTGAAAGCTCAAAGGTTGTTCCCATCTTTTTCATTTTCAACGCCTCAGTAATTTG
This sequence comes from Bacteriovoracaceae bacterium, assembly GCA_049318265.1. GTDB lineage: Bacteria > Bdellovibrionota > Bacteriovoracia > Bacteriovoracales > Bacteriovoracaceae > JBEIOQ01. The sequence goes on from JBMOGR010000006.1 coordinate 172,170, forward strand.
ATGAGGATGAAAATTATCTAGCATCATATGTTTGATTGAGAGTTCATTGGCTATTTTTAGTTCTTCCAAGTCGTGAATTTCGACAATAATTGGAGAATAGAATCCTGCCATTGACTGCATAGTCTTATACGCTTCTGTTAAACTTCCAAATATTTTTTTATGATTATCTTTTACCATCAAAATCTCAGTCGAACCGAAACGATGATTTTTCCCCCCTCCAACAGTTACCGCATACTTCTCTAAGGCTTTAAGGCCAGGGGTTGTTTTTCTTGTATCAAGAATTTCAATTCCAAAAGGTTTTGCCTTTTCAACAAAGCGAGATGTATGTGTTGCAACAGCAGAAGCTCTACTTAAGAGATTTAAAGCCAATCTCTCACCACTTAGCGCTACGTTAAAAGGAAGCTTAAAAGAAACATTAAATTGATCTTCCTTTTTAAACTTCTTTCCTTCCCACGATAAAAGATCCAAAGAAACTTTATCTTCATTTAAATAATCAAAGACGGCAGTAAATGCTGAAAGCCCTGCCAACACAGCATCAGATTTCACTTTAAGTGTACAAAGAACTGGCGTGGTAGGCAAACTAGACAAATAACTTAAGTTATCATCAAGTCCATCTTCTTGAGCGTAGCTTTTAATTTTATCCTGCCAGTGAATATTTAAGTCCATAAGTCCCTCTTAAAAGTGCATTTTGTTCTATCAAGTTAGGCCCTTTTTGCAAACTTTTGTCTTAACGACATCGGGAATAAGCTACTTAGAGCGTTTGAAAAGCTAGGAATCTTGAAGGCTCAATAGGTATGGGCAAACTGTTCTTCATTTTTTTTACTACTATCATCCTTCTTATTACCATTGACCGGGAGCGACAAAACTATCTTACACCTTTATTTATAAAAGCGAAAAATTCCTCTGAAATTGACCAATTTGCGCGAGATAGAGTCAGTCAATTTAAAGATCCAAAAATGAAAGCATTGGCCCTAAGTTACGTCTTTGGAATTAATAAAGATCTCAATAAAGAAGAAAAAGACCTTCACCAAAAATTAAACTTAAAACATCTCTTTAGTCCATCAGGTCTGCACTTAAGTTCAGTGCTGGTCTGGATATTATGGATGAGAAAAAAAGGATGGAAAAAAGCAAAGCTGGTTCTTTGGTCTATTATAATGGCTCTTTGTCTTTCAAGTTTAGAGCTAACGGGTTATTTTCCACTTAAAAGAACTTTATGGTTTCAATTTTTAGTCTTAAGTTTAGATTTTTTAGCACCTAAATATTTCAATAAACCTTCTTCCTTTGCACTATTTTTAGCCACTATGGCGATTGATTTTTTATTTGGATCATATGATGAAGCAAGCCTAAGTTTTACCTATAGCTTTCTATTCTGGGGAATTATTCTCACGCAAAACAATTTTATAAAAAGGTTATTCTTTTTAAGTCTAGGACAATTGCTCGTTGCTTATTTTGCACATTACTTGGTTAACCCATTATCTTTTTTGGCAAACGCCATTTTAGGTCCAATATTTACGATGCTCTTTCCTTTTATCTTCTTTAGTCTTTTTACTCCATGGATTTTCATAGCGGAAAATACTTTAAGGTTTTTTCAGACCATCATGGAGTTTACAGCCAATAAAATAGATTTTTTTCCTCAAATATCAGTTAAAGAATTCTACCTTTATTTTTTAATGACACTTCTAATTTATATGACATTCAAAGTACCCAAAAAAACTTTTGTAGTTTTACTATTGGTCTCAATCCCTCTTAAAGAGATCGACGAGTCTTTAGCAAAAGAATTAATACACGCCTATAGCTCCAAAAAAAAGAGCCACCCGAAGGTGGCCCTAAAAAGGAATTTAAAGATTTAAATTAACTAATTTTCAATTTTGAAAGAATTGTTGTGAATGTCTTCTCTTCACGGATTGCATACATCATATTTTTCTTAACATTAACGTTACTATTATAATACTTTTCTACTTGTGCTTTTTCCATGCCCGATTGCTCAACCATTTCCATAATTTTCTTTTCGAAATCAGCTTCTGTCGCTTCTATATTATTTTTCTTAGCAAGATTATCAAGAATTAATCCTGAACGTACTTGAAAAAGAGCTTTTGTTGTAATGTCGTTATCCCATTTCTCAAAGTATGCCTCAATCATTTGTTCATTAAAGCCTTGGCCTTTTAGATTGTTTTTTAAATCATTTTGAACCGCTGTTTTTTGTTGTTCGACTAGAGCAGACGGAACATCAAATAGGTTTTCTTTTATTATTTTCTCAAGAAATTCTTGATTTAGTTTTTCACTTGCTTGACGTTCTTTCTGATAAGCAAGAGTCTTTTTATTTTTTTCATTAAAGTCAGCAACTGAAGTAAAACCAAATTCTTTTGCTAATTCATCATTGAATTCAGGAAGAACCTTTTCTTTAATTTCTAAAAGTTCAGCAGTGAATTTAACTGGAGAATTTTGAAGCTCAGTCTCATGATAGTCAGCTGGGAAAGTTACGGTAAAAGTCTTAGTATCGCCTTTTTTCATTCCAATAAGTGCATCTTCGAAACCTGGTATAAATTGTCCTGAACCGATTTCAAGAAGAAAATCTTCAGCCTTCATATTTTCTGGCTTAGAGCCATCAGCTTTCTCACCTTGGAAATTGATTGCTGCAAAATTGGCTTTTTTCAAAGTAGCAGAAGCATCTGTTACTTCTTTCATTTGTGACTTAGCTGATAAGTAACGATTCTTGAAATCTTCTAAATCATTTTCGGTTACTTTTGTATCTTCCTTTTTAAAAGAAAAAGAAGAGAAATCTTTCAATTCAAATTCAGGAAAAATTTCAACAATAGCCTCGAAGCTAACAGTCTTACCTGCTTCGTATTTGGTATTATCAAATGACGGATATCCTACTGCTTTAATGTTTTCTTTTTTTACTGCTTCCAAGTATTGAGATGAAACGAATTGATAAAGAGCTTCGTTTTCAACCTGAGGTCCGTAGAATTTTTTGATCATTTCAAGAGGAGCTTTTCCTGCACGAAAACCCTTAAGATTGGCTGTGCTTTGTTTTTTTACTAAAGCAGCATTGATCTCTTTTGTAAGATCGATTTTATCAAAGTTGAACATTAATTTTTTAGTGCAGCTGTTGATGTTTTGAATGGTATAAGACATAAGAAAACCCCATATTTGAGAGTGATAAAATTTAAGGTTCAACCTTAATGGCGGGGGGGTTAAAAGTCAAGAATTGGCGCCTATTGCCATTCTTCATTCATAGCTTACAAAAGATAAGTAAAGTCCTTGAGGAGGAGCTACAGCAGCTAATTTTTTGCTGAAAGACTCTCCTTTTAAATGCTTTCTAATCTCTTCTACACCAATTTTTCCACGCCCTGCTTCCCAAATAGTCCCCATTATAAGTCGGACCATTTGCTTTAAGAAGCCACTGCCCTCAATTTTTAAAGCAAAGACCTCTGGAAACTGCTCTTGAAAGGCACCGGCAGAGTAATGAACAATTTCCGCTCTAAAAACAGTACGCACTGTACTTTTAACATTAGTGCCAATTGTATAGAAGTTACAAAAATCATATTCACCGACAAATACACTTGCTGCCTTTTTCATGGACTCTAGATCTAAATCGTAAGGTACATGTGTCACAAGATTTCTTTGAAAAGGTGTCGGTTCTTTTACGTTAAAAAGATAGATATATTCTTTTTTCTTAGCCGAGAATATTGGATGAAATTCATCTTCGATCACAGTGGCGGACTTAACTCTAATATCTAAAGGTAGAAATGAATTTAGTGCGCGTACTAAAGCTTGTGCTTCAATATTTAAAGGTATCTCAATTCGTACCACTTGGTTTAAGGCGTGAACACCGGCATCAGTTCTTCCCGATCCAATCGTTTTGATATTTTCACTTTTACAAATTTGTTTTAGGCAGTTTTCTAACGTACCTTGAATTGTTTGTTGATCTGCTTTTTGGATCTGCCATCCAAAATAAGCTGTTCCTTGATAAGAAAGAATAAGTTTATAGGCAAACATATTAGAAATATTCGAAAGTGAAGCCCACAGCATAAGATGTGCCTGTCACTGAAAGTTCAGGTGTTTTAAAATTTGAATAATCTTGCATGCGTGCTTCAAAAGTTAAGTAGTAACGAGTGACTTGATATGAGCCAAAAAAATCATAAGAAACACTTGGCAATAAATCAGAAATGGAGACTCCAACCTTTGCTCCCGCAAAATAACCAACACTGGCTTGACGAAGATTTTTTCTTTTATTTCCATCAGGAAGATCAGAGCGGTTTTGAATTAGTCCCAAGGCTGAAGGACCACCAAAAAAACTAAATTTGAAAATTCCCATAGGGATTTCCGCTAATAAACTTACATCCGCTGGAAGAGTCCACAGAGTGATATTCGCCGTACTCCGGGAACCATCAGAAAAATAACCTTTTCCCCCGTTATAACCAATACCCAAACCAGCTCCAGCGCCTAATCTTAACCAGCGGCTACGATAAAACATTTCATGACCAGAAAATCGAATTAGAAGCGGAATAGTGGAAACCTTTTTGCCGCCAGTGCTAGCTTCAATTTGATTAGATGTATCTCCTCGAAAAGTTCGATCGAAATCTGTATTACTATTATAGTTAAAGGTATCTTTGAAAAAGGAGAGAGCAAAGTTTTTATCACCCTTGTCTTTTACGTCTCTGATTAAGTCTGAATTTTTGAATTCTAAGTAATTTTTATCTTGCTCTCTACTTCCTAATACTTCAGTACCTACGGAATGAACATCTTCTTTTTCTGTCAATTCTGCATTGAAATCTTTTTGATGGAGATCATCACCAGCAACAAATGGGGAATCTGCTTTAGCTTTTTTAATATTTTCGTCAGCGTTTTGAATGTGATGTTGAATAAAGGCATCGCCCTCATCTTGTTCATCAACATGATCATGAGGTTTTTTTAAGCTTTTCTCTAAATCTGTTTCTTCATCCACCATATCTCCCATAAACTGTCTTGCATCATCTGCATAGATTGGTTTAACCGTGAGAACGAGAAAAAGAAAAAGGTATTTTATCAATGCTCTTCCATTTGTGGATCTTCTTTCCACTCAAATACATTTTTAAAATCTTTTCGATGGAAAAGAAAATAGACCAAAGAAGAAATAACATAGATTGAAATGATAATAGGTATCATGATTTCTTCATACCAAAAGATAGAGGCAGTCATCAGAAAAATAATAACTAGAACTCTTTTTTTATGAGCTTGAACCCATGGGGATTTCTTAAAAGAAGGGAAAGGAATAGTGGAAATCATAAGAATGGCGTAGAAAAGAATATAAACAATAGGAAGCCATTTATATTCTAAAATAGAAGGTACCTCTAGAGAGAGTAGGATTAAACTAATGGCTGCAGTAGCACCACCTGGAATCGGTAATCCTTGAAAATAGTCTGAACTCACTTTGTCGATATTGGCGTTAAAACGTGCTAATCTCAGTGCGCCGGCTAAAAGAAAAAGAAAAGAGAGGATTAAGCCTGCTCTACCTAAATCAAAAAAGAATCGATTATAAAAAATTACGGCGGGTCCCATCCCAAAAGTAATTAAATCACTTAAAGAATCAAATTGTTCACCAAAGGCAGACTGAGTTCCTGTAAGTCTGGCAACGCGTCCATCAACTGAATCAAATAATGCTCCTAAAACAATTAACATACAAGCTTTATAGAATTCACCATGCATCGAAAAAATAATAGCAACAAAACCGCAAGCAATGTTAAGAGCAGTAAATGTGTTGGGAAGAAAAAAGGCAATAAAAGGTTTTTCAGAGTTTTTCGTTTCAGTCATATAAGTTTCCTATTTTAAACGCGCAATTAAAGTTTCACCAGCTACAACAAAATCATTTTCTTGGACCAATATATCGGCCATAGAATCAAAGCTTACATGGACAGTCCCTCCAAGAGGAATAAAGCCTAACATAGCTCCACTTTTGCCAACATCACCACCAAGCACACTTAAGCTTGGACGAAGCCCTAAAATACATTTGTACAATCTTAGTCTTACAAATTTTTTGTTTTTTGTCTGTAATTCAACAAAATATTGATAAGCCGTTTTAGAAACGACTTTTAAGTTTTCATAACTTGAAAACCTCCAAAACGATTTCCCACGAATTTTCGCGACATTGAGAATAACACTATCAGCGGGTAAATAAACTCCAATTTCTTGAACCCACCCCACTCTCAAAATAATCCCGGCTCCTTCTTCTTTGGAAGAGATCACTTTAACAACTTTGGCGTTTACTGGGGAAAGGAGTAGTTCTTCTCCTTGAATAGTGTTGTCTTTTACTCGGGATTTATTCTGGCGAAAGCTGAAGATTATCCCGGCTAATAGCAAAAACCAAATCACATTTGATAGAAGCCCACCCCATATAAAAAACCCAAGGGTAATGAGCACAAGGTAAACAATGGCTTCTAAATTTAAATACGATCGCAACATACAACTATTGTAAGTGTAATCAGGATAAAAGTCAGTTTGGTTTTTTAAATTCTTGTTCTATCGGACGATAATAAAAGATAGGTTTATAGACGTTTTGTTGCACGATCTGGGGAAAAAGTAATTCCGAGCAATCTTGTATCAATGCTGAAGTCTCGCAAAACGATTTTTGCTTTACCCACAAGCTAAAAGTAGGCGAAAAAGCAGTTATATGATGGGTATAGAGTTTTGTATTTTTAACATCCTCGTATCTTGAAATAAAATCTTTTTCAGACATAAGATTTTGATTCTTTTGTTCTCCGTCCCATTCCACTGAAAAAATTTCTCCTTTGAAGGCATTAGAAAGCCAAAGCCCAGAACTTTTTCCCAACAAATGAGGAACATCAAAGTGGTAAATTGAATGTGTATTAAGACCAAATAATTTTAAGCTTTGAAATAAGCCATCTGAAACTCGCATTCCTGTATAAGAGCCAGGTCCAGCAATTTGAATAGCTGCAGAGAGATTTTTTAATTGTAATTTATGACCAGTAAGCATTTGGTACAGATTGTGATGAAGGTCCGTTGCTGTTTTTCCTCCCTCGATCTTACGATAATCTAACCACTGAAACTTTTCATTTAAAAGTCCCAGGGTTAAATGATGAGAAGTATCTAGAAAGAGTGTACTCATTAAAAAAGACGAGAAATATCATTAAAGAGTGCTACAAAAATAAGCATAAAAAGGAGTGAAACCCCAAATTGTTGAGCTATTTGCATTTTTCTTTTTGAGAGAGGTCCACGATTAATGACTTCAAAACCTAGAAACATAATATGACCGCCATCCAACACTGGAATTGGAAAGAGGTTGATAACACCTAAATTGACTGAAATTAAAGCCATTAAACGGAAAAAGTAACTTAAGGAAATATTAAGTGAATCAGAAGCAACTTTACCGATAGCTAAAGGTCCTCCGATACTTTTTAAAGAAACTTCATTTGTAATTAATTTCTTAAATCCGTCGACCGTTTTTTCAATCGAATCCCAAGTACGGAAGAGTCCTTGAGTAAAACTAGTAATCAGCCCCTTGCCAGGACTCTGAACATATTGCATAGGAACGTAGTCTCCTGCACTGTAGACTCCGACACTTTTCATTTTTAAACCATTAACGGTTTTTTCTTCTGGGATTACGCTGACGAGAACCGTTTCAGTTCCTCTTTGGACAAACAAGTTAACAGCTTCGTTGGCTTTTACCTGCTGAATCGTTTCTCTAATTTCTTCAAAAGAAGAATAGAATTGATTATTTAAAGTTAGAATTAAATCACCTTCCCTAACATGAGCTTTGTCAGCAGGAGAGCCCATAACAATACTACTTACCACTAGATCGAGTGGATAAAATCCTTTTGCAGTCACTTTCGTATAAAAATCTTCAGGGCTTTTTTGATTAAGTACAATAGTTTGTACCTTAGTCATATCAACTTTGTGGTCAGCTACATCTTTAGGATTAAGTAATGGAAACAAATAAAGATTGGCATGAGTATTTTCTGCCATTTCATCAAGCGAATTTGTCCAATTTACTTTGTCGGCTTCATAAGAGATCGCAAAACGCTCGCCATTTCCATTAGCCAAAATAGGTGTACGAAAACGAGGCGAAAGATTTAAAAAATCATCCATGAAAGTTTTGTAATCACGCTCAAAAGCAAGGTGAACAGTTGCCAACCCTCTTTGAACGTCGAGGCTTGTAATTTTGTCACCTTCAAGTGCTAAGTCTGATATCCCTACAACCTCCGCACTATTAATTTTTTTAATAACATCGCCAGTTCTTAGCCCTACACGAAATAATTCAGTATTATTTTTAATATAACCAAATTTGGCTTCTGGTACTTTTTCTCCAGTCATTAATAGTAAAAAGAATAATACAAAAGCGAGAATAAAATTCGCTAGTGGTCCACCTAGGACAATCCAAAATCTTGCCCACTTTGACTTATGTGTAAATGCAAACTGTCTTTGATCTTCTGGTACTTGGTCACCATTAAGTGGGTCATCACCATACATTTTTACATAGCCACCCAAAGGAATTATTGAGAGGGCATATTCAGTATCTTTTCTTTTCCACTTTAAGAATTTTGGACCAAAGCCTAGTGAGAAAACCTCTACTCGTACTCCAAAAAGTCTGGCAAAAAGAAAATGTCCTAATTCATGAAAAAAAATAAGAGGGCAAAGAAAGACGATAAAAATGATAACTTTTTCTAACATAAAAACCCCGGACTAGTTTTTATCGCTGTGAACCTATTCTCTGACCTTAAGTGGCCATATGCCTAAGCATGTATAGGAAGAAAGGGGCGATAAACAATAAACTGTCTATCCTATCATACACCCCACCATGTCCCGGAATCAAAGCGGAACTATCTTTCACTTTAAAATAACGTTTTATCTTGGATTGAATCAGATCTCCCACCTGAGAAAAAAGAGCAAATATCAAAAAGAGTGGATAAAGTGCCCAGGGAACTTGTCCAAAAACCAATTTCCAGTAGAGTAAACCTAAAATAGCTGAGAAAAACATTCCACCAATAAGCCCTTCCACAGTCTTTTTAGGACTGACCTCTGGCCATAATTTGGTCTTGCCGAAATTCTTCCCAAAAAGCCAAGCGCCAGTATCCATACCGAAATTAATTAGTATCAAGGCCATAAAATAAAGCTTCCAATTTTCATAGTAAAAGAGGCTCGCAATCACAGCAATTGGAAGAAAAATAAAAAGAGAAACAATAAATGGAAAACGTTTTAAAATATTTGTTAACGAGACACTGGAATTATCAAATTTAAACAAATACAAAACCAAAAATATATTAAGGGCTATGGCTAAATTTGTTAAGAAAGATGCCATTGTATAGGCATTAAAAACAAAAGCTAAAAATAAAACAGTGAATAAAATTAAGCTAAGAGCATAGAAAGGATCTTGTCTTTTGAACTTTAAGAAATTGTGAAGAATTTCGTCTACGACCAATAATCCGATGACCCCCATTGCCCCAACACAATAAGATGAACCTAGAATGACTAAGACAATCACCATTCCAAGTAATACTAATGCCGAAGTAATTCTAAGCTGGGTATTAGAAAGGGCTATGATTTATCCTCAGTTTTAAGTTTCTGATAATTTGTTTTAGCGTCAATTTGAGACAATTCGTAGGCACTGGCTCCAGTGGTTCCAAATCGTCTTTGTCTTGTTTTTACCTGATCAATTATAAGGGCAAATTCTTTTGGTGTAAAATCTGGCCATGCAGTCATGGTAAAATAAAGCTCTGCGTATGCAGATTGCCATAGCAAAAAGTTAGAAATCCTCTGTTCGCCGCCAGTTCTTATAATTAAATCCACATCGCCAGCATCTGGTAGGAATAAACCTTCATTTAAATGAGCTTCAGTCATCTTAACGCCAGGGTTTTTAGTAATCCAGTTATTGGTCGCCTTTACTATTTCAGCTCTTGAACCATAGCCAAAAGCAAAGGAAAGCTTAAGACCTTTGAAGTCCTTAGTTTCATTTTGCAACTTTTCAATTAATTCTTGAGTTTCTAAAGGCAAAGAAGCAATGTCACCAATAACTCGAAATCGAACTTGATTTTTGATGAGACGCGGTTTTTCTTTTAACAGAAATTTTTTTAAGAGTGAAAAGAGGGTTTTAACTTCAGTCAGAGGACGACTGAAGTTTTCCGTTGAAAAAGCATATAAAGTTAGCGCTTTTAAACCTAATTCATCAGCCTCTTCTACAATAGAAGAGACAATAGATGAGCCACGAATATGACCCCAAACTCGAGGATGGAAACGTTTTTGTGCCCAACGACCGTTTCCATCCATAATAATTGCTACGTGATTGATCTCTGACATGTTAAACAGTCATAAGTTCTTTTTCTTTAGCACCAATCACTTTATCAACTTCTTTAATGAAATTGTCAGTGATTGTCTGAATTTCTGTCTGATGTTTTTTTGAATCATCTTCAGAAATGACTTTATCCTTTTCGGCTTTTTTAACTTTATCATTTTGTTCACGACGAACATTTCTGATTGCTACTTTAGAATCTTCACCAATTTTTTTCACTTCTTTAACAAGATCCTTTCTTTTATCTTCTGTTAGAGCTGGAAAAGGAATACGAATGACATTTCCATCATTATTAGGAGTCACTCCAATATTAGCATCAAATATAGCCTTTTCAATTTTAGGCAAAAGACTTTTATCGAATGGTTGAATTTGCAGTAAACGAGCTTCAGGAGTTGAGATCTGACCAACCTGTTTAAGTGGAGACATGGTTCCATAGAAATCAACTTGAATTCCATCAAGGATATTCGGTGACGCTCTCCCAGTTCTAACTTTTGAAAGGTTATTTTGTAAGGACTTAATGGATTTATCCATTTGTTCATTCAGCGATTTTTTAACTTGGTCAAACATAAGCTCTCCTTTTCAATTAACGATTTGTCACAACAGTACCAACAACTTCACCAGAAACGACTCTTCTTATATTGCCTTCAGCAAAAACGTCGAAAACCATAATCTCAAGATCATTATCCATACAAAGTGTAATGGCTGTTGAATCCATTATTTTAATACCTTTATTCAATACATCGATATAAGTGAGTTTATCAAATTTAACTGCATCTTTAAATTTCATAGGATCTTTATCGTAAATTCCATCAACTTTAGTGGCTTTCAAAATAATTTCAGCATTGATTTCGTTTGCTCTTAAAGCCGCAGTTGTATCAGTTGTGAAATATGGATTTCCAGTACCAGCAGCAAAAATAACAATTCGATTTTTCTCTAAATGACGAACAGCTCTTCTTCTAATATAAGGTTCTGCGACCTCTTTCATATCAATCGCTGACATAACTCTTGTAAAAAGTCCGTGTCGTTCAAGACAATCTTGCAGTGCTAACGAATTAATTACCGTTGCCATCATCCCCATATAATCGGAAGTAGAACGATCCATCCCCTTGGTGGCTCCGGCAACACCTCTGTGAATATTTCCTCCACCAACGACAATCGCAACTTGAACACCCATTTTATGAATGCCAGCAACTTCCTTGCCTAATCTTTCTAGAATTTCAGCATCGATTCCACCTTTGCCTTCACCAGCCAAAGCTTCACCCGAAAGTTTTAAAAGCACTCTTTTATACTGTTTCATTCTTTAATGCCCCATATCTGTTTAAGATGAAAAAAAAAGGGACCCTTTTGAGGTCCCCTTTTTATTTATGTCAGTGGACTAATGGCCACCAGTCATTTTAGCAACTTCATCAGCAAAGTTATCTTGTTTTTTCTCGATACCTTCACCAAGATTGTATTTCACAAATCTTCTGATAGAAATTTTTTCACCAATCTTCATTGTTAATTCATTAACAAGGTCTTGGATTGAAACATCTGGATTCTTAACGAATTTTTGTTCAAGAAGACATACTTCAGAAGCCATTTTATCTAATTTACCTTTAACGATTCCTGGAATCATTTTTTCTGGCTTGCCTTGCTCTTTTAATTGAGTGGCGTAGATCTCAGCTTCACGAGCTTTGTAAGCTTCATCGATATCTGTCGCAGCCAAAAATTGTGGATTAGAAGCAGCAATGTGCATTGCTACGTCTTTAGCAAAAGTTGTGAAGTCATCAGACTTAGCAACAAAGTCAGTTTCACAGTTGATTTCAACCATAACACCGATTTTCCCGTTATGAATGTATGAACCAATAATTCCTTCTGCTGCGATACGGCCTTGCTTCTTTTGAGCAGCAGCCAAACCTTTTGTGCGAAGGTAATCAATTGCTTTTTCCATGTCGCCATTAACTTCTGTAAGAGCTTTCTTACAATCCATCATGCCGGCACCAGTTTTTTCTCTTAGTTCTTTTACGTCATTAGCTGAAAAAGACATAATTTGTTCCTTTTATTAAAAATGATTATTCTTCGTCAATTTTTAGATCAATATCATCTTCAAAGCGAGACAACATTTCTGCTTCTAGAGCTTTGTCACGACCTGCTTCATCGCCTCTTTCTCTCTTAACTTGTGTCGAACCTTCAGCAATTGCATTAGCGAAGTAGTTTACAAAAAGAGTGATTGATTTAATTGCATCGTCATTTCCTGGAACAACAAAATCAATTCCAGTTGGATCACAGTTAGTATCTGTAATTGCTACTACTGGAATACCAAGCAAATTAGCTTCTTTTACAGCAATTTCTTCATTGTTTGGATCGATAACAAATAAAGCGCCTGGAAGTTTTCTCATGTTCTTGATACCGCCAAGACCTTTTTCAAGCTTAGCTACTTCTTTTTCAAGACGTGATTGTTCTTTTTTAGTTAAAAGATTGTAATCACCGTTCTCTTTCATTTTTTCTACTTTACGTAGTTTATCAACAGACTGAGAAACAGTTTTGTAGTTTGTAAGCATTCCGCCTAACCAACGGTTAGTAACGTGAAAAGCTCCACATGATTCAGCTGCTGCTCTGATTACACCTTGAGCTTGTCTTTTTGTTCCTACGAAAAGAACTGACTTACCCTGAGCAGAAGTTTTTCTCAAAAATTCATAAGCCTTTTGAGCCATTGGTACAGTTTGAGCAAGGTCAACGATATAGATACCGTTTCTTTCGCCGTACACGTACTTCTTCATTTTTGGATTCCACTTGTGAGTCTGGTGACCAAAGTGAGCGCCTGACTCAAGAAGATCCTTGAGCGTGATTTGATTGTTAGCCATTGAATGTCTCCTGATGGTTTATCTAGTTGCTTTGGACTTCGTTTTGAAGACCATCAAGTAAAAGCAACCCGAATTTTTTTGCGGGGTTTTATCCCCGCAAAAATGGTTATTAAAGTGTTTGAGAAATTAGCATAATGATGGGCAGCTTACAAGAGGTAAAAGGACTAATTCCCCTCTAAAAAGTGTTCGATCTCTGGCAATACCTGACGTGGCTTAGAACCTGACCCAGGCCCTACTATTCCACGTTTCTCCATATCCTCGATAAGGTTAGCTGCACGGTTATATCCAACACCAAGGCGGCGCTGCAACATAGAGGCAGAAGCACCTTTTTGGCGGTGCTCGAAGACAGCTTTAACAGCGTCATTAAATAATGGATCATCATCCTTTTCATGGGCATCGCGTAAACCTGTGGTTGTTCCAGAATCATCTCCAAATCCACCACGCTCGATGAAATCCTGAGCTTTTTGACTGAACTTTACAGGTATCTTTCCTAATTTTTCAACCAATGCCTCAATTTCATTCTCATCTACATAGGCGGAGTGGAGACGCTGAAGTTCAGAACTATAACTAAAAAGCATATCCCCTTTTCCAAGTAAGTTCTCAGCACCTTGAGAATTTAGAATTGTTCTAGAGTCGTTTCCGGATTGAACCTTAAAGGCAACTCTTGAAGGAAAGTTATTTTTTATAACCCCTGTAATGACATCAACAGAAGGACGCTGAGTCGCTAGTACAATATGGATTCCAGCAGCTCTTGCTTTTGCTGCCAAGCGTGCAATTGAATTTTCAATTTCTTTACCAAAGCGGGAAAGCACTAAGTCCGCAAACTCATCAACAATAATAACTACATATGGAAGTTCATATTCTTCATCTTGGTCAGAATAATGTTTTGAAATTTTTTCCAAAACTTCTTCCGAAGTATGCTTTAATTTCTCATTGAAGCCATCAATATTTCTAACTCCAATCTCCTTCAAGATTGAATAGCGTCTTTCCATTTCTTCGCAAGCCCAAGCTAGAGCTAAATTCACATTCTTCGGCTCTGTAATGACTGGGAGAAGTAAGTGAGGAAGATTGGCATAGAGTGCAAGCTCTAATTGTTTTGGATCAATTAAAACAAGCTTCATTTTTTCCGGCGACATTTTAACTAAAAGTGAAACTAAGAGAGTATTAATAAATACAGACTTACCTGCACCTGTTGAACCGGCGACAAGCATGTGAGGCATACTTGCAAGATCTACGATTGCGACCTCTCCTAAGGAAGTTTTCCCCATGGCGATTGGTAAACGCGCTTTTGTATCAGTAAAAAGTTTTGCCTTTAAAACATCTTCCAGATAAATCACTTCTCTTGGATTACGTGGAATCTCAATCCCAACGGTCGTCCTTCCCTTCATTGGGTAAACCATACGAATCGGTACACCTTGAAGTGCTAAAGATAGATCATCTTGAATAGAGGTCATTCGGGAAACTTTAACTCCCGATCCTAGCTCAATTTCAAAAGTATCAACAACTGGCCCTTTCAGAATATTTATAACCTTCGCATCGACTTTAAACTCAGTCATCTTTTCTTCTAATCGACGAATAATTTCATCGAAATAAAAATGTTCAGGCTGATTGTTAACTTTATTTCCTCTTTGAGCCGCAATAGAGTCAATTAACTCTGCGCTTTCAAAAGGTGAATTTTCGGCTCCTTCTTTTACAAAACGTGAACGAGTATTTTTCTCTTGAACATGAATGACCTTGGCCACTTCTGTTTCGACATCATCTTCGTCTAAACCCTCTGGATCGTTGTCTTCGTCGTCATCTGCAAGAGAAATTTCTTCATCTCCATGAGAAAGCTCTTCCATTTCATCGTCCAATTCAACAGGAGCTACTTTTCTTTCTTTTAAAGGCTCACGTAAACCTTCCATCATCTGGCTTCTACTAGCTACTGGCTCCATAGTAATAACATCACTTGGTTCCTCAGTGCTTTCCTTTGGCTGCCATACTTGACTGCATTTTTGCGCAAGCATGAGAGCCGCAGATTTAACTTTGGGATAAGTTTCAATTACTTTATTTTCAACTAAATTAAGATTACGAGTAACAACTGGTTGAGTTTTCTGGAATAGTGTTTGAACATTTTGATAAAAGGCGCTGAGAAACTTGATGTACTTTTCTCGATAGCACACCAGCATAGATGTATTAAAAAATACAATTGAAAGGAAAAATGAAGCAACAACGTGAAAACGATTATCCATCCATGACAATAGTCCACCACCAATAAGTGTTGGAAAAAAGACATGAGAAAAAGATAAATAGAAGAAGGCAAAAGAAAAGAAAGCCAAGGAATCGACTTTAAATTTTCTTTTGTTAAATAAAAATGCGTAGCTAAGTGATAATGAAAAAAATGGAAAAAAGATCCATATGCCTGAATAGAAGCCAATTAAAGCCACAAAAGAAGAAATATAGTAAAATAAAAAATTAAAATTTTTATTATCCGAAGAAATACTTAAAAACGAATCAGGAAAAACGTCTTGATAATAAAAGTATAAAAAACTAAAAAAAGTAAAAAAAAATAAAAGATAGAGCTCTAGACGAATAATTTTTTGTTTTGTCATTGTTGCACCCTTTAATAAATTGTAAGAGGGCAGCAATTTTTTTGCAAACTATTGATTTATCGAACCACGTATTTCAGACATAAAAAAACCCACTCTTTCGAGTGGGTTTTC
>JBMOGR010000007.1:0-181387 GCA_049318265.1 Bacteriovoracaceae bacterium
ATATCGGTAACTTTCTCATCTTGGTCATCACCCGTTGCCGGGCAATGCTTAACTATCTATTCAATTGTCAAAGAACTATTCAAAAAGTGAGTGCTGAGAATAACTGCGAGAAGATGGAACGTCAATAACATTTTCTTTTTTTCTTAAAAAATATTTCTTTCATTACCAACGCCGCGCACCCTCCAATGAAAACATGTTTAATTCTGCAATTAGTAACAATACTTACAGAAAAAATTTTAAAAATAATTTGAAATAGACTTTGATAATTTTTGAAAATGGGGCCTAAAAATCAAGAGAAATCGAAATTTAATAAAAATTGATCATAAAACGGTTAATTAAAAAAAATTGTAATTATGATTTGAGTTTTTAAGAGGAGAAAATAAAGAGACGCTCGAAAGAGAGCGTCTCTTTTCAGAAATTTATTAAGCCTTAAGTGGAAATCCTGCTTTTGTAAGAGCTGCAACTACTTGTTCACCAGCATGCTTTAGAAAATCAGAAGAAAGAGTCTGAGTAGAGTCATAAAAAACAATTCTAATAGTGACTGTTTTTTGAGAATCATTCAAATTATAAACATCTAAAACGCGACGATCAGCAATCTCTTTTAGTTTCACATTTTTAAGAGCATCCATCACTTTTACAACTGGCAAATTTTTATCTGTTACGACAGTGCAATCAAATTCCGAAGACGGAAATTTTGGCAGAGGATTATACTTTGTTTTGTCTTTTGTTTCTTTGTTTTCAAAAGTTGAAAGATCAATAATAGCTAAGTGAAGGTGACCTTTAATTTTAAATTCACGTAAAATCAGAGGATGGATAGAAGCCACTACTCCGTGATTTTGTCCCATAATTCTCAAATTTTGATATTCATGGGGATGCGCTCCCACCCAGTCGTTCGGGAGATGAATATTTTTAAACTTAGGATTAATTTCTGCCCAATCAAAAGAAATATTTAAGTTCGTGAGTAATCTTTCCATTAAATTTTCTAATTCAATAAAATGATTTTTCTCTTTTGAATAAAAAGCTACGACCAATTGATTTTTTTCAGTAGAAAAAGTTTTTTCATCGGGAAGATAGCTTCGTCCAATTTCAAAACAGCGAAATTCATCATAGTTTTTAATATTTTCAGAAACTAAATTCAAAAACTGCGGAACCAAAGAAGGTCTCATGCGGTCATGATCGATGGAAACTGGATTAACTAAGGCTAGAGCATCATTAACTGTAGGCCATTGTGCTTTTAGAAGGACTTTGTCACCGGTCAAAGGGTAAGTCATAACTTCAAGGGCTTCACCTTTCATCACCATGAAATCTTGAATCTTGCGAGTCATGATTTTCGCAGGACTCAGTCTTACGGCCTTAATATCCCCCTGAGGTGAGTATGGAGTTATGTTATCAAATCCGATGATACGGCCAATCTCTTCAACAATGTCATCTTCAACTTCGACATCTTTGGTAGAACGAAAACTTGGAACAGTGATTTTCAATTCATCATTTTTATTCTCAACTAAGAAATCGAGCGAAGTTAAAATCTTTTCAATCCGTTTTGCTTCAACTGCAATACCTAACTTTTTACAGATACGATTCACTGAAGTCGTGATGGTAATGGTTTTAATAGCCTCTAGATCATTGCCGGAATAAGTTGGTCTACCAATGACCTTGGCGCCAGGATTGAGCTTTAAAACTAATTCTAGCGTGCGTAGAAGGGTCCTTTCACATAACTTCGAGTCTAGGCTCTTCTCATAACGTTGAGAGGAATCTGTACGAAGCCCTAAACGGACAGAAGATTTTCTCACCAATGCCGGTTTCCAATTGGCTACTTCAATAAAAATTTTACTGGTTTTGTCTGTCACTCCAGAATTTAAGCCTCCCATAATTCCACCGAGGACAAGAGTTTTTTCGCTATCTGAAATAACGGTATCACCGGCGACAAGCTCTCTTTCAATCTTATCTAAAGTCATAAATTTTTCTGAAGCAGTCAGTTTTTTGATAAAAACTTTATTTCCTTTTATCTCTTCTCGATCAAATATATGAAGGGGTATTCCAAGTTCAAGCATGACGTAGTTTGAAATATCCACAATCGAATTGATCGGACGTAAACCCACTGCCTTTAGTCGCTTTTGAATCCATGTTGGTGATTCAGTCACTTTCACATTATCGAGAGATAAACCAAAGTAAGCAACTCCAGCGCTATCAGCTTCAACTTCAGGAGTTATAGGCGCAGGTGAATCATTAAAATTCTTTTTTAAGTTAGTTGCCCAATCATTGTTGAAGGGATTGTGAAGCGGTTTTTCGAAGACTGTTGCGAATTCTCGGGCCATTCCATAGTGCCCCCAAAGGTCTGGTCTATGAGTTAGCGATTTATTGTCGATATCTAAGAGAACATCACAAGTTTCATTCAGATAAGTTAGCATATCTTGACCAAGTGGAGCATCCGAAGGAAGTTCCATTATGCCAGAAGATTCTTCGCCGAGACCAAGTTCCACAGCTGAGCAAAGCATGCCATGAGATTCAATACCGCGTATTTTTTTTGGCTCAAGTGTTAAGCCATTAGGAAGAGTGGTTCCAATTTTTGCATAAGGAATTTTAATTCCGACCTTCACATTGGGAGCCCCGCAAACTACTTCTTTTGTCTCCATCTCGGAGATTTTGAAAGTAACAAGATTGAGTTTGTCGGCTTCAGGATGTTTTATGAATGATACAATTTGCACTATGCTAATGTCTTTGAGATGACTATTTTTGACAACAACATCTTCAACTTCTGCGGTAGCCAATGTAAATTTTGAGCCTAAGTCTTTCGGAGAAAGATCCGGAAGTTGTACAAATTCTTTAATCCAATCTATCGAGATGTGCATATATTTCCTTCTTAAAAACTTTTGAATTGAGAGATGAAACGTAAATCAGCGCCATGTAAGTGACGAATATCATCGATGCCGTATTTCATCATCACTAGACGATCTAGCCCTAAACCAAAAGCAAAACCATTATACTCTTCAGGGTTAATGTTCCCGGCCTTAAGTACATTGGGGTGAACCATGCCACAAGGAAGAAGTTCTACCCATCCAACATGCTTACAAACGGAACATCCTTTGCCGCCGCAAATAAGGCATTTAATATCAAGTTCAAAGCCAGGTTCAACGAATGGAAAAAAACCAGGGCGTAATCTAACTTCAACATCTTTCTTAAAAATTTCAGAGAGAAGAACTTTCATAAAGTAGATTAAGTTTGCCACCGAAATATCTTTTCCAACCATCATTCCTTCTAATTGATGAAAGCACATTTCGTGACTGGCATCTGTTCTTTCTGCTCGGAATACTTTACCAGGCCCAACGAATTTAAAAGGAGGAGTTCTAGATTCCATTCCTCTTACTTGGATGGTTGAAGTATGGGTACGTAGGAGATTTTTCATATTTTTAAACCAGAAAGTATCCTGCATATCTCTTGCAGGGTGATCTTTTGGAATATTTAAGGCTTCGAAATTGTGGTGTTCATCTTCGATGTGTGGCCCATCAAGAATTTCAAATCCCATAGAGAGAAATATATCTTCAATTTCTCTTTGAATCAGCGTCACAGGGTGATATCCAGCAGCTTGTAAACCCTTCTCTAAAATAGAATCACGCAAAGTAATATCAATTTTGTTTTGAGCTAATTTTTCGTTAATTTCGGCCACCTCTAAATTCTTGATGCGGCTTTCAACTTGAGCTTCAATCTTGTTTTTTAGATCATTAGAAACACCACCGATGGTTTTTCTTTCTTCGGGTGTCGCATCTTTTAAAGATTTGAGGGCATCTGAAATGATTCCCGTTTTTCCAAGATAATTGGATTTTAAATTTAAGACATCATTTTTACTTTGAGTCTTGGCGAGATCCGCGATGAACGTTTCATAAGCGGAATTAAGTTTATTAATCATAGTATTTGTCCTTTAAGGTTTGCAGGACAAAAGCTTAGAAGAAAATAAATAGAAAGTCATGGCTTTATGGTCTTATTTGAAAGCTTCTAGAGTTTTAAAAATGGTTATTTCATAGGCCCAAAAAAGAAAAGCCACGCAAACAGAGCGTGGCATTGATAGAAAGAAAATTTAAAATAAAAAACAAAGTGAAAGGTCTAAGGTCCCGCAGGAACGGCCAAATCATCTAAGGCCATTGACTCCGTTAAAAGGACACAAAGAACGGTCAAAAAATTCTAAACTACGGCCGTCAAGGGCTCATAGTCCTCCTTCGAAGAGTGAACAAAACCATTAATAAGCGCTCGCCACGCCTAATAACCCGCTATCGAATATACCACCTACACCATGCAGACAGTAATCGAGGCCGTCACTCTTTTCCTCGGGCAATCTCCAAGCTCATGCGGCTTCCACCGTTTAGAGCGAAAACTTTGCTCCCCAAGACTTTCATACAAGGGTTACCTTTATCCGCGGTTGGCACAACAAATCCGATCCAATCATTCCGTAATCGGCAGTTGCACTCACAAGAACAATATTACGCCATGCGACATAAATAATCAAGTACTTTTTACAGGGTATTTATCAATTTAAAATATTATTAAGAACTTAGATCTGATTTTTCTTCCAAAAAAGTCTGAAGCAAGCGGCGATTCCAATTAAAAATATTTATTATTTCAGGGTGAGAGTAATCAGGATAGCTCCAAGGAAGCGTCTGATAAGAATTATTTTGAAAAATAAGTGTCAGGTCAGAATAAATATTATCTCGCAAATACACTCTGTGAGCATACATTTTCCCAGTGGCCAGTTGTAAATTCTCAAGACTTATTAGACCAACATCAAAGTTAACAGTTCTTTTTTTATTAATTAGAAAGGAGTTTTCAATATCTATAGCCCATTTTTTTGCTTCAACCAAAGTGTCCCGCGGAAAAAGATTGTGACTAAAGAAAAAGACTCGTTTTAATTTTTCAATATCCCCCATCTCTTGTGAATAATATTTCTTCATTGGGCAAAAAGGATGATGAGCTAAGTGACCGCGACCAAACTTAGATTGGAAAATAGTAAAAAGCTGTTGTTCAAGTCCTTCTGATTCTAAGAAAAGAACACTAGAAAAAAGAAGAACACTTGAAGGAGTTACTAATTCGCTCAAGCGTTTTTTAATTTATTTTTAAGATTATTGTAGAAAGTTTTAAGCTCATCTTGATTCACAAGGGCAGTTCCTTTCTTACCAACCACAACACCAGAAGCACAGTTACCTATCCAGGCAGCTTCTTCTAAAGTTCCACCGGCAATAAGAGAGGCAGTGATGGCAGAGATGGCCGTATCTCCAGCACCGGAAACATCAAAAACTTCGTTGGCAACTGTGGGAATAACATGCATTTTTCCGTCGTGTTCAGTATCTAAAAGAGCCATGCCTTCGCTTGATAGAGTGATAATTATTTTCTTTAAATTTAATTTTTCAACTAATAGTGAAGCAATTTTTGAGATATCTTTTTCTTTATAACCTAAGTACTCAGCCATAATGATGGCCTCGTGACGATTAGGCTTTAGCAAGGTTGCCCCCTTATACCATAGAGGAGGAGTTGAGCGACTTGGATCGACACAAATTATCTTTCCCATTTCGATATAGGCATTAATTAACGCCTGAGCAACATCTTCTGAAATGAGACCTTTGCCGTAGTCTTCAATAATAAGAGCAGAATGATTTGGATTAAGAGCATTGGTACGACTTAGGATTTTATTCTTTGTCTCACTATCGATTGGTTCTTTGGATTCGTAATCAATACGGCAAATTTGTTGAGTATTTGTAATGACTCTTTCTTTCAATATAGTACTACGGTTACTTACTCTTACTAGCCCCCAAGTTTTCAATTTTTGTTCTTCCAGTAAATGTTCAAAAACATTTCCCATATTATCATCACCAATCACTCCACATAAAGTTGAAGTGACGCCAAGGCTTTGAAGATTGTCCGTTACGTTTGAAGCAAGACCAAGCTTTTGCCATTCTTTTGTTACTTCGAGAACAGGAACTGGAGCCTCTGGAGAAATACGCCTAACTTCACCAAAAGTGTATTTATCAATCCCTACATCACCGACTACCAAAACAGGTAAAATTGTATGAAAACGTGAGAGAATTTCGTGAAAGCGGTTTTCGCTAATCATGGTGGAATCCTTTTTATATTAAACTGATATTTTTTTTCTGAGCTTGGGTGCGCACAATAAGAACGATATCATCCACCACTTCTTCCATTGTTTTAGAAGAAGAATCAACAACGATGGCATCGTCAGCTTGGATTAATGGAGCGATATCTCTTGTGCGGTCTCTTTCATCACGATCTTTAATATCCTTCAAAATGGCATCATAATTAAGATCGGTTTGTCCTTTAGTTTTTAGTTCTTCCATTCTTCTCTTAGCCCTGACATCAAAAGAAGCAGAAAGAAAAATTTTACAAAAAGCATCGGGAAAAACCACCGTTCCAATATCACGCCCTTCCATGACCGCCACTTGGTCTTGAACAAGGCGTCTTTGAAAATCTAAAAGAAAAAGTCTTACTGAGGGTATAGAGGAAATTTTAGAAGCAAGCTCCGAGACATAGTGCTCTCGTATTTTGCTACTCAAGTTTTCTCCATTCACAATAATTAACTTCGATTGATCGGAGGAATATTCCATTTTTAGATTAACTAAAAAATGCGACATTTCTGGCCCTTCAATAAAAGCGACACTATTACTATGGGCCATGTAGGCCAATGCTCTAAACATCGAACCGGTGTCAATGTAGAGTAGGTTTAATTTTTTAGAAACAAGCTTGGTCACTGAAGATTTTCCAGCACCTGCTGGTCCATCAATGGCGACAACTTTAGAAATATGATTAGCTTTAGACATATTGGGTCTCAAATAAAATGAATTTTTTTCTAGCGTGAATGCTTTCATTTTCTAAATGGTTTTGCATCGTTTTTTTGTATCATGTTTTATGCGTCATGTTTATACTTATTTAACAATTTTATCCTCTAGAGGGAGTACTTATGAACCGTTTGAACTCGGAAAAATCATTATATTTAAAACAACATGCACAAAACCCTATTCATTGGTGGCCCTACAGCGAAGACGCTATCAAAGAGGCTAAAGCTCAAAATAAGTTAATCTTCCTCTCTATTGGCTACTCTGCTTGTCACTGGTGCCATGTCATGGCCCACGAATCTTTTGAAGATCAGAAAACCGCTGAATTTTTAAATGACAATTATGTTTGCATAAAAGTTGACCGCGAAGAAATGCCGGATGTTGATCAATATTATCAAAAGGCTTGTCAGTTTTTTGGAAGAAATGGTGGATGGCCACTAAGTGTCTTTCTCACACCAGATATGAAACCATTTTTTGTAGGAACTTATTTCCCCAAAGAAACCAAACAAGGCATGCCTTCTTTTATGGATGTCGCTTCTCAAGTCAATGGCGCCTACAAAGAAAATTCTTTGGAGCTGATCAAAAATGGTGTGCAAGTGAAAGAACTAGTTGAAGCCAAACCTAAGATAGAAGGAAAAGTTGAGTTCGAAGGTCACTTCCCTCACCCTCAAGGTATTATGCAAGCGTTAGCTCAATATCAAGATAAAGAAAATGGCGGTTATGGAGCAGCTCCGCGCTTTCCCCATTTCGCTTTCTTTGAATGGACTTTAGAGCAATTACTTGAAGGACACATCAATCAGGAACAAGGGAATTTCCTAATGGATTCTCTTGAGAAAATGATGATGGGTGGTATCTATGATCATTTACGTGGAGGAATCCATCGCTATTCAACTGATGCAAAATGGTTAGTACCTCACTTTGAAAAGATGCTTTATGATCAATCAGGAATGCTGAAAGTATTAAGTAAAGCCTCTATTATGTATCCTACACCACTCTTCTTCGATGCCATGATTCAGACGCTTGATTATCTTGAAAATGAAATGCTACATGAAGACGGATATTTCATGAGTGCTCAAGATGCAGATTCAGAAGGCCAAGAAGGTCTCTATTTCACCTTCAGCAAAGAAGAATTTGAAGAAACGTTAATGGGTTCAGAAGATGAACAATTAATGCAAAATAGAGAAAAATTACTTGATTGGTTTGCCATCACTGATACACCAAATTTTGAACATGGACTAAATGTAATCTCGCTTAATTATAATTTAAAAAATGATTTTTACGGGCAAGACGGCTGGGATTTAGTTCGTAAAGCCAAACAAACACTTTTAGAAAATCGTAAGTGCCGTATCCCACCCGCCACCGATAACAAAGGTGTTGCTAGCTGGAACTTTATGTTGGTTACTGCATTACTTGATGTGATCCAATACTGTCGTATTGAAGTTATAAGAAATCAAGCAACTCATCTACTAAACACATGCCTTGATGGAATACATAAAAATTTCTTAGTGGAAAAAGATAATTCCACTGTGATGAGACATACCACAACCAAAAACAATACTCTTTCCTACTTTGAAGATTATGCTTTCTTTACTGAAATGCAATTTCGTCTATATGAAATGACCGGTGATAAAGTGTTTAAACAAAACGTTGAAGATTCTATAGTTTTCATTACCAAAGAATTTTACAAAGAAGGTTTTTTCTACACCAGGGCAATCTCTTCCAATAATTCTGAACCTTACGGAAATATTGCAGTTGCAGAGTTTGATGCTTCATTTAAATCTCCTGTGGCAACATTCTTAAATACCTACAGAAGATTTACCATGTTAGAGCCACAAAAATATTCAATGGATCAATTTCAGCCAGCGATAGAATACTTAACTCATAAAACACTTCAGCATCCAATGGCAGCTGGCGAATCATTACGTGCTTTAACTTATCCTCAAGAAGCTTATAGAAAAATTGAGATCCCATCTGAATGGGCAAAGGAAGCTGAATTCAAATCTATGATGATGAATTTCTCTGGTCGTTTTGTCTTATCTTACCACGAACGTGGAGATCACTTTTGGCAAATTTGTAGTGCTGTTGCTTGTGATATGCAAGGTAAGACATTTGAGGAATTTAAAAATATTTTTGGAGCAAAAGAGGCTGAAGCAGAATGAATCAATTACTAAAAGGCTATACCATCCTTGATTTCTCTCATCGCTTACCTGGCCCATTGGCAGGATTAAATTTAAGTTTGATGGGTGCAAAAGTTATTAAAGTAGAAGATCAAGAATTTGGTGATCCTTTTTTATCTGGAGCATTCAAAGATTTCGATGATAGTTTTGTTCAGTGGTACCAAGAATTAAATAAGGGCAAAGAAATCAAAAAACTTGATTTCAATGCTCTTGATATAAAAGAACTTGTGAAAGTTCTACTTTTAAAAACGGACGGGGTGATCTTAGCTTTACCACCGAAAGTTCGGTTGAAGCTCGGACTAGATGCTGAAAGCTTAAAGAATCTTGGAAAAAATATTGCTGTCGTCGAGCTAGGAGCTAGTTCGACTGTTAAGCAGTCTATGCATGACTTAAATGCCTTGGCACTTTCGGGACTTCTTGATCTTCATGTTTTTAATCGCAATGAAGATATTATTGATCCACCTTTTCTACCTGTCTCTGGTATTGCCTTCGGACAAAACGTAGCAACACAAATCTTGGCCGGGATACTAGAAAGTTATAAAACAAATAAACTAAGTTATAGTCAGTGTTTTCTTCATGATACAACGGAACATTTGCTTACACCTTTTTGGCCAAAAGCTGTTAAAGCTACAGGACGTAAAAAATTTCTTCATAACGGAGTCTATCCTTGTTATACCATCTATCGCACGAAAGACGGAAAACATGTTGCCCTAGCAGCAGTAGAAGATAAATTTTGGGAAGGTCTATGTAAAACTTTTCCAGTAACACTTGATATCAGCAAGCGCTTTGAAACAAAAAAAGAAAACTTTGAATTAATGGCAGCGGTTTTTAAAAAGTTCACAGCCCACGAAATTTCTGAAATGACAAAAGATTTAGATCTTTGCCTCTCCCTCATTAACTAAAGTGATGAGGCCATCCTTTTCATTTAAATAATGAAAAGGATCATTCTTAAGTAATAAAAATCCATCAAGATCAAGAAAGTCGCCTAATGAGGAAATTTCATAGGCGGCTTTAATACCTAACGAAGTTTCTACCATACAACCAATCATGGTTTTCATATTATTTCTTTTGGCTTCTTTGAGGAGATTGATTCCTGTAAGAAAAGAACCGGCCTTCATCAGTTTCATATTAATTCCATGAAACATTAATTTAAGTTCGCTAAAATCAGCAGTGTCTTCAACTGATTCATCACCGATTAAAGTATGAGGGCATCTTTTAAATAATTCTTTATAATCATCTTTTTTGTGAGCAGGCATAGGTTGCTCGATAAAATCGATGGGGTTGTTTTTAGGAAAGGCTTCTATAAACTTCATCAAATCATCTACATTAGTCCATGCTTCATTGGCATCTACTCTTAGTGCTTGATTAGAATATTTGGCAATTTCTTCAAGCATTTCCTTGCCAGTTTCTTGATTCACTTTAATTTTGAGAGATTTGTATGACTTAAGAGGTTCTAAAAAATCTTTGATTCCCCCAATTTCCATGATGGGCATCGAAAATGATGTGTAGACATTGGTAGGTTTAGGTAAATTAAAAAATTCATGAATACTTTTCTTTTGAACCTGGCATAAAAAATGTGTAAAAGCCGATTCGATACCAAACTTGAGTGAATGACATAGAGGAAGAGATTTTAGAAGATTATGAACTTGAATAAGGCTTCCTAATTCAAACTTTCTGGCTTCAGATAAAAAGATCATAAAATCATCTTCAATTTTATCTGGGGTTTCTCCGTATCGAATGTTTGGAGCGACCTCACCCATTCCCTCAATGTCATTAAAACGAAAGCGAACAAAAAAGTTCTCTTTATACGAAGTACTATTTCGAGAGATCTTCCAATCAAATTTTAAGGGGAGGTGGCGTTTTTCAAGGGTCCATTGGGCCGGAGTCTTCGACATATTTTTCCTAAAATCTTAAGTTTATAACATTAAAACGAACTTTCAGGGCTTCTACAAGGTCAAATTTTTCACATGAGCTCATTCCTCTCTTCTGAAAAGCTTGCCTGTTTGAAAAGGGGTAAAGATCTTTGTCTAAATAATTATTTTTTTATTATAGTCCCATCTCATGCATCACTGCGTGGAGATGAAATTTTACTTCTGTTTTATTGGCTAATTTTAAATCATCAACAGAATCAAACATTGAATTAATCAACCCGAAACGAATGCTGTCTTGAATATCAGGTTTAGTGGCCGCCTGTAAAAGCATGGGATGAAAAGTCTC
This sequence comes from Bacteriovoracaceae bacterium, assembly GCA_049318265.1. Taxonomy (GTDB): domain Bacteria; phylum Bdellovibrionota; class Bacteriovoracia; order Bacteriovoracales; family Bacteriovoracaceae; genus JBEIOQ01. The sequence continues at coordinate 11,228 of JBMOGR010000007.1, forward strand.
AACACCCAACTTCTCTCTAAGATCATTGAGAAGTTTAAAACTAAAGCTACTCTGGGCCATCGCGGGAGCTTCAAGTGAATACGAGTAGTCTTGAAAGGTTTTGCTATTTTTGCCAGTAAGTCCTTTGACAAACTTTCCGCCCTTATACATTAATTTATGATAACCCGTCATATAACTAGCAAAGTAATTGGCGTACCCTTCAACCACAGCACTAAAATTATTAAGTGGCAGATGATCAGAAAAAGCAACGTGTGCATATTCGTGATAGATAACTTCAGGAAACATGACTGCATCAAGGTAAACTTTTCGTTTAATGTTTTTCGAAAATAGTTTTATTAATCGGGGTAAGATTTCGACAACACCAATTGAGATCGCAAGCGTTTCAATATGCCCTGTATAGTCGATTTTACTAAAATCCCAAAAGACTTGGCTTAACTCTCTGGCCATTTGTGAGGCAGTATTAGTTCCAATGGATTCATAAAATTGTGTGCGTATTTGTGGATTAGTGAGAGCGTCACTCGTTAAGTAGACACCATTATCCATTTTGATTTCTTTTGCTGGTCTAAACCAAATTTCATTGCCCCATTTTTCTTCATTGGGAAATTTGCGATCAGTAGCAGCAGGAATACTGAGAGAGTTATTAAAGTCTTCTTGTCCATCGACTCGAATAAAGTGAGACGAATCATCAAAGAAATTTGTCATCTCCAAACGGATAACAACTTGAGGCATTTGTTTAACGTAAGCAGAGGGAAAGTTTTCAACAAAAAACTTACGGGCCAAATTTGCATGATAATAAGCATGAGTGGCTTTATTAGCGAGTTCTAAATCTTTAAAGCTGATAGCTTCGCGATCAGTACCTTTAACTACTTTAAAATATTTTCCTTCAACTTTAGTTGTGCTGGTTAAATCAGTAAGAACCACAACGGTCCGATTAAGCGCAGCTCCTGGGCGTTTCCTAATATAGGCAACTCCCTCTTTGTCTAAAGCGAATGTAGACTCTGACAATAGACTAAAAAATATCGTCAGAATGATCAGCGTGTTTCGCATTCTCGTTTTGTCCTTCTATTATTGATTCAACTAAAATAACGGGGATAGCAATGAGTGGTCCCCAACCTGGAATGGCCATAATTCCGGCCTTGGTAATAATCCATGCAATTCTTCCGGCTTTTTTCCAGCCATCCACTTTTGGGTCACGAAGCTCTGGAAGAGCTAGCATGGCCTTCAGTTCATTGGCGTCGAAATATCCGACTTCCATGGAAGCACATAATAAATCGGTATATGTAGGTTTTTTACCAATCAACTTTCCGGTTGTCGTTTCTTCCTCTAATGAATGCTTAATTACTTTGATAGCAAGATTGTATTTTCCGGAATAAGAAAGAACTATCGGATCCATATCCTCTTTTCCATCACCATCTTCATCAATAACAATCTGAACCGATTTACTATTCATAATGGTGCTGGCTTTTTTGATTATTTCAGCCATTTTGATAATTTGGTCAGGAGTATAAACGAGATAGAGTCTTTGTCTGGGAGTTAATTTCTTTAATTTGCCCACTTTAACTTTAAAGTCTTTGCCGTTCATGGGGTTAAATTCGAAAGGCACATAGGCTTTGATAGGATTAATTTCTTCGCGTTTTAAATTGACGAAAAAATATTTCTGCTCTAACGTTTTTAAATCAAGTTCAATGTCATCACCTTTCGTTAAAAGCAAATAAGCGACATCATCTAAAATATGATCAAGTCTTAGTCGAACGGCGAGAAGCTTCAAAATAAATCTTTCACAATTCACAGTCACATTTCTGAGGCTATGCTTACAAGATTTTATTTCACGTTTAACAAATTCTTTTTCTTTTTGCTGATCTAGAAAATCTATTGTGGTCAGCGGTAAGAGATAGTAGTTCTCCAGTTCTGTCCGAATCACTTCGACTTCTTTAGAACTGAATGATTTGTTGGCCTGTTTTATAGCTCTAGCAGAAATTCTTTCTGGTTCTCCATCTCTTAAACTACGAAATGGATTTTCTTGAGCCCATAAAAGGCTCGTTGCAAGGCTCATGAGTAAGCCCAAGACAATAAAAATTCCACTAGATTGCTTCATACTAACCAATGAAATAGCAAAATCAGGGCCATAGCAAAGGCTGCCTATCTCCTTAATATCTTTATCAGACTTAACGGGAACTTGATTAGAGGCCATACAGGTGTATAAATTTTACGGCCCTCAAGCTTAAGGTTCAGTGGACGAACCCACTTCAAACAGTTTATAAGTCGGCACAGTCTATTAATCAGGAGTTAATCAAAATGAAGCTACAAAGCTTAGCGAAACCACTTGTTGCTGGCCTCTTAAACCTATCCCTCTTAGGCAGTCTTGTTCCTATGAGTGCTCATGCAGAAGATCAAAATTTTGCTGCAGCTGTAAGTGAAGTGAAATACTTACTTGCGAATAATCAAATTACCGCTCAGGACGCAGTGGCAACTTTCAGTTCAAAGATTTTGAAGTTAGAAGACAATAAAGTTGATGTTTTAAAAGAAGCAAAACTTTACTCAATGATGAATGCGAAAAGCTCAAAAGAAATGGATCAGATTGCGGCTCAATTTGACAACGGTCAAAAGCAAATCGATATGATCAATGCTAAAGCAAAAGAACAAGCAAATGCTTTATCAAATGGCGACGATATAGATGAAGTAAAAGTTGCAGCGATCATGAAGAATGCTCGTACACGTATTAGATTTGTTTCTGCATCACTTATGCAATCAGTATTACAGAGCACAACTGGAGCTCACTTTTTAGGTTGCTCAGAAATCAACGCTAAAATGTGGGTTGGTATTGGTGTGATTGTTTTAGGTGCGGCTGTAACAGCAGTTGGACTTTCAAAAGCATTATTAACGGAAAAAGGAATTATCCGTCAGCATAAGAGAGCCAGTGACCGTGTTAATAGAAAAATGGATAAGCAAGATGCAATTATCGTTGAAACAGTAGAACGTTTAACGAAAGAAAAAGCTCAGTTAGATATCGATATAGCTTATGTTCAAGGGCTTAAGGATCAAGGAATTGAATATTATACAGATAGCAAAGGTAACTACCTAAACGTTAATGATAAATTAGCGGCTCTTCAAACTGACCTTTACTGGAATACTGAAGAATTCGGAAACATAGATCACTACTGGTGGGAAGACAACACTGACCGTATGTACCAGCTTCAAGATGTTCAAGATGATCAGATTAACGATATTGAAAATCTTTCTCGCACAAACCAGATTGGTTATGTGTTGACTGGAGCAGGCGCCGCCATCATGACTGCCGGAGTTGTGACAGGAAATTTAGGTCTAAAACAATGTAAGTAAGCGTTCTTTTTCATGGCCGTCTAAAACTTAGGCGGCCATGAATTTTCTACTCTCCTCCAACAACAAAATTTAGAAAGCAGATATAATTCATCAAAAGATGAGGTTATATGAAGTTTTTAATTTTAATTAGTTCAATGTTGTCGCTTTCTGCTTTTGCTCAATACAATCAACCAAACATAGTGACTGGGCAACCAAAAGAACTTTTTAAAACAGAGATTCAACTTGGAGGTGAAAGTTTCTACTCAGAAAACCTTACCCAAGTTGTTCCTTTTGGAACAGAGAATAATCCTCGCTTTCATGCTATCTTCAATGAATCTGGTATTAAGATCGGCAATCAAGAGTTCAGCGCTAAATTACTACCTTTAACAGTGAAATTAACAGCCAATAGCGATGAGAAATGGGATGAAGCGAATTTAAAAACACTTGCTCAAAGAATTCGAGGTGAAGTGGCGCGCTTTTTCTTCCATCCAGATGGCTCAGACCTCTTTATTAATGCGGGTACAATCGCCTTCGACTATAAAAAAATTGGGCCACAAGCTCTTCATCCTGCTGGGGTAGAAGTAACTCAAATGGATATCGCCGATTTGAATATCGGTTACAGATTAGAGAGTATTGATGGTAAATGGCAGATGATTTTCTCCGGATATGCTGCGGTTCAAATGGTGAATGTTCATGATGATGAATTTATTGATCACAATGAAGAACTACTCGGGAAAAATGTGGCAGGAACATATGGATTATCTTTATGGGGTAATTACAAAGATGCCATGATATTAAACGTTGCATGGTACCACCAACAATCAAAACTTTCTAACCGTGATTTCGTAGAGGGAGATAACTTAAATTGGTCTCACCAAAGTGTTTCAGCTGGCCTTGAAGTTAATCTTGGAAAAGTGATTAATAAAAAATTAGCGCCAATCTCACTTATGATGAAATACAACTATAACTTAGCGAACATTAACGATAAAGCTCCAGGAATGATGCCGATTGAAATTCAAAAAATTAATCAACAGTCTTTTGAAGTTGGAATAAAATTTACAATCGGTGGTGGAAAGAAAAAGAAGCAACCAAAATATTACTGATTTAAACGAATAATAGGGCGCTCGAAGATGAAGGTCTTACCTCTTTTGGTAGCATCTTCATCTAGCTCTTGTTTAAAGCCATCAACATTTAATCCAAAGAAAGTAGCAGCACTTAACTTTTCGCCATTATCCCAAGCATTCAGACGGTGGTGAATAATCCAAGCATTCACGACAGCACCTTTCCAGGCACGATGAAATTTACCGCGATGTTTTCCATTCTCATATTTTTCAACAATATCCCAAAGATTCGGTGTGATCTCTGTGAAGTATGGATTTAAACTTCTAAAATCAGCATATTGACCAGGATTTTTAAAGTCAGTTTTTATATCAACAAGAGTAAGAGCGATGTCATAGGTAATGTGTGAATTCATTCCTAAGAGTAAATCAAATGGTCGTGATTCTTTCCGGTCAGAATTATATTCGTCGTAAGTTAACTTCCAAACCTTTGGCATACTGACAAAGTCACCAGTTTCATAGGCATAAAAGGACTTTCTATATCTTTCCGCAGTTCCAATGAGTAAATTTGTATACCAAGGAAGATCATTAAAATGTTGTCGATCTGGCAGTTTGAAAAGTCCCTCTGTTAAAAACCAATAAACATCGAGGAAAACAATTCTGCGATCGTTATTTTGTAGTAGACACTCGTGAGCATTTTTAAAAGTGAGTAGAGTCTCTTCTTTAGTTCTAAAGGGCATTCTGGTGATGGAAGCTAGGGATACTCTTTTGCCATCAATTACACAGCGAGTGTCCGCAAAGGCTCCATTAGCTGAGGTTAATGAGATAATAACAAGTGGTATGATTCGTTTTGACATTCTAAGTCCTTTAAGTTTTTAAAAGTATTAGAAAATGTCGACGATTCTGGCCAAGGATATTCATTAAACCATGTAATTGTTACAGGCTCAAAAAAGAAAAAACCCAGCAAAAGCTGGGTTTTTCTATGGATAATTTAACTTTTAAAATGAAAACTACTTAACTTCCCAAGTTTCACCACTCATAAGAAGAGCTTTCATATCGCCTTTTCCTTTCTTCGCTGTTACGGCGTTTACTTGGTTTTGCACTTCTTGATCATAGATCGTAGAAGCAACTGAGCGGAAAGTTCCCATTGGTACTGGGAATGCTGGATGGCTAAAACGTGAAAGCATGAATGAATAAGTTGGATCCATTAGGTTTTCATTGTGAACAAAAATATCTTTTTCAGTCACACCGTTTTCTCCGATTGTCACAACTTCTGGAGACATACCAACAATACGAATTCCTTTATTTTTGTCTTTTCCAAAAATGAGTGGTTTTCCGTGTTCTAGTTTTAAAGTTGTTTCATCTTTCTTTTCTTTATCAGAAAGATTGTCATGAACGCCATCATGGAAAATAACACAGTTTTGAAGAACTTCTACAACTGCAGTTCCTTTGTGTTGAGCTGCTTTCATGAACACTTCTTGCATATGCTTAATGTCTGTATCAATAGTACGAGCGAAGAATGTGGATTCTGCACCTGTAACGAGTGAGCCAGGCATAAAGGCGCGGTCTACCGAACCGTATGGAGTAGACTTAGTCACAAGTCCTGTGTTTGAAGTTGGAGAATATTGTCCTTTAGTAAGACCGTAAATTTCATTGTTAAAAATAACAATTTTTAAATCAACGTTTCTTCTAATCGCGTGGATTAGGTGATTACCACCAATCGACATTGAATCCCCATCACCTGTAATAACCCAAACATCAAGATTTGGATTTGTGGTTTTTAAACCAGTGGCAATTGCAGGAGCGCGACCGTGAATGGTGTGCATTCCGTAGGTCGACATATAGTAAGGAAAACGTGATGAACAACCGATTCCTGAAACGAAAACGATATCTTCTTTTTTCTTTCCAATTTTAGGCATAACCATTTGAATAGCAGCCAAGATGGAATAGTCACCACAACCTGGGCACCACTTTACTTCCTGATCGGAAACAAAATCTTTTTTGGCGTAGACTGGCATTTCAGACATAAAAATTCCTTATTGTAATTTAGTCGTTTCTAATTCTTTGTTAATAACAGCAACAAGTTCTGAAATCTTAAATGGAAGCCCTTGAACTTTATTGTAACCAACAGCATGACATTCATAACGAGCGTTGATCACATCTCTCATTTGTCCCATGTTAAGTTCAGCAACCATTACCTTTTTAAAACCTTTAATGATGTCTTTAAGATTCTTAGGCATCGGGTTGATGTAACGAATGTGAGCAAGAGAAACTTTTTTGCCAGACTTAATCACTTCATTCACAGCAGAGAAAGTTGCTCCATAAGTTCCGCCCCAAGAAATAACCAATAAATCACCAGTCTTATCCCCTATCACTTCTTGATCAGGAATATCATTGGCAACACGGTCAATTTTTTCTTGGCGAATATGAACCATCTTTTCATGGTTAGAAGGATCATATGAAACGTTTCCAGAATTTTCCGCTTTTTCTAATCCACCTACACGGTGTTCATACCCAGGAGTTCCTGGAATAGCCCATGTACGAGCAAAAGACTTTTCATCACGCTTGTAAGGAAGATATTTTTCGTCGGCAGGTTTCGTACCATCGACTAGACGAGTATTAATCTTGGAGTAGTTAGTAAGATCTGGAATTTTCCAAGGTTCAGTTCCGTTAGCAATATAACCATCAGTTAAAAGCATCACGGGCGTCATATGCTCTAAAGAAAGTCTTGCAGCTTCATAGGCCATATGGAAACAGTCGTTTGGACGAGATGCTGCCACAACAATAATGGGACATTCTCCGTTACGACCATTAAGTGCCATATTCAAATCTGATTGTTCTGTTTTTGTTGGTAAACCAGTTGATGGTCCACCACGCTGAACGTTTACGATCACAAGTGGAAGCTCGTACATCATAGCAAGACCAATAGCCTCACCTTTCAGAGCGATCCCTGGACCTGAAGAAGTTGTCACGGCAAGAGCACCACCGAAAGCCGCTCCAATAGAAGAAGCACAAGCTGCGATTTCATCTTCAGCTTGAAAAGTTTTAACACCGAAATGTTTATACTTTGAAAGTTCGTGAAGAATATCTGATGCCGGAGTAATTGGATAAGTTCCTTGGAATAATGGACGACCAGAAGCTTGAGAAGCTTGAATTAAGCCCCATGCAGTTCCAGTGTTACCATTAATTTGGCGATACACACCTGCTTCAATGTGGGCAGGAGGAATTTTATAAGTTGAAACTTGAGCTTCGATTGTTTCAGCGTAGTTGTAACCTGCGCGAAGAGCTTTTACGTTGGCTTCAATTAACATTGGTTTTTTTGCGAACTGTTGACCGATAAATTTTTCCGTTGGAGCAAGATCTCTGTGAAAAATAAAGTAAGTCATACCAAGAGCGTAAAAGTTTTTACAACGACCTTTTGATTTACTATCAAGTTCGGTCATATCTTTTAAAGCTTCCATTGTTTGAGAAGTAATACTGGCTTTAATAATTTGATAAGCATCTAGCTCATGAGTATCAAGTGGATTGCCTTTGTAACCAGCTTTTTCAAAATTGCGGTCATCAAATGCATCCATGTTACAAATGATTGTTCCACCCTTCTTAAGAGCAGCAAAGTTTGCTTTAAGAGCGGCTGGGTTCATCGCCACAAGAACATCTGGTTCATCACCAGGAGTGTTGATGTGAGTTGCTCCAATGTTGACTTGGAATCCAGAAACACCGGCAATGGTTCCTTGAGGTGCACGAATTTCTGCAGGAAAATCTGGAAATGTAGAAATGTCATTTCCCATTAAAGCAGAGGTATTCGAGAATTGAGTTCCTGTAAGCTGCATACCGTCCCCGGAGTCTCCGGAAAAACGGATAACGACACTTTCGACTTCTTTCATAAGATTTTGTCCTTCGTTGTTATTATCAAATAGAGAAGAAATAAAATGAATTAAATATGAAAGAAGATTACTGCGAAAGTGGTCAGATTTCTATGGGAAAATTAAGACTAGTTAAGCTTTTTAAGAGAGAGAATGTTGAACAAAATTAATCGATCAAAATCAGCGGGAGAGATTCCATCTTTGCCATCAGGAATTTTGACGTTTAAGAATGGATTTAGCAGTTTTGTCGCCATTTCAGAGCAATAATACTATTCGTCATTCATAAGAAAAGTAGAATAGTAAGGTTTTCCGGAAAAATTGTGCTCATAGTAAGCACTTAATTTGTTAGAGCGCAGAGCCAAACACAAAAAAACTTTTTCGCCAAAAGATTCGACACGTATACCCTCTCAAATTTATCTAGTATCTCCACTCCCACATGAGAATCAAAAAAGCATGCTTAGGTCAAAGCAGTGCCAAGGAAACTTGTCATTTTTTCTTGGCAGCCTAGGGGCTCTTTACGAAAGATTTCCAGTGTTTGAACTTGAACTTCATTAATTATCAGAGGCAATTAGCCGATAAAGCTTAAAATCATTAAAAGGCACTCACAAGGATTTGTTTATGAAACTTGGTTTAATCATGGTTCTACTTCTTCAATCTACGCTGGCACTTTATCCGAGTACGGTTTGGGCAGTTTCTACTTATCCAAACTGTGATTCGAAAACAGAAGATAAGAACGATAAAAATAGAACGTGTGATTTGAAGCCAGATGTTGCGAAAATTCAGACTGAAATTCAGAAATGTAAGGACATAGTTAATGAAGAAGAAAAAAAACAATGTCTGCTAAAGAATGGTTTGGAAAATGCAACTATTAGTAAAGAAGATTCGAACCTTGAAAGTTGGTCCAAAGGGATGCAGATCACAAACCAAGTTGCTCAAGTTGGTTGGTCCCTAATGAACTTGGCTTTTTACGAAAAGGGTACATGCCAAACTTATTCATGGACTCTGATGAACCTTGCTGGAATTGCATCTGGAGTTGGAGAACTTGCAGCTTTTTTCTTCGTCCACATGCCAAAAACAAAAGAACTGCATGAAAAATATAAAGATTTAGCTTCTAATGCTGACAATAGTACAGCCCAAAGAGATGCATTCAGCTACTTAAAAGAAGAACAAGAAATTAAAGCTCAAACAGATCAAACGCGTGCAATTGTCTATGGAATTTCGACTGCACTCTATGCTTCGGCAGTTGTTGCGGCCATTACAGAAATTATGGCATCCAAAGCAGCTCCAGCGTTAGCGTCTCAAGAGGCTTTTTGTAAATCGGGAAAGGGTGTCAGTACTGCATTTTTCAACGGGCCATTGTTTAAACTTCTGGGAGTTGCATCAGGACTTCTCCCTATCGCAAAATCATTTTATAATACAGAATCAGTCAAAGAAAAAAATCATGTAATGAACCTGCTCAAAAAAGAAATTTTTTGGCTTAGAGATTTAATGGAAGCGCCACTTGAGCATAGTATCGTTCAAAGTGATATTGAAAGAAGCTGGTGGGAGATAAGTGGTCAATCGACTTCAATCGTTGAATACTCCTTAAATAAAAAGATTGATGTAGCTGAAAAGAAAGAAATTAAATCATTATTTTCTAAATTGATTAATGAACTGAGTATCGGAAATGCATATGCAGAGGTTGGATCTCCAGTAAATCTTTCTGGTGGTCAAACAAATATGTGGAGTTCCCCAAATACAGGAACACCTCCGGTAAATCCTAATACCGCAGTAACTCAGTATAATGTAAATACTGTGGGCTGTGATGTTCCAGGTGGTGGCCAAGTTGAAATTAATACTAAAGCAGGTGAGAATTTAACTTCTCAAGCCTCAACTAAAAAGTCTACATTTCAAAAAAGTGCTGAAAGAAGATTAATTGGTGCATCCGTTATGACAGTATTGGGTGGAACTGTTATGACTTTTGCAATTTATCAATCTAAAGAGCATAATCGTAGAGCCGGTGAATACCAAGCTCTTATCGATAAGCTTCCTAAAGATGATAGTGTTCTCGGACTATGTAAAATCGAAGACCGCAAAGATCCTTCAAAGCCAAACTGTTATTGCTACATCGAAGAACAGGGTGCCGAAAAACCAAATCCTTCAACTGCCAATACTGATATCTGTAAGCAAAAATTTGGCTTAACGAAAAATATTGATTACGACTCAAAAACAACCGTCGCTAACGGAAAAGTTTGTTTTAACAAAAATGGTACGATGGATATGACATGTAAATGTAAACAAGAGAAAGATAAAGGTGGAACTGGAAATAGTTGCATGAAAGTTCAAAAAGGTTTTGATGTGAAAAGTAATTTAGGTTTTACAGGTATGGGAAATAGTGCACTTAACGCATTCAATAAACTGGCAGAGGGTGATATTAGAGGAGCCTCACTTTCTGGTAGCTCTATCAGTAATACAATGAAAGCTGCAGAAAATTTAAAAAGAAAATTAAATGAAGCTTTGAAAAAAAATGGACTTCCTCCAATTAGTGATCAAGAGCAAAGAGAAGCTTTGGGTGCCGTTTTAAAATCGGCAGAAGACCTTATAGCTCAAAATGGTCTCGGTTCTGGATCAGGCTCATCAAATTTGATGGCTTCGATTGATCCAAAACTTGCCGAAAAAATGGATAAAAAAGCTTTAGCCTCCGGAGTGGTAGCTTCAGATTTAAAATTCACAGGAACATCAGCTGTAGCAGGCGCTAAAAAAGAAGGCTTCGATATGGGTGATCTTGGTGGTTCAGACTCTGGTTCTGGTGAAGTCGTTGATATCGGCACAGATGAAGTGATGGCAAAAAACTTTAATTACGGTGGGAATGATATCTCAAAAAACTCAGGAGAAAACATATTCAAGATGATTTCTAATCGTTATCTCGTTAGTGGATTAAAGCGTCTCTTCGAAGAAGAAAAACCAGTTGAAGCACCAGAAGCAATTAAACCAGAAACTAAACCAGCTACTCCCTAAGGAGTGCTGGCCATTTATCAGACAGTGTCTAATTTAAGTATAAAACTCACCCACTAACTCAGTGAAACTCTAATGAAGTCTTGGCATACCGTTTGTAAATACAAATGGTATGAAAACAAAATCTCAAAATATCATCATTTTTGGAACACTCATCCTAAGTCTCTCAGTGGTCCTAGGAGCTTTCTCCGGTGCCCCCATTCATAACAACTCAGTTGATTCTGAAGCCATTCAAAAATACTTTCTTTACGGTCAATACGACAGAGATGTGCAACAGGGTAAAATTCATAGAGGTTCTGTAAGAGATAATTTAAATCGCTCTCACGTTCTTCTTAACCACTCTGAACTACCTCTCACGCTCATTCAATAGATTGCCTAACTTTCAAGGCAGGGACTTTCTCTTATGTTCCAAGGCAACCCCCCGTTTTGCCTGACTAGCCTCTTCAACTTTAGGCATAAGTTGCCAATTCCTCTCTTCTTCCAACAACTTAGGTTAAAATCAAGCATTAGATTTTATTCTCAAGGGACCGTTATGAAATTAATTTTTTTCACTCTCATCTTTGCTTGTTTCTTCGCCGTCGCTGAAGAAAAAAAAGCTGATTCAAAAAATAAAAGTAATCAAGAAGATGCTAAGAAAAAATTGGAAAAAATGATCGGCGACATCACGGAGGAATTAAAAAATAAAGGTGATTTAAGTTCAAAAAGTTTAGCTCAAGCATTGAAAGACAAAATGAAAGCTAAAGCTGAAGCAGAAAAAGCTTTAAATAAAAATGCGAAGCCAACAGAAAAAGAGATTGCCCTTCAAAAGCAAAAAGAGAAACACACTGAACTCATCATAAAAAAAATTGAGAACCTTCAGGTACCTCCTGATAAATTAAAACAAGCTGCAATTGAGTCGGTTATGCAGCCGGAAGATAAAAATAAAGCGAAAGATAAAAAAGTTGCTTGCATTGAAGAAAAAGCCAACTGCGAAGTGAATGCATGCTGTGATGGACTAACGTGTGGTACCTATTACTTCGATCAACCGGTCGATAAAAAATTATCAGAAAAAAGATGTATGAAACCACTTGAACTTGGAGCAAGCTGTGTTCCTTTTCAATCTGTTTGTAAAATTGGATTATGTAATTTATATAATATCAATTCTACCCATTTACCAATCTGTGTTCCCGTTGATCAAAAATGCACTAAAAACGAAGACTGTTGCTCTAACCAATGTAGTAATAAACTTTGTGTTCAAAGTTTTCGTTGTACTCAATGTATTGATTCTGGAAATAAACCAAAGGCTGGCGAAAAATGTTGCGAAGGTTTTTACATCGATGAAAATGGTGCCTGTATGACGGACTATCCACCTGCTCCGGTGACTATGTTTAAAAAAAAGAATTCTTTTCTCGAAACAATATTTGATTTAATTATCCAAAGCGCTGAAGCCCAAGCACCTACTCCAGTTCCTACCCCAGATCCATACTCAAACGTTGAGACCTGTACTTTCAATTCTAAAAGAAACTACCACCGCCAACTTTTCTCTAATACAAATGCCATGAGCACTGGGAAAACATATGGTGATGCAACCAAAGCGGCTATCGACGCCACGAGAGCTTTTGAGTTCGTAGCCATTGGGCCTGGGGTAGAAGACTTTTTCAAAGAAAATGGACAAGCATCAATTCATGGTAGAGCAAAAGCCGCAGCAGAAAAAATAAAAGCCAATCGAATTGAATCAGAAAAAAACTTTCAAGATCTTGATGATTTCATGAAGTGTAGTTGTATCGAAATAAGAGGGATCACTGATCCTAAACTACCAGCTGAACTTAAAACTTGGTATACGGCTTCTGGAAAATGTCCTGGAGCCACAGTTGCGAAAACAGCGGAACAAGCGATGAAAGACACCATGGCCGCAGCTCAAGCTCAAAACGGTGCAGGAAAAAATGCTCAAAGTATAACCAACATTCAAAATCATTTAGCTTCTGGTGTTCAAAGTGGTTACTCCAATGTAACTGATGGTATCACAAACGCTGATGATAATGGCGTAGGCGCTTCTGGATTAAAATACAAAGAAATGTTGGTGAATTACTACGCCAAAAGAATTGAGATTCAAGGAAGGCTCTTTAAAAATAATGCAGCTCCTTACAATGACATTTTATTATTACGTGATTATATCAGTAATTACAATAAGTGGGATGAAGTCATCAAGGAGGTGAGAACAAAAGATGAATCTCACTGGACCAACGTATGGGAAGAAATTGGAAATTTTCTTGTCAATATTTTTTCCACTTATTACAGGTCAATTTTTGGAGCGGTAGAAGGGCTCATGACAGCTTTTCAATCCACATCACTGTGGTCAGGTGTTCCAGATATCTGGAAAGGTGCTGTAACTCCGCCACGCTGTACCGATCGCACTGAATCTAAATGGGATTTTACGGATTGCGCGGTCACAGCAGGATATTGTGGATCAACAAATTATCGTCATTGCGAATACGATTATGTTTTACCAAATCGTGTTTGTGGACGACCTATTTCTAATTCGTTATGCATGAAATCTGCAGTTCAACGGGGTGACCACGGTAAACAGTCTCAAAATCAATATATCATCGATCCTTTTATTCCTTCAGGATACACAGCGATTAATTTAGATATGGGTATTAGTAACTTGCTAGATTTTAACAATTCTAATGCTCCTTCCTTTACTCCGCCCATGTTCACAGATGCTCATTACAATACTTTTAAAACATTGGCGATTCAGTACGCTAAAGATAATGATTTTTACGAGACGGACGCAGAAAGAGAATCATTTGCGGATATCGCCTTTGAATATCACTTTATAAATCCTCATATCTCAGAAAGTAAAAAAATGAATTACAAGAAACCAGGCTTAGCGACTTACCTACAAGATATGGTGGCACACATTATGTTGATTTCCGATACTTCCATTCAAACTCAAGGCAACGACATTCAAAATTTTATTGATTATGCCAATGACTATGTCAAAACACATGAAAAGTTGGCGAAGGGAAATCAAAAATCAACAATCAAAAAAGTTGATCAAGTGAAAAATGCTATTGAGCTTGCTGGGATCCATATGGCCAATATTAAAGCTCAACAGTTTACTAATCCACAAGCATTTCCTGAAGGAAAATTAGGCTCTACCCTTTCTGGTGAAAGTTTGGGTGGGATGTACGGAGGAATGCAGAACCTCTCGAACTACAAATTAAAACAGAAAAAAAAATACGACACTTGGATGAAAGCTGTCGGAAATACGCCAAAAGGTGAAGCGCTCTTAAAGGCCAAGGCAGCAATGCAAGCCAAACAAGTGGTAGGAGGCTCAACAAACTCAGGTAATTCTAGTTCTGGTAATACGGCCACCGCCAGTCTTCACCAAGCGCCGACACCGGCTAAGACCGCTGAAAAAGTAGCTGAAAAAATTTATGATGTCGAAGAACAAACTTATAGAAACGATTCTGATAGCAGAAGTAATCGTAGAAAAACTAGTGAAGGAATTGATAATGAGATTAAAGATCAAAAAGAATTAGATCATGTTCTAGGTGAAGCAAAAAGTAATATTTACGATGCTCAAGAGGGTGACACAATATGGGTGATTATAACAAAAGCTTATGTTCGCGGAGGTTATCCTCGCCTACTAACGGTTAAGCCATCACTTGAAACCAATGATGGTAAAGAAGCTGGAGCTCAGGCAGAATTAGCTGATGACGAGAAAGTTTTTGCTCCAACTAAATCGAAAAAGAGAAAGATGACCGATCAATTAAAAACCTTAGACGAAGTTAAATAGAACCGATTCCAATCGCTTTTAACCAAGAAGGGTCCGGATTTATCAGGGCCCTTTCTCTTAGATCCATAAAGCCCACAGTAAAAGTAGCTACACTAGCAACTTTCCCATCTTGCTTAATGATCTCTTGATACAAATTCATTATCTTGCCCTTGATCTCAACTGTCTTGGAAGTAATAGTGATGGTCTCACGATTTTTAAGTTCACGTTTATATTTCACGTTTACTTCTAAAACCACTGGGCCTTTCTGCGTTTCTTGAATGTGCTTTAATCCAAATCCATTTTGAGTAATGAAATCCCAACGAGCTTCTTCATAAAGCTCGAGATAAACGGCATTGTTGACGTGTCCGAAGCTGTCTAAATGTTGTTCCTTGATTTGAAGCTGGTAACTGAAAGTTTGGGCGTTTTCCATGATCATTCCTTTGTTTATCTACTAAAATGCCATGATTTGATGGCAGTTGGATAGAGGGAAGGAAGCCTTAAATCAATGAGTTTTGGTCAGATACTAAAACACTCAAGAATATGGAGGGTCGGACCGATAGGTGATTGTATAATTTGTGGGTAACGTCCACGTGTGACCTATTTAGGGAGCCTTTATGGTTAAGATTTATTTTGGTTTATGCATGCTTTCGATCATGGTGTCGAGTGTGACGTGGGCACAAGGAACTCAACAGAGAGATACTTGCACCAATTTTGATTCACCAAACCAACATATAAAAAAATGTACTGATCGTATGACTAAAGAAGAATATTATTGGGATGAACATGATAAAGTGAAAGTGAATGAAGATGGTTCACCACTCGCAAACAATTCACAGCCTCAACCTGTGACTTCGCCCCAAAATCAAGGTAACCCCACTCCAACTCCAGGCACACCAAAATCAATATCTACAAATAATGTAACAATCAATATCCAAGATGAAGCTAGCTACAGTATTGGAACTATTTGTAAACCTTGTCTCGGGCACGATAGCTGCTCCATACCTGTGACTTTGAATTACGGTAAAAAAACTTCTAATCAAACTATTAATGGAGAAAAAGACGATAATTCAGCATCTAAAAATTGTGAAGCTAACTTAAAGAGTGCAATTACGGACATCAAAAGACAGTTCGAAAAAGATCAAGGTAATCTAAATGCTCTTGCTGGAGCACAATGTAGTGCCATTTCAGAAGGTGGAACATTTAACTTTTGTCTTGACCTCGCTGGCTCTGACCAATTTTTTACAGATGGCCAAGTAAAACAAGATGATTTTTTTGCACGCTTTTTAGGCTTAGTAAACCAGAGTTGTGGAATTACCACACAACATGAGTGTGTTGCTCTTGGTGAAAAATTTGAAAAGGTTAAAGTTCAAGAAAGTTTTAACGTTAATGTAGATAAAGCTTTAGGGGATCTTAAGCCTCTTGATAAAAAAGGAATTCTAAGTAAGGGCGTAAATCTAAACTTCGATACTATGGTGAACGTGTTGGTTGGAGTTGATGCGATCGAAATGAAGAAAAAGGATGCCGCGATATTATCTGGAACAGCAGGAAATTACAGCATCGGCTCAAAAGAAAAGCAAACTGGTCTTTATAGTTCGAATGTTCAAATTACAGCAAGTCCGGATGATAAAGATCCAGATGCACAAAAAGTAGCAGCATGTATGTCGATGGCAGCCAAAGTGGCGGACCAATTTCAGAAATACTCAAACAAAGTTTACCAATGTCAGGCAGTAGCCTTCATGCTTCAAAATAAATCAGGTAATACAAAATTCAAAGTATCAGATCAGGGTAACAAGGACATCAAAGGACTTGATCCACGAGTTGGATCATGTGACCACACTGGCTTCAGTACTGACTACGATGATTGTAAAAGACTTGTTACAACAATCAATGTTGGTTTCTTAGCACAACAAGGTTCTCAAGTTGCAGGCCAAATCAACAACATCAGTACACAAAGTAAAATTACAAAAGACTTAAAAGAAGATGGCGGAAAAGATCACTCAAAATATATCGATGCTGGTAAAGATACAACTCAAGCCTTAAAAACAAATGCCATTATGGATGAATCTGTACTAACAACACAAGCTGCTACCATTGGCATAATCATGGCTTCTTATCAAACTCATAAAAAAATTCTGAAGAGATGTATGAAAGAGTTTGGAGACGAAGATGCTTGTAATGTCTTCAAAGATAACACTATCGTCAAAAAAATGTTTAATAATGAAGATATTCTTGGTGGAGCAACAACTGTACTTACTGAGACTATTGGAAAAATGGCGATCAAAGGTGCAGAAATTGCAGCTCTATCAAATCAACTTAATGCCCTTGATGACTACAAAACAAAACTTGATGGCATGAAGAGCGAAGAACAAAACTTTGATGATCTAACCATGACAAAATGTCAGGCCAATCCAATGAGTCCTGAATGTCAGGTCATTCAAACAAATGTGGGTTTAACTGATAATGGTGGAATAAATTTCGGAACCAATTTTGGAAGTAATACTATTGGAGAGGCCGCTGGTAACTTCAATGAAGCGACTAACGGAGAAAATGCCTTGAACCCCACGACTGCAAAAACTGTTGGAGATGATCTAGGGCCAATGGCCATCGGAAACCCTACTTCTGGTGAGAACGGTTTTGATTCCACCGGAAGCGCTCTTAAATACGCAGCCACCTCAGGAGTTATGGGTGGTGGCGGAGGCGGCGGCTCAGCAGGTGGCGGCGGCGGTGGAGGCGGCGGTGGCGGTGGAAACAACGGTGGCGGTAATGGTCCATCAGGACTTTCTATCGGTAAATCAAATTTAGCTTTCGGTGGTGGTAACTTTAAAATCGGCCCCGGTGGAAACCGTGGTGGTAAAGAAGAAAACCCATTTGATAAATTATTAGGAAAAGAAACTAAGGGTGGCGAAGGTTCACTAGACTTTAGAAATCCTGCTTCAGAAATGGGTGACCCTGCGAAGAGTTTATTCATCCGTATCAGTGAAGGTTACCAAAAAGCAAACAATCAGAAAAAGTTGATTGAATACGAACTGAAATAAACCCGAAAAAAATGAACATATCAAGAAAGGCATCTAAGGGTGCCTTTCTTCGTTCAATGCCTTCAATTCTTGTCAGGCATTTTGCCGAGAGAACATTGCAACCGTATCCCAATAAGCAATAAAACCCCACGGTTAGAATCAATCACTAAACAATCTGCTCAAGTTCCATCGATATAACAATGAGTTAACTTATAATCTTGTTATGTCGATAAGTTGTTACTTTTTTTAGTGGGATTAAGCGTATGAAAACTTACAACTGGCTCATTCAATTTACTTTTGTAGTATTTTTGATTTTTAGCTCAGAAGCATTTGCAAAATCTGGTTGTCACAAGCATTCAGATTGTAGTGGTGGAAAAGGTTGTTACGCATCTGACCCTGGAAACGATACCGATGAAGATGATCAGAGTTTACTTGGGCGACTCTTTGGTGACAAAGAGCAAGGAAAAGGTTGTGGTCTTGATTTTGAATGCCAATCCGGTGCCTGTGTAGATGTTTGTAAAAAGAAAAATGATAAAGGTGAATGTACTGAAACAAAAAAACAATGTGGTGAATACCATGAATGTATGTTTGCTCCAAACGGTGAATCAGCCCCTGGAGACATCAAATGTGAAGGGCAAGATGATCCTGAAGCTATTGTAAAAAAAGATTCTAAAGGTGTTTGTACCGGCGGAAATTATAAATATGTTGTTATGATTCCTGCAGAAGTTGATGTTGGATCAATGGATAAAAATACTTGTGCTGTCAAAATTAATGAAAAATCCTATCAAGCTTTCTTGAATAACTTCTACTCTCTCGCTGCATTTGAATATATGTTTCAAAATCCAACAACTGAACAAGATTGTTTGCCCACCACTCATAATGTGAAAAATGATTTAGCTGTACCTTTAAAAACACTTCATGCAGCTGTCAGTAAAGCCTTTAAAGCTAACTACTTCGAAGGGTTCTTAAAACCAAGTGAATGGCTGGCGAAACATGGTACAGAAAAAGACGGTAACTGTGGAGCTGTTCAAAGTGTTCTTGCTAATTTAAACGCAACCCACTTTATGACAAACACAGTTCTACTGTATGGAGACCGTTACAAAGAAATCGTTTACGGTGCCAATAATAAAGTAGCCGGAATTGATGGCCTACCGACAGGCCTAAGTGGTTACATCGATTTATTTCCTAAAGCCACAGCTTTATCCGATAAATACTTTGAGAACGACTGGAGTCATTATGGAAATGATTATCATGCCAATAAATGTAGAAATATCAACTGGAGCCGTTATAAGAGAAATTGGTGGCAACGCCGTTACCGTTTACCAGATGGACTACCTCAATGGTTATTAGACTTTGTTGGTGGAAAAGCTGATGAGAAAAAAATTCATACTGAAGATGTTTTAAAAGCTTCTGCACTGGGATTGGTGACTAGTGGTGCATCTTGGATTGCATTGTATCAGGGTCGTCAATTTACTTTTGTTGACCCTATTCTTCCTAAAGGTATGAACTTTGATGAATATTGTGGTGGATTCCTCGCTGGAAGTCACCGTCGTCGTTGTTATAGAAGTGACATGGAATGGGAAATGGCCCGTACCAATAAACCAGGTTTTGTTCACGTCTTCAAAGAAGGAGTTGGTCAATATTATCAAGACTCAGTCAGTACGAATGATTCACAAACCCCTCACCTATTTGGTGTATTAGCAGATAACCCAGAAGTGCAAATGACCATGGCAAAAATGTCATTTGGTAACCTTTTCTGGTACTCGGGTCATACAGGATCAGCACAACACCCAGTTACGAGAAGAAAAGTATTTTTTAGAATCATAGAAAATAACCTCTACAGTTTAGTGAATTACTTAAAGAAAATAAACGAAATCAGAAAAGATGCCATGAACTGTTTGAGCGATAAGGCCCAACAGCTTCAAGCTCTTTGTTATGACCCAAGTGGTTCACTCACTTCGAATTTCGATAAAGATAAAAATAAAAAAGATGGTGGAGACGGTAAAGCAAAAAATAATAGAATAACCAAAAATGGTGTTCAAGGTTTATCGGTCGGAGGTGGTGCTGGATTTATCCCCGACTTTACAACCATGCTCAATAAAACAGACGCAGCCAAAGGTGCCTCTGGAGATTCGAAATTAGGAGCAGGAGTTGTTGCCGCTGATAGTTTGTTTAACAAAGCTGTCGATTCAAGAAAGCGCGAAATTAAAGCGGCTCTTGATGGAATGAGCGCAAAAGATAAAGAAATGAATGAATCATTTAATAAAGGTGTGAATAAAATGTTCAGTTTATCACCAGCCGCGATGGCTGCAGTGACTGGCGCCAATAAAAGTGCAACTTCATCTTCAAGTGGAATGGGTGCAGCAGTAACAAAAATTGAACCTAAAAAAGAGACAAAGCCTGCAGTGGCAGCACCTGTCGCACCAATAAGCCATTCAATCGATATTCCAGAAGTTGATTATTCGGCTGAAAGTAGTGGTAAAAATAATTCAAGTCCAGAGGAAACAACTGGAATGTCTGAAGAAGAAGTCAATACTATGCTCCATGATGCAAAAACAGAAAAGTATAAAACGGCAGATGGAGACGATATCTTCCAGATTATTTCAAAGACCTACGTGCGTGAAGGCTACTCTCGTCTCTTAAAGAAAAAAGCCGAAATAAAAGTGGAAGGCGAAGCCTTACCAAAGAAGAAAGAGAATAAGAAAGTAGATAAATTAGAAGATATCAATTAATCATAAAAGGGACTTTTATGCGTAGTACGTTTGTTAGGTGGTACAAATTTTTAATTAATCAATTCGTCTTGACGGCGTTTGTATTAAGCTCGATTTTACCCGCAGCGGGTTTTGCTCAAAGCCCCTCTCCTACTGCAGCCCCTATGACTAGTGGTTCAAATGGCTATGTGGCTTCTGAAAAGTTCATGAATGATAAAGCAGCGGAAGAAGAAGGTTATCAGCAAGGTGTAGTAGAAATGATTACAACCGTTGTTATGACCCTTGTACTAGGTGTTGCTCCAATCCCAAAGAGATATGGGCCATCTAAAAACGACTGCAAACAAAATAACTTTGGAATCGCTACTGTTTTGATGGCTAAAGCAGCAGCCATAACTTATATCATCACAGAAATTTACAGCCACTATAAATTTAAAAAAGCCGGTGAAGCAATAAAAGAAATTTCCATAGAAAGCGTTGCAGATGCAGGTGGAGAAGAACAAGGAACAGCAAAAGAAAAAGATAAGCAACTTACAAGTTTTAATCGGCTTATTGCTCTATATCGAAATGAAGATGAACTCTTAAAGAGTAAATTAGTAGCCCAAGGAATTATGACTTCAATTTTTGCCGCAGCCCTTGGAGTTGAAATTGCTGGAATGGTTTCTTGTGCAGGAACCTGCTCTGCTAATTACACGGCTAATCTAACGGCTGCAACAGCTGCACTAAGCTCAATAGCAGGCTTAAATTCAGCCATACTAACTGCTGCATGTGGTGGCGTTCAGGCTGTAGCACTATGTACAGGTTGTACCGCTTATGTAGTGAAATCATCTGCAAAGGCTGTTGAAGATGGAGCAACTCTCGCTAAAATTGCTGCCAAGGGAGTTAAGTCCTCTCTACTAGGAAGTAAAAACGCAGCAAAGGGAGTTAAGGACGCACAGGAATTTCTGAAAGGAATTAATATTGTAAACTCAGTAAATGCATCGACCACTGCAAGTAGTGCGACAGATATGTTCAAAGATTTAAATACCGAACAAAAAGACAGTTTGATTGCTGATGCAAACGCAACCTTAAAAAAAGGGAATGAAACGAAAGAAGATATAGACAACGAAACGACCTCTGCACTTTCAAATTCATGTCCTTTATCAATGGCTTCAATGAAAGCCCATACAACCTATAATAAAATGGTAAAAGCCAATATTCAATGTTGTGGGACAGAAATTGGAACTGGTTCACCTAACTTATTAACTCCTGATATCCCAGTTCCTCCTGGCTTAGCATACATGAGAAGAGATTTAAAGGAACCAAAAGATACAGAGACAAAGTTAAAGAAATTTTTAGCAAAAATGAAAAAAATGTTTTCTTTTGGAAAACAGGCCTCCTCAGTAGTTCCTCCAAAAGACGGAGCATTCATCAATAATAAAGATGCCTCTGCATTAGCAGCCCAAACTGAATTTTATGTTCAACTTGAAAAAGAACTAAACAGAACGAAAGGAAAGAAATTAACAATGAAAGATCATTGGAAATTTCAAAAGTTTGTTCATAACTTTTTTTCAAAAGAAAATCTAAAAAAATTCGATCCTCTTTTAAAACAAGCACGTGCTGATAAGGATCCATATGTAACTAAATTAGTTACTTTACTTGATGCGCTTCTCATACCTCAAGCTCAAGCAGGAGTCGTTGGGGATGTAATCGAAAGTCCTATTTTAAAAGTCATGATGATGACTGGTACCGGAGCAATGCTCTTTAAAAAAACAATCCAAAAATTTTATGATAAATGGGCACAAAAAGCTCCAATTAATAGAAGTGTCTTCTGGGGTCTACTCACTGGTCTTGCTCTAACTGTAACTCTAAAAACAAAAAAAATGCAGGTTAACCTAGATGATCGTGCTGCCACAGTTGAAGCAGAAAAGAAAAAATTCATCGAGGCAACAGGTTTAAAAGAAGAAGTCAAAGATAACCATGCTAACATTGATGCAAAAAATAAAGCTGATCCTAAAAGTGGCGGTAAAAAAGGTTCCACAAAAACAACTGACATAGATGAACCACAAAGTTGCTTTACTGACGAAGGAGCTGATCCAAGCTGTGAATGTAAAAAAGCTGGAAGCTGTTTAAAATTTGACGATCACGATATTTCATCATTGAACTTACCTGCAATCTTCTCAGACACAATGAGAGCTGGAAATAAAATGGCAAATAACATGTCGGAAGGTAATTTATCTGGAGCCAATGTCGCTGCAGGCCAGTTTGGTAAAGATGGATTAGGTAACTACAATGCCCTTCAACGAAAAAATAAGGAACTTGAGAATCAGTTAAATCAAATGAGGAAATCGACTAATCAAGAACCGATTGATTTTGAAGGAATGACAAACGATCTGACAAAAAGCTTTGCCGCTTTAACCAACAACACCCTCGCCAAAGACCTTGGCGGTGGAACCATGGGACCTCTCGCCAGTACCGGTCCTAATAGTCTTGATAAGGAATCCCATACACCAACGACAACATCGTCCCATGGCGGAACTCCTATGACTCTACCACAAGCACCAGCTGTGCCTAGCGGCTCTTTAATGGATGACGAAGGATTATTAGCGGAAGAATTACCGAAAGAAGATAGCATGACTGCAGATGAACAGACGGCGGCACTTAATCAATATGAACTGAACAACAATGATATTGTGAAATCGGATGAGAGTATTTTTAAAATTCTTTCAAGTCGATATCTAAGAACAGCCTATCCAAAATTATTAAAGCTTGAGGATACTCCTCCGCCAGCAAAAAATGCACCTGCAACACCAGCAGATGCGGATGCTCCAAAGTAAAAAATTTCAAACAAGAAAGGGCCCCTAAAGGCCCTTTCTTATTTGAATAAATTTGATGAATTATTATTTCTTCTTTTTCTTAATCACAAAGAAGGCAACTGCCGCTGCTGCCACAAGTCCGTAAAGCATAAGATCATCTGATCCTCCACCACTCTTCTTCTTTTCAACTTTAGCTTGAGAGACATCCACTTTATCTTCTGGAACAAAGCTTGAATCGTCTAAAACACTTTCGCCAGATTTCTTGATTCCTGCCATATCCATTTGTTTTTGACGGAACACACGAAGTGAAGCAACAACTTTATCAAATACGGCCTGATAAGCTTGATAGTGATCTTTTGAAACAGAGAAAGTTACCGCCACACCTAAGTCTTCTTTTACAGTGGCAAGGTATCTGGTATAAAAACCTGGAACTTCAGAAGCTAAGTGAAGAGCATCTACCCATTGATGGCCATTGATCTCTTTAACGTTAGAGTATTTTCCTTCAGAAACTTGAGTCTTTCCACCTGGAAGGTTATAAGTTTTTGGTGTTTTTAAATAAAGTTGATATTGATCGAGAGAATCTTGTTCCCCTCTCACTTTCGCTGCCAGAATAATAATCGCTTCTTTCTTTCTCTCTTCGTTTTCACTTTGGCAGACCCATTCAGATCCTTCAAGGGCACATTCCCAACCATTCGGTAATTCAAATTCACAATATTGATTAGTAAATCTTTTGGCGAAAGCTGGCAGAGAAGCTAAAATTAGAATTAACGGTAGCAGCTTGGAAAGAACGTTCATAGGGTCTTACCTCTAGAAATTTTCATTAGTTATAGAATTAGTTTAACGGAATATTTTTTACTTACAAGACTCTAAAAATTGCCTTTCAGAGTTTGAAGTGAAAAGGTCAATTAAATTGAGTTGTACTTTTATGAGACTTTTAATTAGAGCTCCATCAATCGGACCACATGCCCCGTTTTGATTTCAATCTTGCCGTAGATTTCCATGATTTTAACAACCGCTGCATCAGCAGTAACTTCCATTACTACACCAGATGCTAATAATTTATTTCCACCCTGGTAGTCGAAATCAAAAATATCTGCTCGCATCCCCTTCTCAACATCTTGAGCCAGACCTTTATCAATTCGAACAAATTTACTTCGAGGGGAAATTTTAACAACGGTAGCTTCAACATTATAAGTTTTAAACTTATCGTCTTTTTCCAACTGCCTCGTAGTGTCGGCGCGGTCAGTATTATAAACCAAATTTACACCATACTCATTACCAAGGTCATAAGAGTAAGAAGTAACAATTGATGAGACTTTGCCCTCTATACGCCAATGCTGATTAAAACCAATATTGGCTCCTAAGTAAGGAGCGACATAGGCACGGTTAATGGAGTTATACATTCTGGTTGCACCATTATAAATCTTAGGCTTGGAGTTTTTGTCATCACTGTATTTATCTTGGCCAAGAGAGTAGACACCACCGACTCCTGCAATCAAAGCAATCTTTTCCCAGACAACCGCAAACTGAGAATCATATTTTAGCTCAGCCGACTGCTTTGAAGTTGGATAGTTTAAATGAACTCTCCCCGTAAAAATATTTTTACTGGTGGTTTCATAAGAAAAAGCACCACCGCCAAAAATTTCATGAACAGCATCACCTAGGGCCAGTTCTTGATAAGGTTGAATTGGATCGTAGGTGGTGTTGCGATAAGTGGCAAAACGAGCCCCCCCTTCGATTGTATAACGAATATTTTCAACTGGTACAAAGGTATGTCTTAACTGAAATCCAATAGAATCTATGCCTGTTTTAGAATTGCTATGAACAATTCCTGTGTTATCCGTCAGCTCTGAATTTTGGCTGCGGTACCTAGCAAAAAGTCCACCTTCAAAATATTTGGCCATATTCTTTCTGAAAATAAATTCATTTTCTATTCGTGAGTAACTGTCATTACTTCCCACATTTTGCTTCGAACCATTGTAGTCTGTGTAGGCCGTCGTTTGAAAAAGTGAGTTGGTTAACTTTAATTGATGATTTTTTGGCTTAAGCACATTGGCAAAGGACTCGTAACTATGACGAGCCCCTGCTTGTGACCAAGCATTGTTAGTGATTAAAAATAGAAAAAAAAGTGACCTACTTAACAGTGTCAAAAATCGCATTCGTTCCTAATTCTTCTTCGATACGAAGAAGTTGATTATATTTTTCGATACGGTCTGAACGTGAAGCAGAGCCGGTCTTAATATGACCTGAACCAGTCGCCACTGCTAAATCTGCAATAAATGAATCTCCAGTTTCACCAGATCGGTGGGAAATAACACAAATGAAATTATTTTTATAGGCCATGTCTATTGTTTCAAGAGTCTCAGTTAAAGTTCCAATTTGATTTACTTTAATTAAAATTGAGTTTGCCTGTTTCTTCTCAATTCCCTCTTTTAAGATCTTAGGATTAGTTACAAATAAGTCATCACCGATAATTTTAATTCTGGAACCCATTTTAGCGGTAAAATTTGACCAGCCTTGGAAATCACTTTCGGCAAAACCATCTTCAATCGAATACACAGGATATTTTTTTACGATATCAGTGTAGTAATCAATCATCTCTGCAGCTGAATAATTCTTCCCTTGCATCTGGTATCGATTGGCTTCATAAAACTCAGAAGCGGCAGCATCAAACGAAAGTGAAATATCGACACCTGGTTTGTAACCAGCTTTTTCAATGGCTTTGAGGATACATTCAACAGCTTCTTCATGAGATTTTAAATTTGGAGCAAATCCACCTTCATCACCAACATTGGTTGAATGTCCTTCGTCACTTAATACTTTTTTCAAATGATGGAAAACTTCAACACCTGCACGAAGGTTTTCACCAAACGATTTTTTCATGTGAGGAACGATCATGAATTCTTGGATATCTAGGTTATTTGAAGCATGGGCACCTCCATTAATAATGTTCATTAATGGAGTTGGTAAACGCATACGACCTGTAGCCTTTGGTGCATTAAGGACTTCTGCTAAATATCGATAGAGTGGAAGTTTTGAATCTAATGCTCCAGCACGAGCGGCTGCCAAAGAAACACCCAGAATGGCGTTAGCTCCAAGCTTGGCTTTATTTTCTGTTCCATCCATTTCAAGCATGATTTGATCAAGCCCTTTTTGATTGGTCACTTCCTGGCCAATCAAATTCTTCTTAATCACTTCATTAATATTTTTTACTGCGTGAAGGACAGACTTCCCAAGGTACAAATTTTTATCGCCATCGCGTAGTTCTAGTGCTTCACGTGATCCAGTTGAAGCACCTGAAGGTACTGATGCTCTTCCCATATTTTTATGATCAGTCATGATATCCACTTCAACCGTTGGGTTTCCGCGTGAATCCAAAACTTGACGTGCTTTAATATCGACTATTTTACTCATGTAATTCTCCATTTTGAATGAACATTTAATGGAGATTAGTTTGTCACAAGAATGATAAGTTTTGAATGCTTTTTGCGATAGAAATGAAGAAGGAAAAAAGAAAGTCGCCTAAGCGGCGACTTTCAACAATGGTAAAGCCCATTCTGGGGCCATAAATTTTGATTTTGGGAAGGGTAATTTATGCACCACAATTTCTTCAAAGAAAGTTGGCACATAGTTACAGGCCACCATCTCTCCAATATACTTTCCGGTGTCAGGATCTTTTCCTCTTTGAACCCAACGAAAAATATCTCGAGATATATAGTTACCGTATTGATCTAGACCTAAGATTTCAGAAATGTGAGAAGTTCTTCTTCCCCCATCATGGTAACGGTTACACTGAACAATAATTTGCATCGCACTGGCTACCATCTTACGAACGGCATCTGGTGGTATTTTTGTATCACCCATTAAGCATAAAGTTTCTAGACGAGTGCAAGCATCTACAGGGTTATTCGAGTGGACAGTTCCCATCGAACCAGAGTGACCTGTATTCATAACTTGGATCAAATCGAGTGCTTCTTCCCCTCTTACTTCCCCTACGATCACTCGGTCAGGACGAAGACGCATGGAAGAGATGACTAGATCTCTGATGGTGACTTCTTTTATCCCTCTTTCAGGGTTCGCTTTTCTTGTTTCAAATTGAACCACGTGCTGAGCTTTAACCTGTAACTCGGCGGCATCTTCAATGATGATGAGGCGCTGAGTATCGGGCATACGAGAACCCAAAACGTTAAGCATGGTTGTTTTACCTGAACCTGTACCACCGCTGACAATAATGTTTTTTGAAAGGTGGATACAAATATCAAGAAATCTCGCTCCATCAGGAGAAAGCGAACCAAAATTAATCATATCTTTAAGAGTAAGATCTTCTTTGGAAAATTTACGAATAGCAACCGTCGTTCCGTTCTTCGCCATTGGAGGTAAAACAACGTGAATACGAGAACCATCTGGTAGACGAGCATCTAGTCTTGGATTGTCGTCGTCAATCACACGTCCAACTGATTGAGCAATGGATCTCATGGCAGAAACGAGTGACATTTCATCTGGGAATTTATTAGGAGTTTTGAAAACGAGCCCTTTTTTCTCCGCAAAGATTTCACTAGGGCCATTTATCATGATCTCGGAAACTTTCGGGTCATCCAACAGATCTTTTATCGGAAGGAGGAAATTGGCAATGGCTGCTTCAAAGACTGAACTCATATTATTTCTCTCGTGGAATCCAAGGACCTTCCACCACTGGTTCGGTTTCGGAGGCGATTTTTCTCTCCACTACCTTTTTCTTTTTCTCTATAACACTGATCTTTCCGTTATGTTTTGTTGAAGGACAGTAGAAAGGAAAAGTACCAGCTTGATCGAAGTAAGCCTCGCCCTCTGTCACTTTACCTTTTTCAGCCGCCATAAAAACGTTATGTTGTGAAACGATCACACAGGCTGGTTCATCACTTAAATTGGTCACAAAAAAACGAGCCCTCTCACCTTGAAAAAGTGAAATATGTGATGGGTAGTAGCCCTCTTTCGTCACAATAATAGAAAAGTCTTTAGTAGGTGCAACTGTATTAATGGCATTGGCCATCGCCATTTCTCTTTTTCCTTGGAAGTCTTTTGCTTCTTCTTCTGTCACGAATTGAACTGGGGTTTGATCTAAACTTTTCACATCCACTGCTAAAGCGCGGTTTTGAAAAAATGAACAGAAAATTAAAATGAAAAAACTCATTACTTTCATACAGAACTTTTCGGCTTTTTGAGAGAAGAATTAAGGAATAATTAGAGTGTAGAGAAAGATCCTTCTATTCCAGACTTCGAAGATCAGCTACTGCTTGAGCAAATTCCTCAACCAGCGGATTTCCTTGGAGCTTGCTTCGGAAAATTTTTAGTAACTCTTGATAGTACCACATTACCTGACTAGGATCGACAGGATATCTCTCCCATATTTCCTGCCCGTGCATTCTCACTTCTAGATTTAAGGAGCGACAGTCATGAAGTTCTTCACAGGCAATAACCAGCAATGCTCTGACATCAACTTGACGAATTTTAGCTAAGTAATGTGACTTTAGTGACTCCCAAGGAAGATCAGCAGTACCTTCAGGATCGAGAAAAGAAAAAGCTAATTCAGTGACATCTTTTCCAAAGAGATCAAGAAAATAAACTTCTCTTCCCTCACTAATTGTATCATGAATGGCTCCAGCAGCAGCTTGATTAAAGTCACCACCAAATTGCAGAACATAAGAAGCCACTGCCAAAGGATGAAAAATATATGGAACAGAAGTTTTCTTTTTTAAATCTGCAGCATGAGTTTTGGCTGCAAAATCGAGAGCGACTTGAAGTATTTGGTAATCATCTTGCTTCAATTTCTATCCAACGATTTCTAGTTTAAAAACATCATAAGAAGGCGACTCATAGGGATGAGCTTCTTTCAGAGCTTTTACAGCAGCTTTCATATTTTTATCAGCAACTATCATTTCCACTTTATATTCTGTGATTCTTTCTAGTACACCAATTTTACCAACGAATGGTTTACTACCTGCTAACGGACGAAATTGTCCTAATCCCAAAACTTCAAAAGAGCATGAGTCATAATGACCTACTCTCCCAGCGCCAGCAGAGAACACAGCATCTTTCACTTTCTCTTTATGAGACTCAGGAACATAGAATGTTATCTTATACATATTGACCTCACTAAATTTATTCGTTCTTCAAAATTAACCTGAAACCCCAGCTGGAGCAAGTGGAGGTAACTTCGAAGTCCTTACTACATCTTACAAAGACTGGGATTACTTGCTTCAAATACTCAGGAAATAAAATTGATTCGACAGTCAAGAAGCCTTTCTATAAGCGGTTTAGAGAGACTTTCGACAAGCTGCTAAAAACTTCCGCGATTAGTGCGGCATAATTTAAAAACAAAAATAAACTTACAAATAAGCATGAGATGAAACTTGTGTTTTACTTGTACAACTCAAAAGAACAAAATGGGTATACATAGAAAAGATTCATTATTCATGGAGGATAAATGAAAAAATTATTTACGGTTGCGATGGTATTATCATTTCCATTAGCAACTTTCTCAGCAGAATTTAAGTCACTAAGAAACAACCCTTCTCTACACCTTCAGGTTGACGGTCTACTAAACAGCAGGTCTGAAAACTCAGAAAATGGCTTACAACTAGTAAGACAAGCAGTTCGTGCAGACGGGACAACTCACTACCGTTACAAGCAAACATTTAACGGTGTTCCAGTTTACGGTGAAGACGTCATTATTAACGTTAAGGGTAACTCAAGAAAATTCTCTGGTGCAATTTTAGAGTCAATCAATCTTAACCAAAAAACTCGTAGCGAGTTTTCTGCGACTGATGCTCTAAACCTAGCGAAAAATCTTCATGTTAAAAACAAAAGCAGATCAGCTATCTTCGAAAATGAGTCAAGTGAACTAATGGTTTACGTTGATGCAAAGAAAGATGCTCACTACGCTTACGTAACTAGCTTCTTCTACGCTGGCGAAGCTCCTATGCGTCCTTACACAATCATCGATGCAGACACTCAAAAAGTTTTAGAAACTTGGGAAGGTCTAACTTATGATTCAATGAGAGAGCCTTCAACGGCTACTGGTCCAGGTGGAAATGAAAAAACAAAGAAATACCAATACGGCGTGGATTATGATGCTCTTAAAGTATCTACATCTGCAGATGGTAAGTGTGTTTTCGAGAACGATAATGTTAAAACGATCGATCTTAAGAACATGACTTCTGGAACTTCTGCCTATTCTTTTGGTTGCGGAGAAAATACTCATAAAGCGATTAACGGAGCTTTCTCTCCACTTAACGACGCTCATTATTTCGGTAACATTGTTTTCAGCCTTTATAAGGACTGGTTCAACACAACTCCACTTAAATTCAAATTGAGCATGAAAGTTCATTACAGCAATAAATATGAAAATGCTTTCTGGAATGGTGACTCCATGAGCTTTGGTGACGGAGCAAAGATGTTCTACCCACTAGTTTCTCTTGATGTTTCAGCTCACGAAGTTAGCCACGGATTTACTGAACAAAACTCTGGTCTTGTATACAAAAACCAAAGCGGTGGTATCAATGAAGCTTTCTCTGATATGGCCGGGGAAGCTGCCGAATACTACATGCACAAAGGCAAGAATGACTTTGTTGTAGGCGCAGAAATCTTCAAAGCTGTTGGAAAAGGTCTTCGTTACTTCGAAGATCCAACGAAAGATGGAAAATCAATTGGTAACGCTAAAAACTATAAGCCAGGTCTAGATGTACACTATAGCAGTGGTGTCTACAACCGCGCTTATTACCTTCTTTCAACAACTGCAGGTTGGGATCTTCAAAAAGCTTTCTCAGCATTTGTTAAAGCTAACCAAGACTACTGGACTTCAACAGTTGATTACAACAAAGGTGCTTGCGGGGTTCAAGATGCTGCTAAAGATCTTGGCTACAATGTTGATGATGTAAAAGCAGCTTTTGCTACAGTTGGAGTTACTTGTAAGTTATAAATTGCAACAGAACTGATATTCAAAAAGAAAGGGCCCCAAGGGGCCCTTTTTTTTTTGAATTTTAAGAGTGAGAAATCTGGACAAAAAAAGGCTCCCCTAAGGGAGCCTTTTCGAAAACTTCATATCACTTTGATGTAAACTACTTTTTCTTTGGAGCAGGAACAGCTTTAGCAGCAGGAGCAGCAGCTACTGGAGCAGCAGCGCCAGCTTTTACAACTTTGAAAAGCTCAACTTCGAAAACAAGAGTTGCGCCACCTGGAATTTTTGGAGGAGCACCAGCATCGCCATATCCAAGATCAGCTGGAATAACGAGCTTAATTTTACCACCTGGCTTCACTAATTGAAGACCTTCAGTCCAACCACGAATTACGCGGTTAAGTGGGAAAGTAATTGTCTTGCCTCTCTCAACAGATGAATCAAACACTGTACCATTAGTTAAAGTACCGTGGTAGTGAACTTCTACTTCATCTGTTTCTTTTGGAGCGTCTCCAGTTCCTTCTTTTATAATCTTATAAGCTAGACCTGAAGCAGTTTTTTGAGCACCTTCAGCGATAAATTTAGCAAGATAGTCTTGTCCGCCTTTCTTTTCTTTTTCAGAAGCTTTGCTCATTCTTTCTTTGAACATTTCCTGAATTTTTGGCTGGAATTGAGCAGCATCAACTTCAGACTGCTTGCCCATAGCAGCATCTTTTAAGCCCTTGTAAAGAACATCAAGTTCTTTTTCAGAAAGCTCTAAACGTTGTAGGTTTGATCCTAACATCGTACCCATAGTATAAAATGTTTTGTCTGTGTCATTTTCTAATTTAATTTTAGAAACATCGCCTGGCTTTGAGTTACAACCAGCAAGTACAGCAAGCGCCATAGCTGGAATTAGTACTAACTTTTTCACTTTTTACCTTCCTTTGTAGAGAGTCATATCAAATATTCATTAATCTTAGAGCAAAGTTTAAAACTTAACAAGTTTAGTTTGAAAAATTTAAAAACTACAAATTAAAAACTACGAAGATAAGACTTTCTCTTGGCATCTTTTTCTTCCTCATTAAGTTTAGTTTTGTAGTAATCCAAGATTGCGCCTTCCCAGTCACCATACATTGGATTGGGAAGCATGATGTACTTTGTCCCAAATTCATTTTTTAGTTTATCAGTAATATCTTTTCTTTCTGCCACAGATTTTTTCTCATAAAGTCCAGTAAAGTCATTAAGATTATCTCCCACTAACAGTACAATGTTATGAGTTGCAGAAACTTTTTCACGACGGATGGTTTTGTTACTTTCAGCATCTTGTAAAAGTACGTTCGATTCTCCACGTAATGGAAAACCTAATTTTTTTAAATTATTAATTGTCTGCTTTAATTGGTTCGGCTTACGGTTGGAAATATAAAATACTTCAACACCTTTTTTATCAGCGTAAGTTAAAAACTCTAATGAGCCTGGAAGCGCAATGCCCTTCTCAGAGTCAATCCACTCACTCCAGTGATCAGGATATCCTAAATTTTCTAAAATTAGTTTTGCTTGGTAAGGACTATTATCGATAACTGTTTCATCAATATCAACAACCACTGCTCTTTTTTTATCGCTCTTCTTTTTTAATTCAAGATCAAGGCTCATTTTGGCCATGTTATATCCTTGATAAAAAAGCGCTCTTGTTTCAGATGCAGATTGAAACCAAACAGTACCTGCAAGCAAATGTTGGCTTGAAATAGTTTTAGCAGCAGCAACTGGTGTTTCTGCCTTTTTTGGAGAAGCACAACTAATTAAAAAAAGAGTTGATAGAACAAGAACTTGAAAGCGCATAATAACTCCTATAAATGTTTAGACTTCTGATTATGTATCACTAATCCCATTAAAATAGCTGCACCAAGTATGGACGAAACCATGCCGACAGGAATCTCCGTATTGTAGAATAAGAATTCACGACAACTATAATCCAAACTCGCAAAAATTCCACCTGCAATTAAGGGCCAAATGAGAAGTTCGTTTTTAAGAGAATAACGAAAAAAAGGAATGCGTCTGGCCAAATGGGGAAAAATTAAACTGGTAAAAGAAAATACCCCAAAATAAATAGTGACGATACCTGTTAGAACCAATGCAAGTCCCCAAGAAAAGCGACCAAGTTCCTTCGCCCCACCGGGATGAAAATTATCACTAAATTCTTTTCCAAAGCCCACCAGTGTAAGAGTCTTTAAAAATCTGATCACAAAATAAATGGACATCATCATGGTCAAAATCAAAATTGGAAGTGCTCCATCGGCAATATACCTAAAATTGCCAAACCAAATTTGAGTTGGAAATTCCATAGAAAGTGAAAAAAACAAAAATTGCAGAAGAGAAAAAATAGCTCCTACAAATAGATTGAAACATAAACCAATTAAGATCATTGATTGGTTAGAGAGAAAAAAATCGATTCTTTTTCTTTGCCAGAAAAGGACTGTTAAACAAACAATAAAGAGAAACAGAGAGATCGTTTCTTCGGAAGTATCAAAAAGCCAGAAGACACCGATAAAATGTCCCATCAAAATAATTAAGACGATTAGAGCTTCAAACCCTAAAGTGGAAGGCCCAGCCAAATCATTGTGGGTAAAATTTTGAACCAAGCTTCCTGCAATCGACAACAAACCACCAGCTAAAAAAGCACAAAGAAAACGGACTAAGAAATCCCATTCCATCAATGAATCCAATCTAGTTTAGAGTAAAGCCACAGCCCTACTGAGGTCGTTAGGATAGTAGGAAGAAAAGTGGTAATGAGGGGATCGATCTTTCCTGACTTAGCAAAGGTCACGCCAAAAAAGAAAATGCCGTAATAAATGACTACTACTGCCAGAGTCATCAGACCAGTATTTCTTCCCTTGCCTCTGGTAGGTTGAATACCTAAAACAAAACCGATTAAAATAAATACTAAACACTGAAGAGCAGTATTGTAGCGAGAATAATATTCAATCTTAGCTGAGATGAAATCTTTTATACTAATACCTTTCTCATCCCTGGCTTTTTCCGGCATACCAATGATATCTCGCAGTTCTTTGTTCGTTCTCATACTATCTTTAACAGCAGCTCCAGAAATGAGGGCCCCATTAGTAATAGGAAAATCGTATTCCTTAAAAAGAATTTTTTCTAATTCTTTGCCTTCTCCGTCAAGTTTGATGATATTGCCATCAAATAATTTTAGGCGAAGACTTGCGGCTCCGATTTCATTTTCATTAATTTTCAGAAGTTTTCCACGGGCTGCAAAGATAGTACGCTCAAAAGAATCTTGATCACGGGCATTTTTAAAATTAATAAAAATCCTAGATAAATCCGTTCCCTCATTCTCCACTTTTTCGGCAAAAAGTGTTAATCCCGGTATATCAGTAAAAAAGTTTCCTTCTTTGATACTGGTAATGTAACCCTTAGAGGTTAGATAAGCCAAAGTATGACGAAACTGAGAAGTGGAGTAAGGAATTAAATTTTTAGAAATTTCGCTGACAGTTAAAGAAATCAAAATCCCCATAATTAAAACAGGAAGAAAAATTTTATGTTTTGATAAGCCAAAACTTCTCATGGCAGTATATTCAGAATCAAGACTTAAACGGTTAAAAAGAAAAAGGGTCGAAAATAAAATGGCAAGAGGAAGAGCAATAGGCAATGTATAGATAATCAAATGCCCAATCAGCTCCATCACGACTCTTAAAGGAACGCCCGTATTCATGACCAAGCTAACGATACGAAACATCTGTACCGTTAATAGAAAAGTTAGCACAAAAATAAGTGTAACAATAAATGGCAAAATGAAACTTGAAGCGATATAACGGACGAGAATACTTCCTCTAAACATGGATTAACTCCTCACCAGTCTTTACAATGTGTCCACTAGCTTTCATAACCCAAATTTCATCCGCAAGTTTATGACTAAAGTCTTCATCATGTTCAATAAAGAAGATCTTTCGGCCTTTAAGCTTCATCGATTTTAATAGTTCCAGTAAAAACTCTTTTTTCCCTAAATCAAGATAAGTCGTTGGCTCATCTAAAAAATAAAAGTCAGCTCTCATCGCTAAACAAAGATAAATTTTTAAGATTTGATTCTCTCCACCAGAGAGTTTCATCACAGGAGTGTTGACATTTTTTTCTAACCCCATTTCTTTTTTATAAGTTTGTAAAAGAGTTAGATCTAAAGAAGACTCCCAATCGTTTTCTAGGCAACGAATAATATCCTGAACCCGCCAATGGTTTAAGGTGATTAAGGGTTTCTGGGTACAGATAGAAACTTTTAATCTTTCCTGAACAAAATTATCTCTTAAAGCCATCATATAAGTTGTCTTACCGATGCCATTTATTCCGGTCAGGCCATGAGCTTGTCCTTGATTACTTTGACGTAAACTTTGAATGAAATTTTGCATAAAAAGATTATAGAGAAAAAGTGCTTAGCTGTCTTGTTTTTCCAGTAAATTCCAGAGAGGTTCAATCACCTTTATTTGGGCCAGCCCAGGTATAAGAAGAGACTGCTGAATAATGTTCTTTTCACCATCTGAAATGGATTGGAATTCAAGTTGTTCACTTCCACCGTTTATGAGACCGACTTCAAGATATGGCCCTTTTTTTAACTCTGCCAAAACTTTTTCAGACCAAGAAGCATAATTTAACTCTGTGGGATAAGTGGCCATTAACTTTCTTTTTTTAAAGTAGAGCACAAAATTATCCACCATAATGAGATTTGGCTTTCTTCCAACTTTAGGAATTCCCCCTAAGTAAAAAAGATAAGTCTTTTTTAAAGCAGATTTTTTTTCAAAGCGAATCTTAATTTCATTGACCCATTTATTAATAGATGTGATCTCATTTTCACAATGCTTAAGGTATGGGAGCAGGATTTTTAAGGAATGCTCATAAGCCTCAAAGGGATCCATATTTCTCGTTTTCACTTCATGGGCCATAAGATTAAGGTCCTTGAAGTTTTTCCTCATCTCTAACGATTCATCAAAAAAGAGAACTGGCTTAGAGAATTTTTTTATATAATCGGTGGAAAGAAAAATTCCACCTCCAAGACGGTCACCTGTAAAATCATTTTTACTTATTCCATGAAAAAGCGAGATGGCTTTTACTTTTTTTAATAAATTTAATTCTTTTAAGATGTGGGTAATAGGCCCACTAAGGCTTAAGATTGGATGATCATCTTTTAGAGAGCAAAGAGCAAAAGAATCTTTTATCGTTAGAAGTGATAAGAAAAGAAAGAATGTCAGACTTATTTTCAATTAGTAACCAGCTTCATCCAAAGCCATATTACAAAGTTCATCACAACGTTCATTTTGCGGGTGACCAGCGTGTCCTTTTACCCATTGAAAATGTAGATTTGTGAATTGGTTTTTGACATGATCAAAATCTTTCCAAAGATCAAGATTTTCCGGCTCTTTTTTATCTGCTTTCTTCCAACCATTTTGTTTCCAACCAACGACCCATTTTGTAATACCTTCAATGACGTATTTGGAATCAGAGAAAATATAGACAGTCACTCGAGAATCATTGGCCTTAAGCTCGTTACTGGTTAAATGATTCATCATTTCTTTTAAAGCGACGATGGCACCTTCAAGTTCCATGCGATTATTAGTAGTGAGAATTTCAAGTCCATTGGACTCAAAAATAGTTTCACCTTTGTCATTTTGTCCAAGCGAAGCCCAAGCACCAGGACCTGGATTTCCTCGGCAAGCCCCGTCAGAATAAAGAGCATAATGAAAAGGCTTATCTTTAACTTCTTCGGCAATAAGAAGTTCTTTTTTAGGAGCTGATACATCAGAAAGAGCTTCAACTTGACTGTGCAATTGATCAAGCAAAGTGGCTACTGATTCATCCTCAGAAAAAAACTTTCTCATCTCTGTTATGTAGCGATGAAACTTTTTCTTCGACATTAAACCAGCTTTAAGAATTTCTTCTTACCTATTTTTAAGACTTTTCCACGAAAACTTTCTTCTAGTTTTAAATTAGGATCGGCCAATTTATCACCATCAACAATGGACACTGCATTTTGAGTCACAAGTCTTCTTGCTTCGGAATTGGAGGCGACAGCTTTTCCGTCCACTAGAAGTGCTAATAAACCAACACCTGTAGTGAAGGCAACTTCTTCAATTTCATCTGGTAAGTGCCCTTTGGCAAAAACAGATTCAAACTGCGCTCTCATGGCCAAACCAGTTTCTTTTCCGTGGTATTTTGCTACCACATGACTGGCCAATTGTTTTTTCGCTTCATTGGGATGAAGTTTGCCTGAATCAAGTCCAAGAGCAAATTCGTCATATTCTGCTGGCAGCATTCCTACTGCATATTGAGCATAATTTTTCATCATACTATCAGGAATGCTCATAACTTTTCCAAACTTATCAAAGGGAGCATCAAAGACGGCGATATAATTGCCAAGTGACTTACTCATTTTGTTCACGCCACAAGTTCCCATCAATAAAGGAAGGAGCATGGCAACCTGTGGCCTTTGTCCTTCGTCTTTTTGATAATCACGTCCCATCAGAACATTAAACTTTTGATCAGAGCCACCAAGCTCTACATCAGCTTTGATAAAAACGGAGTCTTTGCCTTGAAGAACTGGATAAAATAATTCGTGAAGACCAAGCGCTTGCCCCTCTTCTAATCTTTTCTTAAAAGTATCGTGATGAACAAGTTTTGCGACAGTTGTTTGTGCTGCCCATTTTAAAATGTCAGTCAAACCTTTATCGGCAAACCATTCAGACTGGTAGCGAATTTCTGTCTTGGTTTGATCAAGTACGGTATAGACTTGGTCCATATATTTGGATGCATTCTCTCTTACTTTTTCCAAAGTCAGTGCTGGTCTGGATTCATTTTTCCCAGTGGGGTCCCCGATCTGAGCGGTGTAATCACCAATAACCACAACACCAACATGTCCTAGGTCCTGAAAAGTACGCATTTTTGAATACGGAACCATATGACCAATGTGAACGTCGGTGTTAGTAGGATCAATCCCACACTTCACTCTTAAAGGTTTTTTATTGGCAATGCTATGACGTAGCATCTTCTTAAATTCATCCATGGGAGTCACTTCAATGGTCCCAAAGCTTAAAATGGCGAGCTGGCGCTCAACTTCTTGATCAATTTGTTGTTCAGTGAGATTTGTCATCGAGAATGCCCTTATTGACTGAATTCATTCGTATTTGAAGCAAAATCCTAGCATAAATTAGGGGGAAACCCCATGAATTTTCCTTTTGCATGATCCCATCATTTTTTGATATGGTGAGACCTTATGCAACCGCAATTTTCCATTAAGGTCTACAAACAGTATTTTAATTTCGCAGCCTCTCATTTTATGATGTTTAATGATGGGTCAAGAGAGCCTTTGCATGGTCACAATTACCGTGTTTCAGTTCGTGGTGATGCTCCTCAATTAACCAATGATATGGTCTTTGATTTTTTGGATATAAAACCCATCATCCGTGATCTTTGCAACAGTCTTGATCACAAACTTATTCTTCCTCAAAATAATGAACATCTTAAAATTTATACTCGAAATAAAAACTATCACTTAGTAACTAAAGACTCAGAATTTTCGATTCCCATGTCAGATGTCCTCATTCTTCCCATCAATAATACATCAGCAGAATGTTTTTGCATTTATTTGGCGACCAGAATTCAAGAGGAAGTATCGGCTAAATTCAAGTTCCGTTTTAAGAATATAGAAGTTGAAGTTGAAGAAACTCCAGGTCAAGCCGCTATCTATACTTTGCAAGATTAACTTATGAAGTTTGAACTTATCGTGACGGGAAAATCCGTTAATGGTCTAGATATTCCAGTTTATAAATCTGGAACTACTCATGCCAATTACATTTACTTGATGGCAGGAACTCATGGAGATGAATCGGAAACAGTCTTTCTCCTAGAGCAATTGTTTGCATGGCTTAAGTGTACCGAATTGCCTTTTCTTCCCATGATTATTATTCCGGCGCTTAATCCTGATGGCCTTCAGCTAGGTACGAGAACCAACGGCAATAAAGTTGATTTGAATAGAAACTACCTCACAAAAAACTGGCTTCCAACGGCAGAGAAAGAAAGATATTTCCCTGGCCCACACCCAATGAGTGAACCAGAAAATCAATTTCTAGCTGAAATATTTAAAACTTATCCGCCGGCATTCATTCTCACTTTCCATACTTGGAAACCACTCATTGATTATGATGGAGATGCCCTCGATGTTGCACAATTTATATCTGAAAGAAACGGATACCCAGTAACTGATTATATTGGCTACCCGACTCCAGGATCTTTTGGAACTTACATCCAAGAACAAATAGGAGTTCCTGTCATTACTTTCGAAAGTCCTGATTTCAATGAAAAAAGTAATGAAGAAATTTGGAAAGAAAATGAGCAGGCATTAAAAGATTTATTTTTACAAAAAGTCTTATCGAAATTTATTACAAAATAGAGTCTAGATAGATTTTGAGTTCATCTTGCTTGAAAGGCTTTTGCATAAAGCGCACGGTCCCTGAATTTAATTTTTGCAATTGAGAGTCACTTAATAAACCAGAAAGTACGATCACTTGGTTAGGTTTATATTCTTCTGCCACATTGTTTGTTAGATGTTTCATGACTTCCATCCCATTGGCCTTAGGCATTTTTAAATCGCAAATAATGAGAGAAAATTTTTGTTTATTGATACACTTGATCGCTTCAACGCCATCGTTCGCTTCTAGGACTTGATAGGCAGGATATTCATGCTGAATGAAATCTTTGAGCACATCACGAATTTCGGCTTCGTCATCGACTAATAAAATACATTTATGAGGCTCCGACATTAACCTAGCCTGCCTTAGTGAACTTAATGACCTCTACTGGACAAGCTTCTGCTGCTTCTTTAATTTTTAATCCAAGGTCAAGCGGTGCCCCCGGACGAATAATACAAGTGTCAGCTAAAACTTCAAAAACTTCAGGGTAAATATTTTCACAAGCGTTACAAACAATACAACCTGGCTCAATCCAAACTTTACTAACATTAAATTGTGGAAGAGCTTCACCACCGGCAACAGAACTTGTTCCACCAGCTGCTGAAAAGTCACCTGCAAATTCAGGATTGGATGCAATTTTAAGTGATGGACCTTTGCCTGGAACTGTGTCGGCAATCATGGACTTGGCTGGAGCAACACCGAATTTGGCTAGATTTGGATTAACTTTTTTAACCCACTTTTGTGCAAACTGCTCAGAAGTTTTGCCCGAATTCAACATCATTTCTTTGAACTTCAAACCTTTGTATTCAAATTGAAAACTGATGCCATCTTTTGATGAAAAAACTTCAATTTGAACCAAACTTTTTTCTAAACCTTTTGCTTCAATAATATTTTCAAATAAAGGTGCAAGCTCAACATCCATCGCGAATGATGATGACTTGGCTTCAAAATCTTTAGAGGCATCAATTTGTGTAGGAGTGCCGAATGGATTAAAAAGTCTAACTTTAATACGATCAAAACGAGCAGGTTCTTTTCCATTATCCCATTCAAAAGCAAAGGCAAAACCATTTGCACCTTTGATCGATTTAAGAACAGTTAGTTTCGGTTTTCCAAAAAGAAAATCTACTGCTCCAATAAGCAAGCTGAAGCCCGCAATACTTGAAATAGCTCCCGCGATAGCAACACCAGCGACGCCCATAGCGATTAAACTGGAAGATGGCATGATGAACCCCTTATGATAAAACCCACGTCAAATGATCAATGTTGTTGAAATTATAAACTAAAAATCTAATAATGTTTACCGAAAGTGATAAAGAATTTCATCTCTTTTAGAAGCACTAGGGACATTAAGGAAACAATGCGCAAAATCCTCAAAACCTTCGACATGTTCTGTATTATCTTGGTCTTTCTCGTGGTTTTGGTTCCTCCAGCATTTTTCATCTTACCATTCACGCAGCCAGTTCGAAACAAACTGATAAATCCCTTCTGGAAAGTCTTTTGCAGTATTATCTTAAGGTTCCCTCTCAGGACCAAAATTTTCAAGGTGGACCGTCGCCGCATTAAAAACCAAACAGTTGGTCTTTATATCGTCAATCATCAGAGCATGGTGGACATCCCTTTATTTAGTTATAACCATCAAATTCCACCCATTATGAAGCATGAAATTCTCTATATACCCCTTTTTGGTTTAGTTGGATTAGTTTCTGGCGCCATCACGGTAAAAAGAAAAGATCCCCATTCCCGTAAAAAAACCTTTCAAAAGGCACAAAAAAGACTGCTTCGAAATTTGCCCGTTCAATATTATCCGGAAGGCACTCGGTCTAAGACTAACCATCCTAAGCCCTATGAAGATATCTATAAAACCTTAATGGATTTTTGTTACAGTGCTAAGCTGCCTGTGATTCCTTGCTCAATGTTTGGAACAAAAAAAGTTCTAAGGCCAGATGGAAGCGTGATTTATGGTGCAGAATTGGGTTTTATTACTCATGCAGAAATGGAGCCGGTCAATTTTTCAAGCAAAGAAGAATTTAGTCGTGCTTGTTGGGAAAAAGTTTTAGAGGGATACGATGAACTCGAGAAAAAATTTACACACGTCTAAAATTAAAAACTGTCTTTAATTTTTCATCTACTGAATTCCCCATCCCTAAAATTTCGAGTTTTTTATTTCGAACCCAGTAAATATTTTTATCT
Organism: Bacteriovoracaceae bacterium; assembly: GCA_049318265.1. GTDB lineage: Bacteria > Bdellovibrionota > Bacteriovoracia > Bacteriovoracales > Bacteriovoracaceae > JBEIOQ01. The sequence continues at coordinate 53,308 of JBMOGR010000007.1, forward strand.
GTTACGGATCCCCATTTCCAAGGCATGGCCTTACCATTTAAGTAAGTGGTGGACTCTTCTTCATCTAAAACAATGTCATTTAAAGGAAGAACTTGGTCGACATTGAGTCCAAACTTCTCAATATCCCACAATTCTTCTCCCAGCATTCCTTTCTCTGGCCAATTTTTTTTCTGAATCAGATTTTTAAAATGAACATCACCTACTTGTTCCCGGCATAAAGAAACTAAGGTTCCATGAGTTCCTAGATGATGTGCAATATCGCTCATTAATGTTCGAACATAGGTACCAGAGCTAACTTTGGCGCGAAAAATAAAATAGGGAAATTGGTACTTCACAACTTCAAGAGAATAAATGGTACGTTTTTTTTCTTCCTTAACAACTTCAACACCCATTCTTGCCCATTCGTGTAGAGGTCGCCCGTCCGATTTTGCGGCAGAATATTTATGGGGAGCTTGCCAGTAATCCCCAACAAATTTCTGACTTAATTCTTCTTGAAGGAACTCTTTAGGAAATTGAGCGATCTTGGATGTGAGATAAAGACTGTCATCGATCTTCATTACTGGGCTGGTAAGGTCACCCGTCTCAGTAAAAACCCCTAGCTTTCCAACGGCCAAATAAGTCTTTGGGCAGTAGGAGTGAACATAATCATTAAGCTTGGCTCCACCTGAAATGCCTAACATTAAAACACCAGAAGCAAATGGATCAAGAGTTCCAAAGTGACCAATTTTTCCAAAATCACCTGGTAGGTTGCGCTTAAAATGAGCAACAACATGAGTTGAATTCATGCGGGGAGGTTTGAACACCGGAATAATTTTGGGATTCATAGAAAGAGTCTATTCTTCTTCGTCATCATCGAAATCATCATCATCTTCTAGGTCTTCATCCATTTCGTTTTCCACTATAGCTTCTCCAGAATTATTTTCTGCAGACTTTTTAGCTTCGTTACGAAGGATTTGAGAGATGTGAAATTCCGATTCAAACTGAGAATTATATTCAAACTGAATGATAGGTGTATGACGAACTTCCATAACCGCAGCAAGCTTAGAGCGCAGTTTGCCAGTGATTCCATCTAGAGCTGCTTTAGCATCGCCTCTTTTTGATTTATCAAAAGTATCCCACATGACCTTCGCATACGAATAGTCATTAGTTAGTTCAACACTTGTAATGGTGACTTGAACTAGTCGTGGATCTTTGAATTCGCGTCTTAACAACAAATTAATTTGTTGTAGAAGACGCTCTTCAAATTTTACTTTATTAAATGTTACTTTACGGGCCATATTTCTACTTCTTAAAGAGTGGCACTTGTCGGTTCAAGTGTTCTTTTCTTTTCTTCCATAATGTATGCTTCAAAAATATCTTCAGTTTGAACATCATTAAAGTTTTCAAGTGCAATACCACACTCATAACCAGTAGCAACTTCTTTCACTTCATCTTTGAATCGTTTTAGTGTTGCGAGTTTGCCATCATGGATAATTTTTCCATTACGAAGAAGTCGAATATTACATGCTCTTTGGATTTTTCCGTCAATAACGGAAGACCCTGCAATCGCACCAATTTTTGGAATATTGAAAACTTCTTTAACAGTGGCACGACCGATATACTTCTCAATTCTTTCTGGAACAAGAAGTCCTTCAAGCGCCTTTGTGACATCATCAATAAGTTCATAGATGATTGAGTAAGTTTTAACATCGACACCTTTGTCTTCAGCAATCTTACGAGCAGTTGTATTTGGTCTCATATTGAAACCTAAAATATAAGCTTTAGAACTTACGGCCAATGAAACATCGTTATCATTGATTGGGCCTACACCACAAACAAGGACCTCAACTCCCACTTCATTATTGCCAAGATTTTCAACTGCATTTTTAATAGCTTCCGCTGAGCCTTGAACATCTGCACGGATAACAAGTTTAAGTAATTTTTTACCTGAAACTTCCTGTGCATTAGTAAGGAAATCTTCAAGAGACATTTTCTTCGGAGGTGCAGCTGCAAGAGCTTTTCTCTCATTCACTCTGTTCTCTACAATTTTAATCGCTTCACGCTCATTCTTAACTACGTTTAAAATATCTCCAGGAATTGGAGGGTGCTCTAAACCTAGAATTTGAACTGGAGTTGAAGGACCAGCTTCGTTTAGCATATTGCCTTGGTAATCCATTAATGAACGAGCGCGACCTGTTGTTTCACCAACAACAATGGGGTCACCCTTTTTCAATGTACCACCTTGGATGAGGACAGTTGTTACTGCGCCACGACCAATTTCAATTTTTGATTCAATAACAACAGCTTCTGCTGGGCCATTTGGATTAGCTCTTAATTCCATCACTTCAGCTTGAAGTTGAATGGTCTCTAAAAGATCATCAACTCCTGTACCTTTAAGCGCTGAAACACCAATAAAAGGAGTATCACCACCCCATTCTTCTGGAGTGATATGGAATTCCATCATTGCTTGCTTAACTTTATCTGGGTTTGCACCTTCTTTATCCATTTTGTTCACGGCCACAATCATCGGCACGCCAGCTTCTTTGATAAAACGAATTGATTCTCTCGTCTGAGGCATAACACCGTCATCCGCTGCTACAACCAGAACAACAATATCAGTAACCTTAGCACCACGCTGTCTCATGGTAGCAAAAGCCGCATGTCCAGGAGTATCAAGGAAAGTCAGTGTCGTATCTTTTACTTTTACTTGGTAAGCACCGATATGCTGGGTGATACCGCCGGCTTCACCAGAGGCTACTTTCGCTTTTCGAATATAATCGAGAAGAGAAGTTTTACCATGGTCTACGTGTCCCATAATGGCAATGATTGGTGAACGCTTCGGTAAGCTTGTATCCGCTTGTACTTCAGCTTTCTTCGCTGTCTGAATAAAAGTCGTTTCTTTAAAAGTAGTATCTTCAACTCGGTATTGATAAAGAGCTGCAATCTTAGAAGCTAAAATTATTCCCAAATAATCTTCTTTCTTTAAAAGTAAGTTGATATCGAGAGCCTGATCAGCTAGTTGGTCAAAGCGTATGGCTAGTTTTTGAGATAAATCAAAAGCAGTACAGCCACCAGGAACTTGAATAACTCGTTTTGCTTCTTTCACTTCTGTTCTTATTGTTTGTTGGGTTGGACCAGAATATGATTTCTTTCTTTTGGCCGGCGTATAGACTGCTTGTCCAATCACACCTAATGAGTAGTTCTTAATTTCTTCTTCAGCACGAATGGTTGTAATATCGCGTACTTTTTTAGTCGAAACCATGGCAGCCAAGCCACCCATGCGTTTTTTATCTTTATCATCTTCTTCAGTCAGTTCGACAGAAACTGGTTGTCCCTGTTCAAATTTCTTCACTGGCTGAACAAATTGATTATCTTTCTTTTCTTCTTTGCGGTTTTCATCCGTTTTTTCTTTTACTGGTGGAGTAAAAATAGGAGTGAAAGTGTGCATTTTTTCTTTGAAGTAACTTTTTCCACTTTCTCTATCTTGAGCATTAGCAGCTGCTTGTAGTTCCGGTTTTTCAACCGGACGTAACGGCTTTTTTTCATCTGCATAATAAACATTAGGATTAGTTGGTGAAACTTCAGGACGCGAATGTATCACTTCCTCTTCGTAAGCAACTTCTTCAGCTTTAGCGATTGCTGCTTCTTGAGCTTCTATTTCATCATGCCCATCAGTTGTTTTCTTACGAATAACACTCACTTTTCTTTTAATCGGTGATGCCGTTTTAGGAGCCACATCTGATCCTACTTCCTGAGTTACAGGAGTGGTAGGTGCTGCAGCTGGGGCTGCAGGAGCAACTTGTGTCTGAGGCTGTTCTGTTGTTTCTGCTTTTTTGACAATTTTCTTAATAATTTTCTTCACTGCCCTAGGTTCAGCAGAGGAAGGAGAAATCATTGTCATCGCTTTAGACAATTCGTCATCAGTAAGTGTTGCCATGTGATTTCTAATGTTAAAACCACCGGCTTTCAATTTTTCTACTAATTCAAGGGCTGGCATCCCTACTTCATTAGCTAATTCAAATACTTTTTTAGACATTTAAGTCTCCACCTTATTTTAATTTAAATGCGGCTAATTCTTCACGCAATCTTCTTTCAGCTTCAGAGAATTTGTTTGTATCAACTGGTTGACCATTTTCCTTAACATCAACACGCCCTTCTCTCTTTAAGAATCCAACACCTGGAATTGCAGATGCAGAAACGATTTCTTCACTTGCTTCAGCTTCAAGTTTCACTGTTCCATCTTCAATCGCTTTCGCAGCTCTATTGATTAATCCTTGAGCGTCGGCGCTATTAAGTCCAGTCACTCTTGAAATATCGGTTGGAACTGCAGCTGAGAGGTCAACCACAGACATAATACCAATTTGAACAAGAACTTGTGCCGTTGCTTCCATTAAACCGTCTAACTGAAGAAGGTTCTGAACAGCAAATTTGATTCTTTCTTGTAGTTTTGTTTTAGAGATAATGTTCACTTTCCAACTTGTTAACATCGCTGCTAAACGAACATTTTGTCCTTTCTTACCGATTGCTAACGAAAGTTGATCATCTTCAACAATAACATCAAGAAGGTTTTCACCTCTGTGAATCATGATTGAAGCAATGTCTGCTGGTGCAAGGGCTGCACGAGCAAAAGTTTCAACATCATCAGACCATTTCACGATATCAATTTTTTCACCTTGAAGTTCATTGACAATATTTTGAACACGAGAACCTTTCATACCAACACAGGCTCCTACAGGATCAATGTCACGATCAGTAGTGTAAACGGCGATTTTAGCTCTATGTCCTGGCTCTCTAGCAGCAGCTTTAATTTCAATTGTTCCATCTTGAACTTCTGGAACTTCTACTTCAAAAAGTTTCACTAGAAACATTGGAGTTGTACGAGAAAGTCTGATTTCTGGCCCACGGTTGGTCATAACAACTTCAGAAAGATACGCTTGAATACGATCGCCTGGCTTGAAAGACTCTCCAAAAATAATTTCTTTCTTTGGAAGTACGGCATCAGCTTTTCCAAGGTCAACGATAACGTTTCCGCGCTCATAGCGACGTGTAATACCAGTTATTAACTCACCTTCACGGTGCTTAAATTCTGAAAATAAGATATCTCTTTCAGCATCACGTACTTTTTGGAAAATAATTTGTTTGGCAGTTTGAATATCAACACGAGAAAAACCAGGATTTTCAATTAAAAGACCAATCTGATCTCCCATTTCACAATCTGGATCTAATGTTTTAGCTTGAGTAAACTCAATTTCAGTTACCGTATTCTTAACTTTATCCACAACATTTTTGTATTGGTAGATGTCAACTCCACCCTCATCCGTGTTGTAACGAGCTTCGTATTCGCCTTGTAATCCAAATTTCTTTCTTGCTGTTACAAGAAATGCTTGTTCAATAGCCCCAATAATATATTCGCGTTTAATTCCGCGATCTTTTCCAAGTTGTTCTATGATTCTTCCTAATTCTGAAAAATTCATTTAATTCTCCTCTTAATTAAGTCTATTTTTTAAAATCTATTTCTTCATCTAAATGAGCACGTTTAATATTTTCAAATTGCACTGGTACTTTAAACTTACCAATCTCTAGAATGATACCTTCTTCAGTTACACTGAGGAGGCTACCTCTAAGTTTCTTCTCTGCCGTTATCGACTTTGGCATTCCTACAAAAGCCTCACCATTAAGGTTCTTGGTGATTATGATCGAAATTAATTTCCCTACTGCCATCTGAAAGTGATTTAGAGTACGAAAAACTCTATAAATTCCTGGCGAAGAAACTTCTAACGTCACTTCTTCGGGCATCCATGTTTCACTTTCAAAAAATGGAGAAAGAGCGTTATCAACTTTTATACAATCTTCAATCACTGCTGTTTGCGTACTTTTATTCATTATATATAGTCGCAAAAGTTTTGGACCACTTAAGTATTCTAAGTCATAGAGTTCATAGCCATTACTTTCAGTTACAGTCTGGCATAACTCGAAAAATTTACTTTCAATGCCGGCCCTGCCTTTTAAGAGCTCCATGCAAGTTCCTCATGAATTTTGAGTAAAAAAAAAGGGTGGATTCTTTGAGAACGCCCACCCTATTTCAATACAAATAAAAGATAGGGCCAGACTATAACAAAACTGTCGTGTTAAATCAATTATTTAAAGGAAAATGAAGTTCCATCGTAAACGCGTCGCTTCCATTTGAGTAAAATTGAGGGATTCGGTGAAGCTTAGTAAATCCAAGATAACCATAAAGCTTAATTGCATCCTCATTATTGCAATCCACTTCCAAAAAGCAGCGCTTGATTTGGTGACGCCTAAAATACGGAAAGGACTCTGAAAGAAGTTGTAAGGCCAACCCCTTTTTTCGATGAGTTGGAATAGTTATCACCTTTAATAAATGTACCATCTCTTCTAAAACTGAAACTTGAAAAATGGCATATGTGACAATTTCTAGCTTAATCTTTTGGTACGCTAAATAGTAATCTTCCTTGCCCTTTAGACCGACCCACTGGCTATCGCTCCAGTGTTCCTGAAAGACAAGTTTATCAAGTTCACTAAGTTTAATCAGAATGTCGTCTTGAATATTTTGAAAGGAATGCAGGTAAATGGTCAAAAAAGATCCTCATGATTAATTTGTCTTTCAATGGTCTTAAAAAAAGCGTCCATCGCTTCAATCATTTTTTCATTTCCTTTTCGTTCATCAATTTTAAAGTCTTTTTTCGTTGCTTCTTTTGAATCACTAAAAAAGCGGTTATTAAATCGGGACTTAAGAAAAATTTCAATCTTTAAAAATTTCTCAAAATTTTTTTCAGCTAACTTTCCACGATTTTTACAATTCGAAGCCTTAGCTAGGGCCATGATCTCTTTTGGTAAAGTTTCTTTCATCACTACTTTGGCTTGTGAAACATAGATTGAAAGCTTTAAAACTTTTTTCAATTCTTGCCAGACAACTTTTCTCTCAGAAGAAAAGGGAGTAGTAGCTTCAGTGTCGATTTTCTCCATTAATTCGCGTTCTATTTTGGAGAAATCAAGATTGATCATCTTAAAGAGAACAGCGTCCTCGTAGGCACAATGGAAAGTATAAAAATCGAGATAGAGAGGGACTAGATCAGAGGTGAAGTAGACATCTTCAGCAAGCTTGAATACAGCCCAATCTTTACTGGGTTTATTGGAGGCAATAGCAAGAGTTGGGATAAGGAATAATCCCAACAATAAAAAGCAAATCTTATGCATATTTTAAACTGGAGAGCTAATCTCCACGTTTCCGATACTCTTATAAGAGATACGTTCATTTTCTTTATGGAAACGTGTCTTCACATTCGGGTTAAATGTATAACCATCTTTCCCACGAATAATATACTGACGTTTCCCATTTTTAGGTTCGATCAATTTTCTTAAACGTGAAACGCTGGTATAGATTAGTTTGTCGTGAATAAGTGGGTTGTACTCATCTTTCCAAATATGCTTAGCCAGATCTTCTTTATCAAAATATATACCTGGATTTTTAGCAAGAAGAAAAAGAATTTCTAATAATACAAAACGGTGTTTGAAATCAATGGTTCCTAAAAGCTTCTCACTTACTACACGATTTTGACGATCAAGGTAAATATCGACACTCGAATCATTTAAATCGAGAAAAGCATTTTCAACAAGTCCAGCTAAACGCTTAAAGTTTTCTTTATCAAGAGTGATTTGAGCCAACTCTAGATTCATTAAACTTTTATTAAAGTCACCAAGCTTTTTGTAAAGACTAGCTTTGTTCAATAGAACATAGCTGAATAGGTTCCAACACTTTTTATGCTGAAGAGTACTGATAGCAATATTATAATGCTCTTCTGCTTTTTGATATTGACCTAGTTCGGAATAAACATTTGCATAAAGGATGTGCATATTTCCGAACAAGTAAGCTTTCTTTAAGATAGCCAGTAATTCTTTTAATTGATCTAGATAGGATAAAGCCTGCTTACTATCACCCATTGAATTAAAATTGGTAGCCAATGCGTAAAGTGATTTCGCTAAAATTTCAGGTTCGTTTTCTTCTTGAGCTTTTTTATGAGCAAGCATGAAGTTGGTTTTAGCTTCAGCAAAGTCAGAGCGGTAAGTTTTCACTACGCCCATGTTATAAAAATACTCTGCCGTTAAAGTACCAAGATTGACAGCTAGGTTTTCGAGAAGCTCTTCTGACTTCTCAATATATGTAATAGCTTCTTCTTGATTAAGGCCTTCAGAATAAATACGGATGAGGAAACCATAGATTTTAAAAAGCGGAAAACCATCTCTTGGAAGTTCGCATTCCTGACTAGCTTTCAGAAAATATGATTCAGCTTTTAGTAGATCTGCTTTGTCATAGTAAATTTTAGCGAGACGATATTGACTCTGACCAATCACTCTCTTCGAATTGATCGGATACTCAGCAATTATTCGGTCATCATGTTCCAGTTCTAGAGTATTATGACCCATGAGTGCTTCGATTAGTCTTGTCTCAGTCTCAGCTACAGTGTCAAAATTATCTATTGTGTTCATAAAAGCCCCTTTGGCTACCGTCAGATTTCGAGAGATCTTACATTAATAAATTGTCGTTTGTAAAATCGCTAAATCCCCCTTATTCCTTATAGTTAGAAACTTTGTAAAAAATTTAGGGTGAATGTTCTTACAGCTTAGGTCCGGAGCAGTATTTAGGGGGCAAAAAGCTTCTTAACTCTATGATAATGCATTGATAAAGAGTGCCCTGGTTGCTAATATAGGTCTTCCCCAAACGATTCTCTTTCGGAGATTTACCATGGCTAAGTATGATTTAGAGACGATCCGCCATTCCACGGCACACTTAATGGCCCAGGCTATTAAGAGACTTTATCCAAAAGATAACGTTGAATTAGGGATTGGACCTACCATCGAACAAGGCTTCTATTATGACATTCAAATGGATCACAAAATCCAAGACGAAGATCTTGCCAAAATAGAAGAGACGATGAAAACCATTATCAATGAAAAATTGATGGTCACTCGTCACGAGACTGATAAAGCTGAAGCGCTAAAACTTTTTAAAGAAAAAAATGAAGGGCTAAAACTTGAACTGATTAATGATTTCCCTGAAGGTGAGGTTGTTAGTTATTACACTCAAGGCGAATTCATGGATCTTTGTACTGGTCCACACGTTGAGAATACGGGACACCTTCCTCAATTTTTTAAATTAACCAGCACGGCAGGTGCTTATTGGAGAGGGGATGAAAAACGCCCTATGCTCCAAAGAGTTTATGCTGCTTGTTTCACCACTAAAAAACAGCTTGAAGATTACTTAACATTCATGGAAGAAGCAAAAAAACGTGATCATCGTAAATTAGGAAAAGAGCTCGAACTTTTTATTTTTGATCAAGTTGCTCCTGCTTCTCCCTTTTTTATGCCCAAAGGTGCTTTTGTCTATAATCAATTAGTAGAATTCATTAGAAGAATTTATGCACAGTTTGGTTATTCTGAAGTGATTACACCTCAAGTATTAGATTCTGAACTTTGGCATACGTCTGGTCACTACGCTCACTATAAAGAAAATATGTACTTCACTCCGATTGATGAGCGCGAGTTCGCTTTGAAACCAATGAACTGTCCTTGTCATATGCTCATGTTTAAACATTTTAAATACTCCTACCGTGATCTTCCTCTAAGATATGCTGATTTTGGTCGCTTACATCGCTATGAAAAGTCTGGAGCAATTTCAGGATTAACTCGAGTCCGTTCATTCTGCCAAGATGATGCCCATATCTTTATTCCACTAAATAAAGTTCAAGATGAGATCAAAGTATTAATGGAAATGTTCTTTATGGTGTATGACCATTTTGGCTTCACCGATATCAAAGTAAACCTTTCAACACGCCCAACGGAAAAATCAGGTGATGATAATACTTGGGATATCGCAGAGAACGCTCTTAAAGCGGCTCTTGAATCGTCAGGAAAACCATTCAAAATTAAAGAAGGGGACGGTGCTTTTTACGGGCCTAAAATCGATATTGAAATTGCGGACTCTATTAAGCGCTACTTCCAATTAGGAACCATCCAACTCGATTTCCAATTGCCTGATCGTTTTGACTTAAAATTTACAAATGAAAAGGGTGAGCTTGAACGTCCAGTGGTTCTTCACCGAGCTCTACTAGGTTCACTTGAAAGATTTTTTGGTGTTTACCTTGAGCACGTTGCAGGTGTCTTCCCTTTTTGGCTAGCTCCTGAGCAAGCGACTATCGTACCAGTAAGAAATGAAAATCATCTTGAGTACTGCCAAAATTTAACTAAGAAACTGATGCATCAAGGTTTTAGAGTTTCAGTGGACGAGAGAAATGAATCAATGGGTTTAAAAACTCGTCAAATTCAAATGAATAAAACTCCATTTATGTTAGTGGTTGGTGACAAAGAGATGCAAACTGACTCTGTCTCCATTCGACGTTACGGTGAACAGAAAAGTGAAACAAAAACCTTTGATGAATTAGTGGCCTTGATGAAAGAACTTGATCTGGAGAAAGTTCCAGCTCCTCTTCGCACATTAAAATTGTGAGTTTTAAATGAAAACGGAAAAGACGCAAGTTCTTCTACTTTGTGGTGGCGGTAGTACTGAACATGAAGTTTCATTAGTATCAAGTAATCGACTAAAGGATTCACTTTCAAAGTCGGGGTCATTTGATAGCTTAACCGTTGAAATTGGCAAAGATGGTCTTTGGAGAAGTAACGGAGTGGTGGGTGAATTAAATTTCAAGCAAGAATTCGTTTTCGGAAAAGATAAATTTAAAGTTGATATCGTTATTCCTTGTATTCATGGATTTCCAGCAGAAACAGGTGATCTACAATCAATGCTAGAATTGCTAAAAATCCCCTACATCGGCTGTAAATCTGAAGCTAGCCTACTTTGCTTCAATAAAGTTTCTACTAAACTTTGGTTAAATGCTTTAGGTGTTCCCAATACGCCTTTTATTTTTCTCAATGATCAAAATCCAAGTTCGATAAAAAAAGCCCAAACTTTTTTTGCCCAATATGGAAAAGTTTTTATAAAGGCATCAAGCCAAGGTTCTTCTGTTGGAGTTTATCCTGCTTCTACTATAGAAGAACTCAATTTAAATATTGAAAAAGCTTTTAGATTTTCACCTTATATTCTTATTGAGAAAGCAGTTCGAGGGAGAGAGCTTGAGGTTTCAATTTATGAATTTCAAGGTCAATTGCATGTAAGCTACCCAGGCGAGATCGTCTGCCCTGATAAGTTCTACTCATATGAAGAAAAGTATTCTGACAATTCAGCCACGAATACTCACATCAAAGCACCATCATTAAGTGAGAAAAACGTTCAACTACTGCAGTCCTTTGCTAAACAAGCCTTTCTCGGACTAAAGCTAAGGCATTTATCTCGAATAGATTTTTTTCTAGAGGGAGAAGATATTCTTTTAAATGAAATTAACACCTTCCCAGGATTAACTCCTATTTCGATGTTCCCTAAAATGCTTGAATCGAATGGACATAATTTTGATGAGTTCTTGAGAGAAATCATCAAACTAACTTTAGAAGAGAAAAACTAAGTCCTTTTCCCAATCTGCCGAAGAGATACAAGCAGTTATGGGTGTATTAAAAATTTTTGAACAGAATTCACTTTCCTTAAAATTAGTTCCGATTTCCATTCGGGAGCTTTTTCTATTAAATAAAGCACCCTGTGATTTTTATGGATTTGTAGACGGACTTTTTCACATCATCATCAAAAGAGATTCTTCTCTCAATTCTAAAGTGTTTAAGAATTTAATTGAACAAAGCCATTGGAAACTTTTTATGACTCCAGTGGATAGAGAACACATTAGTTATCTACTTCAAAATGAATTACAAAAATCTGCTCGCTCTTTGTCGATTGGAAACATTCATAGCAATATTGCTCATCAAAGTAATTTACTGACCTTGTCCATGGGTAGCCTTTACAATGATCCGATGAACGACTCGCTTTTGAAATTGCAATTTCAAGCAGCTAAAAATTTAAGTAGTGTTCTGATTAGTCACAAAGAAGATTTGAAAGAGTTTTATGCAGATTTTGAAAAGCAAAAACATTTTTTCATGCTTGCTCACCCACTCTTAAGTTCAATGGTATTTTTAGGTTTCTTAGATAGCATCAAAATATTTAATGAAAAAGAAATCGAGCAGCTCTTTGTCACTTGTTATTTTAAAGATATTGGAATGTCTTTTCTTCCTCCAGAGCTTTTTACAAAAAAAGATCTTACTGAAGCCGAAAAAGATTTAATTAAAGAGCATGCAAGTCACTCGGTTAATATTTTAAAAAATAGAGTCCCGCTTCATAACAATTACTTACATGTGATCGCCAACCACCACTGTTTGAATAACTTTAACAACCTTGCCGTTTCCCCTAAGAAGAACGAAGAGAACTACGTAATAGGGCTTGAGACCGTTTTTATGGGTCTAATTGACACCATTGTAGCCGCTACGGCACCAAGACCCTTTAGGGAAAAAGTGAGTTTATTCGTTGTTTTGGACAAGCTTAAAGAACCAGTAATAAAAAGCTATGCCACCGAATTTAAGGCACTAGTCTACTTTTTACGTCGGTTTTATTTGAAATAATATTTTGCTTTTCAAAGTGTTACAGATTCGACACAATTTTCTTAGACGTCACTTTAAATGTGGGCAAAGGATTGCATACAACAAAGTAGACGGGGGAAGATGGAAATATTGACCCCGGCCATTTCTAAGGAGGGAAATCATGGCACAAGAAACGAGTCCACTTACTGGTATTCTTAAAGAAGAGCAAGTCTACATCGACTTCGGCGAGCATGAAGGTAAATCAGTGCTCGAAATCTCGGACACCAATCCAGACTTTTACGACTATCTTGTAGGCCAGAAAGAGGTAGGCAACTTCGCTATCCGCCGTTCAAGAGACAAATCGTTCCGCCTTTACGTACAAAACGTAACATTAAATTAAATCATCTTTTTTAGAGCTTAAAACACTTCGTTTTAAGCTCTAAATTTTTACTTTAAAAACTCCGATCAGCTCACATGAATGTGAGACTTTATTTAATATACATAACCCTTTTCATCAATTCCTTGAGCTCATACGTTCAGGCTCAGGATTTTGTCGATTTTCAACCAAATCTAAGAAAAAACACTTACGTTAAAGTCAAAGTTGATGAGCTTCATCCTACTCAAGCAGTGGTAGGAATGATTGAAGTTGAAGCAAGAATTGAGAAACTGGAAAAAATGAATGATGAAGAATTAAAAATATATTTAAAAGAAAAAGTGGCACCTATCGTGGTTGGGCCAGGGGGAGTTCCCTACATCGTAGATCACCATCATCTTTCAAGAGCTTTACTAGATGGTGAACTGAAGAAAAAAATGTATGCTCAGGTTGTAGAAAATTGGTCAGATTTAGAGCCCGATGAATTCTGGAAAAGAATGAAAGAAAGAAATTGGGTTTATCTGATGGATGAAAATGGCAACCCTATTAGTTATGAAGATATTCCTAAAAGTCTTGAGAATATGAAAAATGATTCCTTTCGAAGTCTTGCATGGGGTGTACGAGAAGAAGGAGGTTTTCTAAAAACAACCGCTCCTTTTGTCGAATATAAATGGGCTAATTATTTCAGAACACTTTTTAAGAAAAAAGATATTGAAAAGGATTTTGAGAAGGTTGTAGCTGAAGCAATGGAAGCAAGCTCAAAAGAAGCTGCCAGAAACCTTCCGGGTTTTCTCGACTGTAATGCTCATGTTACCAAAACACCAATGCACGATAACTAGATCTTTCCTTCTTCAACTAATTTTTTTAAATGAGATTCTATATTGGCCATAGCATATTTAGCTAATTGGGGTTCTAGATCAAAATAGATTAGCGCTAACATCTCTTGTTTATTCTTCCCTTCATGATGCATTTTAAGAACTTGTTCTTCACGATTTTTTCGATGCTCGAGCGTTTTTTCGAGGATATGAGTTCCTCCAAGACCAATACCATGACTTGGAAAGACAGCTTCTGGGGCCAGAGCAATCACTTTTTCTAAAGTAGAAAAATACTTAGTCATGGATCCTTCAGATCCACCTATCACAACAGTACCTACACCTTGAAATAAATCCCCTACAATAAACCATTTCATCGATTTTGGGGCAATTCCAAGATGCCCTTCATCGTGACCAGGAATTTCGTAAATATAGAGATCTTCTCCTAACCATTGAGTTAAGACATCGCCCTCTTTTAATAATTGAATGCTACAAGACATGAACCACTCAACACCATGTATTTTCTCTAGTCTCATTTTAGTATCAGAACTCATCAATAGAGGAATGCTTAAATCGTGGGCCAGTTTGGGCGAAAATTCATTATGATCACCATGATGATGAGTTAACATAATTGCATTTATCTTTAATTTTTTGAGCAGAAAGAGCATTTTATCGTATTCATTTAAATTTTTTGGACTAGGATCCACGGCAACCATTCGACTTCCCTCATCTCCTAGAACAAAACAATTGGTTCGAGTGGCAGGAAAAAGGGTATTTGATAGTACAGGCAATTGCTTTAAACCCTTGATTGATTCGATCATTGGAACTTCAATAGAAGCATCGTAATGAAAATCTAAATCAACAGGGGTGCTTAATTGGGGAGATTCGACAAGGTATTGAATCAATTTCATAACGGGAGGAACAACTAGACTATTTCCAAGATTATAATCTTGGGCCAGCTTTTGAGGAGTAGCCCATCCAAATTCCTTGGCTTCATCTGAGGTCGCAATTAAAGGAAGTTCTTCATTTAAATTTAATCGAAAAAAATGAGTGGCAAAACGAACTGGGTTAAAATCCGGAGTAATGGCGACACCCAGATATTGAATAGAAGTTATGGCCCCATTTTGAAGTGCAGGGATGACTTCAAATTCAATCTCTTCCTTCATTTCTCTTATTAAAGCATTTATTAAATGAGTTGGGAATTGCACCAGCGAATCGTGCAAGACTTCAGTCTGTTGATGATCCGTTTTATCTACTTTCCCACCTGGGAATGCCAAATATCCAGGAAAAGCTTTTAGATAGTTTTGTCTTTTAATGTTGAAGATTTTTTCACCATGACTAAAGACGACGGAGACAGCATCAATTATTTTACTCATACATTTTTTTCGATTAATTGTTTAAAGGCTTCATAACGAACTTCTCTATAACCTTTGACTTGATCTAATTCTTTTAAGCGAGTGTAAGTAACTCCCTTCAGAATTTCCTGGCGAATAACTAAAGCCATTTCTTTTTCTTTAGAATGCCAAGAGGGCATTAAAACTCTCAGCACTCGCATATGTCGCATTATTTTTAATAACCAATCTTTGGGATTTAAATCAAATTCTATAGACCGTCCAAATAATTCAAAATGAGGACGATTAATATGGGTGACTTTAAAACTGGAACCAAGTTTTTGATATTTATCGAGATCTATTTCTCTTTTTAAGGGCGAGACTAATTGATGAGAAACAAAAACTTCATCTTTGATCCAATAGGTTTTTATTAATGCTCTAATGGCTACTTTTAAGTCATCACCTTGGTATAATTTTTTAAGATCTGATAGTTCTGAATGAATCGCAGCAAGATTAGCTCCATAATCATAGACAAAGAGGTCATGTAAATACTGAGCAATATGCTTTGGATCGATCGATGGTAAAAGTTTACACCAACTTTTCCATTCAATCTCAAAACGGCTTCCGTAACGGTTCTTATTTTGCCAAATGTTTAAACTTTCTTTTAGGCTTTTTTGGAAAATTTCGATAGAAAAGGGCTTCTCCGTTTTTGCCACTGAATCTTCCAAGAAAAGTTTTCGACCTAATTCAAAAGCCTGAAGATTATTTTCTTTTTCCGATTGAGGCACGGAACGTTTAATCGCTTCACGCATATCTTCCAATTTAAATGGTAAATTCCCCGATTGAAAAACGGCGCCCAATATCATGGTTGACGCATAGACAGACTTGGAAAATTTCTCATAAGAAGAACTTTTAAAATCTCTCATAATGATTTGATCTTTGAAACTATTTTTCATTTGAGTCCTAAGATCTTCTTCCTGAAGTGGATCGGCTTTTATACCCCGATCAAGTAATATCGAAAGTGGGATTTGATATTCTCCATCAATAAAAGCTAAACCATCACGGCTCAAATAATTCAAAGCGCGAGAGCCTTCAAGTAGGTCTGGTGATAAAACAAGGTTAGCAGAACGAAGTGGTACTACCGGACTCTGTGACTTCCCTTTGGCAAAGAGACTTAAGTAAGAGCTAACGGAGCCATTTCTTTGAGCCAATCCTTTTTGATCAACAAATTTAAAATCAATATCATCACGGCCTTCCATTACCAGGGCAGCCTCAGCTAATACGCGTGAGATCGTTGTAACCCCAGAACCACCAACTCCAATTACCACCACTCGGAAGTCCATTCCCTGAGCAATTTGTTCCAAGTTAAATTTACTCTTCGGCATTGGCAGAGTACCAAGCTCCATCTTTGATTTAACCGATAAATATTTTGTAGGGTGATAATCTGCAACCTCAACCATTTCAAAACTTGGACAAACTTTTATTTTAGTACAGTAGCTATCATTGACACAAATTTGATGATCTATCATGAGTTTTGGGCCATAAGCATCGAAAGTTTGAGAAAGCCCAGGACAACCAGTCATTTCAACACATTCACGGCAATCTTCACAAGCGAACGAATTAATTTGATAAAAGGTTTTGGTTTTTTGAGTATTACCTTGCCCAAAAAAAGTTCTTTCTGTTTTCTTTTGTCTAGATCCAAAAGTGAGAGCACATTCCTTGGTTGAAATTATAACTTTCGTTCCTGAGGTTTCAATTAACTCACCGAGCAGATTTTTATAGAAATAACGATCGGATGGATTTACCTCTAACGCCTGAGAAACTTTCATTGCCTTCACAATTTGCAAAATATTTTGTCTAGGACGAACTTCCCCATCGACAGAAATACCGGTTCTTGGAGTTACTTGATGTCCCGTCATGGCTGTATTGTCATTATCGAGAAGGATATAAGTAATATTATGACCCAGTTGAACGGAATTCGAAATTGCCGTCATACCAGAATGAAAAAAGGTAGAATCTCCCATTAGGACAACTGAAGGATTGGTTATAAAAATATCTGCCCCAGCTCCAAGTGCTCCTCCCTGTCCCATAGCCGAGAGATCATGCATCTCTTTAAAGGGTTCCAAAAACGAAAGAGAGTAACAACCAACATCGCCGTGACTAATAAGGTTTACATTTTTGGCTTTTAAACTTTTCCTTAAATCTTTGAGCAAACTCAAAGTTTCACGATGAGGACATCCTGGACAAAAAGTGGGCAGTCTTCTTGGTAAGGCCATATTGAGTTCAGTATGAACTTCTAAATATTGTTCACAAGTTGAAAATTGAAAACCTAACCGTTCATGAAGTAAGCGAAATTTTTCTGCTACGATCTCGTAATTAAGGCCACCATAAGATGGAAAGAGCTCAAGGTCCCCTAACTTCTTTCCCACAATTTTTAATTTTAATTGATGTTTTTGAACGAGCTCTTTAATTTCAGTCTCTAAGAAACCACGTTTCTCTTCGACTACAATCAAGACCTCAATTTTTGTTAAAAAAGGTAATAATTTATTTTCCAGTAGAGGATATGAAGCCCCTATTT
Organism: Bacteriovoracaceae bacterium; assembly: GCA_049318265.1. GTDB lineage: Bacteria > Bdellovibrionota > Bacteriovoracia > Bacteriovoracales > Bacteriovoracaceae > JBEIOQ01. The sequence goes on from JBMOGR010000007.1 coordinate 70,912, forward strand.
TAAATAGGTTCAAATGATTTAAAATTTGTTGTTCTTCAAGTACTTGCTTCAATGTCTCAAAAATGGCTCCTGCTGAAATCACACCTATTTTAGAATCAAGATTGCCGAACCTGAGATCAAGATTAAGTGACTCAAGTTCTTCAAGAACTTTAGGAAACCTTTTTTGAATCATCTCTTTATCAGCAAGTAGAGAATTAGGAGGAACCATGACATTTTGAGAAAGATTAAAAGTACTTGGATCAAGTTCAGCCTTATGAAGTGAAAGCTTTGGCCTATTCCCAAGCATAACTCGCCCACCACCTTCAGCTAAGTGAGTAGTCAAAATTAAACCTGTATAGACAGATGACTTCTGAGAAAGAGTGAGTGCTTTTTTTATCCAATCTTTTAATTCTTGCGGATTTGAAGGCTCCAAGAACGGAATATGAAGATGCTTAAATAAATAACGTGAGTCAGCAGGCGTTGAAGTTGAGATTGACCAAGGATCATCCCCTACAGCCACAACGACTCCCCCTTTTCCAGGGTTTGCAAAATTTCCAACAGAGAGGGCATCACTGGCAACATGAAGTCCCATAGACTTCATTCCCACCAATACATTTTGATTTGCCATTTTAGCCCCGCTGGCCATGGCACCTGCATGAGCTTCAGAATTGGCGATAACGACTTTAATACCTTCTTGAGCAAGTTCACCTTTGCGCTCATAAAGAATATTAAAAAAATCTGCCAGAGGAGAACCTGGATATCCGGTAAAAAGACTTATACCAGCTTCAAGACCGCCTTCGATCAGCAACTCATTGCCGTTTAAGATTTGATAGTTTTCTTGCATGGGACAACTGTAGCAAACAAAGACTGTCTTTTACAGTCGAAAAGCATAGCTTTTCACAGGGCCCCAGTAGCGGCCATCCTGACTAATGCTGACCATTATAAGATAAGGTTTTCCCGGTTTAAGCTTAGCTAAAAGATCATGACCAATACCGGTTTTCGCTTCATTTGAGTAAACTAATGTTTGAGCTCCAGCAACTAATTCTTGACCTGAGAAAATCGTTTCTGACTCTTTTTTAGAGATTGTCCAGCGTGCATCAGAGACAATTTTGACATAAACAAATCGTGGTTTTAAAGCAAGATCTAAGTCCACCTTAATTTTGATTGGAGTTTGATCAACTTCATTTTCATTATTTTCATCTTCATCAAAAACAACTGATTCAGACTTTTTTGTAGATTTTTTCTTTTTATCTTTCTCCATTAAGTCTTCAGATTCAACAACTACAGGTGTAATATTCGTTACCTTTAAATCATTGACGATGGCTTTTTCATCTAAAGTGACAGTCGTTTGATTATTTTCAAAATCCATATCGCGACGATTAGTTGCACTTACGTGGTCAACAATTGTCACCCCCCAAGCTTCTTGACGAATAACATCTTTGAATAATTTATTTGTACCTTGGATAGTATACGGTACTGATGATTCTTGTAATCCTAGGCGTAAAACTTTAACTAATTCATATCCATAAAGTGGATTCGAAAATAAACGAGCTAATTGACGAAGGCGTTTTTCTGGGTTTTTTATATGCTTAACTTTCTCAAAACGACGTTGAAAAGTTTCTGCTACAAACAAATCAGTTCCTTTTCTTAAATGGTAGTTCGTTAAATAAAGAGGAGCATTTAGTACTGAATTATAAACATAAGCCGTATGGTAAAGTATGCGACTCTTTGGACTTTCCCATGCACCATCTTTGGCCCCAAAAGCCTTTTCTAAAATATCCCAGATTTGGGAATTTGAAATAGTTAAAAACTTTTCAAGCATTGGACGGCTAAATCCTAGTCTGAAATAAAATGATGAACGTCCATAATAAGCTGGAACCTTCGCTGGTAATAATCGTCTTTGCAAACAATTTTTCTTTTTAAAATTATCCCATTTAATACACTCCCCTTCCTTGATAGAGGGTGGGAAAACGGGAAGACGAGGGAAGATTGGTTTTTTTGAACCTACTGCCTCTTCAAAAAGTTGAGAGTAACCTCTCATTTCAATTCCTGATGTTACATAATCGTCAATATTCCCTTCTGCGATTAAACTAAAGCTATCTTCTGTATTCTTTTTAAATAATTCACGGTTATAATAAAACGAAAAGTTGTATTTAAATTTTTCAAACTGGCCGGCAAAGCTTTTCCATTCTTTTGAGTTTTCACTTACTGAACGAAATACATGTGATTCACCTTCTGGTGTGGTAATGGTCGCTGCCATGTTTGAGACAATAGAATGATCTTGCTTGCTGAATAGAAATCCTAATTCAACTTTTCTATGTTTTTTAGTCCCAGTGGTATTTGCGATACGATTAAAAACAAAGGCGACTGAGGGTTCATCTTGCGACTTTTCTTCTTGAACAATCTTTTCTGATTGTTCAAAGTTACCTCTCATGGCCTCTTCGTAGGCGGCTATCCCAGTCGGATTCGACATGTCATATCGATAACAAACATCAAATAGGTGCTCATAATCGTGAGAAACATTGAAGGTGAAAGGTGTGACATTAAATGATTGTTTACCAACATTTCCAAAAACTGGGACAACAAAACCTTCATAAAGAACTTTATTATCAAAACTCATTCCGATACTAAAATTATCTCCTCCGCCCCTAACTCTCGTTACTTTTATGCGAACGAAGCGGTCAGATTCTTTCATAATATTGAAGCGGTAAGCTCCTCTTAAATAGGTTGTGTAATTTACACCGGCATTGAAATTAGGGAGACCAGGAACGGTTGGAGTTGAAAAACCAATTCCAGCTCCAAGAGAAATGGTTCCATTCACATCAAAGGCCATAATTTCACCATTTTGTAGTCTGGTCAAATCCTTAGCTATAAATGGTAAACGTAGTGGAATTGATAAACGCTTTAATGGCTCAAAATATTGGGCTCTTCTAAGTGGGTCTAAATTATACCATTTGTCCTCATCCTCAGCTTTTGCCACATCAAGTGTGTCCGAAACTTCTTTTTCTAAATTCTCTAATTTTACTTCAAGTCCATACTGCTTGAGATTCGAGCGTCGTATGTTTAAGAAATTTAAGTTCCCACTGGCTCCCATATTGATGGAAACTGCAGGAACTGCTCCCAACGGAATTGAAGTGGAGTAGAAAGTTTGAGCTAGATTGATGTTCATTCTGTCGATGACAGTCCATGAATTGAAAATATCGTGGTTATCATAAATTGCACGATTGATATTCATACGAGAACTAGGTTTACCTTTGTCAAATTGAAAGAGTCTTAAATCATCAATTGCGTTAAAAATTTCGTTATAAAACTTGCCGCCAACCTCATTGACCTGACCAGGTAATACATTACGAGTATAGGTCCGAAACTCTTCAGGCCATTCATTAACCTTTGGAGCGCCCACACCAGCTTGTGCTGCAGGGAAAGAGAAAATTAATAGGAAAAAAAGAACTTTTTTCATTTCGCCTCAAGTAAAATTAGTCACTTAGAACTAATTACAGCAATAAAATTAACCTAAACTGTAGTTATTATAGAGGCTCATAGAGTGAGAAACCTTAAAAAGCGGAGGAGCCTTTCTTTTTTGCAGGGGTGTCTACAAAAGCGACAATTTCATTCACAAAAAGACCCTTTACTTTTTTGACGGAAAGGCCTTTTTTAGGTTTAATGCCTTAACATTATTGAATTGAAAAAAGAAGGACTTATGGTCACAAATGACAACCCCATCGGCCTAATTCATATCGATCATCTAGAATTTACTTGCGATACGCTTGAGAGCCAGACCAAGGATTTATTCTATCGTTTAGGATTCTCTAAAAACTATGAGAACAAGACAACTCATTCAGAACTCTATAGTCAGGGTCAGATCCGCTTTATTTTAACTGCAAACAGCGACCAGCATTCTCAATCCAGAAAATATTTTAATGCTCACGGGGAAGGAGTGAATAAAATTTCCTTTCAAGTAGAAAATGCTGAAGCGGCTATTAATGAAGCAGTTAAACGTGGAGCCAAAGCAGTACAAGACTTAACAGTAAAAGAAACCAAATATGGAATTTTTAAAACGGCAGCAATCCAAGGTTTTGGAGATGTGGTCAATGAATTTGTAGAAAGACCTAAAGGAAATGATTTTCTGCGACCAGGTTACATGAATTTTGATCAAGACATTAAGGCCAAACCACTTGAAACTAGAGTTTCTCGCATTGACCACTTAACCAACAATGTTCCTAAAGGACAACTAGAACACTGGGTAGAATTCTATCAACGTGTCTACGGTTTTAAAGTGACAAGATACTTCGATATAAAAGGATTAAAATCAGGTCTAGAATCAAAAGTTGTTCAAAGCCCTTCGGGCAATATTATTATTCCAATCAATGAGCCAGAAAAAGAAAATGGTAAATCTCAGATTCAAGAATTCTTAGATCTGCACAAAGGGCCGGGCGTACAACATATTGCACTGACCACTCCCAATATTATTTCGACCTTAGGCGATCTACAAAAAAGAGGGATGGAATTTTTAAAAATTCCTCATACATATTATACTGAAATCCAAAACAGAAAAATCTTTGTTACAGAAGATTTAGACATCCTTGAAAAACATCAAATTTTAGTGGACGGCGAAGGGGAAGAATACCTTTTACAGATTTTCTCTAAGTGTTATGTGGGACCACTCTTCTTTGAGTTTATTCAACGTAAAAAGCATTTAGGTTTTGGAGAAGGAAATTTCCAAGCTCTTTTTGATGCCATTGAAAGAGATCAAGTGTTGCGCGGTTATCTCAATTAATTTTTTATTTTAACGTCGCTTTCGAAAAGGAAATATTATGTTTAAGCTCGTTGCCATTTACAAAATCCCAAATGATAAAGATGCCTTTGAAAAGCACTATCAAGAAGTGCATGCCCCACTCACAATGAAAGTACCTTTATTGAAAGAGTTTCGTTTGAATAAAATTTTTGGTGGACCAATGGGTGCCAGCGACCTTCATGTTATTGCCGAAATGTGTTTTGCTACAAAAGATGACTTTAAATCGGCTATGAAATCACCAGAAGCTGCTGCCTCCGGAAAAGACCTCATGAGTTTCGCCAAAGAAATCGTTTCTGTTCATTTTGCAGAAGAAACTGTTACCAAACTTTAATTATGAAAGAGTATAAAAATATTTTAGTTGAAAAAAACTTTCGCGGTCATGCCCATATAACGAAAGTGCAGCTCAATAGACCAAAAGTCTTAAACGCATTATCGACAGATTTAATGTTTGAAGTAGCCGATGCTTTAATGGAATTAGAAAAAGATTCTAATGTTCGTGTCACTATCCTGACCGGTGACGACCGTGCTTTTGCCGCCGGTGCAGATATTGGACAAATGGTGGAAGCAACTCCAGTTGATCAAATTTTAGATAATCGTTTTCTAGCTTGGCAACAATTAGAACTTATCTCGAAGCCAGTAATTGCAGCCGTCAATGGCTTTGCTTTTGGTGGTGGGTGTGAATTGGCAATGAGCTGTGATCTTATTATCGCAGGAGACAAAGCTCAATTCGGTCAGCCTGAAATCAAGATAGGAACAACACCTGGCGCAGGAGGAACACAAAGACTGACTCGCGCCATTGGAAAATCGAAAGCCATGATGATGGTTTTAACAGGTGAGCCGATTGATGCTTATACAGCTTATGAATGGGGTTTAGTGGCCAAAGTTGTTCCCGCCAATGGACTCATGAATGAAGCTTTTGAACTGGCAGCGACTATTGCCAACCGAGCACCTGTCGCGGTTAAGTTAGCAAAAGAATCTGTCAAAAAAGCTTTTGAAATGACTCTCAAAGATGGAATGGATTTTGAAAGAAGAAATTTTTATCTCACTTTTTCTTCCCAAGATCAAAAAGAAGGAATGAAAGCCTTCTTAGAAAAACGTAATCCCGTTTATAACGGTAAGTAGGATATCAATGTTCGAATTTATCAAATATGATCTCAAAGGCATGACCTCGATTATTACTATTAATCGACCAGAAGTTTTCAATGCCATGAATGTGAAGACGAAGAAAGAAATAATTGAAGCAATAAAACAAGCGAACAAAGACTCGGCTATTCGCTCCATCATCCTAACAGGTGCGGGCAAAGCTTTTTCCTCTGGACAAGACTTGAATGATCGCACGGTACAGGCTTCTGCTGGACCTGTTGATTTAGGTCACACCGTAAAGACAGAATGGAATCCACTTGTTGAGGCTATTAGAAACTCTGATAAACCTGTTATCGCTGCCATCAATGGTGTATGTGCAGGAGCTGGCTTAGGTGTTGCACTCGCTTGTGATTTTAAAGTGGCAAAACCTCAGGTGAAATTTGTCTCTGGTTTTGCGCAAATTGGACTAACTCCAGATGCTGGAACATCACACATCTTGAGTCGTCATTTAGGTTATTCCAAAGCGCTTGAGTTTGCATTATTGGGTCAAGCACTTTTCAGTGAAGACATGTTGAATTATGGTCTGGTTAATTTTATTGCTGATGATGAAATGAGTAAAGCTCTTGAGCTTGGAGAAAAACTCAATAATCTTGCTCCAAAATCTGTAGCAACTATTAAAAAGAATTTTCAGTATGGTTTGGATAATAAATTTGAAGCGGTATCAGAGAAAGAGATGATGAGCCAACGTTATTTGGGTTGGACAAAAGACTATCAAGAAGGCGTAAGTGCTTTTTTAGAAAAAAGAAAACCACAATTTAAAGGAGAATAAATATGAACACGAAAACTTTCAGTAAAGAAGAACTAGATCTTTTTGATGACATAAAAAACGGTCGCACATTCGATAAAGACCAGAAACTTCCTGATTTATATGAAAAGTTTCTAAAGAATCTACTTTGGATGCAAGGTGATTCGGAATATGCAGGTGCCCTTGGGTATATGCCTTGGATTGCCAAAGCACCTACTGTTCATGAGAGAGTTCTGGTGTCTCAAATGGTAAAGGACGAAATGAGACATGCCCACGTAATCTATAAAATCCTTGATGATTTAGGTGAAAATACGCACGCGCATATGCTCTCCCACGATTTTGATTACCGTGTACCTGAAGATGAAATGCAAATCGGATTTAAACGGATGAAAGACGATTATCGAGTGAATATTTTTTACTACCAAATAAACTATTGGCACGATTATATTCTTTTTAATTTCCTCATGGATCGCGGTGCTGGTCACCAATTAGAAGATACATTTGACTCTTCTTACCTACCTTGGAAACGTGCCATTGAATCGATCTACAAAGAAGAAACGATGCACTTAGCTCATGGAGATAAATGGATCAAAATTCTTGGTGAAGATCCAAAAGAACGTGATTTTTTACAGCAAAGATTAAATCTATGGTGGCCAAGAGTGATGAACGTTTTTGGTAACACCAAAGGACTATCAAATGATATCTATATTAAACTTGGTTTAAAAAAACGTACTAATCAAGAAGTGAGAAATGCTTTCGTTAAAGAGATTAACGATATGTGTGACCAAGTAGGTTTAATCGTTCCCGCTTACGACGAAAGTACACAAGCCGTTTAATGAATCTTAGTCATGTTACTATTATTGGGGCAGGAACAATGGGGCAATCCATTGCTCAATGGTTCGTGCAACAATTTGTGTGGGTTGACTTAGTCGATATTACTCAAGAATCGGCCGATAAAGCCTGCCATAAGATTGTGGACAGCTGGGAAAAACTTTTAGAAAAAGGAAAGTTTTCTGGATGCCAGGTAGGTCAATTTAAACAGTTTCTGAATGCAAAAACTCGAAATGAGATTAATCCTGAAACTGAATTAGTGATAGAAGCCATTTTTGAAGATCTAACGCTTAAGAAAGAACTCTTTTCTTTTTTAGATAATAAGTGCCTGGCAAAAACAATTTTTAGTTCTAATACTTCTAGCTTCCCCATTCACCTGATGGCCGAAGCGGTCTCCAAAGAGCGTCAAAAAAACTTCTTAGGTTTACATTTTTTTAATCCCGCAACCTTAATGAAGTTAGTGGAAGTCATAAAAGCCTCAAGCTCAGAACAAAAACTTTGTGATGACTTATATTCTTGGTTTGAAGAAAAAGGAAAAAAGCCTGCTCTCTGTAAGGACTCTCCAGGATTCATCGTGAACCGAGTGGCCAGAAACTTTTACGGTGAAGCACTTCGCATTGTTGAAATAGAAGACGAAGAGAGTATGCGAGAAGTTGATACCATCATGAGAGAAGTTGGTGGCTTTAAAATGGGCCCTTTTGAACTGATGGACCTGATTGGTATTGATGTTAATTTAGCGGTGACAAAATCTGTTTGGGAAGCCTACGATAAAACGGCTCGATTTGCTCCACACGCCTTACAAGAAAAGATGGTAAAAGAAGGACGATTCGGTAAAAAAACAAAAAGAGGATTTTATCGTTATGAATAAAATTTATCTTACAGCTACTAGTAATCACTATCTTTATTCTACCTTATCATCGCTTCCAAACTTCCTAGACTATCATTCCAATATGATTCTTGACCCCGATCAAATCCTGATCGACTTTTCGCTTACACCTAAAGATGAAAAACTAAATTTTCTTAGCAAGAATGCCCAAAATATCTTTAGTGACTTAACCCTTTATGATCATAGAAAGATCATCATCAGAGGGAAATTTTCCAGCGTTTTTCCTTCGCCACAAAAAAGGTTAGAAGTTGTAGCCGATGCCGCTGATCAAGCAATGATCACAGATTTTTTTCAACAGTTAGAACTGAAGCCTATATTTGTAAAAGACCCTGGATTTAGTTTTATATTCCCTCGAATCCTAGTTCAGATTATTAATGAAGCATGCTTTGCTTTAGAAGAAAAAGTAGCAAGCGAAAAAGACATAGATACTGCGATGCTTTTTGGTGTGAATTATCCCGTGGGACCTATGTCTTGGGGAAAAGAAGCAGGACTCTCAAATGTTAAATTTTTATTAAATGAACTTTACCATATGACAAGAGATGAGCGTTACCGCTTATCAAAGTCATTAGAACAAATTTAAGGATACTTTTTTTATGTCAAAAGCCTACATCATTCATGCCACAAGAACGCCGATTGGGAGCTTTAACGGAGCACTTTCAAGTGTACGTGTTGACGACCTTATGGCCAATCTTCTAACTGACTTTAAAAAGAAATGGGAATTTTCTTTAGAATTACTGGATGATGTCATGATTGGAAATGCCAACCAAGCGGGAGAGGACAATCGAAATTTAGCCAGAATGAGTTTACTTTTAGCAGAGTACCCATTCAGTGTTCCAGGCACAACTGTTAATCGTTTATGTGGAAGCTCACTCGACGCTACTATATATGCCTATTCTAGAATTATGGCCGGCATGGGCGACTTTTTTTTAGTAGGTGGAGCAGAATCGATGAGTCGTGCACCTTACGTATTCTCAAAGGCAGAAAATTCGTTTGATCGAAGTCAAACCATGTATGACACTTCCATTGGCTGGAGATTTCCTAATCCAAAGATGAAAGAACTATTTCCACTTTACACTATGGGGGAAACCGCCGAAGAAGTGGCAAAACTCTTAAATATTTCCCGTGAAAAACAAGATGCCTTTGCTTTTTCCTCTCACACTAAGGCACTGCAAGCACAAAAAGAAGGGAAATTTACCAAAGAAATTATCCCTGTAGAAATTAAAGGAAAAAAAGAATCGAGGATCATTAGTCAAGATGAAGGCCCTCGAAGTGATAGTACTTTGGAAAAGCTGGCTAAACTTAAAGCTGCTTTTCGTGATGGTGGAACAGTTACAGCGGGCAACTCCTCTTCTATTAATGATGGAGCCTCACTGATGGCCATAGTGAGTGAAACTTTTTTAAAACGCTACCGCCTTACTCCCCTCGCTGCCATTACAGGTTTTGGAATTAAAGGGACTCATCCCAATACCATGGGACTGGGGCCAGTCGATGCTGTTATTGATTTGTGTAGAAGAGTCAATATGAGAACAGGAGACTTTGATCTAATCGAGCTAAATGAAGCCTTCGCCGCTCAGGCTCTTGGTGTGATTGAAAAATTAGGCCTTGATCAAAGTAAAATTAATGTTAACGGTGGAGCAATCGCACTTGGTCATCCACTTGGTTCTTCTGGCACAAGAATTTTAGGTACATTGATACATGAAATGAATAGAAATCCATCAAAATATAAAACCGGCTTGGCCACAATGTGTATTGGTATGGGGCAAGGTATAGCTGTCTCTGTCGAAAATTGTCTTTAAACTAAAGGAGAACTCATGAAAGAAATAAAACTTTTTATCAATGGTGAATTTAAAACATCATCAGAAACATTTACTTCAATTAACCCAGCTAATGGCGAAGCAGTCGCCAAAGTTTATCTTCCATCAAACAATGACATTGAAGCCGCAGTAACAGCTGCTGACAATGCTTTTTATTCTTCTGAATGGAAAAGCATGGATCAAAATAAAAGAGCAGAGATCCTTCTTACCATTTCAGAAAAAATTAAAGCTCGTAAAGATGAATTAATCGATCTTGAAGTTAAAGATTCAGGTTCGACTCTAAAAAAAGCAAAAGCTGATATCCACAATGCAGCTAGTTTTTTTAAGGTCATGGCAGGTGTCGCAAAAAACTTTCAATTTGAAGAACTAGATGAAAAAGCCTCAGTGGCAGGATTTTCTAAAAACTTCCGCGTCTACGAGCCAATCGGTGTTTGCGCTCAAATTATTCCATGGAATTTTCCACTAGTGATGGCAGCTTGGAAAATTGGACCAATCATTGCGACTGGATGTACTTCAGTTTTAAAATCTGCTCAAGAAACGCCTGTGACTGCTGGTATTTTAGCTGAAATTTTAAATGAATCTGGTCTTCCCAAAGGGGTCGTTAATATTATTACTGGTGGAGCGGAAGTAGGACAAATGCTTGTAAACCATCCTAAAGTAAAAAAAGTGGCTTTCACTGGTTCTACTAATGTTGGAAAACAAATTATGGCCCAAGCCGCGAAACAAATGAAAAAAGTTTCATTGGAGCTTGGTGGTAAATCAGCCAATATTATTTTGAATGATGCTGACTTATCAATCGCAGTGGATGGTGCACTTTATGCATTCCTCTACCACTCTGGTCAAGCTTGTGACTCAGGAACAAGACTTTTTGTTCAGGACGGAATTTATAACGAGTTTATGACTAATTTTGTAAAACGCCTAAGTGACGTCAAAGTCAACAATACCCAAGATCCTGCGGCAGGATATGGTCCGGTTGTGAATGAAAAACAATTTAATACCATCATGAATTATATCAACACCACAAAAAAAGAAGGTGGAAAGCTATTGTTCGGTGGAGAACGCGAAATGAGTAGCGAAATGAGCAAAGGTTTTTATATTAAGCCCACTGCTTTTGAAATTACTCCCGACAATACCATTTTCAATGAAGAAATTTTTGGACCAGTGGTAGGAATTACTAAATTTAAAACGGAAGATGAAGCGATCAAACTGGCGAACCAATCTCACTTTGGACTTGCCGGAGCTGTTTGGAGTAAAGACGAAGCCAAAGCGATGAAAGTTGCAAAATCTTTGGAAGCAGGAACAGTATGGATTAATGAATATCATCTTCTTAATCCTGGAATGCCATTCGGTGGATACAAGGAATCAGGCTTTGGCAGAGAAATGGGTAAAGAAGGAATCATGAGTTATTTAGAAGTCAAACATTTGTGGATTTCAGAATGTAACGAAAGAGCGAAAAAGCCTTGGTATGATGTTCTCTTTTAAAAAATTCTATCTTTAAAGCTTAGAATAAAAAAAGCCTTCCCATTCGGGAAGGCCTTTTTTTAAATTGCAGGACTAAAGTAACAATTAACCAATCAACTTTAGAGCATTTTGTGTTTGCATGTTGGCTTGGCCTAAAACCGAAGTACCAGCAGCATTCAAAATTCCCATTTTTGCATTCTGAGCAGTTGCCTCAGCATAGTCTGTATCACGGATACGAGAGTTAGCTGCTGACATGTTCTCAGAAGACACTTGCAAGTTGTTAACTGTTGAGCTTAGTCTGTTTTGTAAAGCACCTAAATTTGCACGAGATCCAGAAATTGATTCAATCGCTTTATCAATTGTTCCCAGAGACTCTTGAGCACCTTGCTTATTCATTACTGAGATTGAACTCATGCCAAGGTTATCAAGTCCTGAGCTAGTTGCTTGTCTATCGTAGCTGATTCTATCTTTGAAAGCGTCATTATGAATACCAATTTGGAAATCCAATTGTTCGCCTTCGCCGCTTAGAAGTTTCAACCCGTTAAACTCAGTCACTTGAGAAATACGCTCAATTTCTTGCTTTAAGTTTTGGTATTCAAGATCAGAGAATTTTCTTTCAGTGTCACCTACTGTATCAGAAGCTGACTGAACCGAAAGTTCTCTTAATCTTACTAAGATGTTTGATACTTCATTCAAACCACCTTCAGCAGTTTGAACCATCGAGATACCGTCGTTGGCGTTTCGTGTCGCCTGGTTGGTACCGCGAATCTGAGCCTTTAATTTTTCTGAAATCGCTAAACCGGCAGCATCATCAGCAGCCTGTGAAATCCTTGTACCCGAAGATAGCTTGGCTAACACATTTTCCTGAACCTTGTTGGTTTGGCTTAGAGATCTCTGAGCAGAAATTGATGCAACGTTGGTGTTAATACGGAAACCCATAAGTAATCCTCCTTGGTTAGGTTTCGTCTAATCCGTAAGACCCAAGCCTTCACACCCATGGAAGGATTGCTGAGCATCCTGCTCGAAAAACAGTGTTGTTTTAATAACTCGAATCAATCGAGTAGTTGGGTTACTTATCGTGAAGGAAAATTTTTCCTTGAGAGAAAATTTAATTATTATTAACTCTTTTTAGGATTAAAATAATTCTAGGGCTTTAAGCTCGAAATCAGACCATTTTACTCCAACAATACCTTAGGAAATATGGCCTTAAATATACTTTTAGCAGCTCCTAAAAAAGATTATCTTCTTGAGAACTCAGAGTTCTTAAAGAAGAGTCACTTTCATGTAGAACATTCTAATAATGGAAAAGATGCTCAAATAATTTTTGCAAAAGCTAAATACTTCGCTATCGTTGTCCATATAGAGTTACAAAATTATTCAGCTCAACAATTTTTAAAATTTGTTAGAAGTCGTCAGTCAGCTGAAAAAATTATCGTCATCGGTTGCACAGAGGCAATCATGGAAGAAATGGAGATTGACCGAGACTCTCTATTTAAAATCGGTGTCACTGAGATAGTCGATCATGTGCCTAATAAAGAAGCGCTGAAAAATATTTTGGAGGGTCATCAAAATATTCAAGATATTGTCTCTCAGTTACCCAAAAAAGATGGCACCTCTGAAGAACAAGAAGTTAACAATTCAGATTCACAGTTTACGGCAGTAGATATCCAAGCATTTGTTCCTGGAAAAAATGTCATTTTTGATGTTTTTATCAGGCTTGGGAAAGATAAATATCTAAAAATCCTACACGCTGGAGACGCTTTTTTAGGGGAACGTTTCAATAAATATAAAGATGAAAAAAAACTAAGCCATTTTTATATTAATATCAATGATCGAAGTAAACTTGTTCAATGGAATAATTTCGTTATTGAAAAGATAGCAACTTCAGATAAAGTTGATGCTGCAAAAAAAATAGGATTACTAAAAGATACAGCCCAAAAAATGGTTGAAGGGCTCTACTTAGAAGGGCTCAAACCTCAGATGATTGATCAAGCGAAATCACTCTGTCTAAATACCTATAAAACGTTAGAAAAAGAAAAAAATATTTATAAATTGCTCCGGCAATTCCAAGATATGGATCCTTCAGCCTATTCTCATAGTTTTAATGTTAGTCTATTTGCGGGAATGATTTGTAAGCAGTTCGAGTGGAATTCTCAAACAATATTTGAAACATTTACCATGGCCAGTCTTCTCCACGACATTGGAAAAACTAAATTACCAAAAGATATCGCCAACAAAAAACTTTACGAAATGTCGCCAGAAGAAGAAGTTGTTTATCGAACACACCCCCAGCTTTCAGTCGAAATTTTGGAAGGTTCAACACTTATAACACAGCCAGTAAAACAGATCATTTTACAGCATCATGAAGCCTCTGATGGAAGTGGCTTTCCATTTGGAATTCGTGACTCAAATATCCTTACTTCCAGTAAAATATTAAGTTTCGTGAACGATTTTGTAGATTTAATAGAAGAAAAAAAGATAAATCCGATTGATGGAGTCAGACAAATGCTAGGGGATAGCGATCGGACAAAGAGATATAATGGACTGGTTTTACAGAATTTTACAAAAATTTTTATGGATCCAGAAAAGATTCACAAGAACATTGCCCTACCTTCCAACTCAAATATTGTTCCGTCTCGTAAAAATGACTAAAAACGACTCTCTTTTTCTTCGTTTTTAGGACATCCAAACCGATAAGTCATCGGAATGGAAAAATCAATAATTTTCATAAAACCTCTCTCTGAAAGCTTAGTTAAATTGAAAGATACAATTTCAACTGATCCTATATATTCAATTTATGAAGTTGAAGATACAGCAGAATATAAACAACTTGCAGCTAACATTGGAGCATCACTAACAATTTGTTCAGACCTTAAAAAGTTGGCAAAAGCTCTCTCTGATAGTAAGGCGATCTATAAAAAATATAATAGTAAATCTCTTTTACTTTCAAAGGAAAGATTAACTTTTACAATTACGGATAAATTACAAAAGCTAGGAGTTACAGAAATTCTCTATGAACCAATTGTTCCTAAAACGCTTCTCTACAAAGTATCGTTTATTAGTAAGTCTCTGAAAAATGCCGAAGTAAAATCAGAAGAAGAAGTTTTAATTAAATCACTTAAGCAAGAAAAGGAAACTGGTGAAACAAAACTTGCAGAAAAAGAAAAACAGAATCAACTCTCTGAAGAAATCAAGGCCAAGGAAGAGAAGGAAAGCAGCGATCTTAAGCCTAATAAAAAGGCAATCAACTTAGCAACAGAGGCAGCAGAAGGACTTAACCCTAAAAAATCTAAAAAAGATATTGAGATTGACCTATCTGATCCAAATAAAAAACTCGCGCAAGAAACATCAGAGATTGAAGAAGACAAGAAAAAGAAAAAAGACATTAGACTTGAACTGGAGTCTGAAGAAAACAAGAGAAACAAAAATGCAGTTCAAGAAATTGAAGAAAAGCTAAAAAAGAAAAAAGCACTCCTAGAAGAATTAAAGGCAAGGAAAGAAAAAGAGCAGCTGGCAGTTCAAGCTGATGCCATGAAAAAAGCGGCAGAAAAAAAACGATTAGAACAATCTAACATCGATTTAAGTAAGCCCGTCAAAGAAAAAGTTGAATTAAATTTAGAACTTGCTCAGGAAGAAAAAAAGGGCAAACCGTCAAAAGATGAAGCCGAAGAAGAAAAGCAGTTAAAAGAAAAATCACAAATAGAAAAAAATAAGAAAGATTTAAAAAGAGATATTTCCTTGGAACTAGAGAACGAGGAACAAGAAAAGAAAAAAAGTCTTGAATCTTTACCAGATATTGAACTTCCATCGAAAAACAAACTAGACAAGATCGCCGATGACAAATCACCACTTCGCCGAAAGCTACAAGAAGACGATGAAGAGGAAAAAGAAGCACTAAATAAACTACAAAAATTAAAAGATGAAATTGCTCAAGAGGACGAAAAGAAAGAGTTATCTAAAATTGAAAAAAATGGAAAAGAACGTGCTAAAAGCATAAATCTAATGCTGGAAGATGAAGACAAGGAAAAAAAGAAAAAAGAAATCGATGAAGCAGAATTAGGATTACTTAAAAATGAGAAAACACCGAAGCAAGATGAACCAGCTCTCTCACGTAAAAAGAAAGAGAAATCTGAGCTAGAAGAAGTTCTTAAGAAAACAAAAAAGATTAATTTAGATTTAGAAGGGATAGAAGAACCAGAAGAAGAAAAGACAAAACTTGAAGATGATAAGAAAAAACGACAAAAAAGTCTTGACCTGGAACTTGAAGCAGAAGAAGAAGAAAAAAATAATGATGAAGAGAAAGAGAAAACTAAAAATAAAAATTTCACTATAGAGGATGAACAACCTGAATTAAACCTTGAAGGTAAGTTTAAAGAAGACAGCAATGAAATAGATTTGGAGTTAAAGGAACTATCAAGCGAGTTAGACAACAATTGGGATTATGAAAATCAAGATGCCCAAGATGATATCAAACAAGAGAAAAACAAAGACCAAACTCTCGACTACAACGAGTTTGATGAATATGTTGAAGAAGTCTTTACCCAGTTTACAACAGGCAAAAAGAGAAATAAAGATCACGATGATTTAACGGCAGATGATCTTGGTTATGGTCAGCAAAAAGAGCATAAAAATCAAGCTGCTATCAATGATTTGTATCTTGATGAAGAAGCGATGGAAACAACTCCAAGCTTAGACAAAGCAGAAGTAGAATTAGCAGCATTCTTTAATGCTAAATTAGCAGAAGGCCTTACTGATAAAGAAATGAAAAAAGCACTTCGAGAATATATCGAAGGAAAAATAGAAAGTAAGGAAGGAAAAGCCTTCCTGGAAGAAATAACCGCGAAGAAAGAAGGGAAAGCGTATCTTGAAGAAAATCTCGATGGTGTCAAAAAGAAAGGCAAAGGGTATGTCGAAGAAGAATACTTAAAGGCTCCTAAAAACGCTGATTTTGAGCTAGATGGACCAAGTAAAAGTAAAAGAAAAGGCAAGGAATATATTGAAGAGGAAGAATCAAATAAACAACAACCTATTCAAGAAAAGCTAGCCGATGTTCTTCCTTTTAGAATTAATTCAGCGGAAGAAGAAGCCTTTCTTATTAACAGCCCTATCATACCTTCAAATCTCAAGGGACTTGAATATGTCCTTGGAGCTCAAAAATTGATGCAAAAAGATCACGCAGACCCACAAGCGGTTTTACAATATATTGCTGAAAAACTAATGCTTCAAACGAATTCGATGGTCACATTCTACAAAAATACTGATTCGGTATATGTTTTAACGTACTCCTCTCAAGGAATATGTTATGAACCCGAGTTGTATTTAGGAATCAGTTGGGAACAATTTGAAAGTGCCAATAAAGCTCGATGGGAATCACATACTACCCCAACCTGGCGAGATGAAACATACACTCAAGAATTGAACGAATTCATTTATCCTTTCTATGAAGGTGATAAACCACTTGGTATGGCGATAGTCCATTCCTGGCAACAAATTAAAAATCGCGAAAAAGCTTTTTATGTGGAAGTATTAGTGGAAGCGACTCGTGGCTATTTTCTACATTGTGATGAAGTCCAGCAGGTGGTCCATATTGAAAATACAAATATTGAAGCAGTTCCATTAAAAAAGAAAGTTGTTGCTTTCTTTAAGAAACTTTTTAGAATGGCGGCGTAAGATGGAAGAAAATTATTTTTTTATTGAACTCTCAAACCTCCCAACGGGAGATGCTATTTTTGGTTTTCATATTTATATTTATGAACCACATGCTAAGTCATATAAAGTTGATTTGCCTTCAAACTCACCTTTTGATGACGATGTTAAAGCACGTTATCAAATTCTTTTAGCGAAAGGAGCGAAACTTGCTATCTCTTATAAGCAAAAAAGAACATTTCTAAGTAGTCTAAATTTAAAAGACGAAGACATTGCTGAACTAAAAGCCTTTTCTAGTAGTGTTCAAGAACTAAAACGAGCTAATTCCCATGAAGAATTAAAAAGCAAAGCTTTTACCATTGGAGATGAACTAAAAGAGGCAATTTTAACCAATAATTTTCAAAAAGTGATTGAGCAAGCAAGACTAGAAATTCTTTGTCTTCCCTCAAACTTTAATCAAAATCTCTCGAATGCCATTTATTTAGCCGATATGCAATTAAACAGTGACTGTCTAAGTTCGAGGGTCGTCAGTCTTTGCTATTTTATGGCCAAAAGTATGAAGTACGATAGTCTTGAAGATTTAGGAGATCTACTTCTTGCAGCCTTTCTTTATGATATAGGTATTACTCAGGTGAGTTTGAGTTATCAAATCATGCCGCAAATGAATCTAAATCAAACTGCCAAAGAGGACTACCATAACCATCCTGGTCTTGCTATGCACTTAATCCGTAAGAGTAAAATAAACATGAGCTTGCGCTCTAAAAAAATGATCCAGGATCACCATGAACGCCATTCAGGCTCGGGTTATCCCAATGGAAAAAAAGAGTCTCACCTTGATCGAATTGGCCAGATTCTCGCCCTAGTAGACTTTGCCGTACAATATTCTGAAGGACATATCTCTGGTGAAAAATCCAAACTCGATGAAGTGGTTTCTAATATTAAAAATAAAGTGGTAGCCCCTGGGATGGAATTTGATTTTAATCCTGATATGATTGCAGCTTTTTTTGCCCTTTGTTTCCGTTCTGCAACTGAGAAGGCAGCTTAGGCATAAAAACCCATATAAGGAAGCTCATTACTTCCTTTCCAAATTTTTAAATCAACTTTGAAGTTGGGTTCACTTGGATTAGCAGATTTTGTTTCATCCTCTACTTCTATTTTTGCATAAGTTAGAGCAAAGCTCTGTTGCATTTTTCTAAAATCGAGATTAACCATTTTGGTCCATGTCCCAGTGTTAACAAAAATTGTCCCGTCTTCATATTCTCTAAAAGTTGGTTCATGGGTATGACCTACAATTAGAACCTTTGCTCCTGGTCTCTCTATAAAAAACTTTCTTGTCAAAGTCTCGTAATCTTGAAAAAGCTCAAGCTCTTTCATTAAGTCATTAACCACTTCTTTAATAGGTCGACCCACTTTAAAAAACTGCCAGATTCGAACCATTAGAAAATAATATGCGTTCGCCATAAGAAATCGAATTGTATAAAACGTATCAAAGATAAGTCCAAAAATAAGGAAAGTTTTTATTGGTTTAACAGAATTGATATAGCTTCTTTCTTCCTTAAATTTATTTACGACTCTAGTGACATAATAGGACCCCCAAGGAGCGAGGAAATAACGACTACCAGAAGTTGATTGGACAATCGATCCTTCTTGGTCAAACTGATGGGCGATTTCATATTGGTGACCATGTTTGATATACACATTGTTCACGGGGGAATATTCAACTAATGAATTGGTTAAGGTGACTTTGTGACGGTCTCCCTCTGTAAAGACATTAAAGAACACCTCTTTCACAGAATCAAAAACAAGCTCGGCATCATGGTTACCAATAATATAAATAATTTTACGGCGTGAACCTGAGACGAAACGTTTTAGCGCTTCCATAACTTCTTTATGAGCACGAATAATCATTCTCATTTTTTCAACAGCCGCTTTTTCACTCCAGAACTCATCGTCAAAATAATTAATAAAGGGTACTGCCAAAAGATCGAGAAAATCACCATTAATCACTAACTCAACTTCTTGCTCTTCATAAATGCCGTTATTGTAGTAATCGAGAAATTCCACTAATTCGCGGTCAAAGAAAAAATCCTCTAGAAAATTACGACGTCCTTTAATCATTTTACCTGCCCCTAAATGCAGGTCAGAAATGACTAAAATCGTTTTTTTGATATTATTTTTGTGGGGGTATTTCATATGATTTTTTTCCCACAATCAGTTCTATTTCCTGCCCAGCTGGAGCCATCGGTACGAAAAATAATTTTTCATCCTTAGAATATTTAACTTGAACAGACTTTGTTTTATCTGTATCAATTGTTAAAAAAGTAACATCTACTTTTCCCTTCATGATTTTTCCAACCATTTTAGACATGGTTTTATTTTCGACAATCACCGAAACCAGGGTGTAGTTTTTATCGGGAGAAATAACACGAACATAATTATCAAAAATTTTGACTAAGAATGCGTCTGATCTTTCTTGGCAGAAAGCAATTTGGGTAAAGGTCAATAATACGAATCCTAATAGGAATTGGGGCATGAATGTATTTTAACACCGGAACAGGAAATCTAAAGCAAGATTCTTGCCTCATTCAAGGCCTTTATTTCATCTCTCGTCTTCGCTGCATCCTCAAAGCGCAATTCCTTGACTGCCCTTTGCATCTCTTCCTTTAATTCCCGAACTCTTTTATCAAGATTGTCTGCATTAAATTCAACTTCTTTATTTTTCGACTTACCTTTCGCTTTGCCTTTGGTGCTACGTAGAATATCGATCACGCCACCACTAATTTTTTTCTGAATAGTCTTAGGTTCGATTCCCATCTTTGTATTATGGGCAATTTGGATAGTTCTTCGTCTATCTGTTTCTGAAATGGCCCTTTCCATACTAGGGGTGGTTTTATAACCATAGAGGATAACTCGACCTTGCTCATTTCGAGCAGCTCGTCCAATGGTTTGAATGAGAGCCCTATCTGATCTCAAAAAGCCTTCTTTATCAGCATCCAAAATTCCTACTAAGGCAACTTCGGGCAGATCAAGACCCTCTCGAAGCAAATTAATCCCCACTAAAATATCAAATTCCCCTAGCCTCAAATCACGCAAAATTTCCATTCTCTCAATCGTGGTAATATCGGAGTGAAGATAACGGACTCTCATCCCGACACTGCGATAGTAAGTCGTGAGTTCCTCTGCCAGTCTTTTGGTTAAGGTGGTAACCAGGACTCTAAAACCTTGCTTTATGGTTTTTTTAGCTTCAATGAGAAAATCATCCACTTGGGATTTTGCATCTCGAACTTCTAACTGTGGGTCAACTAAGCCAGTAGGTCTAATGATTTGTTCCGCAAACTCTCCGCCTGTTTTCTCCAACTCAAATTTTCCCGGAGTGGCTGAAACATATAATACTTGATCTAGCTTTTGTTCAAATTCTTGAAAATTTAAAGGACGATTATCAAGAGCACTTGGTAGTCGAAAACCATAATTGACCAAGGTCTCTTTTCTTGCTCTATCTCCACGGTACATTCCACCAATTTGAGGAATAGTCATGTGAGACTCATCAATAATAAGTAAAAAATCCTTGAAGAAGAAATCAATAAGAGTGGGCGGAGGATCGCCTGGTCTTGCTCCTGTCATGTGCCTGGAATAGTTTTCAATACCATTACAAAAACCCATCTCTTCCATCATTTCAAGATCAAAAAGAGTTCTCTGAGTTATTCGCTGCTTTTCAAGTAATTTTCCTTCCCCTTCAAAAAATTGAATTTGCCCTCTTAGTTCATCCTTGATTCCTTGAATGGCACTTTTCATTTTTTCGGTACTTACGACATAGTGAGAAGAAGGGTAAATGGTTACATTGGTTAATTTTTCAAGAATCTTTCCTCGTAAAGGATCAACTACTGAGATGGTGTCCAATTCATCATCAAAAAATTCTAAACGAACGACATTGCTATCCTCGTAAGCAGGAAAAACTTCCACCATATCACCACGAACACGAAATGTACCGCGGTGGAAATCCATATCATTACGTTCATACTGCACACTTATTAAATGACGAAGGAAATCTTCGCGATTAAAAGTCATTCCCGTCGTTAATTCAATTTTTTGAGCACCATACTCATCTGGTGAACCAATACCGTAAATACAACTTACGGAGGCTACCACAATGACATCATTACGTTCTAAAAGAGAGCGAGTGGCGGAATGGCGAAGTTTATCAATTTCATCATTGATGGCAGAATCCTTTTCGATAAACGTATCAGATCCTGGAATATAAGCTTCGGGTTGATAATAATCATAATAAGACACAAAATATTCCACAGCATTGTGGGGAAAAAACTCTTTAAACTCAGCAAAAAGTTGAGCAGCCAAGGTTTTATTATGAGCAATGATCAATGTTTTTTTACCTAATTTTTGGATGACGTTGGCCATGGTAAAGGTTTTTCCAGAACCAGTGACTCCTAACAAAGTTTGCTGTTGCTTACCGCTCTTAAAACCCTCTACAATAGTCTTGATCGCTTCAGGTTGATCACCCTTCGGCTGTAATGTGATGGCTAAATCGAAGGCTTTACTCGTATTACTCATAGTAGATATACTAACAAATAAATTGTCATTTTTAGATGGAAAAATCATGAACCAAAAAGCTTTTGTTGCTGCCCCACCTCTCACCTATAAAAATAAGAGTCTATACTTTGATGGTGTTCCACTTAAAGAAATTGCGGAGAAAAAAAAGACGCCTTTTTATCTTTACTCAGAAAAAACTTTAGTAAATCAGTATAAAACCTTCATCTCCGAAGCCAAAAAGGCGGGAATTACTGATCATCAGGTTTGTTATGCGCTTAAAGCAAATCCGAACCTAGAAATTCTTAAAAACTTAGCCAAGTTAGGATTGGGCGCCGATATCGTTTCCCTTGGTGAATTAATGAGAGCCATGCAAGCAGGAATTCCCGCCAGTAAAATCATTTTTTCTGGAGTAGGAAAAACGGAACTGGAAATTAATATGGCGCTCAAATGTTCAGAGATCGGTGTCTATGCCTTCAATGTTGAGTCGGTTGAAGAATTAGAGCTTATTAGTCAATGTGCTCAAGCACAAAATCTGACGGCCAGAATTTCCTTTCGTCTCAATCCTCAAGTGCATGCTAAAACTCATAAAAATATTTCAACAGGAAATAAGACTCATAAATTTGGATTATTAGAAGATGATATTTTAAAAGCAATCAATAATCCGAAGCTTTGGAAAAATTGTAAGCTGGTGGGCATTTCAATCCACATAGGAAGTCAATTAACAGAATTAAAAGCAACTGACCAAGCACTGAAGAAATTATTCGCTCTTTGTATCAAAATTAAACAACCATTAGAATTCATCGACGTGGGTGGAGGACTTGGAATTGACTATCATGAAAGCCAAAGTGGAAAAATTGCAACCATTAAAGACTACATGGGGCTTGTAGGAAAACATTACAAAGATTTAATAAATAAAAAAGTTCCCTATCTTAAAAAGCCTCGAATTCTATTTGAACCAGGAAGAATATTAATGGCTAGAGCAGGTGTTCTTGTCACTCGTGTAATCCGTCAGAAAAAAAGCGATAAACATCAATTTGTAGTCATTGACGGCGGAATGAATGATCTACTCCGCCCTTCACTCTATGAAGCATATCACCGCATTCTTCCTGAAAACTTTTCCCCTAAAGATAAACTGACTAAATATGATGTTGTGGGACCAATTTGTGAAACATCTGATTGTTTTGGGGTCGATAGACTACTTCCAGAATTGAAAACGGGTGATCTTATTGCCATTGCTGATAGTGGCGCCTACGGACATAGTATGAGCTCTAATTATAACTTAAGAGGAAAGCCTGAAGAGGTTTTACTTCAAAATGGTAAATGGATAACAATTAGTAAGGGACAAAGTTATAGTCAATATTAAAGAAATAAAAAAGGGCCCTTTCGGGCCCTCATTTAACTCAATTAAAACTTTAGTCTTTCTTCACTTTTAATTCGATTACTTTTGTCTGATTAAGAAGTGGCAAGTCATATGGGTTAATGGCTGTTTTTCCATCTAACATTGCTGAGCTAGTCACCTGCACCTTAAACTTTCCTCTTCTTAGCTTAATTCCTTTTGCTGCAAAATCATAAGTATAAACTTTTTTTCCATTGGACTCACTAATGATGAAATCTGAATCATGGAGACTTCCTGAGAATTTTTCAGAATGGTTTAAGAACATATTTCTTTTGATTAAAATGTCATGAGTGAAGGCAACATATTTTAACCATGAGCCACTCTCAAATGATAATTTTGTCTGGCTAAGATTGATATTATCTAGTTTCACTAAACCAGCTTCTACATTCTTAATCACTTTCATGGATATATTAACAGTAGACTCTAAGGTTTCAGTGTCGCCTTGAATAGATTTCTTTCCTTCTGTTACTGCAAAAAGAAGAACTTGTTTTGAAGTACTAGAGGCATTGATTAAGAGATTGTTTTCGCTAAGAGAGAAATTTAAAACTTCATTCAATTTTATATCTGCAAGGGCGATATCAAACTTGATGGCCACTTTCGCTTTGAAGTAATGATCAAATACCTGATAAGGAACTTCATGGGATTTGGTACATGAATAATATTCAGTACGGTAGCTATTTTGGGTAGTGCAACTTTGAGTATATTCAGTCGAGCAATATTCATTACCGCTTGAACATACATCCTTACAAATCTCGCCATCTGGTCCTTGGTGACAAACATAGCGGCAAACAGCAGGAGCTCCAGTACATGTCTCATGAGGAACTTGGGTACAACTTTCATAGGTTCCATCAAACACTTCACGAGAACAAGTATCCTCGTAATATTCAGTCCGATACTCCGTACGGTAAACGCTACGATCAAGTTCCAAATTGTAATCGCTGTTGGATCCGTTGTAAGTAATGGACTCAGAACCGCCCGCATGGGCAAGAGCAGTGACCAGGAAACAAAGTACAAGCAAAGTGTTTTTCATAAGATCTCCTACAATCTTAATGTCATTTGCTTCGAATCCATCCTCGCGCAGACATAAAAAAAAGGGACTCTTTCGAGTCCCTTGTGAATTAAAGTTTAATCTCAACTTCCTTCGATAATTTCAAGACTGGTAAATCTTGATAGTTAAGAGGTCTCGCATTATCAAGAATGGCCTCTGTCGAAAGAGTCACAATATGTTTTTTCTCTTTTAGATTCAATCCAAGTTTCTTTAGATCAACTGAAAAATACTGTTGACCATTTGAAGCAAAAGAAGACACTTCAAAAGAAGCGAGTTCACGATCGATCAAGGTTTTATCTTTAAAAAGTTTCTTCTGAACAATTTTAAGTTTTTGCTTAAATTGTAGATTCGAAGCTTTCCCGATAGCAAAAGCCAAAACATTATTTTCAATTTTAACTTGTGAAATACTAGTCAAGGTTTCGCGAAGACTAGCAAGGTTAGAGAATCTTGCGCGAATGTTAGCGTCGATAATTTTGTTAGCACCGTTAACAGACACATTCTGTGTTTTCTCAGTGTAGATCAAAACATTTTTTGAACTTGCAACAGAGATAACGATATCATCTTTCTGAATTGCTACGGTAAACTTCTCATTTGCATTCGCTCCTTGAGGAAGTTCAGCAAAGTTTAGTTTTACGTTAGCATCAACTGTATGATCAAAAACTTGGTATGGAACCTGTACTGTTTCTGTACATGCGTAAGGGACTGTTCTGTAAACTGGAACATCGACACAAACTTGATATTGGTAAGGATTACATTGATTGTACCCACCATTACATTGTTGGTGATTAACTGGACGACATTGAGTTCCGCCACCAGAGCAAACATTTTTACAGATCTGCCCTTGAGGACCATTGTGACAAACAGGACGGCACACTGGAGGTACAGAGGTACATTGTTGGCTAGTTACAATATGGCATGTTCTCGGAACATAATAACAATTCTGACGAGTTTCATAGTGGCACTGAGGTCGGTATCCCGCTAGTTCTTGGCGGTAGCAAGTCGTATTGTGGGTTTCTGTACGGTACTCTGTACGGTAAACTTGAGAGCGAAGGACAACTTCCTTGAAAGTTTCAGAACCATTAAAAGTGAAAGTTTCACTTTCGTTTGCAAAAGCTCCGAAAGCAAAGAGCACAAATAAAATTGTAATCAACATTGATCGCATAAAAGATTCTCCTTTTTTTATCAAACTAACGAAAAAAGAATCATGTTTCAATAACTCGATGGAGAAAAAAGAGAATAATGATTATTTGTAATGCAAAGTTAGACTTTAGTGTTTGATGAGAATCAAAATGCACCATCCGCCGCGTAATCACAAAAATAAAAAAAGGGCCCCGTTTGTAGGGGCCCTTTTAAATTAATCAGACGATTAAAAAAAGATTAGATTAAACTTCTTTCGATAACAGTTTTCGCTTCCATCACTTCATAACCAAGGTCTTGAGTGAATGGACTTGAAATCAACTTATCAATAAAGGCTTCGTGTTCATTAAGCACTTTTAAAAGAGCGATTAATGCTTCACGTGTCTTTGTTGATGAAGGCCCTGTCGCATTAATTGTCGCCATGGCTTTTCCAGCAAGTCTTTTCCAAGGACCTAAGAATTGAACAACTTCTTGATCACTTACATAGTCAGCTAACATCATGCTGATATCAACAACTTGAGAAACGTAGTAAGAAATATCTGAACCGTCACCATTAATTGGTCCGCCGCCAGGTCCAGGTTTAACCAATGGTCTTCTTGGAAGAACTTTGATTGAAGAAATGATCACTTTACATTTACCTTCGTTTTCAATTTGTAGCGTTCTACCAGAGTAACCTTTCATTTCTACAATGAAACTTCTAGCTGCCAAGTTTGAAGGAATCCAAAGTGATTGCTTGTTTTCTTGGTAACCGTCAACCGAAATTAAAAGATTTGATGGTCCACAAAATGTCGAAGATCTTGCCTTGATCAAAATACGATCAATATGCATAAAACGATTTAGTGGAATAACATCTGTATCATGAGAACGAATCACTTCTCTTTTTTCAACAATAACTGGATTCGAATCATAAGGGATCACTTTATCAGGAATTGTATTATCTTGAGCCATTACTTGTTGAATCCCCAGAACCATTAACATAAAAAATAATTTTTTCATAAAACTCCCCCCAAACCTTTTATTATCGTAGATCTTTTTCTAGTTGAAGAGCTGTCGTGAATAATAAGTTAGCTGTTTCATAGAAAGCATCAATTTCCCATAATCTTTCTAGTGCTTCTTCATTATTCATTACATAGTCAGAAAGAGACTTAAGCGCTTTATTTGTACTAGCTGATGCTAGGCCGTAAGTATTGATGTAAGCCTTACACTTAAGGGCTTTTGAACGAAGTGGGGAATACGTTTGTGCGAATTCTAGTGGAGTTACATAACTTCTCATTCCATTAGCAAGGTCTACGAATTGATCCATCATTTCGGCATCAATGTAACTAACGTACGGTTGAGTATATCCTTGTGAAGGAATTTGAGGTTTTCCAACCATTTGCGCTTGAGCAAGTGGCATTCCAGCAAGTGTCGTTAGTAGTAGTGTTCCTAAAATTAATTTTTTCATGAGTCTCTC
The DNA here is from genome assembly GCA_049318265.1 of Bacteriovoracaceae bacterium. Taxonomy (GTDB): domain Bacteria; phylum Bdellovibrionota; class Bacteriovoracia; order Bacteriovoracales; family Bacteriovoracaceae; genus JBEIOQ01. The sequence continues at coordinate 97,791 of JBMOGR010000007.1, forward strand.
CCCTAATAAAAAAACGCAACCATCTGCGTTTTAATTTGATATTTGAAACAAATCCATTGTTTACTTTTGTAGTAAGGCTTGTTGCAAAGGTGGTGCCTAAAGAATCCTGACAAAAACAGTCAAAGTGACACCAAAGTGGTGACAAATATCTACTACCTTGAAGATATTTTTTATTCTCAGAGCCACAATGCTACTGAAATAATTTTGTTTGAAGTTGATTGAGACCAACTGCCCCATGATTAACTCGGTGCCACAAGTCTGCCGCTGATCGACCTTAGGATTCCATCTGTTCTGAAGTATTAAAACGAAAAAAGGGCCCCTTTAGGGCCCTTTTTATGAAAGATAAAAGTGGAATGTTATTTTAAAGTTTAATTTTATCTTCTTTGCTCAAGCGCAGACTGAGGATGTCGTCTTTGTTTAATATATTAGTGAAGGCGTCGAGGTCTGGTTTAATCTCCACTCTTACAAAATGAGTCCTCTCTTTCACAACAATATCAAGCTTAATTAAGTCGATAGAATATTTTTGTTTTCCGTTCTCATTAATCGAATCAATCTCATCTTCATTTAAAGCACGATCGACGAGTGTTTTCTTTCCCAATAATTTTTTCTGTTTCAGCGTAACAATGTGTTTAAACTTTAAATTAGTTGTAGCACCGATGGAATAACTTAGCTGGTTGTTACTAATACCTAAATCAGTTATCGAAGTTAAGGCATCCTTCATGTTCTTTAAATCAATAAATGTGATGATGAAATCAGCATCAATTATTTTAACATCACCTTTACTAGTCACTTTTGCCGTTTTTGTCGAATTGATTAATACATTCTTTGAACTTTTTACCGATAAGACGACGTCATCATTCACGATTTCAAAAGTAAATAATTCAATTAGTTTTACCCCTTTAGGCGCACCAGCAAATTTAAATCGCCCATGAGCTTCTATTGAGTGATCAACCACTTGAAAAGGAGTTCTAACAGTTTCAGTACATGCATAAGGCTGACGTCTTACAATAGGAGTATCGTAACATTCATTACTTATATATTGACGACAGATGGGAGCGCCAGGTGAACATTGATTGACAGCCACCGTCTCACATTGGGGGGCCCCATCTGAACATACATTTTTACAAATTTCACCTTGAGGACCTTGATGACAAACGGGTCTGCAAACAGGAGGAACATTACGACAACGTTGTTGATTCACGGTCTGGCAAACTTGTTGTCCGGGGACACAATTTTGACGAGGAACATTCACACATTCACGTCTAATTTCAGTGGATTGATGGTAACAAGTGCTTGGCACTTGATCGATTCGATATTCAGTTCTGAAAACATCACCCTTTAGATCAACAGCTAATTGATTTTGAGAACCATCAACCAAGAATGATTGATTTGAACCGGCAGATGCCGCCAAAGAAATAAATAAAAATAGAATAGATATCAGACTGCGTTTCATAAGAACCCCCAATTAACTCATCTTCTTGATGTTGTTTGCGAGCCTAATATGCAATTACAATACTCAATTACTGTCTTCTGTATCTATCTAAAAATATTAAAAAATAGCTTTTGCGGGTGGAGTCATTTTGCAACCGAGGTGCAAAATAGCCCATTGAAATCTAGGAATTTCGGACTCTTTTTAAACTTTTTCTACCAATAGTAATTAGCGCCATGAAAATTGATAAGTGAACATTTAAATGAGGGTTTGGCTCTTTGCCTTTTCCCATTAAGGCCAGTTGCTGGGCATACCAAGTGATCTCTAAGGGAAAGAGATGATCGAGGGTTTTAAAACCTGTGGTAAGAATTTTAATTTCACTCTTCACTGTCTTGCCCTGAATTAAATCTTTCGAGAAATCTGGATTCACAGCTAGAGATCTGGCCATACCAATAAAGTCGCAGGCACCTGAGGCAAGGGCACTATTCATCCCCTCTCTTGTTCTAAAGCCACCTGTTAACATCAGCGGAACTTTACACTTCAATCGAACTTTCTCGCAGTAATCTAAAAAGTAGGCTTCTCTTTTAAGCGTGCTAGCACGAGCTTTCACGCCAGTCATCTCGGGAGCTTCATAAGTACCACCTGAGATTTCAATTAAATCCATTCCTAAATCGGAAAGTGTCGAGACTACTTCCATCGATTCTTCCTCTGTAAATCCACCCTTTTGAAAATCGGCTGAATTTAATTTTATACTTACAGGAAATTGAGCTCCTACCGTTTCACGTATTTTTTTATAAACTTCGACAACAAAACGCATCCGATTCTCTAAACTTCCACCCCATTGATCAGTTCTTTGATTGTGAAGTGGGGAAAGAAATTGGCTAACTAGATAACCGTGAGCTCCATGAATTTGAACACCCGTAAAACCACTCTCCTTAACCACTTTTGCGGCCCAACCAAAACGAAGAATGATCTCAGCAATTTCAAACTCCGTTAACTCTTTAGGTTTATTAAACATTTTATTGAGTGGAGGTTTTAAAGCAATGGCTGAAGGTGCAACGGGAAGAGGACTTAGAAAGCGTGGAGACTGTTTGCCTGGATGATTGAGTTGAACCCAAGCTTCAGTATTATTACTAGTGGCAGAACTCGCCCACTCTTTTAAATAGTTTTCAGAATGATTTTTCTCAATCACGACATTTCCTGGTTCACCCAGGGCATGACGATCAATCATGATATTTCCAGTGATTAATAAGCCTGTTCCCCCTAGGGCCCAGCGATGATAAAGAGTAACCAATTCCTTGTTTGCAGTATAATTGGCAGTGCCTAAGTTTTCACTCATGGCAGATTTAGCAATTCTATTTTTAAGAACAACTCCGCAGGGAAGAGTAAATGAAGTAGTGATATCAGGCTTATTCAAGATTCAAACGAATACGAGGTCGTGCCATCAGGATTGTCTTTTAAGACAATTTTCTGAGCCTTTAAAAGATCCCTAATCTCATCTGAGCGCTTGAAGTTTTTAGCCTGTTTAGCAGTCTTTCTTTCCTCAATAAGAGCTTTAATCGCCTCGTCAGAAAGTGTTCCACCACCGAGCTTGCGCTTAACTTTTTGTAGTTCTTCTAAAATATGTTGAGGGTTCTCATGAATGAGTCCCATCGCTTCATTAACAAAAGCTAACGTTTCAGAAATTAAAACTAAATTTTCCCTACTAAAAGAATTTTGATTCTTACTAGCAAGCGTTCTTACTTCTCGGATAAAAGTAAAAAAGGATGCAAAAGCACCTGCTGAATTAAAGTCATTCGACAGTTCATCTTTCATCTCTTGAATAATATTGGTTAAGGTCTCGGGTTTCCCATCGGCCTTAAAGCTTTTTACTTCTTGAGCAAACTCATGGATGCGTTGGACTTCTCCCATGGCGCGCTCAATGACCTCATCCGACCACTCCATTTTAGCTCTATAATGAACTGATAAAAGCAAATGACGAAGTACTTGCCCACCATATGTTTCAACAAATTTTCTAATGGTCACCACGTTTCCAAGTGACTTACTCATTTTCTCTGAGCCAAAATTTAAAAATTCGTTATGGGCCCAGCAATGACAAAAAAGTTTTTTATTGGCAGCTTCACTCTGAGCAATTTCGTTCTCATGATGTGGGAACATAAGATCCACGCCACCATGATGTAGATCGATCGTTTCACCTAAATGTTTTTTCGCCATGGCAGAACATTCAATATGCCAGCCTGGACGACCTTTGCCCCATGGTGAATCCCACGAAGCTCCTTCATTTGGCTTTGTTGGTTTCCAAAGAACAAAATCAGAAGAATTTCTTTTTTTATTGTCTACTTCGACCCGTATGCCGTGTTGTAAGCTCTCTAAATCTTTTTTTGAAAGTTTACCATAGTCACCAAAATCATTTTTTTTACTTACATCAAAATAGACTTCGCCCTGAACCACATAAGCGTAGCCATTAGCAATAATGTCTTCAATCATTTTGACGATTTCTGGCATGGTTTCAGAAACTTTCGGAGTGGCATCAGCGGGCTTCATTCCTAGTGCTTGCATGTCTTGTAAACATTCTTTGACCCATTTGTCGGCAAAGACAATAGGATCCATGCCAAGCTCTCCAGCACGGGCGATAATCTTGTCATCAACATCAGTAAAGTTTCTCACGAATGTGACATCATAACCGAGAGTTCTAAGGACTCGGTTCATAAGATCGGCAACTACTTGAGCACGAGCATTTCCCACATGGAGAAAATCATAAGTGGTTGGACCACAGGAGTAGAATTGAACTTTCTCCCCAGGTTTTTTATGAAAGTCGACCTTCTCACGTAAAAGATTGTTAAAAACCTTTAATTGCATTATTTCATCGCTCCTACAATTTGATGAACACGGTTTTTTAAGATACCGATTGGAGTTAAAGGTAAAATCACTTTCAAATCCGGGCCATGCCCGTGACCAGTCAGAACTGCCCTCATCCCCATAAATAGAGGCTTACCCTTAATTTTAAGTTCATTCTTAATATGATTACTCCACTCATCAAACTGTGCAGTCGTAATAAAAGGAGTTGTTACTCCACTAACTGCCGTTAATAAGTATTCAGCCAGTTTTGGAGTCGTCTCCCAAGAAAAAATATCTGTCAATTCATCGCTTTTTTCAAAACTATCATCGAATAAAACATTAAGCGCATTGGGTAGCTCTTTAAAAAATTGAATCTGCTCTTTAAAAAGTGTTAAGCAATCATTTTTCCAAACATCGTTTTGTTTGTGAAATTCATGTTCCGCTGGCATAGCGGCTGAAACTTCTTTAATAAGAAGATCCATCGGTAGTTGGCGTAAATGTTGACCATTCATCCAATTAAGTTTTTCGACATCAAAAATAGCAGGGCTCTTGTTAAAACGATCGATAGAAAAAACTTTTTCAATTTCTTGCATGGTAAAAATATCTTTTTCTTCAGGATGAGACCAGCCAAGCTGGCAGAGATAGTTCACCATCGCTTGTGGAAGATAAGTATCTTCACGGTATTGGTTAACTGAAGTAGCACCATGTCGTTTAGAAAGTTTTTGACGATCTTTACCAGTGAGAAGAGAAATATGAGCATACTCAGGAGGTTTTGCGGCAAAAGCTTCATAGATCATTAACTGGCGAACAGTATTGGAGAGATGTTCTTCAGCACGAATAACGTGAGTTATCTTCATCAACATATCATCGACAGCATTAACGAAATTAAAAACGGGAAGCCCTTCAGAACGAATGATGACGAAATCACCAACCATATCTTCTGGAAAAGAAACTTCTCCACGAACGTGATCGTGCAAATGATAAGTTTTCATCGGTGTTCTAAAACGGATCACCGCTTTTTCTCCAGCCTGTAACCTCTTTTTTGCTTCTTCAAGAGAGACCGATCGACATTTGCCATCATAATGAGGAGAAAGGTTAGCTTGTAGAGCAATTTCTTTTTTAGCTTCCAGTTCTGCTTCAGTACAAAAACAATGATAGGCTTTATTTTGATTTAAAAGCTTTTCTGCATGCTCGGTATAAATATGTTTTCTTTCTGACTGGCGATAAGGTCCATAAGGGCCACCAACATCAGGACCTTCAGTATGCTCTATTCCTAGCCATTTTAGATCAGCAATTTGCAGTTGCTCGAATTCACGTGTGCTTCTTACTTCATCCGTGTCTTCAACACGTAGAATATAAGTTCCCCCCATCGCTTTAGCGAAAAGGTAGTTATAGAGGGCAGTTCTCCCACCACCAACGTGAAGATAACCAGTAGGACTTGGGGCAAAACGAACTCGAACAGTCATGGGGGAACTCCAGAAAATAAAAAAGCCTACTTAGTCAGTAGGCCTAAAAGGACTCATAGTTTCTAAGTTATTTTAGACTTATTTTTTGATTAACTCAAGGAGATAGACACGGCAGAGACGCTGTAGCAGTATGTTTCTGCTCTCACGGATTTGTTGAAATATGACTCTTTTGCCACTCTGAATATTCTTTTCCATCATAGTTTTACAATCACTGGTATTTTTCATTTTTTTAGATGTTGTCTCGCGGAAAATCCATGTTCTGTCAGTGGAAGAAACATTGAGTAAGCACTCAACTTTTTTCACATTGGCTACATCTTGATCTTGTTTTCCATTCTTGCGTAATTTGGCTTCGACTGTAACGTCATCACGGTGAAGATCACCGTCTGTTTGATTAACTGCGCGATCATAGACATCGCTCACAACTTCTTTACGAGCGTTACAAGTGACACGCATTTTATCGACACAAAAAACATCACCTTTACAGGCCATGGTATCAGTAATGAAAGATTTTTTTTCGGATTCACTACTATCAGCAAATGCTTGAGAGTTTATGGTCAAAACCAAAAGAGTGAAAGACAAAATGTTTTTCTTGAAACGCATGTGATTCAAATCCTAAAGATTTTAGTAAACAATTAGTTTACAGTTGGAGCATCAAAACAAGCTTCAATTTTTCCTGAAACCATTTCTTCTGGATATCCTTGGGAAATAGCTATTTCCTTTACTAAAAGCTCTTTACACTGATCCAACATTTTCTTTTCACCAAAGGACAGTTTTTTAGAAATTTTCAATAGGAAGAGACTCCTTAATACATCAGCGATCTCGATTAGAGAACCTGTTTTCACCTTTAACATATAATCGCGGTGACGGCGATTCCATGTGGAAGTATCAATTTTAACATTGTGATCTGCAAGCAGAGTAAAAACTCCCTCGATTTCATGATTTCCAACCAACGTTCTCATGCCAGCATCAGATTGAACTGGAACCATCACTTTCATGCCGTTTGTGATAAGCTTGATGACATAAAAAGTTTTTTCTTGGTCGGCGAGACTTTTGGTTTCAATGTCCGCAACTTGCCCTACCCCATGACCTGGGCACACAACATAATCGCCAATATTGTACATATACTATCCTCCAAGAACCTAAGGGACTAACAAATCCTGCGCACTGTATCAGTATTAGACATTCGCCACAAGGAAGCCGATAAATTTTACAAGGGGGGCTAGAATTGATAGCTTAAACTCTCTATTACTTTCACTTTTTTTATTTGAGGATTGCATGGCAAGTCTGGCACTTGGAATCGATATCGGTGGAACAAACACTAAATTTGGTTTAATCCATTCCGATGGAAGAATTCTAGATCACTCAAAAATAGACACACTGGCAGAAGAACCATTTTCAAATTATCTCGATCGCGTAGAAATCGAAGTTAAAAGACTAATCACTCCTTATAAAAATAAAGTTATGGGAATTGGTTTAGGTGCTCCTTGCGCCTCTGCTGTTACTGGCTTAATGGAAAACCCACCTAATCTACAAGTTTGGGGAACACTTCCTTTGCAAAAACTTTTTCATGAGCGCTTTCAATTGCCCGTTTTCTTAGATAACGACGCTAATATTAGTGCCGTTGGAGAAGGACAATGGGGAGTGGCAAAAGGGTTAAAAAACTTTGTGGTCATCACTCTTGGAACTGGTGTTGGAACTGGGATTATTGTTAATGGGCAAATGCTCACAGGAACTTCTGGTTTTGCGGGAGAAGGTGGCCATATCATTATTCACCCAGAAGGCAGACCATGCTCGTGCGGCGGCATCGGTCATTTAGAAGCTTACTGTTCAGTAAAAGGAATCAAACAAACTTATAAAGAACTGTTTAATGAAGAGACTGGCTTTAGAGAAATGTCAGTGAAATATTTTGCTGGGGACTCCAAGGCTTTAAAGTGTGTAGAAACAACAGCTGATCATTTGGGCTGGGGACTGGCTACAATGTCGGCTCTATTTCTTCCGGATATGTTTGTCTTAGGTGGAGGAGTTTCTTCATTGGGTGATAACTTCGCGACTTTAGTAGAAGCTTCATTAAATAGACACGTATTTCCTAGTTTTAGGAATAAAGTTCCCGTAAAAATATCCTCCATTTCAACAACAGATGGAGCGATTATGGGTGCAGCCTCTTTAGTTTTTTCTGCTTCGTCTGTATAATTTTTACGGACTTAAACCTTTCATTAAGACATCTTAACCCTTACTTTTTTTCATTCGACTTTACTCTTTTTTAGAAGTCATCTAATCTGCAGATTATGAAAAAAATATTTTTAGCTGCAACAATAAGTGTTGTCTCAATTGCTGCATTTGCCATAGAAGAAGCTTCATACGCTGTAAACTATGCATCCAAAGTACTTCCTTATTATCAAGCAGCTAAAATCGAAACTATGGCGGGCGTAAATAAAGTTCCAGTTCGTTTTCAAATTTATAAAGAAGATACAAAAAATTGCCTGATGCTATTTCCTGGTCGTCAGGAATCACTCGATAAATATGCTGAAGTGGTTTACGACTTGAACCATAATAAAAATTTTCCTGTGATGACGGTCATGGTGGTTGATCATAGAGGACAAGGACTTTCTGGAAGAATGACTTCCAACCCACAAGTTGGTTATGTCGATCAATTTGAAGATTACGTTTCTGATGTAGACATGCTTTTTAAAACACGCCTTCAAGAACTTGGCTGTAACAATTATTACTTATTAGCACACTCTATGGGTGGAGCGATTGGCCTTGGCCTTCTCCTTAAAGAACAAGTTCATTTTAAGGCGGCTGTTTTTTCTGCGCCGATGTGGATGATTAATACAAAACCTTATCCTAACTTTATTGCCAGTATAATTGGTGGAGTTACGACTACCATGGGGCAAGGTGAAAAGTACGCTATTGGGCAGAGTGATTACTTGGAAGTTCCATTAAAACAAACAACAACAACACACAGTGCTTCTCGCTATGAAATGGCACAAAATATTTATCGTAAAACTCCTGCCACAATAGTGGGTGGAGTTTCTAATCGCTGGGTCTATGAAAGTTTAAATTATACAAAAATGCTTCGTCAAAAAGCTAAAGATCTAGAATTGCCAATAGTTATCATGCAGGCAGGAGAAGATACTTTTGTAAAACTCAAAGGTCACGATATTGTTTGTAAAAAAGCAAAATTCTGTCAGAAATATTTATTCCCAACTTCTTTTCATGAAATTTTAATGGAAGAAGATAAAATTCGTGATGAAGCAATGTTGATTACTTCACGGATGTTTGCAGATCATCAGTAATGAGTTTTTAGTATGTTTTTAAGAGACGAAAATAATCTTATATTCATTTCAAACACACTGAAAGCCATTAAGGATCAAAAGATAGCCTGCACTCTTTGGCAAAATGTTGCAGGAAAAAGATTAGTCACCAAGGGATTCATTTTTGATTTGAATTTTGGCGCTCAAGTTTTAAGTTTTAAGCCCTTAGCAGGCCCCTTCCTCTTTTCTATTGAACACGAAATTTACGTTCAGTCTGAATACAAACATTTACTTTTTAAAAGCAAAATAAATTTTACCAATCAACAAGCATTAATGGTGAAAGTTCCTATGGGCGTAAAAGCCATTGAAGCGAGAAGTGAATCACGCATTTTCCTTCTCGCTGAAAAAAGTTCTATTGGAGTTCGCTTCTTTAAAAGCAAAGCCCATGGTGGCGCTATGGTTGAGTATAATTACCGAGCAGTCGACATTTCAAATGGAGGAGGCTCCTTTTTAATTACCACCGGATCCTTACCTAAATTTCAACCTAGTGATAAAATTATGCTACAAAGTATAGGGCGAGATGAATTTAAAGAACCAATTGAATGCTACATAAGAAGTATTAGTGCCTTTCAAGATAAACGCTTTCAAAACTTTGGTCATCATCGAGTTGGTTATCAATTTAAAAATCCTATCGATGCCCAGAAACTAATGACAGTGAAGAGTGTCATAGAAGAACAAACACCTATCAAATAAATAAAAAAAAAGGGCTGCATAATGCAGCCCATTTTTTTATAATTTGGAAAATAGCTATTTTTCTAGAAACGGCTCAAAACATCGTTTTTATCGAAGAAATAAGCAATTTCTCTATCTGCAGATGCAAGTGAATCAGAACCATGCACAGAGTTTTCACCAACAGACTTAGCAAAAAGCTTACGGATGGTACCGTCAGCAGCGTTAGCTGGGTTAGTCGCTCCCATTAATTCACGATTTTTAAGAACAGCATTATCGCCTTCTAAAACCATTAGCATAACTGGACCTGAAGTCATGAAAGAAACTAATTCACCGAAAAAAGGGCGATCTTTGTGCTCAATATAAAAACCTTCAGCTTTTTCTTTTGAAAGTTTTGTAAATTTTGCAGCAGCAAGACGAAGACCATTTTTTTCAAAAATGGCAATGATGTTGCCCATGTTGTTGTCCAAAGTTGAATTTGGCTTGATGATACTAAGTGTTTTTTCCTTGGCCATTGTAGTCTCCTTAATTAATCTATTGAGTTCTTCTTTACTATTTTTTTAAGAGTTCCTCAAGTTTTTGTCCCATTTCAGCAGGACTTCTTGCGATTGTTACTCCACATTGCTCTAATACCTTGAATTTAGCTTCAGCTGTATCATCTCCTCCGGAAATAATCGCACCAGCATGACCCATACGTTTACCAGTAGGAGCGGATGCCCCGGCAATAAAGCTGACAACTGGCTTCTTCATATTGGCCTTAATCCATCTTGCAGCGTCTGTTTCAGCTGATCCACCGATTTCTCCAATCATAATGATGGCATCAGTATCTTTATCTTTATTGAACAAATCGAGAACATCGATAAAGTTTGTGCCGTTCACTGGATCTCCACCAATACCAACACATGTAGACTGACCTATTCCACGGACCGTAAGTTGGTGAACAGCTTCATATGTTAAAGTACCAGAGCGAGAAATAACTCCCACGCGACCTTTAAGGTGAATGTGTCCTGGCATAATTCCGATTTTACATTCGCCTGGAGTGATGACTCCTGGACAATTAGGTCCAATCAAGCGAGTTTCAGGATTACGAATCAGAGCATTTTTGACTTTCACCATATCGAGAACTGGAATACCTTCTGTAATACAAATAACTAAAGGCATTTTAGCGTCGATACATTCTAGGATTGAATCAGCAGCAAAAGCTGGTGGAACAAAAATCATCGCAGCATTCGCTTCGGTTTTTCTGATCGCTTCAATCACTGTATTAAAAACGGGAATTCCCTCATGAACGGTTCCACCCTTGCCTGGAGTTACACCACCAACCACGTTAGTACCATAATCACGAGATTGAAGAGTATGAAAAGTTCCTTGTTTACCAGTAAGACCAACAGTAATAAGACGAGTATTTTTATTAATTAAAATCGACATATTAGTTTCCTTTTGCAGCTTTTACTACTTTGGCAGCAGCATCAGCTAAATCGTTTGCAGGTGTAATCGCAAGTCCAGATTCCGCTAACATTTTCTTTCCTAGCTCAACGTTTGTACCTTCTAGGCGAACTACTAGTGGAAGCTTCATATTGAGTTCTCTTGCCGCTGCAATTACGCCGTCAGCAATAATGTCACACTTCATGATTCCACCGAAGATATTAACGAGAATAGCTTTTACATTTTTATCTTGAAGAATAATTGAGAAAGCTTTCTTCACTGCTTCTTTAGTAGCGCCACCGCCCACATCTAGGAAGTTCGCCGGAGTTCCACCGTGAAGTTTGATAATATCAAGAGTTCCCATAGCAAGACCTGCTCCGTTAACAAGGCATCCGATATTTCCATCAAGAGAAATATAAGAAAGGCCGTATTCGTGGGCTTCTAATTCTTGAGCTGATTCTTCCGAAGGATCGCGCATAGCTTCTACTTCTGGGTGACGAAAAAGTGCATTATCATCGAAATTTAATTTCGCATCTAAGGCAATGACGTTACCGTCTTTTGTTGTAACCAGAGGATTGATCTCTGCAATTGAACAATCAAGTTCCATGTACATTTTATAAAGACCTTCAACCATTTTTCCGAATTTCTTGAGTGTCTCACCAGACATGCCCATTTCGATACCAAGCTTACGTCCAACGTAAGCTGAACAACCTGCACCTGGATCAATAGAGGCTTTGATAATTTTTTCAGGTGTTTCATGAGCTACTTTTTCAATTTCAACGCCACCTTCAACTGAAGCCATGAAAGTTACTTTTGAAGTATTGCGGTCAAGAACAATTCCTAAGTAGTACTCATGATCAATTAAACAGCCCTCTTCAACAAAAAGTTTTTTAACCACTTTTCCTTCAGGTCCTGTTTGATGAGTTACTAACGTTTTGCCTAGAATTTCAGTCGCGTATTTTTTGACTTCGTCTAAACTTTTCGCCACTTTCACGCCGCCCGCTTTACCGCGACCACCAGCATGAATTTGAGCCTTAACGACCCAAACACTTCCGCCCATAGACTTGGCAGCTTCTACTGCTTCATCAACAGTGTTTGCAGCTTGTCCTCTTAATAGACTAATGCCAAACTTGCGCATCAGTTCTTTAGCTTGGAATTCATGAACATTCATTGACGTCTCCAATTGAAAAAATGAAAATTTTCATAACTCTACTAGGAAAAGGTCCAGATATGAAGAAAAAATATTTCGTGATTCACCCTGCCAAGTTTCGACTCGATGGAGGAGCGATGTTTGGAATTATTCCCAAGCCTTTATGGGAAAAATTTGCTCCTCCTGATGCTCTTAATCGAATTGATATGAGTTTAAGAGTCATGCTTATTCAGACAGAGAATAAAAACATACTAATTGATACAGGTATTGGCGATTATCATGGAGAAAGATGGGATGAAAGATTCGATGTGAGAGGTACTAAAAATCCTCTTTTAGCAGTGCTAGAAAATGAATTTAATTTAAAAGCAGAAGCAATAACTGATTTAATCATCAGTCATTTGCATTTTGATCATGCAGGCGGACTGGGTCAAGATCAGGACACTGGCCATACTGTGCTCTTTCCTAAAGCGACAGTTCATCTCCATCGTGAACATTATATTTATGCTATGAACCCGACAGAAAGAGATTCTGGCTCTTTTCAGAAAGAATATTTTTCTCCTTTAATCGATTGGTATGAATCAAAAAATCAAGTGCACTGGTTGGAAGGTGAGGTTGGAATTCTCTTTGATGATTTCAAGTTTATGGTGAGCCATGGGCACACTCCCTATTTATTACATGCCTATGATGACAAATTCATCTATATGGCGGACTTAGTACCTACATCGGCACACATAAAAGTCCCATGGGTCATGGGCTATGATATTGCTCCTGGAATTACAGTCAAAGATAAGCGGCGTTTCTATCATTTTATCATTGAAAAAAAATTAACCATGATTTTTGAACATGATCCAAAATTTTGGGGCGCTAATATAGCAGAAGAAAAAAAAGATTTTAAAGCGATTGAGTTATTTTCGATTGATGAAAAATCGGCATTACCTATTCTTATTTAATGATGGTAAAAGCACAGATTTCTTTTAAGTAAAGTGGGACTTTCTTTTCTGTGCAGTAATCTGAGTTTTTACCTTGTATACGGTCCATGGCAATCAGACTAAAAGGTGCCCGTTTACCTGGAATTTTTTGAAATTCTTTGAGCCATTTTTCTTTCTCAGGAACGGGAAAGGACATAATCATTAACACTGAATAATAATCATATTCTTGTTTATCTAAAAAAAAACGTGCGCGATTAAATATGGCATTTTCTAAATCCTGCTTGGCAGTGGGCAAATTTGACTTCTGGTAAGTTTTTAAAACCTCATAATTCATATTTTCTTCAGTGCAATCAAGCTTCATCAGTTCATTCAGTGGTGATAAACAACCAACCTTAAATTGTGGATAGGTAATTTTCCCGTGGGCCAAATTAAAAGCAGTAAATAAGAAAAAGAAAATTAGTTTTTTCATTGTTTCGATTCTTCTACAAAGGATTGATCCATATCATGCAAAATTTGAGTTTTTAATTTTGTCCAATCGACATTTGTTTGAGGAAATTTCAATTTATAAGAATCGATTTCATCTTTAATTTTCTCAGGATTAAATCCTTGAGAAGCCTCAAGCATCCATTTGTTATACTGTTTTAAAAAGTCTTTAAAGGTTGCACACTTTTTTACTTGGTCTAAAAGATTTTTTGCCTTGGTATCAGATGGACAAGCTGGAATATCTAAGGTCATAAAAGAAGAAGGAACGTTACTAACATACTTTTTTAAATTCTCATCATATTTCCAAACATTTTTCCAAGAACAACCTGTTTGTTGGGGAGGATCTACGTTTTCATCGATAACGACTAGTCCATCAAAGTTACTTTTGCTTTTCTTTGCCCCTTTTTTGGTGTCAGCGAAATCAGCTTGAGCCACATATTCAAGATTTAAGGCCACATTTTGAATTTTTATATTATTAAAATAAGTCGACTCACTACCAGGAACGTTTTCTCCTCGCAATCGAGGAAGACCTTTGCCATCGATGGCAGGCTTATTATTGCTATCAAATACAATAAAGGTTAGTGCAAGGCCTGTTAGGGCATCGTCAGTAGCCTGATTTCTTTGTGAGAGTGTCTTAGGAAGTGAAGACCACATATCCATATTACTACCAGCTGGAATTGGAACATCATAAGTTTCATTGGATATAATTTGAGAACAATAGCTTTTTGAAAGCGACATTCCATGATCGTTAGCATAACGGCACATTACATTATAATTTCTTAGGAGAACTTTTTGAAGACGCTTAAACTCAGGAGTACCAACGCCACCATTTAAACGTTTACTGGCATAGAGCTGAATTAAATCAGAGAAACTATTTGAAGCTTGAATACCCGATTCTGTAATGGTTGTGCCATCATACACATTATACATTCTAACATCGCGCTGAACACTTGTGACTGCTGAATTCCAAACTTCACCAGAACCATTGAGATTCATTATGGGAACTTTATTTTTTGTCATATTTTCTTTATCGTTACCAAAATCTCTGTGATCAATAGACGCGAATTTTTTATCGAGTTCACAAAAGTTCATGCCAGAGGGGCTCTTACCTAGGCGATCAAAATAATTTTTATAAATGTAATTAGAATATTTTTTTCGGTAAACATCTAAATCTTTTCCTTCAATAAAAGTATTAGGCGGATACTTCTTTAAAAAATCCATCTCTTCTACATCAAAAAAGTTATCTGTTGGAGTACCACTAGGAGTGAAATTGACAGCTCCTCCCATGGTCTGATCAAAAGCAATTGAATCATACAAGAGAGTCGTCGCTTCTTTGACTTCCCCTAAAGTAATAGGTTTCTGACAAAGATAAACCTCACCATCACGGCCATAAAGGTCAGTAAAAGTTTTGTTAAAATAAGGGTTGGCATTGGCTGCCGAAAATTGATTACAAAGTCCTGACCAAGGAACTGAATTTTGAATGGCACCAAATATTTTATAGAACTCGTCTACTTGAGAAAGACTTGGCTCTTCTCCCATTAAGACACGGTACTTTTCCCGGTATACTTTTTTAAGGTCCTCTTCTTTTGTAAGATTTCCCCATTCTTTTAAATCGGCCAGATTAGTAGGATTTAGGAGACGATGTTTTTTAGAATTACTTTTTGCACGGACTTGATCGCCCTTGATACCCTCGATAATAGAATAAACTTTTTCCACTAAAGGAGTACCATTCCAACTGCCATTAGGAAAATAATCAGAGGTAAAAAGAGAATAAACCTGACCTTTATACTGAGCATTTAAGGCCTTTTCATCCCTATTTTTAGATTCACTGCCCTTATCATAAGCAGTTTTGCCTGAATACATTCCAAAACCAAATTCTGTTTTAACATCATGGGGATCAGAGCCAGCAGCTCCTTGTCCAACAGGTGATAAAAATGAACCTGAGTAGTATCCGTCTTCTTGATTTCCAAATTTAAAAATAGTTGAGTCACCGGTACCATAGCTTTGTGCTATAGCATTGGGTGAAAGATAAAAAGAAAGTAGAATCACGACTAACGTCAATTTAACCTCAGTTGGCTGAAGATCACCTAAGCTTGTCGGCAATGTAAAAGGAGGAATTGAGTGATTACTTTACTGTCCGAGTTTTCAAGTCAGCTATTTCCGATTCTAAAGACTTAAGCTCATTTTCAATGTTCAGAGACATTTCTTTGAACTTCAGTAAGCTTTCCTTACCAAAAGTTTCAAATTTATGACTATCACTTTTCTTCTCATTGGAAACTTTTCTCATGTAACCAAGTGTACTCATGAAATGAGAGCCAAGGGCTCTTGAAAGCTCTAGATTCGCCTCCTGGCCAAGGCTAGAAAGGAGTGGTGATACTTCAGTCATATACTTATGCTCGAAGTCTTCGACTAATTTTTTTAATTCCTGCTTTTTACTAAGTAATTTCTTTTCTTTAACAGTTGTTATGACGAATGAGGTCTTGTCCTCCGTCATAGTAATCAAAGTAAGTAAGGTGCGAAGCCTTTCTTCTTTTTCTATTAATTTAAGAAGTTCTTCGCTTTCTATTTCGACTGGAGTTTTAGGCTCAACATTTGCTTCATTGCCTTTAAGTCTTTTTAAAAATTGATCCTCATTTCCAAAACCGATGAAGGTATCAAACTCAACTACAGGGAAAACTCTTTCTTTATAAACTATTTTTTGAATTAAACTGGCTGGATATTCTTCCAAAAGCTTAACTTTAATATGATAGACACCTTGAACTAGGCGGTCAGAAGAAGTGAATTGTAGGTCTTGAAAAGTCATAAGGAAGTGATCCAATTCCCCGACACTTGTTCCAACCACCGCCATATTTCTCGTTGTTTTAGCGGGATAAGATGAAAATTCTAATTTTACTTTACCAGAATAAGGAAAATTGGTCGCAATCCAAAGCACATCAAAATTTTTTGAAACTGCCAGCTCCGTTAAAAACTTTTTTTCTTGGCGTAATTTTACCACTTCGCTTAATCGTTCATAATCTGAACCGCTCATAGTCAATGGTTCAGTTAATTTAGGAATTTTAAAGGAATATTGATAATAGATAAAAAGTGCAACCCCTAAAATTAGGGCGCCTAAAGAAGCAAAATATATTCTAAAAATCTTTGTGCCAGAAGTTTTTTTGATGATAGGAAGTTCCATTTGATTAGCAGAACCTTCATCATCTAAAGGTTTTTTTAAAGGGTGATTGTGAGGTATTTCTGAAAAATTACCCGTGTTTATTGGAGTAGGCAAGGTTGCTGGTTTTCCAGGGTGTCTAGGTGCATCCATTAATTCATTAAGAACAGGAAGTTTTGCATCCTGTGGGATGGCCGGAATTGATTCTTCTATTTTAAGAATTTCTAGCTTATGGATTTCTTTAAAAGCCACGCCACTAGGCAAGCCTTCACGCCAGATGAGATCGCTTTCTTTGAGCTTCTTGTGCTCAAACATAAGCGAGAGCTCCTCAAAGGTAAAAGGACCCCTGTGGTAATTCTCTTCTAAGATAAACCAAACTTTTTTCATCTTTAATGATCTTGCATTGACTTTCATTCTAATGATACTACTAATTTAGGTTTAATCAAAAGGAAAAGCCAAATGAATCTCACTCATTTAGAAAACAGAAGCCAAGAACGTTTGGAAAGTTTGCTAAAAGAAAGTAACTCAACGGAAAAAGTTCTGGCTCATTTTTTTCTCCATGAAAGTGATGTTGGGGTGATGAGAAACGGTGGTCGAAATGGTGCCCGTTTCGCTCCTAGGGCAGTGATCAATGTGTTAAAAAAAATGGCCTGGCATGGGCCATGGAACCAGCCAGTCAAGCTTCATTTTTTTGAAAATTCTGAAGCAGAAAAAAAGAATTTCTTAGAAACCCAAGAGCAATCATATGAAGTTTTAAGCAAATTAATAAAAGGTAATTCCAGAAAAATCCAAATTGGCGGCGGTCATGACCATATTTATCCTTTTCTAAAAGCCATCGCGACAAAACATAAAAAAATCGTCTGCTTAAATATTGATGCCCATTGCGATACACGGACTGATCATGAAAAACACTCAGGAACACCATTCAGACAATTTGCCGGACTTGAAATTTGTGAATTTCATTTAATCCAAATTGGCATTCATTCGTTTGCTAATAGTGATAGTACTCTAAGCAATGTTCCGGGGGCAATGGTTACAACTTATGAGGCCCCACTCGAAGAAAATATTTTCAAAACGATAGAACAAATTTTAAAAACTCTAGAAGTAGGAACTGCAGTAGTTTTTAGTCTTGATATGGATGCCTTGGAATCTTCCGTCATGGAAGGGGTTAGTGCTGTTAATCACCAAGGTTTAAATTTATTTGAAGTGAATGGTCTTTTAGATTTGGTCTTAAAAGAAAAAGAACTTGTGCCTTATTTTGGTTTCTACGAATACAATCCTCTGTACGATAATTTATCGCAGAAGGGTGCACGATTGATGGCCAGTTTGATTTATAAAATATTGGTGAAATAAAAAAGCCCACCTTAGAGGTGGGCTTTTTTTCGAGAGACATAAGGAGAAGCCACAAAAAAATCCTATTTTCATAACTCCACACACACTTCTATAGATAGCAACACTAATGCCAATTTTGATCATCTTAGCCACCCACTTAACCTATCGAACTTACGTATGAGCCAGTGCTTCATCTGTCGAGATTTTGACGATTTTGATTTTGCTGCGCTGTGATCGTTGACGCTCTTAAATGGAATTTTAAGTCGCATGCTTCATAATAAAAAAATTCTTTTAAAAATCAAAACCTTGTCATCTTAAAGCAAGTTTTTAATAATATAAGTCATAGAAAAATAAGGGATTCAGATTACAAGAAGGAGCTTTCTCATGAACAATTTAAGAAAAACTAAACAATCAAATTTATTCTTTGCAGCAATTTTATCTGTCACTTTGGGAACAGGAGCTTGTACCAAGAAAAATGAAAAAAAAGCTGGAGATGAAAGTCCGGTGGTAAGTGTTGTTGATTCCGAAGATGCACTTACAGGAAGCTCTAATCCTGGAGCTGGTACGCTAGAAGTTAATGGTTCATCTGATCAAAATAAAGCTGGAGCTATACAAACTGTTTACTTCGATCTTGATTCTTCAGATATCAGTGGAGCGACAAAAGAATCTCTTAATGCCAATGCTGAATTTTTAAAAGCGAATACTAGTGTAAAAGTTCTCGTGGAAGGTCATTGCGATGAGCGCGGTGGAACTCAATACAACCTAGCGTTAGGTGAAAAACGTGCACGATCGGTAAAAGATTACTTAGTGGCGATGGGTGTAGATGCGAAAAGAATCGAAACTAAATCGATGGGTAAGGAATCTCCTTTAGATTTTGGTCATGATGAAGCAGCTTGGAGTAAAAACCGTCGCGGTTCTTTTGTTGTTATTGCTAAGTAATTTCGAGTTATACTTAAAGAGTAGATTCTATTGAAAAAATATTTGGTTCTCTTTTTACTTTTAATTCTTGGGGCGTGCGGTTTAACCACTGCACGCCCCAAATTAGAAATGAGTCTTGCTGCTTCAGCCTACTTGGCTGCCAAAGAAGCCAAGGCAGATACACTGGCCCCTAACATTTTCCGAAAAGCAGAAGAGTATTATCTTCGAGCTAAATCATCCTATCGTCGTAAATATTTTAATAAGGCTAAGCAATATGCTGTTCTTTCAAAGAAGTTCGCTGAACAAGCTGAATATGAAGCTGTCAGAAAAACAACACTTGAAAGCGCAAACAGCCAATAATCAAGTTTGAAAAAGGATTCCCATGCGCACGTCAATGCAGCTAGCCCTGTTTGCTCTTCTTATTCTTTCCTCGGCCTGCCTTAAAACTACAGAACAAATTGAACGAGAAAAAAAAGTCGATAATTTATCACAGGAATTATCTCAATCACATAAGACGGTAGCCGAACTAATGCTACAAGTGAAAGATCTTCAATCAAAACTTAATTCGATGAATGGCCAATTCGAGGAATTAGATCATAAGCAAAGTAGCAACATGGGTAAACAAATTGAGGAAGTTCACAAACAAGTTACGCTACTACAAGAGCAAGTACGTGGAGTACAAACTGAAAATAAAGGATTGAATGAAAAGGTAGTTCAATTACAAGAGAATCTTGATTCTCAAAAAGCTTTTATTGAAAAAGTGACTCACTCTTTGGGTAAAATGTCTCAAGTCAAAGAAGAGAAAGTAGAAAAGGCAAAAGTAGAAGAAACTGGTAAGACTTATGAAGACGCACTCACTTTGTTTAAAGAGAAAAAAATAAAAAAAGCCAAAGAAATTTTCTTAAATATTATTGATGACAAAAGCCAAGGAGCTGGAACCATCAATAAATCACATTATCAACTTGGACTTATCGAATTTAAAAGTAAGAAATATGATGAGGCATTAATTCACTTATCAAAAGTTTACACTCAGTATCCAGATTCAAGCATCGCTCCAAGTGCCCTTCTTTATATTGGGAAGTCGTTTAAGGCGATGAAAAAAGATGAAGAGGCAAACTCTTCTTTTTCTGAATTAATGGAAAAATATCCAAAGGCCAAAGAAGCTACTTTGGCAAAAAAAGAATTAAAGTAATATGAAATCCTTTCTACTACTATCATTTCTCTTTGCTAGTTCTCTTTCCTGCTCTCGATTTGTCGGTATGACAGATCAAGAGGCTTTTCAAGAAAAAGTCGTGACTGAATCAGGAAAAAGTTCCGCGATAGTACACTTCTCCCATAATATTAATGGCGAGCTCTACCCCTGTGGATGTCGCCATTTTCCGTTAGGTGGTTTACCACAAGTGGCAGGTGCCTTGGCAAAATCCAGAAAAGAAAATTACGTTCTCTACGTCGATACAGGAGATACTCTATTTCCTTCAACCGTTGTTCCAGATGCTCTAAGAGACACACTTTTGTATAATGCTGAAAATCTAGTACAAGGCCTTTCATCTGTTGGTTTAAAATTCTTTGTTCCTGGTGACCAAGATTTTGCCATGGGCGAGGATTACTTAAGTAAAGTCTCTCTAAAAGCCAATTTTACTTTTTTAGTTTCCAATTTAGTTGAATCTTCTTCAATCAAACATAAAAAATGGGCCACCATTGAGTTGCCCCACTTGACCCTTTATTTTATAGGTTTGGTTGATCCGTCTATTTACCCAGGAAATGTTCAGCATCTCTTCACTAATCCTGAGAAGGCACTACAAGATGCCTTGGCCGAAATTCCTGATAATAAAAATCAAAAAATATTTTTGCTTTCTCATGCTGGTATGGACAAAGATACTGAATGGGCAAAAAAATTTCCTCGAATCAATTGGGTCATCGGTGCTCACACTCAAAACTTTTTGAGAGAGCCTTATTTGGAAGGAACGACTAAATTAGTCCAGACACTTTCTAAAAATCATTACTTAGGTTCTATACAAATGGATCTAGGCTCTGGTGAAGAAAGTTATAATTTAGTTGAAATCAGAGATGAACTAAAGGATGAGTTAAAGCCAAATCCTTTTTCCACATTTTTAGACCAACACAAAGCAGGACTCCGAGAAGTTCAAACAAAAGAACAATCACTTCTTACAAATGCAAACCCTGACCAGCGAAGTGTTACTGCTAATAACTGTTTTCAATGTCACGCAGATCAAAATGAATTCTGGCAAAAGACCTCGCATTCTAATGCCTTTGGAACACTTCTTAAAGGCCACGAAGAAAAAAACACTCAATGTGTAGGTTGCCATAGCCTAAAATTTGGCGAACCAACAGGCTTTTCAAAATTTGATGATATGCTTGTTTTCAAAGATAAAAAAAATGAAACTCGAAAAGACGAATATTGGAAAGCTTACCTTGCTCCCTTTCAAAAAATTCATTCTGTCCGAAGTATGAAACCAGAAGAGAGAAGTAAAGTTGCCAAAGATATTAGCAAACTTGACCAAAAATTTGGTGTTACTCATAATTATGCTGGAGTTCAATGTCTAAACTGCCATGATCAAACGAACAGTCATCCTTTTGACCAAACAATAAAAATTAGCAAAGAAGCAAAAAAGGATCAGATCAAAACAAACTGTATGAATTGTCATACACCAGACCAATCACCTGAGTGGTATACAAAAAATTCTTTGAACGAAAGTTATTTTAATCAAAAATATAAAACTGTCTCCTGCCCCAAGAGGAAGGAGTATGAGTGATGTGCTTATTCTTGGGATCGAAACTAGTTGTGACGATACTTCTCTTTGTATACTGAAGAAGGGTTCGACCACTGAAATCTTAGCTTTTGAGTCTTTTTCCCAAGAACTCATTTTAAAAGAATGGGGCGGGATTGTTCCTGAAATTGCTTCTCGTTATCATAATGAAAAAATTGTCCCCTTATTAGAAGTGGTATTAAAAAAAGCTAATATTAAACTTGAACAAATAAATGTCATTGCCGTAACAACTTTACCTGGTTTACTTGGACCTCTTCTTACGGGCTTAAATGTCGCCAAAAGCTTGGCGCTTTATCTTGAGATTCCTATCTATCCAGTTAATCATTTGAAAGCTCATCTTGAAGCCATTCATTTAACTGAAAAAGTAGCTTACCCCTATCTTGGAATGTTAGTAAGCGGTGGCCATAGTCTATTTAGCATTGTTTATTCTCCAACTAACTTTGATGTATTGGGTTCTACAACTGATGATGCCGCTGGTGAAGCTTTTGATAAAGGTGGCAAACTTTTAGGTCTTGGCTATCCAGGCGGAAAGCTTATTGATGACCTCGCCAAAAAAGGAAATGAGAAAGCCTATCCCTTTCCGATAGGTCTTCCGCAAAGCCAAGACGCAAATTTAAGCTACTCTGGTTTAAAAACGGCACTCAGAAACTTCATTGATAAACATATCGAAATTAAAAATAATCCCCCCACTCAACTTTTATACGATGTCTGTGCAAGTTATCAAAAAGCGATAATAGATGCTTTACTACTTAAATGCACTTTTGCCGTTAAGCTTGCCATGGATAAAACTGGGCAAAAGCAACTTCCTTTAGTGATTGGTGGCGGAGTTGCTTGCAATTCATTTCTTAGAAAAAGATTTCAAGAATCTTATCCTGCCGTTCATTTTGTAGCGCCTATGTACTGTACAGATAATGGCGCCATGGTAGCCAATCTAGGATGTCTTGATTTAGAACAAGCGATCCCTTTTCCTGAATGCCTTAAGCTCGATGCAGAAAGCAGATGGATTGATAAAAAAGAGTTTTTGGCATGAAAGTACTACCTCAGGCAAATAAAACTCTTGGACAGCACTTTTTACGTGATCAAAATGTTATCAATAAAATTACTTCTAATTTTGTTAAAGAGTGTGATGTGATTGTTGAAGTAGGCCCTGGTCCAGCCATCTTAACCCAAAAACTTAAAGCCCATGATCTTCCTTTATGGGTCATTGAAAAAGATGATCGTTTTATTCCAACTCTGTCTGATTTAGTAAGCGAAGAAAAAGTTTTTCACGTCGATGCATTAACTTTTTTATGGTCTGACTTTTTGAAAGCACAAAAATTAGTTGAGAAGAAAATTTGGCTGGTTTCAAACTTGCCTTATAATATAAGTGTTCCCCTTTTAATCGGCTTTACTCAAATTGCTCAAATTCAATATCTCTCCTTAATGTTTCAAAAAGAAGTTGGGCACAAAATTATCAACGTCGAAAAAGAGAAAAATTTCTCTAATAGTCTTGGTCTTTTAATGGAGAATTATTTTCTTCTGAAAGTAGTTTGTAAAGTCCCTCCAGGAGCTTTTGTTCCACCCCCTAAAGTAGATTCCATCGTTATAAGTTTTGAACGTCGTCATGATCCGACTGTACCGTTGGTCGAATTTCTAACACTTGAAACTTTTTTACGAGATCTCTTTCGTTTTAAAAGAAAACAAATCGGTGGCGTTTTAAAACACTTACCAAATCTAACTTCAGCTTTAGAAAAACTAAAGATTGCTCGAGAGGCAAGAGCTGAGAGCTTAAGCTCAGATCTCATTTTTGCTCTCTACAAAGAAGTAAAAGGCAATTACTAATGAAGCTCTTGTTCTTAGGTCTACTTTTTCTTTCGCCATTTGCAAAAGCCAATTTCCCCGAAATGTTTGGTGCTTCTTCTAGCACTTCAGGGCTGGCGAATCAATTTAACGATGATGAAAAAGATCCATCGAATAATTATTATAATCCTGCCCTATTGGCTTTTTCCAAAAGACCCAGTTTTCAAATAACCGGTAACTATAACAAAACTGCTTTCAATAAAATCGATGGCGTTATCACCCGAAATACTGTCAATAGCGAGAGTACTGAGAATGGCTCAGTTAATACCAACTATCCAGCTCTCTATTCAAATAGCTATCACTTGAGTCTTCCTATTTTAAAAGAGAATGGAAATAAATTTGCCATGTCACTTTTTGCTCCTGCTACATCTTTTCAAGAAATGAGTTCTGGAGATACCTTCACTCCAGAATATGTTATGTACAGAGCACGCAATACTCGTACGACACTTCATTTGAATTTTATTATGCCACTGGATAATGGATGGTCGTGGTCTTTGGGTGCCTTCTCCGGCATGCAAATTTCTGGCGAAACGGAGATCGCGGCAAGGTACAACGGCTCTGGAAAAAACTCTACCGCAAAAATGAAAGCGGTGGCAAAACCGAGTCTTTCTCCAATCGTGTCCTTGGCCCGACGTCTTAGTGACGGTACATTTATACTCACTTATCAGCACCAAATGAAAAATAAAATGCGGATTCATTCTGTTGGTTCAACCAGAGACACCGCTTTAAATTTTCCATATGATTTTACCATGGACTCATTAGTTTATTTTGACCCTGCCACTTTGCGTGTAGGTGAAACATGGAAAATACCTCAAGGAAAATTTTTCACCTCCTTAGAATTTCAGTATTGGAAAAGCTATAGCCCATCTATCATAACGGTCCAACAAAATGGTGGCTTCATTGTAGGTACGGGTGACTATGGAAAAGTTCAAACGAGAAATATCATCATTCCCAAAGTAGGATATGAGTTCCATCTCAGTGAGGGACTTAAGGCCCAAATGGGTCTAGGCTACCGTCCAACTCCTTTAAAAGGGGATTTCTCAGGACCTGGTAACTCAGTCGACGTCAATGCCTTCATCTACGCTCTTGGCTTAAGTTCGGGCTTCAAATTCTTTGAAAAAGCCGTTGAAATCTCCGGAAGTTTGCAAGTCTATGACTTACAGGATAAAAAGGTGGTCAAAACTCCTGGCAATGAAGAGGGAAATTCCGGCAGTAAAGTTGGGTCTCCAGGATACACTGTTGGCGGAACAATTATGAATTTAGCCTTAGGGATGAAAGTAGAATTTTAATGGGTATCAAGATCATTTGCAGAAATAAAAGAGCTGGCTATGATTTCTTCCTTGAACAAAAGTTTGAGGCTGGAGTTGTTTTGCAAGGGACTGAAGTTAAGGTTTTAAGAGAAGGTAAAGGCAATATCAATGATGCCTTCGTTCAGGTCGACAATAATATGGAAGCCTGGGTCTATAACATGCAAATCCCCCACTATAAATTCGGCAATATCACTAACCATGAGGAATTTCGTAAAAGAAAGCTACTCCTCTCTAAAAAAGAAATTGCCGAGATTGTAAAAAATATACAGTTACAGCGCCTAACGGTAGTCCCTGTGAGCCTGTATTTTAAGGAATCCCGAGTTAAGATCGAAATTGCCTTGGCAAAGGGTAAGAAAGTATACGATAAACGAGAAACCGAAGCTAAACGTGATGTAGAGAGAAAACTCAGACAAAAAGATTATGAATAAAGATAATATTGTGCAACTTCATTCCCTTAGAGGCTTACCAGAATTAGTGAGAGAAACTGATGCAGAAACGCTCGTTCCTCACCTGCTTTACATCGGTCGCAATACAAAAAAAGAAATTAATATGCTTAATTCCCAGCTTGAAGTTTTCAAGGGTAATGCAGAAAAAAGAGAAGCTATTCAAAATAAGATTCATGGCCTTACTCAAAAGTGGAGTGAGAAAATGAAGCGTCTAGGAACAACACCCGTCAGTCTATTAAAAGTTAAGATCGTTACAGATCGAGGTAATTTTCTTTGGGAATTTCCTCACGATCGATTATTTCGCGAATAAATCTCATGCAGGAATTCTTCCTCAAACTTAATAAAAAACAGTATAAACTCTTAGCCGTTATGACACGAATTTTGGGTGACCTTTTCTCCTGTTTTTATATTTTATCTGAGCTTAAAAAAGAAAAAATTGTCGTTCTCTACATTAAAAATGCCCTTCAATTTCAGGGTATAAATTATGAAGACCTTGCTCCAGATATGGTCGAGGCGATGAAAAGTATTGTGATCAATACTGCAGCAGCAACGCTTACTATTTTTTTACTCTTTCATTTTGTCGTTTATTTTTTGTATTTTAAAGAAAAAGCCTATGCAAAAAAGTATGTCGTATTTATCTCTTGGTGCGGATTATTTCTAACCAGTTGGGTGATTTTCGAAGGTTTAAAAGACTTTGCTTGGGTTCAGTTATTAAATATTTTTTCGCTGCCACTATTTCTTTTTGTCATTTTGGGACACAAACATTTCTTCCCTAAAACTTCGGAACGACAAAACGAGGATTTCCCTCAAGTGCCCACCCAGGAATAGTATGGGTCTTTTGATCCACCATCTGCTTGCCAGTTATGGCCAATAAAAACGAGTCAAATGCACGAGGATTGGTAATGATCAGCTCAAGGTCTTTATCGTACATAAAAACATTTAACTTTTTCTCAATGACTTTCACAATATGATGACGGCTAGAAACCGCTTCATCCATGATAGTCAAATCTTGCAAATGAATCTTGGTGATCAGTCCTCCACGATAAAGCTCTAATAGGGTCAGGAGTACGTTTGATTCCCATAAGCAGAGATCCTTAGGGAAATGACGGTTTAAGTAATTAAAACGCGCTAATAACATCAAAGAAGCATTACCGAATGAGTCGTATGAAGCTTTAAAGATATTCAAAAGTGGATCGTAGTAATGCTTCCAAACCCAGAAATCAACAGGACGATTCCAATAGGGAAGAAATCCTTTTTTAAGTTTACGTTTAAAACTTTTGCTCATCATGGGGTGATGAGATTCTTTTAGAAATTCATTTTTAAAAAAATCAATTTCTTCATTCTTATTACGTTCTTGTTCATATTTCTTAGGGTTCTCTTCAAGCATTTTTGAATCGACAGAAAGAAGTTCATTCATTCTCTTTCTGACATTAACCACAGAATCAACTGGGCATGCTTGAAGGCCAGGACAAATTAAAGTGCATGAACTACATGCAGGCTGGCTTAAAGGAAAATCAAGAATGAGGTCTTTGAGGGAAAATTCGTGGACCCAAGACTTAATAGCTTCATCACCATCGACATCTTCATCTTTGAGCTGATTAACTTGAGAAAGAAACCAGCGTCCAGTATCAGGATAAAATTCAAGCAAGCAGAAGAAGAAATTTTCCTTCCGACCTCCACCGATACTCATCCCGGCAACGTTTTTCCTAATCATTCTTTTGGTTCAACAGCATTAAAGTGGCCCTTCTACCTTAAAATCGAGTACTTTCATTTTTGCACTTTCGACCACTCTTCTTACTATTTCAAGTTCATTGTCCTCGTGAGTGATTAAAAAACATCCACCACCACCAGCGCCACAAACTTTCATTCCTGGGCTTTTGGCGAGGGAGCGAACTTCAGCCATGACACTTTCCATCGAAGGTGTAACGATTTTGGGAAAAAGTTTTTTTCTTTCTATCCCTTCTTTAGATATAAAATTAAAAAGTTGATTATAATCTCTTTTTTTCAAAGCTTGGTAAGCATCATACGAAATACTAGCAATATTATTAAGTCCTTTAATAACCACTTCGTTCTTATCAAAAAAAGCTTTATAAACTTCCCAGTTATTAATCCCAGAAAGTCTAGACTCTCCAGAGAATACTAGGGTGCAACGTCTTTCAAGAATGCTGGCCAGATCAGAAGAATACCATTGTTCAACTTTCACTTCTCCCGTATTTGGAAGAAGTGCCAAAACCCCACCATAAAGAGCAGGATAGTAGTCCTGGTAGCCAGGCATACCACTATTTAAAATTCGTCCTTCAGTCAGATTCACTTGGCGAATAGCCTGAGCACGATCAAAAACAGTGCCAGTAAATTCACACAAAGCAGAATAAAGAGTTGCTCCCATTGAAGACGAACCACCTAAACCCGAACCTGCTGGTGCACCAGAAGATAACTCTACTTTTAAATTTTTCTTTAAGGAAAAAAGATCCAGTAATTGCACAACAAAAGTTAACTCTTTAAAGTGATTGTTAAAATAAATATTGTCTGGGGTAAACTCGTTCTCTGGAAAAATGATCGCCTTATCATAATCGTGAGAAATGATTTCCACTGAATCACTTTCAGTCTTGGTCAAAATGACTTTGGCTTTAAGACTTGTAGCAACGTTTAAAGTAACAACATTTTTAATAATAAGATTAATGGGGGGAATATCTAGCGTGCCACCACATAGGTCGACACGAACACTGCCTTCTTTAGTGACCTGCATTCAAAATCCCTACGTACGGAAGTTCACGATAGCGGCCAGCATAATCAAGACCGTAACCGATCACAAATTTATCTTCAATTTCAAAACCTAAATAATCAATCTTAGTATTATAACGAGACTTACCTGGTTTATATAATAATGCCGCTAATTTTACCGAGCGAGCTTTTCTTTGCTTTAATAGCATTTCTAAAAAGTTCATGGTATTTCCAGTATCAATAATATCTTCGACCACTAAAATGTTTTTTCCCTCAACAGGTCCCGTAATATCGAGTTCAATTTTAGGTTCTCCTGAGCTCACCTTTCCTGCGCCATATGAAGAAAGCATCATGTATTCGATTTTAGTTGGGACATTAAGGCGTCTTACTAAATCCGAGCAAAAAATAAATCCGCCTTTTAAAATGCAGATCACAGTTAATTCTTGCCCTTTATAATCTTCTGAAATTTGAGCACCAAGTACTTTAACTCGGTTAGCGATTTCTTCAGCATCAATTAAAACTTCTGGGTTATAGTCCATTTTAAATCCTATTTCAGTGTGTTGTTCATAAGTTCCCCAAAGCCACCGCCTCCAGGAACAATATATTGTAATTGATTCAAGCCTTTTTCTTCTTGCCAATAAGTACCAGGAATAGAATTCAAGACTTTCTCTGAAGAAAGTCCTCTATCAAGACGAATGGCAAAGATATGTAGATCAGGATGCTCTTTCTTCATCAACGTCAGATATTCTGGAGTGACAATTAAATGAAGTGAAACATAAAAACGCGCTTTTCCACCCACAGTATTTTGATAATGTTTCAAAGCATGTGAAATTGTTCCACCAGTCGCCCCCATAGGATCTGGAAAAAGAACAATTTTATTTTCAACATCGCCGCCAATTTTTGAACCACTCATGTCGACACCAATCACTTGGCCAGCTTCGTTTACTTTTCGATTTACATAAAAATGGTCTTGGCGAATATTATCCGGTCTTAAAATGGTATGACAAAATTCAAAAGCTAAGTTTGATGGACCTGTCCCTGCACGAGCGAGATCAACTGTTACTACTTGTAAGTTAGGATCAATAAGATCTGCTTGAAAAACACCTTCTGGGTGATAGGCTTCCATTCGACTGTGTACTGTGGTTTTAACTGTCGGAAAAAGTGATGAGACAACAGTTTCAATTAAACCCTGATAAAGAATATTAATTAATTGGTTAAACTCTGGCTGTCTGGTTTTTCCCTCACACACACGGGCAAGGACAGACATTAGATAAGGGGTCGATACAAGTCTAACTTTTTCGCCATACTTATGATCCAAGAAGGCTTGTGGTTTAGGTAAATTTAAATAAGAAGAATCTTGTGTCATAACCCCATGTTACCATGGGGGTATGAAATTCGTCACATGATTTTAGTCGGAGGAAGAGTACTAATGGGCTTCTTGAAAAGAAGCAAGATCGATTTTTACGGTTAGAAAATTTTCGGCATCTTCTGGGTACTCATAATGAGCACGACAACGGGCTTCATAAGCGTCTTTTTCGCCTAGAAGAACTTGATCCTTGGAACTCGTTAATCTCTGTGAACGAGTGGCTCCAGCGCCGCAGATTGTACAGATTGCATGAACTTTACTAACTTCGTCAGCAATCGCTAAGAGCATTGGCATTGGTCCAAAAGGGATCCCTTTATAATCGAGATCTAATCCTGCACAAATTACTCGGTACCCACGTCTTGCTAGTTTATTAACGACGTTGACGATTTTTTCATCGAAAAACTGAACTTCATCAATCGCAATAATTCTTGTGTCATCTTTAAGTTTGGCTAAAATTTCCAAAGAACTTGATACTGGTTCACCTTCAACTGATTGAGCAGAATGGGAAACGACTTCTTTTTCAGAGTAGCGTGTATCAATCGCAGGCTTAAAAATTTGTACTTTTTGACGAGCGATTTGTGCTCTTCTTACACGGCGAATAAGTTCTTCTGTTTTCCCAGAAAACATTGGTCCGCAAACCACTTCAATACCACCATGGAACATTTGACTCGTTGGAAGACTCACCACGTCGTTTCTCCTTGGAAAAAACAATCAGTAAAAAAATAAAAACTTAATCTATCGGTTATAATGGCCAAAATGAGTCAACATGACAGGCCCTCAGTGAAAGATTTCGGCCGTTATTGTCTTACAATTTGTTTCGATAAAACAAATTATATT
Source organism: Bacteriovoracaceae bacterium (assembly GCA_049318265.1). Lineage (GTDB taxonomy): Bacteria > Bdellovibrionota > Bacteriovoracia > Bacteriovoracales > Bacteriovoracaceae > JBEIOQ01. The sequence continues at coordinate 128,203 of JBMOGR010000007.1, forward strand.
GGAAGAAAAAACAAAATACGCTTTATATAAATAAAAGAGTGAGACAAACCAGGCCAAAAGCGAAAAATAAACAAATTAAGAGGAATGGTAAACTGATTGCTATAAAAGCCGATTTCGAATTCAAACCAAAACTTTTCTTCAGACCAGCATAGATGTGAACTGTCGATAAGAGCCCTTGAGCGATATCTCCAAAAACGGGAATGATACGAATAAAATTCGAAGTAAGAGAGTTGCTCACTATCACGCGTGCCTTTTCTTCGGCATCATCGACTGCAAGAAAATTTCCTAAATGCTTTAAAAAGAATTCCCAAAAAATGGCCCATCCCAATGACAACATTGGAAATAAAAGTGTCTCTATCACTAACTTGATTAAAAAAAAGTAATAGCCTGCAAATGAAGTACTTAAACCTAAGAGAGTAAAAAAATCGTCGTTATTAGTAAAATATGATGCAACTGAGGTGAAAACAAAATTGAGCATGATTAAGTCTAAGAAAGCCCTGGCAATTGCGATTAACCATGAAACACTAAGTACTTCTGTTAGACTTAAACGCTTCACTGGATTTAGCTCACGTCCAGTAAGAGGAATACCTTCATAGAAATGATCATAAATTCGGAATGGATGTAAAAAGATAGTTAAGTAAGAATCAAACAAGGCTTTCATGGCTTATAATCTTTCTCTTCAAAGCTCATATTGAGCTTTTTTCTTTCAGGAGTTAAATAATAGTGAAGGATATAACCATCTTTCTTATTCATCAAAAGTATCTCATCTTTCTTTTGCGTAAGAAATAGTTTTAAAGCTCCCCATTCAATGTTTAGGCCAGGCTGCAACAATAAAGGCTCTTTCTTCTGGGTAAAGGACAGCCGATCCGCTTCATTGAAAGGGCTTTTAGAAAATAACAAATTGAAAAGTGGACCACTTTCCTTTGCTTTCTCTGAAAGCTCCAGCTTCTTGCCCTTACTTAAAAGGATTAAGGGCTGACTTGTTTGTAGAGGAAGAGATTTTTTCCAATAATCCTGTTCTGTCATTAAAAAACAGCCCTCTTGTCCAAGAGGTAATTGAAACCAAAGAGAAGTTCCTTCTCTTTCTATATAGAAACCTCCTTCACCCTTTTCTTCATGGAAAAGTTTGAGTTTACGAGTGACTCCACTTGAAAATTTAAATTCCAAATTAGCTAACAAATCGGCTGAGTCAATTCTATTTTTAATGGCCTGACCTTTTAGTCCCAAAAGCTGATCCTTGCACATTTTAATTTTATCGTGATTCCAAACTAAACCGTGGACCGAATCAAAATTTCCTTTTGTATTCCAAGGAACAGTGAAAGCGCTTATTTCACCATCTTGATAACTTAAGCTAACGATAGAATTCATTTCTGATTTTGAAAAAAGTTCTGGCTGAAAGAAAATAGTACTGGAAATATCGAGCAGCTGTTCTATATGTTGATATTTTTCTCCATCACTCATATATTTAGATTCACCTGAATTCATCGCTTCTTCATAATTAGCAATATAAAGCTTAGTTTCATCGCCCTTTTTTTCTAACCAATAGAAAGCTTCTTCACCTGGGACTTTCTCTCCTAGAATCAATTCAATTTCTAATAAATTGGCTTTTCTTATGCGTAAGCGTTTAGCATCTGGTGAAAAATAATTTTTAAAGCTTTGACTGTCGTATTTCATTTCCTTTTTCACTGCCACATAGCTTAAAGCCGTTAGGTATCGAGCTAAAGCTCCACCATCAGCAGGAAAATTTAAATCTTCAATTATCGCAGATGGCTTTAAATTAATATTTCCATCTTTAAATGAGAGAGAATCAATTTCGGTTAAGGCTAAATTCTTAGCCAGACTTTTAGGCTTAGGATTCCAAAAACCAATCTCTTGAAAAAAATAGGTGAAGGTCAATAACCCTATGAGGATAAGAAAAAGAGTTACATTTTTTTTCACTATTGTCTCAATCTGCGTCGGTAAAGATAAAAAGAAAAAGCAAACAGGGACAATGGCAGAAAGATAACACTAAAATAAAAAATAGTTCCTATTTGTGGGGAACTCATCATAATTCTTTCTTGATTTAGGATTGGACGATTTAAGGTAATCAATCCTTCGTTTCCAACAACCCAAGCCACTGCATTTAAAAATAAATTAAAGTTAGGACTTTGGTTAGCATATCCATTAACAATCAAAGAAGTTGAACCAAAAACACTTATCTTAGTCTCAAGATCATTTTGAGACTTTTCAAATGAAACTGCCGCCATTGTGATAGGGCCTTTTAAATCGATATTAGCATCAAATGTAACTTTGCCTGATTGAACTTGATTTAAATTTTTCTCCGCCCAGCTAGCAGGAAAGGGAGAAGTCTCAACTAAACTTTCTACAATATAATCTTCAGTCGGGAGCAATTCAATGGAATTAGTCATAGCAAAAATAGTAGTGCCCTTAAAATTTTTCATAATAGGGCTCGTCGACTTATATTTTTCGACAATAGGAATGGTGGCATCCACATTATGAACACTAGACAAGCGGTCTAGTACAATATCATTATTAATTTTTAAGCCAAAAGTTAAAAGCATTTCACGTAACAGTTTTAATCTGTCTCCCTTAAAATCAGGGTTCACTGTGAGGATCATACGACCACCATTCAGAAGGTAGTCTTTGAGGAGCTTAACTTCGTTAACGAGAAGCCCATCTTGAGGACCAAGTAAAAGTAAGGCGGTAGCATCTTCAGGAATTTTATCGATCTTCATGAGAGGCAAAGGAACAACTTCCATATTTGAGTTTTTCATCATGGTCATTAAAATAGAAGCACCTTCCGCAGTAGCATCTTCGAGATCAAGTTCACCATGTCCAGTGGTATAGTATATTTTCACAATTTTATCTTGAGTGATTTTTAAAAAACCATTGGTTAGAGAAAGTTCGTCCATCACTTGCACGATATTTTTTTTCTTACCACTGTCAATGACGACTACGGGAAATTGAGTTAAACCTTCTTGCTTAGCTTTATGGGGTTCAGCTTCAATATCAACGGCGGTTAAAACTAAATCACTTTTTTGATCGTGATAGAGTCTTAGAATAGGTAGAACTTGTTCCCACTGCTCTCTTTTGGCATAAAGAGTGACCTTAGTCCCCTCTTTGACATTTTTGAGAATGATTTTTGATTGCTCTGAAAGGGTATTCATTTCATCGGAAGAAATATCCCATTGCTTATAATTCTTAAAACCTAGATAGTTTATCAGGGACAAAATAGCCGCAATAAGAAAAATACCCACGACTTCTGAATAAAATCGTTTTGAAAATCTAGAGAGAAAGAACCTTTTAACTTTTTCTCCGCCTAAAATAAATAAAATAGCAGTAAATAAAATGGTAAAGCCTGAAGCAGATACATTTAAAACTAAATTATCTGGAGTAGCGATCCAAAGAAGAACCGAAGTGAAGTAAAGTAAAACATTGAAGAAAACAAGAATTTTAATTAACCAACTTTTCATTGTTATCACCAATTCCTAGAGGCTAAGACTTTGATCGAAGTCAAAAGCGAAAGAAAAATGACAGTAAAAAAGTATAAAAAGTCCGTCGTTTTAAGTAAGCCCCTAACAAAACTTTCAAAATGATCAATAAAGCCAAGATAACGATAAAGATCAACTAAATAAAAATTTGAAGTCGATTGACTGGCCCATGAGATCATCCACAAAAAGAGGATCATCACAATCGATAAAAGAGCAGCGACAATTTGATTTTCGGTAACACTTGAAGCTAATAATCCTATGGCAGTAAAAGAGGCTGCCGTTAGAAATATACCTAGAAAACCACTGAGCAAATAGGCCCCCGCATGAATGCCGGTGGTATTAATAATAATAGGAAAAATAAAGGAAGAGCTCAGAACGAAAGTCACCATAAGCAGAGCTGAAAAATACTTAGCTAAAATAATTTGTGTATTTGTAATAGGAGCCGTTAAAAGAAATTCCAAAGAGTGTTGTTTTTTTTCTTCAGAAATTAATCTCATGGTGATGAGAGGACAAAGAAAGATAAGCATAAAATTAATATTACCAAACAAACGAAAAATTACTTGTTGAACAAAGTTCATGGTGCCTACTAAATTCTCCGGCAAATTTTGTAAACTCTCGACATAGGTTAACAAGAGATTAAAAAAAGCCCATCCTATGATTAAGGAGAATAAACCAGTAAGGATATAAATAAGGGGTGAATTAAAAGTCGTTTTCAGTTCTTTTTTTATTAATACCAAAAGAATGCTCATACCTTAGTTCCTTCTTTTGTTAGTTCTAAAAATATATCTTCTAGATCATGTTTTTCCGAAACCATTTCAAGTACATCAACTTTTTGTTCTAGCATATATCTTAAAAGCTCAGGTCTTCTTTCTTCTTTACCAGTTAGGTGAAGAAATAATTGTTGTCCATCAACGAGTGCTTCCTTTACATAGGAGAATTTTTTTATACCTTCAATCAAAGATTGATGGATGTTTGATAATTCAAATCTTATTTTTTTGCCTACGACAAATCGCTGTTCTATCTCATTCAGCGCCCCCGAGCTAACAATCTTACCTTTATGAATAATACTAATATGAGTGCAAGTTAAAGCCACTTCATGGAGTAAATGAGATGAATAAATCACGGTATGTTCAGGTGCAAGACTTCTAATGAGTGAGCGCATTTCTAAAATAGATGCAGGGTCTAGTCCAACGGTCGGCTCATCTAAAATGATTATTTTAGGTTTTGTGACAATTGCTTGTGCAACACCTACTCGTTGTTTAAAACCTTTGGAGAGATTTCCAATAAGGCGATTCTTGACATCGGTGAGGCCCGTTTTTTCTAAAGCATAATCTAAGTGGGTTGTACCTTTGATTTGTCTTAAATCGAGTGCAAGTTTGAGATAATCGACCACTTTCATATCAGAATAAAGTGGAGGATTCTCAGGTAGAATACCAATCTGCTTTTTTATCTCATCTAGGTTTTTATCCAAAGTTAAACCCAAAATAGAAATATTACCTGAACTTGGGGCTAAGATACCTGAGAGTATTTTCATAGTGGTGGATTTACCAGCACCATTGGGCCCAAGAAAGCCGTGCACTTGCCCAACTTTAACCTCAAAGCTGATGTGATCAAGGACCATCCTCTCGGCGAATGCCTTAGTAAGTTGCTCAATCTTTATCGCGCTTTCCATAAAGCTTTCCATGACCTTTGATTCAGGTTGAATTCAGCGAAGTTATTTAATATCAAGAAATGTTAAAAATATTTTCATTAGTAGTCAAAAATTTCCGAAAATAAGATTATGAATTTATTAGAACGCTTCAAAAAGATCATTGAGAACTCTAATCGCATTTTGATTACAACCCATATTGTGCCAGATGCAGATGGGATTGGCTCTGAAATAAGTCTTTGCTTGGCCCTTCGAAAACTTGGAAAAAAGGCTCTTTGTGTAAATGAAGAAGATCTTTTGCTGAGATACAAGTATCTAGACCAAAGAAGCGTGATTGTTGGAGCAGAAGATTTTCAAGCCAACTATCGAAATGAGAATCAATTTAAAGAATTTGACCTGCTGATTGTAGTTGATACAAATACTACTCACCGAGTAGGATCAAAGATGCAAAAGATTTTGGGCAGCAAAAAAGTGCTCTTCATCGATCATCATCCATGCCCTGAGGTTATTAAGTCCATTCATTGTATCGATACGACAGCCGCTGCCACGGGACAATTAGTGGGAAAACTCATCCAGGCCGTGGGAATAACTTTTGATAAAGAAATGGCTTTACCCCTCTACACCTCCATTTTGATTGATACCTCTAGTTTTCGCTACCCAACTGTTTCCGCCGATACTCACCGAATTGTCTCGAAACTTTTAGACACAGGTATTAATCCACCAATGGCCTATAACGGTATTTATGGTACGAAGAAAATACCACACATGCATTTATTAGGGTCAATCTTAGCCTCAACCGAAGGCAATAGCTCTGGAGAAATTGCATGGATTACCGTTTCACAACAAGAGCTAGATAAGTTCGGAATTGATGTTGAAGACACTTATGCCTTCATTAACAACCTACTTATTTTAGATAATATTAAAGTTGCTCTGATGTTTAGAGATACGGGAAACCAAGTAAAAGTGAGCTTTCGTTCTACAGGTGATATCGATGTCGGAATAATGGCCCAAGCATTGGGTGGTGGAGGACATAATCATTCAGCAGCGACTTTGATTGAAGGAAATTTAGAAGATGTAATCCATGACACTGTGGCAAAAATTGAAGTCATGCTTAAGTCGACAGGAGATTTCCCACACCAAGCTTAATTTTTTTTACGACCTTATTTTCTTTTACAAAAATATACCTGAAAATATTCTTCACGATAATCATCATAAGTCACTTCTAGTGCACCAACATAACTACCTTCTGGAGTCTTATAGCCTCCCGTTCTTAGTCGGTTATCAGCCTTAACGAAGGCTTTATAACTTTGAGCCGTGATGTCATAGTAGGCCTTACTTTTAACCAATGATTTTAAACCAAGTTCAATGTCTTTTTGAAGATAAGACTTTAAAGTCAGGTCTTGATCATTTTGTTCCAAGGTAAAAGTTGCTGGTAAATGAGTTGAAATATCACCATTGGCAAAACATTTATAAACATAGTTAGCAGCTTGTGCCTGTAAAGAAACAGCGAATAAAATAGATAGAATCATGCTTCCTCTCTTAAAGTTGGAACTAGCTTTCTCGCCTCACGGGCCATGTCACCTTTAAATTTACGCTCATTAAAATGAAGCGCGAATCGTCTTAGCTCTTTACTGTCCATATATCGATAATCTGCTTCCATTTCTTTGACCCTGACCTCAAGTTGGGCCATCTGGAATGCATCAAAAAACTTAGCTTGTTTATCGGTTAAATACTCTTCTGTTACCGGAGTATGAGTCACAAGTACAGGACGACCGGAAGCAAGGGCAGCAAAGGTTTTGTGAGGAAAAACCCCAATTGTGGCATCAATATGAGCACGGCAACCTTGTAACAAAACGGACAAATCACCATTACAACGCTTTCCCCAAAATTCAAAATAAGCAGGATCACTAAATTCTTTCTTGAGTTTATTTAAGGCTGGATTATCACCAACAATTTTCACAATCACCTTCAGTTTCTTTAAAACTGTAAGGATATTTTTGAGTAAAAGATAAGGAGTGTTATCTCCTTCAACAACATAGTAGTCATAATTAAAGTCTGGACTGGTCACAAGAGGAAAGTCACTAGTCTTAAAACAGGGCTGAATGGAATTATACTGATCTTCTTTTACTACTCGGTATAGATGGGAAAGAACACTTAAGCGTCCCTTCTGAAAGCTCTTCACGAAAGGATAAAAAAGTTTATTGAGTAATGTAAGTTCAGGTTTACTTTCTTCATAGAAATAACAAAGATGCTTAGTCGTGAGCGGAACATCTAGGCCATGTATATAACCTGCCGATAAAGTAATTAAGAGGTCGGTATCTGCAGGAACCTTCATACTTTTTACAGCATTGGGAATCAGATAAAGGTATTTACCAATATCTTTTTTTTCTTTAATTTTGTGTGAAAGAAAACTTGCTTGAATTTTACGATGTTCAATTTCGCCTAAAATTTTTCCTTCTTGAAAAGAAAGAGTCATTAAACTGGCATCTGGATACATTGATACCAGTAAATCCAAATAGAGAGTAGAATCATTGCGCTCGAATAAAAAATCTGTAGCAATGACGACTTTACTCATAAATTTTTAAAATGCTCAATAGTACGAAGAAGACCTTCGTCGAAATTAATCTTAGGACTATAAGGACTTTGAGATTGAATCTTAGTCAGACTTGGTCTTCTTTTTCTTGGATCATCCTTGGGCAAGTCTTTGTAAATGATTTTTGACTTCGAATCGGTCAGTTTAATGATCTTCTCTGCCGTTTCAAGCACGGTGTACTCGTCTGCATTACCGATATTAAATGGTGTTGGGTCTTCGGTGAACATAACATAATGAATGGCATCGACGAGATCTGAAACATAACAGTAAGAACGCGTTTGGGAGCCATCACCAAAAACAGTTATATCTTCGTTACGAAGTGCTTGGTTAACAAAATTGGGAATAACTCTTCCATCATCTGGGCGCATTCTTGGTCCGTAAGTGTTAAAAATACGAACGATGCGTGTATCAACTCCTAGTCGGTTGTACGTCATCGTTAAAGCTTCAGCAAAACGTTTACTTTCGTCATAACAAGAACGCGGTCCAATGGGATTTACGTTTCCATTATAGGACTCAACTTGAGGATGAATGTCAGGATCACCATAGACTTCAGAGGTTGAGGCTTCCAGAATTCTGGCATTTTTTCTTTTTGCTAATTCTAAAAGGTGTAGAGTCCCCTCAGAATTTATGCGCATAATTTCAACTGGAATTTTAGCAAAATCTATAGGCGAAGCTGGCGAGGCCATATTAAAAATATAATCGATGGAAAGACGGGAAAAGTCCGGCAATCCCATGAAAATATTTTGATTAAAAAAGGTAAACTGTGGGTAGCGCTTAAGAATTTCAATATTTTTTTGAGTCCCCGTAATAAAGTTATCTATTCCAATAACTTTCGCACCAAGATTTAAATAAAACTCAGCCATGTGGCCTGGAATAAATCCTGCAGCACCTGCTATGAGAACGGTTTTACCAGTGAAGTCGGTTGGAGGTAAGGGCATATTGATCCTTTAGTAATGATTTAATTGGATAATAGAAGAACCGAGTAGTAAAAGTCCACCTCCAATCAGCTGAATTTCTGTCAGGCTTTGCCCTAGGAAGATCCAGTTAACGATAACTGCTGAAAATGGAAAGAAAAGTTCGGTTAAGGCACATGTTTTGGCAGAAATTTTGCCTAAACCTTTATAGTAGAAATACATCGCCAAAAGACCCGAAAGAAGCACCATGACAAGAATTTTCCAGGCCACAGTAAAGGTCAAGTTTAATTCTTGATGAATACTAATGATAAAGGGCAAAAGACAGACAAAGGCCATTAAGAATCGTCCACACATGACTTCAGTATTGGTATATGTGTCTGATAATTTTTTTCCAAAAACCGTAGCTGCTCCCCATCCTAAAACAGAAATGGCGACCCAGAAATAGCCCATGAAAGTATTTTTGGAAAAGAAATCCTCTTCACCAATTTTTCCTAAATCGGGGTAACTAATCATGAAGGCGCCCGCTAAACAAAAAATCGCCCAAAAAATAAATTTCCCACTCAAACTTTCTCCCAAGACAAAGCGAGCAAGAAAAATGGCAATAACCGGTTGAAACTTTTGAAACAGAATCACCTGACTGGGATTTAATAAAGCAAAGGCTTGAGTAAAGCTTACAGTAGCAAGGGCAGAACCGATTCCACCCACAATAAAGAAATAAAAAATTTCAGCCACAGTGGTTTTATAAAAACGTTCTCTATGTTTAAAGAAAAAAGGAATAAAAATCATGGTTAGGATGAGATGTTCATAGAACACTAATTTCACTGCCGAAATTCCGCCCCAAACTAGCGGATAACGAAAAAGGGCATCAGTTCCCCATAGAAAACAGGCCAGAATAATATAAACAATTCCTAACATGGGTTTGACTCAAGAAAAGCCTTAAACATCACTTGAGCGCGTTCAGCGGCTAAAGTTTTGCGAGCTTTTTTACGATCTTTTTTTCTTTGTTCTGGAGAGAGTTCAATGGTTGGGATTAAACCAAAATTAATATTTGAAGGAGATGGTTTTTCTACCGTCATAATATAATTAATAAGGGCTCCAAAACAAGTTTCGTTAGGGAATGTAATTGCAGCTTGCCCTCTAATTTTCCTTAAAACTTGGTAAGCCACATATAGACCCATACTAGCAGACTCAGTGTAACCTTCGACTCCTGTCATTTGTCCCGCGAAATGAAGTGTTGGAAATTTCTTGGACGACAAATCAAAATTCAAAAGAGTTCTAGCATTTAAAAAGGAATTTCGGTGAACAGAACCTAAATGAATAAAACTGGCATTTTCAAAACCAGGAATCATTTTAAATATTCTCACTTGTTCTTTGTAAGTAAGACGAGTTTGAAAACCGACTAAGTTAAAAGCCGAACCCAAAAGGTTTTCTTTTCTCAGTTGAACGACAGCAAAAGGCATCGTTCCATCTTTCATTTTGAGTCCAATGGGCTTCATACAGGAAAAGCGAGCCGTTTCCATTCCTCGTTCTGCCATCACATCGATTGGTAAACAGGATTCAAAAAATATATTTTTTTCAAAATCTTTTGCTGGAACTTTTTCAGCAATCTTTAATTCTTCAATAAAAGCATAATACTGCTCTTTATTCATAGGAGCATTGAGATAGTCTGCATGTTCTTCATTATCTTTCCAGCGATCTTTGTAATACATCTTTGAATAATCAAGTGTATCGGCATCAACTACCGGAGCAATGGCATCGTAAAAATAAAAGTCGTCACCAGAAATATTTTCCAAAATCCATTTTTCAAGTGTTGAAGTGGTTAGAGGCCCCGTGGCAACGATCACATAATCACATTCAAATTTTTGTTGAAGCATTATAGGGTCACTAGCTTCCAACGAATGCACTTGGATGTAAGGGTGATGACTTAAAACGTTTGTTACTGCCGCTGAAAATTTTTCTCGGTCAACAGCCAATGCTTCCCCTGCCGGAACTGCATTCTCTTCAGCCATTTTTAAAATAAGTGATCCCAGGGCCCGCATTTCTGTCTTCAATAAACCGTGGGCAGCTTCAGGATCTTTGGATTTAAGAGAATTTGTACATACTAGCTCAGCGAAAGTTGGAATTTTCTGAGCCGGATTAAGCTTGAGTGTTTTGCTTTCAATTAGCACCACTGATATTTTTCTTTCTGCTAAAAAGAAAGCTGCTTCACTGCCGGCCAGGCCTGCGCCTATCACCAGAACTCTTGCTTTTGGGGATAATAAATTTGTGCTATTTGTGTGCATAAAAGATGATAAAATTTAGCCCCATGTAAGCTTCGTGTCAACTGATTCTCATGCTATGATTTGATCATAACTTTGCAAGGAACCATTCATGCGTATTAAACTCCACCAGACGCAACATACATTAGCCGATTTTGAAGGTGTACTGTCGTATTTAAAGTCAATTCCAGTGGAAAAAGAAAAAACTCTCCATTTATTTCCGGAATTATTCCTGACTGGGTACCCCCTCAAAGATTTATGTCTAACCCGACCCTTTATTGAAGCTTATGAGTTCTTTTTAGAAGAAGTAAGGAGTTGGGCTGCATCTAGAAAAGAAAGCGAAGTTTTCCTCATGGGTGGACTGGAATACAAGAAAGACGGCAAGGGCATCCCCCAACACATTAAGAATGTGATTTGGTGTGCAGAAAAAGGTAATATTTCTTCTGTTTACAGCAAACGACTGCTCCCTAATTATGACATTTTCGATGAGAAAAAATATTTTTCAGCTGGTACCGAAAACACCATTCTTACCATTCATGGGTTGAAAGTAGGTCTTCTTATATGTGAGGACATGTGGCCATCAACGACCCATGATTTTGACCCTGGAAAGTCCCTTCACCAGGAACTTAAAAATAAAAATGAAAGCTTAGATTTATTAATTAATCTTTCAGCCAGCCCTTTTAATATTGGAAAACTAGATAAACGAATTGCTCGAGCCACAGAGCTTTCACGAGCCTTTGCAGCTCCCTTTATCTATGTCAATCGCGTTGGTGCTGAAGACGAAGTTCTGTTTGATGGTCAAAGCTTTGTGGCGGAAGATTTGGATATTGTTATCCAAGCCAAGGCTTTTACTGCGACCGTTTTAGAATATGTGGCAGAAAAAAATAAAAAGTCTTTATCGACGTATGATGTGAAAGAAGAAAACACTTGGGAAAGTCTTTTTGAAATATCCCTGACCAAACAAAAGGCACTACCAAGAGTAAAAAGCTTAAGTCATGAAGAGTTGGCAGAAGTTAAGCAGGCTTTAGAATTTGGGCTGCAGGAATATGCTTCAAAAACCGGTTTCAAAAAATTCACTGTGGCACTATCTGGTGGTATCGATTCGGCCCTTGTTCTCACTTTGGCCCGTCTTTCTTTAAAAAAAGGACAAAGTTTAGAAGCTATTTATATGCCAAGTCAGTATTCTGCCACCTTAAGTTATGAGCTTTCAAACGCTCTTTGTACTAGTCTTGGAGTCCCCCTATATTCCCTTCCCATCAAATTTTATCACGCTACGATGAAGAATAATTTTAATGATATTTTTGGAAGTCCTTTAGAAGGTCTTGCCAATGAAAATATTCAAAGTCGCCTAAGGGGAGCCCTCCTTTATACCCGTTCAAATATGACTGACTCCTTAGTGATTAACACCTCAAATAAATCTGAACTAGCTGTTGGCTATTCGACTCTCTATGGTGACTCAGTTGGTGCCCTAAGTTTAATTGGAGATCTCTACAAAACAGAAGTTTTTGACCTGGCCCGGTATTTGAATGTTCTACACCCAGGACTGATCCCTATGGGAATTATCGACCGCGCCCCCAGTGCTGAATTGAGAGAAAATCAGAAGGACGAAGACAGCCTCCCCCCTTATGAAAGACTAGATGCTATACTTGAGGGAATCTTAAGTTACCGACTAAGTTTCAAAGAAATGGCCAAAATGGGCTTTGAAGAAAAGGAATTAAAAAAAGTGTTTTTATTGTACGCCAAATCAGAGTATAAACGTTATCAGTTCTGTCCTATACTCAAAATCAAAGCAAAGAGCTTTGGATTTGGTTACCGGATACCTATCACTAAAGATCACAAATTTTACTATTAACCCAGTCTTTACGAGAGGAGACAATCATGAAAGAAAAAATCGAAGAAACATTAAGTTCAATCAAAAACATCAAAGACAACGTCACTAAGTTTGTTGAAGAGAATCCAGTGAAAGATCTTCAAGAATCAGTCAAAAACATGGTTAACAATGCAAAAGAAGATATTCAAAATATCGCGAGCAAAGACATCAATCTTCTTAAGAAAAAATTTAGAGATGAGAAAAAGCAAGTTGAAACACTCATCAATAAAACAATTCCTAGTCAGATAAAGAGCGCTAAGAAATTCATTGATGACCAGAAAAAAGAAATTTCTCGTCTTCAAAAGAAACTTGAAACAGTTGTTCCTTCGAAGAAAAAAGCTGTTAAAAAAGTAGCGAAAAAAGCTGTTGCCAAAAAAGCAGTTAAGAAAGTTGTTAAAAAAGTAGCTAAAAAATAATTTAATTAAAAGAATGGTTTATCGAAAAAGGCTCCGATGGAGCCTTTTTTTATGTTTTTAAATTAACTGAAATAGATTTTATTACTGATAAAAGATCCTAAGTAACTTAAAAAAGCTAAGGCGAAAAAAAGTATCTCAGGCACTGAAAACCAAAGAATTGAAAATACCAATAATACGAGAGACATCATCAAGCCGGTAAAAATATAGGCACTTGGGAAAGTAATATGATTTTTCCTATAATTCATTTCAACTTGAATGGCCAAGACTCCATAGGCTGTATACATGAATCCTAAGGCAAAGCTTATTGGACCTTGGACAAAACCATGAGATAAATCCAAGACGATACGGATAATTCCCACAAGCAACACCAAAATGGAGCCAGTAAGAAAGAGTACCAATGTTCTATTTTGATCGAGTCTTTTCATGTTCATTATCTTTAACAATAAAGCAAAGGTTAAATAAGGTCAAAATAAAAAGCCCTTCTCTGTATTTCGCAATTAGGAAATAGAAAGAAGGGCCTAAATGTACGCCTACGAAATGACCAAGTTATGGAATCACGAAGTAAGCAGTTTCTATAGCTTCAATTTTTTTTACAGTGTCTCTACTAAGATTTCTCTTAATAAACCTCCTGGCTTCATTATCAAAATCTTTAATTGAGCGAAGTGCATTTCGTTGAATTCTCGGTGCCAGCGCTAAAAAAGGCTCTCTTTCATTGAGTAAGAAATCCAATCCATGTTGTAATGGATAAGCAGCTGCACTAGTCGCCAGTCTTTCTTGTTTTGAGCCCTTTTCTAATTTAGCTCTAAACTTACGAAGCAGTAAATCCTCTTCTTTCTTGAACATTTTGCGCAACTCTCTTCTTTCTTTTCTATCATCAGAGAGCTCAAAAGCAGTAGAAATCTGAACAACATCTTCTATCGCACGAAGACCAATTACTTTATTGAATAAGAGCATATCATCAGACTTAGCTAAAAAGTCTTCCATGGTAAATGCCGCACCTAAAGTTGAAAGAAGTTCATCATCATTTTGTTTTAGTGCCTTTGCTAAAACATGGACTAAGTCTAAATCGCGAATTTCAAAGCTGACAATACTCGCTTTTGATTTTACTTCTTGATTAAGCAGTGGAGCAGTCGAAAGAATTGATAACTTATGGTCTTTATATTCAAAAGGCAGAATAGTAGAATCCTTTACCGTTTTAAGATTATTACGTGCTTGTGCTAAAGTTGCATCAGTTCCATTAAGAAAAGCGACAAAGACATGATCATTTTTAAAAACATTTTCAAGCGCGGCTAACACTTTTCCTTCTTTATCCAAAGCGACCAAGAGGGTTTTTCCAGCCATTTTAGAGCTAAGAACTTGTGTATTTTGAGATTGGCCATTGAGATCAATAATACTAATATTACTCATTCCCTCAGACTCACTCATTAAATCTTTAAAGTCATCTCTCCCCTCTTTTGTTAGTGATGAGAAAACAACCACTGGTTTCCCTGGCTTTTCTTCGTATCCTGCGCGAACAATCTCTTCTCCGCCCATGATTGAATTACCAACAAGCACGCCATTAGAATAAATGCTGACCTTAAATGAAATGGTAGAAAATAAATCTGATTCAGCTTTAATTGTTACTTCAGCGTCTTCGAGAGTCGTTGAATTTTCTAAAATTCCAACATTGGAAAATTCATTACTAACAACACTAGTTCCTAAAGTTGTATCTATTTTTAGGGTAAGGCTATTTAGTGGTTTCCTAGAGATATTGTTCATCGACATTTTTAACTTAACAGGTTGATGAATGAATACTGCTGTTTTAGCCACGGGGTTAGACGCAGAAACAGGATATTGTGCCTTAACTGTTATAGCTTGTGCACGGGCAACAATATTATCATCAATAGAGGCGAAGTGATGTCCCTGAACGCCTTTATCCGGGGATGCTAAAACAAATCTCGCCACTAACTTAGAAGTAGAATTCGCTCCGATTTGTAAGTTCGCGTTCAAACGGTGAAGAGCTGCTCCATTAATAGTTAATCTAGTTTTTCCAGGGATAGATGGGATAACCACACTATTGGCTTCATCTATTCGAAGCTCAATACCTGTCGCCATAGCAGAACCGTAATTAGTGATCACGACATCATGTGCAACATCTTCACCGGGCATGTAAATTCCATCTCTGACACCAACTTTTTTCGTTCCTGCATCCCAAATTGCTTCTGATACATAATCAATCACTGGAAAGTTTCTATAAAGAGCATCAATTTGAGAGATTCTTTCTGCTTTGTATTTTGCTGTCTGTTCGCCAATATTTTTGTCGTAACTTATTTTAAAGGCAATATCAAAAGAAGCCTTTCTTAGTTCTTCATAGTGAGCTGCATAGGCACTGGCATCTGCACTTTTGTAGGAGTTTTGATAATCAGCTCCTTGAACATTAGGTTGATTAACAGTAATTCCAAATGAGTGCTCGTAAGCAGAATTATAAGCACGATTATATTCACGATCATAAGCAATTTTATATTGTCTCGCTTCACCTTGCTGGCGAGAATCTTCATATTGTTTATTATAGGCGTCCTGATAGGCCCAATTATAGGCGCTGTTATAAGCTTGATCGTAGATGCCACGAATATTGTTATAAAACGTTCTCTCGGCAGAAGGATTGTATCCGTAGTTGTATCCAGCAATATAAGCTTGTCTGACAACGTAGCGGCCAATGTTTGAATTGCTATTGAAGTAAGTTCCTTGGGCACCTGGAAAACCAGGAATTGATCCATCAAAAGTTCCGGCAAATTGTCCTTGAATCACCTTATCTGAAATCGGCGTGGCTTCATTATTTTGAATGGCTTCAGCCTCTCCGAGTTCATAACCATTTTCTTTCCCATCTTGAACGGCACTTTCAAACCCTGCTTTAATTCCCTGAGCATCCCCTACCTTACGAGCATCAGAGGCTTCGGCGCGACGTACTCCGTTGGCCGAACCAGCAATACGACCAGCTTCTTTATTTCCGTCGACAATTCCGTCTACATTACCAACTTTTTGTCCATCACGAGCACCATCGGCAGAGCCCTTAACATCACCTTGACGAACGCCAATGTCGTAATCTCTTGAGCGGCCATCAGCTTCACCTTTTGTGTGACCATTATAATTTCCATCAGTCTGTCCTGCGTTTATACCAACACGTTGGGCGATATCCATTCCTTCACGTGCACCATCATTGGAGGAGCGATCGTAACCTTGGCGATTCAAGGAAAGAATTTCATTGATTAATTGATTTTTGACTGATTCAAATTGATTAATCTCTCTGTTATAAAGTGCTTCATAATTTGAAACCACTTTCATTTGTTGTTGAACAGCGGCGACACAACTTTGTTCAACTTGAGCAGCTTGTTGTGCTTCAGAGGTTAAGCGCGAGATGCTTGCTTGCAATCCTGGCAATTCTGCATTGATCGAAGTACTAGTTGCTTTAAGTTCTGCAATTTTATTTGTATTAGCTTGAACTTGAGCCTCTTTAGTTCGTAAATCTAGGCTTACAGATTTCACTTCACCTTGAGTTGATGAAATTTCACTTTGTACGGCTAAAATTTTTCTTTTTAAATCCTCTTGAACTGTTGGATCAGTGGCAGCAGCTAACTGAGCTTGTAAATCTGATTGTTTTTTTCCTAATTGACTCAAACGCCCCCTCAAAGATTCCACTTGATCCGATAAAGAATTGACTTCAGATTGTAGACTAACTAGTTGGCCTGTAAGTGAAGCGATTGAAGATTCATTATCAATCAACTGTTTTTTTTTGCTTTCGATGGCTTGTTTAACTCTTTGTAGTTCAGCATTTTTAGCATGACGATTTTGAGCTGCTTGATCTAAGTGGCGCTTTCTTATGTCCATTTCATTTCTAGCCGTAGTTAAACCTGCAGAAGCTGAATTGACCTCATTCGCTGCTCGTGTGTAGTCTGGATCATCACTCAACCTAAAATTGACCGAACCAATAAATTGATCAGTCCAATCTGCTTTGGCATTCGATGCAGCAAAAATAATAAGCAATGGCAAAAAAACTAGAATGAGTTTCATCGTTCCCTCTTTAATAGTGGTGTTGAAAAGGTGTCACACGTGCTGTGTTAAACATTTAAAAAATAATAACAAGCAAAGAGAAAGCCAAGCTGATGCAATTTCAAGGAATGTAAGAAGAAGTTTTATTCTAATATTTTTTTGAAAGATAAGTTTAGGGAATAAGGTTGGCAAGAGACTTGAAATAAAGAAATTTAGAGTTTAAAAAAAATTGTGTTTGCGCAGCAATTTAAACTTACAAAAAATTTTTTCCAATATTTTGGGGCCAAAAGGCAACTTAAAATTTGTCGTGGTATCTTTATGGCTCTAAGGTCCGATAGATTTAAGTTTTTTGAAAAAGTTCATTCACAGTACATATTTTTCCACGACCAGATTTTTTTGCTGAGTACATCATACGATCGGCCATGTTGATAATTTCATCTTTGGTACTCGCGTCAGTTGGGAAATGGGCCACGCCCATTGAGACTGACAGGTGATGACTCTTTCCTTCATCAGCTAAAAAAATTGTTTCTTTAATTTTATTTAAAACGCGTGTCGCAATTTCATAGCTCTTAGAAAATGGAGAATTGGGAAAAATGACTACAAACTCGTCACCGCCGTAGCGATAAACAGCATCAGTATCTCGAACAACTTTTCTTATTTCGTTGGCAACTTCGATCAAAAGTCTCGAGCCAATAATGTGCCCAAATTCATCGTTAACATTTTTGAAATGGTCTATATCGATGAAAACGACAGAAAACTCTTCTTTAAAACGCTCACAGCGATTTATATAATGATCTAGATCTTGAGATAACTTTCTTTGGTTGTGTAAACCTGTTACATCATCAGTCATAGATAAAGAGGCGTAGAGTTTATTTATAGTCGATATCTCATTTTGTTCAAAAATATTTCGAAGCACTCTAAAAAAATGATCGCTAAAGTTTGTTTCGAATTTATCAGCTTGTTCATCACTTAAAGGCAAGTGAGCCAAATAATTTTCACCATTAGAAGAACCAAAATAGAAACTTAATAATTTGCCTTTCTTGGCTTGATTTAATTCAAATAAAGATTCTGGTTTATAAGATAGACTTACTCTTTCTACCAGAGTTTCATCGGGGTATAAATAGGTTCCATGAATCTGCCATGTTACCTCAAGTGTTTTGCCAAGGACTCTATTCACAACTAATGCCTTAGCTCCTAAACTTTCATTTAAATAGCGAAAAAGTGAGGCATAAATATTTTCTTTGGTAGTAAATTGTCGGAGATCTCCAAACTGATTCAAAAATGATAAAACTTGGCTCAAAATATTTGAACGTTGATAAAGTGAATGATGGATCAGAGCGTTCTTGAGACTTATTTTTAAATCAGGAGATCGTATCGGAGATGGTATGATATCTCTAACACCACCCCGAAAACAATCAATGGCCATCTTATAGTTCTCATTTTCCGCCACCAGTATAATTTCTGTAAGTGGTGAAAATGTTTTTATCTTATTAACCAGTTCATGGGCCTCATCACTGAAGCCATCACTATTTAAAATGGTAATATCGAATTGAAAATCGGCACCAAGATTAAGTGGGCTCGTTACGTTTCTCTTTTTTACCCATTCAACAGACAAAGTAAGACCACTTCTCATTATATCTAAAACTAATTCATCAGTGACTGAATCACTGAATCCTAGAATACAAAGTTTAGGGTTACTTTTCAAACAACGCTCTCTCGGTCAAGGGAGGATACCTACAAATCAAGATTTTTCTTTTTTAAAAGTTCAAACTTTTGAAGGTTGTCATCTTCACTCTCTAATGAATTAATGGCATTTCTTAAAGTTTTAATCGTTTTATCAAGTTTCGATTCCAATTCCCCTTGTAAATTGCGAGATTGATTTTCTTTGATAACGATATTTTCCATATCAAATTCTAATGTATCGATCTTACGTTTTAGATCCATGATTTTTGAGTCACGATTTCTAATTTGCACTTCACTATCGGACTTTAAAAGCTCGAGTTGATTTTCAAGTTCTTTTTCTCGGGCCTGAATTTTATTAAAATCAACACGTACTTTGCTTGCAAGTTTATCAAATTCTTGTCGTAGTAATCGATTCTTCTCTTCTAACATCACACGCTTATCTTCCGTCAAATTTAATTGATAGCGAAGATGATTTAAGTCATCATTGTGACGTTTCTTGATAAGAGAAACTTCGATTTTTTTCTCATCAAGCTCAGCTTTCATTGTGATATTATCTTGTTGAGTATATTTTTTTTCTTCTTCTAATTTATTGATCTTATCTAATAATTGTTGTCTATCATCTCTTAAACCACGAATAGTCGATGATAATCGCATTAATTCATCATCGTGGTGAGCAACATAATCTTGATGAGTAGCATAATCACGATCATTATGCGTTTGAGGATTATGTTTAACCACTTCTCTTGCTTGAGGACGGGCTGGAGCAGCTTCTCGTCTAGGTTCTGCTACTTTAACAACAACCGGTGGTGCTTCTTCAACTTGGGCTTCAATTTCAGGAGGAGCAAACATATCTTCTGCTTCTAAGTCACCCATCTGGAAATTAGGAGTAGTGACTTCACTTAGCACTTCACTTTTAAGTGGAGCTTTATTCGCTTCTGGCATCAAAATATCTGTACGAGTTACTTCAGACTTAGTAGCGACTGCAGCAGGTTTTTCATTAAATTGAACTTCTTTATCATCTATTGACGGTAAATCTGGCATTGAGGAAAAATCTAAATCATCAAGCGAAGCGTCTGGAGGAGACACTTCTAACTCTTCACCTTGATCCATACTTAACATTGAAGATGGTTCAGAAAAAGCAGAGTCTAGATCACCTGTAAGGCCAGCAGTTTCGCGAGCTATTACTTCATCGTTATTGTCACTATTTAAAATCAGAGGCTCTTCTTCTTCAACCAATTCACCACTAGAACTTTCTAATGCTCCAAGCTCAGTAGAAAGATCAAGTCCATCCATCTCCATTCCTGGAGCTGAACTACTTTCATTTTCACTTGAGCCAGTTTCTGTTCCAGTTAATTCCATGTCTCCCATTGAGAGATCAATATCCATTCCGCCCATATCAGAATTTTCGTCATTGGCATTTGTAGAATCAAGACTGTCCATTTCTAAGGGACTTGAATCCAAACTTCCTAAACTCATTGCTTCATCGCCGCCATCATCACCAAAAGATAAATCAATTTCGGCTTCACCAGAATTCGACTCTAATTCTGCTTTCATGGCGTTGATATCAAGCACGACAGTTGCTTTACCTTCATCATCGTCCATACTGTCTAGTGAATTACTTAATTTATTGTCATCTGACATGTCAGGCTCCGGTGTTCCTAGAACACTGTTAAAGACTGCTTGTATATTCACATTCGTATCGGATTTTAAGACGTCCTCGTTAGAAATCTTCATGTTATTCAATGTCTTATCGATCATTTCTGAATCGCTCAACATTTCATCTAATTGCAGTTTGTCTTTCTTTTCCATAATGTTCTCCATTTAGAGTCTCATCTATTCTAGCAGGCAGTAGGTCACTTTCATAAAAATCAGGAAGATAGGCAGATATTGCTATTGCTTCAAAGAAAGGCGGAGGCTAGAATAGAAGAACTAAGATAAACTAGCCTAGAAAAAAGTGGATCACTATGATCAAGAATTATCTGTTTCTTACCAGCCTACTTTTAAGTTTTCCTGCGTTAGCGGAAATTTTTTATCCGAGTAATATGTTACAATTGGATGATAAGTTTTCTCATCACGTGATGCTAGTTGAAAAATCCTCTCATAAAATCTCGGTTTACAAAAATACCAACGGAATACCAGAATTAGTAAAAACTTATAAAATTGCCACAGGTAAATTTGCTGGCAACAAAACGAATGAGGGTGATAAAAAAACGCCAGAAGGTATTTATCAACTCTGGGATTTCTACTCAAAAGATAAATTACATAAAATGTATAATGCAAACGACGCTAAGATTTTTGGCGCCGGAGCTTTTCCCACAAATTATCCCAACATCATAGACTCGAGAAACGGCAAAACAGGTAGTGGTATTTGGCTCCATTCAACAGATGATGAATCAAGAATAGACAAAGGATTAGACTCTAAAGGTTGCGTCGTAGTAGTTGATAGTGATTTAAAAGAGATTGCTCAATATATCGATCTTGATAATACTTCGATAGTAATAGTTCATGACTTATTTTTTCTTAATGAGAAAAAATGGAGTGATCAAAGAAAAGAAATTAATGAGCTGATTACTGGCTGGCGTAATGCTTGGAGAGAAGAAAACGTTGATGCCTATATGGAGTTCTACCACCCTCAAGAATTTAAAGATGCAAAAGGAACTTTCCAGACTTATAAAGCTTATAAGAAAGCTGTTTTTAGTAATCCTGGAAAACCTATGGTCGACTTTTTTAATATTTCTATTTTAAGCTTCAATGACTATATTGTAGTACAAATGGAACAAAAGTATGTTTCAAATACCATCAATGATTCGGGTAAAAAAACTCTGTATCTTAAAAAGAATCATAATTACGAATGGAAAATTGTAGCTGAACTATGGGCAAAAATACCTGAAGATAAAGGAAGTAACTTTGTTCCCGCAAATCGATTTTTTAAAGAATAAGTAAGTATATATGTTTCACCAAAAATCAGATAAAGTCACCGTTGTCGTCTATGACGAAGCAAAGAAGGCTGTGACCTTTACTCTTAAGCGTGGAATCTTGAAAAGAACGGTTATGAGTGTTGTACTCATGATTGCTCTGCTACTTACAACCATTGGATATCTAGTTCTCAACCGTCGTCAAAAAGTTTATTCCGAATTTGAAAAATTTCAGAAAGAGCAAAATTACATTAAAGATAAAGAAGATTTATTAGCCAAGATTCAATTACTCACAGATGAAAATAACAATCTGTTAATGAAATTAAATGCTTCTGACGTCGCGACAAATACAGACCCCACGCCAACAATTACTCCAGAAGCTACTTTAATCGCTCAAGTAACACCTACTCCATCGACGGTGGCAACCCTGGTTCCGCCAACCCCGACAACAGTAGCCAACCAAGTCCTTACACCGAAGGCGACGGTCCAATCAACATCGACTTCGTTGGGCAATGTTAGCGCAGATATTTTTAATTATGTGAAACGTCCTATTGGTTTCAAAGATATTACCAATCAAAATCTAGTGAAGGTCGACAACGTACAATTGTCGCAAAATCTAAGAGGGGTAACTCTCAATTTTGATCTAATTAACAATGCCAATGAAACAAAGATTACCGGATATGCACTAGTGGTACAAAGAAATAATTCAGGGCAAATTGGATTCTATCCAGCACATCCAGCTTATATCAATGTCACAAAAGTTCCTTATAACATTGGAGAGCAATTTGGATTTTCAAGAATGCGTCCAGTGGTCGCCTCTTTTAGAAACAAATATGTGGGTAGCAATTCATTCACTATCCTTATTTTTACCAGAGCTGGAGATCTTTTACTCAAAAAAGAAATCGGCCCTTACGAGATCAAATAATGAACGTCGAACAAGAAATTCGTGAACATTCACTCTCCATTATTGGTAAAGAATTAAAATTGATAGGTGAGTTTCATATGAAAAGCGAAGTTCACGTTTACGGTGAACTTGAAGGCACATTAAATTTCACTGGACCGGGAAAACTCGTGGTAGAACAAACTGGTAGCATCAAGGGTTCTATATTTTGTGATAACATTGAAATTTATGGTGTGGTCGAAGGAAAAATTGAAGCTCAAGGAACTTTGATTGTGCGTTCTTCAGGTAAACTTAATGGTCAATTCAAAGCCAATAATTTGTCAGTATACCCTGGTGCCCTACTCAATATTGAAGGGCAAACCAAGGCATAATTCTTATAAGTAATCTTTGTAATTTAAGATCTGCACTTCACCTAATTCTTTTAACTGACTCTCAAGGGCCTTGTCACCTACTACTAAAATAATTTGTTGATTCCAGTTAAAAGCATCTTGGGTAATACGAGCTATATCCTGTTTCTTAATTTTTTTAATTATATTAGGGAACTCGTAAAGATCATTATAGCTTTTCCCAATATGATCAAAGAAAGCTAAGTTTTGCATAAAACTTTTATTGGCTTCAAATTTAAAGGGATGGCTTCCCGATAAATTTTGAATAATAGTAGCCACTTCTTTTTCATCAAAATTACTTTGAGCTACATCTACTAATACATTTTTTGTGACGTTTAGAGTTTCTTTCAAAGTTTCGTTTTTTGTAAAAGTCGAAATGACTATTCTGCCGTAATACTTTTGAAGACTTATGGTGGATCCTGCAGAGTATGTTAAACCACGCTTAACTCGAAGTTCTTGCATAAGCTTAGAGGTGAAGCCGCCGCCCAAAAATTCAGAGACCAAGCCAAGATATTCTTGTTTATTAAAATCACTATTACTCACTTCAGATGAAGTTACATAACGTCCAATTTTAATTTGAGCCTGATTAGCCTTTGGAACTGGAACTAAGTAAAACATAGGTTTTTTTAACATGACATAATTTTTATCATCGGGAGAACCGCGGACAATTGCTTGTTGAGAATTTTGCCATCCACAGTTGGTACTTAGTGTTTCTTTAAATCCATCCAACATTTTTTTTGGGCCAGTTAAGTAGATGCGTTTTTTTACACTATGATTAAAGTAATGATTTTTGGCTTTAAGGTCCTCATTGGTAATATTTAAAAGTGTTTTACTGCTTCCATCTGTGGCTGAAGCATAAGGAGTATTAGCAAGGCTAACTTGACGGAAAACTCTTTCCGCTAAGGCGCCATGATTAATAACTAAATTCTTCCACTGATTTGAGATAAGAACTTGGTATTTACTAATCTCTTCCTTTGGATAAGTGGCATTGGTAAACATGTGACAAACCATCTTGGTTGTTTCTTGAATATCTTTCACTAAACCGCTGTAAGCGAAAGTCGAGTATTCATGTACGGTCTGACTGGAAAATTCAACCCCATAAAACTCAAAAAAATCAGCCAACTTTTTCTGATCGTACTGATCAGTTCCTCTTGATAAGAGCTCAAACATCATTTCGGTTTCGCCACCTTTAGTGGGGCGATCTGCCAAAGCTCCATCGGCAAAAAAGAATTGCACCAGGTAAGTTGGAAGTCTTTCATCTTGCAGATAAACGACATCCATTCCATCCCAATTAAATTTTTCGACATCGATATGTTCGCTGGCTTGTATTTTAGTGAAAGAGCATAGCAACAAAATTGATAATATAAATTTCATAAGTTCCCCTTAATTCTTTTCCCAAAGACTAAATAGTACAGACTTATCTGTACCAAAAATCTTTTTACATTCGCTTATAATTTCCTCTTTAGTAATTGAATCATAGATGGCAAATTCTTTTTCATAGAAACGGAAATCGCCAAAGAGAGATTCTCTTGTTCCGAGGAAAATAGCCGTTCCATCGTTTGTTTCTAACTCTCCATAGGCTGAAATAAGATACTGGTTTTTTGTCTTTTGCATACTTTGGTCAGTAATGGCAACGTCACAAGACTTCTTTAAAGTACTTTTTAAGTCTTTGATAAAGGCATCAAAGTTTTTCCCTTTGAGAAGACTGCCTTTCAAAAAGAACACACCGCTATTTTCTAAATTATAGTTGGCTGCATCTATCCCTGAAAGTATTTGTTTATCACCACTGACAAATTTTTGATTGAGATAAGACCCCACTCCCTCGGTTAAGATATTGGAAAGGAGATCCATCACAAAGGCTCTTCTGGTTCCAATTTTATCTCCAGCATAAGCTAGAGCAAAAAGAGGTTCAGGAGTTTCGCCTTTCACTTTATAGACTTTCCCGAAGTTAGGCTTCCCTTTAAACAATTCGTCCTTTTCTACTTTGGCTTTAAGTTCTGCTAATTTTTCAGATTTAGGAATTGATCCAAAGTTTTTTTCGATCAGCTTCATCAATTTTTTTGAATCAACATCTCCAACAACCACAATGATGGCATTATTAGGTGCATAGAAAGTTTTAAAGTATTCTTGTATCTGATCTCTGGTAACAGACTTTAAATCAGGGATTGAGCCGATAACAGAAGTTTCGTATGGAGTTCCTTTCATCATTTCTTCAAGCATCAACTGGTAGAGTTGTCCACCAGGTGAGTTTTCATAACGCATTTTTCTTTCTTCTAAAATAACTTGGCGTTCTTTCTCAAATGAATCTGGATTAAGCGCTAAGTTCTCCATACGGTCAGCTTCCATCTCAACAATTTTTTCAAGTGTTGGTAATGGGAGATTTTGGTAATAAACAGTCTGATCGTAAGTTGTAAAAGCGTTAGTATTTCCACCATTGGCTTCGATATAATGATCGAAAACGCCCTCTGGAAATTTCTTCGCTCCCTTAAACATCATATGCTCAAGAAAGTGTGAAGCTCCGGTGATGCCTTTGCCCTCAAATTTTGATCCAACTTTATAAAAAGTATAATATGAAAAAATGGGAAGTTTATGATTAGGAACAATCAGTACTGTAAGGCCATTGGCTAATTCCACTTTCTCTACTGGAATTTGTACTTCAAGCGCACTACTTTTCTTGTTACCTGTATCACCATTGGCAGTTACCACCTCATGCTTAGGCGAGCTACAAGCTATAGCTGCTAACGCCATAACCAAGGTAAGAGTTTTTCTCATCTTCTTTTTCCTTTTTCTTCTGGATTTCTAACTTGTTGTAGGTGAATCTATTAAGTATGACCCAAGCAATTAACACAATCACCATTTTAGGTACGGGAACAAGCACTGGAGTCCCCACCATTGGTTGCCATTGCGCCATCTGCACATCGACCAATCCTAAGAATAAACGATTCAGAACGAGTATATACCTAAACACGGCCCAGGGAAAAAAAATTATCGTCGATACGACACCCGATCTACGTAGTCAGATTCTCGCTAATAAGATTGAATCTGTTGATGCAGCCATCATTACTCATGACCATGCAGATCACTTACATGGCATCGACGATTTGAGACCATTCTCTTTTTTTCAAAACAAAAATATACCCATTTTCACCACTAAAGAATTTGCTCTGAGTATGACCAATCGTTTTCCTTATATTTTTCAAGCAGACAAACTTTATACTTCTGATAGACCTGCTCTGGGTGGAGGTGTTCCACGTCTATCGCTAGAAACAGTCACTCCAGGGCAAATGAATGAAGTACTAGGAGAAAAATTCCATTTTTTCTATGCTCCTCATGGTTACGGACAAACACTGGCATTTCGTCATGAAAGTTTTGGTTACATTATCGACTGTCATGAAATCCCTGAGGCTATTATTCGTGACTTTAAAGAGGCAAAGTTAAAAGTTCTCATTATTGACTGTCTTAAAAGAGAAGCTCACAAAACTCATCTTTACCTCGATAAAACACTCAACTATATTCGCCAAATTGCTCCAGAATTTTCGGGACTTATCCACATGGCTCATGACTTTGATCACGATCAATTAAGTCATGAAATGACGCAGCTCTTTGGTAAAAAAGTTGCTCCCCTTTTTGATACTCAGACGCTAGAATACCCCTCACTTTAAGAAACAATCACTAACCTTACATACCATTGGAGTTCACATGAAAATTGGTGTTCCGAAAGAAATTAAAAACAACGAAAACCGCGTAGGAATTGTCCCTGGTGGCGTTAAACAGCTCGTCCTTGATGGACATGAAGTTTATGTCGAAAAAAATGCTGGTATGGGAATTGGTATTGCTGACAGCGAATACGAAAAAGCTGGTGCGAAAATCCTGGCAAACATGAAAGACGTTTACGATACGGCGACTATGATTGTGAAAGTAAAAGAACCACAAGCTGTAGAGATCGCTTTACTTAAGCCTCACCATATTCTTTATACATATTTACATTTAGCTGCTGACCGTGAGCTTACTATGGGTTTAATGAAGTCTGGAGCAACTTGTGTTGCTTACGAAACAATTCAACTTGAAGACAATTCACTTCCTTTACTTGTTCCGATGTCAGAAGTTGCAGGAAGAATGGCGACACAAATTGGAGCAGCTTATTTGCAACTAAATAACGGCGGAAAAGGAATTCTAATGGGAGGAGTTCCAGGAGTTCAACGTGGTAAAGTGACAGTGATTGGCTGTGGTATCGCTGGAACAAATGCCATTAAAATGGCAATGGGTCTTGGAGCAGAAGTGATTGCTATCGATCTTTCTCCAAAAAGACTAGCTGAACTTGATGACTTATTTGATAACCGTATAACGACTCTTTACTCAAACGTCGCCAATATTGAACAAGCAGTTATTCAATCAGATCTAGTGATCGGGGCAGTTTTAGTTCCAGGTGCTAAAGCTCCTAAACTAGTTACAAGAGAAATGATCTCTAAAATGCAAAAAGGCTCAGTGGTTATCGATATTGCTGTAGATCAGGGTGGATGTATTGAAACTTGTAAGCCAACAACACATGAGAATCCAACTTTCGTCGTTGATGGTGTGATTCACTATTGTGTTGCCAATATGCCAGGAGCAGTTGCAAGAACTTCTACCTTTGCACTTACTAATGTAACCATGAAGTATGCTCGTGCCCTTGCCCGTGATGGTGTTAATGAAGCTATTAAGAAAGATAAAGCACTTAAACTTGGGGTTAACATCCACAATGGTAAACTTGTCTACGAACAAGTTGCTCGTGATTTAGAATTGCCTTATACTAAATTAGAATTATGACAGGAAAACCGATAATTGATAAAGTTCTCATTGGACTAAACCTGGCCACCCTCATCGGTGGCCTTGCTTTATTTATCTACACAACAATGGTATTTAAAAAACCACTTCCAGATGAAGGTCTTGAACTTAGTGATCTTGAACGAAATGCTCGTTTGCAAACTGAAGTTGCCCCATTCAAATTAGAAAAAATGACCATCAATCTTTCAAGCGAACAGACCAGGCTTCGTTTTCTCGATGTTGAAGTCCATTTACTTCCATTTAAAGATGATGGTCTTAAAATACTAACAGATCATAAATCAAAACTATTCGATATCATTATTGAGGTAACCGGAACTTTAACTCCA
Organism: Bacteriovoracaceae bacterium; assembly: GCA_049318265.1. GTDB lineage: Bacteria > Bdellovibrionota > Bacteriovoracia > Bacteriovoracales > Bacteriovoracaceae > JBEIOQ01. The sequence continues at coordinate 156,454 of JBMOGR010000007.1, forward strand.
GATGAACTTAATTCGATTTCTGGAAAAATTTTGCTCGAGAGTCGTCTGAAGAAAAAAATGAATGATTATCTGAGGTCACAAATTGTGCGGGAAATTTACTTTTCTACTTTTATCGTCCAATAAAAAAGCCTCTTTGGAAGAGGCTTTTTACTATCAAAAAATAATTTTAAAAATTACTGAACGTTTTTGCTATGGTCATCACTTCCCATTTCAACAGCATTTTTTGCATCGTCAGGAAGAGCTGCAATCGCTTTATCAAGAGTTTCTTTTGTCAGTTTGCCTTCTGCTACTAAACGATCGCGAAGTCTTAAATCTAGTTGTTTTTCGTCCAAAGCCATTTTTAACTTCATAAAGTCCCCTTCTAAAATAAATCTATCGGGGCAGCATACATGAATGTTTTCTTATTGCCAATACTTAGGGTCATCCTTATTCGGTTTCTTCTTCTCTGTTTCCTCATCTGGAACGATATAAAGTCTGCCTTTTGCTTTTTCCACATTTTGCTGACGTTTAAATTCCATCAACTTGCCCTTCGCGATTGACAATGACTTTACGCGCAAAAACAGGAAGCCACACAAAGCGGCTCCTAGGTGCCCCCATGCCGAAGCCTTAGAGCTGGAGAAAAAGGCCATATAGAGCTCAACTCCGGCAATCAGCATGCAGAAGTATTTCCCTTTCACTGGGAACAACATCATGAAAGAAAGATTACGGTCGGCAAAAATAATGGCATAAGCAAAAAGTAAAGAATAACAAAATCCCGAAAGCCCCATCATTGGCGTGAAGTAACTCATGGTGGAATTAAAAACACTAATGCCTAAAAGTGTATAAATAAGTCCCGCACCGAGGATGGAAAAAAAGAAAAACTTTATATAAGTTTTCTCTCCCCATTTTTCTTCTAAATCACTTCCAATAAACCAAATCACCATGCCATTAAAAAGAATGGCAAAAAATCCTGGAGCAACAAAAGGATAAGTGACTAGTTGATAAAGGTGACCTGAAATCATTTTTTCTGGAATTAGACCTAGTATACCTTCGAGCCTAATTCCATTCACAGAAAGTATAGACTGCAGAAGAAAAAGGGCTCCTGCCGTTATTAATATAATTTTGTTAATTTTCGTCAGGGTTGGCGTATGCATGGTGTAGCTATTCATTAGATTTTTTCTCCTGAACACTTTCCTGTGATATTTCAATCATCACTCCACCAGCACTTTTGGGATGAATAAAATTAATCAGTTTATTATTCGCTCCAGGCTGTGGTGTTTCATAGAGGAGCTTGTAGCCTTTCAGTTTTAACTCTTCCTGCTTGGCATAGATATCAGGAACTAAAAAAGCAATATGATGAATACCCTCACCGCGCTTATTGATGAAATCAAAAATAGCACCCTGCTCTTCTGTTGGCTGCAATAGCTCCACATGGGCATGAGTATCGATGTTGGCAAAAGCGGTCATTACTTTTTGTGAAGCAACGATTTCCTTTTTATCCCAAAAGGTGAAACCAATATCTTCGTAAATCTTTTGTGAATGCTCGATGCTTTTAACGGCAATGGCAATATGGTCCAAGACAACTTGTCCTAAATCATTTTTTATATCTGTCATCGAAGGTTCTCCTGTTCCAATTCTATAAGGTATAGGTCCAATAGGTCCAAATTATCCGGCCAAAGTAAATCACCGAATGGGTTTTGCTTCACTTCTTCTCGGAGTTCTGTGGCTATGCTTGCACTTAAAAAATGAAAAAATTTTTGTCCACCCATTTCAAATTCCTGGGTCTTTTTCTTTACTAAATAATCATCTTGGAAATATTCACGAAGTTTCTCTTTATCTTGAGCAGTAAAAAATTTCGATTGAAATCTCTCCACTCTATAAAGACTTTCTGCCCGACATAAAGTTGAGCTCAAGGAGAGAAAAATAAGTAACAAAATTTCCATGATTAAGACTAAGACGATGGCTTAACTCTAGCAATAAGCACAGGGTTAATTACCAGTCGAACCACTACCTGATCCACTACCTGAACCACTACTTACTGGAGTACCTGAAGGATCAATGGTTGAAGGGTCGCGGGCAGCTTGGCAGCGAACATAAGGATCTGGCTCCGCAGGGTTAAAATCTTCAATCGTTCCTGAACCAGGTGGGATACAAGTACCATTTCGACAATCACCATGACGAAGAATATTATAACATTTTAAAGCACATGTTGGTTTTCCTTGAAGATTAGGACCCGTAGAAACAACATAACAATCAACCACTGGCTCTTTACGACACCATTCTTTAGCTACACAACTTTCCCCTGCAGATTTCTGACAAAGAACAGCCGGATTTAAAGTTGAATCATGAACACCACATCTTCCCGTCGTTGCCTGACAACAAAGTGATGAGCATTGGTAATCAGAAGTACAAGTTTCTCCAACCGGGAAATTTCCTTCATTATGAGAATCTTCTAAACATTGTGAAACAAGATTACGTCCCCAGCAACGTTGGTTGTAACAACATTCATCTCCACCGCAACTATTTGAGTTAGAACAAGTACGAAGAGCTGTATAAAGAACGTCTTGTCCAATAGCATTGATGGTTGAAGGACGAACAATTTGTAATTTTACTTTAGCAGAATTCTCATCTTCAATAACAACTTCTTTGCCAGATGAATCAGTATAAACTAATTGGATTGTGGAAGTTACGTTGCATGATCCGATTCCCTCATTGGTAAATGAATCGTAATTGGCAGCACGGATATTACATCCATCCATCCAATCACTTGTTCCATCAACGGATAATCCAGAGAGAACACTTTTCACTCCATTTGGAGTCGCGGCACCACGATATTCTAAACTTTTTCTTAAAGGTAATTTTCCATAAAGAGGAAACATTAATGAACGAATTCCATTATCAGCATTACCATTATTTCCTATGGTCGCCTCAAATAAACCTATAGACTGAGTATTACTTTGGGCGGTAATTGCACTTCCACTAATTTGCCAAAGGCTTTGGTTGAGAGCGCGATAAGGACCTTTATAGGTATAAGTTAACGAGTTAAAAGCGAATGCAGTATTAAAGGTAATAGTCCCTGCGATATCCGTAGGCATTGAACCATCATTTGGTAAACATTTTGATAATTTTTGAGTAGCTGTATCAGAGGTATAGACACCAGTTGCACCTAAGGCCACTTGAATGTTACTTGGAATCAAAGGAATATTACTGTTGCTGTTTTGAATTAAGCCTTTATCCATCACCTTGGCATAGGTGTACTTACAAACGCTATCAGTTCCGCTACATGTTGGATTTGAACTTGTTCCAACAAATGTTGGGTCATAGTTAAGATCCACACCACGACAATAAAGATTACGATCACGATTACTAGAAACGGGATTTTTATTGGCGAAATTGATACCGTAGTTATTGTAGTCATAAAGATCATAAAGTAGACGGAGTCTCTCAAAAGGCTTGTCTTTTAAATCCAGAATTAAAACTTCAATATCTGTTTGCGGAATAATTCCAGGACCTCTCGCAATCACCGCCGGAATAGTAATGGGCTCCATCGCTTGGCCAAAACGAAACCTGACACTAATAAATTTATCAGACAAATTGCTGACGTTAAGACCTGAAAGATAAAGATAACCAGAAAAGTTTTTTGGAATTGTAACCTTAGTAGAGTAACCACCATCTTGAGGATCGACTAAGTGCCTTAACTCAACACCAGTCACAGTAGAAGTTGTAGTGCTTGAACCAAAACCAGGCGGAGGTGAGCCTACATTGGTTCCATTAGTGGTTCCTGTATTAGTCTTAAGTGCTGTTTTAGAACTTGGTCCACGTGCAGGTCCACTCGATTCAACACAGGAAACGAGCATTGAGACTGATAATAAAATCAGCCATTGAAAAGGAAAGTGAATTCGTGAAGTTCGTTTTTTTAACATCATGACTCTCATGACTAGATCGGAATAAAGGAAGTCTCTCTTGAAATATTTTACACTTAGAGTACTATTCCCAAGTCTTTTAGTTGGTTAATTCTTTTAAATTACAGATAGATAAGTAATCAAGTGCGAGTTATTCAAGGAAATAAGTAGAATGAGTTGGGCAGAAATTTGAGGCAGTAAGATCCTATGCCCCCTTTTTTACTTAGAAACTGATTCAAAAGTTCCTTTGTTCTTATTCTTAGTCACGTAAGGAACTTGAAAAAGCCGGTTGTGAAAGGAAATATAGTATCCTGATGAAACTAATTTTGCAGCATAGAGTGCTTCGACCACATTTTGCTGAGCATCCGAGTCAGTGATCTCGAGGGGCTTCATAGCTCCCGTAAATATGACCGGTACTGAAATTTGAGGATAATTATTGAAGCAAAAATTGGCAGTCACTGCCATTGTATCCGTTCCATGCAAAACCACGATGGGGTTTTTGTAGACCTCAAAACGTTTTAGTGAGCTTAGAATAATATCGCGATCTCCGTCATCCATGTACAAGGAATCCTTGGCCATGATCGATCTTACTTCCAGCTCTGTATAGGGCAAACGTAGACGCTCTAATAACCTATTTTTGATGATGGTCTCTTGGTTAGCTAAGGTGCCATCAGTTTCGTTGTAAATTTTTTCAATCGTTCCGCCCGTTGTAAGCACTACGATTCGTGTTTTTTCATTACTGTCTTTCATACTAATCATCATACTTTTTATTTTAGCCTATACCTTGACAGTCGCCCATAGGATTCCCATATTAATCATTACAAATCTTATGAAATTTTGACCAAAGTTTACAGCATTATCCAAGGAGATCTATTTATGGGCCGTACAGGAAACATTTCCGTCAACACTAACGACATACTCCCTATTATTAAGAAGTGGCTTTACTCAGAGCACGATATTTTCCTAAGAGAGCTCGTCTCTAACAGCTGTGACGCAATCACTAAGCGACAAACATTGGCCAGAACTACCAATCAAGAAGCACCAGAGGGTCAAGTTTGGGTTGAATTTGATAGCGATGAAAAAACACTTACTATTCGTGATAACGGTCTAGGAATGACTGAAGCAGATGTTGAAAAATATATTGCTCGTTTAGCCTTTTCAGGAGCAGAAGAATTCGTCAAGAAAATGAAAGAAACAGGAACAGAAACTAAAAATGATATTATTGGAAAATTTGGTTTAGGTTTTTATTCAGCTTTTATGGTGGCAAAGAAAGTAGAAATCAATTCACTATCGATGGAAGCCGGAGCAAAAGCAACTAAGTGGGTTTGTGAGGGAGAAACAGAATATAGTTTCGATGATTCTAGTTTTGATCAAGTGGGAACAGAAATTAAACTTTATCTTAACGATGATTCATTAGATTTTGCCAATGAGGGGAAATTAAGCACGACATTAACTCGCTATTGCGACTTCATGCCTTACTCTGTTTTTCTCTCTGACAGCAAAAAGAAAGAAGAAAATCCAAAAGCCATTAATGAAACAGTTCCTCTTTGGAAAAAAGATCCGACCACATTAACCGATGCTGATTACAAAGATTTTTATCAAAAACTTTATCCCTATGAATCAGAGCCATTATTTTGGCTTCATTTGAATGTTGACCATCCTTTTACACTTCAAGGGATTTTGTACTTCCCTAAATTCAATGCTTCAAAGCCAGTAACTGAAAACAGTATAAAGCTTTATTCCAAGCAAGTGTTTGTTTCTGATAATTTAAAAAGTGTCGTGCCTGAATTTTTAGGACTACTTAAAGGTGCCATTGATTCAACCGACATACCATTAAACGTTTCTCGCTCCAGCCTACAGGGTGACCCGAATGTTAAGAAAATTTCTAACTATATCACCAAGAAAGTAGCTGAAGCGCTTAAAAAATTATTTAACAATGATCGTGCTCGTTTTGAAACAGTTTGGGAAGACATTGGTCTATTTGTAAAATACGGATCAATCTCTGACGAAAAGTTTGATGAAATGATGAGAGACTTCGTGATGTTTAAAAACAGCGAAGGGAAACTTGTTACTTTCAAAGATTACCAAGAATCAATCCCGGCTGCTTACAAAGAAAAAATGGGCGATAAAATCATTTATTTTGAAAAAGGCAAATCTGACCAAGCACTAAGAGCTCAATTGCTATCAGAAGGCTTACAAACAATTGAAACTGACTCATACATCGATCCTCACTATATGCAGCACCTTGAATATAAAAAAGTGGGCGACAAAAATTATAAATTTGGAGCAATCGATACTGAAATTGAAAATATTTTAGAAAGTGCAAACGTTACTGATTCTGACATAAAAATTAAGGATCTCTTTCAAGAAATGGAAATTAAAGACATTGAAGTCAAAGCCTATAAAAACGCCAAATCTGCCGCTTATTTTAAGGTTGATGAGTCAATGAAACGCTTGGCCCAAATGGCGAAAAGCATGGGAAGCACCAATCTCAATATGCCGACGAAGAAAACCTTGGTGGTGAATCCAAGCTCACCTCTTATCCAAAATGCTCTCAAAATTTGGGAAAAAGGTAATAAACCGCTGGTAAACAAGATTTGCCACCATGTTCAAGATCTTGCGGGGATCTCTTCTGAAGGCCTATCTGCAGAGGAAAAGGAACAATTTGTTCAACGTTCTCAGGAACTAATTCAAGAACTTTCAGGCTACGCTCTTTAAAAGCCTTACCAGCGGCGCTCTCTTTGAGCGCCGCTTCTATAAAATTTGTCATTAATGCTTTTGTAAGTATTTGTCAGTGTTCACACTCTTTTTCACAGTCCTACAATAAAGATTACATTTTTCCATTACGGGAAACATTTTTTATATAAGGACGTTTATGAAAAAAAAATTGTTAGCACTAGGTTTATTAAGCCTAAGTCTTAGTTCTCTAGCTCAAGAAGCCAACTACCTCACTAATAAATTAATGGTAAAACTGGCTCCAGGTGAAACTCTTACCAACACAGATCACGTAACAAGAATGAGAAAACTTTTCGGTAACGTTTACGTTGTTGAAACAGACAGCCTATACAAATTAGAAGATGATCTTAAAAATGATCCGGCAGTCGTTCTTTTTGAGCGCTCTTTTACAGCCCCAAAAAGAGTTCTTGCAGAACGAGTAAAAACCATCAGTCTTCCAGAAATAGAATTGATGAAAACAAAAAATTCTTTCAATGATCCACACGCTTCAAAAGTTTGGTCATTCCTAGATGCATCTAAATTTGGTGTATCAGTTAATAAAGCTTACGAGAACATGACAACACATGCCGACTCTGTAACCATCGTCGCAGTTGTAGATACAGGTGTTGATTACAACCATGAAGACCTTAAAAATGTTATGTGGCGTAATGAAAAAGAAATTCCAGGCAACAACATTGATGATGATAAGAATGGTTACGTCGATGACTATTACGGTATCAACACACTTCAAAGAGATGGAGAAGGACGTGCCACTGGAAACCCAATGGATACTCACTACCACGGGTCACACGTTGCTGGAACAATCGCTGCTGAACAAAATAACGGAAAAGGTATTGCTGGTATTGCATCAAAAGTACGTATTATGGCGATCCACACTGTTCCAAACGATGGTGATGAAACTGATCTCGACGTTGCTGAGTCATACATCTATGCAGCAAAAATGGGAGCAAAAATCATTAACTGTTCATTCGGTAAGTCTGTCAACGAAGGTGGCCAGATTGTTTCTGAAGCCATTGATTTCATCGGTAAAAACTACGGCACTTTAGTAGTTGCAGCTGCTGGTAACGAAACAACAAATATCGACATTACTCCAAAATACCCAGCTGCTTACACCAACAACAATCTTCTCGTTATTGCTGCCACAACAAACAAGGGTGGATTGGCAAGTTTCTCTAATTGGGGATTAAAAAGTGTAGACGTTGCAGCTCCAGGCTCGAACATTTACTCTGTTAAGCCAGGTAACGGCTATCAATCACTTTCTGGTACTTCTATGGCAACTCCTACAACTGTTGGTGTATTGGCAGAAATTCTTTCTCACTATCCAAATTTAACGGCTGAACAATTGAAAGAGCATTTAATGAAAACTGTGACAAAAGTTTCGGCATTCGGACCGAAAATGCAATCAGGTGGCCGTATTGATTTAAACAACGCTTTAAATGTACAACCTCCTAAGTATTAAATTGAATTTGCTCTCAATAACAAGAAGCCTAGGATTAATCCTAGGCTTTCTTTTTTTATCATCCTGTTCTAATCTTTTTTATTTTCCTGATCACTATACCTATAGAACTCCGGATCAGTTTAATTTAAATTATGAATCCTTTACCTTCCCCTCTTCCGATGGAACATCTTTAAACGGCTGGAAAATCCAGCGCCGACATTCTGAAAGGAAAAGCCTCGGGACTATTTTGCACTTTCACGGTAATGCCCAAAATTTAAGTTCACACTTCATGATGCTGGCGTGGCTAGCTGAAGTGGATTACGACCTTATGATTTTTGATTATAGGGGTTATGGACAATCGGGTGGAAGTCCTTCTCAAGACGGTATTTATCTTGATTCTTTGGCCGCCATGAAAAAAGGTTATGAGTATAGTTTAGAAAACAAATCTCCCTTTATCGTTTACGGACAGAGCTTAGGTGGAAATGTTGCCATGAGAGCTTTAGTGGATTTTGAATTTAAAGATCAAGTCAAACTGCTGGTTTTGGATTCAACATTTATGTCTTACCAAAAAATGGCCTGGGATAAAATGACTTCAGCATGGATTCTCATACCCTTCTCACCACTGGCTTTTATCTTTTTCTCCGATCGATATGCTTCAGATCTAGTCATTGATCGTTTGCCCAAAATCCCCGTTCTTGTTATTCACGGAACCAATGATCAAGTGGTCCCATACAAATTCGGAAAGAAAATCTATGATCGCTTAAACAACGAAAAGTGGCTTTGGACCGTTCAAGACGGCTATCATACAGATGGATTTTTTCGCCCAGATCATAACTACCGAGAAGACTTTTTAAGCTTCCTCAAAGATCGTGCAATTCAAAATGCATGGTATCAATAACTGACAAAAAAGCTATCTACTACACATTATTCTAGAACTTGATATAATGAACCCATACAACGTTATTTATCATCAATCGTGCTAGACCGGTAGGAGGACCTATGAAGTCTTTGTTTTTCGCCATTTTTATGGTGATGAGTACTCATCTCTTAGCAACTGATCAAAACGCTGAAAAAGCTACTCCACTTACCCGTGAAGACGGTTTGATTCAGCAAATTGAATCAGATGAAAAATTAAGTTCTAAGGCCAAAAGAAATCTTGAAATTAAAGCTGAAAAAGCGAAAGAAAGAAGTTGGTCTCGTCAGGAAAAAGCTATCCCTTCTAAAGGATAGAACGAGTAGACTCCCTAATAGAATCATATCGAAAGATTCTTTTAGGGAGTAAGCGGGGAAGTTTTCTTAGAAGCTTCCCGCAGTTTCGTAAAAATGGTGATCAATCATCACATTATCTTTTTTATTTTCATCACTAAATTTAAATTCAATCACTTTCTTCAGTAACGAGGATCCCTCGCCTTCGTAAATTTGATGTTCTCCTCTCTCTTGCTCCTCTTTGCAACTGATACATAGATGGGCTGTAGGACGGGCTTGAAGTCTTGATAAAGAAATGTCACCATCACATTCCATACACGTTCCAAAAGTTCCTTCATCAATCCTCCGAATGGCCTCTTTGACCTTTTTAATATACGTCACTTGACGTGACCTCAAACGTAAATCGAATTGTTTATCTTTATCAATTGATGAAAGTTCAGCTTCATCACCTGTTTTAAAATCGACTAATCTAAGAGTCATTCTTTCTTCTAGTTGATGTAGGTTCGCTTCGTTCAATACTTCCATCAAGCGAGACTTGAACATCTGAGCATTCATTTCTTTTCCAGTTGCAGAATCCATCGTGGTTTCCATTGCGAGCTCCCTTTTTTATAAAACTTCTACCATGAAGACTTTAAGAGAAATCGTCCTAACTTCTCTGTTCTTAGATAAGGTTGGATCATCCATGATCCTTCGATTCTCTTCATTCCCTGAAGAGAATTTTTTGCTTTTCACTTTAAAGATCCTTCTTCAAAGTTACTTGTCTTGCAAAGTACTGTTGCAGAGTCTGTGCCAAGTTTTAAAACAGTAGTAAAGAGGAATTCTAATGAGTTAGAGATGGTGGCAGAAAGCTCCTTAAGATCTCTTTGGTGTCTTTTAGGAAACGTTTTGGGACTGATCGGTGGTGGGATTTGTCCCCACTTCGAATGCGAGGTTTTGATAGAGGAGAATCTTACAGAAAGCTTCTTTAAAAGCTTCATTAATAGGCATCTGGCGCATGATGAGCTCTGAATCAAGACTCATCAACTCACCCATCCAATCGTTGATTAAAGGAGGAATTGGTCGCTTATTTTCAAGCTCTAAAATGAGCTCTGGATACTCCTTCTTAAGCTCTGAGCAGATTGAGTAACGAAAAGCTTTGTCCTTATCCATAATTCCACTAACGCCGAAGTAACGGCATAAAGATGGTCGGTGCTCATATTGAGTACATTTCCCTTTTTTCCCATCTGCTGAGTGAGGTTCATAAAACAAACAAAGTTTCTCAGTATTTTCAATTTTGACTAAATACTCCTCCATTCTTCCACTTTTAATTATATGAAGGGCCATAGGAATCAGTTCATTGGGACTGGCTTCGACATCGGGAGAAAGGCAGCAAGCACCACAACCTGGAGGGCATGACAAATTAGTAACTTGTTGAAAAGTACTAAAGCTATTCTGCATTTTTTCTAAAAGTAGGATCAACTTGTCTGGCATATTACTGCTTTAAGCAAGTAATGATTTTTTCTTTTGTAGGGAAATTCATTAAAAAGCAAAAAGCACTTAAAGACACAAAGGCATAATAATAATCAACACGACCACTCATAAAGGAAAGAGCAAAACCTAAAACGGCTATTCCCTCAAATAAAGCTAAACGAATAATGAAAGCCGGAAAAAAAGTCATCACTAATTCCACTTCGGGCAAATTAGAGATAGTGGCATGATTAATTTTCTGTCCCATTTTCTTCCATAGAATTCTTGGAACAAAAACACCCATCATCAAAAATACAGTGGCAAGACTTGGTATAACCTTAAGAAAAAGATCTGCTTCACCAACAGCTTCTTTTGGTGCGGCAAAAGTAAGAACTAATAAATAAATAGCTTGAGAGGAAAGTAGCCCACCCCAAAAAAGCCGGATGGCCATTAAATTCAAGGGAGCTTTTTGTTGAGGCTGTAGCATCTTGTTCTCCTAAAATATCTTAGACTAATTTTTCAGATCCTTCACGGGAAAGCACAATTTTTCCTTCAGCAATTTTTTTGGTCACTACTAACATAATTTTTTCTTGAGCTGCTTGGACATCATTTAAAGTCCTAGGCTTCCCTCTTAGAATATCGGAAAGATCTTTACCGTTATTTTCAGACATATTGGTTAAAAAATGCTCAACCACATTAGGAGAAGAACCGCGAAGGGCAAGACCTAAGTCTTCGAGCGCTACTTCTCTCAAGAGTTCACGCATCATTTGTGGAGTTAAGTAGATAAGGTCGGGAAAAGTAACTAGATTATTTTTTAAATATTCATGAATACGAGGATCTTTTTTTTCGATGTCACTCAAAATTTTATCCCTCATAGGGATAGGAAGTCTTTGCAACATTTCCACGGCAGCTTTGACTCCCCCTGGGAACATTCGTTTAAAACCTTGCATCAGACCTTTTTTGTTATCACTCATGATTGAACTATGTAAGGATTATCTTTCGCCAAGTAGTTTTGTACGTAATCCAATACACCTTCCTCAAGGCTATGAAATTTGAAATCAGGTAAAGTGTTTTTGAACTTTGTCATCTCAGCTTGAGTATAATACTGATACTGCTTCTTTAAATGATCAGGCATTTCAATAAATTCAATCTTTGGTGATTTTCCGTGAGCAGTGAAAGTGGCGTTGACTAGATCTTTAAAGGTACGGGCCACTCCAGTTCCCATATTATAAATCCCCGAGTCTTTTCCGTGTTTCATTAATTGTAACATGGCATTCACGACATCTTTAACATAGATGAAATCTCGTTTTTGTTCACCGTCGTCGTAACCTGCGACATAAGATTTAAATAATTTGACTGCGCCAGTGGAAAGTATTTGTTCGTGAGCTTGAACCACTACAGAGCGCATCTTACCCTTGTGATATTCATTGGGGCCATAAACATTAAAAAATTTCATTCCATACCAAGCGGGTGGAAAACGCTTTTGTTTAAGTACCCACTCATCAAATAACTGTTTGGAATAGCCATAACCATTTAAGGGGCGAAAGTTTTTAATCGACTCTGGATCATCACTATAACCTTTTTCACCATCACCATAAGTGGCAGCCGATGAAGCATAGACCATGGGCACCTGATTTTGTGAGGCAAACAGAAAAAGCTTTTTGGAAAACTCCAAATTGTTCTTCATTAAATAATCCATGTTCTTTTCAGTGGTATCAGAACAAGCACCTAGGTGATAAATTCCTTTAAGTCCGGCAAAGAGTCTTGAGTTATGAGCATCAAATAATTCATCAGCGTGAATATATTCATCAAAAAGAAGACCTCTCAAATTGAGCCATTTGCTCGTGTCCTTTAAGCGATCGACTAAAATTATATTGGTAATTCCTTGGTCGTTGAGGCTTTTCACCAAGACACTTCCAATAAATCCAGCAGCTCCGGTCACCAGAATCATAGACCTATCCTTTCTTTTTTTAGCATTTTGTTCGTAGGTTTCATTATTATACCGAGGAAAATGAATAAACAAAGTAACTTCACGCCATCTAAACGGATGTAGCTGGTATGGTAAAAATGATGATCAAGCTGGGCCATGGCGAGTGCTTGCCCGGACTGCCCTTGAAGGGAAAGAATGACTCGGGTAGCAGTAGCAATCTGAGGAGTTAAATAAAATTGGTAAAGCAGAGCGATGAAAAAGAGAATTAGGGGAAAGAAAAATTTCCAGTTAAGCTTTTTTTCCTGCCAAGAAAGCAAAACCAGCAGTATGACTGAAAAAAGTATTTCCAAAGGGTTAAAATGTCGAAAAAGTTCGATCCCTAGACTACCAGCAAGCCAAATATCCCCGATCACCTTGAAGGCCTGCGGGAGAACCAGCATATCCACCGTTAAGGTCATAAATAACCAAGCGGAAATAAAGACAATGAGAAACTTTGTTTTCATAGGAGAAAGAGCCCTTAAAAAAGGTTTGAATCTGGCACAAAGTATACTAAAACTTGCAACATAATTTGAAGCTTTAAATGAGGGAGAATTCCATGAACAACTGGTATACAGAAAGATCGTTCCGTGAAACTTTTGGTATGAGCTTTAAGCTTAAAAGTGTCCTCCATACCGAACAATCAAAATTCCAAAAAATTGAAGTGCTTGATACTTACCCAGTAGGAAAACTTTTACTTCTTGATGGCAAGACTATGGTCAGCGATGCGGATGAATTTGTTTACCATGAAGTGATGGCCCATATTCCATTTATGGTTACAAGAAAATGTGAAAAAGTTCTTATCATTGGTGGTGGTGACGGCGGAGTTGTCCGTGAATACGTTAAACACCCTGGCATAAAACAAATTGACCTTGTGGAAATCGATGAACGAGTAATTGAGGTTTCAAAAATTTATTTCCCTGATTGTACTTCAGGTTTATCTGACAAGAGAGTGAATATTCTCCCTTTAGATGGAATTGAATTCATTAAAACAAAAAAGAACGAATACGATATCATCGTAGTTGATTCAACTGATCCAGAAGATTTTGCATCAGGATTATTTACTGATGAATTTTATAAAAATGTTTATGATGCACTTACAGAAGATGGCATCATGATGAATCAAACGGAAAATCCTTTCCTCGATCAATTTGGCATAAAAAATATTTACGCGAACATGAGAAAGTCGTTTCCAGTGGTTGAATCTTTCACGGCTCCAATGCTTATTTACCCAGGAGTTTTTTGGACATTTGGTTTCTCTTCAAAAAAATATAAACCAACTGATCTTAACACTGACAAGATGATGGATATGACGTCACTTCAAAGAAGTCTTAAGTGGTACAACATGGATTGGCACAAGGGCTGTTTCTCTTTATCTAACTTTCACAAAAGAGCCATTGGTAAACACGTATGAGTTCAAAACTGATAAGAAAGCTCGAAGGACTTGAAGAAGCAAAACCTTTCATTGGTACCAAGAGAGATGATGCTTTTTATTCAAATTCAACTCACCTTATTGGTTTTTCTTTTGATGGGACTACATCTTTTCGTCCGGGATCACGCCAAGGCCCCAATGCCATCAGAGAGACTTCATTTGGTTTAGAAACTTATTCTCCTTATCTTGATCGTGACCTTGAGGAGATGAATGTTTACGACTTAGGTAATCTTCCCATTTATCCTTCAAAGTGGCATATCACAAATAAATATTTTGAAGATTATACTGAAGGACTTGATTTAAAAAAAGATCAGATCAAAATTGTCACACTTGGTGGCGAGCACTCCATTTCTTATGGACCGATTTGCCTCTATTTAAAAAACTATGATGATCTAGTCATTCTGCATCTTGATGCCCACACCGATTTACGAGATGGATACTTAGAAGAGAAATTTTCTCACGCTTCCATCATTCGTAGAATTTGGGATCATATGCTACCGACTCATACTCTCCTTCAGTACGGGATACGTTCTGGTCTCAAAGAAGAGTTTGAATTCATGAGAAAAAATAAAACGTTAATGAGTTCTTTAAAAGAACTTTGCGAAAAACTCGAGGCTTTGCCTGATACACGTCCTATTTATTTAACCTTGGACCTTGATTACTTCGATCCAGCTTATTTGCCAGGAACGGGAACACCAGAAGCAGGCGGGGAAGATTTTCATTCTTTTGTGAAGCTGATGAAAATTCTCAAAACAAAAAATTTCGTTGGTGCAGATGTGGTCGAGCTTGCTCCACAATTAGATCCAACTAATAACTCTGCTTGTTTTGCTTCAAAAGTAACAAGAGAAGTCATGCTCGCTTTAAAGAGATAGAATATTAATGACATTTAAAAAGTTTATTCTAACTTTCTTTCTATTCCTAAGCACTCAAAGTGTGTGGGCACAATGGTACTATGGGCCTGGTATTGGTTATTCACGCTTCTCCAATGATCGCATTAAGACATACGATCAAGTTTCTGCAGGTCCACGCTTTGGAGCTTTAGTGGGCTTTCACCTAACACCTTCCCCTATCGCTGCCGAGGTTTTTTATAACTACACCAGTACTAAAACTGATGAGCTTAAATACAACAGTGGAAGATATGTGTATCATGCGAAATATCAGACTCTAGGCTTTGTGGGGAAATATTTTATAGAGATGTTTCATGTAAGGCTGGGCTATGCCTTCCACCACTTTAATACTTTCATCACTGATTATGTCACTGGTGGACCGGTCACTAATAGCGCCATTGATCAAGAATTTGGAGTAGTAGGGAAAAAGTTTTATAGCGGGCCATTATTTGGAGCTGGTATGGATATACCACTTGGAACATTAACTCCTTATATCGTTGTAACTTCTTACCAGCTTAATTCGAGCAACTCTGATATTTTTGAACTTGAGGGTGGGCTTAAATTTAGTTTCTAATTCACTTCTAAAATAATTTTAATCTCTGTCACATTACTTTCTTCATCGTCAGCTTCATCAGCACTTACAATCGATTGTTCATTTTTGTCAGTCTTTATTTCAGATTTTTCTTTCTTAGGGGCTTTCTCCCCATGATCGACACCTAACGATTTTCCTTTTAGTACTTCTTGTATGGCATCGATAATATCTCGTTGTACTTCTTTTTTATCATCAATTTCAGTATGGGATTCTGGTCTCAGAATGTTAAGCACTTTTGTTTTGGCGGCTTCCCTGGCAGCATGTGGGCCATCATTGAAAAGAAAATCTTTTTCACCAAAGATATTCAGATTTCTCTTAACATTGGCAGGGACAATATTATTGTCATACCCTACAGAATCGATGGTCACTAACAAGTCTACTTTCCTAAATCCATTTTCAACTTCATTTAAATCTTCGGCAATTTCGTGAGCAGTATCACCGCCTAAGCTGTGTCCCACCAGAACGACGGGTTGATCAGGATGAAGTTTTTTAATTTCATTGATGACATCTTCTTTCTGATCCCATCCGTAGAGTCTGGCTCCAGTAACTGATTCAGCCATTTTGCGAATTCCGTCATAGCGCCCAGAAGAACTATTCGAGAATATTTCCATTCCAGGTAAAAAGAAAATCCCTGGTTTTTTAATTGTGCCTTTTTTATCGGCTAAGAGAGCAGACGTTTTCTTCGTATCTGATATTTCTTTTTTCGGGTCTTTACTTCCATCTTTTAAACTTTGAAGATGGCTTAGGTCAGTGGCTCTTGGTTTAAAATCGGGAATCCCAGGTTTTACTTTTTTCAGATCAGGCAATTTACTATCAGTACTTTTGCTATCAACCGACGACTTAGTAGTCTCTAAGCTTTTTGATTTCGCTTCCTCAGAGAGATTGACGTCGTAGGCTTCTTTTCCCGGTACATCTTTTGCCGCTAACGAATTTGAATCAAGGACTTTACTAGGATCTGAAGAAACGTTCTTGGGGGTAACTGCACCATCAAGAGCTTCCTTCGCCGCTTGGGCGTTCTTGTAGGGATTTCTAGGCTTAAATTGTTCGAGGTTAGATGCCTTCAACATAACAATATTGTCTGAGTTTTAACTATTAATTTCTACTTGGCAAATAGTGCTTAGTCTACAAGTGGACTAATTAGGTATGTTGTTTCTCTAAATAAGGATGAACCAGTAAAGCCACAGCCAAAATTCCTAATTCGTAGAGAGCGATAAGTGGCACCCAAAGAATCAGCATAGTAAAAGGATCAGGTGTCGGTGTAACAACGGCTGCAAAAATGGCTAGCCCAACATAGATATATCGTCTCCAACCACGGAGTGAGTATTTTGTAACCATTCCCATAAAACCTAAAATCAAAAGAATGATGGGAAGTTGAAAAATAAGTCCTAAGATCACCAGAATTTTAGAGGACAAAGAAAGATAATCTTTTAAACCAATCATGGCCTCTACATCCTTCACTCCCATCTGAGTCAAAATTTTAAAACTGAGAGGAAAAAGCACGTAATAGCCAAAGAGTATTCCACCAATAAAAAGTACAAATCCAGCTAATACAAATGGACGAATCACTTTCGCTTCTTTCTCGTGTAAGCCAGGACGAACAAAAGCCCAGATCTGCCAAAACCAAAGAGGAGATGAAAGTAGGATACAGGTCCAAAATGAAACCTGAAAATCTGAAATGACTTTATCGAATAGACCTAAGTAAACAATCTTTCCTTGTGGACCAAGAGCCTGCCGCAAAGGAGCTAGTAAAAATTCTGAAATTCTCTCACCATTGGAATAAGTCACACCAAAAGCCAAAAAGAGAATCAGGCATATGCGAATAATCCTCTTTCTAAGTTCTTCTAAATGTTCCGTGACCGTCATATCTTTCATATTTAAGAACTTTATCAAAAAAAACTTGAGGCGACTAGTCGTCTATCAAAACAAAAACGATCGAACCGCACAAGGGTATTCATTTCCACTCTCATGTTTTGAACTGGCCCAGACGATAATAATGCTATGAGAATCGTTACACTATGTTTACTTATGACTTTTTGCTTCCCTCTTTTTGCAGGTAACAACACCGTTGAGCGGTTGGTAAAATGCTTAGGGAAAGAAGAAGCCAAAATCCACAAAAATAAATTGGGTGGAGCTGTTTATGAATTAAATCAGCGACTCATTTCAGAGCTCATTATGTTCAATAAAATAGAGATGGTTCCCGAATATATCGAAGACATTTGTAGTGGCAAAGGTAAAACACCGGCCTCGGTAAAAGTACTTGAATACTTAGTTAGTGCTCAAGAGAAATTTTTTTACATCCCTAAAGGACTTCCGGCGGTGGACAAAGAAATTCTAGGAGCAACAGTCACAGAACTGCTTGATCTCGTTCCAGAAATTTTTTATATGTATATATCACATGTGCAAGCAGCTTCTGCTCGTCATGCATGCCTTGAAGATCATATCACTGCTTTAAAAGAATTAAACCGCGATATCAAAGCTCTTGAACAAGACATTCCAGCTCGTAAATTAATGGCTCGAAATAAAATGGCAACTAAAGTAATGGCTGGTTTACGTGATATTGAAAGCATTTGGAAAAAGTGTGATCAAGAACTGAAAAAGCAAATTGAAGAAGAAAAGAAAAAGCGCGAGAAGAAAAAATAATTTCTAGTATTTCCAAACCAAGGTCAATTTAAGTCCCGTCGATTGCTCTAGATGATAGAGAATTTTCGCTTCTAGTTTTTCGAGGGAAAGTTTTTCAGGTGCACCAACCACTTTTAATCGAAGCTCTGGGAATTTAAATTTTTCAATCTCTAGCATGTTCATTTCTAATCCATTCATCTGTAAAAAACTTTTAAGTCCTTTATCTAGCTCCAGTACCCATTGAGCTGTCGTTCTATCTTGGATTTTATAACTGGAGGCCACTTTTACTTCGTTAACTTGTTTTCTGAGGGGATAGTCTTCGCGAACTAAAAAATACAGTTCATCAATATCAACGATACAACTGCGGCAACCTGCCCCCGCTTTCGTTTTGGCCGTTAAATCTTGAATTTCAAAATGACGATTTTCAATTAATAGATTTTTAAGTTCGCTTTGATAAATACCAAAGCAGCGGCAAAGGAGATCGTCTTCTTTTTGACCTTTCATATGCGCGGTTGTTGTAACAAAGGTCCCTTCATAATCTTCAATTAATTTACTTAAAATAACGATCGCCAGATTACACCAAGGAGTTGCCCCCTCGGCTTCTAAATTTTGATATTCCGTATCTTTTTCAAAGTAACTCTTAAAATCTTCAGAGGAGAGAGTGCGAGCAATCTCTAAGCTCATGCCTCTAACTATTTCTCCTAAAGCAGATAGATAAGGAAGAAATGTGGGCGTACCTTCATAGACATATTTAAATTGTTCGATTTTTTCTTTTTGGTTCACATCAAGAAAGGCGGTGACCTTTAAGTTTTTTTCAGAGTATTCGATTTTACTCTGGAAAAATGAAGGCTTTCCTGAGTTTTCTGGATGATGAAAGTGTTCTTGGAAAGTTTTAGTCAGCAAGGGTCAAAATCTCATGACCGGATTCGGTCACTAAAATTGTGTGTTCGAATTGAGCAGACCAAGATTTGTCTTTGGTGAGTACTGTCCAACCATCGGCCAATAATTTGGTGTCAGCTTTTCCTAAGTTGATCATGGGTTCAATGGTAAAAGTCATACCAGGTTTCATTTCAGCCCCGGTTCCCTTCTTGGCGATATGGACTACTTGGGGATCTTCGTGAAATTCGCGTCCAATTCCATGTCCACAATAATCGCGAACAACAGAATAACCATGACTGTGAGCGAGTTCAGCGATGACAGCTCCAATATCTCCAATTCTGGCTCCGGGCTTTACTACAGAAATACCGGCCATCATACAATCGTAAGTGACTTGCACTAATTTTTTTATCTCAGGACGAACGTTACCAACAAAAAAAGTGGCATTGGTATCACCGTGAAATTTATTTAAGTAAGTAGTGACATCGACGTTAATAATATCTCCGTCATTTAAAATATCTTTGATAGACGGAATACCATGACAAATAACTTCGTTTTTTGAGGTACAAACAGATTTAGGAAAACCATGGTAATTAAGGGGGGAAGGAATCGCTCCATGTTCAATGATATAATTATGAACCAGAGTATTGATCTCTTCAGTGTTCATCCCTGCACGAATCTGCTCACCGGCCATTTTCAGAGTATTGGCTGCCAACTTACAGGTTTGGCGCATAAGCTCAATTTCTCGTCCGGATTTAATGGTAATCATAATGCTTCCTAAAGGGAGTTTAAGGTCACTAATATATCATTTCTATAGTCTTTATAAAGGGTTTTGGATAGATTTTACTTATGCTTTTCAAGGTCGCCCGTTTAAATACTTCCCCCTACTCCAAAGGAGCCCTTTTCCCTCTGGAAAAGAAGCGTTTAGAACGCTTAAAAGTTGGCCCCCATAGGGTTCAGTACTTGGAAAATGTAAGTGAATTTGACGGTGTTTCGCCCCTGATCCTTATTACTAATACCCATACCGACCCGGACACCATTTCTAAAGAGATTTTAGCGGGTACAGCGCTCATGATACATCCCAATTCAGGATACGATAACTTCACCGCTCAATTTGTGAAAGATGCTACCTTCCCGATCGTGCTTGGAAATGAAATTAGAAAACAAGCTGTGGTGGAATATATTTTAAGCGCCCTCTTTCAACATTTTTGTCCTCTGCCTGATGAAAAAACTTGGAATCATAATCGAACATTTGCTCGTCCGCTTCTTAGTTCAAAAAAAGTTCTCATTTTAGGACAAGGACATATTGGAAAGTATCTCGGAGATCTGTTGACTCTGCTTGGATGTGATGTTCATGAATGGGACCCACACTTTGGCCCTTTTAAATTTCCTGATGAAAAAATGGATGTGGTTATTTTAGCTTTATCTTTAAATGCTAAAACAAGAAACATCATTGATCAGAATTTTCTTCAATCTAAACTCAGTGATCAGTTTTTACTGATTAATACTGCTCGCGGGGAACTAATAAAAGAAGCAGATTTATTAAAAGTTCTTAAAAAGAAAAAAGAAGCCAAAGCCTATTTGGATGTTTTTGAGCCAGAACCAAAAGATTTTTCTTCATTATCAAGTCACTCAAAACAAATACAGTTAAGTTCACATGTTGCTGGAGTCTATCAGAATTTAAATCACGCGATGGTCGACTTTGAAGAAATGGTGATCAAAGATTTTCTGCAAGATTTGCCATTGTTCTTTCAAAACTACCGAGAAGACTTTCTTCAACAGCGCTACACCAAGGGACAATTGTTATGACCTATGCTCAAATGAAAGAACGAGTTTTGAACTATTTCACTCTCCCCGGAAATGGCGTCTATACCGTTAATACTGGAAAAGAAAAAAAAGAAAAACTTTTCCAAGTGCTCTATGAAACCAAAGACCAAACCCTGGCTGAAAAAAAATGGAAAGAATCATTAGATCAATTCCCTCTTTCGCCATTGGTAACCATCATTGGTGTTGCTTCCGATAATGGTGGTGGAATCTTAAGAGGGGCAAATTGGGGCCCACTTTATTTAAGGGAAACTCTCTATACTTCAGGGGAAACTATTACTGCCTTTGATATGGGTGATGTTCGAGTTATTCCTCATCTTCTTCATGACAAATATTTAAACCAACCAACGATAGATCATTGCCGAGAGGCTCTTTACGGAAAGAAAGAAACTGATCTTCCTGTTTCACCACTTTCCATTGTCGAAGATTTTTGTCGAAATCATCACCAAGTTTTTCCTCATAAAAAAATCTTTGCTATGGGAGGAGACCACTCAATTGCTTACCCGCTGGTCAAAGAATATTTGAGCGCCAAAAAGAGAGAAGGCAAAAAAGTGGCTATCATACACTTTGATGCCCACACTGACCTTTTAAAAGAACGTCTGGGGATTGATCTTTGTTTTGGTTCTTGGGCCGGACAAATTACAGATTTGATGGAAGATAAAAGCTTACTTATCCAAATCGGTATCCGCTCCTCTGGCAAGCCAAAAAAATACTGGGAAAAAGAATTTGGAGTGAAACAATACTGGGCCCATGAATTCAAAGAAAGAAAAATTGATGATATTTGTCTTGAGATTATCAATCATCTTAAAGATAAATCGGTTGATGAACTATATGTCAGTTTTGATATCGATTCACTTGACCAAGAATATGCAGGGGCCACGGGAACACCTGAAAAAGGGGGGCTTTCACCTCATGAACCAATGCTCCTGCTGCAACTTCTGTATGAAGCATTTCCTATTACGGGAGCAGACTTAATGGAAGTGGCGCCACTGACCAATCCTTTTCCTCATCAAAGCAAAAGTTTAGAACCTGAAACAACATTAATGGTTGCTTCTACTTTTGCTACTTTTCTCATTCAGGCCATGGGAGTTAAGCGCTAGTGGCGATTGTTCAATTTCCTCCACTTGAACTTGCGGATGAATCTGGCCTCTTGGCCCAGGGAGGAGATTTAGAAGTCCCTTCACTGGTGCTCGCTTACAGTCAGGGTATTTTTCCCTGGCCATACTCGGACTATCACCCCATCACATGGTACTCTCCTGATCCCCGAGGAATCCTAGATTACAGTGACCTTCACTTATCTTCGTCCATGAAAAAATTCTTAAAAAAGAACCCTTATACGGTTAAATTTAATGAGGACTTTGAAGAGGTTATTTTAGGCTGTGCCGCCAGTACAAACCGCAAGGGACAAGACCTTGAGGCCATGAGTAGTACATGGATTACACGCAAGATGATTGAGGCCTATATCGCCCTTTTTTATGCCGGCCATGCCCACTGTGTGGCGGTCTATGAAAAAGACGAATTGGTGGGTGGACTTTACGGTGTACGATTAAAAAAGTTTTACTCAGGAGAATCAATGTTCTATAAGAAGACCAATGCTTCCAAATATGCCCTCTTGAGCCTAATGGAAAATCTCCATCAAAAAGGGATTACCTGGTTAGATACACAAATGGTGACTCCGGTAGTGGAAAGTTTGGGCGGTAAAGAAATCGCGCGAGCAGAATTTTTAAAACGATTAGCTGAAAGTTTAATATAAGGAATGAACATGAAAGATTTCTCTGACCTAAAAGAATACAGTGAAAAAAGATTAAGAACGCTCCGTAATAATCTCAATAATCGCCTAGAATCTTTTAAGAAAAATGCCGATAGTCCTAAGGCTCTTCAACCAAGTCATAAATTGTTTGGTTTAAGTGAAACTGAATGCAAAGATTTACTGAAAAAAGTACAAACATTGCTTAAATAAAAAAACCTTTTATACTGCAAGAACGTTTTTCCTTAACTATTTTGCTATCATTTTTTTATCTCCACGATTTTGAAGATATTTTTAATAAAAATAAATCTGGTCTAATAATATTTAGAAGCAAATATCCAAAATTAAATTCGAAGTATGTCCAACCTGGTCATAAATAAGTTGAATAGTAAAATTTAAGTCAATAAAGTCTAAAGAATTCAAATTAAAATATTAAAAGACAGTCTCTGGGATGAACGAAGAATTAAAGAGTGCCGCGAGGTTAAGCGAGCTTAACTGAACGGCACTCACTATATCTAAGAAAATCAACTCAATAACGAAGTTGAAAACATTACTTAGAAACGCACCGTACATTTCGAAGCCAATCATCAGAAGGTGTATCGATTGAGTACAAATATCCATTTGAAGAAGAGAAGAGAATCTCGCGATTTCCATTATTCTGAGAATCGCTTGCTGTCCATGTGCTTTTATCGTTGTCAGTTACAAGACCGGGAAGAATTTGAGGAACAAATTTATTTTCTCCGATATCGTTTATTTTTCCAGTCCCACCAAGAAAGACTGAAAGAGATGAGAATTGTTTAACCGTTGGCAATTGAGCGCCGATAGACTTGCAATATGCTATGGCTTCGGATTTTTTTACGAGAAGTGCACTTCCATCCTCGTCTTGCTTTACATCACTCCAAATCAAGCCATTTTCATCACGCCAAGCATTTCCTAGCTGTGGGCGATTTGTGACTTGAGTAAATACATGTCCAGTTAATGTGGAACACGAAAGATCTCCATTGACAGTGGTACAAGCCAATTGTGGAGCTATCGCATTGCAAGCACTTAATGCTTTAAACGAGGTAATTGCGGGACAAGCCGAGAGACGTTTCAATTTAGCCTTAAACTGCACTTGGTCTCGAACTTGTGGAGCTGGTGGAGGCGGGTCAAGAGTTCTTGTACAGGCGCCATTAAATTCATTTTGGGTTGTATCTAAGGTTTGGAACTCAAATTTTCCAAGTGAGTTGCTAAAAGAGAAGGAATAAACTCCGTCCCATCGCTCTTTCCAAGTAAGTCGAAGAGACTTTTTCTTAAGCACTTGGAAATAGCCTGAGTTTATCAAATTAATACCTGAATATAGATATGTATCATTATTTGGGCATTTGCAGTATTCGACATCATTGTATTCGGTCAGTCCAGAGATTGTGTTCTTAACGGATATTCCCCACTGACCTACATCTAAGTAGGCATCAGTGTTGGACGTCAAGCTTGATAAAGCACTAGTTGCAAACGTTGCTGATAAAGTCATCAGCAATAGAGCATATTTTATTGTCATTTTGAATCCTCACTAAAAATTAAAAAATAAAAGTTCCATTATTAAGAAAAGCTGTCAAGTTTTAAACGTCTTTGCAATCCTCGCGATCAGAAGGAAGCACTCATCTTTCTTTGTTGCCGTAAAACTAAAAACACTAAAAAAATAACCTTGGTTAACAACTTTGGTGCATCTATGAGCGCAACTTCAATTCATGCTCTTTTTTTAGATTAGGGCGTGTTTTTATCAATTCAAGCCTTCACCTTAACCTAACCTCATCTTAGATTTCAAAGAAATACACGAAAAGTTATGGCAGATTATTTTTTTCGATTTTTCACGCCCTTCATTTAGACTGCTGTTAAGAATAACAAAGATAATCGACTCAATAAAGAAGTCGAAAACATTGTTTAAGAATGTGCGAGAGCACGAGGAGAATCTATGAAAATACTACTTATTGGCTTATTAACGCTAGGTTCGATCTCTGTATTTGCACAAGTAAACGAAAGAGAATTAGAGATTAAAGAAATCAAGGCACGAATAAACGACAGAGAATTAGCGCTTAAAAAAAGTTTGGCACGAATTAACACACTAAAGAATTTAGATCCAAGAATTGTTGGTCAAAATCTAACCGAATCAGAGATCGAAGAAATCATGGGGAAACCAATTAATAAAGTAAACGATCATGAATTAGAGATTAAAGAAATCGAGGCACGAACAAACGACAGAGAATTAGCGCTTAAAAAAAGTTTGGCACGAATTAACACACTAAAG
>JBMOGR010000008.1:0-155854 GCA_049318265.1 Bacteriovoracaceae bacterium
CCATGAAAATTCATGGCCGACTAAAACTCTGTCCCCACGCAAGTGGGGCAGTTAATATTAAATTTGATTAAAGGTTAAATTTGTCAAACTGATATTTCTTTTTTTTTTATAAAACGATCTCGCCTAGTTGATTGTAAATGTAATTATCGGCTTTCCCCAAAGGGGCGCATTGATAGCCTTTAAAAGAAATGTCGTACTTAAGGCTTCCTAGCTTAAGTTCTTTTATGTCAGAGCTCAAAACTTGACGATGAATAGGGTTAACGCTTCCCCCTGGTAATCCTGGCGCTACCTTTGGATCATACTGGTATTTAGCATCCACGAGGCATCCTCTTGCCGCCATAATGCCTGGAACTCCCTTTCCCCTAAAGTCACATTCACCCTTTTGATTTTCATAGTGGGTAAGTCCAAATCCGTGACTCAGTTCATGGGCACAAGTGGTGCTAGTTCCTAAGTCGTTATCAATTAAGAAGACGCCAGAGTTTCCATTTAAAATGGCAAAAGAATTTATCTCTTTTGTATCAGGTTGTCTTTTTTCTAATCGGATAAAGTTAAACAAGGGAGTATTGTTAACATGAGCAAAACTATAGGCATCGCTCAATCTAGACTCAACAAAAGTTAATTGAAAATTAACTTTTCTCATAGGAGGATTACTTTGAAGCATGACTTGAAATTGTTTATTGAACATCCGGTTAACTTCATCGATACAAGGCCTGGTATATTGGTCTTGAGCGAATGTTCCATAAAAATAGTAATGAGCGAAGACAGTGATGTTGCCGCTGGCTGGGTCAATACAAGCCAAACCGGAACTCCAGGCCAGAGACGTAAAAAGGGCAGTTAAAACAAAGCTCAGAAAGAAGTACATACTTATCCTTATATATAAAGATTTGTTCGGACTATCTTCTTAGTGATATGGACTGACCAGTGATGATGAACTAATTACATGCTTTTTTTTGGCTACTATTTGTTCTAGAAGTGGGAGATTGTTAGGGGCTTTGTGAGCTTGAAAATATAGTGCTAGTTCGTGCTAGATTCGAATAGTGACAATGAGCCTCAAGGAATTAAAAACCTAATTTAAACAATACTTGCGTTTTTCATTTTGCTTTAGTATTTTATAGAAACTGTGCCTCTTTTTTTCTGTGCTTCAGTTCCATATCGATTCACTAAAAATTCTTCCCATTTACTTAAATAACTATCGTTAAACTTATCCATTTGTTTAAAAAGTTTATCTACATTTTTAGGCGTTGAACTACCTGCTTTACCAGGGATAATGGCATCAAGTTTTGGTAAAGAATGTTTTTGGGTGAAATCACTAAAATCTTTATCGAATATTTTTTGAAATTGATTTGGCGTCAATCGAATAGCTCTAAGTTGATGTTTAAGACCTGGTAAATCCTTGGCAAAGTTTAATTCTAAGGCCCGCATGCGCCCACGGGCATTTAAATCAGATAGTGTGGTTTCACAATCAAGCTTTTTTGGAACGGACAATACTCGCGAAAGTCCATCGAAAAAAACCTTAGATGACTCATTGTTGGTGGTTGCCTTGGAATTTTGAATCCACTCATAAGGATCCCATTTTTTTCCTTCCACACTTAAGTCATGACAGGCATCAGGCGCTTCTAGAAAATCAAAATCTGATTGAGTGGCATTCATTTTATTCGATTCGAGTTTATTATGATCAAAACATATTGAGGCCACTTTTAGGCCGGAGCGGTCATCCAATGTTAACTTAGTAGAAGAATAATTGGGGACACCCATGGCCCCGTCAATAGCTTTTGCCAAGCTTGATAAACTTGAGTTGAGGTATTTTTCGTAAGCCTTTTTGGCGCTCGAGCCTCTTAGGCCATAGGCAGTGGATTCAGTTTGTTCAAACATTTCAAATGCACGTTCCAGTCCCGCAGGATCAGCTGATAAGCTATTAAGCTTATTTGTTCTTAGGTTCAGAAACTGCTTAACATCTTGAACCGAGAAATTTCTGCCCTCAATTTCTAATTCATCCTTGTTTTCTGGACCTGTGATTTTTACAAACTTTTTTTGGGCTTCTAAAAATAAAGTCTGAAGAAGTTGCAGTCGCTCCGCTTGCCGTTCGAATGCCTCTCCATTATCGAGCCATTGTTGGTCAGCAGTTTTAAATTTAGAATTATATTCGATGTCACAAGGATTTATTGATGTTAGGTCAAGCCCATCGGTATTAGATCCACATTCTACTTTTTCCATCTGTTTCTTGAGATCATCAAACACCAAGGCCGAATGATTAACACTAACTGTTAACATAAACTGATCAAATTTCTGTTTTGCGGCACTTTCGTCGACAGAGAAATGAATGGTCCATTCAATTGTATCCTGTGTTCTGCGACTCTCGAATTGATATTCTAAATCTTGTAAGATTAAATTTCCGGATTGTTGTTTAAAGGATTCAATCGGTGCTTTATTGTTGCCAGTTTGGGAAACAGACAGTTCTGAAATGACATACACCATGGTACTGATATAGCCTGCGACTTCTTCGCGTTTTTCTTTAATTATTTTGCTTAGTTCTTCTAATTCGTTTTGAGGAGAAACGACACGTTTAACGATGCATTCAAAGCTTCTTTTTTTTATCGGTCTCTCAGGTCCCGTGGTTTCCCGGCAACGTTCATCTTGAGCCTTTGCATTTTCTATTTCCAAGACAAAAATGCCTATAAGTAAGATTTTGAAGATGAATAAGGAATCTTTTAGTTTCATAAGAATTATTTCGGTCATTTAATATCATGACTTGAATGTTTATTCCCTCAAAATGACATCCTTTATTGATGGATTTCCGACTAAAATATTCGTTTTTGAGAAGTATTCAACTTTATTGAAAAAACACATATAGAAAAGCTAAGAGCTTTTTTGAGCTGAAGAGGGGTGGGAGTTCGGGGGATTTTTTTATAGAAAAGCCATTAAAGTATCTAAGCTTTTTTCCCCTCTATTAATAAACTTTTCTAATTCTTTAATTTTTTTACTACTTACCTGATTATTCATCAATTCATTGGCGGGTAATTTTTTTAGTTGGCTAAAGGCCACTAATATTTGATTCATCATCATTCTTTCCCTTTGTCTTAAAACTAATTCTATAACTTTGGAAAGTTCGGGATTGGCTCCATATGTTCTTGTTCCATGTCCGCTGTTTCCTAATTCTAGAATAACGTTGTAATGTAACAGATCCTTCAAAGTGATACTGACCAAGGCTTTTGAAATATTAAGTTTTTCCATTAAGTCCTGGGCATCTAAAGGAACTGAAGATAAATACAAGTGAATCCATACTTTTCCATGGATTTGCTTAAAGCCCCAATACTCAATAAATTGTCCAATAAGTTCTGCTAAATGATTAATCTCTGGTAATTGTTTTGTTTTCATTTTTTCCTATCAAATAAGTTAAGCATAATAAAAAGTAAGTCAAAGGAGTTTCAATACCATTTTCTTTAAATGAATAGCCTGATTTCCAATGAATACCAATGGCACCTACCATTGTGAGTGCAATAAACAAAGCAGCTATTTTTTTATAGTAATCAAAAAAAAGTGCAAGTGCAGCCAAAATTTCCAAGCCACCGACCACAAATCTTAAAGGAACTGCCGATTGAAAATTGAGTGCCCACCAAACTCCACCAGGTTCAGAAAGATTCCATAGACCATGATAGATAAAAGGAATGGTTAAGCATAGGGCTAGAATTTTCTCATGAAAATATGACCTAAGCATAATAGGACTCCTAATAGTAAATGGATGACAGGTGTATCAAATCGGATACTTTGAATGGATAAATCATTGCATTTTTTAGCTTTGTAAAGGGCATTCAGTAATCTCAAAATGGGAAATAGGGCAATAAGAGAAGGTAATATTTGAAAAAGACTAGTGAAGTTATTTAAGTAGAGTAAAAAAATAGCGAAATAGGTAAAGGTATAAAGCAGGGCCATGAAAGTTATAGAACCTTTGAAGCCAATTAAAGAAGCTAATGTTTTTGCTCCTCGGCTTGTATCAGCTTCAATGTCATTAATGTTATTGGCGTGAAGGATGGCACATGCTGCAAGGCCATAGATAGTTCCTAATATCACTTCCAAAGATCCTGCGTTTTGAAAAACAGCGTAGCCATATCCCAAAGTTAATAGCGGGCCACAACAGAGAAAAACCAAGACATCACCTAGTGCTTTATATTTAAAAGAGAAAGGCTTTCCCGAATATCCTAAAACGGCTATGAGAGTGACAACTGCAAGGATGCCCATAAAGATTGGTGAGGAAAGTAAAATTGGAATTGCAAGAATGGCGGCTATAACTAATAGTGTATAAGCAAATGATTTCAATTCTCTTGGTTTTATCCATCCCTTTTGAATAACGCCACTTCCTCCGATGGAGCCAGGGAGGTCGATAAGTTTTAAGTGGTCATAAACATCGTTAAGCACATTGGTAGCAAGTAATAATAAGCATGGAATGACAAATGCGGCAATCGCGTTGAAGGTATTAAAAGTTTTTCCCATAAAAAAATAAATGGTGAAAATATGAAAAGTGGGGATGGCCATTGAAGTTAAACTAATTGCCCTTAAAGAAAGAAACCACTTTTTTATAAATGATGGGGCGTTAATTTCCGATTTTTCACGCAGATCAAATTTGACAGTGTCTAAAATAACCTCAGAGGGGATGGCCCAAAAAACTTTCCCTTCTTTTTTATATTCAGTTTCCCATAGAATATTTTGAGCCTCTTCCAAAGGTAGGTAGATTGATTTCATAAATTCCTCTCCTGTAAATGATGAATGTAGAGTTTTAAGTGTTGAAAATGATCTTCATCTATTTTATTGAACTGCCCTTCTTTCAATTTATCGAGATCCTTATTAATTTTTTCTAAAATGAATTGTGCGTCCTTTTTGCTTTTCTTAATTGCTTCATCTATCTGTGAATCAGTCCATGGGTAAATCTTAAGGTTTTGACCCCGAGCTTGATGAATAGGAAAATAGGTTTCTGGATAGAGTTCTATTAGATTCACTAATGTAAAATTGATTAATCCTTCAGTGAGATCTTTGGAGTAAACTTTCCCGGTATTAGGTAAAAAATCTAGGTTGTCATCAATCATTTGGAATACCAAGCCTAGGTTTACCCCAATGGTATTGGCTAGTTCAATACTTTCACGATCTAGATTTTGAATTTCCAAGGGGGCACTAAAAGTCCAACCCATAAGGGACCCTGTTTTTTTCTTGGCTACATAAATTAAGTCAATTTTTTGAATATCTGTTTTATTCTTAAGTTGATCTTGAAAAATTTCTCCTTCAACTAGATCTTCTAAGGTTGAAGAAAGTGAATTGAGGATGTCATATTGTTTTGCTGTGACAAGCTCTTTAATGACTCTGGCCAGTAGAAAGTCTCCTGATAATACAGCCTGGGAATTGGTGTATTTAAAATTAAGAGTTTCTCTTTGTCTTCGTAGTACTGCTTCGTCAATGACATCATCATGTATCAAAGAAGCGTTATGAATCATTTCTGCGGCCCTGGCGATAAGTTCAATCTGATTTTGTGGTAATTGAAACATTCCACCAATTAACTTACAAAGAATGGGACGAACTTGTTTCCCTGGATAGGATAAGTAATTGTTTAAAATTTCTTGAACAAAATGATTTTTTCCTTCAAGGGTAGGTTTGATTTTAATAAATTTATCAATGAATGGATTAGTTTCAGTTATTTCCATAACGAACCTCTATAAAGTTTAAGCTTCCTTAAACTTTATAGACTATTCGATGATTTAAAACGAGATCAGACTGTTGAACAAAAGATAGACAGGACTAAAGTTCGTTATATTCTTTTCTTAGTTGCTCTAAGCGTTGTACCGCCATTCGTTCAAGCTGCTCTAAAACTTCACGGTTTTCTAACTGACTTGCTCTTTCTTCATAGTTGGCATCAAGAGGAGTCCTTAGATCTTTTTCTAATTTAGTTAGACGTTGTTCCAGAACAACAATTTCTTCCTGTAACTCAGGTTTTGATCTTTTTATCGAAGGTGTCATAAACTCTCCTTATTTTTTTATAAATTAATAATTTTTTTTCCAAAGGTGATAATTTTTAAAAAGGGTAGAAGCTTCTTTGAGCATAGCTGCTTTTGTTGGATGTGATTCCATCACTTTTAATCCGACGATGGATTTAGCAAGTAGGGGATGATGATGTTTTTCACAATGATGTTTGAATTCATCTTTGGCGGTACCAGGCCCCATGATAAATAGTTCCTCAGAATTAGATAAACTGTTAGCTACTTCATGAAAGAAGGGAGCATTATCTTTTTTATGATGGTTATGAGCTTTGAGTTTTATTTCTTCTACTCCCTCAGCCTCAAATTTATAGACGAAAGCATGTTCGTGATCGATCCATAGTGCATAATTAGACATATTGACTCCTTTGTTTTGTCAGGTATTTATCCATACTCTGTGAACATATTAGATCCATATATTTAAAAATTACCTAATCTAGATCAGTTTTTCTTCTGTCTTTTTTCTGGCTTTTTTTTTGCATCAGAAAACGATGTGAATATTGTTTATTCTACAAAGGAGATTATTATGTTTCATTTTTTTGAAAAAAAAGATTCGCAATTACAAGAGGATGTTATCTCTGAGTTAAAGTGGGACCCTAGTGTCACTTCTATGCAAATTAGTGTAGCAGCGAAAGATGGTGTTGTTACCTTAAGGGGAAATGTTCCTCATTATTTTGATAAGATGTCGGCTGAACAAGCTGCTCAAAGAGTTTCTGGTGTTAGGGCTGTCGCCGATGAAATTGAAGTGAAGATGATGGGAAATTATGAACGTTCCGATGAAGACATTGCTAAGGCAGCTCTCAATGCACTTGAGTGGAGCTATGCCGTTCCGAAAAATTTAAAAGTAACGGTTGAAAAAGGTTGGGTTTCATTACGAGGAGAAGTTGAATGGGATTATCAACGTAAAGGTGCTCGTGATTGCGTTAAGAATTTAATGGGAGTTTCTGGCGTTACTAATGGAATTACTTTAAAAACTCAATCTCAGTCTTCTGATATCAAAAAAAGTATTGAAGAAGCACTTGATCGCTTATCACAAAGTGAAAATGAGAAAATCAATGTGTCAGTTCACGGTGACCAGGTTGTATTATCAGGGAAAGTTCATTCTTTTTCTGACTTATCTGATGCCAGCTACGCTGCTTGGAGTGCACCAGGAGTTATGAGGGTTGAAAATAATTTAAGAATTTCTCATTCGTAAGATACTGAGATGAAGCCCCCTAGATGGAGGCTTCATCTTTTGTTATTCTTTACAAAGTTGGAAAGCAAGTTCTAAAGCTTGAGTTGCATTTAATCTTGGATCACAAAGTGTTTCATAACCACCTTCTGCTAATTTTTCTGCGGTAATTTCTTGACCGCCACCAATACATTCTTCAACGTCTTTGCCTGTTAATTCAAAATGCACTCCACCAGCATATGTCCCTTCCGCTTCGTGAACATGTTTAAAATTCTTCACTTCATCGAGAATACTTTGGAATGGACGAGTTTTAAAACCATTGGTGGTGGTTATGGTATTTCCATGCATAGGATCACAACACCAAACAACTTTACGTCCTTCTTTTTTTACTTTGCGTAATAGAGGAAGAAGTTTTTTCTCTACTTGTTCATGCCCCATTCGAGTAATCAAGGTAAGTCGGCCGGCTTCATTTTCTGGATTTAATTTATCAATGAGAACCATTAAATCCTCGGGAGACATCGAGGGCCCGCATTTAAGTCCGATAGGGTTTTTTACCCCGCGAAGAAATTCGATATGGGCTCCCTCTGGCTGTCTTGTGCGTTCACCAATCCAAAGCATGTGCCCTGAGCAGTCGTACCAATCACCTTCGTAGCCATCTTGTGTTCTTGCTGTCGTACTGTCTCTTCTGGTGAGTGCTTGTTCATAATAAAGCAGCAGAGCTTCATGAGAAGTATAAAACTCACTTTCTTTAATTTGAGGAGTAGTAGTACTGTTGATTCCTACTGCCGCCATAAAAGCCAAGGTATCATCAAGTTTTTTAGCAATCGATTCATATTTTGATGATTGAGGAGTATTTTTGACGAAATCTAAGTTCCAGGCATGAACTTTATTTAAATCGGCATAACCACCTTGAGCAAAAGCACGCAAAAGATTTAGAGTGGACGCAGCCTGAACGTAGGCCCGAATCATTCTTTCAGGATCTGGCTTTCTAGAAGCAGCGTCAAAAGGGTAGCCATTGATGATATCTCCTCTATATGTTGGTAGGACGATTCCATCTCTAGTCTCTGTATCACTAGAACGAGGTTTGGCAAATTGTCCCGCCACACGTCCAACTTTTACGATGGGTAGTTTTTCTCCAAAAGTTAGGACTACTGCCATTTGAAGTAAAATACGAAAGTTATCACGAATCGTATTTGACCGAAACTCGCTAAAACTTTCCGCACAATCGCCACCTTGTAATAAAAAGGCTTTTCCTTCAGAAACTTGGGCCAATCGAGTTTTAAGTTGTCTTGCCTCACCAGCAAAGACCAAAGGCGGATAAAGAGCTAAAGTTGCTTCTACCTCTTTAAGTTTTGCCTCATCGTCGTAATTGGGCATTTGATGTTTAGTCTTTTTTCTCCAACTATCAGGGGTCCACAAACTCATTTTGTATCCTTTTTAGCTTTGCGCTTTTGTTTAACTTTTTTATTAAGTGAATTTTGAAATTTAATTGATTCTTCATGGATGAGATTAAAAAGCTCAGTGCAAAACTTTTGATCGAGTTTTAATTTTTTAGCTTTTGAAACTCTATCCTTCAAAACTTTTTCCCAACGAGAATTCTGTCTTGCTTCAACCTTTTGTTTTTTCTTTAAGGCGGCAATCTTAGTGACGACTTTAAAGCGAGCCGCGAGGGTAGAGAGCAACTTTTTATCAGCAGAATCAATTTTTGACCTAAGTTTTTCTAGTTTTTTAGTGAAAATTTTATTCATGATCTATTCCTTGGGTTTACGGTTCTGGATTTGCTCCAGGACGCGTTTGATATCATTTGATTTCTGCATATCTTTTTTTGTTTGTTCAAAATCTTTCTTTTTTAGATTCTCATGAAAAATTTTTAAATGATCAAGGTAAGCTCCAAGAGCTTCTATTATATATTGATTATTTTGTTCAAAAATGGGCGCCCACATCTCTGGAGAACTTTTAGCCAAACGTACTGTCGATTCAAAACCGGCACTGGCCAAGTTAAAAATAGCCGCTTCATTTTTTTCTTTATCAAGGACGGTGTTTGCAAGAACAAAAGAGCTAATGTGGGAAAGGTGACTGACATAAGCAGCATGGAGGTCGTGATTTTCAGGTTCCATTGTGATCACTCTCATCTGCAATGCTTGATACATCTCGCTTATTCGTTTTATGTGATTTTTATCTGAAGTTTTTGATTCACAAATGATAGCCGCTTTATTACGAAATAATCCTCGATGGGCTGCTTGGGGGCCAGAAAATTCAGTTCCTGCCATGGGGTGTGAAGGAACAAATTGATTTTTCTTTGTATGATTCTCGACACATTTTGCAATTAATGCTTTGGTCGAACCAACATCAGTCACTGTCGTTTGTGGTCCGATTTGATCGAGAACAATTGGAAGTAGTTTGGTAATTGTGCTGACTGGAGTGGCAAGGATAATGAGATCGGCTTCTTTACAAGCAAACTCAAGGGTCGCAAGCCTGTCTATCAGTTCAAGTTCTAAGGCTTCTTGTCCATGCTCTGGATTAGCATCAACGCCAATAACAACTGACACGAAGCCAGAGGCCTTGAGATCAAGTGCCATAGAGCCGCCAATGAGTCCTAGTCCAAAAACAGCCAACTTCATCGACAAAACTCCTTAATTCTCTTTTTCGCCTTTTCTAGTGTTTCCTCAGAGGCGCATAAGGAAGCACGAGCATAATTGTTTCCGTTGCTTCCAAAAATCATTCCGGGAGTAAGAAAGACATGGGCCTCCTTCAAAACATTATCGAGAAAATCCACCACACTGGGAATATTTTGAGGAGCTTCTGCCCAAATAAATAATCCAACTTGTTCTTTGGAATAACTAAAGCCTAAGAGATCAAAGATTTCCCAAATATGGGCCCGGCGTTTTTTATAAATTTCATTTCTTTCTTCATGCCATTTTTCATCTACTGAAAGTGCTTCAATGGCACCGGCTTGAATGGCGGAAAACATTCCTGAATCGACATTGCTTTTAACTTTAATGACAGCATCAACCAAATCTTTTGATCCCATAAATGCGCCCACTCGCCAGCCCGCCATATTAAATGATTTGCTGAGAGAATTTAATTCACATGTGACCAGCTTTTCTGGGTCAAAACTCAGAATACTGATTGGACTTGTTTCATTTAAAATCATGCCATAGGGATTATCATTACAAATAAGAATTTTTTTCTTTTTGGCGAATTCCACTAATTTTTTAAAGAATTCTGAATTAGCTTTTTGCCCCGTAGGCATGTGAGGATAATTGACCCACATTAATTTACATTGAGAGAGATCCATTTTTTCCAAGGCATCAAGATCAGGCATCCATGAATTTGAGGCTTTTAAATCGTAGGGAATTATCTTTGCATTTAAAAGATTGGCGGCGGAGGTATAAGTTGGATATCCTGGGTTAGGGACAAGGACACCATCACCTGAATTTAAAAAGGCCATTGATAAATAGAGTATTCCTTCTTTGGAACCTAGAAGAGGAAGGATCTCATCGTTGGGATTGAGATCAACGTGATAAGTATTTTTTTGCCATTTGGCGATGGCAAGGCGAAGCTCTGGTAGTGAGCGGTGAGTAGAGTAACCATGAGTCGTTTTCTTTTCCAAAGAATTGATTGCCGCTTTAATGACTTTTTTATCAGGCGCCAGATCCGGACTTCCAATACCGAGATTGATGACATCAATACCACTGGCCCTCATTTGGGCTATCTGTTCTAGTTTTTTTGAAAAATAATACTCTTCAACTTTTTGTAGGCGGTTAGCCAATGGAATAATCATAGATTAGGTCTCCTGCCAGCTTTATAATCACCAAAGTGAGTAAGCTTAAGCGCTTTTTCATTAAGTTCGAGCAACGCCTCTTGATGATTCTTTTCATCACTCCATTCTAGATCTACGTGAAAAGCATATTGATATGGCCTACCTATAATGGGTAAAGATTGTATTTTTGTCATATTAAGTCCGTATTTTTCAAAAATATTAAGAATCTTGACTAAACTTCCAGGACTATGCTGGGCTTCAAAGGAAAGAGTTGTTTTATTGCAATCTAGTGGCTGCATAGTATTTTCTTGGCGGCTTAAAACTAAAAACCTTGTGTAATTTAATTTATTACTTTCAATTCCTACTTTTAATAGTTCAAGTCCGTGAGTACTTGCAGCTAAACTACTAGCAATAGCTGCATGTCCTTTTAGATTTTTTTGCTTAATTTCCAAAGCACTTTCAGCAGTGTCGGCGTGCTCAACAAGTTTTACGTTTGGAAGAGTCGAAAGAAAATCTTGGCATTGAAGTAAGGCCATAGGATGAGATTGCACAACTTTGATATCTTCTAGTTTTTCGCCAGGAAGGGCCATTAGCGACATTTCTATTTTGAGAAAAACCTCACCAAGTATTTTAAAATGATATTTTTCCATTAAGGCGTAATTGGGAAGAATGCTTCCTGCTAAAGCATTCTCGATCGCCATAATGGCAAAATCAGCTTCCTTGGAGGCAAGACTTTCAAATAATTTAGGAAAAGAGTTGCATTCAATGACCTCAAAAGGAGGATGAAAGTAAACTTTTGCCGCCACATCATGAAATGAAGCTTTAACTCCTTGAATAGCGATTTTCACTTATTCACCTCAGTATGGAGTTTTGAAGTCCTGTGACGAAGAAGGTGATCGGCAAGTGTGATGGCAGCCATGGCCTCAACGATTGGTACAGCTCTTGGTACTACACATGGATCGTGACGACCTTTGCCTTCCACTTCCACTTTATTTCCCTCTTTATCGACGCTGTCTTGAGTTTGCATTAGTGTGGCTACAGGTTTAAAAGCAACACGGAAGTAGATGTCCATTCCATTGCTTATTCCTCCTTGAACACCACCTGAATGATTCGTTTTGGTGACCACTTTATTTTGAATTTTTTCAAAGACATCATTATGAGCAGAACCATTGAGCTCTACACCTTGAAAACCTGAGCCGTATTCAAAGCCTTTAACAGCATTGATCGATAACATCGCTTTTCCAAGATCAGCGTGAAGTTTATCAAAGACTGGCTCTCCAAGACCTACAGGAGTTCCTTGAATGACACAACTGATGACTCCACCAACAGTGTCTCCAAGCTTTTTAGTCGCTTCAATATGCTCGATCATTTTTTTCGCTAATTCTTGATCGGGACATCGTACAATATTGTTTTCCGACTGCTTTAAATCTAAATCAAGATAACTAGTCTTCATCTCAATTGTTCCTACTTTAGAAACATAAGCCTGAATTTCAATTCCAAATTGTTTTAAAAAAATCTTAGCGATAGCACCGGCAAAAACTCTTGCTGCAGTTTCACGAGCAGAGGATCTTCCACCACCACGGTAATCTCGATGGCCGTATTTTTGATGGTAGGTAAAATCCGCATGAGAGGGGCGGAACTGATCTTTAATATGGGAATAGTCTTTTGACTTTTGGTCAGTATTTTTAATTAAGCCTGCTATTGGAGCCCCGGTTGTTTTTCCTTCAAAAACACCAGAAACAATTTGCGCTAGGTCTTCTTCTTTTCTTTGAGTGGTTATTTTAGATTGACCTGGTTTTCTTCGGTCTAGTTCATTTTGAATAAAATCCAGATCGAGGGTAAGACCAGCAGGACAACCGTCGATCACCATACCAATCATCTCACCATGTGATTCACCAAAAACTGTTACTTTAAATATATTTCCAAATGTATTGCCACTCATTTTTCTTTTCCTTTGATCAATTCAAAAGCTAAGTCTAAATCTTTTGCTTGCACTTTTTTATCTGAAATAGATCGTCCAATCTTATCTAGTAAAACAAAACGTATGGTTCCCGCACTGGCTTTTTTATCTTTCTTCATAAAGGGGAAAATATCTTGGCTCTTTAAATGTTTAGGGATGGATATTAGCGGGACTCGTCTAATAAGGGCGTCCATTTTTTCTCTATCAGCGTGAGAAATATGACCACGTACCATTGAGAGTGCTAGGGCAAATCTCATCCCCCAAAGTACTGCTTCTCCATGTTGAAAAACTTGGTAAGAGGTGGCACTTTCTAAAGCATGGCCAAAAGTATGACCAAAATTTAAAACCTCTCGTATACCAAGGCGATCAAACTCGTCTTTTTCGACTGTTTTACATTTCCATTTTAGTGACTTAGTGATGGCTTCTGAAAGTATTTTGGGATCAGCTTTTAAAAGTCGATCCAAATTTTTTTCTAGATACTGAAAAAATGGTTTATCAAATGTTAGGGCGTATTTGATGATTTCGCCGGTTCCAGAGACTATCTCTCTTTCTCCCAGACCATTTAAAAAATCTGAGTCGCAAAGAACAAGACACGGTTGATGAAAACTTCCAATTAAATTTTTACCGACTTTATGATTGATACCTGTTTTCCCACCAACTGCACTATCGACTTGTGCCAGTAGGGTTGTTGGTAGGCCAATCCATGAAATTCCTCTTAAGTAGGTTGAAGCAATAAAACCAGCGGCATCTCCGATAGAGCCGCCACCTAAAGCAATGATGATTGTGTCCCTGTCGGCATTAGATTCTAAAAGATTTTGATAAAGGGGATAAATGGATTCAATGTTCTTTAAATCTTCACCTGCCTTAACAACAATTTCGCTTACAGGAAGTTTTGAGGATTTCAAAACTTTCATAACCATTTTTCGGTGTGTCTGTAAGCGTTCATCAGATATTAAAACAAGGCTTGATGTTTTCTTAGGAAGATAGTGCAGAATCTCCTTTAAAGAACCTTTGCCAACAATAATAGATGATTTCTTTTTGCCTAAGTTAAGAGTGAGCTTATGCATTGGCTTCTCCAATTTGAGAGAGAATTTCAAAGGCAACAGCTTTCTCACTTAAATCATCTGTCTGAATGAGATATTCAGCTTCTTGATATATGGGTTCTCGTACTTTTAACAATGATTCTATTTTTTGTATTCGCGCCTCTCCAGTTAAACCCTGAAGAATCGGTCTTGAGTCGACTTGATCTTTAAGCCTAAAGGCTAAAACTTCTGGTTTAGCTGCTAAGTAAATAAGAGTTCCGCAGTCACGGACGATGGTAAAGTTTTCAATTTGATTTAGGGCTCCACCACCTAAGGAAATGACGGCGGGATTATGAGATAAGGCTTTTCGAATGGCCATACTTTCCAATTCACGGAAGCGCTGTTCACCCTCAGAGGAAAAAATTTCTGGAATACTTTTTCCGTAACCCTCTGTGACGATTTGATCTGTATCAAGAAAGGGTCTATTGGTCAGTTCGGCTAAAAATTTTCCGACAGAGCTTTTTCCTGCTCCCATAAAACCAGTTAAAAATATGGGTTTCATTTCATTTTTCACAGAAAGAATTCCATTCAAATAATTTTCAAGCGCGATGAAAATTCTTTGTTCTTCTTTAAGTTCTCCCATCCATATTTTCCAGGTCGCTAAGGCTTGATAGATAAACATGGATAGACCACCCATCGTTTTTAAGCCTAGGTCACTAGCAATTTTGAGAAAATCGGTATTTTGGGGAGTATAAATAAGGTCATAAGCTAAAGCGCCTGAAGAAAATTTTAATTGTTTTGCTTGCAAAAAATACTCAAGACCAGACTCTTTTCCTGTCATACCCAATGGTGTTGTGTTAACGATTAAAGAGAGGGGAAGAATTGCCAATTCTAAACATTGAACGGCTACAAATTCTGTTTCAGGAAAAAGAGCATTAAACGTAGTTACCAATGGATTATTTTTTTCAGAGCGATTAAAAACATAAACAGTCTTCGCTTTTTCAAGGCCCAAAACATAGGCCATGGCCTTAGCAGCTCCGCCAGCACCCCAAAGAAGACAGTTCTTCCCATTGGCTTCAAAATTTTTATTTTTTAAGCTCTTTTGAATTCCAATGACATCGGTATTATGACCTTCAAAGTTAGTGCCTACTTTTAACGCTACATTGACTGCGCCGGTAGCACTTGCTTCAAGGGAAAGACTTTGTAGATGGGCCACCATCAGCTCTTTTAGTGGGAGAGTAATATTAAAACCAATCAAGTCTTGGTTCAACTTTTGTTGCATTAAAAAGTGAGGTAATTCTTCCGCTTTGACTTCACATTTTTCGTATAAAAGAGACATTTTTTCTTGATGGGCAATAAAAGAAAAAATGGCAGGGGAGAGTGAGTGAGCAATTGGGCTTCCTATGACATAGGCTTTTTTTAAAGCTTTATTTTTCACTTTGTTAACTCAGTCAAAGTTTCATAAAAATTAGGATAAGAGACTGCCACACATTCTGAATCTAGAATAATGGTTTCACCTTCTGCCATCATTCCTGCGATAGTAAAAGCCATGGCGATTCGGTGATCATGAAAAGTTTTTATCGATGCACCTTTTAATTTTTGTGGCCCTTCAATTTTAAATCCATCTTCATACACTTCTATTTCAATTCCCATAGCGCGAAGGTTAGTTGCAACAGCTTCGATACGATCGCTTTCTTTTACTCTTAATTCTTCCGCTCCACGAACTTCAATTGTTCCTTGAGCTTGAGTCGCCAAGACAGCAATAAGAGGAATTTCGTCGATTAGATTTGGAACCTCACTTTTCGTGATTTTTCCACCCTGAAGTCCAGAATATTTTACTTTGATCGTTCCTACCGGCTCTGGAAACTCAGTCACCGTCACTGTTTCAATGTTGGCTCCCATTCTTTGGAGTGCATGGATAAAGCCAATCCTAGTAGGGTTTAAAGAGACATTATTCATTTCAATTTCAGCTCCAGGAATAAGTGCGGCTGCACCAATCCAAAAAGCAGCAGTGGATGGATCACTAGGAACTTTGACAGTGTTGGGTTTTAATTTTTGTTGGCCAGGAATAAGAATTTCTTTTTCATTACTTTTTAAATCTACACCAAAGTGGGGTAACAGTCTTTCTGTGTGGTCTCTGCTTCCAATTTCACCATGAATTCTGGTGGTTCCTTCTGCACTTAAGGCAGCCATGATAATGGCCGTTTTAATTTGAGCACTTGCTATTTTTAAGTCATAGTCTATGGCCGAAAGTTTTGTTCCTGTCACTTCCAGAGGGGCATAGTTTTCATTGGTTAAGGCGAACTTTGCACCCATGAGGAGCAGTGGAGCGGATACACGTTTCATCGGTCTTTTATTTAATGAGACGTCGCCTGAAAGTATGGCAGTGATATCTCTTCCTGCCAGAACTCCCATCATAACTCTCATAGTGGTTCCAGAATTTCCACAATCTAAAATTTGAGTAGGTGATTTAAATCCAGTGTCGCCAATGCCTTTAATTTTTGTGACATTACCCGATTTTGTAATTTCAACACCAAGTTCTCTTAAAACTTTGGCAGTTGATTGGACATCTTCACCTTCTAAAATGTCTATCATTTGACTTTCACCACTGGCCAGAGCACCAAGAATCAAACCTCTGTGTGAGATCGATTTATCTCCAGGAATAAGGGGATTGCCGCAAAATTTTTTAACTCTTTTAATGATGGTATTCATAACTTAATCATAGCAGATAGAAGTATTTTAACGATGCGGAATTACTATCCTCTGTTGATACTTTTGACACAATCGCGAGTAAGTTTTTGTACCGATATAAACCTTAACGCTGAATCTTTCTGCTCAAGAATAAGTCGCATATAAGCACTTCCAATGATGACGGCATCACAAAATTGGGAAATTTTTGCAGCCTGCTCAGCATTACTGATACCAAAACCAATGGCCAGTGGTCCTTTTGCAACTTCTTTAAGCTTCGCTACTTCAAAACCTAAACTCTCGGAAATTTCTTTTTGTTCACCAGTGACTCCAGTTCTGGAAATGTAATAGAGAAAAGCAGAGGAAGCCGCTTGGATATTTTTAAGCCTAGACATAGAAGTCGTCGGAGAACTTAAGAATACTGTTTGAAGACCGAATTTTTGATGGAGCTCTATATATTCTTCAGCCTCTTCGATTGGAAGGTCAACCGTTAAAGTTGCTGCCACTCCTTTTGATTTTGCTTCTAACACATAGTTTTCTAAACCCATTGCCAGAAGGGGATTAAGATATGTAAAAAGAACGATAGCAAGTCTTGGATGTTTTTGATGAAGTCTTTCAGCTAAATTTAAGACATCTTTTAATTGTACATTATTTTTAAGTGCCTCCGAACTTGCCAATTGAAGTATGGCTCCATCGGCAGAAGGATCAGAAAAGGGAACACCCAATTCTAAAATCTCGACACCCTCTTGCACCATCATATCAACTAGTTTTTCTGTTTCTTCAAGACTTGGAACACCAGCCGTCAGGTAGGGAATGAGTTGTTTTTTCTTTTGATCAAAAATATTTTTAAACATGTTGAACACCCACGATATCTAAGTCTTTATCTCCGCGCCCTGAAAGATTGACAATGATAATTGAATTCTTGGGTAACATTTGTGCTCGCTTAAAAGCAAATGCTAATGCGTGTGAACTTTCTAAGGCCGGAATGATTCCTTCTTTTCTAGTTAACGCAATAAAAGCATTTAAGGCTTCTTGATCATTAGCAGAATCATAATGAACTCGACCGGTTTCTTTTAAAAATGAGTGTTCCGGTCCTATGGCTGCATAATCAAGCCCAGCCGAAATACTATTGGTTTCGGAAATCTGTCCATATTGATCTTGTAAAACATAAGTCATCGTCCCTTGAAAGGCTCCGATTTTTCCGCCCTTAAAACGAGCAGCATGTTCTCCTAACTGATTTCCAACTCCACCCGCTTCAACTCCAAACATTTTAACTTCGGGGTCTTTAAGGAAAGCTCCAAATAAACCAATAGCGTTACTTCCTCCGCCAACACAAGCGATAAGCTCATGCGGTAATCTTCTTTCATATTCTAAAATTTGTTTTCTGGCTTCAATTCCAATGACTGATTGAAAATAGGCGACCATGGTTGGATAAGGATGAGGTCCAAGGGCAGAACCTAAAATATAATAGCTATTTTTAATATTAGAAACCCAATCGCGCATGGCTTCGCTAACAGCATCTTTAAGAGTTTGAGCTCCACTTTCAACGGGAACAACAGTGGCGCCTAAAAGTTTCATTCTTTTGACATTCGAAATTTGTCGTTCATAATCTTTTCTTCCCATATAAACGACACATTCGAGTCCAAAACGAGCGGCTACACAAGCAGTCGCGACACCATGTTGGCCAGCTCCAGTTTCAGCGATGATTCTTGT
The DNA here is from genome assembly GCA_049318265.1 of Bacteriovoracaceae bacterium. Taxonomy (GTDB): domain Bacteria; phylum Bdellovibrionota; class Bacteriovoracia; order Bacteriovoracales; family Bacteriovoracaceae; genus JBEIOQ01. The sequence continues at coordinate 18,335 of JBMOGR010000008.1, forward strand.
TTTTTTCATTTTCATGGCCAATAAAATTTGGCCTAAGGAATTATTAATTTTATGAGAACCTGTGTGGTTAAGATCTTCTCTTTTTAAATAGATCTTTGAACCAAATTCACGGCTTAAATTTTTGGCTAAGTAGAGAGGAGTTTCTCTTCCTACAAACGTTTTAAGTTCAAAATGAAATTCTTGTTGAAAGTGTGGATTGGAAATTGCTTCTAAATAGGCTGCTTCAAGCTCAATTAAAGGTTCCATTAAAGTTTCAGGAACGTATTGACCTCCAAACTCGCCAAATCTTCCAGCTTTATTGTTAGTCTTCATTTTCTTTCCTTATTTTTACTAATTAAAATAATTTTTTTCATTAATTGTGCATCTTTCTTTCCAGGTGATATTTCAATACCACTAGATATATCAACTCCTGAAGGATTGTACCTTGTTATCATGTCTTCTATGTTATCTATATTTAATCCGCCGGCTAAAAAAAAGTTTTTAGTATAGGGTGATAATGCCAAGATATCGCTATCAATCGGCTTTCGAAGTTCGGGGCTAAAGTGAGACCCAGCAGAGTCAAAAAGAAGAATATCAGCGAAGGAATATTGATCTGGATTGATGGTGAAAGAATTTTTTTGAATTGCAATTGCTTTGAGTAGAATGAGATTGGGCATTTGAGCTTTTAAAAAAACCAGATCTTCCTTTTTTTCTTGTCCATGTAATTGAACTGCTTTTAAGCCTGTTAATTGGACTATTTTTAAAATATTTTCTGGTTTTTCATTGACGAAAACTCCGACGGTGAAAGCCTTATCTGGAAGTTGACAAGTTATCGCTTGTAATTGAGTCACCGAAATTTGTCGTGGACTTGGGGCCAGGATAAAACCAATAGCATCTGCCCCCAGCTCTAAGGCTAGGGTTGCATCATTGAAATTGGTAATTCCACAAATTTTTACTTTCACTGTTTTATCTCAGCGCATATTTGGCGAAGTTTTTGATCCGGTTCTTTTGTTTTCATCAAGGAGCTGCCGATTAAGAATGCATTAAATCCTAAACTTTGAAGTTCTTTTATTTCGTCAGCATTTTCAATGCCACTCTCGCTAATAACAAAGACTTCACGATTCATTTTTTTGATAAGCTTTCTTGAAGTGTTTAAAGATATTTCGAGGGTATGGAGATTCCTATTATTGATACCAATAATTTTACAAGGAAGTGAAAGAGCTATTTCGAGTTCTTCTTCATTATGGACTTCTACTAGAACTGATAGACCTAAGCTATCTGCGATATGTAAAAATTCAAGGGTCTTTACTTTTCCTAATAAAGCGACAATCAATAAAACACAATCAGCTCCGAGATAGCGAGCTTCATAAATTTGGTAGGGATCAATGACAAAATCTTTTTGTAAGAGAGGAATCTCCTGGTTTATTTTTCTAATTTGAATCAGAGTTTCTGTATCTCCCCCAAAGTAACTTGGTTCTGTTAAGACAGAAACTGCCATGGCTCCAGCTTTAAAATATTTGATAGCAAGTTCTGTCGCATTTATTGATTGGTTAATCGCCCCTAGAGAAGGAGACGATTTTTTTACTTCTGCTATAATTAATGGCAATTTTGAACTTTGTAGACAACTTTCAAAAGAAAGAATTTTATGGTGAAAATTTTCTTTCTTCAGGCTTTCAAGAGAAAGGATTTGTTTTCTTTGCTTGATTCTGTCTATTGTCAGTAGTTCTATTTGTTCTAAAAAAGAGTTCTGTTTCATACTGCAACTTCTAACGGAACTTGTTTATCCTCAAGCAACCTAAATGCTTTTCCTGACTCTAAGGTGGCCCTTGCTAGCTCTATCCCTTCTTGGAGAGTTTGAACTTTGTTACCAACTAAAAGCGCAGCTCCCGCATTCAAGATAACGATATCTTGGCATGGTCCTTTTTTTCCTCTTAGTACTTCCTTAATGATTTGTGAATTTTCTTCAGCCAGACCTCCCGTTAGATCATGTACGCTGGAAGTTTTTAGACCATATTGAGAAGGATCAATTTGATACTGTTTGATATGACCGTTTTTTAAGTGGGCCACATTCGTTAAAGTCGTTAGACTTATTTCATCCGATCCATCATCTCCATGAACGATCATGGCTTCTGTTGTACCAAGAATGGCGAGGGCTTCCGCCATTGGAAGTAATAGTTTAGGGGAATAGACGCCGATCAGTTGTCTTTTTGCTCTTGCTGGATTTAATAATGGTCCTAGAGCGTTCAATATAGTACGCGTTCCTAAATTTTGTCGAAGAGTCGCAATATTTTTTAAAATGGGATGAAATGAAGGAGCATAGAGGAAAGCCAATTGGCTTTTTTCAATCTCGTTTACTACCTCAAGTGCATTATGGGAGATTGGCATATTTAATTTTTCGAGCACGTCAAAACTACCACATCGACTAGATACAGCTCTATTGCCATGTTTTGCAACTTTGAGACCACTAGCTGCAACAACGAAGGAGACACAAGTAGATACATTGAACATTCCAAGTCCATCGCCGCCAGTTCCACATACATCGACTAGTTCTTCTCCGTTCATAGAAACATGAACAGATTGCTTGAGCAGTGACTTGACTAGTCCTGCTAATTCTTCGCCAGTGGGAGAGCGAAATTCAAAACAGGCCAATATGAAACCAATTTGTTCAGCTTTCGCTTCCCCAGATAAAATGCCATCCATTAATTTTTCAGACTTCTCTAAACTTAGTTTTTGTCCTTGAATAAGACTTTGAATAATTTTTTTCATGCTGACTTTCTTTTCTCTAAAAAATTTTGAAGCATTTTATGGCCTTCTTCAGTGGCATATGATTCTGGGTGAAATTGTACACCCTCAATAAGACCATTTTGATGACGAAGCCCCATGATGAGTCCATCTTCTGTTTGTGAATTTGTTATCAAACAAGCAGGAAGTGTATTCCGATCAACCACAAGTGAGTGGTATCGAGCTACTTGAATAGATGGTTTTACATTTTGAAAAACACCTGATTGATCATGGGAAATAGTCGAGCACTTACCATGAAAGGGTAGTGGAGCCCTGATCACGTCGCCTCCAAAAACTTGAGCAATCGCCTGATGACCTAGGCAAACTCCCAGGACTGGAATTTTACTCCCAAAAAATTTAATAGCTTCTAAGGTGATACCTGCATCCTCAGGTCTACCTGGCCCAGGGGAGATAACGAGATGGCTAGGATTTAATTGTACTAGTTCTTCAATCGTCATGGCATCGTTACGAACGACTTTGACTTTAAAACCTAACTCCTCAATCATTTGATATAAATTAAAGGTAAAAGAATCATAGTTATCAATAAGTAAAATCATAAAGCCACCTGAAAATTTTCTTTTTCATTTTGTTGATGAGCTTTATCGATAACCTGAACTAAAGCCTTTAGTTTATGTTCAATTTCGAGGTACTCGTTTTCAGCAATTGAGTCAGCGACAATTCCTGCCCCAGCTCTAAGAATGACTTTTCCTTCTTTCACTTCGACTGAACGAATGGCAATACAAGAATCCAAATCACCAGTATGGTCAAAGGCGACGATAGCCCCGCCATAAAATCCTCGAGGTCTTGATTCTAGTTCAGATAAAATTTCCATGGCGCGAATTTTGGGAGCACCTGAAAGAGTTCCTGCGGGAAAACATGATGTAAAGGCCGCTACATTATCTTGCTCAGGTGACTGTTTCGCTTTCACCACGGAAACTAAGTGCATGACATTTGAAAGTTTTAATAATTTTCTAAATTCTGTTACTTTGACTGATCCAGGGATTGCGACTCTTCCCAGATCATTTCTGGCTAAATCGACAAGCATCAAATGCTCAGCACCTTCTTTAACACTTTGATTTAATATTTCAGCATTTTGATTATCAAGAATTGTCGTTGCTCCACGTGGCATTGTGCCTGCAATGGGATGAGTTTCTAAAACTCCCTTTTCAATTTTCAGGAAGACTTCAGGTGAGAACCCAAAAAAGGAACTAGCTTTAAAATCAAAGTAAAAAGAATAGGCTGATGGACAGTGTCTTTTTGCTTCCTGAAATAGATTTAAAGCAGGTAGATGACAAGGTCTCTCAAATCTTTCTGAAAGAACAGCCTGAAAAATATTTCCTGCAGCAATATGTTCTTTAAGGATGGCCACGGATTGCAGGAATTGCTTTTTCCCCATAGTTGGAAGATATTGATCAAATTTTACTTGAGTCACATTTTTTTCAACTAGTGGTACATTTTTTTCAAGACTTAAATCAATAGTTGAAACTGTTATATTCGACAAGTTAAAATGAATTAATTTTTTTTTATGTTCAAAAACAATAAGGTTTTTCGAAAAATAAATTTCAGCTTCTACTTCATTATGATCAATGGATGTTTTAAAGAAGCCATTCTTTTGTAAGCTTTTTTCCATTTGAGCCACCATCTCATAACCAATACAGCCAAATGCCCCGCCTAAGGAATAAGGGATTTGGCTTTTACAATTATGATAGCTTTTAAGCTTTAAACTCAGATTTTGAAGAAAATTTCCTTCAATCACTTTCCTTTCAATTTTATTTTCATCCCTCGACTCAACGACAGTTTCTATGACAGTTTGATTTCCGACAAAAGTTAAAGTTTCAAAGCGATCTAAGCCAATGATTGATAGGTTAAGTTTACCTTCCAGGTCATGAGACTGAAAAAAGAAAGCTTCTGGAAAATTCTTTTTTAGATTTATAAAAGAAGCGATAGGATCTAAGTCCTTCATGGCTTCTGACTTATTTATTACCTCATTCATTTTCTTCTTCTCTTTTCCTAATCTTATTCTCTTGACCATTTTGGTCACTCTTAGTATGCCAAAAAGCTGAGTTGACATAAAGCGAATATGTGGGCACAATTGGTTCCATATGGAAACCAATCGATTGCGCCAATTTTGTGTAATTTGTGAGACGGGAAACCTTAGAAAAGCTGCAGAATTGCTATCTATAAGTCATAGCGGCTTAAGTAAGTCGATGAAAGCTTTTGAGGGGGAACTTGGATTTGCCCTTTTTAATGCCAGCGGAAGGGGAATTGTCATCTCCGATAATGGTCTCATTCTCTACAATAGATCCCAAAGTTTTCTAGCTGAACTTGATCGATTGCTTGGAGTAAAGGCCGAAAAGGAAGACCAAGTGTTACGTTTAGGCTCTTTTGAAGTTTTTACCACATACTTTATGGGGCCTCTTTTACAGAATTTTATACCCGGTAGAGAAGTTGAAATTCATGAATTGGTTCCTGGAAAGTTAGAAGAGTCTCTGGCTTTAAATAAAATCGACATTGGGATCACCTATGAACCAGTTCCGCGCAAGGGGATTGAGTACGTCAAAGTGGCCAGCTTACTTATGGGGGCTTACGCCCTTAAAGGTAAATTTAAAAATTTGGAACTAGAAGATGTTCCTTTTATCGTTCCAGTAACTCCTCTTGAGGGTGCACCTTCGGGAGTGAAAGGAAGAGACGCTTGGCCTGATGAAAAAATAAAAAGAAATATAAGATTTCGTGTGGATCTCTTGGCCACTGGTTTAGAAATCGCAAGGCAGGGTTTGGGAGCGGTTTTTATTCCAAGATTTGTAGCAAAACTTCATAATCATTCAGCAGCTCTCAACTTTAAATTGGAAGCCCTAACCCTTCCTCGAACTGTTGGTTCTGTTAAACGGGATATCTATTTGGTGAAAAGAGAATCATCAGGAGAAGACAAAACGATTCGTGATGTTGCACGGGCCTTAAGAGAAATTTGTCAGGAGGATTAAGGCTTTATTTTACAGTGTCCAGGTTTGTTGTAGTACTGGCACATGGCAACTGCTTTTCTGCACGCCATGCCTTTTGTAAAACTGCTATAGGTTTGTTCGTATGGTGAAACTGGATCATAATCGCTGACAGTGCATTTTTGAAAATCAATAAAATAAACACAGAGTGAAATGAGAACGACTAACGAAAGTGAAGTGATAAGAGAGAGAGCAAGAATTCTTTTTCTATTGGCTAAAGATTCAGACATACGGGAGCCTTGTTTTTACAATGGCGACCCTAACCATTGAATAACTCCTACCTTTTAGCAGAACCCGTTTGATTTAATTTTAGATTGTATTAGATGAGAGTCAACTTATATTTTTCTTTCTACGCTGTAGACTAGAATTGGTTCAACTGGTGTATTTTTAAATTCCCCGATGGAGTGTATCTCTCAAATTTGAACAGAAGTGATTAGACAACAATTAGGAATCGTTTTATTATAAAACCATGAATCGTAAGCAATTTATCCTGAAGTTAAAGAATTTCTTCTTTATTCGACTTCATATGACCTTTATTATCGGCGGAACAATTAGTGCAGGCTTATTATTTAGCAAGTTTTTATTATTCATTAATATGCACTCAATGGCCTTGCGCTATCTCTTTAGCTTAACTTTTTCTTACCTAGTTTTTCTGGCATTAATCCGTCTTTGGTTATTTTATATTTTTGGTTACCGTCACAAGCCGGACAAAATTGAAAATGCCACTGATGCGATAGATACTATCGATCTTTTCTCAAATCTTAATTTCAAACCGGAAGTCAGTTCCAATTGGAATGGTGGAGGAGGGGAATTTAGTGGTGGTGGAGCTACTGGTTCATGGGGATCAGGTGACAGCAAAGTTGGACTCGGTAACCTTGATGTAGGTGATGAAGGTGGTGCTCTCATTATTGGTTTGTTATTAGTTTTGGCCATCTTAGCAGCTGTGGGTTGTAGTTTTTATCTTATCATTGAGGCTCCTGTATTTTTAGGTGAAATTGCTATTGAAATGGCCATGAGTTACGGATTAATGAGAAGACTAAAAAAAGATCAAGGCAATTGGCTTTTTCAAGTTTTTAAAAAAACTTGGTGGGCTTTTCTTATTTTAGCTTTGTTGGTGATGAGTTTTGGGCATTTTTCTCAAAAGCATTATCCTCAGGTGAGAACCGTTTCCGAAGTATGGACTAAAATCAAAGGCAATTAGTTATTCTAAAAAGTAGCCAAGAAGTTTTTAAAAACTCCTCGGCTTCATTGTTGATAGTCATTTCTACTTTAAATAAAGATCAATTGGGCGGGTAAGATAATCAGAGGAATGGGTCTGAAATCTCTTCATCAAATGAAATCGACGTCTATTTCTTAAGCTTAGAAAAAATCCTAATAGGGATGCAAGAATCACAAGAGTTACATCGACCAAAGCTACTTTTATCCATAAATTAAACATAAAACCTCCATTTTTAGAACCACAATTCATTATCCCATTCTCGTTTCAATAAAAGTTTTCTTTATAACTACCAAAAACTGTTCAGTTCATGTAACTGCTCTCTTTAGTCGGGTATATGCGCTTAAGTATTTGTTAAGAATAAACCGAAAAGCAAACTGTATGGGTATGAGAATTAATACTAATATTCCCTCGATTGCTGGCCAAAGGGCCCTTGGTGTCGCTTCGGATGAAAAGTTAGATGCCTTGGCTAAACTTAGTTCTGGTGAACGAATCACGAAAGCCGCTGACGATGCTTCGGGTTTGGCTATTTCTGAAAAGTTAAAAGCCGGTATTCGTTCTTCAATGCAAGCAACTCGCAATGCCAACGATGGTATTTCCCTTGTTCAAGTTGCGGAAGGAGGACTTTCTGAATCATCAAATCTTTTAGTTCGTATGAGAGAACTAGCAATACAAGCGGCTTCAGATACATATACGCAATCAGATCGAGATCTAACCAGTAAAGAATTTCAACAATTAAAAAGTGAAATTGATCGTATTTCAAGTAGCACCGAATTTAATGGGAAAAAATTATTAGATGGCTCAGGACCAAATTTAGATTTTCATGTCGGCACAAATTCTACATCAAACGATCAGATTCGCTTTCAATCAGGAGAAGTTGCTTCCAACAGTGCTTCTTTAGGTATCTCTTCGGTCTCAGTTTCATCTAAGTTTAGTGCACAAGATACTCTTTCTAAACTTGATCACGCCATTAATAAACTTTCAGGTAACAAAGCCACATTAGGCTCAATTCAAAATCGTCTTGCCTCTTCCATGAGCAATATGCAGATAAATACAAATTCTCTTAGTGCTTCGAATAGCCAAATTCGTGATGCTGATTACGCCATTGAAACTTCAAATAATGCCATGGCCTCAATCAAAGAGTCTGCTAGTACTTCTGTTTTATCACAAGCTAACACAAATAGTGCAAGCGCACTCAAACTTCTTTCTTAGACAATTATTTATTTTTAAAATTCGGCATAGGTGGTGGGAGATTCTTCGGAGCAGGTTTATGAGGACGTTTGTTTTCCATTTGACGATGACCTACAAAAAGCCCAAAGATAGCCATTAAGAGAATTAAAACAAGGAAGCTATTAATCAAGTAAAGTTCCATGTCATCTCTCCAATATATTTTAAGTCCTGCAAGAATATTATCTCACAGAAGACGGAGGACGAAAGTATTTAAATTTGGTAGCTAATTGCTTTTGTATTCTATTCTTTTTAAGAAAGCTTATTTTTTTTGGACAGGATGTAACTAAAAACACCAGCAGTCATAAACATAATGATGCTATAGATCGCCGATGGTATGGCCATCGAAACTGATCCTAACAAAGCCAAAGCAACATACATGGAGAGAGTTGAATTATGAATGCCAACTTCCATGGCAATGGCAGTGGCTTCTTGATGACGAAGCTTTAGTAGAAGAGGAAGCGCGTAACCAATCAACATACTAGATAAATTAAACAGCAACATTGCTCCGCCTATCTGAACGAAAGATGAGATGAGCTGTTCTTTCTCTTTGGCAATGGCACCAACAATAATGAGCACTAAGAAAAGAACTGAAAAAATGCGAACTGGTTTATCCATTTTCTTGGCAAAATTGGGTTTGAAATTTTTTACCGTCATTCCTAGAGCTACGGGAACAAGTACAATCATGAATACTTCAATAGTCTTTTTAAACTGTAGGCCAATACTTTTGTCGTCACTTATAAAATAGGCTAAAGCCAAATTGGCAACAAGGGGGAGAGTAAAAGCGGATAAAACACTATTGATGGCAGTAAGAGTAAGGTTTAGTGCAATATCTCCATGGGAAAGGTGGGAGAATAAATTGGCAGCGATGCCTCCTGGACTAGCGGATAAAATCATCACTCCCACAGCAGTCTCTGGCGGTAATTGAAATATTTTACAGATGAAGAAGGCGATTAAAGGAAGAATGAACATCTGGCAGCCTAAACCAATTAAAACACTCTTTGGTTGCTTAAGAACACGTGCAAAATCATCGGTTGTTAACGAAAGCCCAAAACCGAACATAATAAAGCCCAGTGAAAGGGGAAGTACCGTTCCAATAATAACTGACGTTTCCATCTCTGCTTTGATTCCATTTTAATGAATTAATATTAGATTTTCATTTTATCATAATCTACATTGGATCAAATTGAAATTATAAGCTACTCCGTTTATACTTTTAAAATGAAAATATCATTCTTACTAATTCTTATCTTTGCCATTTTTTGCAATCTCAAATCCTTTGCCATGTCGATGGAAGAGGCCCTTCAGATTGAGCTCAACGGTGAACCTCAAAAAAACTTAGATTTAGCGACCCTAAAAAAGTCAAAGATTGCCGTAGTCAATCATTTTAACTCTCTTAATAAAAGGTCAGAACCCTATCGTGGAATTCCTTTATCTAGTCTTATGTCACTTGCCATTCCAAACCAATTGAAAGAAGTAGTAGAGATAGAACTTGTTTCAGTCAATGGTTTTAAGTCTTACTATTCAGCTGAAATGCTCCAAAAGGTTGATTCTATCCTAAGTTATGAAAGAACTGATGGTGAGAATTTTGTTCGTTTTAGTCAGAAAGAAAAAATGCTTGTCCCCTTAGGTCCTTACTACTTTGTGTGGGATTTTAAAAATTTAGCGAAAGATCAAAGAGAAGTTTATAATTCCGTCTACCAAGTGAAAAAAATAAACTTTGTAACCAATAAAATAGATTTTGGTGTTAACGAAGGATTGGATAAAGAAATTTTTCTTGGTCTTAGGACTTATAAAAAATACTGTCTATCATGTCATGCCATAGGAAAATTGGGTGGTGACATTAGTTTTGATTTTATAAAAAAGAAGACGCTTGAATCAAAAGGAGCAGAATTTTTTATTTAGTATGCTATTAACCCTCAGGCCCTTAATGCTAAAAGTAAAATGCTACCTCTCCCTAAGTTTCACAATGTTGATGAAATGGCGCAAGGAATCGTTGCTTTCTTAAAATTTATGGAAAATCCAGAGGAAATTTTAAGAAAACAAAAAAGCGCCTCACAAAAATCAAATTACAAAGAACTATCAGAAATTGTTGAGGAAATGAGAAAATAACGATTCCTGACTATTGTACTTTTATGCCTGTTTTACAAAGTTACTTGAGTAGATTTCATTCTGCAATAAACTAGTTTGATGAGAATTTGGACCTTACTGATTTTCCTTTTTTCAGAGTTTGCATGGGCAGAAAACCCAAGCCTTTGCCAATACTTTGATATACCTTCTTGCAGTGGAGTCACAAAACAAAAAAGACGCTCTAGCTCTCAGTCACTTCCTTCTCCTGCCACTGCCACTAATTTAAACCCTGCTAATGTTAGTTTTGATCGAGGACTAGGAGTCGAAGCAGTCTACCAACAAAATAATCCGGTTGGATTTAGTCTTGCAAGTGGTACTGGGAAAATGGGTGGTGCGCTTATTAGTTCTACCCTTGAAAATAGTTTTTTTGGCAATAGGGTGGTGGAAATTGATGATGTTCTTTATCAAAGAGAAATACATAATTACCGTTATCGAACAGAGAAATTAAATTTGGCTTTTGGACGAAAAATAATCGATGGAAAAATTTTTGGAATCGATTTAGGGATAAGCATAAAGAGAAATCCTGATATCAAAGAAGTCAATTTCGGAACTGGCTTTTCAGGAAGGTTTGGCCCGTTTACTTTTGGAGCCTCTGTTTACCATGATGATGTTTATATAAAATTAGAAAACTATGCTAACCCTCAAAACAATCAACTTTATCGCACTTTTTATAACGCCGATACATACCAAGAACGTTTTAAAGTAGAGTCATATACTGCTGGAGTTAAAGTTAAAAATTTTAATTTTGATACTGGAATGATTAAAACGAAGTATAAGTTTTATGACGATAATACACGCGTCTTTCTCTATTCTGCTGCAGCTAATTACAGAAATTTCCTATTTAATGCAGCTTTAAGAAAGGAGTTTTCACCACGACAAGCTTATTCAAATGAAGGCGTGATGGTAACAAAGAGAAAAAAGACCGATAATTACTACGGTATACAATACTCAGTTAATAAAAATATCATTCTGGGACTTAATTATAACTTTTATCTTTTACAAGAATTCTCATTTACCACAAGCATCTTCTTTTAAAGCTAAATCCTTAAAATCTTTTTAAAATCGATAAATCGTTCTATGACCTTGGAAAAAGCTCAAGTTTTATTTGGGTCTGCCGACAAGTGGGTACGTATGAAAAAAACAACTATTGCAGCACCAATGTCCCTATTATTCCTCTTTTCTTCTTGTGCATTCATAGCACCCAAGAAGACGACTAAGGCTACGCCGCCAGCGGAAGTGGCAAGGCTCGCTTATGGTATAGGGAGCAAAGCCCTAGAGGAAAAAAATGCAAAAAAGGCCATTAAGTACTTGGCCAATTGTTTAAAATTTGATCCCAAAAATGATAAATGCCATTACGACTTAGGTTGGGCATTTTTTATGGATTACGAATTTAACAAAGCAAAAGTTATTTGGGAAAGTTTACAAAAAACTCATCCAAATAAAGCAGGTCTTAAAACAGCATTAAACAAAGTAAATACTCAGATTGATATTCAATCAAAATCTATGGCTCTAAGAAAAACCCAACCAGCTCATAGTGATAGTGGTCGTTTTCCGGCATCGGCGGATGAAGTGGTAAGTATCAAGGCGGTAGGCGACGTGATGATTGGAACAAATTATCCAACCTCAATGCTACCTCCAGGTAACAAATCACCTCTCGAATTCATTGAGAAATCTCTGAAAGATGCGGACGTAACTTTTGCTAACTATGAGGGGACTTTCTGTGATAGCAAAGAAGTTACCAAAAAGTGCGATGGAAAAGGCAAAGATTGTTTTGCCTTCCGTACTCCAACTCAGTATGCGCCTCATTTAAAAGATGCTGGGATTGATGTGGTTTCTTTAGCTAACAATCACATTATGGATTTCGGTGAGGCTTGTCGTACACAAACTGAAAAAACAATGGAAGCCCAAGGTATCGCTTGGTCAGGTCGTAAGGACACTGTTGCTCGATTTGAAAAGAAAGGGATGAAATTTTCCATGATTGCTTTTCACACTGCAGACCATTCAAATTCGTCTTTTCAATTAAAGAAAGCTACGAAAATGGTTAAGCAAGAAAAGAGCGAAGGAAGAATTGTCATCATATCTTTCCATGGTGGAATTGAAAGCGAAATTTCTATGAAAGCAGATAAAAATCAAATTATCACATTTGCCCATACCATGGTTGATGCTGGAGCAGATTTAATTTTAGGTTCGGGGCCACATGTTGTTCGCGGGATGGAAGTTTATAAAGATCGTCTAATTGCTTATTCTCTTGGAAATTTTGCTACTTATAAAGGTATGAGCCTTTGGGGACTTAATAGTGCAGGAGCAATCTTAGAAGCCAATCTTGATAAAACAGGGAAATTTGTAAAAGGAAAAGTTATTCCTACTCGTCAATTACAATTTGGTTACCCTGTCATCGATAAAAAACAAACTTCAGTTGATCTCGTTCGTTATCTTTCTCAAAAAGAGTTAACTGAACATGGAATTGGTTTAGCATTGGATGGAAGTATTTTGATACAACCAACTCGTAAAATTAGCTCAGAAAAATAAGACACTTAAAATACTTTTGTACAACCAAGCATCTCGCTTGGTTGTCATTATTTTGGTAAGTGCTATTCTAACTTCATGGAACAGTTTTTATCATTCCGTCCATCAATTTACCAACTCATGAAAAACTTCTCTCACTTGTTTGAGCAGGATGATGTTGTTCCAAATCTTCTTACTGAAATCGTCGTTACCATTGCCACTTTTCAAGAAGAAGGTACCAAGCATGTTCCCATCATTTTCATTGCTAAGGACTTAAACCTTTTGTTAAGTGCCGTTCGAGGGTCAGATCCACTACAAGTAGGCGAGGGAGCTGCGACAGCCGCTATCATTCATAAATTATTTAAAGCTTGCGGACCTTTAGGACAAGGCAGACAGTGGGCCATTTATTTGCTTATTGATAAAGTGAAAGGGAAAATCAAGTACGGACTTTTTAGAACTGAGCATTTACCTTTGCAAGTGACAAGTTTTGAACGATTACGTTTTATCAAAGAGCCAGATCTGTCAATCATTGGCATAACAAGGTTAGGGGATACCATTGTTGAAGTATGCTCCTCTGAAGGAAATAGTAATTATATTGATATATCAGGTAAAATCGATGTAACACAAAATCCACTTTTAATTATAAATCAATTTGTCTCAGCAGTTACTCGTGATGTTCCAATTGATGTAAAAAGTAAAATCGAAATTTTTTATCACCGTATTGCTACCGAAATATTTAGTAATTCCCATGGGACTCTTGCCGTTGTGACTGAATCTGCCTCAGATATACCTTATTATTTATCAGATGGTATTTTGTTGAAAAAGCCCTTTGATCTGAGTGAAGCCGTAAAAAAATATTTAAACCTACATGATGAGGATTCAACACTCTCTTTAGTCGCTTTGGGACAACTAATTCAAAAAATGATGGAGATGGATGGGGTTACGGTTTTTAGCTCTAGCGGCAGTGTGCTTGGTTATAATTGTTTTGTGAAAGACCCTGCACTACTAAGTACACTTGTACCAGCCATTTCTGGGGGGGCAAGACGGAGGGCCTTTGAGATCTTAAGTACTAAAATAGGTGCCGAACTTATTGGTACTCTTTTTAAGTCCCAAGATGGGATGGGCGACTGCCACACTAATCTCACCATTTAGAAAACTTTATCTTCTTGGTTTGCTAATCCAAAGGCTTCACACTCATAGGGAGTAGCTTTTTTAGCCTTAGCTTTGATGAACATAGGATTAATAATCCATTTCCCATCTGTATCACCGTAGGCATGGCACATAAGTTCTGCTTTATTTCGATTAATCACAAGTCTTAAATCGGTAGCATCCGAAACAAACTGAAAATCAGTATCTGAATCACCAGCGGCAAAAGTCATGGGAGCATTCACTACTTTCTTAAGCCAACAACGTTTACCCTCACGGTAACTGATAAGATCATTATTGCCTTCGCAAGCCTCAAATGTTGTCGTGATTTTTTTATCTTTTATGATCTGACGAATGCCGATGACATGTTTAGCATCGATGCCAACTTCTTCTGCAAAAACTTCTACAATCGGTTGTGCTGAAGCTGATATAATATAAACTTGAAATTTATTAGCTTTAAATTCTTTAACCAGATCTTTCATTTGATCGTAGTAACGAATATAACCATCCACCATTTTACTGCCAATTTTTTCTTCATAACCAATATCATTACCTAGTTGGAATTTTTTCATCTGACGGGCAATTTTTTGAATTTCACTAGGAGAGTAACCCTGTAATAATTGAGCCACAAAGGCGTAAGAGGGTTCTACTAAATTAGCATTGTACTTACTTTCATCAAAAGCCTTATCTTCTTTTTTAGAAAGATGACTTTCTGAAATACTGAGAAGTAGGTCTAGACATGCAATATTGGTTGAAGTCTGAAGTACTGGTGATGTCTGGTTAAACGGACAATGAGTATTGAGTTCTTCCAGGGCTTTTTTACTTAGATAAGTTGATGAATCTTTCCAATTAGCTTGAGTTTTAATTAGGTCATGAGTCAACATCCAGTAAAAAAAGGCATTTCCTACATCGTTTTTAACCATAGTGTTGTCCCAATCAAAAGCCGCATATTTTTTTCCTTTTTCTTTTTTCCAAGTTGCAAAATGGTTGGTAAGTGCTTCAAGATTTTTACCGTGCCATGGAAGTTCTTTATTCATTTTTGCAGATAAAGAAAAAGAAGAGAGTAGGCAAACCAATACGACAATATTTTTCATAACTCACCTTAAGGATAATGGGTGAGAAAATGCTAGCACAAACATTGGGTTATCGCCCTAAAATTTTATCTCTCGATGGAAAACGTCCATATTGCTCTATGCTTTTTTGATGCTCTATGGCCTTTGAAAGTGAAAGTTCAGTGAATTCTTTGATCTCGGCAGGAGAGATCTGGTTGAGTTCTTGATATTTTTTGACCGAAAGACTTTGCCATTGTTTTGATTCTGCGTGCTCCAAAGGTAAATAGAGAAAAAGTTTTTCTACCATAGAAAGATCATGTTCTATAAAAGTGTTAAGGGCCGAAAGGCTCAGATTTCTGGCAAATGGATCATAGAGAAAAGATTCTTTGCTTCCACGAAATGAATTTCTTGGTATTTGATCCAAAAGAATAATAAGTGTGACATACCCTTCTGCCGTTTTTGTCCAATCTTCAAAATGGGTTAGATCAAAATTTTTTAACCAAGGTGAAAAACGTTCTTTACACTTTTGATCAAAGGCTGGATTGTTGCCATAAAACCAACGTGGGACATTTGTTTGATAATATTGCTGTGTAATTTCAATTCTATCAAACCAGAAATGATAGAGTTCTCTCCAGTCTAATTTTCTCACCTACAAACCTACAAGCTGTCTAATCATTTCTGTTGTTTTCATTGTTCCCAATGTTTCTTGAAAACTTTTTTTCATATCCAAACAATTTTTTTTATAGAAAGGAGACTGAAGCCTCAGTACTTTTTCTCGTAGTAGGCTGGGAGTCACTTTATCGGGCGAGACGACTTCTCCAAGAGAAAGTTCAGTCACTTGGGCGGCATTTTTCCATTGATCTTTAGCATGAGGAATAACGAGCACAGGTACTCCGTGAGAAAGAGCTTCATTTAAGCTATTCATCCCTCCATGAGTGATAAAAATGTCTGTTTGTATAAGCACTTCTACTTGCGGGACAAATTTTTGTACCCAGGCATTACTGGGAATACTACTTAATATTTTTTCTTTGCCGGTAGAAAGAATGAGAGAAAATCGTTTGTCTTCGCCAAATGTTTCTAAGAAGCTATGAAACAGTTTTTCAGCGTAAGTGTTTTCTTCTGTTAGGGTCCCTAAGCTCATATAAAGAATTTTTCTTCCGTTGGCCTTGAGTTTCTCCCATGGTATTTCTAAATTAGCTCCACGACCATTGGTTTGGCTTCCTACAAAATAAAAGTTTTGTTTTTGCCCGTTTTGTTCTTTTGAAATTGCTGGATGAAATTTTTCTGCGGTAAAAAGTAAATTATGTTCATTATAAGTTCCTAAGGTTTGATCAAAGTTAAGTTCTACACCATATCTCATTTTAATTTCTGCAATGGCCCAGAGACTTTCTTCATCTGGTTCAACTTTGTTAAGGACAAAGATTTCGTTTTTGTTGTCTTTACTTAGAGCAAAAGTTGAGACTGAGCAAAAAGCAGGAATATTAAAAATGTGTGACAGCACATAACCCCATGGGGCCATAGAATCATAGATGATAAAATCTGGTTTCTCTCTTTCGATCTCTGCCATGAGAAAAGGGAGAAGGCCCAAAGTTGCTGGAAGAGTGCATTGAACGAAATTCTTCCCTGGATTAAAATCTGCCGCTTGGTAACTGTCGTATCCATAATTAACAAATTTGGCTCCGGTACTTTCAATTAAAGCCTTCCGTTCTGGGCTTGAGTGATAAAGAACTTCAACTCCACTTGTGACCAGTGAAGTGACTAAGGGAAGGGTAGAATTGATATGGCCTAAGCCAAAAATGTTATAAACGATGGCCTTCATATTTTAACATTTACAGAAATTGAGTCATTAATGCCAATCAGTGTCATGCATGGTTGTTATAAGTTAATTTTATGGTGAGATGACCATGGACCCTCCTATTAAAGTCCGACTCAAAAAGTCAAAAAAAGACGTTTAAGCTTTCTTACTGGTGACTTACCTGTGTTCTTTCGAGTATGATGATCGAACTTTACCTACTCCGGAGGTTGCTTTTGAAAACCCTTATTTTACCATCTCTTTTTGCCACAATATTGACTCTATCATTTTCTCTTTTCGCCAAAGAAAAAATACTTGTCTCTTTAAGTGTGAAAGAACCTCTTGGAATGAACTCCCAAATTTTAAAAGAGGGTGTAAAACTCGCTTATGAGAGTCAGCCGAAAGAAATTCAGGAAGCTTACGATATTATTTTCGAAGATAATGACGGTTCCTTAAATGAAACTACCTCTAAGCTACAACACGAAATTAAAAAAGGCGGAGTCATTGCCATCATTGGCGGGATGAACACGGACCAAGCTCTTTATATTAATATCATGTCTAAAAAGCATAAAATTCCTTTTATTACTCCTTATGCGACAAATCCTAAAGTGACAGAAGAAAATCCTTACGCTTTTAGAATGTGCTTCGATGATGTTTACCAGATTGATACCTTGGCCCGCTATATTCATGAGGAGTTCAAGCTATCTAAAGGTGTCATCCTTGTTAATGATAAGCAGTCTTATCCAATAGGGATCAAGGATCTTTTTCAGAAAAAGTTTAAGCAAATGGCTGGAACTAAAATCGAAGTTATTCCTTTTTCGAAAACGTCCAACATAGATGATAAATTGATTGAAAAAATTAAGAAGGCTGCTCCGGAATTTATTCTTCTGCCTTCTTATGAAGCGGAAGCCGCTGAAGTTATCTCTCTTCTTTTAGAAAATAAAGTTGATGCACAGTTTTTTGGGACTGACTCGTGGGGTGGGCAAGAATTACTGACGGGAGAGCTTAAAAAAATTGGCAAACCTTTTGTTGGTCATTATGTTCAGCACTGGAGTCCTGAGTATAAAAGTGAAGCTAATAAAAAATTCTTGGAGTTAAAAGATTCTCGCCCTGAACTTAAAAAATATAATACAGCAGCCTTACTCGCTCCTTTGGCCATGGGATATGAAAGTGTTAACTTTTTATTTCAAGCGATCAAGGAGAAGCAAGATCGAAATTTAGTGGATACACTCAAGCTTATTTCCATGACGGGAGTGACGGGAACTGTCACCATGGGTGAAAAAAGAACCCCTAAAAAGGGACTCTTTATGTATGAAGTCACAAATGCAGGTGAAAAATTTGAGAAGTATTTCCAGTAGAACTAGTAAGCTCCAATCTGTAAATTAAAATCGGGTGCCAGAGGAACTTTGGCATCCGGAACTATGACAAAAACCACCGGGGAACGATTCACTTTTACTCTTGAGGTAAGAATGTGAGCAACCCAACCAGGGTTTGCTAATTGACCAAATTCTTGAGCTTTTCCAATTCCAAGGGTGTAAGCCAATTGCTTATTTCCTGGCACTTTCCAAATTCTTTTCACCAACTCTTGATCTTCAGGTATTAAATTTTCTGGTAACTGATAATTTTGTAAATCTTGAGTACGAGGAAGTTTATCTGCTTCAGTATCGGGAAGAATGGTATTGTCGGCGTACTGATCTACTTTTCCGGGAACTGTATAAGAGGCGACCACTTCATCTCCAATGGGAATATTTCCAATCCAGTGAGTACATGAGGAATATCCACCAGTGGCGCAATAACCATTGAGTGTCCAGGGCCTTTGGGCAATAGCTTTTAAATTTTGTTGCCCTAAAGCTTTCATGTACTGACTCATTCGTTGTGATTCTGTACTAGAAAGAAAAATAGTTGGAATAATTGTTTCTAAGGCAGGAGGGGAGGTCTCCGCTCGAAGAGAAAGTGGTTGATTGTTCTTTCCCATATAGGAATATTGAAAATCTTCATGAATGACAAAAAGTGTACCTTGATTGGGAGTGTGTATATGACCGAACATATGGGGATCTGAAATCATTTTGGTAAAGTCGGCCATCATGCTCTGGTCAACAGCAACAACTAATTTATCTGGGCCAAAAGTATTATACACTGTAGCCGGTCCATGAGGAAATGCTCGTCTTAATGTCTGAGCTTGATGTTTAGCAATGAATTGTCCCAGAATACTATCAGGTGTTGGAGCCAAGGGATTTCCACCATGGAACATTTCGGTTGTTTCATCTAAACTTTTTTCACCCAAAGCACGAAAGATGGGGCCACCATCAAGAAAGTTGTCTAATCTTTCATTAATTGTATGCTCGGGAACTTTTCCTGTTAAATTTTTTTTCAAAGCTGCTCTTAAATGTTGAGCTGGAGTCAAGTGGTGATTTGTTCTCAGAGACTGTTCAAAATTTTCTAAGACGTGCTCAAGGTTTTTGGCGGTAACAAGCATCTCTTCATCCAATAAAACATCATAGACGTCATTTGCTGGAAGCACTTCAAATGCTTCTGGGTGGGCCTGCTTAAGAGCTTTATACTTATTGTAGATGATGGTGTTTTGAGCTTGCGGTTTGTTCGTTATCCAACCTTCAAGATGGTTAACTTTTTCTTCAGCGGTGACGAAGTTTGGTGTACAGCGATCCATCGCTTGGGCGAAAGAGCTGAATAATATTAAAGAAAGAAAAAAATTGTTCAAGCTCATTGAAGTCAGACCCTTAGTTGTGTGCATTTATTTGTAGATTAAAATCAGGAGCTAAAGGTACTTTCGCATTTTCGACCATGACAAAAACAACTGGTGCTCGGTCAGATTTTAAACGAGAAAGAAATGTATAGGCCACCCAACCTGGATTGGCTAATTCAGATCTCTCTTGGGCTTTTCCTAAATTTAATACATAGGCCAGCTGCTTATTTCCAGGAACTTTCCAAACTCGTTCGATCAGTTCTTTTTCTAAGGGAGTTAAATAACGGCCGCCCGGAATTTCATAATTGACCAGTTCTTGCGTTCGAGGAAGTTTGTCTAGTTCTCGATCTGGATTAATAGAGTTCGAAGCGGAATGATCTACTCTTCCTGGCATGGTATAAGCACCAACAACTTCATCACCAATAGGAATATTAGCTACCCAATGGGTGCATGAATCGTAACCACTCATGGCACAGTAGCCGTTAAGTCTCCAAGGTTGTTGAGCAAAAAGTTTCAATTTTTCAGTGGCGAGCGCTCTGGTGTATTGATTCATTCTTTGTGCTTCGGTAGATGACATAAAGATAGTTGGGAAGAGAGTGCCTGGATAAAAGCTCATAGCGCTGAATGGTTTGTTTGATTTTCCATTCCAATGAAAAACTTGATTTTCATGAAGGACCATTAAAGTTCCTTGATTAGGACTATGATAATGAGCAAAGATATGCTGATCTTTCATCAGTTCAGCAAAGTCTGCGAACATGGTCTCATCAACAGGAACCACCAATTTTTCTTGTCCAACTCCTGGGTAAATGGCCTCAGGTCCACGTGGAAAAGCGCGAGTGATTGGTGTCACTCCATGCTTCGCTAAAAATTTACCAAGAATACTATCGGCTGTTGGAGCGAGTGCATTTCCACCATGAAATAACTCGGTGACTTCTGCTAAGTTATTTTCTCCCAAAGCACGAAAGATTGTTCCACCATTCATAAACTCATCAATGCGTGTAGCGATGGTATGGGCAGGGACTTTTCCTTCTAAATTTTTTGTTAAAGCAGCTCTTAGGCGTTCTGCTGGAGACATAGCTGCATTTTCAGCAATGGAAGCTTCAAGATGAGTTAGTACATTGTCCATTTGTTTGGCTGTCCAAAGCATTTCTTCATCCAATAGGACATCGTAAACGACATTTTTAGGAAGTGCCGAAAGAGCCTGTGGATGGGCTTCAATGAGAGCTTTGTATTTATTATAAATAAGGGTATTAGGTTCCGCTGCTTTATGTTCAAGCCAACTTTGAAGATGATTTGCTTTTTCAACTTCTGTCTCAAAGTGGGGCGTACAGCGATCCATCGCCTGGGCAAATGTGGTGAACAATAAAAATGAGGCGAAGAAAAATTTCATGGAAACTCCTAATATTACTAGCGACTTATCGACTTTTTTATTGGATTTCTTTAAAAATGAATGGACTTTCCAGTCATCTAACTAATGAAAATGAGAGTAAAGTGGACTAAAAGAATTTACTTTCAACTACGGGGAAGCGTGCTATATTAGCCGGCGAAGTGCTAGTTACTTGGATAATTTGTGTCTGGTTCTGTAAAGCGAGTGTCTGTTAAGTCCTTCTCTTTCTGGTCCCTGTCCCTTCTGATCCTTTTGAATAATTAGACAACTTCTTAATAAAAACTGTTCACTAAGGAGAACAAAATGAACAACAAACTTTTTGTTGGTGGTCTTTCATGGAATACCACAAATGAAACTCTAGCTGCAGCCTTCAACCAGTATGGTCAGACAACTGAATGTAAAGTTATCACTGACAAATTTACTGGAAAATCGAAAGGATTTGGCTTTGTTACTTTCACTTCGGCAGACGACGCTTCTGCAAGTCTTGAAGGTCTTAACAACCAAATGCTAGACGGAAGAACAATTAAAGTTGATTTCGCGACTGAAAGACCTTCACGCTAATTGATACTTTTTGAGCAGGAGAAGATTACCCAATCTTCTTCTGCTTCAATTCTACATTAAGTTTATTTTCAAAATGCCTTGCGATTCTTATAAAAGGCAATCCCAACACCAAATATATTAATGCCACTAAGACACCAGTTCCAAAGTAATCATAATAAGTTGAAGCTAGTTGTCCGTAAACTTTAGTCAGTTCTACCATCGTGATAACTGAAACCAGTGATGAATCTTTTAGTAGTGAAATAAAATCATTGGTCATGGGCGGAAGTGAAATTTTAAAAGCTTGTGGAATGATAATATAACGAAGAGCTTCTCTTCTCCTCATTCCCAGAGCAAGAGCTGCTTCCATTTGTGCTTTCGGAACTGATAAGAGCCCAGCACGGTAATTTTCAGCTTCATAAGCTGCATAATTAAATCCCAGCCCCAAAATGGCTGCGATAAATGGGGAGAGATTAATTCCAAGATGAGGTAGTCCATAAAAAATAAAAAAGAGTTGAATTAATAATGGAGTACCGCGAACGACCTCTATGTAGAGAGTTGCTAGCCAAGAGAGCGGTTTCGGCCCAAAAATTTTAAGTAGAGCCAAAGTAAAGCCAAGTGCGACTGCAATAAGCATTCCGATGATGGAAACTTTGAGGGTCATAAATGCCCCCTTCATAAGGGCAGGAATGAAGCTTGAATATTCTTTTATACGAGTCTTCCAGGTCTTTAAACCTGAATGTTGATCAAGAAATTTTTGATATTCTACGGGAGGAATTCGTGAAGGAGAATCGTCATTTAAGTAACTGGCCATGGAAGTATTCCATAGACTCCAGCGTTCGAGAATTTCTCTGAGTTTGCCATTATCTATCATTTTCTTGAGCGAGTGATTTACTTTATTTAAAAGTTCAGTATTCTCTTTTTTGATCGCCACACCATAGAGCATTTGTCCGATAGGCCCACCAGTAAATTTTAATTCTGGGTCTGGTTTAGCGTAATAAATGGCAATTGGTGAGTCGAGAAAGACCGCTTCCGATCGTCCTGTTTTTAAATCTGAATAAGCAGCAACTTCTGATTCATAAGTTAAGATATCGATATTTCCTTTCGATTCTAACATACGATGAGCGAGGGAAAACTTGAGAGTCCCAACTTTTTTGTTTTTACAATCTTCCAAGGTCGTTATGTCATATTGATTTTTTTTCACGACTAATTGGAGAGAAGTAATGTAGTAGGGACGAGTGAAGTTAATTTCTTGTTCACGGTCAGGAGTTATTTCGATACCGTTAATGGCAAGGTCATAATTATTACTCTTTAATCCAGGAATTAATCCGTCCCACGAGTTTTGGACAAATTCTAATTTTATCCCTAAGTCTTTTCCAATTTCTTCCATGATTTCAACTTCAAAACCGATGATTTTAGACGGATCTTGAGGATTCACCATGGCGAATGGAGCACCCGATTCTGTATCAGCGGCCCATCTTATTGATGACTGAGTTGTTGATTGAGCAAAGCTATTGAGGGCAAGGAAAAAAAGTAGGACAAAATATTTTTTCATAAAAACTTCCTCAAAAACTGACGAGTAGACTCTTCTTTGGGATGAGAAAAAAGCTCTGAAGCAGGTCCTGATTCAGCAATTTTACCTTCATCCATATAGATCACCACGTCTGAAGCATCCCGCGCAAACCTCATTTCATGAGTCACCACAATTTGGGTCATTCCTTCGTTATCAATTTCGCGCATAACATTTTGCACTTCATCGACAAGCTGTGGATCGAGAGCAGAAGTAGGCTCGTCATAAAGCATAACTCGGGGTTTAAGAGCAAGCGCTCTAGCGATGGAGCCTCTTTGCTGTTGCCCCCCAGAGAGTTGGTAGGGGTATTTAAAATGATGTTCAGACAAACCCACTTTTTTTAGAAAGTCGTGTGCTCTTGCAGTCGCTTCTTCATTGGATAATTGTTTTACAATCATCTGTGGCTTTTTGACATTTTCAAGCAATGTCATATGAGGAAAAAGCTGAAAACTTTGAAAAACCATACCCACATGGCCTCTCACTTCATGATATTTTTTACGCAATTCTTCAGCTTCATTTTTATTAGTATTTTCTTTTTTTTCAATCACCATACCGTCGATACTGATTTTTCCATGATCATGGGTTTCTAGCCCATTTAGACAGCGAAGTAATGTCGACTTTCCACAACCCGATTTACCAATAATGGAGTAGAAGCCACCGGCCTCAAAACTAAAACTAACACCATTAAGGATTTTTTGACCGCCAAAGGACTTGAAAATCTGGTCAATTTGAACAATCACTTCGGCCATGGTCTCTCCCGAAAAAAAAGCAAAGTTATGGATGGCTAAAGTTTATAATAAATAGCCCCAAAGTAAAAAAGAAATCTGAGAGTTATTTCTCAGCCTTTTAGGGGGCGGCTAAGGCCATTTTTCCTTAAGTGTCTCAGTGCAAAAGCTGAAAAGCTGCTATGAAATTGAGACAATTTTGTGTTAGCTTCCTTCTCCTTTCCAACATGCTTTTTTCCCAAGGAGCTCTAGCACAAAATAACTTGGAATTGGCCAAACCCATTTTGAAAATTCATCAAAATCAGCTGTGGCGAGACATGCTCAAACAATGATTCATCATTAATTTATCTTGATATGAACTCTTATCATATCGTCACGGAGGAGAACGTTATTGCTAAATTCAATATTCGCCCCTCTGATAGTATAGTCAGATCCTAATGTTAAAACAGTTTCAACTCCAGATCTAATGACAAAGACACTTTCGATGGATTCATTGGCCAAGAGGTTTATGGTATAGGTTTTGACCGATAATTCTTTCACAAAAGCACCAATATTATCTTTTAAAGCATTTGAATAATCATTAGCACAAATAGAGTAAACGCTACTGAGAGTAATTGAATCTGCTAATTCTCGGTATTTATCACCGTAAAAAGATCCCCCAGAGAGAACTGGACAACCTTGATTTAAGTCCTCTACACGATCATGGATAATGGCAGAAAAGAAGTATCCCTTCTTTCCAAAAAATTGATCAGCTTTTTCGACGAAGGTATTCTGTGGATTTGATGGAATCGTTGAACCAGGAAAACCAAAAATTTGAGTATTAGAAACTGACCCATTAGCAGCAACATTCATAATCTTTTTATCATAACAAGTACTAAGTGTACTATTATCATTTTCATCACTAATCACCACAAAGGCGGCGTAGGAATTTGGAGCAAAGATTTTATTTGGGCCTTCATCAAACATTGTACGAAGCATTGAACATGTACCTTGCTCATTACCTGAACCATTAATTCCTAAAGAAACAACACTTGAAGAAAAGGCATTGCTGACTGCTGATATTTCTGTGTCTGTCATATTGTCTCTGATTTGAAGTGGGGTATTGGTCACATTGGTTGGGGCTTTTAATGTAAATGTTTCAGTCAAAATATATGGCGCCATGGCTTGAGTCTTTACTTTATTTGAATTTGTAATCGTTTTATTGCCATCATTACTTGTTGTGTAAATATAGAAATTTAAATTTTGTCCTTTCATGTCTTGAACTAGCGATCTAACGCCAGAGCTCAAATACATTTGTTCATCAGACATTGAGCCGGAATTATCTACCACAAATACGACTTCTACTGTTGGCTTTAATTCAGTGGTTGAAACATTAAAATTATAATCTCTATATGACGCTGTACCAGTTGGAGTAGGAGTTGGTGTAGGAGTTGGAGAGGCAGTTGCTGTTACCGTTGGTGTCACTGTAGGAGTTACAGTCGGAGTTATGGTCGGAGTCGCAGTAGGTGTCACTGTAGGAGTTACAGTTGGGGTTACTGTTGGAGTAACTATTGGAGTCGCAGTCACAGTGGACGTAATTGTAGGTGCTATAGTTGGAGTTACAGTTACAGTTGGAGTGACAGTTGGAGTAAATTGTGTGGCTTTAGCATCTTGTGCTTTATCAAAGGTGGCATATTCTGGAGCTGGATTACAGGCAACAAGGACAAGTGGTAATACCAGGCTTAATGCGTTTACGGATAATGCTCTCATGACAACATCCTTTAATCAGAAATTTTTTACGTGCTAAGTGCGGAATCAATTCTGGTGAGTGTGAGAAGACGTGCTACGAGAGAATTAGATTTCTTTGCAATTAAGTCATCATAAAAAAATATTCAGAAAATTTCATTAAGATATTTCAAAAGAAGAACGAATTCATGAACTTGATAAAAAAGTGCCAACTGCCATCTCTCATGGGCACTTTTTAAAAATATCTCCTCTAAACCTCGGGATTATGAAAGAAGATTAAAGATTCTTTAGACTTCCCCTTGAAGAGAATTTGCGCGAGTGATAACATAGCCCCGTTCGATCATAATCCATAGTTGTACGTTTTATTCACGTTGTACGTTTGTTGTTGCTTGGATTTGGTCTGTCACAGAAACGACGTTTCTGTGGTGTTTATAAAATGAAAATTTCTGTTTTAAGTAGAGCCCTTCCGGTCCTGGGATTACTCACACTTCAAGTCGCAAACGCAAGTGAACAAAGCGTTTATGATTTTTTATGGTTAGACCCAGATAAGAAAGTGTACGTATTACAAAACAAAATCCATAAAAAAGAAAAAAAAGTATACTTTAATGCTGGAATTGGTAAGACCGTTAATGCTGATTACCAAGCAGTAAAAAATTATGTTTTCCAAACAGGTTATTTCTTCCACGAAGAGTGGGGTGTTGAACTTCTCTATATGAAGTATGACAATAAAGACAACACTGCTTTTAAAAACCTTCAACAAGTCAACACTGCTTATCCATTCATCAGAAGAATGAAGCAGTCATATGGTGCTTTAGTCACGTACGCACCCTTCTATGGTAAAATTAATACTTTTAACAAAATTGTCTACTTTGATTGGATGTTTGGAGCTGGGGTCACTCGACTTGAAGCTGAGAACAACCGTGAGACTTTCGCAAGTCGTGCACCTGATAACGTTTATAAAGGGGAGGCCTATAATGCTCTTGCTTTAAAAACGAAGTTACAGTTTCACCTTACGAAACACACTCATATTAATTTGGAGCTTATCAACCAACATTACCGTGCTCCTGCAGCTGTGAACCCAAACCAAAAAGAATTAAATACCAATACAGATGCTATCATCTCTGTTGGTTTTAGTTTTTAAGAGGAACTTATGAAAAAAAACATAATTCTTCTCATCATTCTTTTTGTGTTGGCGCTTTCACAGGCAGTGGGTGCTGGCCCATGGAAATCGGGAACTGATCTCGACATGGGAAACTTACAAAGAAGTGAAGACTACAAGGAGCTAGAAAAAAAATTAGAAAAGAGAAGTATGTATTTTAGTTTAAGCGTTCTTCACGAAGATAATTCTGAAGTTCAAAAACTAGACAGTTTAAAGCCTTATTATTTAAAACCGATCCCTAAAGATGATAAAGAATTACTAAAGTGCTCAGAATCTCAAAGTTATCTAAAAGAAGTTTGTATAATTGAATTGGCTCGATCACTTTTCGCTCAGAAAAAATTCGAAGAAGCCGATGCTCTTTATGAGTCTATTCCGAACCGTTCTCTTCATTGGCCATCAATTTTATTGGAGAGAGCGTGGACGAATTACAAAACAAAAAATTACAACCGCTCTTTAGGACTTCTATCGACTTACAAGTTTCCTTTTCTAGAGCCATTCAAGAGCTCAGAAGTAAACTATTTAGAAGCTCTCTCGTTTTTTAGATTATGCCTCTGGGGAGACGCTTTGTTCTCCCTAGAGCAATTCAAGAAGTTTGATCTTCCACGTTTTCAGGCTTTAGAATCTTTTCTCAAAAATTTAGCGAAAGATCAAAAGCTGATGGTGAGCGGTTCTGTTAAGGCTCAAGATGCTTGGCCTACTCTGTTGAAAGAGTGGGTCTCTGCTTTGACCCGTGAAAACTATTGGGTTAGACGCCAAATTGAAATTGGACAAATTTCACTTGAGGTTAAAGCTCTTGAATCTAGCCCCGAAAGTTTATATCGTGACTTAATAATGAAGAAACTAGTTCGTATGAAAGAAGCTAAACAAGTTGAGCTTGGAGCTTTTTTTAATCAACGCCTTAAAGAAAAAGTAAATGATTATCTATTCATGATGGATAAAATTGAAGCTTTAGAACTAGAGGTTTTGTCAGCTTCACGTAAGGTTTTCTATGCAAAAAAAGATAAAGCTATGGATAGAAATGTAGGAGATCCTGAATATCTTCCTAAAAAGAAATTTCAGTATTACTGGGATTTTCATGATGAATTTTGGTCTGACGAATTAGGCTTCTACGTTTTTGCTTTAAAGTCTCAGTGTTAGGAGTGCTTATGAAAATATATTTAATGTTTTTAATGTTGCTTCATTCATACAGTGCTTATTCTGAAGATAAAGTAATCTACCAATATAAGGACTATGAACGAATTGACTTAGGAGACTTTTCCATCCAGGGGGACATTATCACTCCCGGAGATTTGTCTGTGAAAGAAAGAAAGAATCAATTTTTAAACAGTGACCTCTATGAAAGAGAAAATTTCCAAGATTTAACAGAACGACTAAGTAAGAACTTCAAAGAAAACTAGGCCATTTTTAAGGAGACTATAATGAACCAGCCAAAATTAAATTTATTCCAAGCTTGGTACCAATTCATGGACGAAGGCGGGATTTTCATGTGGGTTATTCTGGCCATCTGGCTTGTTGGTGTTGCTATCGCAGTAGAACGTCTAGTACGTTTTCACTTTTATGATGTAAACGCTGGAAAGCTATTTCAAGAAATTCAGAATAACCTAGTCAAGAACGATCTGCCTGGAGCGGTTCAAGCTTGTTCAAATACTCAGGCTCTTTTGGCTTTTGTTTTTAGAGCAGGTCTTAAGAAGATTCAATGGTCGGCAGAAC
Organism: Bacteriovoracaceae bacterium; assembly: GCA_049318265.1. GTDB lineage: Bacteria > Bdellovibrionota > Bacteriovoracia > Bacteriovoracales > Bacteriovoracaceae > JBEIOQ01. The sequence continues at coordinate 46,676 of JBMOGR010000008.1, forward strand.
ATATTCAACACGCTCTCGATACAGCTATATTGGAAGCCATTCCAAAAGCTGAAAAAAGATTGAATTACCTAGGTTTAATCGCCAACGTCTCAACACTGTTAGGATTACTTGGGACAATTCAAGGGTTGATTGAATCATTCTCAGCCGTTGCTTCTGCAGACCCATCAGAAAAAGCAAAGCTTTTGGCTTTTGGTATTTCTAAGGCGATGAACACGACAGCCTTGGGGCTAGTATCAGCTATCAGTATTATGGTCGTTCATACTTTCTTAACTTCTAAATCGGAGAAAATGATCGGAGAAATGGATGAATATACTTCTAAGTTCATTGAAAACTTCTCTCATAATAAAAAATCTAATACTTCGAATGCTACAAGTTCTAACAACAATAAAGCTGCTTAATTAAATTCCTCAAGGAAACGATATGAGACCACTTAGAGCAAAAAAGAAAATGGAAAAGCTAAATTTGATCCCCATCATGGATGCGGTCTTTATTTTTATCTTTTACCTCTTGATGTCTGCTCAATTTATCGACATTTACGAAATTGGAACAGATGTGGCGAAGCTCTCAACCACTGATCAAATCAAAAAGGATAAAATACCTCTAAATTTAACGGTAAAAATTTTCCCTGAAAAAATTCAACTATTAACGGGAGTGCCTTCAAAGGTTTATAAGGAGTTTAGAAAGGATACTGCTGGAAATTTTCCAGTGTCTAATCTTTCGACAGAGCTACAGGCTTTAAAAGAAAAACATCCTACGGAAAAAACAGCTATCGTCGTCCCAGCGACTACAGTGACCTATAAAGAGCTTGTCCCTGTTTTGGATTCCATCCGTGCCCACCAAGGTCAAAACCAGAAAGTTGTGCCGCTCTTTGGTAGTATAAGCTTCGGCGAATTTTAGGAGTACTTATGAGTAGCAAAATTATGGCCAGAAGAAATGCCAGAAGAGATAAAGGTGTAATGGATATTGATATTACCTCTTTGATGGATATTATGGTAATATTGCTGGTCTTCCTATTAAAGAGTTATAACCCTTCAGACCTCTTTGTCGACATTACAAAGAATATGAATCTTCCGCCTTCTAATTCGATCGATCTGGGGGAACACTCCGTAATCGTGAGAGTCGATAAAGAGAAGAGAATTTTTGTCGACAGAACAGAAATTACAGAAGGTGTCTCTTTAGTTGAGCAATTAAAAAGTAAAAGAATCGAAGTTGATAAGTATAAAGAGCAATATAAAAAAGCTAAAGATGTATATCTTTTAAACTTAGTCATGGATGAAAGTCTAGAATACCAAGAACTAAAAAAAGTAATGGATGTCGCAGCTGAAGCAGGTTTTAACCAATTTAAATTCATTGTAAAGTCAAAGGTATAAATAAGCAGATCTGAAAAAAGTCCAGGAGTCGAGAGAATGTTGTCCGTTTTATTCGTCAATCTCTTCCTAGTCACTAATCTTTTTGCAGGGGAGCTTTCTCCTATTCTTACTTTATTAGATAAAGAGATGTCGGCCATAACACGGATGAAAGATCAAAAGAAAACGAAGGTTCACCACCTTCATCGTTTATTAGAACTTTATGCCGAAAAATGTAAATACATTAGAGAAGAAGAAAATAAAGCATTTTTTGAAGCCATGAAAAAAAATGAGCTGAAAGATAAAAGTCACTATTATGGTAATACCAAAGTCTTATATGACGAATCTCTTAAAATAGGCAAAGAACTCATTAAGACTTACCCTGATTATCAAAGTCTGGGTGAAGTTTATTATACCATGGCCTTAAATTCGAGAGATTATGGTAGTGATAAATTGGCGGAGTCATTTTTCTTAAAGTCTCTTCAGTTTATGAATGAAAAACATCCACTTCGCTTACAAGTAGAAGCTTCACTCGGTGACTATTATTACAATCAAAAAACTTATGACAAAGCGAAAAAAATCTACGAAATCGTTCTTCAGCACAAAAATAATGAATGGTGGGGGAAGTACGCATATAACTATGCTTGGTGTCTTTTAAAGTTAGAGCATAACCAAAAAGCTTTGTCCGTTATGTTGGAAGCTTATCAAGAAGGCAAAAAGAAATCATCGATTAATATGCAAGAAGAAATTGTCCAGAATATAGGCTTATTTTTTTTCTATGCTAAAGAACTTGATAATAGTTTAAAATTCTACCACTCTGAGAGTAAAGAATTTGCCAACCACGCTATTAAGATGGGAACTCTTTTAATGAAAAAGGGTAACTTGAAAGAAGCAGAAAACTACCTTCTTTCAACTGAGGAAATGGTGGTGTCGACAAAAGATCAAGCTGCAGTGAAGTTGTCTTTACTTGATTTATATCGTGAAAAAATTGATATTCCGAAGCATTTAAAGAAAATGAGAGAGCTTCGAGTTCTTAAAAAGGAAGTTGAAGAATTAGCGAGAGTAGATGATTTTAGTTATAATTTAAAGCTACTAATTAAAGAAATGCAGGCGATACTGCAAAGAAAACCTGAAAGAAAAGATTTGGCCTATGCTATAGTTGAAAACTATGATGCTTTAATGGATTTTGACCCTAAAGAAAGAGTGACTTATCTTTTCTACTCTGGGGAGAGTTTATACGGAGCCAATCTATTTGCTGAAGCCCTTCCTTATTACCACAAATCTATAATGGAAGCTAAAGAGACAGATCTCAAAATGCTTAATTTAAGTTTTGAATCGATGCTATCAGTTTATAAATCATTGGGTACTGCTAGCGAAAAAGGCCAGGAGTTAGCACCAATTTGCGAAAAATATTTAACTCTTGCTCCAAATGATACACATTCATCTTACGCTTATAAAAAACTTTTCATTGAGTACCATAAAAATCAAAACCTTGCGGGAGTAGAAGATATTATTGCTCGCTACCATAAATATCTTCCTCAAGAAGTTGAATTTCAAAGAGATATGCAAAGTAAGTATATGACTGTCTTGATTGAGGCTAAAAATGTTTTAAAGTTAAAAGAGTGGGTGACTAAAATAGATCAAGGATTTTTAACTTTTGAAACAGAATATAAAACCAAAATTTGGAATATCTTAGGTAACATCCTTTTAAATCAAAGTTTATCTTCAAAACCTTCTGAAGAAAATTTAGCCTTGGCGCAAGAGATTTACGCTCAGCCTAAATTTGATTCTTCCATCAGAATTAAAGCGTCTTATAATACAGCTGTAGCATTCTTAAGGTTAAATCAAACTGCTAACGCTAATGATTGGTTAATGAAAACGCTTGTCCTACTTCCAGAAGAAGAAACGAAGAAATTGTTTGGCGATTTTATGGGGTTTTTATCAGGTTACTTTTTAAATGAAGATTCTCAGTCCTTATTCACACTTAGCGACTATTTAATTACAAACTATTGCTCAAAAGATAAAATGAAAATGGAAGAATTATTCTTATTTTCATCCCAGGCCTTAATGATGGCCACTGAACTAAAAAGTCTTAATTCGCTAAGAGCTAAAGTTCAAGAATGTCATTACCCAATCGAAAAGTTAGCTCGCCTAGATAGCTATTTTCTCCAAGTCGCTTTTGAAAAAAGGAATATGAGTTCTTTTGAAACGGTTTATGGTTGGAATCAATCGGTCTTAGAAAGAGAGTATTTAACATTTCTCGAAAAGTGGTCAGGGGAAGAAAATTCAGAAGCCATGGCTTTATGGGAAAAAATTAAAAAAGATACTCAGTTTCAGAAAAAGGATTTCTTTTTATCTAAGGCAGCTGAGGATAAACTTTTGCCTTTGCAAGAAAGAATGAAAATAGTCCGTACCGCAAGTTTTGACCACCTTGTAAAAAATTTTGATGAGGCTATCTTTGCTGAAGCACTTCAAAAAGTTATAGCACAAATAGCAGATGCAAAAGCCCAGGTGCTAGAAGTAGCAAAACTTAAAAATGACAAAATCACAGTAGCACTTCTCAAAGACCTAAGTCTTACCTATTCAAGTTTAGCAGATACGCTCATGAATTTTAAACCTAAAATTGCTGATGAAAACTACCGTTGGTCAATTAGAGTTACAATGAAACAAATGAAAAAAACCTTGATGGCTGAAGAAAAAACTCTAAGCAAAAAATTGAAAGAGTTCCCAGCGGATCTAGTCCATGAAAATAATTCTAGAAAAATTTCGTCTGTGGATTTAGTAGAACATAAATAGAGGTTACCCATGAAAATACCATTAAAAAATTTAATGCTTGCACCTTTGGTTTTACTTTTAGTGTCTTGTGCTGGTGTGAAAAATACCTCTGAAATTAAATTGACTGATATTGCCTGCGACTCCCAAAACTACAAAAAGTCACTGCCCTTATTTACCGCCAAGGTGATGGAAGCACCAGAGGCTTCGGCTCCTCTTTATGAACTGGCTCGTTGTTATTATGAAAGTGATGATTTTCATCGCTCCCTTTATTATTTAGATCTAGCTTTAAAGAAAGAAAATAAGAGCCAATATTTTACCCTTAAAGGTAACAGCCTTTTTCATCTTGGTCGCCTTGATCAAAGTGTTACTAGCTTTCAACAAGCTCTTAAAATGGAGCCCGGAAATAGTTGGGCCAGTATGAACCTAGGTATGACTTTTTTCTCTCAAGGGAAATATAAACAAGCAGAAGAAATGTGGAATTCAGTTTCAGATAGTGATATGAAAAAACATCCCAGTTTTTTACTATCAATTTACCGAATGTCTCTTATCAAAAATGATAAAACAAAGATCATCAGTGGATTCGAAAACCTTCCGAAGCCTTTACAAGAGCAATTTAGTTGGAAATTCCCTTACATCCAAGAAGTGATTTCCAGTAAAAATGATGAAGAAAAGAAAGCCATTTTCGATGATTTAAGAAAATTAGCAGGAAATAAGCCTCAAAACCTCACACAAATAGATGAGTTGACCAAAAAATATCCGATAAGGAGCATAGCTGCTGAAAAGTAATCCTTAGAACTTAAGTTTTAAGTGTGCTCTCTTTTGAAGGTTGTTTATGCAATTAAAAGTTAAAATTTTTAATGAAAAGACCAAGTCTGAACAAAGTTTAACTTTAGAAGGTGGACCTTTCTTAGTTGGTCGAGGGCCTCATTGTTCAATTCAGCTGAATGATAATTCTATATCAAAAATCCATGCCATGATTACTATACACAATGGCCAAGTCACTTTAACAGATCTGTATAGTTTGAATGGCTCTTGGTTAAATGAATTCAAGATCACCGAAGCCATAATCACTTCCGTTGATGTCGTCGTTATGGGACATTTTCATGTTCAGTTCGAAGCCCTTGAATCAACAATACATAATTCAGATAAAACGCAAGAATTGAATTTGTATGAGCTAGGTTTTTTAACACCAGAGGAAACAACTCTTAAACATCTCAACCAATTTGAAAATAGTGAATATACTGCTAATTTTCACCCTCTCGATGAAAGGCTTCCTGAATTAGATGTTGAGGACTTTGCAAATAGTGGGCCGTCAATACTATCGCCTTTACCTGGAAAATCGTTAGAAGTAACGATCATGGTTGGTGATGATATCGAAAATATCTACTATTTAGATTTAAACAATCAAGAGTATTTTTTCTCTAATAAAAAGGGACTAAAAAATACGCTCTATATCGCGGAGTCTGCTCAAGGGAAAAATGCCTTTGCTAAAACTCGCGGTGAAGAGGTTGAATTATTTTTTTTAACAGGGGCCAGACTTTTTGATTTAGGTGGGAACAAGTCCTACGATAAGTCAGTCCAAATTGAAAGATCACGGTCTTATCTTTATGATTTTGGTGTGACTAAAGTTTTTATACGTCTTTCTGCTCAACCTCCAAAGGTATTGCCAAACCGTTTCTTTGAAAATGATAAGCTCATGAACCGCTTCATGGGAAGCGTTGCTGTCATCATGTTACTGCTTCTTTTTATTTCTCCATGGATGAAAGTTCCAGTAGTTCAAGAAGTAGAAAGAGTTGTAGCTGTAATCTATAAAGAAGTTCCGGTAGTTGAAGAGAAAAAAGTTGAAGGTAGTTCAGGCGCTGCTCCTAAAGTGGCTCAAACTCAAACACAAAAACCAAGTGGCCAAAAAGCCTTTAAAGCTGCAGGTCTTTTAAGTTCAATGAACAAATTATTAGCTTCATCTAATAGTGTTAGTGATGTAACTGCTTCTGCTCCAGGCAAATCCAATACAGATGTAACCATGGCCCAAGGTGGTGGAAGAACTCCAGCTTCACTCGGTGGTGGTGAAGTTTCTGGAACAGGCTTAGCTGGCGGGAATGGGCAAAAGGATGTAGGTTCTGGCTTAGGTGGTGGGGGGAATAAAAGAGGAATGTTAGTAGGTGATGTTGCCACCAGAACTGTGGTCTTAGGTTCTATTGATCCAGACCTTTTAAGAAAAATTCTTCAAGAATACCTTCCTCAATTTCGTCACTGTTATCAAAAAGAGTTGGATAAAAATTCTACTAAAATTAAAGGTGTTATCGATCTTGAATTTACCATCGGAAAAAGTGGTGGCGTTGTAAAAACTAATGTACGTGCTCGTGATTCCGGCTTCTCTAATGATGGCATCGGTTGCCTTTCATCAGTCTTACGCGTAATTAAATTTCCTGAACCCAAAGGGGGAGGAATTGTGGATGTTAGGCAGCCACTTAACTTCTACTCGGAAGATTCAAAGTCTTAGTGTAAGCTAGCGTAATGCAAATCAAAGTCGTTTTTGAAAATGAATTCATCATGGTGGTAGATAAACCCTCTGGAGTCCTTAGTGTACCTTCTAGGCTAGGGGAGAAAGAAGAGCGACCAATCTTGGGACTTCTCCTTCAAGACCAACTAAAAATACAAATTTATCCTATTCACCGTCTTGATGCTGAAGTAAGCGGCATAGTGATGTATGCCAAAACGGCAGAAGCCCATAGAGTTGCTAATTTGTGGTTTGAGCATAAATTAATTCACAAAACCTATTGTGCTTTAACCGAAGGAAAAAGTGATCTTCAAATTGGTGTTGAAAATAGTTGGAAATGTAAACTTTTACGTGGAAAAAAAAGAGCTTATGAATCTCCTCATGGAAAAGATTCACTCACATTGGCTACCTTAAGAAAAAAAACTGACACAGGATTACTTTGGGATCTTTCTCCGGTGACTGGCCGGTCCCACCAATTACGTTATGAACTTTATCGACACGGATATCCAATCTTAGGAGACACACTGTATAATTCAACACAAACTTGGACCGATGGAATTGCTTTGCGCTCCTATGCAATTGATTTAGAGAAAATCTCCCCAGACAAACGTTTAGACTTGCCAGTAACTTTGCAAATATCGAGCTTTAGTGACAACATAATAGGATAAAAATAGGAGATCAATATGAAATGGTTAATACCTCTCATGCTACTTGCTACCGTTGCCTGCTCATCTAATTCAAAACTTTCTCATGATGCTAAAAATGTTAAAGTCTTCGGCTCTAAACCAGATAGCGACTGTGAAGTTGTAGGAAAGGTAATTGGGATTAATGAAGAAGGTAGTGTTGAGCTAGCTCGAAATCACGCTCGTAATATGGTGGCTGATCAAGATGGTAATGCCATCGTCTTTGATGAAGAAGTGGCCAATGGTTCAGTCTTTAAAGTTTATAGTACTGGTTATAAGTGCCCTTAAGGCTCAAACAAAAAAGGCTCCAATTTGGAGCCTTTTTTTATTACACAAAAAATATTAGCGAATTGAAATTGAAAACATTTGAGTCATGAAACCATAACGGCAACTAATGGTATCATTGTTCATCATCGAGTTAAAAGGTGTTCTATAGTAGCCGTTACCAGTCACCATACCGTAGAAAGAACTCCACTGACATTCAAAAGAGATATCTTTTCTCATATCACGATACTGAGCGAACGCCTGATATTGAGCCCCAGAATTTCTGTAAACAAAAAAAGGTCCCATAATGTTGATGTAATAAGGCGTAGAATCAACTGTTACAGTAAGGGTATCATTTAAAGTATCTCCGCCTGGAGTGCGATAGCTGGCCGTTAAAACGTTCACAGACTGGTTTCCGTATGAAGCTGGGTAAACTAAAAATTCTCCATTTTGACGAGGACTCCAATTTACACCGCTAAATTGAGTTAAATTTGTTACATCAGTGGTTGTTGTGGCTCCATGATATAAAACTTGAAAGCGGTGAAATTCACCAGCACGCAAGTTCGTTGGAGAAACAATTTCAATGGTGTCGGCAGCTAGAACTGCCAGAGAGAAGAGGAAAACCAAGAGAAAAGATAAAAATTTCATCAATAACCTCACTTTGTTATGAGGTTATTGTAAGAAATTAGAAAGGACTTCGTCTACTCTTATGGCCCTATTGGTGAGAAGCAGGGATTCTAGGAGACTCTTTGCAATTACTCACCAGCTCAGTTGACTGATTTTTATGAGCATTTAAGATTTCCATAGAGCTAATATCGCGGCAATGTCCTTGAGACAGAGCGTGTTTTGTCTGCTCCAGTGTCTCATCATTAAAAGCAGAAGCGTGTTTTAAAATTTCGGGAACAAGATTGAGTTTATTGTCTACTGCAAAGGAAACTGCTAAGTAATGCTTCACTGGATTAGAAGAAACGAGGTAATTGAGTAATTCCTCACGAGTGATTTTGGACTGTTTCATATTCCGAATAACACTTGATGATAATCTGACTTCCTTTTTATTGAGTTTAGAATGCTGTACTAAATATTTTTCGATATCTGAACTATCTAGGTTTTTTCCGTCAAAAAGTTTAAAGACATTTTCCAGCATGAGACTATCTTTTTGTGAAGCTATGATTTTAGGAAAGACCATTTCTTTATTTTCATTTAAAAATCGTTCAACATCTTTCCATTCAGCATATACTTCGCGCAATGTCTTATAGTCATTGTTATTAATACCGCTATGGAGGAATTCAATGACTTTTTTATCATCGAGGTAATGACTAAACTTCATTTGAAATTTTATCTCGTCTATTTTTTCTGACTGAGCGACCTTGTTCGAATGAAGCCTTAAATCTGAATGGGATTTCATTCCTAGAAAGTAGATTAATGCCAGAGCAATCGGAGTTCCAATAACGACTTTATTCGGAATACGTGTCAGAATGAGATCTTTCTTTAATTTCCACAGAGTACTGAACATGAGTAAGGCAAGAGTCCCAGAAGTCATCATAAGAACTGACATTTCATAGGTAAGATAAAACAGATAAAGAAAAAAAATAACCCCGCATTGTAACATATATTGTTTTGTCGTTAATTTCTTGACCTTCATTTCTACTTTTGATCGAGGGAAAACTAAACAAAACATCAAGGCCATCAGACTGATGAGAACTGTTAAAGCGAGGGGTGTTGATGCTAAATAGGTTGGTGATTGAATATCGATCGTACCTACATTTTGACCTAATAGCTTTGATGCATGTTGTACTTTTTGAATTGGAGTTATATTTTCACCCTCTACCAATAAGCCCATGGAAACTATGGCCAAAATAAATGGAGTGAAAACAAGGTTCATGTAACAGATAGCCTGAGCTATAAAATTGTAGCTAATTAATTTTTTCTTTGAAACTGGAGCAATCAAAAGCCAGGTTAGATTATCTCCAAAAAAACATGTGGATTGTTTTATGTTGGTCAGTGTGAGAAATCCATAAAAAGCTGCAAGGAAGAAAGGTAAATTTGTGGTGTTAATCCCAAAAAGTATCCCTGCGACGATAGTAATAGCAATACTAATTCCTAAGTTTTTTAGGGCGTTTTTCAACAATACCGTAAGATAAAGTTTAAGCAGCTTTTTCATTTTTATCCTCAGTCTCTGTCTCAATTGTTACGTTAAAGAAATAAATAAAGATGTCATCAAGCTGGACCGTTCTTCGATCGTAAAATTCATCGGTCAGTTGATAACGAGCTTTTAAGTATTGGGGAATAATGTAGGAGTTTGACCCATCGGTGTTTTCACCTGCCCAGTAACATTCTCGATCGTTAAAAATATCATGATCTCGGTCTTTGGTTTTTCTAATTTTAATAAAGAACTTTGGAATATCTTTAATCGGCGAATTGATATGAACTTTACCATCTTTAAGCATCACTAAATTAGTAGCGTAATTTTGAATTTCAGCAATGATATTTGTAGTCATGATAACTGTTCCACCATTCTGAACAAACTGGTGAAGTAAAGTCATGAAATATTTACGAGCGTAGATATCTAGCACTGATGTTACTTCGTCGATCAGCAGTAATTTAGGTCCAATAGAAAGAGAGAGCATAAGAATAAACTGCATTTTTTGGCCACGAGAATATTCTTGGTATTTCTTATTTAAATCAAATCGTCTCTCTTTCACTAAACGAGTAAACATTTTCATATCAAAGTAGGGATAAAATTCTTGGTAATGATCTGCTACTTGAGCCGCTGTTAGTGGAAGTTCAAAATTAATATTTTCAGATACGTATCCAATCGTTTCTTTTATTTTTGCAGGAGCGTTATAGATGTCATAACCCATCATGGTTGCTTCGCCACGATCAACCGTTTCGGCGCCCATGAGAATACGAAGGATGGTGGATTTACCTGCGCCGTTTTCTCCTAAGAGAGCGTAGAAACTACCTTCTTCAACACTAAAACTGATATTTTTTAAAACTTGTTTCGAATCAAAACTTTTTCCAATACTTTTGACTTCAATTAACTTGCTCATGAACTATCCCTTGAAAGTGCTAAAACTATATCAATAGTCTATCTTTCTTGTCGGTTAATTACGGGAATAACTTGAGCGAAAAAGTATGAATTAGAAAAGAAGTAGTCCCTTAGAGCCTACCCATTGAAACATAATGAGCGAACTGTAAAAAGTTTGGTCATTTCGGGAATGGAAAGTTCCAGTACCCATAAGGAGGTTCCAGTTTTCTCCTTGATAACGAACAAATCCTTGGTTCATATGACTTGAGTTCTCATATTTCTGCATGACATTTCTGTGCATAAGGTAACCCACAGAATAAGTTGGGTTCAGCTTATAACCAAGCACGAAGTCAGTACGGTGAAGGGTGTCTTGACCAGGGCCTCCCACAAGAGTTGAGCGTTCTTCGGCAAAGGCTTTATCTTTGTCTTGAACTGAAGCTCTGATAACTCGATATTCAGTCATGAGAAAAATGTCTTTATAGGCAAGGGCCAGTCTTGTCCCCACATAATCACGATCCATACGACCACGACATGTAAGTTTGGTACAATCAAAAGTAAAAACATCAAAATTTCGATGGGTGTAATCTTTGCCTGCGTAAAATCCCAAGAAAGAGATGGGGTAAAAATCGACTTGTCCCATGACTGAATTGACGACTCCAGATGTTTGAAGTGTTCCACTGGCACGAACAAAACCGTATTTTACTTTTTCTCCATCTTGCCCCCATAATTTATAACTTTCACCTGCAGTACCGGCAGCAAAAAAACCTACAGGATAAGTTCTGACTACCGATTGAAATTGGTAATCACTAACGGCAAAAGTAGAGAAGGAAAAAAGAGTAAAGAGTAGGAAAATGGTTTGTTTCATAAGAAAAGTAAGTATATCTACTCTTCTGGTTGATCGATACTTTTATCTTTATTTTCTGCTGATTTGTTTTCATCTTGAACAGTTTCATCGAGCGGCATTTCTTGAGTAGCTTCTTCAGGTGTTACTACTGGCACAATTTTTTCAAAAGAAAGAGGGCTTTCTAACTCTACATTCATTGTCTCCTCTGAAATAAAACCTCCTGCTTTCATTTTGCGTAGAATGTTGTTAATTGTTCCACGTGCGTACCTTGTCAGTTCACGTTTTCGATAAGATACAGAATATCTTTTCGGGCTGGGGAGGAGCATTGCCACAAAGGCTGCTTCTTTGGCTGTCAGATTGTAGGGAGTCTTTTTAAAATAGAGTTGGGCAGCTGCTGTTAGGCCATAAATTCCCACACCCATTTCTACTACATTGAGGTAAGTTTCCAATATGGTCATCTTTGGAAAACGCTCTTCAAGCTCTGTCGAGAGTACCAGTTCTTTATATTTTCGAAGCAAACTTTTTTCTTGTTCTAAGTATAAATTTTTGACAAGTTGCTGAGTGATGGTACTTCCACCACGCTTGAAGGTACCAGTTTTTAGGTCCTCCAGGATTGACTCTTGAATTTGATTATAATCAAAGCCTCGATGATTAAAAAACTCCCAGTCCTCACTAACAATAAAGGCTCCGTAAACGCGCTTGGGTAATTTTTGTATGTCGAGCCAAGCTTTGGGTTTTTCTTTTTCCCATACAACTTTCACTGGAGTTTTTATGTCGGTGAATTTCATTACTGGAAAACTACTTTTTAATACATCTACTTGTGGAAATTGAAAAAAGATTTGAAAGGCTTTCACAAAAGCAAAAATCACGACAGTATAGAGGAGTGTCAAAAATAATTTACGTTTTAAGCGGAGCTTTTTTTTGGGTTCAGACATGGAACTATGTTATACTGACCGAAAATAATTTCAACCAGGGAAACGACCGTGATTGGTGGCATTAATTCTATAGGCTCTCCTCAAATGTGGATTGGCTTCTTTCTTTTTGTTATTGTTATTCTTTTACTCGATTTAGGAATTTTCAATCGTCATAATCATGCCCCTTCGATGAAGGAAGCATTGGGATGGAGTTTGGCCTGGATTACTTTGGCCATGATTTTTAACATTGGTATCTACCATTGGTATGGCAAGAATCTAGCTGCCGAATTTTTTACTGGTTACATCATCGAAAAATCCCTTTCGGTTGATAATCTTTTTGTTTTTGTTTTAGTTTTTAAGGCCTTCAAGATTCCTCGTTTTCTTCATCATAAAGTTTTATTTTGGGGAATTTTAGGAGCTATCTTCTTTAGAATTATCTTTATTTTTGCTGGAACTGCGTTGATTAATCAATTTCATTGGACACTTTATTTGTTTGGCGGTTTTTTGCTTTACTCTGGTGTTAAAGTGGCGTTTGAAAAGAAAGATCAGGACGAAGGAATGGACTCTAGCAAATTTATTAAGTTTGCCCGAAAGTTTTTCCCGGTGGATGAGCATGTTGGCCCTGACTTTTTTGTCAAGAAACAGGGAAAAACCTTTATTACTCCACTTCTCATTTGTGTTCTCGCGGTAGAAACAACCGATATTATTTTTGCAGTTGATTCAATTCCCGCCATTTTTGCAGTGACTAGGGATCCTTTTATCGTCTTTACCTCAAACCTTTTTGCCATCTTGGGGCTTAGAAGTTTGTACTTTCTATTAGCCGATATGGTTCACCGTTTTGTTTATTTAAATATCGGTCTTGGAATTGTCTTATTTTTTGTAGGTCTAAAGATGGTCATCATGGATTATATCCATATTCCAACTCCAATTTCATTGGGGATTATTTTTGGGGTCTTGACTATTTCCATAGTTGCCAGTCTCATGAAAAAGGTTGAAGTCCCTAAGGTGGATTAAAAGGCTTTTACCGATCTTTATTTCGAAGGATTAAATCTTTGATAAATGGAGATTCTATTCGATCAAGATATTTTTCTGGGTCTTCAATCTTGTACCACAATCGACTAAGAATTTTTCCTAAGTTGTACTCCTCAAGAGAATCTAGGTATTGTTCTGGATTTTGAATATCTGTCCACTTTGATGATAAAAATTCAATGTGATCTTCTGGAGAGAGCTTACTTAGATACTGATCTGGATTAATTATTTTTTTCCAGTTATTATCTAACACAAGTCTCAAACTTGGCGAATCAAGGCGAGGGAAAAATTGTTCTGGGTTCGGAATTTCTTCCCAACGCTTAATTAAAATTTTTAGTAATGTTTCATCGTTAACATTTTTTAAATGAGCTATTTTATCTGGAGTGCTTTCCCAATCAAGTAAATATTGTGCAACCTTTGCTCTTGGCTTACTTACCTTCGGACTCCAATTCTTCACCATAAAGTCCAGATCAGTAATAAATTCTTTGAATTCTTTTTCCGTAAATGGTTTAGCAATATTTCGCATATATGTAAGAGGATGAAACTCTTTGTCTTCTTTTGTACTGTTTTTAAAATTTAATGTACTTGAAGAATTTGAATTAGCAAGCGATGTAGACGTTCCGTAAACTCCCCCTTTTAACAAAATTAATTCACCTTGAAAATTCCTGACATTTTGAAGTGCCAGAAAAGTTTGATCTCCAATTTGTTTTATAAGTCCGAGAGGGATTTTTCCGACTTTAATTAAAATTGATTGATTAGATTTCAGATTATCAACTTTTAGCATTAAGGCTTCAAAAAAAGTTGTTGGCATATCTTCACAGGTTCCAGTGGTATGTTCAATCTTGCTAAAGTCTTGCCTGTGACCGATATCAAGTACAAGATCAGTCGTTTGTTTTCCTTCATACTGCCATTGTTGTTTGATTCTTTGCCTTGTCACTAATGGAAAAGAATCATAATACTTAGAGTTTTTGATAAAAGTTGGAGACGAAATCATCGGTTCCACTATGTCATCTATGTATTGAGTAAATGCCTGCTCCTGTAAAAGAAAGTCAAACTGAGAACTGAGAGATATTCCAATATTTTTAGAGCCACTAAGTTTGGCTACTTTGGACATTTTTTGAATCAGAAGTGTAGCGGTATCTGCTTTTAATAAATGTAACCACTTTTTTTCAGAGCGAATAATGTCTGGATAGAATGAGTTATCATTTTTTTTGATAGACTTAGCAATTTTTTCGGGATCAATCCGTTCTGCAAACTGTTGATAAAAATTTTGAAATTTATCTAGATTAAGTTCGCTAAGCTTCGCGATTGCATCTGGGCTTAAGTTAAATAATGCCCCATTTAAAATAGTAGATGAGATATTATTTTGGGAAATGGCTTTTTCGAACTTTAAAAAGACCTCTGTTGAGGTGGGTGTAATATAAGCATTATTAAACTTCGATAAATTTAAGTTTTGAACGTGGCGATCACAAATTGATTCCGCATAAGTGCAGATGCTAAAAGACAGCCAAAGCAGTAGATGGAATAGATGTTGGCGCATGACCATTTATCGGCAAAAAAAGCGAAAAGCTTTAGTATTCAGAGGCCCACTAGGAGTTCATGCAACTAGCCGAGATTACGGGTCTTTTTTAAGCCAAGCTTTTCTGAGAGGCCTCTTTCACTTTTTGTTCTAAATATTCATCATAAGTTCCGTTGTAGAAATTCAGTTGTCCTTTATCCACTTCAAACACTCGGTTAGCGATCTCACGGGCAAAGTGTCTATCATGGGATACAAGCATCACAGTGCCATCAAATTTCTTTATTGCATCAAGAAGAATTTCACGAGACTTAATATCCAAATGGTTTGTTGGCTCATCTAAGATTAAAAAGTTTAAATTTTTACAGAGGAGAGTTGCTAAAACAACTCGTGATTTTTCACCACCGGAAAGGACAGAAATTTTTTTAAAAACATCATCTCCTGAGAATAAAAATGCTCCTAATAAGTTTCTAATAGAGCCTGTACCCATTAAGGGCACTCTTGATTGAACTTCATCAAAAACAGTATTGCCGGGGTGTAGAACTTCAATAGAATGCTGAGAGAAGTATCCAACGTTGACTGATGCTCCCACAGTGCATTTACCTTCTGAGGCTTCAGTCATTCCTGCAATGATTTTTAGCAGTGTTGATTTACCCGCACCGTTTACTCCTACCACCGCAATTTTATCTAAGCGTCTTACCATTCCTGTCAGATTGGAGAATACTTTTTTGGGACTTCCGTCATCCTTCAACCACGTTTTACCTAAGTTCTCCATGGCGACCACATCATTTCCTGAGCGCACTGGAGTTGGGAATTCAAAATTGATGGTAAATTCTTCTTTCGGAAGTTCTACACGTTCAATCTTATCTAATTTTTTTACTCGTGATTGGACTTGAGCTGCATGAGAGGCACGGGCTGCAAACTTAGCAATAAATTCTTCTTCTTTGGCCAAGGTTGATTGTTGTTTTTCAAATTGAGCCACTAACTGCTCTTTTCTAATTTCTTTTTCTTTCAGGTAATATTCATAGTTACCAGAGTAGGTCGTAATATTTGAATGGGAAATTTCAACAATACGGTTAACAATACTATTCATGAAATCTCTATCATGGGAAGTCATGACAATTGCGCCCTTAAAATCTTTCATCCACTGTTCTAACCATAAAATCGATTCAAGGTCCAAATGGTTGGTAGGTTCATCGATTAAGAGAACGTCTGGATTCATAAGGAGAACTTTGGCCAGAGCTATTCTCATTTTCCATCCTCCAGAGAAACTCTCTACTGGACGGTGATGATCTTCTGGATCAATACCAAGACCTGTAATAATCGCCTTGGCCCTTGGTTCAACGTTATAGCCATCAAGTTTGTCGAACTCTTCTTGGGCTTCTCCCATCTTTTCTAATAAAACCATCATTTCATCAGGATCAAGATTAGGATCTTCTAATTTTTTTTCAATGCTACGAAGTAGGTTATTGAGGTCATCAACTTTAGCTAAGGCCGATTTTACTTCTTCTAAAACAGAGCGTCCCTTCATTTCTCCCACATTTTGAGAAAAGTAGGCGATAGAGGTTTTTTCTGGGACTGATAATTCACCAGAATCAATTCCTTCTTCTTTCATGATGATTTTAAAAATGGTGGATTTTCCGGCACCGTTTGGCCCAACCAACCCTGTTTTTTCGCCAGGCTTAATTTGAAAAGAGCAATTCTTATAGAGGATTTGATCCCCGTACTGCTTATAGATGCCGGTTAGTGTAATCATAGAGTTCCCCCAAAAGTCAAATATGGTCAATGAAATTTGCTCGCACTCTACCATAAAAGGTGTCTAAAAAATAGACAAAGTAGGGAAGTATTATCGAGTTCCACTGTTCTTACTGAGCGCAATCAAGGTAAATGCTAGACTCCCAGATAACAATTGAGTTTGAGGTTCCCATGAAGAGATTAGTCTTCGTTTTAAGCTTCCTAATATCACTTAGTTCATTCGCCAAATGCCCTCAATATGCAGGGCTCTATCATTTTACTTGTGAAGCGATCAAGCATCATCATCAGGACTTTTCTCACACTTTAATTACTCCCAAAGACATTGATGGAAAGCCAGCTGTTATTGAGATCATTCAAAGAGGTTGTGAGTATATAACGGTCGACAATAAAGCGGATTTTTTTCCTGAATACCCCATCTATTTTGAAAGTGATAAGGCTAGAGAGGTGATTGTCAAAAAAGCTGAGCTCGAAGGTAATAAATTACAACTTAAATACTCTATCGGTTATAACGATGTTGCCTTAGCCGATGGAAAAGATATCTTCAGTATCACTCTTAAACAAGATAGTAAAAATGGCACGCTGAAAATTGATAGCAAAGTAAAAATGTCGAACATCCTCTCAATATGGATACCTACTAAAATATCTAGCGCAAAATGTACACTTACTAAAATTTAAGGATCATTATGAAGTTTATCTTTTTCTTTCTACTTACACTGTCTGTACAAGCGGCAGAGTCTACTTTTGAAGTATGTAAATTTGAAGGAGAGCAGGCTCAATTCAAACCGATCGCAGAATGTACTGTCTATAATGGACAAATTTCCAAACGTGCCCATAATCTGGTGGTCGCGATGAAAGCTTGTCTTGGTAAGAATGAGAAAGGTGATTATCTTTTTAATTCCATGATCGAAAAACAAATATGGATGAAAGATAGAAGTATTGTTGAAATTAACCTGCCACTTACGTTTACGAGTATCTTAAATAAAGACAATGGGATCTCAACAAAAGTTGAGGAATTGACTCATAAGAGAAGTAAAAAGGAGTCTATTCTTATAGAGGTCAAAAAACATGTCTTTCTTGAAGGGATGGAGAAAAAAGAAATCAACATTGATTTAAAAAATAAAAAAATTCAATCTTTAGTTTTTAAAAGCGAAAGACGAAATCCATTCTCGCCACTGCCATTTATTAATCATCATTTGTCGATGGGCTGCAATGATCTAACAGAACTTTAAAAAGCTTACAATATTTACTTGCTAAGATGTAGGCCAAGAGACTTCCAGAAAAGTTGGCCAACATATCAAAATAGTCAAAGCTTCGATAGCCTGTTTCACGCTGTAAAAACTCAATGATAATTCCTTGAAAGGTAAAAACAATCATTAAAATGAAATGTTTTTTTCTCGGATATAAATTTAAAAACCAATATGTGACAGAAAAATAAGCAAGACAATGACCAACTTTATCTGAGTGAGGGAATAGGCCTTCACCTTTTGCCCCTTTAATGAGAGAGAAAATAAAGATGGCGATGATAATAAGAAAGCCAATTGTTATTAATATTCTTCTCAAATGACCTTCTCCTGTTCCTTACTTAAAACTTGATAGAGAGTAAGACTAATTAAAAAGGCAATTTCTTGGGAGACAAGAGTATGACTTAAAAAGTGATCTCCTTTCATCATCTGGTACAGACCCATGGTCCAACCTACAGCAAGTCCAAGTAAGAGACCTTTACCATTTTTTTTATGACCAACTAAATGCCACAGAGTTACCAGCGCAAATCCACCTGAAGCATGTCCTCCTGGAAAGCAGTTTCTAGTTCCTCGAATAAGAGAGAAAATGGGGAAAAATGGTTCTTCGCCACCAAAATGTTTCAACTGGTGAGGACAAGGTATACCGGTGTTTGCTTTTAAAAAAGAAACAAACAAGGGGACAATAGCCAACGCCAGAACAATTTGAATCGAATCTTTGAGTACTTTGTTTTCTTTGTATTTGGCATAAACAATTTTATAAATGTGAATACTGCCAAAAATAGCGAGTAGAACTTTAGGCCCATGATAAAAGATTATCCTGCTCCACAACTCATTCCCATCTATCAACCATTGCCCATTCCCTAAAAAAAAGAACGACTGAATTTTTAGATCAAGAGTTTGCTGGTCGTGCAGAAAGAGCCCTAGCGTTAGTAGCGATAAATGGAAGATCCAAGAGCTTTTTTCTTTAATCTTTATCCCCATAAGGACCTTTATATAAATCATTCATGTAAAGAAAGTTTGCGTATTGGTAATAAGCAATGGCAGTGTCGACTTGAGTTGATTTTCCTAAGATACCTCCAATATGACGTCTGACCGGATCGTAAGCATTAACTGATACAGAAGCCTTTGGTCCTAAAGAAACGAATTCACCTTGGTGATAATATCCCACTTTCTGATAAGTCCCAGAAAAGAATCGTTCTTCTTCAGGTTTAGTTGTAAGGATGTTTTTGCCAAAAAATTGATGTTCATCGGGCATTTTCAATAGACTTAAAATGGTTGGAACCAAATCAATCTGACTTGCCACCGTATCTATTTTTTTAGGCTTAAGAAATTCAGGGGCATAAATGAAAAGGGGGATATGATAGGTATTCACAGGAATATCAATTACGCCTCTTCCTTCGGCACTGTGATCAGCAATAACAACAAATAATGTGTCTTTAAACCATGGATGGCTTTTGGCTTTTTCGATGAATTCCCCTATAGCAAAGTCGGTATATTTAACTGCCCCTTCTCGACCTGTATGAGAAGGAATATCAATAACCCCATCAGGGTAAGTGAATGGTCTATGATTGGAGGTTGTTAACAAAAAGAAATTAAAAGGCTTATTGGCCCTAAAGCTTGAGTCCGCCTCTTTTAAAGTCTTGTTATATAAATCTTGATCGCAAACACCCCAGGTATTAGCGAAGGTTATTTCTTCTTTTGCAAAAAATGTATGATCGACGATTTGATAACCATTGTTTTCAAAATAATAGTTCATATTATCAAACAAACCGTGGCCACCGTAGATAAACTTGTTATCGTAACCATGTTTGAGAAAAATACTTCCCATAGACATTAATTTTTCATTGCGGTGACGTCTAACAATCGAAGCTCCTGGAGTAGGAGGTAAGGATAGAGTAAGTGCTTCCAATCCTCGTACCGTTCTCGTTCCGGTGGCGTAGATATTTCTAAAAAACAATGATTCTTCTGCGAGCTTATCAAGTTTCGGTGAAATTCCTTTGGTGTTTCCCAGAGCTCCAATAAAATAGGCGCTCAAACTTTCGACTACAATGATCACGACATTTTTCTTAAGAAGTTTTCCTGGATTAATAGGCGTCCGGATCATTTTTTTATCGGAGGTAAAAACTATATTCTCATCTGCTTGTTTCAATTCAGTTTGCATTATGCTGAACATTTTATCGTGAGAGATTGTTTTGTAGAAAAGATTGTAATCAATTTGATTATGACGAAAGGCTGAGAACAGTTCATACATACCATTCTTCGCCATTTCGTTTGCATGCGAGAGTCCTAGTTGGCTTATAGGTGAGCTTGGAGTTACGAAAAACAAGATTGGTAGTATTAAAACAACCGGCCACATGAAACGTTTTATTTCTTTCTTAGGTCGGTATCGAAAAAGTATAAAGCGTAATGCAAAAAGGATGATGAAGGCAATTAAAGCACATGACACTAAGATAAGGGGAAGATTAAAGGACTCTTTTATATTCCCAACCACTTCTTTGGTATAAACTAAGTAATCAATGGCGATGAAGTTAAATCGAGAATAAAACTCTTTCCAGAAAAAAATTTCCGTACAAGCAATAAATAGCCAGAAAAAGATTTGAATGAAGAGTAATGTTTGTAAAGCTTTGGGAAGAATTTTTCTTTCTTTCTCTTTATGGGGAAGCATCACTTGGATGAAAACTACAATAGGCAGAAAGTAGGAAAGAGTTAATAAGTCATTAATTAAACCAAAACACATAACTTTGATTAACAACCCAATAGTTAAAATAACTGTAGGGTAATCTTGAATAATTAAATAAATTCTTAAGATGAAAAAAATCAATAGAGGGACAAGTAGTTCTATCAGAAAAAAAGTACTTAATGAAAATGGCATAAGTTCCTTTTAGGCTAATAAATGTAACCAAGAGTCGCTGTAGCCAACCAATCTTTAATGTGAGCTTTGTCACTATTATTGAGATTGTCAGAATATTCCAAACGAGTGAAATATTTTTTTGACCAGCTTTTTTGAAAAGCCATAAAATAATTCGCAAACCATTTATGATCCGTATGCCACAGGCGTGAGATTTCAGCTCCAGCATGAAAAGTGAGTTCTTGAAATGAAACATCTTTTTTCAATGAGGAGCCAAAGCTGGCAAAATGAAGAACTTTGCTATCGTAGAAATCTGGATAGTAACGATCAGTAAAATGACTTTCAATGAGTGCGTCCATCACATGAACGTCGTACTGTCCTCTGATATAAAAAGGGTATTTTAAACCATATTTCTGAGTATCAGAATTTTCCAGACCGTAAGATAATTGAATTTCATTTTCTTTTAACTTAATTTCTTCTTGTTCATTGACGTCGATAATTTTTTCATCCGACAGTTTAAAATGGTGACGTATTCCTAGCCCTGTAAAATCTAATGTTTTAGAATAACGATAATTAAAACCAATTCCGTAAATGTATTTGCGTGTGTTGTCCTTACGATTGGCTAAGCCAGCATTCAAGAAATACAGACCTTCTTTTACTTCTTGAGCGAAAGAAAAAGACGAAAAAAAAGTGTAAAAGAGAAAAAAGTAAGTTATGGTTTTTAGCATAACAATAAGATTAACGACTTTTTTTAAAAATGACTAAGCTTCTTTTACTATTTACTGTTTTTCTTTGCCTCAATGGAAAGTCAGCTTTTGCTTCTTCTTGTGAAAAGAATAATACATGTAAACATCGTTTTGAATTTCAGGGTGATCCACTTGATTTAGAACGAGAATCATCACGAGCTCACTCTGCTATTTTTTTTACATTTAATTTTGCCGTCAATCGATTTTTACAAAGTCCATTGGCAGATTCTTATGTAGGTAAATTATCTAAGAATGAAAGAATCCTCTATACTGCAGCAGCACTATTCGCTGCTGGTTTTGTGAAAGAACTTGCCTATGACCCTGATGGTGTTTCTAATGCTGATCTTGTTTCCAATTTGATGGGAATCGGTTTAGCAATTCCTATAGAAATTAGCTTTTTTTAGAATGTTACTGAAATCGTCCCGGTGCTTTTTTGCTCTAAGTACATAAATCCCACTTTCAAGTCATGCTCAAAAATCCATTTATAAACTGGGTGATTATTTTGATGATTAGCAGCCGCTCGGACACCCTCTGATGCCATGAAACCAATTACTGCTGAACCAATAACGTCCGATAGATAATGCTTATCAGTTTTTACTCTTTCAGCTGAAGCAAAGTACGCCATCGTTGCCGGAGCAAGGGCAGGCCAAGGTCCATAATATTGAAAGGTTTTGAACGTAAGAACGGTCCATCCAACAGTATGACCAGAAGGGAAAGACGATTCATATCGAAAAGCAGTTTCCAAAAAACTTAAATTATCGGGACTTGGTCTTGGGTGTAGGGGAATAATACTTATGGCCGATGCTTCAATTAAAGCGAGGGTAGTTGCAGCGGCAGTTTCTTGAGAAAATTTCACCATTTTTTCATCATGGTTATTGCGAGCTAGAGCATAAGTTGCCATGGGTATAATTGGGAAGTTCGCGGCTACACCTGTACTAGAAGCAAATCCTTCGATTCCATGGTCCTTATGGTTAGAAAATCGCGCTGATGCTTTTTTATCTGAGTTCCAAAATGGTATGAAAAAAGCTACTGCTGCTCCCAACATGATTAACGACGAAGGTTCCGTAAACTGCATATAGGAGCCTTTTCCCATATACTTTAAAGTCTCCATCGCATCGTCTTTCACATTGTGGTCAAAATTGTCATTTTTGGAGACATTGAGGTCTTCAACTTTAGTCTCCTTTTTTTCACTTTGTGGGGTTTGAGACCAAACAAGAGACGGTGAGAGAAGACTTAGAACTAAGCTTAAATTGATGATTTTATTCATAAGGAAATGTTTATAGGTGAGCCTGTTTTGTTTGTCTAAATTAATTTCAAGTGATTCTTTAGGTGCGCTGCAACTTGATCTCGTTTTTTGATTCCCGTTTAACAAATTCTGAGGTACTTTTTGGACGCTTTTTGAGAGAGAAACTCTACGCAGAATTAGTGTTTACACCAGGATTACACGATGTCCCACTCTATCTTTATGAAACTCGCATTTTTAGAGGCCATGAAAGGTCAGGGAATAGTTTCACCAAATCCTTTGGTCGGTTCGGTTATTACGCTAAATAATTTGGTAATCGGTACTGGTTTTCATCATGGTCCTGGATTACCTCATGCTGAAATTATGGCCATAAAAAATGCCAAAGAAAATGGACACGATCTTGCCGGGGCTACACTTTATTGCAACCTTGAACCTTGCTGCCATACAAATAAATTAACTCCACCTTGCGCTCCAGAAATAATCTCTTCTGGTATTAAGACTGTGGTCATCTCTAATCTTGATCCCAATCCTCATGTCTTTGGCAAAGGTGTAGAAGCTCTAAAAGCTGGTGGACTGGAAGTGATTACTGGCATTGAAGAAAAAGAAGGGGCTGTCATTAATGAAATCTTTTTTAAATATATTCAGACCAAGCTTCCATTCATTCATTTAAAAATGGGGCAGACTCTCGATGGTAAAATTGCGACTTCTACAGGTGATTCAAAATATATTACTGGAGAGCAATCTCTCAAACGTGTCCATGAAACTCGTTATGCTTACGATGCTGTGTTAGTTGGAGCCAATACTTTTTTATTGGATAATCCCAAATTGACCATTAGGAATACGAGTCACGAAATTCCTTCTCAACCATATCGTGTGGCTTTAAGTAAACTAGACAAAATTAATTTTACTCATAATCTCATCTCGGATGATTTTGCTTCTAAGACAATCATTGTTACCACTCATAAAGATTATATGAAAAACTCAGGCAAAGTAAAAATGCTAAGTGAACTGGGTGTTGATGTTTTAAGTTTACAGGAAGATTCCATTGGAAAAATAAATCTTCAAGACCTGTTGAAAGAATTGGGGGAGAGAAAAATAACTTCTTTAGTCGTTGAAGGAGGAAGTAGTCTCTACACTCAGTTTCTCAATTTAAATCTTTTCGACAAAGTTTCTATTTTTATTGCTCCAATCATCATCGGACAAGGTAAGTCTACCATTGGGGATCTTTTCACTGAATCACTTAGTGAGGCGATAAGATTTTATAATACAAGTTTTGAATCATTAGGTGCTGATATTTTATTCACCGGCTATCGTAAGGACTTATAAGGATTATTCAATATGTTTACAGGTTTAATTCAAACAATTGGCAGAATAGAAAATGTAGAAGCAAATGACTCAGGGAAATCTTTTCTTTTTTATTGCCCCGAGCTTGTATCGGAAATTAAGATCGACGATTCTATCGCTGTCAATGGTGTTTGCCTAACAGCAACTGCAGTAACTAAAAATGGATTCAAGGCTCAGGCGGTTCATATCACTTTAGAAAAAAGTAACTTAAGCTTTCTCAAAATTGACGAGAAAGTTAATATCGAGCTTTCGATGAAATACTCCGACCGTGTTGGTGGACATCTTGTTCAAGGTCATGTCAACGACGTCGCTACTGTCGTTAGCACAGAGAAGAAAGGTGAAAATTACGAAATGTGGCTGAAGGCCCCAACTCACCTAACTCAATTTTTATTAAAAGAAGGTTCTGTCGCCTTAGACGGTATAAGTCTTACTATTGCCGATGTTCGTGATGAACATTTTTTAATTACTTTCATTCCTCATACATGGACGCATACTCAAATCCATACTAGAGAAACTGGTGCCCTTGTGAATATAGAAGTTGATATGCAAGCACGCATGATAGCTCAATACGTAGAACATTTTATGAAAAATATGAAATTTCAAAATGCAGGTACAAAAAATGAATTTTAATACTATACCCGAAATCTTGACCGAGATTAAACAAGGTCGAATGGTTATCATCATGGATGACGAAGATAGAGAAAACGAGGGTGACTTGGTCATGGCAGGAAGCTTAGTCGAAGCCCACCATATCACTTTTATGGCCACTCATGGGAAAGGTTTGATCTGTGCTCCGATAAGTAAGGAAATTGCTCAGAAATTTGAGTTGAATCCAATGGTGGAAAATAATAGTTCTCAGCATGGAACGGCTTTTACTGTGAGTATTGATGCTACCGAAAATATCAGCACTGGTATTTCATCCCCTGATCGCGCTTACACACTAAAACTTCTTGCCTCGGAAACGGCTAAGCCTTCAGACTTCATTCGTCCTGGTCATATTTTTCCTTTAATTGCTGATCCCAATGGAGTGGAAGCAAGAGCGGGACATACCGAGGCAACCATAGATCTAATGAAACTTGCTGGTCTTCCACAAGTGGGGGTAATTTGCGAAATCATTAAGTACGATGGAACAATGATGAGAAGAGATGATCTTCTTTTTATGGCGAGAGAATTTAATCTAAAGATTTCAACTATTAAACATTTACAAGATTATCTAAAGAAAAAAGCTCAAGTCGATATTTTAGTAGATATCGAATTTCCAAATCGAGTTGGGAATTTTCGTTTGGCCATGGCTAGGAAAGAAGCCACAGGGGAAGAGCATTTGATCATTTACAAAGGTGATTTAGAAGAACTTAAAACTAGACCTGAAATGCTTTTAAGAATGCATTCAGAATGTTTTACCGGTGATATCTTCGGATCGACCCGTTGTGATTGCGGCAAACAATTAGAGAAAAGCTTAA
Organism: Bacteriovoracaceae bacterium; assembly: GCA_049318265.1. Classification (GTDB taxonomy): domain Bacteria; phylum Bdellovibrionota; class Bacteriovoracia; order Bacteriovoracales; family Bacteriovoracaceae; genus JBEIOQ01. The sequence goes on from JBMOGR010000008.1 coordinate 72,209, forward strand.
AGAAAATTGCCGAAATCGGTGAAGGAATGGTTCTCTATCTTCGCCAAGAAGGGAGAGGGATTGGACTGGTTAATAAACTGCGCGCCTATGCCATTCAAGATCAAGGGTTTGATACGGTCGAAGCTAATCTCCATTTAGGTTTTAAGGCCGATGAAAGAACTTATGAATTTGCAATTGATCTATTAAATAGTCTGGGCATTAAATCGGTTAAACTCTTAAGTAACAATCCAACTAAAATTGAAGCATTAAAAAAAGGTGGTATTGAAGTTTCAAGAGAATCTCTTGAAGTAGAGCCTTCACACCGTAATTATGATTATTTAATGACAAAAAAATTAAGAATGGGACATTTATTAGAATTGTCTCTTAAAGGAAGTACAAATGAATTCCATTAGCGGCTCGCTATCTGCAGAAAAGAAAAAGATTTGTATCGTGGCTGCTCGTTTTAACGATTTGATCGTTGAGAAACTAGTAAGTGGAGCCAAAGATTGCCTATTAAGACACGGCATGAACGAAAATGAATTAGATATAGTTTGGGTTCCTGGAGCGTTTGAAATACCTTTGATGTCCCAAGCCCTTGCTGAATCAAAAAAGTATGATGGGATTGTGGCCTTAGGATGTGTCATCAGAGGTTCAACAACTCATTATGATTACGTTTGTAGTGAAGTCGCGAAAGGTATTTCTACCGTTATGTTAAAAACTGGCGTTCCTGTTGCCTTCGGTGTTTTGACTACCGAAAATTTAGAACAAGCTTTTGAAAGATCAGGATCGAAAGCTGGAAATAAAGGCTACGAGGCTGCTCAATGTACTATTGAAATGTGTAACCTGCTTAGTAAGGTAACAAAGTAATGAATAAACTCGAAGTCAATCGTCGAGCATTTCTTGAGTTTATGGGAAGAGGGGCTGCTTTAACTGGTTTGGCTACGTTAAGTTCGTGCGCTCTTCCAGCCAAAATAAGTGAAAAAACAAAAAACAAACAAATGACCGAGGATTTAACTGGGCCATCGAACTCGGATGACTTTCTAACGGTGGCTGGAATTGGTTGGTATCCACTTATTTCTTGGGGCCAGATTATAAATCTAAAAAAAGATAAATTTGGTTTTAACAATGACTTCATCGCCTATACTCCAATCAACGGCAGTAATGAGGGCGTATTATGGGTCAATCATGAATATCCAAATCCTATTTTCCTCCATGGAGAAAAAGATCCATTTAAAAAGTCGCGTGATCAAGTGTTAACTGAAAAAGCCAACGTTGGTGGTTCACTGATTCACGTGAAAATGGGAACTGGCGATAATAAACAATATGAAATTGTAAAAAACTCACCCTATAACCGTCGAATAGACGCCACAACTCATATTCCCTTTGATCATCCTGGTAAACTTTTGAAACATGATTTTGCCGTTGGTACATTGGCCAATTGTGCTGGTGGAGTGACTCCTTGGGGAACAATTCTTACTTGTGAAGAAAACTACGATGATTATTACGGTGAATGGGATTTTAAAAATAATAAAAAAACAGCCTCTTCATTAGGATGGGATCGTTACTTTGATTATTCTCCTCTTCATTATGGATGGGTAGTTGAAGTTGAACCACTAACTGGAAAAGCGATAAAAAGAATATCTCTTGGCCGTTTTGCCCACGAATGCGCAACCGTTAGTAAAAGTGCTGATGGAAAAATTGTTGTCTATATGGGAGATGACCATAACGATGAACATATTTATAAATTCATCTCAGATAATAATAATAGCTTAGAGAAAGGAACTCTCTATGTAGCTAATCTAGAAAAAGGTGAGTGGCTTCCACTTAAATATGAAAACAGTGAACTTTTGAAGAAGAATTTTGAAGGACAGATTGAAGTATTAATTCGTGCCCGAGAAGCTTCAAAGTTATTGGGGGCAACTCCACTTGATCGACCTGAAGATGTGGAAATTGACCCTATTACAAAAAATATTTTTATTTCTCTTACCGATAATAAACCAAAAGGAAATTATTTCGGTTCTATTTTAAAAATAGAAGAAGTGGGCGGGGATCACGGAAGCTTAAGATTTAAATCTTCAGTTTTTTTGGCCGGAGGACCCGAGACTGGTTTTGCTTGCCCTGATAATCTTTGTTTTGATAAAAAAGGCAACCTTTGGATGACGACTGATATTTCCGGTCCAGAAATGAACCAAGGGAAGTACGAATCTTTTAAAAATAATGGTTTATTTTTTATTCCAATGTCTGGGGTGAATGCTGGAAAAGCCCTTCAAGTTGCCTCGGCTCCTACTGATGCAGAACTAACTGGTCCATGTTTTTCACCAGATGGAAAAACACTCTTCTTGTCAGTACAGCATCCCGGAGAAACAAGTCCCGATATTTTTCATGTCACTAGTCGCTGGCCTTCTTATTCAGAAGGTGGCATTCCTAAGCCAACGGTGATTTGTCTCTATGGCCCTTACTTTAACTCATAGGTCTTATGCAAAAGAAAAGATACGCGTACCGATTGAAACTGCGCCTAGAAGCGCCTACATTGACCATTGATTTTTTAATGGATCTTACTCGCCTTGATAAACAAACAGTGCATAAGGTTTTAGAGATTGGTGGCGTTTGGTTTAAAAAACAGAATATTGGTAAAATGCACCGTTTACGCAATTTTAATCACGAATTATTAAATGGTGATTATATTGAATTTCATTACGATCCAAAGATTGCTGAGCTTCCAACCTTAACCGAAGCTAAATGTCTTTATGACAACTTGAATTACGGAGTTTGGGTAAAACCTAGTGGAGCTTTATCACAAGGGAATGAATATTCTGATCACACTTCGATGCTTCGTTTGATTGAAAAGAAAAAAAGAAATGCCTTTTTAATTCATCGACTAGATCGTGAAGTCGAAGGACTGATGCTTTTTGCTTATACCAAAGATGGAGCTCGAAGACTTTCAACCCTATTGCAAGAAGATCGAGTAAAGAAAATTTATCGCGCCGAAGTTTATGGAACCTTAGGAACTCCAGGATATGAAGGTGAAATCAATTCTTCCATTGATGGTGATAGTGCTCTCACTTTATATAAAGTAGAAAGCCAAACGGCATCCACTACTTTTGTTCGTGTCACTTTAAAGACCGGTCGCCTTCATCAGATTCGCCGCCATTTTGATTACTTAGGTTTTCCCTTAATGGGTGACCCAAAGTACGGCGTAGGCAATAAAAATGCCGATGGTCTTAAACTTTGGGCATGGGGACTAAAATTTAATGATCCATTTACCCGTAAGGCTCTTGAGTTTACATTAGATGATAAAATCACTCTACCTTCACCTGCCCAGTAACTAGGGCAGTTTCCTTAACCTTCTATAATAAAAAAACTACACGAAAACGAGTATTTAGCTTAAAATTCTGTCGAGATGCCACTTGCAGTTAAAGTGTTGTCTAGGAGAAATTTAATGAGTGAGTCAGCGTCGAATAAAAGCTTAGAAACATCCCTGGAAGTGAATTACTGCAAGGTTCCTATAAAATACCTACTTCAATACGCTGATGAATTTTATCGTGCAGAAGTTTTTATTAAATTAGGCGGTGAAAAATACATTAAGCTAACTTTGAGAGAACAAGGCTTTGTGGAAACACTCGAAGCATACCAAAAGAAAGGCTTAACAGATATATTTCTGACAGAAGCTGATTTTAAAGAAATCTTTACAGGAATTAAAAATCGTCTATCTCACAAACAATTTTATAACCCGGATACCATTCAAGAAAGTAAGCTTGGAAGCCTTGAGCAAACTTTTATGTTAACCAAAGAATTTGTCTTGAAATTTGGTATTGATCAAGATGTCGTAGACGTTTTGAAGAGTATCAATATCCAAACCATTCGTAGTTTAAAACAGTCTCATAATATCTTCGCTTTCTTTAAAGATTTTCGAAATAATTGTTCGGAAGAGTTTTTGAGAAATATTATGGTTAACCATTTAGTGATGCTTATGATCGATAAGTTTTCTTGGAGATCAGCGATGATTAAAGAGAAAGCGACTATGGCTTCATTACTTTGTGACGTTACAATGACGAAAGAAGATTTTGAAGAGATGAAAAAGTGTGATCTGGAAAAGATTCCCTATCCAGAACATATTAAGAAGCATCCAATTAAGGTAACAGAGATTTTACGCGAGAAAAAAGAAATAGTTTCAATGGAAACGATTACCATTATCGAGCAGCACCATGAAAAATCTGATGGTACAGGATTTCCTTATGGACATAATTTTCAACGTATAAATCAATTGTCAGCTATCTATATTACTGCTGCTCAATTTATGGATTTATTAATAAGTTCTGATTTTGATTATGAAGAGAAAGACAACATTTTAGATCAGATTTCTTCCCAAATGCGTGGTGGTGCTTTTGATAAGGCCATAGAGTCTTTAAGACAAGTGACTTGTTCTGATTAAGAATTATTTTCGAAATATTTCATAAAAAAGGCTCCTTAGGTGGAGCCTTTTTTTATTTGGCATGAAATATTTCGAAAGTTGAAACTGGCGTATCATCGTCATTTTTATAAGTATGTCCGCCAAGAATTCCTAAAGTATGAGAATCAATATCGACAACTTGGGAGAAGCCTTTATTTTCTGAAAGATAGCGACCTGAATGAGACCATTTATTAGTTGGAAGGTCCAAAGAGTAGATATGAGAAACATAGTTATACTCCTCAGCTGATAACTTGAACATTCCACCAAAGACAAAAAGCTCTGTACCGATAATACCAGCTGCTGGGGCAAAAGTAGGGAATGGAAGTGACTTTAACTCACGAATGGTTCCGGTATTAGGATCTAGTTCTGTTACATTCGACAGTAGTTCAAAATGACTTGAACCAACTCCTAAGCCACCCACTAAAATAATTTTTCCATTATAGGCAACAGCGCTGAATGCTCTTCTAAGAGGATTAGGCATACTAAAGTGAGCTTCAGTCATCGTTTCAGTTTTAAAGTCAAAAACATCTATGGCCTTTAAAAATGTACCCTCTAAATCCCCTGGAGTTTTGGGCGTTGAATCCCACCCACCAATTAAGTAGGCTTGGTTTCCAAGTGTAACAACGACGTTAGAAGAACGCTTTCTAGGCATGGAACCAATCACTGTCCATTGATCTGTTTCCGTATCATAGCGTTCAATGACATCTAGAGATTTCCATTTTGGATTATTATTGGCTTCGTAGGCAAAGCCTCCAAAGGCATAAATGTATTTTCCTGAACTGGCTAAAGAAAAGCCATGACATTTATTCAAACGGGGAGCAGCTTCTTTCCAAACTTTTGTTTTTAAATCGTAGTATTCAACTTTATTCATGAATGATTCAGGAGGGTAAGTGTGCTCATGTCCTTGGTGTCCACCAGCAATATAAACTCTATCACCAACTCGAATAGCGCCAAAGGAAGATCTTGCTGGATCACCAAAAGAAGTGAGTTCTTTTTGTGCAAAACTTTTATCTCCTGAAAGACTTGGAGAGTAATCATCAAAGGATCCAGTGATTAGATTAGATTCGTCTTTTACACCGTTAAACCATGAGACATAACTAGTTTTATAAAGATTGAAGTTTCCACTTCTGTTTGAAGAAAAAATAAGACTGTTATTGGCATTGAAAGTTGGGGCAAAGTCTTGACCAGCATCTTCAGTCACGCGAATTACTTTTCCGGTAGCGCGTTCTTTGACATAGATATCCCAGTTGTTATCGATTTTCGAAGTGTAGGCAATAAAACGGTCGTCTGGCGAAAGTGCTGGGGCCATACTATATCCATTGGCATCAGTAATATTTTCCATTTTTTTTGTGGCTAGATCGTACAGAACGATATCTTTGTTGGTCGCCGATAGGCTTCTTTGAAAAACAATAAAGCTAGCGTCTGATGAAAAGTTCGGAAAAAAGGAGGATACTCCAAGATTGATCGTTTCCATTTTGGGAGACATAGCTTTTCTTGGGCCATCTTCAGAATCTATCATCACTTGAGCTGAATTTTTTCTCGCTTCGTCGATATTAAAAAAACTGATTTGATTTTTTCCACCAGCAACACCCGATGAAAACACTAACCACTTTCCGTTCCCCGAATAACTAGGGTGAAGGTTAAGCCCTTTCTGGCTCTCTATTGTCCATTGTTCTTGAATTCCGCTTTCAAGGTTTTGTGTCACTAGGTGAAGACTTGCTTCGTTTTCACCTGCCACGAAAGTCACTTCTTCAGCTGAGGGCGAAATGGCTGGGTATAGGTGCCAAAGTTTTCCTTTGGTAATTGCTGTTAAACTTGAGCCATCTGCTTTTGAAAGCATGATTTGTTTTTCCGTTACTGTTTCTCTCATAAAAGTCATCAGACTTTTGTCAGAGGGAGAAGCCAGCAAAGAATTGGCTATAAGTAATATCGACATAGCTAAAATTGATTTCATTATTTTCACCTTAATAAGAAATAAGCGTTTAGGGCCCTATTGTAGAGAACTCTTAAACTAACTGTAAAGAATTAAACCAAGCGTTAATATATCTTTTTGTGAATGTAAATAATGGGGGGCAAGGAGCTTTTTTTAAGCTAAACTTTGGTTATGAAAATTCTTTATTTCAGTCTAGTTTTATTTACAATTACTTCTGTTAGGGCCAGTGAAACACCAGTTAAGGCCAATGGGGATTGTTTTTGCCCTGAAATTTACATGCCAGTTTGTGGTGACGGTAAAATCTACGGCAATGCTTGTTTCGCTAAATGTGCTGGAGCAAAACAAGTTATTGAAGGTAAATGTGAAGAGAAACGAGTTAAACCTAAAATAACTCCCACTTATCGTAAAAAAAAGTAGCCCATGAATTGTCCACTTTGCCTCGAAAGCACAACTGAAAATTTTTTCAGTAAACTAGAAAAGTTAGTTCAAAAAAATTACCTTCATTGTGAAACCTGTGATCTTATTTTTTTAGATCCATCTCATTATTTGTCGGCAGAAGAAGAAGAGAGTCGTTATCTAGAGCATAATAACGATATAACGGACCAACGCTACCGTGCTTATCTCTTATCTACCTTACTTCCCATCAGAGAACGTTTAGTCAAGGAAATGAAAATTCTTGATTATGGATGTGGCCCCACAGAGTCACTTTCTATTCTACTTAGAGAAGAGGGTTACCAGAGCAGTTCATACGACCCTTATTTTTTTCCATTTGATCTTGAATCCGAGAATGAATATCACTTAATTATTCTCTCCGAATGCATTGAGCATTTTTATCATCCTGCAAAAGAATTCATCAAATTGAAAGTATTGTTAAAAGAAACTGGTCATTTGCTTATACGGACTGAAAGGCACAATGGAAAAGAGATGTTTGCCAATTGGTATTATCACAAAGATCCAACACACGTCATTTTTTTTAGTGAAAGAACCTTTCAATACGTGGCCTTAATGCTGCAAATGAAGGTAGAATTCCCAAGTAAAAATATTGTCATTTTAAGATTATAGGGTTTCATGGAACGCAGAGATTTATTAAAATTCGCGACGAGCTCAGCACTATTCTATGTGAGTGGTTGTGCCAACGGAAAATTTTTCGGTGGCGTTAAAAATACACCCACTAGTTTTCTAAGTGCCGAGGAACTGGCCCGTTATTCTCCGATGAACCGTCTCCGTGATAGTGAGAAGGTGAATGGTTTTACTGGCGATGATCCTCATACCGCTCACCAAATTCTTTGGGATAAAGAAACCTTTATTACATCTAAAGGCGGACTTCCAGACGAGATTGAAGATGCATCGGTGGTCATTATTGGCGGTGGGATTAGTGGTTTGATCGCGGCCCATGAATTGGCTCATTTAAATCCTATCCTTTTAGAACAAGCAAATCGTTTTGGTGGAAACTCTAAAGGTGAAACTTGGGAAGGGCTGGATTATTCCTTGGGAGCAGCTTATTTGACTCGTCCTTATCCTGAAACGAGACTGGATCATTTTTTAAAAGATGTTGGCGCCAATGAAATTATGCGAGTCAAATCAGATGAAAACGGAGTCATCTTTCAAAAGAAAATCATAGAGCATTTTTGGCAAGGTGAAACTCTTACTAAAAAAAGTGACAAAGAAGCTTTACAAAAATTGTCACGTTATTTCGATAATATGTTTAAGGGGGAAAATGGCATCGTTTTTCCCGATGTACCTATCGAAAATGAAAATTTAAGAGACTATATCAATACTCTTGATAATCTATCTTTCCATGAGCATATTTCTGCCGTCTTAGGCGGAGTACTTCATCCACACATTGAAACATTGCTTGAATATTATTGCTGGTCATCTTTTGGTGGTTCTGCCAAAGAGATAAGTGCTGCGACTGCACTGAATTTCTTTGTGGGTGAGATGGGAGAGGTCCTTGTTCCCAGAGGCGGTAATGCTGGTGTTGCTGAAAAAGTTTTTTTAAGTCTTTCTTCAAAAGTTCCTGCCAAAAACCTAAGGCCAAATTCTTTGGTTTTTGACGTTAATCACAAGGAAAATAATGTTGAAATTAGTTATGTCGATGAAAAAGAAGTTGTGAAAACTATACGGGCTAAATATGTGATTATGGCCTGTCCGAAATTTGTGGTTGGGAAAATTTTAAATAACATAGAGGATGAAAGACTCAATCTCATTAATCATTTAAAATATAGAAGCTATCTAGTGGCCAATATTTTATTAAAAAAGCCAAACAAACTTCCTTATTATGATCTTTTTCTCATGGGTGATGGAAAAGCCAAAAAAGTAAAAGAGGCTCGAGCCACGGATGTCGTTATCGCAAACTTTGCTGACCAAGACTCTGACAATACGGTATTGACTCTCTATCGAAGCTTTCCTCATGAGAATGCCCGTAAAGCTCTGCTTCATGAAGGTGCTCATGATAAATACCTTCAAGAATTCAAAAATCAGTTTGCAGAATTTAGAGAAGTCCTAGGATTTAAAGAAGAAGATGTTTTAGAATTCCGCTTAACAAGATGGGGACATCCCATTCCACTTTCTGAAAAAGGTCTTATTGCCAATGGGGCCATCGAAAAGTTAATCGCTCCTTTTGGGGAGAGAGTATTTTTCGCTGATCAAGATAACTGGATGCTGCCTTGTTTTGAGACCTGCGCCTTTGAAGCCTTCCGAGTTGCCGATATTATCAAAGAGAAAATGAGGTTTAATGTCTGAATGGTTAACCTATCTACTGGTGATAGGAGCTAATTTTACTTTCGCAGGTGGAACGCTCATTTTTTCTCATTTTTCTAAAAAAGTTTCAGTTATTTGGGTGAATACGCTCAAAGCTCTCATTGCTACTTTTTTATTCGCCATAACGGCCAGTGTTTTGGGTGTTTGGCAACCGATCGCCTTTCCAACTCTCGGTTGGCTTTTTTTATCGGGACTGATTGGACTCTGCCTAGCGGATATTTTGCTCTTGCAAGCTTTTACCATTTTAGGACCTGCTCGAACTTTGGTTCTATTTAGTTTTCAACCCATCATCCTTGGAATCGCTGGTTATTTTCTTTTCGGTCAAAGCGTTGGTTGGATGAAAATGCTTTCCATTGTTTTTATGATTGGTTGTCTTTTAATTTTTGTTTCAGAAAGAAAAGAGCAAACTGGAAAGTGGAGTTTAAGTGGTTTCATAGAAGCTTTTTGTGCTATTTCCTTAGATGCAGTTGGGGTTATCTTTACTCGTTTAGCTTATGAAGGTAGTTCGTCACTACATCCAGCAGAGTCTAATTTCTACCGAGGAATAGGAGCCCTTGTTGGGTTTTTCTTTCTTCATATGACTTGGAGAAAGATTGAACTTTTAGGAAGTTTTAAAAAACTTAATATGACACAGAGAAAGTGGGTCGTTCTTGGTTGTGTACTCGGGTGTTACATCTCACTTTTTATGTATCTTACAGCACTAAAGTATTCTAACCTGGCTACAGCATCCGCTCTTTCTATTACTGGACCTTTATTTGCCGGAACATTTGAATGTATCGTCAATAAATCCAGACCAAGCAAACATTTAGTCATGGCCTTCGGAATGTTTGTTTTAGGTGTGATTGTTCTTTCGCTCTCGTAAGACTTGTAAATAGTCTAAAGGTGACGGAAATAGGAATGTGTAATGAAGAAGATCTTTAATTTTTTGATTTGATATTGCCTTTTTCTGGCTAACATCATCTAGCTTAAATTTGGGAAGAGGGAGATTTAAGTTAGAACTCGCTAGACTATAAAAAGCTTCCTTACTTGGGTGCTCATCACATACAAGATCAAACGAACCCACAGGAATTTCTGCTAATTGAATTAGCTCTAAAATGATTTGCATAACATCATCACGATGAATGAGATTGGTGGCGTGATTTTTTCCCAGAAGATCTTTTTTGCCAGAAAGAAATTTACCAGGGTGTCGGTTGTAACCTATCAAGCCTCCTAAACGTAAGAGTGTAAGGTGAGGAAAGTGATTTTGTAAAAATTGCTCAAAATCTAAAATGGGTTGTTCACGGTTTATGGTACCAAGAGCGATTAAGGGAATATTTGATGGCAGCGTTTCAAACGCTTTGGAATTTTGTCTAGGCCAAGTGCTGATAAGAAGATTGAATTGATTCCAATCAATTGATGACAACTCCTTGGTGGTGATTAAACGTACTTGATAACCACACTTATGTAAGTGGTCGCAAAGGGGAATTCCAACCCATCCAGCTCCTAAAACACCAATTCGATATGCCATGACAATTATCCTACGATACTTTAGACTAGATTTCAAAGGAGCCTTCTATGAAATTTTTAATATTACTTCTTCTCTTTATTTCAACTTCACTTCTCGCTCAAACAAAAGTTTTGATTTTGGGGGATTCGTTGACTGAAGGATTTGGAGTTGAAAAAGAGGAAGGTTTTGTTTCGCTTTTACATGCGATGTTAAAAAAAGATGGTTTCCCAGATATTCAAGTGATCAACGCTGGTATTGGGGGATCAACTTCAGCCAGTGGCGTTTCTCGTTTGGAGTGGCATCTTAAATCAAAAGTGACTCATCTGGTTCTTGCTTTAGGTTCAAATGATGCTTTGAGAGGAGTGACTCCAGCAGACACAGAGAAGAATTTAAAAGCGGTGATTGAAAAAGCTCAAGCCGCTCATCTCAAAATTTTACTTCTAGGAGCAAAGTCTCCACCTAACTATTCTAAAAAATTTACTCAAGAATTTGATGGTATTTATCCTAAGCTTGCTCAATTGTATAAAATTCCCCTTGTTCCTTTTATTTTAGATGGGGTTGCAGGGAATCCAAAACTCAATCAAGCCGACGGAATTCATCCTAATCCAGAAGGTCACAAAATAATGGCTCTTAAATTAATTAAACCTCTCAAAGCATTTTTATGAAATTACAAACCAAGAATCTTAAAAAAAGCTATGGCAATGGGGCTCAATCTCTTTCTATTTTAAAAGAAGTTGATTTTGACTTAGCAAGTGGTCAGGTCGCTGCCATTATCGGGCAGTCGGGAAGTGGAAAGACAACCTTACTTTCACTTTTGGCAGGTCTTGATAACCCTGACACTGGCAGTATCTTTTATGATGATGTTGATGTCACGAAGTTGAGCGAAAAGGATTTAACGGAATTTAGAGCGCAAAATCTCAGTATCGTCTTTCAGCAGTTTCATTTAATGCCCTATTTGTCTGCTTTAGAAAATGTTGCTTTACCACTGCAAATTCTAAAACGAGAAAATGCCCTCAAATTAGCAGAGGATGCACTTCAAAAAGTTGGTCTGTCTCATCGACTCTCTCACTTACCAAGTGAATTGTCGGGTGGAGAATGTCAACGGGTGGCCATTGCCCGTGCCTTTGTGACCTCTCCTAAAATTCTTTTAGCAGATGAACCGTCCGGTAATTTAGATACCAAAACTGGTGAAGAAGTAATGGAACTTCTTTTTAATCTGGTCAAAGAAAAAAAGACCACTCTAGTTTTAGTCACTCATAACCAAGATTTAGCAGCTAAATGTGAAGTGAAATTCAAATTAGTTGAGGGGATCTTAAATCGATGTTAGCGCTTTTCTCCAGACTCATTTTTAGAGATCTTTGGAAAAATAAAACTTTTAGTATTCTCTTTATCCTGACTATGAGTATGGGGATGATGGGTTTCGTTTTTATTCATTATTTCAAAGCATCTATGGAAGGACAAATGTCTGCTCGCTCTAAAGATATTTTAGGCAGCGATTTGTCTCTTGGATCTAGAAGGGCCATCACTGATTCAGAAAGAAGTAAGACCGAAAAAATTTTGGGACAAAGAGTTCAAGCTAAGTATGACATTCTTGAAATGTATTCCATGCTTTATGTCGGTGATCGATCAAAATTAGTCGATTTAAAAACACTTCCTGATCAATATCCCTTTTATGGACATCTACTTTTATCCAATGGTCAAAAGTATAATAGTCATTTTTCAAAACTTGACGGAATTTATATTGATCATAATTTAGCGAACCTTCTTACTCTCAAAGTGGGGGATAAAGTTAAATTAGGAGAAATGGAGTTACCGGTACTTGAAATTGTGAATGAGGATAGCTCCCAAGCGGTCATCGGCTTTTCCTTGGGGCCACGAATTTATCTACGACCAGAAGTTTTAGCCAAAACGGCGCTTGTTCGCCCTGGTAGTACCATTAGGTATTCTACTCATTATCTACTCAAAAATACCGATGCCAAGATGGTGCAAATTCTTAAAGATTCGATGACGAAACTTTTTGATGACCCAGGGATTCGAATTAAGACTCATGTTGATGCAAGTGAGGATTTAGCTAGGGCCACCACTCGATTTAATGACTTTCTTGCCTTGGTTTCCATTGTCAGCCTTTTTCTTGCAGGGATTGGATCACAGTTTCTTTTTAGAAATTTCCTGCTTAGACATTTGAGAGTCACTGGACTTTTAAATACCTTAGGATGGAATAAAAAAACCATTCTTAGTTTCTATATGATTGAGCTTTCTTTTTTAAGCTTACTTTCTTTTGCTACTAGTGTTCTGCTGATATTAGCTATAATGCCACTTTTATCTTGGTGGGTGAAATCAAAGTTTGATCTCACCTTAGTGCTTGATGGTCAACAACTAATGGCACTCATCCTGACTACTTTTTGGATTGGTCCAGTACTCTCTCTTTCGCTTTCTCTACCTCTTCTCAAAAGTTTATTAGATTTACAGGTTTCACGTTTATTTCATGGGCGCTTACTTTTTGATAAAATGCCTTGGAAAAAAGGCTTAATACTCTATATTCCATCATTAATTCTTTTTTATTCTCTCTCGGTCTATGAATCTGGTTCATTGATGGTGGGAAGTTTATTTTTTGTTCTGCTTTTTTTATCGATTGTCATCATTGCCTTGTTTTTGCAATTTCTCTTTTGGGTAGGAGAAAAATTCACTCATAATATTTCTCCTTTTTGGCGTTTACCTTTTCTTTATTTAAAAAGAAACCGAGTTTCAACCCTCTCTTATTTTTTGGCCCTTGGTTTGGGAACTCTGCTCATGACCTTGGTGCCAACACTGGAAAGAACCATTCGCGAAGAAATTACCACTCCAGGGAAATCCACCGTTCCCAATTTATTTTTATTTGATATACAAACGGAGCAGTTGCCTGAACTTGAAAGGTTGTTGCAGTTAGAAGGACAAAAATTAAGTTTTAAAAGTCCTTTAGTCCGTGGTCGTTTAATGAAGATTAACGGTAAGGAACATCAATATAAAAGCCAGAAGTCTTGGTTTAAAACGAGAGAAGAAGAATCAAAAGAGAAACTGACCAATCGAGTGCTCAATTTTTCTTATCGCCAAAATTTTAGTGATGCCGAATCGATAGTTGAGGGTAGACCTTTTTTAGGACAGTTCACTTGGGCAAGTGGCAAACCGGTAGAGGTTTCCTTAGAGAAACGTTTTGCCGAAAATTATAATATTAAGATCGGTGATCAGTTGGATTTTGATGTTCAAGATGTAGAAATCCATGGAGTGGTGGTAAGTCTTAGAACTGTTAAGTGGCTCTCATTCCAGCCTAATTTCTTTATTCAGTTCCAACCAGGTGCACTTGATGATGCTCCTAAAACTTTTTTAGCTGCCATCAATTCCCTTCGTCCTGAAGAGGCCATATTATGGCAAAATAAAATTGGAGCTAAGTTCTCAAACATTTCCTTAATTGATGTGAGAGACTCTTTAGGGAAAATTACAAAATTGATGGAACAAATGGGTGTAGGACTTAGAATCATGGCCATGCTTTGCATCTTTGTAGGTTTTCTGGTGATCTATTCTTTAAGTCAATCTAGCGTTTTTGAACGCTTACCATCATTTAATATTTTTAAAGTCTTGGGTTTATCAGAAAGAAAAGTACTGGAAATGGTCTTAATGGAATACGGTGTTGTCAGTTTCTTTGCCACCTCCATGGGACTTATTTTATCGATGTTAGTTTCTGGGATTCTGTCTTTTATGCTGTTTGAAAGAGCGCCAATATTCCCATGGGCCACTGTTTTATTTATGGTTGGTGGGATCACTATTTTATCTCTTCTCATTTCATTCATAAGCATCCAGAGACTTTTGAGGGAAAAACCGTCTATTCTGCTTCGTGAGCTAGCGAGTCAAAGTTAGTTTATTCTGTTCTTTTTAAGCCTTCTTGGTAAACTAGTGCCCTTGGAATTATATGGTTGAAAGTTTCTACTCTGCATTTACTCATCTCATTTCGTCTTTGAGTTTTTTAACCTCAGAGCAGGCTTTTTTTGAATGGTTTGGTCAATTCGCTTACCAACCGAATTTAGTTTATCTCTTCGTGATTGTTTTTATGTTAGCTTCTTCATTTGGCTTACCTATACCAGAGGAAGTAACTTTAATAAGTACTGGTCTTGTGACTTTTATGGCCAGACACCCTGAAAAATATCCACCTCCATTTCCAGGTGCTCCTCACGTCGATTTAATGACGGCGGCCAATGTGGCCTTCTTTGCTGTTTTTTTTAGTGATATATTAGTCTTTAGTATTGGAAAGTTTTTTGGACCTCGAGTTACTTCATCAAAGTTTATGCAAAGGTTTATTTCACCGGAATCTATGGGTAAAATAAACGGGCTAGCTCATAAATATAGTTATTGGGTTTGTGGTATTTTTCGTTTTACCCCAGGCCTTAGGTTTCCTGGACATATTAGCTGTGGAATGAGTGGAATATCTTATTCAAAGTTTCTTTTAATCGATGGACTAGCGGCTTTGATTTCAGTGCCCACACAAATCTTTTTGGTTGCCCATTATGGGGAAGATATCATTAAGCAAGTGAAACGTTTCAATGCCGCGATAGGGATTGTGGTTGGAGTTATTCTGATTGTTTTTGTGACTAAGAAAATTATTCAACATCGTCGTCACAAAAAGAGTTTGAACCAAAATCAGACGTGATACCTCATTCGATTCAACAAGATTTCTATTTGATTGAAAATGTCCTAACGCCTTCTGAAGCAGTTGCTTTTGTAAAGCAGACATTAGCTCTTGGTCAGGATGAAATCCGCGGCTTTTTGAAACCAAAACTAAAGCCTAATCGATTTGGTGGGGACTTATACTATCCTGTTAAAAAGTACATGTGTTATGGCCTATATTGGGACCCTCGTACTTACTTCTATGAAGAAACACTACCTGGAACCAAGACAAAGCCTTTTGCTATTCCTGATTTACTTCAGACTCTGGCCAATACTTGGGTGGAAAAACTTTTCCCCCATCACGGGCAAAATTGTCGTTTTGATAGTTGTCTAGTGAATTATTATTCGAAAGATGAAACTGGAAAAGATTCAAAACTTTCTCTTCACGTCGACAAAGAAGAAAAAGACAAAGTGTTTCCTGTCATCGGTCTGTCCTTAGGCTCTACCGCCAAGTTTGTTTTTGAAGATGGGCGAGGAGTGATGCAAGAGTTGCTAATTCCAGACCGTAGTCTTTATCTTTTTGGTGATAGCATGAGACTCATGCGCCATGGAGTAAAGAATGTTTTAAGTGGTACTTTGCCGCCCATTTATGCTGCGGATTTATTAATGAAAGAGCGTCTCAATTTTACTTTAAGAAAAGTGAATTTATAAAAGGAGTTACTTATGCGTTTATGGATTATTTTATCATTGTTGTTTTCGAACATGGCTTTCGCAGCTGCTAACTTTTATGATTTAAAAGGAACGAGCATTGAGGGAAAACCAGTTAATTTTAAGGACTATAAAGGCAAAGTCCTGATGGTGGTGAATATTGCTTCTCAATGTGGCTATACTCCTCAGTTAGCTGATCTGGAGGCCTTAAACTTAAAATACAAAGGGCAGAATTTTGTCATTATTGGCTTTCCATCAAATGAATTTGGAGGACAAACTCCTGAAACTGATGCCGAAATGAAAGCATTTTGTTCTCGTACATACAGCGTTACTTTTCCTCTCATGAAAAAAGCAGAAGTGATTGGAAGTAAGCGCCAAGATGTTTATCGCTTCTTTGCTGATCTTCCTGAAAAAAATATGAAAGAAGATGTTAAATGGAACTTTGAAAAATTTATTATCAGTAAAGATGGAAAAGTGGTTGATCGTTATTCCTCAAAGGTTAAGCCTTTAGATGAATCAATTACAAAAAAAATCGATAGTCTTCTTTAATTCTAAAAGTGGCGGTGAATAATGGAAGTAAACATCAATATTCCTAAAAGTGGTAGAGCGATAGACGAAGTATTAAAAGAGCTAAATTCGTTTAAGGCCGAAGATGCTAATTACAAAGAAGGTAAAACCTGGAGCCTTGTCTACTACATGGGTGAAGAACATAATAAACTTCTGAAAGAAGCCTATTCTAGTTTTATGCATGAAAATGGCTTGAATCCTATGGCTTTTAAGTCTCTGCGAAAGATGGAACACGAAGTGATTCGTATGGCCGCCGCACTTTTTCATGGCAATGAAGAAACTGTAGGAGTGATGACGACTGGTGGAACTGAATCGGTCATGCTGATGGTAAAAACTCTTAGAGATCGTGCTCGTAAAGAAAAACCATGGATTAGAAATCCTGAAATCATCGCTCCTGAATCTGTTCATGTGGCCTTGCATAAAGGATGTGAATACTTTGATGTAAAACTTAAATTGGTTAAATTAGACAAAAACTACCAAGTAGATATGAAGGCAGTTAAAAAGGCAATCAATCGTAATACGATAGGTGTCGTAGGCTCTGCTCCTCAATATCCCCACGGAGTGATGGACCCTATTGTGGAGCTTTCAGATCTTTGTTATGAAAAAAAGATTCCTCTTCACGTTGACGCTTGTCTTGGTGGATTTCTTCTTCCTTGGTTTAAAAAATTAGGGGCTCCCATTCCAGATTTTGATTTTTCACTTAAAGGTGTGACCTCAATTTCGGCTGATCTCCATAAGTATGGTTATACTGCTAAAGGTGCCAGTGTCTTACTTTACCGTTCGATGGAAGTGATGAAGTATCAGTTTTTTATTTTCGAAGATTGGCCGGGCGGAGTTTTTGCAAGTCCCTCTATGCCAGGAACAAAGTCGGGAGGATCAATTGCCGCTGCATGGGCTACCATTCAAGTGATGGGTGAAGATGGATATTTAAAACATGCCAAAGTTATTATGGAAACAGTTAAAGAATTGCACGATGGGATAAATGCCATTGCTGGATTAAAAATTTTAGGTAAGCCTTTGATGAGTGTTTTTGCCTATGTATCAACTGATCATAAACTTAATATTTATGCTGTTGGTGATCTTATGCAAAAGCGTGGTTGGCATATTGATAGGGGACAATTTCCAGAAACAATTCATGCTATGGTGACACCAAACCATGCACAAAGTGTTGAGCTTTATTTAAAAGATCTTAGAGAAAGTGTTGAAATGATAAAAGCAGATCCAAGTTTAAATAATTCTGCTCAAGCTGCCACTTATGGAATGATGGCCAATATTCCAGTTCGTTCCATGATTAAAAAGCAGGTATGGAAGATGATGCAACAATTGTACTCTTCTTCTGGTACAACCATTGATCTGGATAAAACAATTGATAAGCCGGAAAACATGGATGAGTTCATGCAGAAACTTGGTGGCCAGATAGTTACGGTGAAAAAAGAAATTGAACGCGTAAAAGAAAATTTCGTTTCTCGATTCAAATAATTCCCAAGGCCTAACTAAAAAAGTTAGGCTTTCCTCCTTCAACAAATCCTTTACTCTTCCAAAAATTAAGTTGCGTGGAAATAAATCCTAAGATATAGTGAAACGAACGTTTGATATATAACGGACGTTTGTCTAGTTATTGAGGTAAATAATGAAAATCACTGATGTTAATCTTGCAGTTCTTGCCCCTATGGGGATTCTTTTCATTCTTTCTGTTGGAGCCCAGGCCTACACTTTCGATGAATACATAGGTGAAGTTAAAGTAAAAAACAGCGCTCTATTGGGCTCTGAAAAGTCCATCAAGGGTAGCTCTCTTCGTAACAGTGAAGCTCAACTCTACTACATGCCAAGCTTCTTTTTTAATGGTCAGTATAGTGATGACCAAAGACCTACCAATGCTCCAAGTTTTCAAGGGACGCAAACACTTCGCAAAACTTATCAAGCAGGCCTTTCCCAACAGTTTAGATCAGGGACGAAAACAACTTTCTCTTATAACTTTGCTCAAACCACAATTAATGGTTCAAGTGTTCTTCCCATTACCAATTTCTATGATGTTTCTCCTCAAGTAGAGTTGACTCAAAGTTTATGGAAAAACTGGTGGGGAAGTGAATCTAGGGCCAATGAAACAATTATTCAAGCTGGCGCTGAAGTGGTGAATTTTAGTGAAAAGTTTCGTTACAAACAATTATTAATGACCGCTGAAATGAATTATTGGAGATTGGCTTTTGCCCAAGAAGTAGTAAAAGTTCAAAAAGAAAGTTTAGACCGCTCTTTAAAATTAAAAGACTACAACCACAATAAGTATAATTCTGGTCTTGCTGATGAATCTGATTATTTGCAAGCATCTTCCGCTTTAACCGCTAGAGATCTCGACTATCAAACTTCTTTGATCGAAGAAAGAAGTGCTGCTCGAGTTTTTAATTCCCTGAGAGAACTAGAAGCAGATAATGTTGATGAAAAATTAAGTCCTCCAACTGAAGAAACACTTTTAGCGCTTAATCTTCCAACAAGAAGAGGTAACAGAGAAGATGTTGAAGCATCTTTGGCTCAAAAAAAGATTGCTCAAGCTCAAGCAAAATTAGGTGAAGAAAAAAATAAGCCAACTCTAGAAGCTTATGGATCGTATTCACTTAACGGTCGTGCGGTATCAACTGGCCCAGCCCAAAGTCAAAGTTGGACGCAAGATCATCCATACACCATTGTAGGAATACGTTTTAATACTCCACTCAACTTTGGCAATTTGTCTGATAACAAAGAAGGCTATGCTCAAGAAAAAGTGGCTGCTGAACTTAATTACCAAAGAAAAGTTTTTGAGCAAGAAAAAGAGTGGAAAGATTTAGTGAATAAGTTTCAAGATTACCAAGATCGCTTGAAACTTTCCCAAAAGATGGAAGCAGCTCAAAAAGATAAACTAATGAAGGAACGCGCCCGTTTAAATAGAGGACGTACGACAACCTTTCAAATTTTACAGTTTGAACAAGATTACGCTAATGCTCAATTGTTAAAGCTTAGAAATGAAGCTGATCTTGTGAATACATATGCACAGTTAAAGCTCTTCTCTGGAGTGGATCATGAATAACACAAAATTCTCTTTTGCTCGTCTGTCAATCGCTAGACCCGTCTTCATCTCCTGTTTAGTGGCTTTGTCTATTATTATTGGTTATATCTCGATGATGGGCCTACCGGTGGATTTATTTCCCGATGTTACTTTTCCCGTGGTAACGGTAACTACTCCTTATCCAGGAGCGGGCCCCAAAGAAATTGAAACTTTAGTATCTAAAGTATTTGAAGAAGAGTTTTCTACAATTTCTGGTGTAAAAACGATTCGCTCTGTAAACCAAGAAGGTGTTTCAATTGTTATCACAGAATTTAGATTTGATGTGGATATCAAATATGCGGAACAACAAATTCGAGATAAGGTAAGCTCGGCAAAATCGAAGCTACCTAATGATGTTAAAGAATCTGTGATTCGTCGTATTGATCCTTCTGATCAACCCATTATGACGATTACCTTGAAAGCTAATCTTCCGGAAGCTGAACTGTTCGATTTAGCCGATCTTTCTGTTAAACCTAAAATTGAACAAATTAATTCAGTTGGTTTAGTGGATATCTTAGGTGGGCGTAAGCGTGAAATTAAAGTTGAACTTGACCTTAAGAAGTTAAAAGAAAGAGAGATTTCTGCACTTCAAGTGTCAGATGCTCTTGGTAAGTCTGGTATGAATATTCCTTCTGGGAAGATGGACGTTACCGCAAAACAAGAAACAGTTTTTAGAACTCTTGGAGAGTTTCAATCGCTGGATGAAATCAAAAATACTATTGTTAGTTTCTATGGTAACGAAGTTCCAACAACACTTAAAAATGTGGCCGATGTTACGGACTCTCTAGAAGATCAAAAGAACATTACTTATATTAATGGTGAAAAAGCTGTTTTCATCAACGTTTACCGCCAATCAGGAGCCAATACTGTTGAAGTGGCCAACAACGTGGCTAAACAAGTTGATAAAATTAATGACCTCTTAAAAACGACCAAAGGCGCTCCTGTACTTTCTGTAGTTAGAGATGGAGCGAAGCCAATTAATGACAATATATTGGACGTTTCTGAATCAATTTATTTTGGTATTGGACTTACTGTTTTAGTGGTTTTCTTTTTCTTGGCCTCTTTTCGCTCTACCATTATTACTGGTCTTGCACTTCCAAACTCACTTTTAGGTGCCTTCATTCTCGTTTCTCTGGCAGGCTTTTCTATCAACATGATGTCACTTCTAGCTCTTTCTCTAGCAGTAGGGTTACTGGTTGATGATGCCATCGTGGTTCGAGAAAATATTTACCGTCATGCTGAAATGGGGAAAGATCCTAAAACAGCTGCACTTGATGGAACCCATGAAGTGATGATGGCAGTTATCGCTACTACCTTTACCGTTCTTGCCGTTTTTGGGCCGATCGCTTTCTTGGATGGTGTAGTAGGTCAGTTCTTTAAACAGTTTGGTTTAACCATTTGTTTTGCTCTCGTTATTTCTCTTTTTGATGCAATTACCATTGCTCCGATGATGTCGGCTTACTTTGCAGGCAAAGTTAAGCCTCATGGTTATGTTACTCCAGAGCATGAAAAAACATTTTATGATAAAACGGTGGGAGCCATGCTTGACCGCTTTAACCGTTTTCAGAATTGGTTAGAAGATATTTATGTTAAGATCTTAGAAGTAACGCTGAACCATCCCATCAAGACCATTGGTGCGGCTGTAGTCATTCTTATCCTTTCGGTTTACACCTTGAAGTTTGTGCCAAAAACTTTTATTCCGGCTCAAGATAACGGTGAATTTGGAGTGAATTTAGATTTACCTCCTGGGACAAGTTTGCGTGAAATGGAACGTGTTTCTCTCGAAGTGGATAAGCTTCTCCGCACACATTCAGAAGTTCAATTCAGTGTTCTTACAGTGGGAACGAAAGATGGGGAATCAAATAAAGCCTCATTCTATGTGAAGCTTGTCGATTCAAAATTAAGAAAAATCAATACCATTAAGTTTAAGGAAGTCTTCCGACAGGAATTAAAACCTTTCGTTTATGCTAACCCATCAGTTCGTGACTACGATGCCGTTGGTGGTGGTGAGCGTCCATTTAGTTTAAACATCCAAGGTTTCGATGAAAAAGAATTAGAAAGAGTGTCTACTGAAGTTTTCAAACGTATGAAAAATCACCCTTCGCTTAAAGATGTGGATCTTTCTTACCGCCCGGGTAAACCTGAATTTCAGGTCATTCCTAACCGTACCAAGGCTGAACGTATGGGGGTTTCAACAAATGTCATTGGAAGTGAACTTAGAACTTTAATGGAAGGTCAAACTCCGGCAGTTTTCCGTGTGAAAGGTGAGGAGTATGATATTCGCGTTCGTTTAAAAGAAGATCAAAGAAATTTATCTCAGAGTTTTAAAAATATTTATGTTCCTAACATTAACTACCGTCTTATTCGTTTAACTGATGTAACGGAAGGTGTAGAGACAACAGGACCTGCCAACATTACTCGCCAAGACCGTGGTCGCTATTACCAAATCGGTGCAGATATCTCTCCCGATGGGCCTGGTATGGGGGGAGCGATTGATGAAGTGAAAAGAATTTTTGCTGATGAAGTAAAACTTCCTGAAGGTATGTCGTACTCTTTCGTGGGACAAGCTGAAAACTTCCAAGAGTTAATTGTATCTGTGATGAAGGCAGCCGGCTTAGGTATTCTTCTTATCTATCTCGTGCTTGCTTCACTTTATGAGTCTTATATTCTTCCATTTACCATTATGTTGGTTTTACCTTTGGCACTTTGTGGAGCTTTCTTCGCTTTGTTCCTATGTAATGCTTCTCTCGATCTGTTCTCAATGATCGGTTGTATAATGCTCTTAGGGGTCGCGACTAAAAACTCTATTATCTTAGTGGATTATATTAATCAGCAAATCCAGAAAGGTATTGAGATGAAGGCTGCCATTTTAAAAGCTGGTAAAGACAGACTTCGTCCAATTTTAATGACTTCTTTTGCATTAGGAGCAGGGATGATTCCAATTGCAGTCGGATTAAACGAAGCTTCAAAACAAAGAACCTCAATGGGTATTGCTTTAATCGGGGGGATTGTCAGTTCAACCTTACTCTCTCTCATTATTGTCCCTACTGCTTTTACTTATATTGAACGCTTTAGATTATGGTCAGGAGCCATCATGAAGAAAATCTTTATTGGTGATGATGCTGACGAAATTGTGAAGAGTATTAAATCTGAGAAATCAGAAAACGAGTTGACTAATGAACATGCACATTAACGAAAACTTAAAATTAAAAGTTCCTGATACAAAGGAACGTATTATTGAAGTTGCGACAGGTCTTTTTGCTGATCGTGGATTTGAAGGAGCTTCGATTAGAGAAATTGCTAAAATTGCGGAAGTTAATTTAGCAGCTGTTAATTACCATTTTTCGAATAAGCAAAATCTCTACCACGAAGTTTTAAGAACAGGTTTTGTCCGTTTTAATACTCAGATTTCAAATTTGGCCCGAGAAAAAGTCCGCACTACGGCGGAATTCTCCCAGGCACTATATGAAATGTTGATCAATAACGGGCCTCGATTAATTAATAATTTCAAAGTTCTCTTGAATGATTTTCCTTTTCCACCTGATCTTGTTCAAAAAGATCAAGCTGGTCCACCAGGAGCAGAGCACTTACACGCAATGTTAGAGCGAGAATTAGGGAAAAAATTATCTGAAGATGATGCATTATGGGCTGTGAGAATCATTTTTACTTTTGTGACTCATACTGCACTGATGGCCAGTACTCATTATGGTAAACAGAATTGTTGCGAAGCTTTTGGGTCTAAACTAGTGGAGCAACATCTTAAACGCTTAGTAGACTCAATTCTACTTGATCTACAAACACGTACCGCATAGGAGTTTATAATGAACGCTTTTTACAATTTGCTTTTGAATTTTACGTTAGGAAATGAAGGCTTTATTTATTATTAAGCCTGATTTTTGTTGAGGAGAGATCCTCATATGGGTGATGGGGAAGAAAGATTATCTTTAGATCAGGGTTAAGGGCGAGTAAAAAATCCGCTTCCTTTTTTAGAGAGCTTTCTTCCGCCAACCTCGGAACGACATAGATACCATGAAGAAGTTTAACCAATTTTTCCCCTTCGATCCAAGATTTTAAATTTAAAAAACTATCGGCGCCTAAAAGTAAATTTACCTTTAGTCCGCTTAATTCTTTGACCCAAAAGTAAGTCGGGTTTTTCTTTTTTTCTAAAAGAAAACCAGGGTAAACTTCGGATTCAGGTTTTTGAGAAGCCTTCACCACTTCTTGGTAAAAATCTTTAGAGCGATCAGTGACTTCTTTTTCAGGGTTAAAATCAGGGACAACGATTAGTTTTTTGTCTTTAGGAAAAGCTTTGATGCAGGCGGTATGTCCAGAGTGCCAAGGATTAAAAGAGCCACCAAAAAAGGTGGCTTCTTTAAGGTCTTTACAATAGTTCAATAAGGTCATTAGAAATTTTCAATTTTGTCCACTAGTTGTGGGTAGTCAATGAATGGATTTCTTGTATTTAAGATTTTATAAATTTGCTCATGACGAGCAACTTCTAAAGAATCGATTGGATCTTCTTTATGCCATTTTCTTAAATAAAGTTCCTCGGTAGGAGTAATAACCATTGCGTAACGAACAGAGAAGTAAAATAAGGCGCGAGCCACGTTTCCTCTGTGTTTTGGAGAAGGTTCAAAATAATCTTTTCCGTCGTTAGTAATGAGTGCAGAACCTAAGTTTGAAGCTTTACAGTCATCAACCACATCATTGGAGCTCACTTCAGCAAACATATAGTTTCCACGCTGAGAATTGGTATGAGAATTCGACGGGTATAAATGGTGTAGGTCAGTTTTTTGTGTGTCAGTGACATATTGTTTTGAAAAACGGCTTTGAGGCCATGTATGTTCAATATTCATAAGGTTTGAATTTGGAACAGAGTTTGGTCCAATTCCCGCTACATCAGAAGAGTAAATATTGCGTTCGCAGTAAACATCTTGGATGAAATATCCACGAGCATCTTTTTCTAGGTAAATTTGGTTGAATAAAGCCACACGGGCTTGAGGGTAAGAAATTGTCTTTGGTTTATTATCGGTAATGATTTTTTGAATACTTTCTTTGGTAAAAGTAGAGTTTAAAAAATCTTTACCCCAGTAACTAGCTACAACAGGTGATTCATCCGCGTATGCTTGAGTAAAAAGTCCCAGGAACAAAAGGGCGAGGCTTAGCATTTTCAATTGAGGCTCCCATTTATTAGTAAAACTTATGGAAACTCTAAGTTAGACTGATAGCTCTGTCTAGAAAAAAGGGGCTTGACGCCCCCCGATATTTGTACAGTCTTATTTAAAAACAAAAGATTATTTGTTGGTTGGACCTGCTTCAAAATCAAATGAAATAGAAACTTCTTCTCCAATAGCGACTCCACCTAGCTCTAGCGCTTTGTTCCATGTAAGACCAAAGTCTTTACGGTTGATCATTGTTGTTCCTTTGAAGGCCACAACATCAGTTCCCATCATTGATTTAGTTGAACCCAAGTAATCAACATTCAACGTTACTGGCTTTGTTACTCCGTGAATTGTTAAATCACCCACGATCTTAGATGGTTTTTTTGCTTTCATAGAAACGCTGTTAGAAACGAAAGCCATGCTTGGAAATTTTGCAGTATCAAAAAAGTCAGCACCTTTTAAATGTCCATCACGCTTTTCATCTTTTGTATCAATTGAATTAATATCGACATTCACTTTTACGTCAGAAAGTTTTCCAGACTCTTTATCAAACATGAAACTTCCATCCCATTTTTTGAATGCACCTTTTGTATTTGAGATCATCATATGCTTAATGGAAAAATCTAAACTTCCGTGGCTGGTGTCGATTTGATATTGAGTAAGAATAGGTTCGACTTTTGCTGTTGGCTTTGCTGCTAATAAACTCATAGAAAATGTCAGGGCCATTACTGATGCTAATAAACGCATAAAAAACTCCTTTGGAAAATAGGTTAAAGTTATGACTTATGAATTGTAGGGAAAGATTATTTCAAAGCAAGGTCAAAGGGGACTTTTTTGGTGATTTTGATTTCTTCGGGGGAAAGGCTACAAATATAAGTCAAGATTTGCACACCGTGTTCTTTGGCCATTCTTAAATGTTCAGCATACATAGGATCAATCTTTGCAGCAGGCGCAAAACTTTCTATATCTTCACGTTGAATGATGTAGAGCATGGCAGCTTCAATACCTTGTTTTTTTAAATTCATTAATTCTTTTAAATGTTTTGTTCCACGTTCAGAAACAGCATCAGGAAAAAGAGCTTGTTTATGATCGCCAAGAAGTGTGACATTTTTTATTTCGACATAACATTGCTCTTCACCATGGCTTAATAATAAATCAATTCTTGAGTCTCCAATTTTGACTTCTTTTTTTATCGTTGGATACTGAACAAGCTCTGAAATAATTTTATTTTCTAAGGCTTCAACGGCCATCTTCATGGGGTTCCCCGTATTGACACCTATCCAAGTTTGTCCGTTGTGAGTCATCTCTAACGTGTAGGGTAGTTTACGATCAGGATTGGTTGATTTGGAAAGCATCACTTTCCAGCCTTCTTCCCAACAAGTGGACATTGAGCCAGTGTTAGGAACGTGGGCGCAGACAATTTCACCATTTTCTAAACGGATATCGGAAAGAAAACGTTTATATCTTTTAATCATGGTGCCAGGAGTAAGTGGAATTTCAAATTTCATGGAAGGATCATAAAATAGAAGGTGAGCTTAGGGTATAAAAAAAGGAGAGCCGAAGCTCTCCTTGATTTTTATGAACAAAAATTATTTTTTGTATGGAATAGTATAAGACGCCCCGATCATAAACATCCAACCATTGTTGCTAGAATTTGCCACAGTGGCAGTTCTATCTGAAACACTGTAAACATTGTAGCTAGCTTTTCCGAATGCTTTTAGGTTTTCAGTAATTTTAGCCACGAAGCTTAAGTAAAGTTCTTTTTGTTTCCATGTTTGTTGATAATCAATGGCTGTATCGTTGTAACATCTTGTCTGTGTTGAAGAATGATAGTAACCCCAAGAATCATAATATCCATCTGTATATGTGTTACAAGTTACGGTTCCAGTGTAGTACTGAACACCTTTTCCAGCAACAGTTGAGCCTTTTATTCCAAGTTCAATTCGAACCTTTTTGAACATTTCAACCGCCACTGAAATGCGTGCGTTTACCCCAGCGTTATATCCCTCGTGAGATAGAGAAGCTGCATCAGATGCTCTTTTTGAAGACATTCCGAGAGAAGCAAAATCAAGAGCTGTTTCTGCTAGGATTTTAACATTATCTGTCACTTCAACTGATCCACCCAAACGAATACCAACAAGGGAAATAGTCATTTGGTGATCTAAGTCGATGGCCAAGTTTCTTTTGTAATTAATGTTTAGAAGAGTCGCTTCAATGAAGCCATTGTAAACTGCCTCATCTGTAGCAATACCCCATCCGAGAGCATTCATTGAAAGGTCTACATAACTAAAGTTACCTTCTGTGATTGATCCATCTGCTTGCATGCGAACAATAACATAGTAACCATCGCTCTTATTGCCTTCTGAAGTAACGTTAGTCGAAATATGAAGGATGGCTTCCATTCCTTGATTTCCATTTGAAAGTGCAGCTGCACCAACTTCAATTGAGTTTCCGTCGTTCGAAATTACATCACTTTTACTTTGCGCTAGAGCAGAACCAGAGACGAGTAATCCAAATAGGATTGTACTCAAGAACTTTTTCACATTTTTCATATGTTCCTCCAATTAAACATTTTAACCATAGTGTACTATTTGAGAATATTCTCTATTTTCGTATTATAAACGGCTTCAAAATCGGGCATAGAAATCGAAAGAACTCTGTGCATAGTTGAAATATCCGTCATTCCGCTTGGCAGTTTTGGGTCGTAGTCTTCTTCCGAAAACATCATCTTTACTAATTTTGTCGGATCACTTTCATTACAAGGAATATTTTCCAAGAAACACGTGTCAAATGTTTTATTTAATCTGTAGCTATCAAATAGTTTGTAGATAGCCGCTCTAAAGCCTGCCACGGCATATTTATTTTTCACGAAATCTTGAAGGTCAGGCAGCACTTGGTTGATCGTTTTATAACCAAGATCAATAGTTGCTGATTCAAGACCCATGACGATATTGATTTTGTTTTCGTTTTTCATTCTCTGAAAAGGGTATTCTTGAATTAAGAAACTACGGTCATGAGGAAATTCTGATTTACCTTGATCATCTTCACCAAACTGATCGGTGACTTCACGATTTGTTATTATAGCATCAGGGAAATTAGCTTGAAGGCCAGCGAGTAGGTCGCTAAAAATTTGTCGTCTTTGCATGAAGATTAAGGTTCTTCTAGCCGCAGGTTCTTTAATTTGATTTGCAAGTTGCATATTAGCACTTAACTTTTCTTGAAAGAAAGCATTTAACCAAACATCTATGTCAGCAGATTTTTCTGATTCAATTTTGATTTGACCAAAGTTAACTTTGAAATTAAGAATTTTAAATTGAGGGTTTTTAATTCTTTCGTATGTCTCTTGCAATTGAGAAAAACTAGGATTGTCGTTTGCTTTAGAAAAATAATTGCCAGAAATTCCCTTGGCTAACGATATTAGGACTTGGGTACGAACTTCTTTTAAGTAAAAAGGTTGAAGCTTTTCTTTGATCGCTAACATGAAATCAGTGACGGTCGCCGGTAAAGCAGAAAATGATAGAGTCACGGGAGGTAGAGCGAACTGATCCGTTTTGAAAGAATCACAAATAGTATTCAATCCTTCCTCACAGATTTTCCAGTCTCTCGAAAAGCGAACCGGGCCTTTACCAACTCGATTCTTAAAGAGGTTGTAAAGTACATCATTCGATTTAGGAACGACGGCATCTTTACCATTCATAAATCTAAAATTTTGTAAAAGGACCGTTCTCATGACGTAAACAACTCTGGCATCAGAGACTTTGGGCTCAATTTTATTTTCCAACGCCTTAAAATCGAGAATTCTGGCGAGATAGATATCGACAAATCTGCGGTTTAAGATTTCACGGTCATAGGCCTGGTATTTGTTATTCAATTCGTCTTCAGAGACATTACCGTCCGGGTAGAACAACTTTTGAAAGAAATCTTTGGAAATGGGTTTATGGTTGTTGATTAGATCTTGCCCAGATATTTTTTTCTCTGGTTTAGGCGCCAATCGGCCATACTTTGACTTAATTTCAGGGAAATTGATTTCTCCTAAGAGAAATCCACCCCAGTTATAGGCGTTTTGCGCTAAAGCGGGCAGACTCAAAAGTGATAATAGGGCCAGCGAGGCTAATTTCATGGGGTAATCCCTTTAAAAATATGTCTAAAAGTTTGCCGACTATACAAGGATTAGTCATTTTTTCAGAGGTAGGCTGAACAAATTACTTAGACCCCCTATAAAGATTACAAGGAAGGTCAAGCCAGATGACTCTTTAGGATAGAATGAGGAATCTTTTCAACCAAGGATTTGCAGTTTTGAAGGGTTTATTAAGCTCGTTTTTACTTTTACTATTTTCTTTTTCAGCTTTTGCAGGAAGTGTTGTTATTCCATATCAAGGAATAAAGAAACCCGCTAATGATTTAATTTACGAAGGTGACGTTATTGATAGTGATGAGGCCTTTGATTTAGAAAAGTCAGGCTTCGATACATCACTTCTTGCTCCTTCAGAAACTGATATTTACTGCTTAAGTTGCTCTCCTTTAAAATTACAGTTTCCTCAAAATCAACCAGTAAAATTTTTCAATTATAAACCTTCTGTGCCTGGCATGTTACGCTTTTCTGTTACTGCTGATACCGTTAATGGCCCTAAGATTTTTAATGTGGTGGCATCCATTGATGGTCACCCCGCCATGTTACGTCACAGACTTTTAACTAAGCTTGGATACCAGTTAGACCCTATCGAATTTGCTCCTAAACTTGAAGTTAAATTTAGTACAATGGAAGAGCGTAATACCTTCCTCGATAATATTGCGGATTATACTTTTAAGGCCCGTGAGCGTTGGATAGCAGAGCTTCCGAAAGATGAACCCCGAGTCGTTCTCCAAGACTTAATTTTTGAACCAGGTCGAATTAATCTTCCTCAATATCAATGGGGAATTATGAAGGCGGATCTGATTGCCGATAGAAGACCTCTTAGAGCTCTCCTTATTCCTTTTGTTTTGGCCGATGTTGGTCAAAGTATCAATTTGTTCTCTTGGGATTTGGGAAGAGTTGTTTCAAAACAAATTATTTTGACTCATCCTTATGCTGAAGAGTTTGCTGAAATAACTTTAAACGACGTGAAATGGATCACTCGTAAAATTTCAAAGCTAACCCCTGGTGATTGGGCAGAAATTGCTGGATCAGCTCATTATCCTGAAGATATCGCCGCCATTGTTAAAGAAAAATTAATGGCGAGAAGAAATGAGATTATGAAACTAGCTCGTTTAAAGGGTGAGTTTGATGAGATCAAGCCTATCAAGAAAAAATTAACTGTTGGATCGGTCAAAAAAGGGAAAGTCACACAAGAAGATTACCCAGGATACGCTGGTCGATTTAAATTCGATGACCCTCAATCACCACTTAGATTTTCCGAAGTCACACGTTACCTTGCTATCAAAGGGATCGGGATGGCGTCTACTCAACTCTTTAAATATGCTAATGACTTTATTAATCAAGACGCTCAAGAAGCAATTACCAAACATAAAAAAGATGAATTTATTAAATTCCTTCAACACGCTAAAAATCACCCTAATGAGCCTTATGCTATGCCGGTCAAAGCCTATTCAGCTCCATATGGAGGCGGTTCACTAAATATCAGTCGTGATGTGGTGACTGGAACTTATTATGGTAGCGAATACCCTGTGCAATTAGTAGATAGCTTTGGGGTATCTGCCAATCTAGGTGTGTTTGTTGGTTTAGATAATTTGAAAAGTTACTTTACACCTGGAGCTAGTGCCAACGTTCAGGTGGGTAGAAGCTATATACACATCCGCCCATTAGCTGGACTTAAAGACGCACTAAAAGAAAACTGGGCCCATGTTTTAGTTCCCTTTCAAATGCAACATTTGACTAAGGTTCTTACAGATAACCCAACATGCTTAATTGATAACAAGCCTTGTAATGAAAATGATCTTAAAAATGAATATGATGGGCTTAAAACTTTCTTAAGCAAAATGACCACAGGTGAGATGTTTGTGGTGGTTGATAATTTAAATCTTGGTGGATCCTTAAATGTTAATGTTCCTATCTTAGCTCTACTTGGTGTTCCACTTCCGCAATTTTCCATGGGAGTTTCTGGTGGAATGAGTAGTGTGTGGATGAAGCGTACGACCTTTGAACGTACCGCCACAGGTATGAAAGTTTCTATTCAATATAATGACGCTTTATCTGAGGAGTTAGGAGTTAATTTTAACTTTCTTCTCAATCTTTATAGTCATAAGACATCTTGGAAGCAGGGTGATGCTAAAACGAAATTTTTTGATGTCAGTCTTAATGATTTAGATCCATCTGCTGCCCAACACGCCATCTCTTCAATTCGCGCTTTATTTAAGGTGAACAGCTCTGAATTGATTGAACGTTATTATCCATTTTATTATTTGAAAGATGAATTCAAGTCTCGACTACACAACAATAATTTATTTTTATTCCAATGGGATAAAATGGTTTTCTCTCATGAGATTAAGATTCAGCCACCACTTGCTCCAGGTCAACTTTTTGAACCAGAGAAATTTGAACGAGTACTTTATCATGAAAAAGCAGTGACTCGTTATGGAACCAACTACTTTGGTTTTCTCACTGACATCTTAGGTCTTTTTACTAAGGGAATCTTCTCCGGAGTAACTCGTCCTAATGAGAATCCGATGAATCGTCCTTTTGGTAAAGGGCACTCATTTGCTGTCTCAACTGAAGCTGAAGTGACAGAGAACTATGACTTTAAGCCACTGACCATTGTGGAAGACGTTTACGGTGGGTGGAGTATTCGTATGCCTCACTTAAACCGCATTTTTAATAAATTAGAAGAAAAGATCAAAAATATTCCGATGCCAAGAAAGATGATTAACCGTAATGTTTTCAACGACACTAAAGTTCTTCAGCAGTTCGAAGTGCGCTCTACCGCCATCATTTATGAGAAAGGAAATGAGATCATTCAAAAAATCATTTTTAATAAGAATGAATTGAATACTTATAATGTTCTTATTCATTTTTTTGGAGGGATTGATAGTTTTCAAGCCTATTGCCAACAAATGATTGAATCTGGTCAAGGATATGTGGTTGGGTACCATGGAGATAAAGACTACCAATGTGTGGCTCCTTGGATGGCCGAGATTATGGATTTACGTCTAAAAGGCTTTCCGGAAGTGAAAACGGCGGAAGATAAAAAGAAGATTATTGCTCTTTATAATAAAATTCACCGCATTCTCTTTAAGAATGCTGAGTGGGATAAAGTTTTAACTATGATCGGTGAAGAAAACTTTTTAATGCTGGTTAAAGTAGCAGGCTTTAAAAAAGGAGATGAAGGAGCAGTTGACGAAGATAATCAAACGACTGAATACGTTTCAGATTCTTTAGGTGAGTATAACGGGCTTGAAGGTTCTGGTATTTTTAGAGACTTCATGAACCAGTACGGAATTTCGTCTTACCAAATGAACGCAAACTTTTTTAGTGAGGGCTTTTAATATGATCTTGCTTTCACTTATTCTTAATATTGCCTTTGCTCAAGTAAGTTCTGAAATGATTGCAATTCCTAATAAAGGTTGCCCAAAAGCCATCGGAGAGTTTGTCTTCTCTAAGTCAGAACGCGCCTTTTTAAAGAAATATTCTCCGGAAATTGCTTGCTCACAAAAAGTGAATACCAAGGTAAAATCAGCTCTATACCATTTTGAAAAAAATGCTTTACTCGACTTTCATTCTTTAAGTGATCCTTATGTAGAAGAACAATGGGGGCTAAGAAATTTAGGTCTACCGCAGCCTTTTATTGTTGATGATATTACTACCATCAATACTCCAGGAATGGTGGGCGAAGATCTAGCAGTTGAAAAATTTAATAATTTAAATTTAAACGGTGATAAGAAAGATATTATTGTGGCTGTCTTAGATACTGGAATTGATTTAACTCACCCTGAGTTTGTAAATCAGGTTTATACCAAAAAAAGTGAATGTGATGCTTTTGCTGAATACAAAAAGTGTCTTAAAACCAGCACTGTTAAGCTTTGTGATCAAAAATGGGCTGCCATTGATACTGATAACAATGGTTATCCAATGGATTGTAACGGCTGGAACGTGACAGGAAAAATTAATCCTTTGACTAAGATCATGGGTGATAGTGACGTTCAAGATAAAATTGGACACGGTACTCATGTTTCAGGAATTATAGCGGCTGCTGTAAATGGACAAGGAGTGGAGGGGATTGCTCCCCATGCTAAAATTCTTCCCATAAAAGTGCTATCTTCAGCGCCTAGTTCGCCCGAACGTCCTTTATCTTTAACCGTTCCTGGAACAAAAGAAAGCGATCTTCCAAAAATTAAAACTTATGGTGATATTTTTGCTCGTGGACTTCTTTATGCTATTCGCTCAGGTGCAAATGTGGTGAATATGTCTTTAGGCTGGCCATATGCTGTTGATAGCGATTTGATGAGAACGCTAGTTAAAATTGCCCTTGAGAAAAATATTATTTTGGTTTCCTCAGCAGGCAATGATTCAACTTCGGTTCCTCTCTTTCCTTGTTACTACACAGGCGTTATTTGTGTTGCTTCACACGGAGCCGATGGCGCATTTTCTACTTTCTCAAATTATGGTTCAAATGTTGATGTGGTAGCACCAGGATCTAGAATTCTTTCTACTTATCCCATGAGTATTCGCCCTTCAATGTTTAATGAGATGAATGGCTATGAATTTGACCAAGGTACTTCCATGAGTTCTCCTTATGTGGCAGGAGTAGTGGCAAGACTCTTAGCAGCTAATATTCCTGAAGAAGATATTTATCCACGTCTGATATCTGGAGCCCGTGAAACCAAAGATTCAGTAAATGCAAAACTTCGTTTATACGAAAAATACACCCTTTCAGGAAACGTTGATCTTTATAAGAGTTTCAAGGTTGATCCAAGACCAGTTATCTTACCGGCCGAAAAAGGACAAAAACTAAAAGCTGTTTCACTGCTAACTGACTTAAGTTTCAAAATTAAGCTTAAAAACTTTTGGAAAAGTACAGCCAATGTTTCTGTCACAGTAACTCCTAAAGCAGGTCTTACTTCATCTACGGTAGGTCTTCCTCCAGCGATTCAAACATTTGCGACATGGGATCGTGACGAA
The DNA here is from genome assembly GCA_049318265.1 of Bacteriovoracaceae bacterium. Classification (GTDB taxonomy): domain Bacteria; phylum Bdellovibrionota; class Bacteriovoracia; order Bacteriovoracales; family Bacteriovoracaceae; genus JBEIOQ01. The sequence goes on from JBMOGR010000008.1 coordinate 106,077, forward strand.
GTTAAGGTGATTGATGTTCCTGCCACTCTAACCAGCGCCATGGCCCATTCAGATTTAGAGTTTGTGGTTAGGGTGACTTCTAGTGATGGTTTTTTAATCAATGAATTTATCTATCAGTTAGAGTTAGTGACTGATTTAAACGCACATCCTTACCTTGCCAGCTTGCCGGTCGACAACCAAACAGTGTTGGATACCACAGGTGCAAGACTTAGAAGCTTAGACAGTGGTGAATTTTTACTTCTAAAAGACGAGACAGATGAGGATGATAAAGGGGACTCAATTGACGTCACACGCTTGGCCTTAATGAAAAAGACCGATGGTAAATACCAGATAGTAAAAAGTGGTGTGATGACCAAAGTTGAAGGTGAGTTACAAGACATTCACAATGTCGGAGCTAATTTAATCTTCGTGGTGAAATCAAAAAATGAAAACGGAAAAGCACAATTAAGTTTTATTACGGTTGATGGAAATTTAAAAGAAATTCGCAAAGTTGTCGCTGATAGCGAAAAGGCTCCGCTTTCAACCGACATTATTTGGGTTAAAAATGGCTCTCAAATTGATCCATTATGGATTGCCTTCGGAGAAAAATTAGAGAAACCTAAGTTTGACCCTTGGAATCCAAATCCAGAAAAGGAACAAGGAATTTGGTTTTACACCGCCGATGAAAAAGGTATTCATAATTTAAATTACGATCTCGGGGATAAGTTTTTAGTGGCTATCCTTCCTCAGACAAATACTGAAGCAGCTCAGGGAGTTATTCGTTTATTATTAGCAAAAGGTGATAAATACGATTTTCTTTTTAGTGTGGCACAAGTACTTGATGGAAAATTGGTGAAGGAAGAGGCGCTAAACTTTACCAAGTATCATATGCTCGGTGGTTTAGTCGGAACGAGCTTTAAAACGAAAAATGCCTCGGGTGTTTTCTTTGGCACCGAAACATTAATTACTGAAATCAGAGATGGAAAGCCAACGACTATTAAGCAATCTAAAATTAAGCCAGTGAATAATCTGTTACAAATTCAACAAGTGCATGGAGTCTTCCACACAAGTTTATACGACGGAGCTTTCTCACAAACACAAAATGAACTTCAGTATCATGATTTTCGTTCTGGTAAAGTGAGCTATATTAGTTTGAAGCGCTTTAGCTTTATGCCTAATTATTTCTTTGATAAATTTTTCTTTCCAATGACAATTGGTAATCTTCCCGCCATCTATGTTCCAAGTGGCTTAGGAACTTCCTTTACCTCTGATATGGTGGTCCCGAAAACGGATGGGAGCGGAAAGGTTTCTTTGATTCGTCCTGCTCTTTGGAGAATATTATCCAAGGGTGAATGCTTAGAATTAAATCCAACAGAAGAGGCAGGTATCTCTAAATTGCGCTATTTCTGCGGTTCAAAAGTTTTAGAAATTAGTTTAGTTCAACCATAATTTTATGAAACTATCTCATCGCTTAAACACTATCTACCAGCAGAGTCTTCCAGGAGCTCCATTATGGGATATCTGTTGCGATCATGGGCAATTAGGATTGTTTGCTTATCAAAATCAAAGACACGATGAAGTTTTTTTCGTTGATCAAGTTGAAGTCATTATGGACAATTTGCAAAAAGTCTTTGAACGCAAATTCCACTTACCAGAAAATCCAGTGAAGGCCCATTTTTTAAAGAAAGATGGAGGCAAATTAGCATCTGTTTTAACTGGAACGGTGGTGATTGCTGGTATTGGTGGTCTTAATATGAAGACCATGCTTCTAGCCTGGCAAGAAAATAAGGTACTCTTTGCTAGTCGCCTTGTTTTGTCCCCTCACAGAGACGAGCTCATCTATCAAAAGGCAGAATTTTTACCACAATATGTTTTAACAGAAGAAAAATGTGTACTTGAAAATGGACATCTTCGTTTCATCTTTGTTTTTGATCTAAAACACTAATTTTGAATTTTTTCCAGTCTCTAGAGTACACTTCTGATGAAAAGGAAGAATGCGGTTTAGTTTGTCATGACCACAAGGTAGCCCTGATAGGACGGGAAAAGAGACTGAGCTGGCAAAACGTGAAAGTGCTTCCATTTTGCGGTCTTTGCCGTCTTTTTCAAGCCCATCGTTAAAGTCGCCTAGAACCATCGCCTGAACGCCCTTAAATAGCCCTGCCTGCTGCAATTGCTCCAGCATCCTGTGAACTGCGTACCCTCGCTCTCCGATGTCCTCAAAGAACAAAATTTTACCTTTAGGCTTAATTTGTTGAATAGTGTTGAGACTTGCTTGGACTACCCGAAGATTTCCTCCGGTGATTGATCCTTTGATCAAGGATTTTTTCTCAGCCGCTTTATTCATGGGAATCAGTCCATCAAAAAGAGGGTTGTACTGTTCGCCATTTAATAAATGAACGACTTCTTTTACATCTTGAGCCAGTTGATCTTTTTTGCCAATACCAGAAAAATTAGGCCCATGGTATGTTTTCCATTTCCATTTTTGTGTGAAAAATAAATGCAGGCTAGTGACATCACTAAAACCTAAAAAAATTTTTTCTTTTTTTGGCTTGGCCATTTTGGAGAGCTCTGGAATAAGTCTCATGGAACCATAGCCACCACGCAGACACCAAATAAAATCTGAATCTTTTGCGCTTATAGCTTTTTTCATTTGGGCTGTTTGATTTTTTAAATTGGAGGCAAAAAACAGATCCGGTTTGATGATGTCTTTCCCAATTCGTGGAGTAAATCCTTCCCTTTTTAGCCATTCAATGGAAGCCATTAGTTCTTCCTGAGTGCAATGAGAGGCGGGAGCCACAATATCGATAATTTTTTTCATGGGATTAGTTTACTAAGGAAACTACTTTGCGCAAGGTTTCTCCAAAGAAATAGAGAACCTAATCGCAAAATTCTTTGAGTTTAACGTGGGCCTTACCTAAAGTAGTGAAACTACCCTTAGCGTAAAATTGGAACTTTTCATGTTGATTAAGGTTATCAAGATAGTTATGTCCAGAATTAAATTTACCAGTGACTTCATCTCCCGGACGGGGAACAGGGCCTTCAGTGACTTTACCAATGAAATAGTCTTTTGAAGTTTCATTTTGAATGACCACATGATGGCAAGGTTGTTTGACTTCTGCCACTTGTCCCTTGATGCCTATTAAGCTCGCTACATTAGCTGTGGCACCATGGGCTGGTGTCAGCTGCTGTAAAAAGATAAATGCTAGGACTAAGGTTTTCATATAATTCTGTACTTCAAAAAAATGTTCTTTCTTAATGAAGTTGCCCCTTAAGTTTTTACACTTAAGGGGCAACCACTCTATTACCTAATCATTATTCTAGAGAGATTCCAGCGTTCTCAAGTTGCTTGCCGTGGAAACTGTTTAAGATTTCACGCATTGTTTCGGGAGAAGTTTTCCAATTACCAGCAACTACATTGATAGTTGAGTTTAACTCAGAGTTATCACCTAAAGAGGCAGACATAAGTGCAGAAGAAACTTTCTTCAGATCAACACCGTATAGGCGCTTAGTGAAGTCAGCAACGTCAGCAGCTGTACGACCTTTGTTTCCGCGTAGGAACCCAAGTTTCGCATAGTCATTGAATGAACGAGCAACTTTCCTCGCAACATCACTAGATAGTGAGTATTGTTTTCCGAAAGTACTTGCTGCGCTTTCGATCAATTTTGCTTCAGAGTCTGAAATAACAGTGATCAAGTCACGACGAAGTTTAGGAGCTTTTGCATTGTTTAGACAGTCACCCCATTCATTATAAATAAGTCCTGATGGTGATTGCCAAACATATGATCCATAGTAGTAATCATAATAATAATTCCATGTGTAGTTACCACCGTAGTATGGATCTTCGTAATCAACGATCTTAAGACCGTCAGACCAGAAGTTACAGCCAGCTTTTAAGCTACCGCATTGTGAACCATAAACGTTGTACCAACCTGAGTAACCATAACCGCCGCCAGTGTTTCCACCAGAACCATCAACAACAACATTTCCGTTACAACCAACTAAAATAGTGGTTAGAACAAATAACATTCCTAACGTGAATTTCTTCATTTTCTCTCCCTTTTGATTAGGCGTGATCCTTACGCTTTATTTTGGACAATGAGGTTAAAAGCAAGGGAAGTGCCAAAACTGCTCTGCTTTAAAAAAAAAAGGGCCAAAAGGGAAATACTCAAGATTTCAGTGGGAAGAAGTTGCCGGGTATGAATGATTTTGCGATGAGTTAGAAGCTTTTTATTGAGAAGGCCGGGAACAAAATGGCCCCGTTTCCGGGGCCATATTGATACTGATTGAAACTTTTTATTCCAAAGTGATCCCAGCTGCTTCCAGTTGGTGACCATGGAAAGATTGAACGATTTCGCGCATAGTTTCTGGACTAGTTTTCCAGTTACCAGCAACTTCATTAATAACATTATTAATAGCACCTTTATCACCTAGAGCGGCTGAGGTAAGGGCGTTCGAAACTTTGTTAAAATCAACACCGTATAGGCGTTTTGTGAAGTCTGCGATGTCTGCTTCTGTACGGCCTTTGTTTCCACGTAGAAAACCGAGTTTCGCATAGTCGCTGAAAGAGCGAGCTACTTTCAAAGATGTTTCAGACGATAATTTATATTGAGAAGCTAAAGCTTGGGCTGCAACGTTAATGGTTTTAGCTTCGCTTTCGCTAACAACAGTAAGAAGGTCGCGGTTAATTTTTGGTGCCGAAGCTTTGTTTAAGCAGTTACCGTATTGGTCGTAAACAAGTCCAGACGGTGATTCCCAAACGTATTGACCATAATACCAACTGTAGTAGTTGCTCCAAACATAGTTTCCGCTGTAGTATGGATCTTCATAATCAACGATTTTAAGACCGTCCCACCAGTAGTTACATCCTGCGCGTAAGCTGCCACAAGAATTACCATAAACGTTGTACCAGCCTGAGTAACCTGGATCATTAGAAACAGTCCAGTTACAACCAGTCATAACTGTTCCGACTAGAAATAGAGCACCAATTAATTGCTTTTTCATACATCCTCTCCTTATAGAAGTTTATGAGCCTAGATCAATAAAGATCAATAATGTACTTTTTCTATCAGACACTTTTTCCCTTTGCCAATATATTTTTGTCATGCGCTATAAATTTTTACCATTGAATTTCCTAAGGACAGCGAGCTGAATCTTCCTTATACTTTTCCCATAATAGACTTTGATTTGATGACACAACTAAGGAGTTTTTAATGAGTAACGCAAAACTTTCGATCGGTGAGAAGACCTACGACCTGCCCATGTTTATGGGAACAGAAAACGAACCTGCTGTAGATATTACAAAGCTTAGAGATCAATCTGGCTATGTGACTTTGGACAACGGTTACATGAATACTGGTGCTTGTACTTCTGCCATAACTTTTTTAGATGGTGAGAAGGGAATCTTAAAATACCGTGGAATTCCAATTGAGCAAATTGCAGCTAATGCGAGCTTTCTAGAAACTTCATTTTTACTTTTAAACGGTAAACTTCCTAACAAAACAGAACTAGAGAACTTTGGTAAAAAAATTAACTCTTTCTCAAAAGTTCCAGAAGGTTTAAAAAATATTCTTGCTCAATATCCTAAAAACTCTCACCCAATGGGTGTGCTTTCAGCGGCTGTCGCAAGTCTTTCATGTTTCTATCCTGAAAATCTTGATCAAGATTTATCAGCTGAGAAAAAAGAAAATGTTATTGCTCAAATGATGGCGCAAGTAAAAGCGGTTTCTGCTTACTCATACCGCTACTCACAAGGTAAGCCACTCGTTGAATCAAATCCAAATCTTGATTTTTCTTCTGACTTTATCAATATGATGTTTGATCATGGTGGAAAAGTAGACCCAGAATTAGCCAAAGCACTTGATGTCCTTTTAATTCTTCACGCTGATCATGAACAAAACTGTTCAACATCAACGGTGAGAATGGTTGGATCATCTAAAGCTAACCTTTACGCTTCTATCTCAGCAGGTGTAGATGCTCTTTGGGGACCACTTCACGGTGGAGCGAACCAAGCAGTTCTTGAAATGCTTGAAGAAATTAAAAACGAAGGGATTACTTATAAAGAATTCTTAGCGCGTGTTAAAGATAAACAAAATGCTTCTCGTCTGATGGGCTTTGGTCACCGAGTTTATAAAAACTTTGATCCACGTGCCACCATCATTAAAGGTGCATGTGATACTGTATTAAAGAAAATGGGGAAAGCAGATCCACTTCTAGATATCGCTCGTGGATTAGAAGAAGAAGCTCTTAAAGATCCATATTTCGTAGAAAGAAAATTATACCCTAACGTTGATTTCTACTCAGGAATTATCTACCGCGCGATGGGAATTCCAACCAATATGTTTACAGTAATGTTTGCGATTGGTCGCCTTCCAGGTTGGATGGCGCAGTGGAAAGAAATGGTAGAGGCTCCTGGAATGAAAATCTGTCGTCCACGTCAGATCTATACTGGAAAAGTGAACCAAGAGTTCGTCGATATTGCTAAGAGATAATGCAGCTTACTTTTGAGTCTATCAATAGTCTGGTCATCCATCCTTTTACTGGGGTGGATGATCCTAGACTCAAAAAAAATCTTCAAAACATTTCCCAAAATTTTACCATTAATCGCGACAAGCTTTCTCAATACTTAGAAAATGACGAGATGGTGTCGGCTTACACTTTATTTTATATGCCCACCGGCTTTGTAAAGTTTTCCTGGCTGATGAAAAAGCTCGATCAGTCTTTGGCGCAAAGTTTTTCTGACTATGACTTTATTGATCTGGGTAGTGGGCCTGGTACATACTCGGCTGCCTTTCTTGATTATGTCGGGGAGGGGTACCAAGGTTCAGTCTATGCTCATGAAACTTCACCTTTTATGTCTAAGCAAGCCAAAGAGACCATTAAAAATTTATTTCCAAAATTTTTATCTTTTTCGGTCAATACCGAAATGAAAAGTGGGCGAAAAAAAATTTTATTTTTTGGGAACAGTTTTAATGAAATGGGGAATACCCTTGCCCGTAGTTATATTAAAAAATTTGATCCTTCCGTTATTATTTTTTTAGAGCCTGGTACAAAGGACGTTTTCTCAAATATTTTACCTATGCGAGAGGAACTTATTAAGAGCGGCTTTCAAGTTGCTTATCCTTGTCCCAATCACAAGCAATGCCCCATGGAAGGTAAAGATGATTGGTGCCATCAAGTGATGAAGACCACACATCATCCAAGCATTGAGCAGTTATCTCAAATTTTGCAAAAAGACCGACGAAGTATGCCTATGGTGGCCCACGTTTATGTAAAAGATTCGGTGGTGAGTGCTCAAAATAGGATTGTTAGGATAATGCCTCCAACAAAATTTTCCTACGAGTTTCAATTATGCCGAGAAAATACTTTGGTTAAAGTTGAAACGATGAAAAAAAAATATAACAAAGATCAGAAAAGTATCATTGAAGAGCTTAGTTTTGGTGACAAGCTAGAGCTTGAAGTTGAAAAAGTTTTGCCCGATGGGAAATTACGAGCAAAGATCCATGAATAATTTCTTTCTTTTAGGTTTTTTATTAATATCTCTTAATGCTTGGTCCAGTGACTTGCCAGAAGGTGTTTACGCCCTTCCAGATAGCGATCCTAGAGCGCGAGTGGTAGCTCCTGAGGTTTCCAATACTCCAGTGAATGAGGCAAAACACTTAACCCAAAAACATAATAAGCTCTTGGGTTTTACTATGGGAAATTTAGATAACACCTATATGAGAAAAGTTGGAGTTGCCGATTTCTCAACTGGTGCCTTGGGATTTGTCGGAAGTGTGACTTTCCTTTTTAAAGAAGACTGGGCTGCCACTACTAGAGTTTCTTATAACGGCATTACTGTTAAACGAGAAATGATCAAAGAGAAAAAACCTCTAATCATGGCCGGTGGACAGAATGTTTCATTTGAAGAGCAAAAAGAAGGCTTCACCATGAATGAAGTGAGTTTGGAAGAGTTAATTGGTTTTACTTATCAGGTAAATCCGACTTTTGAGCTTGAACCTTATCTTGGAATTGGTTTAGGTGGAGCTACTTGGAGGGTGAAAGAAAACATGAGTATTGTCTATGGTGGAAAAACCAGTCACTATTTATTACGAAGCGATCAAGAGTTCTTAGTGACCAAATTGATAGCAGGAGGTGCCTTACACTTTCGAAAGTTGAGTCTATGGACAGAAGCCCAATATCGTTTTCTTGATGAAAGAACCAGAACAAGAAAAAGAGAAATTGTTGATGGTGATGATCTTGATTTTAAAGAAGAGAATTACGGCATGATCAACATGAAGCACGAAGTGATGGTCAAAGTTGGGATGGGGATTAAGTTTTAACGAGTTTTGCGGCCGCCATCAAAATCAACAAAATAGTCGCAGTCTAAAATTGCTTCTTTGTAAGGTAGACCTAAAGTTGCCATATACACAAAGCCCTTAAAACTATCTCCGTCTTTAGCAGCAACTCGGTCAATTTCAAAAACTGCTGAGATCGTATCTGAGTCAAAACTTAAATTAACATTTTCTTCGTTTAAGTTAAGATATGTATCATTTTTGAAAGCCAGTTCATTATTGATAAAAAATTCTAAGTGACCTTGATGACCGGAAAGGCCTATCGGAGAAATTTCATAATAAAGAAATTCTGTGGCGGAAAGGCGTTTTTTACATTCAAGTTTAGCCAAGGGCTCGTAGGCCCATGAAGAAGTTGTGATAAAAAACAAAAAAAGAAAATTTTTCATAATTAATTTGCCCATGGGAAACGGCATTCAATGTTATTGAATGGTTGGTTGTTTAGCATTGAGCGATTGCGGTAAGTTGAACGATAGTATTGCCCAAAGCGTGGTACTGAATCTGGCCAAAGATCAATCTCTAGACTCATTCCTTCGCCCCAAAGTTGAATTTTGTTTCCAAACTGTGAGTTCCAAGAAAGATTGTAGTTTTCATCTCTAATCAGCTGACCATTTTCAAAAACGGTAATATGTCCTCGACGCCATGAAGAAGGTGTCGCAGTTTGATCAATAGTGATTTCAAAGTCATAGTTTTGGTATGGGAATGGCGAGTCACATTCGATTTCGAACATATTGTCTTGAGCAACAGATGTAAAAGTAACGAACAAAGCTAACAAGAATAGTTTTGTCATTAGAATCCTCCATGATAAGTTACCCTTTTAGGTTAATCTTTTATTTTGGATTCGCCAAATATTTGGGTGTTTTATGAAAAAAAAATTTCGATATCTGTTCTTAGTCCTCATTTTATTAACAATTAGTTTTATCTTCGGAGTGTGGTTAAGAACAAAAACAGAGATTGAACCGGCCCCAGTTAAGCCCGCAGTTGTTCAATCCGCTCCTCGCTTTAAAGCCATCATGGGAAAGGCTCTTCGTAAGAAAGAGACTCTGCTAAAAAGCCAAAACTATAGCTGTAAAGACGACCTTGAATTTCTTCTCATCAACTCAGTTGATGATTTAAAAATGCAACTGGCCAATCAGCCAGTAACTTTAGGGAAAGAGTGTGTAAAGACCTTAACTGATGTGGGCTCTCCAGTGATCAATGGAGAAATGCAGAAATGTTTACAAAAAAATGTTATGCAAAATGCAGATTCGTGCAGCAGCTTAATTGCATTTTTGCGGGCCTATCTTTTGACCAAAGAAGCGGGAGAAAAAAGTTTAAAAGAGCGTGAACTTCCCGAACTGATTGGCGAGCTGATGTGGAATTTTATTCAATCTCCAACACCAAAGCTGGCTGACTTGGACCGAAATCTTAAGATTGCTGATGAATTAATTGATCGAGATCCATCCATGTATGATGCTTATAAAGCAAAAATGGTAAACCTTTTTGTCAAAGAGATGAATCATAAGGCCAATGTGGACGAAGAATTTGATCGTACAGTTGAAGGCTTAAAGTCCCTTTCTGAGGATGATCCAGAAGTTGAGAGTCTGCCTTTCATTCGCCAAATTTCAAAAGGAAATTGGAAAGGAGTGGATGAGTGGGCGGATGATAGAATGAATTCCAATCCAGAAGACTATCGTGGGTTTTATGCAAAGTCTGCTTACTACTGGCAAAATAAAAATGCAGATGAAGCCATTCGTTATATGAATCGTGCCGTGAGATTGAACCCTCAGGATGGTGATTTAAGAAAAACCCTTCAGGGTCTTCAAAGTCGCGATTATAATCTGCAACATTACCAAATGAAGATGGGTTTTAAGTTTGATGACTTTTAGTTCTTTAGGTAATTATTTTTTTCCTTTTTCACATTTACGATAAAGGATAAATCCCGGCTGCTCAAAATCGATGTCTAGGCACATGGGGTTGCCCGGATTAGAATATGTTTTTACTTCAGTATAAATTTGTTCACATTCATTTGCTTCAATAAAAAAATCAAAATTTAGCTCATCATCACTTTCTGACCTTGAATAGAGGAAGTTAGCTAAGCTTAAACAGTCTAATTTGACATAATTGTCAGCTTTATCTGTTTTTAAGTAAAAAACATTATCTGTATCAGTGTTTTCTACCCCATATATAGTTAATCTGGTAACAGCAGAGACTTCTGAAGATAGGGCCAAGCTTAAAAGTAAGAGGTGCAAGTGTTTTGTTGTACTCATGCCCATCTTTTCGACCAGAATCCGTTGGAGCTTGACAGGGAAAATTTTGCCACCATCTTATAAGAGATAAGAGTTTTAATTAGGAGGAATTATGAATCAATTTGATACAATAAGTATGGGATCAATAGAGATTGCTCAATCCCAAGCCCTTAAAATGAAACATCCAGAGCTTCATCCACTTCATTTATTATTTGGGTTAATTTCTAATCCTCAATCTTTCAGTTCAAGAAATTTAAAACAATATAAGTCTATTGTTGAGGGTGATTTAAAAAAACTACCACATAGTTCAGGTACTATTTCTCTTGAGACATTGAAAGCCAACACCAAATTTTCTGAATGGATTACACTTGCTTCATCCCATGCCATTCAAGCGGGAAGAAAAGAAATTTCGGAAGCGGATTTGATTCGTTTTATTCCACAAATTTTGCCTGAGTTAGAAATTGATTACAATTTACTCAATCAGAATATGGGAACGGAAGATATTGAAGTTCCTTCATTTTTGGTGAATTTGAATGAAATGGCGGAGAAAGGAAAACTCGATCCGGTTATTGGACGTACCCCTGAGATACGCGCGGTAATGGAAATTTTAGGACGACGTGGAAAAAATAATCCGGTGCTAGTGGGGCCAGCTGGTGTAGGTAAAACGGCCATTGTTGAAGGTCTTGCTGAAGCGATTGTAAAAGGTGGAGTTCCTGATGTTTTAAAAGGAAAAACAGTTTATTCCATGGATATGGGGTCGCTCATGGCTGGAACAAAATATCGTGGAGACTTTGAAGAGAGAATTCAAAAGCTTTTAAAATTCGTTAAAGGACAAGTCGGTGACTGTATTTTATTCATCGATGAGATTCATCAACTAGTTGGTGCTGGACGTACCGATGGGGCGATGGATGCGGCAAACTTGTTAAAACCAGCTCTTGCCCGTGGTGAACTTCATTGTATTGGAGCGACCACTCCGGAAGAATTTCAAAAATATATTTTAGGGGATGCGGCGCTTGAACGTCGTTTTCGTCCGGTAAAAGTAGAAGAGCCTTCAAAAGAAGATGCCATCGAAATTATGATGGGAGTGCGTGAAAAATTAGAGATTCACCATGGAATCAAAATTTCAGATGAAGCCATTTATAGTTCTGTGCTTTTGTCGGATCAATATTTAACGGATAAAAATTTACCCGATAAATCCATCGACTTGGTAGATGAAGCGGCTTCTTCCATGAAGCTTTCTGCAGAAGCGATGCCTAGTTATTTAGCTGAGCTTGAAAGTGAAATTCGTTCGAAATCAATTTTGGCCAAAGTGGAAAAAGATAATTTAGATATCTTGGCCGATATTGAACAATTAAAAATGAAGTTTACAGCTGGAAAAAAAGAATGGGAAAAAGAAGTCCTCTCGTTGAAGAAGGTCTCTGAAATTAAAAATCAAGTGGATAAATTAAAGTTTGATTTGGATGTAGCGCAAAGAAACGGGAACTATGATGAAGCTTCAAAAATTAAATACTCTTTAATTCCGGCCAAAGAAAAGGAACTATCTGAATACAAACATGACTGGATTCTAAAACCAAAACATATTGCCGAAGTGATTGCTCGACAGACGGGAATACCAGTAGAAAAAATTTTAAAAACCAAACAGGATAATATTTTAGGGTTAGAGAAATTTGTGAATGAAAGAGTGTTTGGGCAAAAAGAAGCCGTTCATGAAATTAGTGAAACTCTTATTGCTTCACACGCTGGTTTAACGGCGGAAAAACGTCCTCTCGGTTCATTTATGTTACTGGGGCCAACGGGAGTAGGTAAAACAGAAACAGCCAAGGCTATTGCTCAGTATTTATTTGAAAGTGAAGACGCCATGATTCGTTTGGATATGTCTGAGTTTTCTGAAAAGCATTCAGTCTCGAAGTTGATTGGTGCTCCAGCAGGTTATGTCGGATATGACGAAGGTGGTGTATTGACTGAAGCCATTCGCAGAAAACCTTATGCAGTTATTCTTTTTGATGAGATCGAAAAAGCTCATCATGATTTCTCCGATATTTTGTTGCAGATTCTAGATGATGGACGATTGACAGATAATAAAGGGAGAACCGTTAATTTTAAAAATACGATTATCATGATGACCAGTAATTCCAAGAATCCAACACTTGATTTTAAACCTGAAGTTTTGGGGCGATTGGATGGAGTGCTTAATTTTCATGCGCTTGATCGCTCGATTATGAGTGAGCTTATTATGAAAGAAGTGAAGCTTTTAAATGAACGTTTACGTTCTAAAAAGTTAATTTTAAAACTTGATGCTAGTGCAACGGAGATTTTAGGTGAACAGGGTTACAATGAAACTTATGGAGCAAGACCACTTCATTCTGCCATCAACCGACTATTGATAAGACCTCTGTCCCACGAAGTTCTTAAAGGGGACCTACAGGAAGGAAATATGTTGGCCCACTGGAATGGAAAAGAAATGGAATTTAAAATTGCCCATTGAGTGGAACATCCTGAAAGTAGTAGACGTAATATAAGAGTATTCTCCTCGGTTAAACATTGGTTGAAAAAAATCTAATAAGGTTTATTCTAAAAGGACGACTGTTTAACTGAGGTGATCATGACTAAGAATCTGAAACTGGAAAAAGATGAGTTTTTGTTGAAAGAAGGAGAGGCTTCAAGCTCTCTTTATTGGCTGCAAACGGGAACCATGGTGGCTACCAGAAAAAGAAACAATGAAGAAGTTATTCTTGGACATATTTATTCTGGTGAACTAGTAGGAGAACTTTCATTTCTAGATGAAGAACCTCGCTCAGCCACAGTTAAAGCACTTTCAGAATGTGAATTAATCGAAATACCTCACGATACTTATCATAAAATTTTTGAAGGACAGCCAAAGTGGTTTCAAATTTTAGTCAAAACTCTTTGTGAACGACTTAGAAAAGCCAATGCTCGGATAAAAGTTTAGAACCAGATCGGTAGAACAGACATTATTCTTTCTTTTTCATCTTCTGAGAAATTATTTTCGTCGATTGATAAGTGAATTAACTCAGGCATTTTCAAAATGCATTGAGGGAGCTTATTTAAATGATTGTGATCAAGGTTGATTCTTCTCAGTTCTGGAAGATGGCTCAAGGATATTGGAAGATCTTCTAGAGCATTGTCATTGAGAATAAGTGTCTCAAGTTGAGACAGTTTAGAGATTTCATAATCGAGAAATTGTAATTGATTGCCTTTTAAGTTTAAAAATTTTAATCGCTCTAATTCAAATATTTCTTTCGGAACTTTTTTAAGATTTAAATTGGCTAAGGTTAAATACTGAAGATACTTAAAATCTTTGCAATGAGATAGGAATTCAGTAAATTGGTTTTTGCTGATTTTAAGATCGAAGACTTCCCACGGTGATAGTAGGGCTTTTCTTATGTCGTAAAATGAATGCTCAATCATAAGGACTCCTCTCAGGCTATAGTAACAACTTTTTGTTATTTCTCCTAATAACCTAGTTACGCGGATAGAATAAAAAAGCCCTTCTAATTGAAGGGCTTCATCGAAGGGCTACATTAAAGGGTTATTAAGTCATTAAAATTTTGTTGAGATAGACAATTATCTAATAAACTTTCTTCTCAGGAATACCAAGAAAATAGAGTATGGAGGTCATAGGGCCATGACTCATGTGATGACCTGCTTTTTTACGAACAATTTCTTTTGCATGAAAGGCAATTCCTAAACCAGCCTTGGCCAGCATGGGAAGGTCGTTTGCACCATCACCAATGGCTACCACTTGCTCTAATGAAATTTGTTCTTGTTGAGAAATTAAATTTAACAACAGGGCTTTTCCTTCAGCATTCACAATATTCCCTAAAACTTTTCCTGTTAGTGCACCATTTTCAATTTCTAGTTCGTTAGCAAAAGCATAGTCCAGTCCTAATTTCTTTTTAAAGGCTCCGGTGAAATAAGTGAATCCACCTGAGATTACCGCTACTTTATATCCCAGGGCTTTGACTGTACGGATGAATTGTTCCGTTCCATCTGTTAATTCAATCTTGGCTAAAATTTCTTCTAGTTTTTCAACTTTCATTCCTTTGAGCAATGCTACTCTTTCTATTAAGGCTGCATTAAAATCAAGTTCACCATTCATGGCACGTTCAGTAATTGAAATTACTTTGGCACCGACACCGTGGACTTTTGCCATTTCATCGATCACTTCGGCTTGGATTAAAGTTGAGTCCATATCAAAGACAATCAGTCGTTTGTTATAACGAAAAACATTGTCACGCATGAACGCGACATCAATTTGATGTGTATTCGACACTGAGAGGAGAGTGGTTTTAATATCTTGATAAACCACTGGCTCTTCCGCTCTGATCATAATATCGACAGCAGAGAACTCACTTATATTCATATTATCGATACGCATGATATTCATTTTATTTTTTGACATGACTTCGGTGATATCTCTCATAAATGCAGGAGTGATATGGCTCTGACTAACACACGATAAAACAAAACGTTCTTTTTCAAAAGCGCGGTTATCTGTAACATCAGCGCTCATAACATTAAAATCTAAAGCCAATTCCATTTTTTTGGCAGTAAAGAGTAAATCTTTCAAGAGAGGGCTGTCGTCATCTTGTTCCACATCGAGAAGAATGGAAAGAGAGAGAAGTCCATGGGTGACTGATTGACCCATATCCAAAATAGTGGCCTGAGATCCAGCAATAATTTCCATCAAATTATGGGTGATCCCTGGTTTATCCATACCTGTTACAGTAACAAGAACTAATTGTTTATTTGCTGCCATTTTTTTGTTCCTTTTTCATTTTTCGATTTTGTTTTAGTTTGTTCACTAATCCTAAAGAGTAAATAAAAGCTGACCAGAGAGATAGAAATGAGGAGATATAAATAAGAATAGTGCCGATCAGTCCCATAGGCACAATCCACCAATCATCGTAAACCATGAGTAGTGGAATAGAGACCATTTGAAAACCAGTTTTCCATTTTCCCAGCCAGTTCACTTCAACATGAATGCCCTCATTCATGGCCAGTAGTCTGAGAGAAGTCATATACAGTTCACGTAGAACCAGGGTGATCACCACAATTTCATTCACTCGCTCTAAAGAGAGCAGCATGATTAAAGAGGAAACGACTAAAAATTTATCTGCAATAGGATCTAGAAAAGAACCAAAGACAGTAACAATGCCTCTTTTTCGAGCGATGTAGCCATCAAAAAAATCAGTAATAGAGGCTACGGTAAAAATCCATGCCGCAGTCCAGTTCAAAGCATGTTCATAGGGAATTAAACTTTCGTAGGGAAATTTTGTCAGCCAAAGACATGCGACCAACACAGGAACAAGGGCCACACGCATGAGCGTTAGGCGGTTGGGAAGATTATCAATTTCCAAGTCACTCGACATGATAAAACCAATGTGAAAGAGTCAGGCATTTTCCTCGAACACTATTTATGTCTCTTAGTTTCTTTATCTTCCTAGAAAGACTTGCTTTGTACAACATGAAAAAGATTTTCCTCTTAAAAAAAACAGCAGTTGCGGATACACTAAGAGGACAAGGAAGGTAACCCATGGAACGACATTTTAATTTGATTAAGAACGAACTTGGAACGCATGAGAAAAGAGTGCTGCCAAGATTTCCATTTTGTTACCTCACATTTAAAGCCAAGAGCAATGGACAATTGGTTTATGAAGTGAAGGATATTTCCTATACCGGAATGCAACTATCGTTGAAGAACGGCACCCACTCCTACAAAGAAGATGAAACACTTTCGGGCTCTGTGCACTGGCATGGCCAGACTTTAGAGCTTACAGGCAAAGTCGTTTGGCTCACGCAAAGTCGCTTGGGAGTAGAGTTTAATAAGACTGAAAAGCAAACCAAAGAAGTGAAAAACTTCCTTTCGGTAAAGAATATTGTGACCAATTTTAGGCCAATTCATAAATCCAATATTGGTCTGGAAATCCCTGCCAAACTCAAGTATTGGCTTAGAGGCGATGGGCCAATGGAAATTTTTGTGTGGCAACATGCCGGCGGGGCACTTTCAACTTTTCAAATTCTTTTGATGGAAAACTTTGTGGAATGGGAAGATGGAGTTGGTTTAAAGACTGGTCGCGCCCTCTCTAAACGAAATCTAGATACCCCACTGTTAACAGAAGACGAATATGTCTTTTTAATGGATCAATCTCCTGCCGCGGAAAGACTCAATTTTGCCATGGATATCGTCAAAGATATCTCTGATGACAGTTTAAGCACTGAGACTTTGGACTTCATCAAAAGAAAATTGTCCAGTCATTAGCCTGATCCGATAGAGATTTCCTTTAACATTTCACTCTTGTTTTCATAAGATAGAGGGGTTCAACTTCTATTTTATAAGCTTAAGAAAAAAGAGAGATAATTTATGAACAGAAATCTTGCCTTAGAATTCGTCCGAGTCACTGAAATAGCTGCCATTGCCTCAGCCCGTTTGATGGGGCGAGGAGATGAAAAAGCCGCCGATCAAGCTGCCGTTGATGCTATGAGAACGATGCTTGATTCTGTGGATTGTGAAGGTGTGGTAGTGATTGGTGAGGGTGAACGTGATGAAGCCCCAATGCTTTATATCGGTGAAAAAGTGGGCAGTGGTAAAGGCCCAAAACTTGAAATCGCTCTTGATCCTTTAGAAGGTACAACCATCTGTGCTAATGGTGGATACAACTCCATCTCCGTTATGGCGATTGCAGAATCTGGAAACATGCTGCACGCTCCAGATACATACATGCAAAAAATTGCAGTTGGTCCTGATTGCCGTGGTGTGGTTGATATCTTGGAATCAGCTACAGAAAATTTAAAACGAATTGCACATGCTAAAAAATGTCGTATTCAAGATTTAACGGCAGTGATTTTAGATCGTCCTCGTCATAAAGATTTAATTGATGAAGTAAGAGCTGCTGGAGCACGTATTCATTTGATCGGTGATGGCGATGTTTCTGCCGGAATTGCTACTTGTAATCCCGATTCAGGGATCGATGTTCTTTTTGGTATTGGTGGAGCACCAGAAGGTGTGATCACTGCCGCTGCTATACGCTGTATGGGAGGAGACTTCCAAGGAATTCTAAAATGGCGCAGTAATGAAGAAATTGAACGCGCTAAGAAAATGGGAATTGATATCAATCAAAAAGTTTACCATCTTGATGACCTTGCTCGTGGAAATGTATTGTTTGTGGCCACTGGAGTAACTGATGGAAATTTTCTTGATGGAGTTAAATTCAAACCATGGGGAGCAACCACTCATTCTATTGTTATGAGATCAGAATCTGGAACGATCAGACATATTCGTGCGGAACACCACTTTGATAAAAAACCTCGTTATTAATATTCAGGGAGAGAACTATGGCCAAGGCGACAAAAACAGAAATTTACGACGTGCCTGCAGGGAAATTATATAAAGCAATTGTTGATTATGCCGATTACCCTAAGTTTGTCGATGGAATGCAGTCTGTAGAAGTCATTAGTAACAATCCAAATGGGGCCAAAGTTAAATTCAATTTGAATTTAATCAAAACTATTTCTTACACAATTAATTTAACTCACAAAGAAAACCAATCTGTGACATGGACACTAGACACTGGTGATATGATGAAGATCAATAATGGATCTTGGACGCTAAAAGATTTAGGCGATGGTAAAACAGAAGTGACTTATACCATTGAAGTGGAACTGAAAGGTTTTATTCCAGGATTGGGCATGATTGAAAAAACTTTAGTGAACACCAATCTTCCACTGACTTTAAACGCGTTCTATAAAAGGGCAAAAACTTTATGAGTGATGGAAAAAGCGATAACAAAGAAAATAAACTAGGTGATGTTTTTAAAAAAGTGGTGAGCACTGGAATATCGGCTGCCTTTATGACGGAAGAAGCTGTAAAAGGGATGATGCATGATATGCCAATCTCTAAAGAGGCCATCAATAGCTTGTTACAAAATGCTAAAAATACCAAAGAAGAATTTGTTGGATCTATTAAGAATGAATTAAAAACTTATTTGGATAAAATTGATGTTTCGAAAGAGATTGAAAAAGTTTTAGATAAATATGATGTTGAAGTAAATGCCAAACTTTCGTTCACTAAAAAGAAACAAGAAAAAAAAGAAGAATAACAAGACAAATAAAAAGACGAATAAAAAAAGCCACCGTAGGGTGGCTTTTTTTATTCGTAGGTACTATTGCTGTTTTGTGTCTGAGAATTGGGGTTGGTGGTAAAAGTCGTCGTTACAGGTCCACTGGCACTTGAGGCGCTGGTAACATCATTAGCGGTCACGGCACCCACTTCTGCATTTTCCGCAGCATGTTTGATGGTGTTTCTTGCAGCTTGAGTGATTGTGGTATCAGGTACCACTTGAGTTTTGATGGTGGAAGAAGTTTGATTAGTGACACCAGCAAATGAAGTAAGAACTAAAAAAGAGCTTAGTAGAAATATTAATTTTTTTGTGAACATGCCATTCATTTCCTTTCAAAGAGTAGGGTAAAACTTGTAGTTTCCTTTCGATTCTAGCACAATAGAATCATATCAACAGAAGGATCAACTTTGAACACTATTTTGAACCATAAAAGAAGCTCTTTCCTACGGACAGAAAGAGGTTTGGGATTGGTTGAAGTTTTAGTTGCCTCTGGAATTATGTCAGGCCTTATTTTCGCCTTAATGAAAGTCTCCAAGAACTCTGGTCATATTCAAAAAAGAGATACTGCCAACCAAAGTCGCAGTATGCTTTTTTCCCAGCTTAATCGCAATATGGGTAATACCGCTAGTTGCATGAATTCCCTCAGTGCCGCTGTGACTTCTGCCAATGCTTCTGGAACAATCAATATTCCTTCGATCAAAGACAAATTAAATAATGTCGCTTTCCAAGTGGGAACAAAATACGGAGACCTCACAGTTTCCTCAATTACTTTTTCTGGTTACAACGCTGTTAGTGGTATGGCCAGGTTGATTGTGCGTGCCACTTTTTTACAAGATGGAAAAGCCCTTGATGTAAAACCAGTCATGCTCAACGTGGCTACAACATTTGATGGAGAGACAGGTTCCATGACCACTTGTAGTTCTGGTGGATCGGAAAATTTTTGGCTGGCCATGACCACTCCTGATCTCGGAATTTTTTATAACTCGGGCTCTGTCATGATTGGAACGGGCACGACTAATACTGGAAGCCATGATCCTGCTTTCGCCGTTGGAGAAGGAAACTATGTCGTGGCCATGGGAGCGTTGGCTGCTGGTCAAAATAATTCGATTGATGCCAATTCACCTTTTTCCAGTGCTCTTGGTGGAAGTAATTCCATCACCGGCGTTTACTCACAAACTTTGGGTTATGATAACACTGTCAATATTAGTACTGGGTCGGTAGGCTCCAGTGGACCACTCGCAAGTACCGCCATCGGTTATGGCAATATGGTGACGGGTTCTGAAGCTCACGCTATCGGTGTTAATAATAATGTCTCTGAACGCTACGGCATTTCCATTGGTGTGGCCAATACTGTTGGCGCTGTTTCAGGGTTGGCCCTTGGAGTTTCAAACGTCGTCTCTTCAGCTAATGGAATTGCCTTGGGAACTTTTGCTGAAGCCAACGGAGCAAGAGCTATTGGTATCGGCTCTTATGTCAAATCTAATGCTAGTGGTGCTATGACGGTTGGTGATAACTCCGCTTCTACTTATGTCATTAATCCAACCTTGAATTCCTTTCTTGCCCGTTTTGATGGTGGATTTATTTTTCATTCCAATACCGCCATGTCGGAAGCTCAAACACTTTATTATGATAATGGTTATCTCGGAGTGAATAAATCAGTAGCGACCACGAATGCTACGGTTAAGCCTGCCGTTTCTAATTCTGTTGTCGCTTTGGAGGTAAATGGGGGGATTTCTCGACTATCACAAGAAGCGTGGATCACACCATCCATTACCAATACACCGGTCTTTTGGACCACTAGACCAGGGTATGAAACAACTCAATATTATAAAGATTCTAATGGAAGTGTTAACATACGTGGTTTCTTAACTGCAACTTCAGCCAATGTTTGCACCACTAGTACCACGGCTTTTACTTTGCCTGCTGGTTATAGGCCTTCAACCGATTTGCATTTTTACCAAGCAGGTGTTGAGCCTGCAACCAGTGTGAATACACTTCTTTATCAGGTGACGGTTACAGCTTCTGGGGCAGTGAACTTCTTTGGTTATTGCGGAACTGGTGTGGCATGGATTCAGTTCACGGGAATTAATTTTCGAGCAGAACAGTAATTTAAAAAATTATTTTTTAGCGTTTTCATGATCAAAGATGATTAACTGAGAAGTGAGATAAGTGAGTCTCGTTCTTTTTTCAATCGACTCTGGTTGCTCCAGCAAAAAAATTTCCAGTTCATGGCCATAACCTAAGTGAATGGCAAAACGGTCTGCTTCAACTTGAGCCATTAGTGGGTCAATAATCTTTTTTCCATGTTCATAAAGGATGTGACCTAATTCATGGGCCATCATCATCAAAGCAGTATCAAAAGAAAAAGAAGAAAGTAGTTTATAGAGCTCCGGAAAAATAACGATGACATGACTTCCAGGTTGAACTGCTAAAGCATACCTACCTGAGGATTTAAGCATTAACACTTGATGTGTCCCCATGAAATTAAGGGCTTCTTTTGGCAGAGAATCGAGAAAGGATTCCATCGCTCTTTTGACAAAGGTACTTTCGTTCATCCATGCATGCAGAGGTTCAGAAAAAAAATCTGCTTTCAATTCAGTAAGAGTGATTTCTTTTTCTTTCTTTTTAAGCCAAAATTTAAGCATCGGAATATTCCTTTGGAAGCGGTTCTAGATCTCTTATCGGGTTATTTAAGCAGGGTTAAAGTAAAGATATGGAAAGTAGACAATTGGTTTTAGCACAGACTCTGAAAATGGTTCAGGCAGGCTTAAAAAGTCCGACCTCTTTAGTTGCTGTCTCAAAAACGTACCCCAGTGCCGATATTCTCGCTTTTTATGGACTAGGGGTCAGAGACTTTGGAGAAAATCAAGTGCAAGAGTTGGAACAAAAGAGTCAAGATCTTGCTCTCTTGTGCCCTAATATTCAGTGGCACATGATCGGCAACCTTCAAACCAATAAAATTCGAAAGCTCTATTCCATTAAGAACCTGAAGGCCATTCATTCTGTTGATCGACTTTCCTTAGTGGAAGCACTAATTAAAGATGAACATCTGCTGCTTCATGATGTCAGCATTTTTCTGCAAGTGAAGACTTCAGATGAAGTGGAAAAAAGTGGTTTTGAAAGTAACGAAGAATTAGTGCAGGCCATCTCACTCTTACAGACAAGCTCAAAACTCAAAATCCATGGGCTTATGACCATGGGAAAAATTAGAACCGAAGACCAGTTGGGAGACGCAAAGATTTGTTTTCAAAAATTAATCGAGGTTCGAAATGAGCTGCAGAAAGCCTTTTTGGGGCTTTCGCTCAAGCTTTCGATGGGCATGAGTGGGGATTATACTCTGGCTTCTTTAATGGGATCAGATTACGTTCGTGTGGGCAGTTTGTTGTTTGGGCCTCGCCATCATACCTAATATGCATATTAAATTAATCATTTAAGTGGTGCCTTACTCCTTTGAATTCATTATCTTTTAGCTCTAACTCTGGGTTGTAATTCTTACAGGTTGGCTTTAATGCCTTGAGTTTATGAGTTAGAACAATAGGCAATTAATTTAGAGGTTTCTTATGACGACAAAACGCCAAGTACCAGAACTCAGTCTACTTAGTTATGTTAACGGATCTTCCACTGAACAAGTAAAATTCGTTGATAATCTTTTTAGCGGATTAAAAGATTATGGCTTCATCATTTTAAAAGACCATACTGTTGATACTAAGCTTTGTTCTAAAGCCTATGATCTTATCCATGAATTCTTTTCTTTATCCGAAGAGAAAAAATTAAGTTACGTTTCAAAAGGTGGCGGCGGTCAACGTGGCTATACCGCCTTTGGAACAGAACATGCTAAATATTCAAAGCATGCTGACTTAAAAGAATTTTGGCACGTAGGTCGTGATTTACCAGCAGGTCATCCATTTCATAAATACTATCCTGAAAATATTTGGGTTAAAGAAATTCCTGAATTCCAAGATACTTTCTCTAAGCTTTACAGTTCACTCGATGTCACTTCAGTGATCATTTTAAATGCTTTAGGAAAGGCTTTAGATGTTCCAGAGAACTATTTTAAAGAAATGGTGACACTGGGAAATTCTATTCTTCGCCCCATCCATTATCCACCTTTAAGAGCTGATCAAGATCCTAACTGTGTACGTTCGGCTGAACATGAAGATGTAAATCTCATTACTATCTTAATGGGAGCGACCACTGGTGGATTAGAGCTACTTGACCGTAATGGTGAGTGGCTCAATGTCGCTACAAGGACGGGAGAGTTAGTGGTGGATTCAGGAGATATGCTTTCAAGAATTACCAATGATATTATTCCGGCGACTACTCACAGAGTAGTGAACCCTAAGAATTCTGACAACAAATCTAGGTATTCTATGCCGTTCTTTGTTCACCCAAATCCAGAAGTGGATCTTAAATGTATTCCAACATGTGTGGGTGCGGGAGAGAAATATCCGCCCATTAATTCTCATGAATTTTTAATGAATCGTTTAAAAGAAATTGGTTTGAAAAAATAAAAAAGAGCTCCGCAAGGAGCTTTTTTTTGCTCAAAAATATTTTTTAATTCCGACTAAAAATTTGCCGATGGTTTGATTGGTAGTTTGTTTGTCGTTGTTTTCCAAGAGTTCCGTGGTGGTCAAACTGTCTAATGACCCTTCGGCTAAAAACCAATATTCATCAGTGACAGGAAGTTTTATCCCCATTCTGTAAGAGGGAAGAAGTCTCACCACTCCGGCTTGAGTAAAATCAGAAGTTGAAGTTTGAGATTTCCCCAACCCAAAAGAAAGACCGCCGTAGAGTTGAGTGTTATAAAAATTGGTTAGCACCGGAAAAAGGTATTTTATATTGGCCAGTCCCAAATATCTTTGGGTCACGAGGTTGGCTTGTGAGGTGACAATCACTTCGTTTTCATAACGAAATCCAGCACCCAGTTCAAGTTGGGGAGTGATGTCGTAATCAACATGGGTTTCCATGGCAAAACCATTTCTAGAGCTACTGATGGCATTGGCGTTGACACCAGAGGTACTTTCAGAAATTCCGCGTGAGTATCCACCCATCACAACCGCTGACCATTGAGGATCTTTGAGGTAAATGCGTTTTAATTTCATTTCTTTTTCAATCGGCATCAAGGTCCAAGCGTACTCTTGTGCATCTTGATAGGTGACAATTTGCCCGCGCAAAAAAGGAACATTGGCGTGCTCATTATCTAATTCCCAAAGGGTGTATTCACGAGTGACTGTTTTAGCTTTGGCCACGACTGCAACGTTGTCAGTGATGAAAGTTGCTTTTTTTCCAGGAATGATTCCTTTGTCTCGACCATTTCTTGTAACGAACGTTTTATTTTCTTGAGAAACAGCTTGAATAAAAACTTCTTCATAGGACCACGCCAGTGTAGGTAGGACCAAGAAAATGAAAAGGAAAAATTTCATACTCTCAGTTTACTTCTGATGTTTACTTCTTAAAAGGAAATTTTAAGGAACTAGCATAGCAAAGCGGAAGCCAGTGTATTGCTCTGATTGTAATGAATTTAAAAAGTCCACGCTATAGCGTCCTGCTTTGTTTCCGGTACTTCCAAAGTCAGCAGTACTGCGCTCACATTGTTAGCCGTAAGTGCAGTGACAGAACAAGCTGTCGCTTATTATTGTTGAGGATTGCTTTTTTTGGTAGTAACTTGAATCAAATTACTTTCACAGGTGTTGGTTTTCATATTACAAAAATTGGTACTGAGACCGGTGAATCGACTATTAAATCCACAGCATTGAGCATTGCTCTCGCAAGGCTTATTGGCAGCCCTACAAGAATTATCATAGATAAACTCTTCTCCTAAAATCAACTTAGCATAACCAGTATCAGTGCCCCAATCAAGCCAGAGACTAGTACTCGGGAATTGTGATAAATCCATCATATTCCAACGTTTTTCAGTACAGTATTTGGTGATGTTTTTGAAAAAATCCGAACGACTATTTCTCAGTTCTTGCATGTCTGGATAAGGAGCGTTGACATTGACCTTAGTATGGAAGGTAGCAATGGTTGAAACTTTTAAAGGCCATGAATTTTCAGGGGTAGTTTGTCCGACACAAGTCATCTTGATCCATGCTTCAAGCGGCACCCTCTGCAAAATGAGTTGTGGTTTTAGCGTTGGATTAAATTTCGCCGCAGGAAGAAGCTGGGCCCAAGAATTTAAAGTTAACATTGTTAGGATTAAAATATATTTTTTCATTTACTATTTCCTACAAACTTAAGGCTGTATTGTTATTAAAAGTGTCAACGTAACAGTGGCTTGCAGGAGCAGCAATTCTGTTAAGAGGTGAACCCAAAAATTGTCTGTTATAGACTTGCCAATCTAGTCCTGTGTACGTGGATTTAGTGATGTCCATGGCAATTAGCCTGTAGGCATCTCCCAGCGTCCCGCAATTATTCCAAGCTTGAGAAACGTAAGACATAAATTTTTGATTGTAATAGTTATCAGAATATCCCCAACCAACATCAGAGTTTAAGTAAGTATTCACTGGCCCAGCATTATCAAGCGTTAAAAGTTGTTCCGCAAAACTTCTTTGGTTGGCGTCTCCATCAAGATTTTGCATGAGCTTATGAACTTCATTATCTAAATTAAAATTTGAAAGGTCACAAGAGTTGGCGATAACGTGCCCCATGAGTTTGCCGTCATCTTCCCAAAGTTTAAGCGTATTATGAGTGGTACTGGAAATGAGATTTCGTCTAACTTGATCCCCACCAAAAGCCCAGTAGTATTCAGAGGTGTAGGTGGAAGCGATGTTGCCATTGGCATAAGGAGCTTGAACACCAGAATGTCCTCCATGGCCGTTAATGAGAAGAGCAACACGGTTTTTATCTCCAAGTTCATTCATAATGGCAGGGCCTGATTTATAAACACAGCCTGGACACTTACTCATATTCACAAAAAATTCAGATGCATAAATTTTTGAGTTCGCTCCATAAGTGGCTTTAAATCCTGTTGTATCGGCAAGTTCAAAAATCCAAGTGTCAGAGGTTGAGCCACCATGACTGACGATGGAATTATTTTTCATGTTAGGAAGTTCTTTGTGCCAACGACGAATTTTGGCCACATAGCTTTCAATTGCCTGGTCTTTATGACCAAGGATTTTTTCCTGTGTGGGAATACGTCCTACAGGAATAACCGTTTTAGGATCGATATTTTGGAAAAAAGTACTACCGAAAGCATACTTAGGTGAAAAAATTCTTGAGCTTGGTACGAAAGGTGAAAAGCGATAAGCGCTAAGTGCTGGAGTTACCCAGTGACGATTTTCATCATCATTACACCAATAACGAATATTAATTTTGTTTTGTGGATCACGACAGCTCCACATAAAAGGAGATATTTGCGTATGATTTAATTTGGTGGATGCAGTTAAGGGAAGATCGGGGAACATATAAAATAAATCGGTGTGTAGATGTCCCATGGATATGTCACTGGTCGATTCATAATGGCCATTTTTAGTTGTGGTAATGGAAAAAGGAGTTATCACTTTGTCATTTCCAATTAAGATAACACCGTCAAGAGGATTACTGCGCTTGGCGGAACGAATGTAGGCACGAATTAAACCGGGAATGTAGGATACCTTCGCGTATTGTTCATAAATTTTAGTTTGAGAATGAAAACCCTTGAGTGAAGGAACCGCTAATTGAGAAACTCCTGAAACAGGATCTCCCCAAGTGTGATAGCACTCGGAATAAAATTCTCCTTGGCAATCAGCAGGGACAGGGGCTTTAGCATCATAACCAGGGAGGCTTGAAATAGCGACTGCACGGGCCCGAAAACCTAAGGATGTTTTTAAAGTAGCCAATTCAATTGCTTCATCATGATAAAGATCATCATAGATAATGAGCACTCTTGTGGCATCAGGTCTTGCAACACGGTCATCTACTTTCGCTAATAATTTATTTTCAATAACTTTTTGTTCATTCATTTTAGAAAGTGTGTTCTGCAAAACATGACTACTTAAATTAATGCTAGCAGGGCCTCGGGCCAAATACTCTTTATGATAGGCTTTAAGTTCATCACACATCTTGGGGGTGATACCGTCTTTAGTAATGGGGATATCAGGAAAAAGTGGTTTGCTTGGCACATAATTAAAAGTGGCCAGGTTTGTAATGTTGGCACTTCTCACTTTTGAGATGTTTCCAGAGTCTGCCAGTTCTATGCGATCAGGGAGGGGAAAGCGTAATTTGGAGAGAGGAAGTTTCGCAAATTTAGTGACCACTTTAAATTCGCTGTTATTGGTATTGTAACGAGGTTCTTCAAAGGTGACGCCGCAGACTGTGACTGCGCTTGGACTGACGGCCATCGCCAGGTTAAAGTCCTGCAGTTGTAACTGTGGTCTTAAAACTCCTTGGGTCACGGTACTTGCTAGAAGTGAAGCTGGAGTTCTGCTGGTTTTTGTAACTTCTTGCGAGTTATTGGAACAGGCTTGCAATAAAATAGCTGATATTGATAAAAGAGAAATTTTTTTCAACATAATGTCCCCGATATTAAAGAAGTTGACTCTTCTATATCGGAGGAGTTTAAAACTTTCTTGAAAAAAGAAAGAAAAAGATTCTTAAGGAGCGGTCTTGATACAACGAAATCCAGTTCTTATATCACTTGAGTTTTTCGCTTTAAATTCTATCGCATATCTACCTGCCTCCGAACCTGATGAGAAGTGTCCGCCATTCACCATGGCCCCATTGACCCCAGAAAGAAAGATTTGATCTGCATTCATTCTGATCCCATCTCCGTGAATAGCCGGCACACTTAAAGAAGCCCCAAGAACAAAATCTGGGATCATATCAACACCGGTGATGACTTCATTATCGGCCGGTAATCCCATGGGTAAGTACATCCTTGTTGTATCATTATTTCCACTATCAAATAACCAGTTATTAAAAATTCCCGTTGCATCTTCAATATCGTCTAAGTCTGCATCTAACATTGGGCCAGTTACGCCATCAAAATTATAGGTAGTACTTGAGAAAGCAAATGAACTTGGTGTGGCGGTATTGCAATGCTGATTTGAGGTACAATTCACTTCTTCTAAGCTCCATTCACTCAAGTTTCCTGATAAATCTTGAACGCCATAACGAGAAGAACAACCCACTGTCGCCGTTGAGCCTGTTCTTACCGAGCGAACAGAGGAAACAAGAGAACCTGGCAGAGTGTCTGCTGAAGCCGAAGGAGGAACTTGTCCGTTAGTGTAGGTAAGTCCTGATCCAGCAGATGAGTTACAAGCGGAAGTTGAATTTAAGTTGGCCCCAATTTCTAATTGATTCATATCGCTTTCGGATAAATTTAAACTCCAAGCATTGGCGGCCACAAATTCTTTTCTGGTAATTAATCTTTTTCCTTGTTGAGTACAATATTGATTAGCCTGATCTTTGTTCACTTGAGATAGTGGAGGAAGAGCTGCTTTCGTTGGATTTACTGCTCCTGCTAAAAGAGCACTTGAAGTAAAAGCTGAATTGATGGCATTCCAAACACTGCCATTGGTGGTGAAAAAACAAGTTCCACTTGAGCGATCATAAAACAAGTCAACAGTGCTAGTAGAAATTAAACATGCACTTCCGGCACAGCCGTTGACGTTCGGATTTCCAATACCAACGCATCCACTAGTCGTACATTTTGGAGCTTCTGAATAATTACAGCCTGCTTCGAAGCGATCAATAAATTGATGAGCTCCTAAATCATAATAGCCACTGATGGTTGCACCAGGGCCATTGTAAGGACAACGATAATGGTTTAATTCATCAGCACTTTGTCCTAACTTTTGACAAATTTCCTTATTCACGGCCCAGCGATGAAGAAGCGCCATATTTTGATCAGGAATTTTTATTTCAGCGTAAGTAGCCGGTTCAATAGTAGCCGTTGGTAAATGGTAGACACTATCTAAAGGGCGAACCACATAGTAGTAAGTTGTACCAAAAGCTAAAGCTGACGAATTGTCGGTATAAATATTTGTCCCAAAAGCAATTGGAGTGGTATTTAAAAGTGTGGCTTGAGAAATATCGTTAGAGTAACTAGTGGTGAAGCGGTAAACGTTGTATCCACCAATGGCCGCACCATAAATGGTGAAGTCTTCCCATTCGAGGGTCACTGATTTTGCTTCTAGCACACTACCATTTGAATTTACTTTATCACCTAAGGCCTTCAAATTTTTCCAGCCATTATGAATAACAGAAACAGGATTTACGGTGATGGAAAAAGTTTTACTAGTACTTCCTACGGGAGCTCCGTTATCTGTTAGTAAAACGGTAATGTTGGCAACGCCATTTTGTCCTGAAACAGGGATCATGGTGAGATTGACCATGTCATCTGAAGCATCTGCTGCTTCGGTAAAGCTTATTGTAATATTTCCATTGGGAAGCAGAGTAGGGTTGTCACTATTAATACTTAAAGTGAGAGATTGAATGTCTTCATCACTTGCTCCGCCTTCATCAACATTAAAACTTGTGACAAAAGGGGCACCTTCATTATTTGAAAGATTTGAGAGATGAGGAAGAACAGGATTATCATTCATGGGAGTGATGGCAATGGTGACAGTTTTTAAAGCACTCGTTCCTGTTCCAGCATTAACCGTATATTGAAATGATCCACTGGTAGCCAAATTAGCAGTTGGAGTAAAGGTCACTTCACATTGAGTCGCAGGCGCCGTACTACAAGTACAACTGCTCACTGTTCCTCCCCCTAAACTGGAGATGGCACAATTGCTGGCACTACTTCCTTCTGCATCAGTAAAAGGAAGTGCAATTAACACTGCCGTATCTTCAAGGGTAGAGGTGGCCACATTATTACCAACGGGCGCATCGTCTACCGCAGACACTGAAAGTGATACGGCTTTCTGTGGACTAGTAAGGGCATTGGCTGTTACGGTATAAGAAAAAGCGAGCGTTGAATTACTGGAATTTAAATTGAGGTTAGGTGTGATTCCCACCGAGCAAACGCCTGCCACACAAGTACAAGCAGTGCTAACACTAACGTTAGTGACGGTCGTAATATTACAAGTGGTGGCCACATCATTTTCAACATCGGTATAAAGTAAGGCCACATTCACTGCTGTATCTTCAAGGGTTGTTGCATTGGCAGTTGTCGCCACAGGAAAATCATCGAGAGCTGTTAAGTTAACAGAAACAGAAACTGGAAGAGAAAAACTTGAGTTGGCATAAACTTGATAAGTGAAACTGGCCATTCCCATTCCGTTAATATTAGCGGTTGGTTGAATTTGAGCGGTACACATTCCGGCCACACAAGCACATGTGGCAACACCCAAATTGGTAGTGGCGATGATTGAGCAAGCAGAAGCTGCATCACCTTCGGTATCTACATAAGTGACAGAAACGGTTGAAAGTGTATCTTCAAAAATAGCGATGCTACCAGAAAGAGTTCCTGCAGGAGCATCATCAACTGAAGTTATCGTGGTATTCACCGATGTTGATAAAGAAGCACCATCATTATCAGTCACGCTATAAGTAAAATGAGTAAGACCATAAAAATTTGAATTAGGAGTTAAAGTAAAACGGCAAGATCCACTTATACAGGTACAAGCGCCTGCACTAATATTCGCACCTGCCGTTACGCTACAGCTCAAGGCCTGATCGAGGTTGGCATCAGAATATGTTAGATAAATAATTTTTGATGTATCTTCAAATGCACTTACAGCAGAGAGTTGATTCACTGGAACTTGTTGAACAGCAGAGGCGGTGAGAGCACTTGAGCTAGCACAGCTTCTGGAAACTTGATTGTAGCTTTGTCCTACACCACAACTGGAGCTTTTCTCCGCTTTTGGCTGACAGGCCGAAACTAAAATGAAAGTGAATAAAAGACCAAACGTTGTCTTCATGAGCTTAAGTTTAGATCTCTCCTCCAAGAGCACCTAATTTGATCTTCTTTCAGCATCTTAACAAAACTTTAACAGCAAAAGTTGCAATTTTTAGTGGGCAGTTTATGGGTTCTTCACTATCATGAACGAGTTGCAAGTTAGTTAATTTTAATTCTATCTAAGACTCATTGTTAAAGGAGTACGAGATGCTGAAGAAAATCCTAGAGAAGCTACAAACGGAAGTAGAGAAAAAAAGTGTTACTTCTCAATCATCTTTAGTTGGTGAAGGAAAAGTCGTGGCACTTTTGAACCAAAAAGGTGGAGTGGGAAAAACAACTTTAGCTTTTAACCTTGCACATGCTTTATATCATCAAAATAAACGTGTCCTTTGTATTGATATGGACCCTCAAGCGAATCTAAGCTTGCTCTTTAATGTGGATTCAAAAGATCTTACCTACAATATTTTCCATCTTCTCATTAATACTGTTAGAGAGCTTAAACCACTCCATACGCCAGTTAACTTCTCTGATGTGGTCAAAGCACTTTCAACTAAAACGGGTGAAGGCGAACTACACTTACTTCCAGCTGGACAAGAGCTTTCAGGTTTTGAACTTTCAGTTTCAGCCATTACCGGTGCTCGCCAACTCATTTTGAAGCAGTTTATTGAGAAAAATAATTTAAAGTCATTTTATGATTACATTATCATCGACGGTCCTCCCACACTTGGACTTTTAGTGGTGAATATTCTTTGTGCCTCAGAAGGTGTACTGGTCCCTTTTCAACCCGATCAATTTTCTCGTAAAGGCCTTTCTCATTTTCATGAAGCCCTAGAAAATATCGCGGACATGGGAATTGTTAAGGCACCTAAGGTTATAGGTTATATTCCAAACTTAGTGGAAGCTCGTCGTAAACAAGTAGGGGCTGACTTTGAAGATATTCGTAATGATCTCAAGGAAGGGAAAATTTTTGAAGGCTTGGCCAACAAAGTTCAAATGATTAAAGCTGGAGCAGTCAAAAAATCTGTTTTTGATTTTAAAGGTGCCGAATATAAATTGATCCAAGATCAGTTTTCAACCATCGCGACTCACATTGGAGAAGTTTTATCATGAAAAAGAAAAATCCTCTTTATGTTGTCACCAACAAAGGAAAAGATGTGGAGCAAGCAAGTAATTTGATCGATGGGATCATAAAGAAGCTGAACTTGGCACCAGTGATTGAAATTTTAAAAGTGTTTTTAAAGATGCTGAGTGAAAATGTAAAATCATACGCTATGTTTGTAGAAGTGAAAAAAGTGTTTGATCAATATTTAGCCATGTTAGCACCACTCTTCGCAATGTTTTCTAAAACGACACAGGCATAATTTTTACTTAAAAATATCGCCGTCTAAGTCTGTAGCATCCACTTCATCTGGCTGAAGATTGTCTGCTCTCTTCACTGCCGCCGCTCTAAAATTAATTTTTTCTTCTAAATCAGGAATTTTGCTTTTGGCATTGATGCTAGCAGCCTCTCCTGGTGATGTCTGAGCATTAAGAGTGGGAGCACTTGTTTCGGCTTCACGATTTAAATAAGTCATTTCATCTTGCAAACGATTGGCAACCAAATCTTCTTGAAAAACGGAAGTAGGAGTAGCACCTTCGTCAACTTCAGCAAAGTCACTGCCATCATCCAAGGATGTTTGGCCGGCAGGAATATTGGCTTCCATTATTTCTTCTTGGCCGTCTTCATTCATTTGTTCTTGATCTTGAATTTCTGCTTCAGCTTCAAAAGAATCTTCGCTAGTATTGGGTGAAAAAGTTCCGTAAGCCGACGCTTGCAGCGAAACAAAAATAAGAAGTAATAAAATTAGTGGTAAGTACTTCATTGTTTTCCCCTTCCTTGAGGCTGATGACCTTAGAATATAGTCATCATTAACATTGTATGTTACAGGTGGTTCCATGACAAGTTACAAAATCACTGGGCAAAAAGATGACCATCTGCTTTCTTCCTATGACTATTCTCTACCAGAGGAGTTCATAGCATTAAGACCTGTTTCTCCTCGAGATCAGTCAAAATTATTAGTCTATAATGCGAAAAATAACTCTGTGACTCACTCTACTTTTAAAAACATTGGTCAATTTTTACCAAAGTCGAGTGTTTTGGTTTTAAATCAATCAAGAGTCTTTCCTGCAAGGCTTATAGGAAAAAAACCAACAGGTGGTGAAGTTGAATTATTTCTTCTTTCCTTAATTCAAAAAGAAAATCTTTATCCAGTGATGCTGAAATGTTCAGGTAAAAAAAATGTAGGTGATCTTTATTTTTTTCAAAAGCTCACTGCTACGCTAAAAAAAGTTGATTCAGACGGGGGATTTTGGGTCAGCTTTAATACTGATCATTTATTAAATGAATTAGAGCTTCAGGGACTTATTCCTATTCCTCCTTACATCAGAAATGGAATCGCCGATGAAAAAGATAAAACCGAATATCAAACCGTGTATGCTGGAGAATTAGGTTCTGTCGCCGCACCGACTGCGGGTTTACACTTTACGCCAGAACTTTTACAACAATTTGAAACAGCCTATGTCACTTTGCATGTTGGTGTTGGCACTTTTAAACCTGTCCAAAAAGAAAATATTCTTGAGCATAAAATGCATAAAGAATTTTATAGTGTAGATGAAAAAAATGCTGAAGTGATCGCCCAAAACTTTGATCACTTGATTGCTGTGGGCACTACTTCGCTTAGAACCCTTCAGTCTTGTATGGAGGGTGGTCAGTTTCAAAAACCTAAGCAAGGATTTCATGAAACTGACATTTTCCTTTATCCAGGCAAAGAAATCCATGGCATGAAAGGACTCATTACCAACTTTCACCTTCCTAAATCGAGCCTTCTTATGTTAGTTAGTTCCCTTATTGGCAGAGAGAAAACGCTCGAACTTTACGAGCTGGCAAAGAAAGAACAATACCGTTTCTTTTCTTACGGCGACGCAATGCTAATTCTGATTTAAATGGAAAAATTTTTTACTCTTATCAAAAAAAATAAAGGTCAGTATTCCGAAGCCCGCGCTGGCTTTATGATGACTGAACACGGAATGGTGGAGACTCCTATCTTCATGCCAGTAGGGACCAGGGCCTCTGTCAAGGCCATGGAGCAAGAAGCTCTAGAAGAAATTGGTGCCCAAATTATTTTAGGAAATACCTATCATTTATACTTGCGTCCTGGTCATGAATTGATTGAAAAAGTGGGAGGAGATTTACATGGATTCATGAGTTGGAAAAAACCCATACTCACTGACTCTGGTGGCTACCAAGTTTTTTCACTCTCTACTATGAATAAAGTGACTGAAGAAGGAGTGGTTTTTCAATCCCATATTGATGGTAGTTCTCATATGCTATCGCCTGAAAAATCCATGGAGATTCAAAAGGCCTTAGGATCTGATATCGTCATGAACTTTGACGAATGTCCCGAACTTCCGGCCAGCAAGGAACGTCTCAAAAGTAGCATGGACCTTACTCTTCGTTGGGCAAAACGCTGCAAAAATTATCCACTTCGTCCTTATCAAAAATTATTTGGAATTATTCAAGGTGGACTTCACCTTGATCTTCGATCTGAGTGCATGGAGCGCTTAAAGGAAATTGATTTTCCAGGTTATGCCATAGGTGGGCTTTCTGTGGGAGAGAAAAACGAAGAGATGGTGGAGTTCTGCCAAAAATTTGTTCCCACAATGCCTGTAGACGCTCCTCGTTATTTAATGGGTGTAGGAAAACCACTGGATGTTTTAAATGGAATAAAAAACGGTCTCGATATGTTTGACTGTGTTCTTCCCACAAGAAATGCCAGAAATGGCCAATTTCTTACTAGGAAAGGCCCGCTCAACATCAAAAATGAGCGCTTCAAAGAAGATAAGCTACCACCAGATCCGGAATGCGCTTGTAAAGTTTGTCGCCGATATTCACGCTCTTACATTCGCCATTTGTTTACGGTGGGTGAGTATTTAGCAGGACAATTGATCACTTACCATAATCTCTATTTTTATTTATGGATGACAAAAGGGGCGAGGGAAGCCATTTTGAACGATACATTCGACGAGTTCTATAATACATTTTGTAGCAATTATAATCAGGGCCCATGAACTAACTTTAAGTTCAATTTTCATTGGAGAAATTATGTTTAATTTAATCAACAGCGCTTATGCACAAACAGCACCTGCTGCTCAACCAAATGCAATGATGCAATTAGTACCACTTCTTTTAATTGGAGTTGTATTTTACTTTTTCATGATCCGTCCTCAAGCTAAAAAATTGAAAGATGAACAAGCTTTTTTAAATACTCTTGCTAAAGGCGAAGAGATTTTCACAAAGTCTGGAATTATTGGAACAATTGTTGGCCTAACAGATAAAATTGTTACTCTAGAAATCTCTGAAGGGGTAAAGCTTAAAATTTTAAAAAGCCAAATTGCTGGTCAAGCAAAGAAGCTTCTTGAATCTCCAGAAACAGCTAAGTAATTAGATAAGACTAGGAGGCTCTATGTTTGGTTTAGGATTTGGTGAATTACTCGTTATTGCAGTGATCGCCTTAATTTTTATTGGACCTAAAAAACTTCCAGAATTAGCAAAAGGCCTGGGACAGGGTTTGCGTGAATTTCAAAATGCCAGCAAAGGATTAACTGAGCAAGTTGCTCAGGAAATTAACGCTGACGTGAAGAATTCAATCGGAAAAAAAGTAGAAATCGTGGAAACCACGGCTACGACTCACACTGCTGAAGCGAAGACTGAAAGTCCGACTTAAATTCTGACTTAAAAAAGTAAAAAAATGCAATGGCCCCTCTCAAAGGGGCCTTTTTCTCTAGACAATTTCCTCAATAATTCTCATCATCTATACTGTTTCTTTTTATCTCAATCTTTAGGAGACCTTAATGAAAGCCAATTGGTGGTATCGATTTCTTTTTATGATGGGAGTGATTGTTTTATCATTCATGTCCATCGTCCCTTCAATGACGAAGATTAGCGAAGATTCAGCTTATCCGATCAAGAGCAAAATCAATTTAGGTTTGGACCTTCAAGGTGGTCTTTACATGATTATGGGAATTGATTTCAAAAAAGTCTTTCAAGACGAAGTGAAAGTCAGTACTCACAAAATTGAAATGCAATTAAAAGACAAAGGCATTGAAGCAACGGTTGGTGAAGTTGTGGAAGCAGGCAGTGATGATCCAAAACAATGGATCAATCTGGTCAATCCAGCTGATAAAGATAAGGCGAAAGAGATCGTGTCTACATTTTTTGGTGATACCGTTCGCTTAACTTCTCAAGAGGAAGGCAAACTTCAGTACGCACTTGGAAAAGCACTAAAAGATGATATCGAGAAAAACTCAGTTTCT
Source organism: Bacteriovoracaceae bacterium (assembly GCA_049318265.1). Taxonomy (GTDB): domain Bacteria; phylum Bdellovibrionota; class Bacteriovoracia; order Bacteriovoracales; family Bacteriovoracaceae; genus JBEIOQ01. The sequence goes on from JBMOGR010000008.1 coordinate 141,925, forward strand.
AAATCAATCGAAGTTATTCGTAACCGTATTGATGAATTCGGTGTTTCAGAGCCAGAAATTACTTCTCAAGGAAAAGATCGTATAGTGATCCAGCTTCCTGGTGTGAAGGATATTGAGCGTGCTAAAAGTCTTATCGGAAAGACAGCAAAACTTGAATTTAAGATGGTCAATGACACTGATTCAAATCCAGCAAAACTACAAGAATGGTTGAAACTGGCAGAGAGCAAAGGTGTTGTCTTTAAAAAAGGTGACCGCTTCTCAGTCTACGTAGCTGCTTTAAACGATATTCTAAAAGCTGATATACCTGCTAATCATGAAATCGCTTTCCAAAGAAGTGACAAAAATGAGCAAGGTGAAGTGATGGAAAACGTCCCTTACTTAGTAGAAAGTGCTGCCAGTATTTCAGGTGATGATCTATCGGATGCCATGGTGAGAATTGATCAACAACAAAACCGTCCTTACGTAGGGATTGGTTTTAAATCTGCTGGTGCCAAACTCTTTGAAACGGTAACTGAAAAAAATATTGGTCGAAGAATGGCGGTTATCTTGGATGGTAACGTTTATACCGCTCCAGTAATCCAAACTAAAATTGCCGGCGGACAAGCCCAAATTACTTTAGGTAACGGCGACTATAATTCGCTTTTAACTCAAGCAAAAGATATTGCTCTCGTTCTTCGTGCGGGTGCTCTTCCAGTTCAACTTGAATTTGAAGAACAAAGAGTTGTTGGTCCTTCTCTTGGAACTGACTCTATTGCTCAATCTCAAAACGCTGCCATCGTTGGATGTTTAGCAGTTTTTCTATTCATGATTTTCTATTATCACGTATCAGGTGTGATCGCGATCTTCACTTTAGTGGTGAACGTTCTGATCGTTTTAGCTTTCATGGTAGGAATTGGAGCAACACTTACGCTTCCTGGGATTGGTGGTATCGCTCTTACTGTTGGTATGGCGGTTGATGCCAACATCATTATTTACGAAAGAATTCGAGAAGAACTTGACCTTGGAAGATCTAACTCAGTTGCTGTGAATGCAGGTTTTGACCGTGCTTTCTGGACAATTCTGGATGGTAACTTAACAACAGCTCTGGCTGGTTTAGCTCTCTTAAACTTCGGTGTTGGACCTATTCGCGGTTTCGCAGTAACTCTACTCATTGGTATTCTTGCCACTGTTTATACAGGTTACTTCGTCTCTAGAATTGCTTTCGATTTCTACTTAGACAATACCAACAAACCAATTAGCATTTAAGGTAGACCAATATGAGTATTAGAAAATATAGACACTTTAATTTTAATTTTGCTCCCAAATTCAATGCCATGATGATTTGCTCTTCTCTTCTCTTCATTGCGTCTGTTGTAATCCTTTTAACCAAAGGACTTAACTTCGGTGTGGACTTTCGTGGTGGATCAGAAATCCAAGTAAAATTCTCTAAAGCAATTGATCTAACCAAGTTCAGAAGTGATCTTGAATCAACTCAATTTAAAATTTCTTCGGTTCAATCAATCGGTTCAGAAAATGAATACTTAATTAAAGTTCAAGCCGATGATAAATCGATTTCAAGAGTAACTGAAACTTTTCAAAATCTCTTCACATCGAAATATGGTGACTACGGACCAGATATTAGAAAGACCGACATCGTTGGTCCTAAAGCTGGAGAAGAATTACGTTGGGCAGGCTTTAAAGCACTTCTGTGGGCCATTATTGCCATCATGATCTATGTTGGTCTTCGTTTTGATATGAAGTATGCACCAGGTGTGGCCATTGCATTAGTTCACGATGTTGTTATTACGACGGCAGCTTTCGCAGTGACTGGTTATGAATTTTCACTACAAATTGTCGCTGCTCTTCTTGCCATTATTGGCTATTCAGTCAACGACACCGTGATTATTTATGACCGTATTCGTGAAAATGAAGAGAGGCACGCAGGTTTAACTCTAACTGATAATATTAATCGTTCAATTAATGAAACCTTAACCAGAACTCTTTATACATCGGGGACAACTTTTACCGTTTCTACCATCATGCTTCTTATGGGTGGTGGGGTTATTCACGACTTCTTCTTTGCTATTTCATTCGGTATTGTTATCGGGACTTACTCTTCTGGGTTCGTTGCCGGTCCAATTACTATTTTAATGGAAAAGTTTTATAGTAAAAACTCAAACTCTACAGCAGCAAAACAAGTTAAGGCCTAATGAGTTTTTTCCCTAAGTACGTTTTCTCTTTTAGTTCTATACTTCTTTTTTTCTTCTTCCTTCTAGGCCCCATCCAAGTGATGGGCCAAGAGGAAGAGGCAAAAAAAGTTGATTCTTCTTGGGTAGATACAATTTCTGGCCAATCAAACCCAACTCCAAAACCTGAGGTTACTCCAGAAACCACCATTGATGTTAGTAAACTAACTCCAGAGCAAAAAGCGGTTCTGGCCGAACAACTAAAGCTTCAAGATGCAGCCAATGATAGTGAAATGGCAGAGCTTGATCGCTTGATCAAAGAGAAGGGAGCGCGGTCACTCATTACAGATCCGGCGATGGCGAAAAAAGTAGTGAAAGCATTGTCTAAAAACAAAGGAAAGAATGCAAAACCTCTAAGTCCATTCGCTGCCGTACCAGAGGCTCAGATCGAAGCCCTCATTTTTAAACAAGCCGAAGGGACTCCGGCTTTTGATTTTTTTAAGTCTCATCCAAAGTTTGTGACTTTCATCGTACGTTTTTTTAAAAGTGAAGAAGCTTTTTTCGGTTTAATTAAAATTGCCTCTCAAGAAAAAAAACTGAAGCTCTACGCAGGTACTTTTGTTTTACTCACACTTCTTTCTTTTCTCTTCAATATGATGGGAAGCCGAAAGGCAGCTTTCTGGAAGAGGTTAGTGAGAAAGATAATTCTTTCTATCCTCATTACATTTTTGCAATTCGTATCTCTCTACTTATTCTTCGGAGAAGAGTTGCAGCCTACCATCAACATCGCGAAACAAGTCTTTTTTCCTTAGCTTAAGCCGGATAAGCATCGATCTTCGGCGTCTGATTATTTTGAATTTTCGGTCACATACTGGCGTATGCTCCCGTCAAATTCAAACCAATCATCCTTGAATCTCGATACTTCTGCGGCTTAAGCTGCGCAAATATTTTCCTTCTAAATTTTTCTTGATAAGGATTTATTGAAAGAAGCAAGGGGTTCTAGGAAAGTGCATTCTGTGGCGAGGGAGCATACGATTAGTATGTGACCGAAGACACGGAATGGGCTTGACGACGAAAGCCGCAGCTTATTTCAATTAATCTAGTCTAGGATGGCGGGGACACAACCAAATCGTTTATCCGAGGAAACAAACTTGGTAAACTGTGTAGAGTCTGGGCTACCACCATTAGAGTTAGAGCTTGAGTTCGAAGACGAAGCGGTTCCACATAGTGATGATGTGTTAGAGTTGATCTGAGTAGGAAAACGAATGGTATAAAGTTTCTGTGTAGACTTTTTAGTAAAAGGAAACTGCTCATCAGGTGGCCAGTAAAAGCTAATTGCAGTATTACTATTAAAAATCGTTTCGGTTGGTTCGATTTCCTTGCCATTTTTAACGTAAAACCAAATCTTCTTTAATAAGTTCTCTCTAATAATAAGAATGTCATCTGGAACTGGTTGCCAAGCATTGGAGCTGTCTTTGTAGCATTCAGCTTCTTTCTGCGCTAACCAAACACCTTCCGTATCAACACCCACTAGATCTTTTAAAATTTTAAAGAGCGGAGTATTTGAATTGTATTCTACCTGAGTAGGGCAAGTAGCACGGTTAGTTGTCGAATCAACAAATGGGGTTAAATAATACCCAAGCGTAGGAGCATTAGTTGTCCCAGGATAGGCAGACCAACCAAGCTTGGAAAAATAATCTCCAGAAGCGGTAATCCCTTGGTCTTTTAACTTTTTATTAATGATGTCGTTGATATCTGCTTTGCTATTAGGAGTACTGGCTCCTAGCTCATTTATCTGATCCATAAAGCGGTTATCTGATTCATCCCACATCTTAAAGTAGTTTGATGTTTGGTCTAGTCTAGGCCAAAGAATACTGTCGTTTGCTCCATAAAGACCAGTATCGTGACAGACGGTAAAAACCGTTCCTGCAGGTAAGGCCGGAGGTTGGTTTTGATCGACAAAGAGGAAGTGACGTTTAAAAGCATTATTAAAGGTATTAAATGTTCCAGCACTACCTGTACGGAATAAACAACTAAAGAGTGTGATTGGAGCGATCTTGACTAGGCCTTGCACCGTTGTTGTGGTCGCAGGGTTTATTCTTTTTAATTGAATTTTTTTCGAGATTGCTCCTGAAGTTTGTTCTTGAAGATAGATTTGGTAAATTGTACCAATGGTCAAAAGTTTTAATGGTACAACTAAACTGTTATTTCCAACATTAGGGACAACATCGATACCCTCTGCTTTAAAGCCATCATCATACATGAGCTTACAGCGTGGTGCTGTTTTTCCATCGGCAATTTCTTTTGTACACCAGCCATTTAAATTTTGTAGTTGGTCATTTAAAGCAATATCAGGACCGACAGTGGTATTTAAATAAAGCATAGGTTCTGTCACCGCTTTATTAGAACAAAAACTATCACAATCATTCAAAATATCTGATTTGCTGTTGAGGCATGAACAAAAATCACTCTTTAAAAAAACGGCTTCAGTCGTTCCAGGTGCTCCAGGTCTTTTTACTTCAATGGTTGGAGTGGGAGTAGGAGTTGTTGTAGGAGTTGTTTTTACGTTTAGAATAATTCCACTTCGACTAGTGTGGTTTTGAGCCCCCTGATCCATACATGAAGTCACGCCCACCATCAGTAGGAACATCAAACAAAAGTGAATGAGAAGTCGCGTGTTTGTTTTCTTCATTAATTATTTTAGGCCTTCGCCCTTTTGTTTTTCGACCTTTATCATCCTTTTCTTAAGTTATTTTACACCCATTAATCCTTCATATGGGCAACTAAATGAGTAAGTTATTAGGATGATGGTCGGAGCATAGGGTTTAGGCCGTCTCTTAAGGAAATGCCCCGCCTACAAAAGGAGGCAACATACGAAAAAGATTAAGATAAAGATTAAGAATTTTGGTAAAGAATCCGATTGTTATGAAGAACTTATATTTAAAATCCATCTTCCATAGGAGAAGTTATGACGAAAGCGGATTTAATAGCCATGATCGAAAAACAAGCGAATCTTTCTCATGCACAAGCAGAGAAAATCGTGAACATCACTTTCGATTCAATGATTCAAGCACTCTTTGATGATGAAAGAATTGAAATCAGAGGATTTGGTTCTTTTGCTAACAGAAACTACAAGGCCTATGAAGGGAGAAATCCTAAAACCGGGAAAGTAGTTAAAGTTAGTCCTAAAAAAGTGCCCTTCTTTAAAGTGGGTAAAGAGCTTAAAGAAATGGTGGATGAAGGAAAAGATAAATACGTTATTCGTGAAGCTTAATTAAAAATAATAAGCTCAACAAGCTAACGAACTTTAACTTAATACTTTGTCATTCGTTTTAGGAATGAAATGAAGAAAATACCTTACCTTGTATTGGCGTCAATCTTTTTTTCTGCTTGTGCCCACTATTCTCCCGTGGTCAGCAACAAAGGAAATGAAGATCTCCATGTTGCTCGCTTTATCGCGGGACATCTGGATGAAGAGAAAGGATTGTTGCAAAACAGTCTTATATCTACCAATGAGATGAAACAAAAAGTACAAAGCTTTGGCAAAAGATTATTTCAATCCTATCTGCACGGACAAGTATTTTTAAAAAGCTTTGATAAAGAGCTTAATCGTTTGGTGAGAAAAAAGAATAAAGGCAAAAAAGATATTTTGATGAGTAATGTCTATGCAGATCTTCTGGCAACTCGCTCCCTAGTGGACGAAGTTGAAGAAAGGATGCTGGATTACTATTTATTTTACGCCAAGACTTATGCTCATCCTCAAAGTTCATTGCTGGCCAAAGAAAATGCTCAAATTATGTTAAAAGAAATAGGTGTTTTCTTAACAGGACAATTGGGGTTAGGGGAAATAATTCCACCAACGCTACGTCCGATGGTTTTATCCAACCTGATTGAAAAGCAAACGACCCTTGATGCTATTTTAAAAGATCTTTCAGAAGATGATAGCTTTACACTAGGTGATAGCGATTCTCGTGCAGCCTTGTTTGAATTACGGGTTCAAATTCGTCGCACCAGAATTGATTTTAACCGAGAAGTGAGAAATTCTAAAATTGATGAAAAAGAATTTGACCGCGCTCTTAAAAAAGAAAAGAAAAAGTCTGACTTCAACCAATTAGAAAAAGAAATTCAGACCTTGGGTGATGAGATGCTGGTTATCCAAGAAGAAGCCAGGAGAGTTCCAAGTTCTGACCCTGTTATTTTTCCTTCAGCTGGTGCTAACGGAAATATTACTGGAAATGGTTTTCCTGAAAATACATGGTCCATTACCTATGACGATGGACCTGGCGGAGCCACAACTCCAACGGTCTTACAAAATCTTAAGGACCGTGGGGTAAAGGCAACATTTTTTCAACTAGCACAGCAGGTAGCTGCCCTTCCTAAAATTTCCAAATCAATTAAAGATGCTGGTATGGATTTAGCGAGTCACTCTTATACTCACGCCCAATTAGCCAAAGTTGGGCCGATTCAATTAGAAAAAGAAATTACCACTGCTAAAAGTGTTAGTGAGCAGAAGCTTGGTATTACCATTAAGCTTTTCCGCTTACCTTATGGAGCAGGGGTTTCTGTTCCAAGTATTCGTCAAAAAATTGCGGATAATAAAATGGTTCACGTTTTCTGGAACGTAGATACTCTAGACTGGCAGGATAAAAACCCTGATTCAGTGGTTGAGCGAAGCTTAAACCAAATTAAAGCTCTCAAGAAAAATGCTGGGATTATTTTGTTTCATGACATTCATCCACAATCGGTGATTGCTTCGGCTAAATTAATTGATGTTTTAAAATCAAGAAGTACAAGACTGTGTACAGTTCAACAAGTGATCGATCAGATTAATAATGGAGCTGAGACTTGTGTTGAAGTGGCTCCACCAGTTGTTCCAGTAGTGACCCCTGTGGCAACAGTTGTTCCGACAGCCGTTCCAACTGTGGCACCAATTATTACGCCAGCAGTTCCTGTCAAAATACCTTAATTTATTTTAATAATTCGCTTCACCAATTGTGCTTAAAGATTCTAAGTATTGGTGAAGCGAACTTCCACAAAACCATTGACTTCTTTTGGCGCAATCTAGAGCATCAGCACTATTAATACTTTTGGCAGCATTTTCAAAAAACTGATTCTCTCCGCCATACACCCTCGAATAAACGTAACAAGAGCAAGTTTGCTTACATTCTCTCCAAAGCATGGGGGGATTCTTGGGTTTTCCTAGTGTGCTGATTTTTTCCTCTATTAAAAAGCGTAGTTGTTGAGACATTAGTGAAGCTTCTTGTGCCGTTAGATGACAAAAATCGGCGTTGGGTTTTTTACTGGCATGATCGAGCACTACTCTCATGACGTTTAAGGCTTCACCCATTTGCTCGGCGCTGTAGTCTTTGACGATTTTACTTTCACTCTCTTCTGGATCACCTAACGTCGGTGGAGCTTTTTCCTTTAAAGGTTTTCCATTGGAGCAAGAGATACATAATGAGTAGATTATGAGCAAAAAGAAGTTAAATTTCATTTTAAAAGTTTAAGATTTGTCAGCTTGTCTTGCAATCATATTTCAATCTTCAAGTTCGGACGACAGAGTTCCAAAGGAGATGAAAATAAGTGTTATGAGCATTGAAGTAAAAAACTAATTTAGCTTCTCATCTTCGGGGATTCCTGTTCTTTTTTCGCCTTGAGTGGCAATGCGTCTTAAGCAAAAAGTATTCTTCCCTAAGCTCAGCTCTAACCGGACTAAAAAACTTTTATTAATTTATCTCCCCTAGAGAGCTCGATCATCCTATAATAGTCCTACACTTTTTTAGATAGGATGAACTATGAAATTTCTCACTCTCACTTTCCTTTTACTTTTTCTCTCCGCAAGTTGTGGAGCTCAGACTAATATGTCAGGGGGCAATTCAAGCTCCATGATGAGTTCTCAAGAAATTAGCAAAACTCAAGATTTGATCGTTGGGAATTTGCTTAAAAATTCATTAGAAAACATTCACTTGGTGAAAAAGAAAGTCGACGACGATCTTTCAGAAAAAGCATTCAATGAATATCTTCAAAAATTAGATTACGGTAAACAATTTCTAACTGCTCCAGATGTAAAAGATTTGAAGAAATTTTCAAAGTCCATGGATGATGAATTAATTTCGGCTCAATTTGATTTGATTGATCAAGCCAATGTAATTTTACAAAAGCGTTATAAAGAAGTGAAAGGCTTTGTTGCTGAGATCACTAAAAATCCATTTGATTTCACCAAAGATGAAACACTCGAATCTGACGCCAAGAAAAGAAACTATTCGGCTTCTTCAACAGAATTAAAAGAACTTTGGACAAAAATTTTAAAATACGAAACGTTGACTCGACTTTCAGAATTAAAAGAAGACCGTGATAATCAAATCAAAGGCAAAAAAGACGATAAAAAAGATAAGAAAAAGAAGTATAAAAAAGTTTCTACTGAAGATCTAAAGAAAAAGTCTGATGCAGAACTTGAGCAGATGGCAAGAATGGAAGTAGGCGAAAACTATTCCAAGATTTTAGGACGACTGGATAAAGAGGATGCAACTGATAGAAAAGAAAAATTCTATAATTCAATTACTCGTATCTTTGACCCACACACAGATTACCTCATTCCAGATGTTAAAGCAGACTTTGATATTGATATGTCAGGGAAGTTAGAAGGAATTGGAGCTCTTCTACGTGAAGATGGCTCAAATATTAAAGTTCAAGAAATTATCGTTGGAAGTGCTTCTTGGAAAAAGAAAGAACTTGAAGCAGAAGATACTATTTTAAAAGTAGCACAAGGAAAAGCTGAACCAGTAAGTATCGTTGGAATGCCTCTTCGAGATGCGGTAAAACTTATTCGTGGGAAAAAAGGAACTGAAGTTCGCCTAACGGTTAAGAAGCCATCGGGCTTAACCAAAGAACTATCGATTATCCGCGATACTGTAGAAATTGAAGAGTCATATGTGAAGTCTGCTGTCTTCAATACAGGTGACGGTCATAAATATGGTTACATCATGTTGCCTAAATTTTACCGTGATTTCCAAAGTAGAACTCCAAGAAATTGTACTGATGATATGAAGATTGAACTTAAAAAATTAAACAACGAAAACGTTGAAGGACTCATTTTTGATCTACGAAATAATGGTGGTGGTTCTCTTGAAGATGCTCGTATGATCTCTGGTCTTTTTATTAATAAGGGACCTGTTGTTCAAATTAAAGAAAGTGGTGGTCGCACTAATGTTATGGAAGATACAGATTCAGAAATAGTCTTCAAAAAACCAGTCGTTGTCTTAATTAATGCTTACTCAGCTTCTGCCTCTGAAATTGTGGCCGGAGCTTTACAAGATTATAAAAGGGCCATCGTTATTGGCGGATCTCATTCCCATGGGAAAGGTTCGGTGCAAACAGTGATCGATCTTAAAAACTTTTTACAGTCTCCTAATGCTGCCAAAATGGATCTAGGAGCTTTAAAGATTACGGTTCAAAAGTTTTACCGTGTAAATGGTATTTCAACTCAGTTTAACGGAATTACTCCAGATGTAGTTCTTCCTGATCCTCTCGATGTATTAGAAAGCGGTGAGAAATATTTAGACTACGCCGTGACCAGCGATTCAATTGCACCTTCTAATTATGTCCTTTGGGATGGGCCACGTTATGACCTGAAAAAAATGAAGGAAGGATCTGAAAAAAGAGTGAAGAGCTCTAGCCGTTTCTCAGCGATCCAAGTACGTATGAATTTAGCGAAAGAGAAGAAAGACAAAACGCTTAAAAGCCTAAAACAAGTGGATTTTGATCGTGAAATGGCTGAAGTGAAAAAAGTGTATGACGACGATAAAGATTTACCAGAGATCAAAGGTCTCAAAGTGAAGAGCTTGGCCACTGGGACTCAGAAGTTAAATAAAGAAAAAATTAAAGATTATGAAGACTCTTTGAAAAAAGATGCTTACTTAGAAGAATCATTCTTTATTCTTTCAGAGATGACCAAAGCTTAAGTTTTAAAATAGCGAATCATAAAAAAGCCACCGGAAGGTGGCTTTTTTATTTCATTTCTTTTAATTAAGAAGGTCTTTCAATTCTTTCTTTTTCTCTTTCAGCCGCTTTACTTTTTAAAGCTCTTCCAAGATCAGGAGTAGGGTCCTTGACTACACCATAGATCGCACGTCCCTCATGATTCTCTGGAAGATACTCTGTGATTGGAAGTCCTTCTTTGGTAGTGAAGAGTAAACAGTGGCAGTACTTATAAATCTGCATATCATCACAGGGACAAATCCAGGTTCTGTTTTTAATTTCTTCGGTTTTATTCGGGTAGAAACGGCAAGGACAGAGTGGCTTGCCCAGATCATCGAGGTTCTTCGAAAGCCCCAAAACAACAGATTCTGTGACCTCTGGATCGGGGTGGGTTGTCGTGCCACTTTTTTGATTAAAAGTAGACACTAACTTATTCATACGCTCTATACTTTTTTCTGATGGTTTTATCATGGTTACCTCTTGAGCCAAATTCTACCTAAATTTAATCAGATTTAAGACATAATTTTTAAAGAAAAGTCTTTCTGTCGATTATTTTTATTCATGGACGCTCCAAAACGTCAGGTTTTGAAAGTGACTTTGAACAATTCGCGCTTGCAACTAAGTTGCATTTGTGGTTAGATTGAGGTCAAAAATTAATGAGGAATCTCTATGAAGAATATTATTTTTATTTATCTTACTGCTAGTACAACAGTTTTAGCTCAGACCAATCTGGGAACGATCAAAGTTTCTGGCCATCATCATACCAGTAATTTAGTTGATTTTGCTCCATCAGATACAAAAATTTCAGGGAAAGAATTACAAAAGAAAAGACAAACAAGTCTTGGTGATACCATGCAAAGCGAAGCCGGTGTAGCCACTACAAGCTTTGGTCCGTCAGCCAGCAGACCAGTCATACGTGGACTAGATGGTGACCGTATTCGACTTCTACAAAATGGTCTAGGGACCTTAGATGCTTCTACCCAAAGCTTAGATCACGCAATTCCCATTGATACCTTGACCATAGACCAAATTGAAATGGTAAGAGGACCAATGAGCTTACTTTATGGTTCCTCAGCGGTAGGTGGGGTAGTCAATATTGTTACTAATAGAACTAAAACAAAATTTGAAGAAGGATTTTCATCTCAAGTTTTGACTCAAGCGGAGTCAGTCAATAACGGACTCAGCAATGCTATCCGTGCTGATTACGGCAAAAAGGGATGGATGGTGCATGCTGATGCCTCTACCAGAAATCTAGGAAATCAAAAAATTCCTGCTTATGCTCGAACCGAAAAGAAAAGATTTAATGAACCCTACACAGCAGGGGAAACAGAAGGAAAGAAAAAACTTCCAAATAGTTTTAATAAACAAGACAACCAAGCTATTGGAGTTTCAAAGGTTTTTGATCAAGGAGCAGTAGGACTTTCTTTTAATCATTTTAATACCAACTATGGCACTGTGGCCGAACAAAATGTTGCCATTAGCATGATTCAAAATCGTTGGGAGCTAAACTCTGAATACAACCTTCAGTCTTCACTTTTTCGCAAATTAAAATTCAAGTCGGCACAATCCCAGTACAAACATGTGGAAAAAGATTTAGGAGTCGTGGGAACTACTTTTAAAAATGAAGGCAATGAAAGTCGTTTTGAAGCTTTGAATACCAGCGGAAGTGTTGAAGGCGTTTCTGGCATCCAAACACAAGTTTTTGATTTCGGGGCCATCGGAGATGAAGCTTTTTTGCCTGAATCTAAAAACCAAAAAGCAGCATTATTTACATTCCAAGAAATGAAAGATGATCAGCATGAATATACTTTCGCTGCACGAGTTGAGGGAGTCAAAATTGATAAAAAAGAATCTTCAACTTTTGGGGCAAAAAACCAAAAAAACTTTACCAGTTATAACTCATCCCTAGGATACCTTTATCACCTGAATCCTAATAATTCTCTGGCCCATAATTTTTCCTATACTGAAAGAGCACCGACCTTTCAGGAGATCTATGCTGGTGGTCCACATTTAGCGACTGGGACTTACGAACAAGGAGACCTTGGCCTCAAAAAAGAAAAAGCTTATTCTGTAGAGTTAAGTTTTAAGCATAAAACGGAAAAAGAACTATTGACCTGGAATGTTTATGCTCAAAAATATGATGGTTTTATTAATCTAATTCCTACAGGAGAAACAAATAGTACAAGTGCCCTCCCCATATTTCGCTATAATCAGTTAGCTGCTACTTTTTACGGAACCGACGTGGAAAATAAAACGGAAATCTACAAGAGCGAGAAGGGCATTTGGACGGGAATTGTCAAAGCAGATTTGATAAGAGGAAGAGAAACAAGTTCAAAAAATAATCTCCCTCGTATAACGCCGCCAAGAACTACTCTAGGTCTTGAATATAATCAAGATCATTGGAGTGTTGATGGTGAAATAGTCCATGTTTTAAAACAAACTCAAGTCGCTTTTAATGAAACAAAAACAAACGCTTATACTTTAACCAATGCTGGTTACACCTACAATTTTTTAAATGATAAGTTTAGCTTAAGTACCTTTTTAAGAGTACGAAATATATTTGATATTGAAGCTAGAAATCATATCTCGACTTTGAAAGATATTGCTCCCATGCCTGGTAGAAATGCTATTCTAGGTTTTCAGCTTTCTCTTTAATTTATTTTTAAGAACACTTCTTGCATATACCAAAAAAATCCATGCGATGACTTATATTGGAGTAACCCTGTTTTTTCAGGGCCTCTTCTATTTCTTTTGGAACACAAAAGTGAACCTCTTCAATTCTTTTGCAGTTGGTGCACTGGATATGATGAGAATGGTGAGCCTCTTGATGAATTTCAAAGCGCTGAAAACCTTCACCTAAGTCAATGGCATCGCAGAGGTGGTTTTCAACAAAGGTTTTTAAGTTTCTAAATAAGGTGGCGCGATCATAATCAACATTTTTTAATTTTCGAGCAATCTCTTCCGCCGATAATGGCTTCTGGGCGTTTTGTAGAATACTCAGGAGACTTTTTCTTAAAGGAGTCAGTTTTAGACCATGATGTTTAAGTAAATGCTCAGAATCATGTTTATGTGTGAGCGAATTTTTAGCCTCTTTGGAATGGTCATGCATGGTAAAATCTTAAACCCTAAATGTTCGTTTTGGCCCTAGATTTTTAAATTTATCTATATTCTTTTTACTATTCTATCATTGGCTCAAACTGAAGCATTTGTGGAACAAGGCTTGAACAAAGTTTTAGCAGAGGCAAAAAGAAAATATGTTCTTGATGTGAGTTATATGAACGCTTTCGCTTTGATCAGAAAAAAGATACTTTCGAAGGTAATACCGTTTTAAATTTATCTTTAAATTTTAGACCAGGAAAACTGAGCATAGGCTCAGAATTCTAAGATGTATTGTCCGTTCTTGTTCTCAAAACCTTTCTTATTCTTAGGCTTAATTAATATCACTCCATTAAACCTCAAAAAAAAGGCCACAGCATAGCTGTGGCCTTTTTTGTTATCCCGATTTTATATATTGTGAGGTGGACGAGGGGGAACGCCTGGACCTGGTCCTGATGGCGGTTTTGGTCCTGGATTATTCGGTCTTGGATTGTTATGCGGAGGCGGTGGCTTTGGTCCTGGCTGTTGGCCTGGATTATTATGCGGCGGACGTGGAGGGATACTAGGTCCTGGATTATTCGGTCCTGGATTGTTATGCGGAGGCGGTGGCTTTGGTCCTGGCTGTGGGCCTGGATTGTTATGCGGCGGACGTGGAGGGATACTAGGTCCTGGATTATTCGGTCCTGGATTGT
>JBMOGR010000009.1:0-155531 GCA_049318265.1 Bacteriovoracaceae bacterium
CATTCTTGTTTACAAAACCATACCCATCTCTACAGTGTCCGGGGGTCAGGTCAAATTAATGTTTTCAACTTCGTTATTGAGTTGAATTTCTTTGTTATTCTTAACAGCAGTCTAAATGAAGGGCGTGAAGAATCGAAAAAAATAATCTGCCATAACTTTTTCGTGTTATGTATCTGAAATCTAAGCTGAGGCTAGCTTTAGGTGAATGCCTGAATTGATTAAAACACGACCAAATCTGAAGAAAGAGCATAAATTGAAGTTAGATTTATTAATTCCTATCGCTAAAATATAGTCCACTTTACGATAATATTCCTTATTGCAAATGGTGTAAATTTACGAAATGTGTAAATTTGCACTTGATTCTGTCGCCGGGATTGTTATAATGGTAGCATGACGAAAGCTGAAATTAAAAAATCCTTTTCAAGCAATAACTACTTAATTACTATTCATGCAAGAAAAAGAATGATCGAGCGATACTGTAAGTATAGAAGATATCGAAAATTCCGTTTCGAAAGGTAAAATATTTGTAATCGAAGAAGAAAACGAAACTTATATTAAAGTAAAATGGAAAGGGCCTGATTTGGATGGCGAGGAATTTAAGCTAATAATTGCCTTCGATTTTGAAATCAAGTCTGTAGTTATTACGGTCTATGGAGGCTAAGATGAAAAAAAAGATTGTTAAAAATTATCATTATCGAGAGTCCGGATTAGAGTATATCTTTATCGAGAAAGTTGAAGTTGAAGATACTGAATTTGGGGATGCGATTAAAGCTTTTCCTAAAGATCTTCATAAGAAAATTTCAATACTTATTCTTAAGTCCAATCGGCCAATTCGTGGAAAAGAAGTAATCTTTTTTAGAAAAGCTTTAAAAATGGGCCAATCTGATCTTTCGACAAAACTTGGAATTGCAAATTCAACTTTGGCTTCTTGGGAAAAGAAGTATCTTGATCAACCACTTGATAAACCTGTTCAAGCGTTTCTGAGAGCATGTTTTCTTAAAATGTTTGGTGAAAAGAAAGTAGAATTAGATTTTCTCCTTGATTCTGAAGTATCTGAAAAGAATAAAACGATACTAATTGCGGCTTAAATTTTAGGCCGCTCATTAATCTCAGTGTCTAATGACTGTTATTCCCTTAAAGATATAGGGCTGATTGAGCTTGAAGTTGATCGTTCGACGAAGAAGAAGACGCTGAGGCCGGGGTTTGGGTTTGGGTTTGAGGGGGAGGGAGCTCATGGTTAGTTTTAGCTCAAGAACGATAGGCTAATCTTTCCTATCCTTATTAATGGGCCGAACCAAGTTTGGGCCACTGATTTTACTTATATCAGACTTGTAGATGAGTATGTTTATTTGAATGCAATCATCGATGTATACACCAGAAAGATTGTTGGCTGGGCCATCTCAAGAAACCTTAGTCACAAGTTTTGCATGGATGCTTTAAAAATCGCTATTCAAAATTACAATCCTCCAGAAGGAGTCATCCATCATTCAGTTCGTGGGGTTCAATATAGCTGCATCGACTATATTGAGTTTTTGAATCACCACAAGTTAGTTCTCAATGTCGAGACTGGCAACACCAGAAGATAATGCGTACATTGAATCGTTTTTTAAGACGTTAAAAAAGAAGAGGTCTATTTTAAAGGCTATAAAACGTTGAGAGATGTAATTATCAATTTGCCAAAATTTATCGATGAAGTTTATAACAAGAAGAGACTTCATTCTGGCCTGGGGTACAAGACCCCAAGCGAGTTTGAAGATGAAGTTTTAAAAATTAACCCTGCTGACCGACCTGTATTGAAACTTTGAGGGAAAGCTGTCTGATCTCAAGGGCTCATTCCAGTTTGCATTTTAAACTTGTAACAATCGTTTGGAAAGAGCTAATGTTTTTTCTGTCTTTCGTGATTTCGACTGGCATTAATTGATCGTTGATCAACTCTACTATTTTAGAAGTAAAGGGAACCAAGATAGATACTAATTTTTTAGATGTAGGATAAACACCACTGTGCTGTCCTCCCACTAAATTTTCATGAGTAAACTTAAATTTGCTATTGGCCATATCAGTAATCGAAAGTAAACCTCCATCATATTTCAAAAATTTGCAGTATTCTTCTCCTCTATTTTTCAATTCGGCATTTGTTTCACCAGGAATCTTTCCTAGCAAGCGAGATCCCAAATACGTAGGATCCTTAAAGTTTGCCGACTCGTTGGGGTGAATTTGATTAACCCTCTGTTCAAAAGATAATGAATCTGATTGGGCAAATGATGATCCGGAAGCAAGTAAAAGTAATCCAATTATTGCAAGTTTCATAAATTTCCCTAATGTTTTCGACTTCGTTATTGAGTCGATTTTCTTTGTTATTCTTAACAGCAGTCTAAATGATGGAAGTGTGAAAGTTGCGGAAATTTTCTGACATGGTTTTTTCGTGCTATGTCTTTGAAATCTAAACATAGGTAAGGCTAAGGTGAATGCCTGAATTGAATAGAGCACACTCTAATCTGAAGAAAGTGCATGAATTGAAGTTAGAGTTAGTAAGTCCAATCACTTAAATATGGTCCACTTCACGATAATGTTTCTTATCGTGAATTGGATTTGGAGCTAATAACGGCCCTAACTGACATTACAAACCTCTATGTCTTCACACGACCTTTCTCTATAAAAATTATAAGCCAACTTTGGCTAGAGCTTGTTTTGTGGTAAGAAACCCTACTTTAATTGATCTCTTAGATGATCTTCAAAAGGATGAATTATGAAAAAAGTATTGTTTCTCTTAGTCGCTTTTTCATCTCTTTCCGCAATGGCTGGAACTCTATCATGTAAGCCCGTTAATCCTGATGAAACCATCTATAACATTAGGTCGCTTAATGTAGAAATTAAGGCCGGTACTCAAAAATACCTTATTCGTGAAGATAAAATTGCTGGATCTAGCTACAAGACATACTTAGAAGAAAGTTCAGATAAAGTTTGGACCCTAAATAAGTATGAAGTTATTGATGAAGAACGTGAAGATGTTTTAGCTCAAATAGATTTGAGCTGCTCTAAATCTTAATTTTTCTTTTCTTTATCCTTTTCCTGGAATAAATCATCGGCTAGAAGAAGTTCTCGTAGTTTTTGAAATAGTCTTAAATCATAATTACCCATTTCTTCTAGCTGAATATCTTTATAAGCAACTTGAATTTGTTGGCCCTGGATAGTGATTCTTTTATCAAAGTTATTAGCAAAACCTAAAACTTGCTCCAATAGTTCAAGTTTCATTTCTTTATTCGGATAACCATTTCCACCTAATCGTTCTTCATGTTTGGCAATCAATTTTATGATTTTCTCATTCACAAATGGTTTATTAGAAACCATTTGCACCGAATGAGTTACATGTGGAATATAGATACGTTTATCATCCGGTGAAAATTTCACAAGCGGTCGACGAAAAAGTAACTCTTGTTCATTTTTGTTAATATTGACGTGACCAACGTCATGCAATAAAGCTGCAGCTCCTAAATTATCAAGATCTTCACCTCTGAACCCGAGACTAAAAGCAATTTTTAATGCAAGAGTGGCTGTGTTTTTACAATGGTTTTCAATTGTCTCAGTGGCACGGCCTTTTTTGGTAAAGACTTGTTTTAAAACTGCAGGATTTCCTTGAACCAGTTTTCTTAAGCCTTTCGCCACTTTTTCGGTTAAAGCATAAGCCTGCACTGATTCTGGATTATTAAAAATAACTTCAACAGTGTTTTGGACAATTTCAAGAACTGCATTGGCCTGTTCCTCAGCTGGCATTTTTGTATCATCCAAAGCTTTGTCTAAAGACGCACCTATATATTCATTGAATTTTTCTTGCTCTTCATGCTTGATGAAGATGCGATCAACTTCTTTTTCTTTTAATTTTAAAATTTGTTTTAGTTTATCAAGTCTTTCTTCTTCGATTCCTTCAGCATTTCGAACATACAAAATATATTTTTCGTTGATACGAATATACAAATCAAAATTAAAAGGACAATCAGCTTTTAAATTATCAAGACATATAGGGGCAAAATTAGTTTCAGACATGCTTTAAGTATATTGAAGAAATGTAAAGTTGGAAAACTAAATTAGGTGAGTATCAAAAAAAAAGGGAAGGCATCCCGCCTTCCCCATCTAACCAAGATTATTTCTTAGAGAAACTTCAGTATTTGTGTAAGCGGATGAATCTTTCGGTAGCTGCTCCTAAGAAAGCTTGTTTACCGGAAAATATGCCATCCAAGATAGTCATACTCTTAATTCCATTCAGTTCAATGAATCCAATTTGAGAGTGTACATGTTGAACGGATGCGGCCGCATTGATTCGTGCATGTTGAGTAACATCTTTGATGATCAAAGATTTAAAGAAGCGGCCAAGGTTTACTTCGAAGAGACGTACCATAATATGAAACCTCCTAAGGTCACCCACTGTGTTGTGGATGAGTTCATTAAACCACTCACTCCCCTAATCCCCTACCCATTTTAAAATAATCTATGGTTTCCGTGAGTTAGCAAAATAAAAACAAAATGTTGATGCAAAAAAAGTGCACAAGAAACTGGGCATAGGACCAAGTTTAAGCGGCTTAGAAATGATGTTGTTTATTATTCTTTGTCACCAAACATCAGGTTTCTTTCAAAGTCCTCTGGTTTTGTGGCCCCAGATTTAGCTTCTTCCAGAGAAATTTGCTTACTCTTGTAAAGGTCGGTGATGTGTTGATCGAAACTTTGAGAACCACCACCATTCTTACCTTTTTCAATGTAAGTATAGATCTCGGCAATTTTGGCGGGATTTAAAATGGCTTCTTTAATACCAGGATTGTTGATCATAATTTCTTGAACAGCAACTCGACCTTTTCCGTCAGCTTTTTTTAAAAGACGCTGACTAATAGTTGCATAAAGATTATCAGCAATACGAGCACGAACTGCATTCTGCTCTTCAGGCGGGAACATAGAAATCAAACGACCAATTGTGTTCATCGCATCCGTAGTATGGATAGTAGCATAAACGACGTGTCCGGTTTCAGCAGCTTTTAAAGCAATCCCAACCGTCTCTGCATCTCTCATCTCCCCAATCAAAATAACATCTGGATCTTGGCGAAGAGCCGATCGAAGTGCACTAATAAAATCGGAAGTATCAGAACCAATTTCTCTTTGAGTAATTTTCGCTTTACCTTGACGGTGTACATATTCGACTGGATCTTCAAGGGTTAAAATATGGACCGCGCTGTTTTGATTGATGTGATTAATCATAGCAGCGAGGGTCGAACTTTTTCCTGAACCTGTCGCACCAGTCACTAAAATAAGTCCACGTTCAGCTTCAGCAATTTTACTTATAACTTTAGGAAGTCCAAGTTCTTCAACTGTTGGAATCTTGTCATTGATAATACGAAGAATGAGTCCTAGTTTTCCCTGATAACGAAGGAGGTTGTAGCGAACACGACAAAGGTTTGGTACTTCAAAGGATCCATCATGTTCTCTGATGGTATCAAGTTTCGTCTTAACAACTTCATCCTTGATCATGAAATTACAAAGCATTTTAATTTCGTCATAAGTTAATGGGTCTAACTTCACAGCCACTAAGTCTCCCGATGTTCGAAAACATGGGCGTTCACCAGTGCGAATATGTATATCACTCACTTTATTGGTGACGGCTGCTTTGAGAAGTCCTAAAAAATGTTCTTTGGTAAATGCCATAAGTGTTTAATTTTCGTCTTAAATGAACTAAGTCTTTAATCAATTCTACTTAAAAAGGTAGATTTATCTAGCATTACCCGATTACTTTGTTTTTGTAAGGTTTGGTTTTAACTTTCCTTTTGGTATAGACGATAACTACTTCATGGATAAAAGTCATATCCCCTATGTAATCGTTGGCTGTGTTGTTTTTGTTTTCGTCATGAAAGCACTTTCTGGATTATTGTTTGTCTGGTGGGATGATATGTTTCGTGGAAAGAAAGATAAGCATTTCGATGATCTCGACGAGTTGATAGAAGCACGTAAATTATTAATGAAAAAAAGTGAACCAGTTCAATTTGGTAATCAGGCCCAACATAATCAAGGTCAAAAAAAAACCAAGCTTAGTGCCCTACCTGAAGAAACAGATCCTGCCAGTTTAAAAAGAAAAGCCATTTTGCACCAAATTTATGATCTCAAAATGGGGCGCCTGAAAGATGAGCAGGATCTCGACTATTATGCTCGAATCTTAATGTTGCCTAAAACTGCCAACAGCGAAGCAGTAAAAAAAGCTTATAAAGAAAGAGCCAAAGAATGTCATCCCGATAGATTCGATCTCACAAGTTTTGATACTAAAACTCAAGAGAAGTTGAAGACAAAAATTCATGAAAATTTTGTGGTTATACAAAAGGCTTATGATTATTTTAAAAAAGCGGCTTAACTAGAAAATTTGATCCCAACTTTATAATCAGTTAAGTCAGAACTATAAGGTCTTATGGCAACGACTTCTCCACGTAGGACTTTATCTATAGGTTTTCCGTCGATGGCTGTAATGATTACGATCTCTTTTAATTTAAATTCATCTTGATTAAAAACTAAGAGTCCAGCTCCACCTTGTGATAAATCAAGTAGTCGAATTGTGTCACTTTCAATTTGTCCTTCTCTTATTATTGTTACAAATTTCTGTTCCTTTGGCTGAACTCTTTGAGATTCTCTCATCGCCAAATATTTGGATTCGTCTTCAAAAAGATCTGTTGAATTGGAGAGTGAGCGATAGGTCATATAGTTAGATTGATTGCTGCTACCACTACCACCTTTCACCCTTATAATATCTTGGATATTGCCTTCGCCGTGACCACGAATAAAAATCATGTCATTCTTCATCGGATCAGCTTCATCCAGTAAGGTAATTTCGTCTGGGTAGAGAATAGCGATTAACTCTTTCTGTTGTTCATTCACAGAAGTTTTAAAAACAACATTTAGGGAATCAATAAAACAATAAATAGTACCAATGGTAAAAGCAAACTCTGAACCAGTTTTTGATTTTAGCCAAATTTCTTTTTGTACAAAAAGATTTTTTTCAATGAGCGCATAACGGACCAGACGAGTATCTGAACTCGATTTCTGCCAGAGAACGACATCTTCTTTTCCAGTCCGAAGGCCGTCAAAAATACTTTTAATTTCGAGAAAGTCGTTTGCAAACGAGATTTTTTTCATAAAAAATAATATCCATTTATGAGTTTAACATAGATTTTGTTTTATTCTACCATTTTCCAGGCAAATAAATCCTTAACTCATAGTGGGGGGCCCAGTATTTAAAAAGTTTGTAGAATTTAGCAGTAGAATAGCAAAAAGACAGGAGTCATTTATGAAAAATTCATCCCCTAAAAAAATCCGTCACAACTTGCTACTTGCAGGTCTCTCTAATTCCAACTCAGGCATTATGGATCAAAAAGTACAGCATCCTTTGTTAAAAGTCTTTCGCACTTTATTAAGTCTGCTCTTTATCGGTGGTCTTACATATCTCTTTATTTTTCATCGCTAGATTTAGCCAACAATGATTGTTTTTTTTATCTTTTCGATGAAGTAACTTAAATTTTTTTGGGCCTTTAATTCAAAAATGATTTCTAACGTTTTTTGCCTAGATTTTTGACCTCTTACGAGTATCACCTGTTTTTTTGCTAGTCCAAATCCTTTAGCGAAAAATGTTATAAGTCCAGCGTTTGCTTCACCGTCAACGGGTGGAGCGAGAAGTTGAACCATAATGCCTTTGTCTGGGATTAAGCGGCAATTTTCTTGTTTCGCTTGTGGCTTTATTTTCATATCAATGATCAGTGAAAATGAACTTGTATCATGAACCTTAATTTTTACATGAGGTATAAAGTCGTATAATACCTGAGTAATTTGTTTTTCTAAAGTTAAGCTATCTTTCATAGAGTTTTAGGATAAAATTTAGAGCATGCCTTTGCAAACGAACATTCAAGATATTTTGAACGTAGGAAACCAAATCATTCTCGGTAAAGAACGAGAGATGAAACTGGCCCTAACAGCTTTTATTGCTCATGGGCATCTCTTGATTGAGGACGTTCCTGGAATGGGGAAAACGACCTTTGCCAAATTTATGTGTCGAGCACTTGGACTTTCACTTTCACGAATTCAATTTACTAGTGATTTATTACCAGCTGATATTTTAGGTGTACAAATTTTTCATCAGAGCAAAGCTCAATTTGAATTTCATCCAGGCCCTATTTTTAATCAATTTATCTTAGCGGACGAACTAAATCGTGGTACGGCAAAAACTCAAAGTGCCCTACTCGAAGCAATGGAAGAATATCAAATTACTGTCGATAAGATGACTTACCCACTTCCATCACCATTTTTTGTGATTGCTACACAGAATCCTCGTTCACAAATCGGAACCAACCCACTTCCAGAATCTCAACTAGACCGCTTTATGATGAAAATTAAACTTGGATATCCTGAAGCGAAAGAAGAAAGACAATTACTGCTACAAGATGATCGTAGTCAAAAAATTAATGCTATTACTCCTGTGGTAAAAGAATCTGATATTTTAAAGATGATAAATGAAGCAAAAACCGTTCATGTTTCGTCCGCTATTCTTGATTATGTAACAACATTGCTTGAGACATCCAGACAAGAAGAAAGGTTTCAGGGCCTATCCCCTAGAGCAGGAATTGATTTAATGAAAGCCGCCAAAGCCTGGGCCTATATTCATGGTGAAAATAAGGTATTACCAGAGCATATCCAAGAAGTTGCTGTTCCCGTTATTTCACACCGTCTTTCTCCATTTAAAAATATATCGATAGACCTTGAGATGAACTTAACAAAAGAACTGATTAACAAGATCAAAGTTTACTAGTGAAAAATCCTCTTCAGAGATTGAGAGATTATTCCCAAAATTTCTCCCGCGAGAAAAGACTCTATATTCTTCCTACTTGGAATGGTATAAAACTTTTTTTTCTTTGTTTGATACTCCTTTTCACCGGGTTAATTTATACAAACAATTTTATCCTTTTTTTCAATTTCTTACTCTTTAGTCTTTTTATTTGCTCTATGTTCTATACGCATTTTAACTTAAGCCAGATTCAAATTGAGGCTTTCAGTATTGAGTCTTCATATGCTGAACAATGGGGCTTAGTGAAAATCAAGGTTAAAAACCGGGCCAGTTTTCCTCGCTACCTAGTTAAAGTAAGATTTCAGTCAAGTAGTGCTTATAAGATTGAAGAGTTGATTATTCCACTTTTGCCAGCTGGTGAAACATTAGAATTCACTCAAGAAATAAAATTGTTTAGACGAGGCGCTCAAGTTTTAAGGCGTGTAGAGTTATCAACAACTTTCCCCTTTAGTTTTTTTAGAACATTTACCTACTTTCATTACCAGTACAAATTTTATATTTATCCCAAGCCTCTTCATTTTCAGTATGATCTCTCTCAAATTGAATCGATTGAAATTGATCCAGATGATGACAATTTAAATCTACAACCATTTCGTCACGGCGATTCTTATCGACACATTCATTGGAAAAAGTTTGCGCTCAATGAGACACTTTTGATTAAAGAGATGGAGCAATCTCAAGGCAAAGATTTTCTAGTAAGGGCAGATGAGCTTGTAGGAGCCTTTCCTATTGAACAGCAGCTTTCCTATTTGGCTTATTTAGTTAGTGATTTAATGAGTAAAGGTTTTTATTTTGGACTAATTTATCGTGATTATAATTTTGAACCTTCTCGGGATAAAGAGCAGGTGAAAAAAATCTTAGAAAAATTATCCGTTGTAGGCCTTTCATGAAACAAATTAGTTTTTTTATGGTTATTGCTAATTTATTCATGTTTTGGGGGGAACAACCCCCACTTATATTAACTGTTTCCTTTCTTTTTGCATTATTGAGCTTTGTCGAGCCATTGATAAAAAAAAGTTGGGTCACAACTTTTTTAACTACAAGTCTGGTAATTATAGCATTAATCATCATTCGAATAAATTTTCAGCCTTTCATAAGTGCCGAATCTGTCATTGCCTTTATCTTATTTTTAGCTTCTATCAAACTATTTGAGTTAAAGACGGAAACAGATTTTTTTCATCTCTTTTTAATTCTTAATTTGGTCTTAGCAGGTCTACTTATTTTGAATCCAACTTTTTTGATGTTGGTCTATGCCCTTACTCAATTAGCTGTTTCATTTTATTTTGTTTTACGTTTAAACCAAGGTTTTTTAAAACAATTAAATGTTAAACGAATGTTAATGTTTTTTGCACCTGCAATACCAATGGGCTTTTTATTCTTTTTTCTATTTCCTCGTTTTACCAGTGGCTTTAATCAAACAGCCAATTTATCCCAAGCTGAGTCAGGTTACTCTGATCGCATTGATCTCGATCTTTTGCGTCCCATGAATCTTTCTTCACAGAGTATTTTTAAGGTAAAATTTAATCCTCCCCAAAAAATTCAATCCAGTGACTTATATTGGCGAGGTACTGTTCTCTGGGAGACTGATGGGATGCATTGGACACCAAGTAACTATTCGCTACTTAATCGCTATCATGCACCTTTTGATCATCAAGGGGAAGAATTAAGTTATGAGTTGTTTCTTGAACCAGGGATAAGAGGGCCGATTTTTCTCTTAGACAATCCAATCTCTATCGATTTGGATTTACAAAATTATCGACAATTCTATGATCACTCATATGAATTCAAGCATGCAATGTATTTTAAAAACCGCATGAATGCTAAGAGTGTCTTAGGGCAAAAAGATAATTACATGAGCCCCATCATCAGAAAAAAAGCTTTGAGAATAAAACGATATGATGCTGCCGAAATAAAACCATTCTTAGTAAAAATTTATGGTGTTAAAAAACTATCGCTTGATGAGAAAATAGCTCGTTTAAATCAGTATTTTAGGAACGAAAACTTTATTTACACATTAGAGCCACCTGCCTATAAATCAGTTTCTGATTTTTTAACAAGCAAAAAAGGATATTGTAGCCATTTTGCTGCTGCCTACGCTTTTTTGGCACGGCTTGGAGGAATCCCTTCTCGGGTAGTTAGTGGTTTTCAAGGTGGAGAGTATAATGCATTTGGTGAGTATTATCGTATCGAGGCCAAAGATGCTCATGCTTGGGTAGAAATCTATCATGAGGAAAATGGTTGGACTCGAGTTGACCCAACCGAATTCGTTAATCCTAATCGTATAACATTTGGCGCTAGGGTTCTTAATGAACAGATGGCTCCTTATTATGAATGGGGCGGTGTTAAGCTCGAAAAAAAATGGTTTAACTTTCAAAGTGCTGAACAACTTATGAAGTACATTGATTATTTAAACAGTAATCTTAGTATGTTCTTTTATGATTTTGACCATGAATACCAGCGTTTGTTATCTGCTAAATTTAATCTTGATCGAAAATACTTAGGTTTTTATGCTGCTTTGGCTTTGATTATTTTCTTAGTGGGTTCATATATGGTTATGCAGTATTTTAATCGTGCTGGAAAAATGGATAAAGCTCTTAAGGACTACCTCAAACTATTAAAGGAACTTGAGAACTTAGGATTAAGCAAGGAAATCTATGAAGGTCCATTAAGCTTTCAACTTCGTGTATCTGAAAAATTTCCTGAAAAAAAGGAATTTGTGGAAAGGATTAATCGATTCATAGATGCTCGTTATGGGAAGAATTGATTAAGCCCCCTTCTTTTCAGGTGAACTATCTTGAAGTTTCTCCGCTTCTTTTTTAAGCTGATCAGTTTTTTTTGCGTTATAAATTTCTTTGATTTTATCCGCAGCTTCTCTTTCTTCTTGTTTTTTTTCTTCTAAAGCACGGAAGTAAACTGCATTGATAAACTGTCTAAGCTTTTCTTTTTCTTCTTCACCAATACCATGAATTACGGCCCTAAAGGCGCCTGCACTTGCATCTGGCTTTGCAAGCTGAGGTACAACTGTAATAAAAATATTAAAAGGTTCCTTAATTCGATAAACGCCAAACATTAATGGCTGAAAATCGGCATTAAAGGTAACTTCTGATTCTGAAATTGTTTTGAGATAAAGTTTACGACTCATTTCCAACATTGAGAGAGGATTTTCTTTTGAGAGAAAAACTTGCTTTTTAGCTTGTGCGATATTGATTCCGGTATGCTTTGTTTCTATATTTTTTTGCCATCGAGCTTCAAAAAGCTGTGCCATTTTAATTAGCGACTCACCAGTGACTTCTCCTGTAATAGTCATGATTTTATCATAGGATAGCAGTCGTTTTAATTCTTCTTTCTCTTCTGTCGTGTTAAAAATGACGAGGTAAGGTTCATATTTTTCTCTTTCTTTGATGACACTGACTATATTTTTTAAGGTATTGAGGTCATTTTTGATCTGGTTCGTCTTACCACCTATTTCCGGACCATCTAAACCAACCAAAATAATTTGAGGATTGTTGCGATAGAGTTCAACCTTAGTATTAAGCAAATAGGGTTGGCATCGTATCATAAAAGGATAGGCATCTATCTTTATGTTCTCTTTATAAATTGATAAATTTCTGTCGATTAAGAAAAGTCGTGTTTTCTTTTCTTCGCTCATATCTGACTTGGCACCTAACCATTTACTTAATCTATACTTGGCTGACTCTACGGCTTCGACGTATCTTTCTGAATCGGATAATTCATCGAGATCAACATATTTAAAAGCTAGATCATAGGCATATGTAAAATTATAAAAAACATTTTCAGTAGTGACTTTTTTTACTTTCATCACCGGAGAGGTAATGATTTTACTGTCTGTTAAAAAAGAATAAATCTTTATTTCATCATCGACTTTTAATTCAACGTCACCTTCTGCATGAAGATTCTCAATCGTTATGTATCCACCTTTAAGGTATTCTTTGGCTTCTACTTCTTCTGCTACTTCCGCCACTACATAATCAAGTGCAACTGCTTTGTCAGGCATGATGGCTGAAAAAAAGTCGTAGAGAAAATCGCTATTATCAGAGGTTTTCAAATGATTTATTTTAATACCTGTAACAACACATTCTTTCATGACATTTTCATCGATCTGTTGATCAAATAATCCCATTAAGAGTGTATGTTTCAAGCTATTTGTTCTTTTGATCACACGGCATAATTGCAATAGCTCTAAGGCATGAACTGATATATCGACAATGATGACATTATTATCTGGAGCAATTTGTGTAATAAGTGAATGAATATTATCTTTAGGCTCTGATGATAAGTTAGTGAACGAATAATCTAATGATGGATATTTGGCCCTCAAGGATTCCTGCAACTTTAGAAAAAAAGTGGCGTCCTTCCCGATATAGGTAATTTTAAGAATTTCTTTACCCATAAACTAATTTTAACGACTTATCTCAAAAAAGCAAATGTGCGTGTATTACCTATTCCAGTATTGGCCTTGATTCTGCAGATTAAAATCACAAGAGAAGTATAAACCGTGAAAATTCAAAGTTATCACGGACACCTTGGCTAAATTTTGATCATCGATGACCAAAGATTAGACAAGTTTTAGGAGAGTCGATGAAACTTAAATCTGCCTTTTTAATCGGTCTAATGTCACTTCTACCTACTTTGGGTTCAATGGCAGAAGCAAGCGAAGCTTGTACATTGTATGAAATGTCTGAGGTGAAAACCTCAGGTGATTTAGCTTCAATTATGGGCAAACATAGAATCTTTGATGTCGATCTTATGATGAAATATGATGATGATGTGACACTTCCATTTGGAGAAGTTGTCCTACTTGAACACCGTTTACTAAAACCACAGATGGTGATTGGCCTAAAAGGCAAAAATGGTGAAAGAATTTACCATGTTGATGGAATGAAACTGACTAGGAATATGAACCAAGTTCGACAAATTGCTAGCGTTAAACAAATAGTAAAATTTTGTAATGATTAAAATTCGTCGTAGCTTTGGTTGAATTGTATATCGTATTCACGTGTGAAATAGCGATATACTAAGTATTGACCAGCACGTACAGTCTGCATGAAACCATATGATTCCAAGTTATGAATTGAGTTCATTAGATCCTCTACAGAAAGGTCGAGGATTTTAGCTACGTCAGAATAGGATAACAAACTTGTTAGTCCGTATTTTGCGTAAAGATTTGGTCTGCACCAGACTTGACGGTAAAGAAACATCAAAACTTGTATTTCAATTCTAGTCAGCTTAAAGCGAATTAAAATATCATCAAAGAACAAATCAGGAATTTCAGAAAAAGTTGGTTTTGGTAAAGGACTTCCCGCGCTGATTTTATCATCGGATTTTTTGTTTTTTGCGTGATGCTTAATTAAGATTGAATGAAGTTCATCCATGTTTAAATCCCTAGAGCCCCTACTACGGAGACTCTATATTCTAAATATAGCATGTTTTTTAATTTTGCTCAGCAAAGCTCATTTAGAGGCAAAATTTGCCTCCGAAAGTTCTTTATTTCGTTCATAAGCCTTTTGAAAAGCATCCGAGAATATACCTGACAGTTTTGCTTGACGGAAGCTTTCTAGCGCCGCGAATGTAACACCACCCTTTGATGTCACCTGATTGCGTAATTCTTCTAATGAAGTTTCTGAGTTCATCATGAGATGTGCGGATCCTAAAAAGAGTTCTTTGACCAAGAGATTCGATTCCGATGATGATATCTGGCACTGAATTTGTAAATAATCGACCATGATACGAGCAAACTCAAAAACATAAGCTGGGCCGGAAGCAATGACACCAGTCACTTGGTTTACTTGCTCTTCATTTTGAAAAACATGGGGCGCAAATTCAGCTTTTAAAAAATGTTCTAGATCTAATTTTTCTTGGGATAAGATTTCTTTCGAATAATAAACAAGGTTACTACCCTCTCCAATTAATGATGGAGTATTTGGCATAACTCTAATAATTTTTGAATGTCCAAGATCTCTTTTTAGACCTTCAACACTAATTCCCGCCATGATGGATACGACAACCGATTGAGGTGAAAGTTTGCCTTGAAGTGAAATTGAAAGCTCTTTAAACTGTTGTGGCTTACAAGCAATCATCACAAAATCATATTGTGAGAGTTCTTTTAATTCGGTGATCTGTAGCCCACCCGTTTTCTCCGCCAAAAATTTCGCCTTTACTCCTGAAGGAGTATAAAAAAAGAATGAAAAAGATGGATTTTTTTCTCTTTGATGAAAGCCAAGAGTTAAGGCTTGGGCCATATTGCCACAGCCTAAGATTAAAAACTTTTTCACAAAATACTCCCTTCTGAATTTTCTAGAGCCAGAGGAGCTCCATGTCGCATAATATTGACAGCCAGACTTCTAACTAACACAAAGTTTAAAAGAACATTTTCGAAATGAGTTCCTGGGTTCTTTTCCAAATTACTTAAAATAAGTGGTAAAAAATTTTGCTCTTTACGAGAAAGTATCATTTTGTACCAAAGCTCAAAATCCACTAATTCAGTGTCAAAATAAAAAACTTCAGCATTTGTTTTATGAAGAAATTGCAAAAAACTTTCTCTTTCGAGATGAAGAACTCTTAGTTTAGATTCTTCGTAGTGACACATGAGAGCAAGATTAGTAAAAATGTTCCAAATTTCAGCTGTCTTAGCATTACGAACAAGAATGGTAACCTTTGTTCCTACTGTCATAGCGGCCAATACTTGGGCCAAGACTTCTTCATTAATAAGTTCAGCATCTGTTAATACAATAAATTCTTTTTTTGAAAGTTTAAAATTATTGTAACTTAGTTGACCAGGGATGCCAGTATTCTCTGTGCCGTTGGTACTCCAGCTCTTATAAGTTTTCTCTAACCATTTTTGTGTTGAATTTATTCTTTGAATTATTTGTGAAGTTGGAGAGAAAAGTGAAATATTATTAACTAAAACCTCCAGGAATCTGAGTATCTGATCTAATCTTATTTCACTATTTGTATGAGCTGTACTTGTATCTTCTTTAATTAGTTCATGACCACCATGAAAGCCTGTGGTCATCGAATAACTATTATCGTGGATCAATTGTTTATGAAAGATTTGAACATATTCTTTTGATCCCGCTTTGGGCCCTGTTCCCGACATTTTAAAACCACCGAAGGGCTCAATCCCTACTCTAGCTCCGGTGTTGGGTCGATTGATATAAAGGTTCCCACAGTAAAGTTTGTCCGTGAGGTAATCAATATCATCTTGGGATTGACTATACACTCCCCCAGTTAAGGCATACTCAGTACAATTAAAAATTTTAACGGCTTCTTCCAAGGAATGATAAGGAATAAGATGAATGACTGGGCCGAACAATTCTTTACAGGCATAACTTTTTCGATCAAAAGCTAACTTAGTTGGAATAGAAAAAACGGCAGGAGCCATGATTGAACCCGGAAAAATTTCTTGCGAACGATCAATAATCACTTTTCCATGTGACTCTTTAACTTCATTTGTGGCCTCAATAATTTGCCGTTGAAGGCGTCTTTTTTCATCATTACTGATGAGAGTATTGACGAATGTTGCGGGGTCAGAGCTCGGACCGACTTGAATATCTTTTACAGCTTCTCTAATTCTTGTTTCTAATTTCTCTAAAATAATGGCATCAACAATCACTCGAGAGGCAGCAGAACACTTCTGTCCAGCGTGAGCAAAGGAGGCATAAAGAATTCCTGACACTGTTTCATCCAATTCAGCATTGGCAGTGACTATAATGGCGTTTTTACCACCCATTTCAGCAATCACTTTTGGTTGATAGCTTAATTTTTGTTGAACTTGTTTATCTAGACTTGTTTTATAAATCCATTCTCCGACAGCTCTTGAGCCGGTAAAGACAACCGCCTCAACCTGAGAATGCAGCACTAAAAATTTCCCTATCGTTTCTCCAGGTCCAGGTAAGTGAGCCAAGACATCTTTCGGAACACCGGACTGATGAAATAACTTTACTAGCTCCCACGCAATTAAAGGAGTTTGTTCTGCCGATTTTAAAATAACATGATTACCAGCAACTAAGGCACCAGCTACCATTCCACAAGGGATGGCCAAAGGAAAATTCCATGGCGCGATGACAGCCACTAGATTTCTATGAGTGAGTCCAAGATCTTTTATTCGCAATTCCTCACGAGCGTAAAATTGCAGAAAATCGATGGCCTCATCAACATCACCTAAAGCCTCTGCAAATGTTTTTCCTGACTCGTAAACAATTAAATGTGCGAGGCGTGCGCGGGCCAAAAGCATCATCGAAGCAGTTTTTAGAAGAACACTTATTCTGTAAGCAGCGTTTTCTTTCCACAAGGATGGACGGCTTAATTGATCAACAACTTTTTTAGCATCTTCTAGATTGGCAAAATTAGTGTATCCAAGCATCAGACCTGGTTGAAATGGAGATTCAATGAAGGATTGAGAGCCATTCAGTTCAAGTCCTTCTGAAAATTGTCCTATTTCATTTAAAAAATCTTGATGAGCTTGATTAAAATAAAGTCTCTCAGATTCTTGATGAAGTAAAACGGGTTGAACATTTTTAAAAGCAGTTGAGAAATTCACCATATGTGATTCTCGCTTAATCATTCCATGCTTTAGTTTAACTTGCAGTAATATGTGTGGAGACTGGTATTGACGGATATCAACCTTCTTTCTCATTTGAGTTAAGATGCCAACTTGCGAAGAGTTCTCCATAATCCGTCTTACTAAATAGGCCATTCCCACCAATAGGCCACCAATCGGCATATAATTACGTACAGGATAATTCATGAGAGCTAATGCATGTGAAAGAGCTTCATAGGTCATATGTAGAACCTGATGTTCAATCACCGGCGTCTTCGGAAAAATATGTTCTCGTAAAGCTTCACCCCAAGCATGGTCATGGATATTGTGACTGGCAATAGTCACTTGTAAGTGAGGGTAGGAAGACATGACTTTGTATAATAATTGTCGGTAATGGATATCCGTTTCTTCTTTATTCAAAAACTGTGGTGCCTCATGACCATAGGCTTCTGCCTCAATTGTCTCGGCATCCCAATAAGCCCCCTTTACTAAGCGGATAGGCATAATTAATCCACGTTTTTTAGCAAGGGAAAGGATCTTATTTAAATGCTCAGTTGCATCTCGAAGGTAACATTGAAGAACTATACCTGTTTGTGAATAGTCATTTAACTCAGAAGTTTCAAGTAGAACTTTGCCATAGATATCTAAAACCAAATCACGGAAATGATAATGTTCAGCATCGATATTAATAAAAACTTGCTCAGCTTTTGCCGTAAGAAGAATTTTTTTTAATCTAGGCGCCACCTTAGAATAAGTATAATCAAAGGCGTGAGGACGAAAAACAGGAGAAAGGGCTGAAACTTTGATGGAAACGTGGGCACGATTAATCCCTGAAGCATTTTTTGTTCCAGGGGTAATTTCATGTTTTATCCCTTGAATTATTTTGATCACTTCATCGAAATAAGCGTCAGCCTCTTTTTCTGATACAACTAACTCTCCCAATTGATCAAGAGTTGCATCACGATTAGTTCGCTTAAGTGTCTTTAATGTTAACAGGGCCTTCTCAATATTTTCTCCCGCAATAAATCTTTTGGCCATGATAGAGACTAAATATCTAACCACATTGGCCAAAATATAGGCAGGGATTAAAGCACATAATGTGCGGGCCAAACGTAGTCCCATAATCAAAGAACCAGGTATAAGTTCGCTACGTTTTTTATTTTTACGAGCACTCATTTCTGTGTGGTCTGATAATAAACGGCGCAAGTTCTCTAAAAGTACTCGTTTTACCTCTTTCCCAGAAGAATCATGATCAAGAGAAGGTAGAATGGCCAAGAATTTCAAAATATGAATTCGAAATAAATCATACTGAGCAGTTAAATTTAAGCCAAAGTCAGAAAATTTTTCAAACAAACTTTTGCGATATCCATTCACATGACGACCAATTTCATCGGCAATAAGGAGAGCTCTGTTAGAGACCAGCTCCATAGATTCATCAAAAATCTCAGGAAGTCCGTATTTTTGGGTCACAAATTTGATCGTTGTTGGGGCCTTTAGTGGATCGAGTGTCAAAAAGCTTGAAAAGTAAGCCTTTAGATCTTTAGTCTCGTTTGGAAAAAGCTCTAATAAGATTTGCTCTCTGGCTCCACGATGACTAATTAGTTTTAATTTTTTTTCAGTTTTAAAAAATCCCAGTGAGAAGTAAACACTTTCTACCTGATATGGCATTTGAAAATCGTCTACCGTTGCCTCAAGCATAGTTATCAATTCAATCAACTTTTGATTTAATTGAAATTGAGGCTTGAATAAAAACTCAGACCATTCTTCATAATAAGAAAGCGTCCAAGATGTTTGTCCAAGTGACATTTCTTTGACTATTGGTAGACCCAAATATGGATTCATAAAATTCCTTTTAAAAGCTCAAAATTCCCACCAATTATGTCTTACCAAAATCGGGCAGTCATGCCTAAAAATGATCAGATTTTTCGGAAGGAATTTGACCACCCATTCCGAATGGGATTACAATACTTATATGGTTCGTACCCTCTCCATATTTATCTTTATTTTTCTTTTTTTATTTAAAAGTGAAGCTGCCACCAGGCAGACCACCCTTGGATTACGCTATTCCTTGAAAGATTTAGAAATTGTGAAAGATGAAAAAGATTATGCTGACTTCTTTCTTCACGCCAAAGATCTTAGACCAAGTCAGAGAACGGACAACTGGAAGTCAATGATCGATGAAATGGGAGTATCTTGGGCACAAAAAATGAAATTGAGTGCCACTTTTGATAGCTCGCATTTTCAATTCATGGAAGAAATGTTTGAATTGGCTCCACTTCAAACTAATGAACGCTTCAAACAGCTGAGGGCGGAATTGGGACTCAAATACTTTCGACAGGCTTTGTCCACTCTAGAAAACGAGAAAATAAATCAGCTCATTCTCATGATGAAGAATTTTTGGAAAAAAGATCAAGATACTCATGAAACGGGTCTTACATTATTAAAACTGGTCTATGAACAAAACAATGATATTTCTGAAGCTTGGTATTTCGTCGATTCTCCCCTGAAATCTGCACAAAGCGCTTTTTACTGCTCTAGAAAAGACATTGAACCTTTGGTTATGACAAAATTAGCTCGAGCATTCGAAGAAAGTCTTGCTTCACCTAAAAAAGTTATCTTAAGCGTTATCCATAAAGAATGCTGGAATGCCATTAAAACTAATGCCAAATCTTACTATCTAAGCTTCCCCCAGAGAATTCGTGGCTCCTTTTATACACTCTTAAGTGAAGAAGGATTGATTAATAGTATTGAAAAAGACCTTTATTCATTTTTTTACCTCATGGAAGGACCAATCAAGGGCGAAGCGATGAACCAAACTTGGAACATAGTAGGGGCCCTTAAAAATGAAAATAAAAAAAGAGAAGAGTTAATAGAAAGACTGCAAAGTTTAGATACCCTCCCTGACGCTGTCTTAGGTTCCTACGATCAGGATAGAAAACAAATTATTGTCAACTTTGTAGGTAAAGTTTTTCCTGAATACTTTGATTTTTATGCAAGAACTTGCATTCAATATTTAAAAGGTGAAGTGAAGTTTGCAGAAGGAAATCCAACTCTCCACTGCAAAGATTTATTTAAAATGGTAGAGAAAAATCCTGATCTAGTGAATCCAGTGCTGACTATTCAGTATAAGCAATCAATTTAAATTTAGTCTTGGTGTTTGGCTGTTGGCCTTCCATGGGAAATCGTCTGCTCCGGCTCCTGCCTCTCGCAGACATACATTTGCTACGCTGACTTCGTCCATCGGCCTTTGGCCTTCCATGGAAATCGTCTGCTCCGGCTCCTGCCTCTCGCAGACATACATCCCACCGGCCTTTGGCCTTCCATGGAAATAAAAAAGACCCACCGAAGTGGGTCTTTTCAGACTAATTATAAAGATCTAATTAGCTAAGGTGCTTAGAAACAAGAGCAGTCATTTCGAACATTGAAACTTGAGCTTTTCCACCGAAAACAACTTTCAGTTTTGAATCAGCATTGATGTTTCTTTTGTTCTTGCTGTCTTGAAGACCATTTTTCTTGATGTAAGCCCAAACTTTCTTAACAACTTCAGTTCTTGGAATTGGAGATGCTCCAACGATTTCCGCTAACTCTTTTGATGGAGTAAGTGGCTTCATGAATGAAGGATTTGGTTTACGTGCTTTTTTAGGAGCAGCTTTCTTAGCTGGTTTCGCAGCTTTTGGTGCAGCAGCTTTTTTAGCTGGAGCAGCTTTCTTTGCAGCTTTTGGTGCAGCAGCTTTTTTAGCTGGAGCAGCTTTCTTTGCAGGCGCTTTCTTAGTTGCTTTCTTAGCAGGTGCTTTCTTAGTTGCTTTCTTAGCCATAAATTCCTCCGAAAAAAAATAATGAAGTTATAAAATACTTCACTGATTATATCATTTATTTATTATCGTCTTATTCTTCACACTTAATCAAACTTTTTTTTTCTTACTTAATATTCTTCTCCCACTCAACCAAAGTTCCATCGAGATCGATAGCTCTGTTTGTGCGGGAGTATCCATGAGTTTCATTCAGAGAAATCATGCGGAAGTTGTCCATACGACAGTAGTTCACAACTTTTTTCAACTTCTGTTTTTTAGCCATTTGCTCGAAAAATTCTTTAATTTGATGAGAGAATCCATTGCCTTGGTACTCTAATTTAATTGGAGTAGCCTTAGTAAGAAGACTATCAGGGGTCTGTTTTACGAAGAGAGCAGCCACGATTTGTTGATCTTCAGCTGAAACAGAGTAAAGTTTCCAACCATCTTTAATTTCTTGCTTAATATTATCTAAGCTCCAATTAAAATCAGGAGTATCAGTGAAAACTTGTACGTTATAGTTGTAGATTTTCAGCAAATCGTCGTCAGAGATGGGTGTCGAAAATGTTAAATGGGGAGTGGACATCAGAATTACTCCTACTCTAAAGTGGTGATATAAGACGCCAAATCTTCAATTTCTTGCTTGGTCAGATTCTTAATAAAGGGAATCATCTTAGGGTTAGAACGTTTACCAGTTTGCATATCAACGACAGTCGAAACCAGGTACCATTCGTGCTGTCCAGCGATTCTTGGTGCCTCTTGAGACTTATTGCCTTGGCCATTTCCACCGTGGCAAGAAGCACACTTCTTATAAAGAGATTCACCATTTTTAGGGTTACCAGCCGCAATAGCCGAACCACAGAGAACAAGAGCGAAAGCGAAAGTAAAAAATTTATTCATGTTTAGTCTCCATTATTCTTCAATCATGATTGTCAAATTGGGTTCTAAAAGTTCTTCTCGTAAAGTCCTTTGAATAAAGTCCAAAGTACCACTTTGAGAAGATGGGCAGCTTCCACATGCCCCTTTATAGGCCATAATCAAGCTAGTATCATCCACATCCAAAAGCTCAATATTTCCTTGATCCTGTATTAAGGTTGGACGTATCTTCAAATCAAGAACAGATTCAATCGCTTCAATTTTTTTTACCAAACTAAGATTTAAAAAATGGTTGGGCAAAAAAACTAGCTGACCTTCTCCCGAATGAAGACGAGCTAAATTATAAACACTATTCTTTACCTTTAGTAGCAACTTGTCTAGCTCTGCTAATAAATTTTGATCAAGAATTACCGGCAAATGGTTTTCATCTCGAAGAAAACTTTCAATTTCTCTACTACTGAGGAGAGAAAAATCTTTCAACTTTTTTCCGTGAATCAGCTGTAGGTAAGCATCGACGAGGGCATCAAGCTCCCCAGTATCACCTTCTACTCGTCTAAATCCCCCCTCTTTAATGTGACCATCCTGGAAAAGAAAAAAAAGCTCTAATTGGTGGTTTTGGTAGAGAAAAGAGAGAAAAACAAGACCCTCACCCTGAAAAACTTCATCACGGTGATACATTAAATTCTGAGAACGCTTTAAAATTCGATTTCTATGGTTCATAGTATATGTGAGGACTTTATCATGGATCTTAAGAGTTTCAGAGCAGGAATTAAACAAAACAAAGAATTGACCCTAGTAGGCCCTATGGCGATTGCTGTGCCTAAAGAATTGGCCCACCTCCCACAGATTTTAGTCGATGGCGGAAGTAGGATTAAAAAGAAGCATTTAATCAGTATCTCAGTGGGTGACGGCGATTCTTGGGGGAAAAAACTAGACATTAGAGTACCTTCCAAAAAGGACTACAGTGACCTGTCTTTGGCTCTTTCTTTAATTCCAAAACAGATAAAAATCATTCACCTTGTTGGTTTTTGGGGAGGCCGTGAAGACCATCAATTCATCAATTTAGGTGAGATTCATCACTTTCTATCAAGAAAAAAACAAGTTGAGGTGAAAGTCTGGGCCAAACAAAAGCTGATGATTTGGGGATTAAGTAAAGGCCAGTTTAATTTTTCTCATACAGGAACTTTTAGTCTTTTTAATTTCAAAAATTGTAAGGTCAATATCAAAGGCAAATGTGAATATTCAATGAAAGGCAGTACCCTTAGAGCCTATTCTTCCCATGGATTATCGAATGTAGGCTTTGGGGCCATGGAAATAAAGTCCTCAGCTCCTTTATTGGTCATCTTTCCCAGTCACATTAGGAACGGCTTTTAATGGAAAAGAAGCGCTCAGATCTAATCGATTTGTTTAGGGTTTTGGCCATCATACTCATGGTAATCTTCCATTTCACCTATGATTTGTCCCTTTTTGACTATAATAAAATCGATTTTTATAATGAGCCTTTTTGGTTTTGGCTTCCTCGAATAATAGTTTCTCTCTTTTTGACCGCGGTAGGCGCTAGTCTTGTGATCACTTACAAAACTCACTTTGATCGGAAAAAATTTTTCATACGCCAAAGCAAACTTGTTTTTCTTTCCATAGGTGTCAGTTTACTGACGTATTTCATATTTCCTGATCGATGGATCTATTTTGGAACTCTTCATTGCATTACAGTGACTTCCTTTATAGGAGTTCTTTTTATCCACCGGCCAAATCTATCATTGATTCTTAGTTTCTTGATTCTGGCGCTTATTCTTATCTTTAAATGGGATACAATGAGTTTAAGCGGACTTTTCCCTATCCGATCAATGGATTTCATCCCCCCTTATCCATGGATGGCCTGGGTTTGGCTGGGAATTTTTCTGGCCTACAGACCGTGGATCTATTCACCCTTTAAACTTCCCTTCGTGGATTCCAAGGTAAAATTCTTAAGTCGCCATTCCTTAATTATTTATTTGATTCACCAACCAATTCTCTTTTCCTCCATTTATCTCTTTTCAGCTGCCCGGAAAATGTGAGAAAAATAGGGCATGAATCTCTCTCAATATTGGAAAAAAAGTGAACGCACTTTAGGCAGCTTAAAATTTGCCGTAGTGATTATCATGATCTTTAGCATGACCCTGGCCTTTGGGACATTCATGGAATCGTATCATGGTACTGAATATGCAAATAAATTAGTCTACAAGTCCCTCCCTTTTATGCTGCTGCAGGGATTAATGTTTCTATCCATTTTAATGGCCACCTTACAAAGATTACCTCTTAAGAAAAATCTTTATGGCTTTTATACCATTCACTCCGGTCTACTCATTCTCTTTATAGGTTCTTTGACCACATACATTACTGGTATTGATGGCAGTATTACACTCCCTCCGAATACCCCTAATCGCTTTATCAGCTTGAACGAAGACATCCTGACCATCAAGCTTGAAGATGAAGGTAAAGAAGTGACATATGAACTACCAGTGGTGGCGAAAACACAAAAACTGGGTGAGAAATATGAGAAAATTGAGTTAGTCGAATATCTTCCTTTCGCCAAAGAATCAAAAAACTGGGTAGAAAAAAAAGCAGGAACAGAGTCTAGCATTTCTGCCACCTACACCATCAATAATGCCAATTTTGGACAAGATTTTACTCTCTCAACAGATTCAGAAGCAGATTTTCAATCGAATCTAACCATGGGACTTTTGAATGTTCATTTCATGCCTAGAGCTCTCTTTCCATGCTTTAAACTAACAGGGAACTCAGGTCACATTATCTGGAACATGATGGATAATAGTTGTTTTACACCCGAATCAAAAAATATCCCGATAAAGAAAACAAAACAGAATAACCGCTTTCTTGCTTTTAAAGCAGAAGATGGGAAAATCATCACTTTCTTGCCAGATTTATCTCCCTTACCAGCCAATGAAAAACTAGAAATAGATCAAGAGTCACCTTACCGAATTTTTAGTCGAGAACTCTTTCAAGGAAAACCTCATCTCTTTTTATTTGGAGCAGGTGCCGCCTACTTCGATAAAAACGAAAATATTTGGAAGGCCCTTGAGATCAAAAAAGATTCACCTTTGGAGCTTCCTTGGATGGGTTTTAAGCTTACTTTGAAGGAACTAGAAGAAAATAAGATTCCTAAATTAGTGCCAGAATATGTGACGCCCTTACAAGATAACGGCAAAATAGTAGAAGGCGAACTCAAAGCAGTCCGGGTTAAAGTCCTAGATCAAGAATATTGGGTCACTAGTAATAAACCTCTAGGTTTAATGGTTGAAGGGAAAAAAACGATCTTTAGTCTGGCTAAAAAGTCCCTCACTCTCCCTTACGAATTTACGCTAAAGAATTTTAAAATGGATACAGACCCGGGAACAAATAATCCCGCATCCTATGAGTCATTTGTTAATTTATTCACTGGTAAAGAATCAAAAGTTCATCATATTTTCATGAATAATCCGCTTAAATATGATGGTTTTACCTTTTATCAGGCTTCTTATTTCCAGAATGACAATGGCAACTTTGGTTCAATTTTAAGTGTTAACTATGATCCTGGCCGTCCCGTTAAATACTTAGGCTCAATTCTTCTGATTTTTGGAGCCATTTGGCATTATTTGATCCGACGAAAAACAAAAGCCGAATTTTTCTCCCGTAGTGTGAGGACTTAAAATGAAAAAAATCCAGATAATTGTAACTTTATGCCTATCATTTTTTATATTACAAGCAGAAGCCCAATCTAAATTTTGCACCTCCGATTTGGATACGCTTCCTATTTTAGCAGGCGGGAGAGTGAAACCACTTTTCGTTCATGCCAAAGAATCTTTAAAATTTTTAGGAGAGGTGGAGTCAGCGACCACAAAAGACCTCAATCCAACCATGAGCTATTGCTTTTTGAGTCTTGAAGGCTTTGGTTTTC
The DNA here is from genome assembly GCA_049318265.1 of Bacteriovoracaceae bacterium. Lineage (GTDB taxonomy): Bacteria > Bdellovibrionota > Bacteriovoracia > Bacteriovoracales > Bacteriovoracaceae > JBEIOQ01. The sequence continues at coordinate 26,019 of JBMOGR010000009.1, forward strand.
CCAATGATTTAGTTTTAAAAGTGAAAGTCGAGCATGAAAAAGCCAGAAGCTATTTAAATATGCCGGCCAATGAAAAATTGATTGAAATGAAAGCTTTAGTGGCTCAATCTGATCGACTCAAATCAGAAATTACTACTTTAAAACTAAATGACTCTTACAAAAAGGAACTGACTAAACTTTGGAATAAAATTGATCTTTATAACAATATTACTTCTGGCGCAGACTGGAAAATAGCTGAAGGTGATCCAATCGTCTGGAAAACCCTTCCAGAGTTTCTAACTCAAGAAAAAATGCAAGGAATGCGCACTGAAGGAATTTCTTTAATTCAAAATCTTTTTAAAAAATCTCAAACAGACTTTCAAAAGAAGGCTGGAGACCATTATTTACTTGAGCTGACTTATGTTAAATTGCATTTTTTTGGTATTGCCATGGGTTTGGTTCTTCTTACTTTATGTATCTTAGTCTTAGTGAAGAATATAAAAGTAGCCTATCCTTTTGTTGCCCTTTCTCTTTTAACACAAGTAGTGGCGATCACCATGAGAGTGATGATCTCAGGCCGCGCTCCTATAACTAACATGTATGAAACAGTCATGTTTTCAGGTTTTGGTGCTGCCACTATTGCTTTAGTCATTTCACTTTTTAGAAAAGAAAAAATCTATATCATCGCAGGTCTTTCTTATAACTTTCTTTGCTTACTAATGATGACTTTTGCTAATCAGATGCTTAATTCAGCGATAGCTCCATTAGTTCCAGTTCTGCGTGATAACTTTTGGCTTTCAACTCATGTGACAATGGTCATTCTCTCTTATGCGGCTTTGGCACTTTCATGGGTATTGGCCAATATCACCATGATTAAAAGACGATTTGGTCATATGTCAGATGACGATTTTCGTTACAACGTAGACCTTGCTTATACTTGTATCAAAGTTGGTGTCGTCATGCTTTCCGCAGGCGTCATTCTTGGTGGTGTTTGGGCAGACTATTCATGGGGCCGATTTTGGGGATGGGACCCAAAAGAAACTTGGAGCTTAATTGTGCTCCTCATTTATATGGCGATACTTCACGGAAAAGGAACTTCTTGGATAAATACCCACAAGTTCAACTTTTTTGTTGCGGGGGCTTTTATGAGTGTCATGATGGCGTGGTTTGGCGTGAACTACATCTTGGCCAGTGGACTGCATTCGTATGGATTTAGTGAAGGCGGAGCAATTTTCCTTGGAACATTCTTTTTATTACAAATAGTCTTATTGGGAATATGTGCCACCCCGAAGGGTGGCACTACTCAAGCAACTTGATTAATGAAATAGACTTGGAAGTTTTGAAACTCTAATTTCTTTGGAAACTTCTTTTTCTTTTGATCCAGATTTAGAACTGCTCGCTGGAATATCTTTGAAAGAAAGTGCAATGGCTTTTTTTAATGAATTAGACTTTAAGTAAGCAGCAGCTTTAATAGCGCGTTCTGGATTAACAATTCCTCCTGAAACCACTTTACCCTTTAAGAAATCTTTTTTATCAACAGTCGCCATAAGAATTTCTTTCATTTCTTTTGGCTCAATTGAATCATTCGCTTCAGTCATATTTAGAGCGATGTTCGAGACAAAAGGAGCAGCCATACTTGTTCCAGACATTTTCGTCATTTTATTTTGAGGCGTTGTAGAAAGAATCCCTACTCCAGCAGCCGCTACGTGAACAGTTTTAGCTCCATAGTTTGAAAAACTTGCGATGGCCTTACTATCGATCGTTGCTGCCACGGTAATCGTATTGTCACTGTCAGCGTTGGCTGGATAGTTAGGTCTCTCATCGTTATTTGCATCAAAGTCTTCAGAGTTATCGTTACCAGCAGCAAAAACAAAGAGAGTATTTGGAGCTTTATCCATCATTCTTTCGCCTTTGTTGTTCATTTTTTCAAATAAATATCTAGTATAAAAAGCAATTTCATCAGCGGGAACATCTGGCCCAATAATTTGAGCAGCGACTTGAATTACCGCTTGTTCCAGACCTTCGTAACCAACGCCCCATGAGCAGTTTGCAACTCGAGCATTAGCTTCCTTTACGTAAACCGCAAACTCTTTCAACTCTTTAGCTTTTCCGCGACCTAAGCGACCAAGCATCCATTTCATTAAAAAGCGACGAAGAGCTGATCCAGAAAGTTTAGGCTTGCTAGCAAGGTTATGCCACTCAAGTAAACCATCTTTTGTAAATGACTCTACATCAGTAGAGATTATTTTAAGCGCCATAATTTCAGACTTCGTATTACCTTTACTCATGATGCCAGAAACATGAGTACCGTGAGCAAGGGTACCAAAATAGTCTAAATAAGGTCCTAAATCTTTTGCAATCATACGCATAGAAAGTAGGTCTTCTAGAGTCCCTAATCCTCTTTCGTCTTTATCTTGTAATTCAAAAAATAATTGAAATTTAGCGTACATCTCGTCTTGAAAATTCATTTCCGACTCAAAGACATTGCCATCTTTCGTTAGAAAGTTCCAACCGTTAACATCGTCAATCTTTCCATTTTTATCATCATCGATTTTATTTCCTGCAACTTCTAAGTTATTGACCCATGCGATGGGAGCTAGTTTACTATGTGAAAAATCCACTCCTGAATCGATAACTGCACCTACGTTTGCAAAAACGGGCATAACGATTGTCATTAAGGAACAAAGAGTTAGAGATTGAATGTGCTTCTTCATTAGGCTACCTCGTCAGAGAGTTAAACAGTCGGGCGAGAATAGCACAAAGTGTCATTTTAAGTAAAAAAAAGCTTCTGAAAGGTAATAATTACAAAAGGGCCTATTTTTAAGATTTCGCTTAAAAATAGGCCCTCGTTAGAGGCAGAATCTGTGATCTAGAATGTGTCGTAAGGGTTTAAAATCTGAGATTTGATATTTGTATACATCTCAGTGTTTCCATTACTTTCAAAGTATCCAATAAGGGCTCCTTCAGTAAGAGCTTGGTTTTCTTTTGTTGAATCAATAAATTGATTCACAAAATTCTTTATTCCATCAGACACTGGAATAAATGAAATACCGATTTGAGCAAGTGAAAGAATCTGACGCGTACGTTTTACTTTCATTGGCTTTGCATAGTTATAAGCAATGGCCGGTTTGAAAGAAAACATATGTTTGTTATTAAAAAGGTTTAAGACAACTCTTTCTCCGTTATCCATAACTTCTAAAAAGGCATAGTTATAACGAGCTTTTACATCAGTTCCCATTTCAGACATGTTTCTTACTTTTGTGTTAGCAGCCCGAACACCTGAAAAGAAAATGTTTGTTCCGTAAGTTTTCCAAGATTTCACAGCATTTGATGATTCCATTGGATTACTCCAAGCAATGCGTGACTCATAAATTGAAGAAAAAGCTAAATCAACTTCTTCTTTAGTCATCCCAAGTTCTTTTTCGCTAAAATTCTCAAAGTAATGTAGAAGCATGTTTTGGTGAAATGTTCTTCTTTCGCGGATCATTTTTTCAACTTCTACGATGACATAAGAAACAGTATTCAAAAGAGGAATTTGAGAAAAATGTTTTTTGGCATAGTCGAGTGCCCAAGTAACTACTTTATAAGTGACAGCTCTCTTATAAAAGTAACGAGAGTCTCTGAGGTTTGCAACAGAGTTTAGTGATAGTGAACTCATCTCTTGAGTTAAGCGACTCTCATACTGAGCTAGTACATCTGGCTTTTGAATAGCGGCCATAAGACCGTCAACGTCAAGGTATCCAATAACGTTTACAGAATCTTTGATGGCCTTTTCATTAAGAGAATTTTTCATTTCTCCATCAGAATTAAGGTCAGCAAGAATAGAATCAACTTCATCATTAACAACAGAGTCGTCTTTGTGTTCGTTGATATAGTCACGCATAGAGATCAGGTTTTCCTTAATTTGCTTTAAATAAGGCTTTAAAGAAAATTTAGTGTCAATCGTACGGTCACGAATCTCAAGAAGCTCACCTTGGTCATTACGAACCAATTGGAAACGCTTATGAAAACCATCGGCAGTCAATTGAGAAGAAGCAAATGCAGGTGAAATAGAGATTGTCAGGGCCAAGCCCAGCAGTATTGATTTCATCAATCCTCCTTGATCATGAAAAACTTTAGATAATAAAAGTATAAGGGGATAAAATTTTTGAGGAGAATCAATATACTTACAAATGCTTTCTTAGACTACGAGCAAAAAAACTCAAGTATTAGCAATCAAATTTAGTTTTTGTACGCGAGTAAGGCTTTTGATAAAGGCTTCACGCTTCGATGCCAGACTTCGATTTTTGCATGATTCTTGGTAACAAATTTTAACAGCCTTTTGAGAATGAAAAAACTTTGCTCCTTTTTTACCATTTTGATGCTCAGAAAATCGACGCTCGAGATCAGTGGTAATTCCGGTATAAAGACTTCCTTTATCAGTTTCTATTATATAAAGAGTCCAGCTTTGTTTTGAAACCTTTTTTGAATGAGTCTTCTTTTTTACTTTTTTGGAGGTTTTTTTAGCGGCTGATTTATTAATCATAATTTCATTCTAGTGATGACAAAAAAAAGGGGAAGCTTAAAGCCTCCCCTTTTTTATCTTTATTAGTGATCTCCGATCATCTTATTCACTTCATCCAAATGCTCAAGTTCCGTTTTGCAGAATTCACGAATCATTTCTTCTAAAGCAATATTGCCAGTACATAGAGGCAATAGCTCATGATATTTTTTCACGGCAATTTTTTCAAATTCAAGTGATTCTTTAAGAATGTAAATGACATTGTGATTATTGGTTTCTGGAACTTCTTCAACTTCCATTGTTGGATGTCCGCCAAGAGAAGTAATTTTTTCACCTACCAGGGTAGCATGAGCAAGGGCTTCATTGGCCTGAGCCCGAAACCATGAAACAACTGGAATTCTATTTGGGCCAACGATCATGAAAGAATAATGCAAATAGCGAGTAACACCCGATAATTCGAGAGTCATCAACTCGTTTAATCTTTTAAGAACTTCTTTTTCGTTTTTCAAACCAGAACTAGATTTAGCGACTTTAGTTGCTTTGGCCATAAATGCCTCCATAAAAATGAAATATTGAGATGATTATAGCATAGAAATTGATTCTTCAAAGCACGAAGGACTGTTGAACAAAGGTAGGGTATCCCAACTTTTAATCTTCGTAACGAGCGCGAATATCTTGAGGTCTTTGTCCGACAGGTACTCCCAAATCGTGATCCAGGTTCCAGCGGTCAGTCATTAATTCTTGGCGCTCAATGTAGTAATGAGATAGGTTTTCATCCGTTTGATCTAATTTTTTCTTTAAATCAGTTTGCAAAATATAACCTTCCCGCTTTTTCATCAAAAGGTTATCGAGAGATTTTTCTTTCTCTCTTTGCAAATCCAATATTTTTTTATCCCAATCAGCCGTTGTTTTGACACGTTCTTGATCATAGGCCCAGATAAAATGATTGATGTCGTTCAACTGAGCTAAGTAATCTTTTCTTCTTTTAATCAAAAGCGTACGAAACTCGCTGGCCTCAAAAATTCTTTTTCCTAATGTCTCTGACACAAATGAAAGAGCTGTGCCACGTTTAAAATAATTCTTCTCTTCATCAAAACAAGCAGAAAGATCATTTACATACATGGAGAAATAAAATTCTTCTACCGCACGGACATGTCCATTACATAAAAAGCGCGCAGACTTATTAGGTAAATGAAAGCGAACTTCATCACCAATTTTAAAAAACTTTGAATTATTATTTTCGGTTCTTACTTTGAAAATGTGAGCCGTTTCGTCTCGATCTGTGATTCTTCCAGGAAAGCGGGAGTAATCAATTTTTTCATCCAAAAATCCACCCTTTTCAGGAGAAGCAATGCCGCTCGGTGGATAATTAGGAGCCGAAGAGGTCGCCCCAACAGAAAAAGAAAAAAGCATAAGGATGATCAAAAAAGAATTCCGCATTAAATCTATTATCAGAGAGCAAAAAAATTGTGTCTATGTTTTTTACACTTATGCCTAAATCTTAGGCAATAGGACCAGCCTTTAGAAAACAAACTCAAATTCAAGGCATGTTTAGTGACAGATCACTAAGCTAAATAGCTGTAGGTGATATAATTGCTCAAGTTAGTTTAAACTATAACCGAGAAGCATAGTGGGTTTAATAAGGGAATAATTATGAAACGCTTCTTCGCTCAATCAACGCTTCTAACAGTTCTAATCCTAATCAGTGCCTGTATCAAAGGCCCTGAAGTAGTGACTAAAACTGCTTCAGTCAATGGTGGCGGTGTAAATACTTCAAATGCACGTTGGCCAGCAGCCAACCAACAACTGGCACTTAAAATTGCTCGTGATGGAACATCTTTTTCTGCTGGCGAGGCAACAATGCTAGAAGATATGGGAAATTTATGGGAAACGGCTGCCCTTAACAGTGACTTTTTTACGTGGGGCCGAACCGCCAACCTAGAACATTCAGACCCACTTGATTACTACGATAGTGAGCTTGGAATTTATTATCACAATACTTGGTTCGACCCTGCAAATTATTCACAACACGGTATCTCAAGCTCTGCTTTAGCAGTAACTCAATATTTTGGTTATCGAAGTGGTGATTACTTTGAACTTACTCATGCAGACATATTAGTGAATGGTACATTCTTTTTTAGTACTGGTAGCCCTACTCCATCAGGACAATACGATATGCCTTCCGTCGTTTTGCATGAGTTAGGTCACTTTTTGGGACTTGGACATATTAGTTCAGAATCTTCCGTCATGAGACCTAGGGTCTCTTCTGGAAATGCCTCTTATCTTCGTACTCTTCAAACAGCTGACATACGGGAAATCAAAAGTCGTTATAACTTAGGAACAGGGCCTCAGGAAGCTGCTCTGGAAAGCAATGGTCAAGCTCTTCATGTTGAGCAAGGCAGTGGAGAACATATTCGTGGAGTTATTGAGTTAAGGGTAGACGGAACTTGCGTACATAAAGAAAACGGAAAAGTAATTCATGTTCATAAATAGCCCCAGCACTTTGTTTCACCATTTTCTAAGACAGCACAGGCGCGTCTAGAACCTAAATCAAATTGAGAAATAGCGGAACTTGTTTTAACCTGCGAAATAATTGATTGAGCATTTTTCAAATTCCAACAATATAAATCGTGAGCTTCAGTTAAAGCACAAAGACTTTCTTGAACTCCCTTGATTTCCACAACCCGATGTAAGCTTTCCACTAATTGGGCATTGGGATTTTCTTTTTTCCAACAATAGACTGTTTGGTCAACCAACTGACCGCAAGCACTTTGACCACTGACTAAAACTTTTTCTGCACCTTCTAAACGATGAATAGGCAACATCCCTTGAACGTCTTCACCACATTTTACCAAGCCATTTTTGGTAACGACACAGACATACCCCCCAACTTCAGAAAGACTGACTTCCAAATAATCCACATTCGAGTCAATCCGGGAAGGAATGAAGTCTTCACCGAAGCACCACATTTCCCCGCTCTCAAGCACCATACAAGCCTTTTCAGGGCCAACAGAGAGGCTCACTGTAGCATTAGCTAAACCCATTATTCTTGAAGCCAAAAAATCAACTTTATTCCAACAATAAACATCACCACTATGACCTATAGCGCATCCAAATTTTCGACCTAGGTCAACCATAGTCAAGTCACGCAAAGGTTGACCTGAACTGACTAACACCGGCGACATGCTGGCTTTTGAGTTGGTAGAACAACGCAGGTCATTCATATTTGTAATAACACAAGTATCATCTTCAAAAAGAGCAATCTTTTGAGCCTCAACTCTTATTTGAGAAGGGCCTTTATTTAATGGTTCAAGCAGTAATTCAACTTCTCGGTGATTGCCCGCTCGGTCGGAGACAACAATGTAGAGCTCTTGCACCATTAATGCTTGATCATAGGGGAGAGTTCCTTTTATCGAACTTTCTGTGAATTCTAAATTAGTTAATTGCTCACCATTAAAATAAACTTCCAACGTTTCTAAATCGACTCCCGATTTGTTATCACTTAAGACAACCTCTAACTCTAAATGTTCACTCAATTGTGTAGGACTAACGACTGCCACAAGAGGAGGAGTTACATCAAAGCGGCTCAAAGAGGAAAATTCCATTCTCTCTATTAATCCTCGAAACCTCTCCCCCACTAAAATGCTTGAGGATTCTGTCCCATAATCAACTGTAGAAGTAAAAGTATTCACTTCCCCCTGCTCATTTCCATCAATCGATAAAGAAAGCTGCCCATAATCGAAAGTAACTAGGATGGCCGTTGAATGAACTCCATTAAGAACTAAAGGGTGTTGAGCGATGAGGGCTGCTTGGCCATAAAAGGTTTTAAGAAATACGGAAATATGGTTATCGATTAGACTAATATTAAATTGTCCATTATCGAAGAGTGTAGTGAATGAGTTTTCTTGATCTAATTTAATCAAAGCAGAAAAGGTAAAGTCAGTTATTCCTTTAAGATCAAGAGCTCCACCAGAAGTCGGCCCAAAATCGATGAGAGAATTTTCTTTTGAGAAATGACGGCCCTGAGTTTGAGCAATCTGTATAAGTGGAGCTTGGAAAGGTGATCCATTTTTATGATAAGGACCGGAATCTAGGACAGTGTTTTCTGAGTCTGTAGCGAAATTCCAGGAAACAAGAGTTTGGGCCCGGCATAAGCCAAAACAAAAAAAATAAGCCAAAAACAGGGTCATTGTTCGCAAAAACATCAATTTATCTCAACAAGCTAGTTAAGAATATTAAATGATTCGCAAGATGTCCCCGTCAAACTATTTATTAGTCTTTTTGTTTTCTTTCTCGATCTTAGACATGACTTTTTTCTTTTCTCTGTCTTTTTGATCCATGATTTCACTAAGCTTAACTTTGACGTCATTCAGCTCTTCAATCAGCTTACCCTTAATAAGGTCCATTGATTTTGCGATTCTCTTAAACTCTTTCAGTTCAGCTGAATCGTCCTTAATCATGAGCGTACGTTTGGCAACTTCTTCTTTTGTCATTCGATAGATCGCCATATCAACAAGGTACTCGGAGTAGACGAATTTTTGTTTCTTTAGATATTCAACAAAGGTCTTACGGTTTTCAGATTTCTCAGCTTGAGCATAATGTTTTTCTTTGATGAAGCGAATAATCTCATTATTTTTAGTAAGTCTTTCTTCATATTCTTTAACCAAAAGCTCATATCGAGTTTTTACAACTTGAATACGGGCTTCAGTAAAAATCTCAATGATCTCTTCTGCTTTTTCGAGGATCTTTACACCTCGTTCAGAAATGAGTGTGTAGTTTGGAGTGATAGCAGAAAATGTCCCCATTTTCTCTTCAACTTCTTGCATACTTGGTTGAAGACCACGCTTAAAAATTAATTCAATTTTAATTTCATTATCAACTGATGAGTCAATGAAGTCTTTGATAAAGTCATTGTCCATGAACTTAGTCATGTACTTGTAAATTTTTTGAGCATCATAACCACGAGGCAACTCAGTGATAAAAATCTTTCCATCTTTTTCTTCAAATTTCATTTTGAAGGTGTAACGACCTTTTTCATCATGAACGATATCTTGAGTGTAGTAACGAACGTACGGGTGAATTTTTTTCGGTTTTCCCTTCTGAACGTAATTAATCATCGATTCAATAATTTCTTTATGATTAAAACTTGGAATAACGGATGAAAATCCCGTTCCAATTCCTTCCGCGCCATTCAAAAGCATGATTGGTAATTTCGGTAGAAGATGAGCCGGTTCCATTACTTTTTCATCATAATTTGGAACCATTTGTACTTGGTTCATATCATCAAAAAGAATTAACTCAGCCACTTTACCAATCTTGCATTCAATATATCTTGAAGCAGCGGCCATGGTTTCCATGCGCTCGCCAAAATACCCTTTTTTATCAATCATTGGGTAATTATTGGAAAATGTAAAATCTTGAGCGAGATTGACTATGGAAGATTCAATGGAAGCAGGTCCATGTGGATGGAGAGTTAGAACTAATCCAGTGGCGGAGCTAACTTTCATTAGTCCTTTGTTAGCATTTTTCCAAAGGGTAAAAAGAATACGTCTTTGAACTGGCTTTAAACCATCCGCAAGGTAAGGAATCGCACGGTCCATAAGAGTATAAATTTGATACTCTCGGTATTCATTTTTAACGATTTTATCCAAGGAAATGGAAGCAAGCGAATGAAGATTAGTGTCTTTCATAGTACCTTTCTACTGTTAATTACTGATTATCAATTAAGAGATCTTTTCTTAGTTGTGTGTCTTTTCCAAAACAAGTTTCGAGCATGTGCTTAGCTGCCGCCATGTCTTTGACCGTAATTTTGGTAAATTCCTTGCGAGAAAGAACATATTTAAAAGCTTCAGGGCTCATTTCCCCTAGACCCTTATTACGTTGAATTTCTTTTATGGTGACGCCTTTCTTTTTAATTTGTTCTAGTTCACTAATGGTTTCAGCGTACATCTTTTCTTTATCAGTGATGATTTCAAAAAGTGGAGCTTTAGCAATCTGTACTGCGCCCTTTTCAAATAATTCCGGCCAATAAGTAAAAAAGAAATTCGTTAAAAGTGTATTGATGTGACCACCGTCTACATCGGAATCCGCAAGAAAAACGATTTTAGTATAACGAAGATTATCCCATTCAACAGGCTGGCCTAAAGTTAATCCAACTGAGGCCATAATATCCATGAATTCTTGGTTTTCTAAAATATCTTTGATGGTAGCTTGAGAAACGTTCATTGGTTTCCCTTTGAGCGCAATACCACCTTGAGTAATTTTATTTCGAGCAGAACGTAAACCACCAATAGCCGAGTCCCCTTCGCAAATAAACAAAGTGCAAAGTGAACGATCTTTTCTTTCATTGGCATCTAGAAGTTTTTCAACTCTCTGACGTTTTGCTTGCTTTCCTTTTTTTGAAGCATCTTTCAATTCTTGAAAACGATGACGAGAAGTCGCTCTTTCTGCAACTAAATCTACAAATTCCTTATTTTTTCTAAGGTATTTATCGAGATTCTTCTCCATGAAAGTTTCAATAGCTTTTTCTAAGTTCAAATCACGAACTAATTTACGCTTAGTTTGTGACTCAAAACGTGGATTCGGCATGGTAATACCGATGACAAAAGTCAAACCGGAGAGAATATCGTTATCTACCACTGTGACTTTTTCTTTTTTCACCTGGCGATCAACTTTTTCTTTCACGTTATTGATAAAAAGACGCTTAATACGATCATGGTGAAAACCACCATCGTAAGTAGGTGTGGAATTGACGAAAGAAATAACTCTTTCTCTATCTTCGGAAGACTTATCAATGGTCATCGATACCGTCATATCGAATCTAGCTTTAACTTTTTTACCTTTGGTGTTCTGCTCTTCAAAAATGATCACTTCTTCACCAAGAAGTTGCGCCGATTTCTCGTCAATTCTCTGAGCTAGCTCTAAAAGTCCCTTTTTATAGAGGTATTTTTCGCCATTAAAAAAGAAAATTAAACCAGGGTTGTTATAAGCTAAATCAATAATTCTTTTACGAAGAAGATCTTTATCAATGATGTTATTTTTATAAACTTCTTTAGCCAGGGAAAGAGTAATTGAAACACCTGAAGCACCACTGAATTTCTTGGCTTTTCCCTTCACTGTCTTCAAGGTACCATCATAAAACTCATAAGTTTGTTCTGTTTTTGAGTTATAGTGACGGACAGTGGCTTTAAAATAGTCAGAGGTCAGGCATGTTGCCGAAGCGCCTAGACCATTTTGTCCTAAAGTACGAAGTAAAAAGCCTTTTTCATCGACCTCTTCATCCTTAAATTTAGATCCTGTTCTAAATTCAGTATAAACATCCTTGATTTTCTCTACAGGAAAGCCAATTCCGTTATCTGTAATCGTAACAGTTTTCCCATCAGGGTCTAAGGTAGTATGAATTTCCGTAACATGACCGCGATAAAATTCATCAATACAGTTATCAAGGATTTCTTCAATCGCTTTTGATTTGGCTTGATGAAATTTAACCGTTTTAAAATCGAGTCCTTTGTCGGTATAGACATAGGTCTCCAAATCCTCAACGTCGTTCGAGCCAAATACCAAAGTTACTCGGTTTCGACAGTGCCAACGCTGGTCTTTGGCCTCAATTTCGGCCTCTTTTACGGTCTTACCCTTTCTTTTAATGTTCTCAATTTGCATAAGAAAGAATTCCTAAAAAAATCACTATTTATTTAGTTCCAATGACTTATAATCTACCAAGATAAAGATTTCGGTCTGTGTTAGAAAGTCAACGCGCGTTAAAAAAGTAGGAAAATGGCCTATGTTGAGCCCTGTTTTTGCCCTCTTTTTCACTCTGAATTTAGCCTATGCTGAAGAAAATTTTAAAATTTCTCAATTAAAGACCTTTTTTGTGGCAGAAAAGGCCCAAAGTGCCACGGTTTTAAAAAGAGTGGACGATGGTGAAGTCTACACTAAATCGATCGTTGAAGACCAGGGATCTGGTGAAAAAAGAGAACAATCCTTAAATTTCATGATTACAGGACTACATCCCAAAAGTTGCCATTTTGCTCTAAGAAAATTATCGCTCTTTGAACAATATAAAAACTTAGTCGATTTCATCCGAGATTCTCAATATGACGAGAAAATGGGCCGAGTCTACTTCCTATTAGAATCAAAAATACTACCAGTCAAAATGTCACTCTCGTTTAATATTCCAAGAATAAATAAAGCAGGTGTCTATGATTTTTCTTTTGATCAAGGAATTTTTCTCCATTTAAAAGGAAAAATACACGCTTACGAGTACAAAAATAAGTGCCTTATTTTCTCAGAAGCCCATTGGCAAGGAAGGCATACTGGTTACCCAAATATCATGGTGGAGTTGTTCTCCGAAACTTTATCAAAAATTTCGATGGAAACAATGTTCCGTGTAACTAAATTGTAAATTTGTTTTACTTTGGGAAAAGCTGCCTATAGACTCTGGCCAATGCAAGTTTTAAGAATCTCAGCGCGCGATACAATCAAAATCCGTCAACAGATGTTACGTCCCGATGGAACGTCGAAGGATTGCGAATTTAAAGGCGATGAAGATGACCTCACTTTTCACTTAGGCGCTTTCATTGATAAAAAATTAGTGAGCGTTGCTTCGTTTTATTTTGAAAAGCATCCTGAAATCCCAGAACCATATCAGTTTCGATTAAGAGGAATGGCCACTCTTCCAGATTATCAAGGTAGAGGACTTTCATCTGCTCTTTTAAAAACAGCTTTTCCCATGATAAAACAAAATCTTTGTAAAGTTTTATGGTGTAATGCGCGTGTATCGGCTGTGGGTTTTTATAAAAAAGTTGGTTTTATTTCCCATTCTGAGGAATTTGATATTCCAGGAATTGGTCCCCACGTTTTAATGTCCATTACCATAGAGTAAATGGCTAATTGTGAGTGGTTCCCTTCTTCTTTTCACGGTGAATGCAGTACTGTTTCCCCTCTGGGTTATTCACTTTTTTCTGCTGGTAATTTTGGCATAACAAAATGTTCTCGAAACGCTTAAAAAAAGCACAATCTAGATTTGTGCGAAAGAATTTTTTAGCTTCAGCACGTCGATAAGCACATTCCTTGACATTATCGTCATCAACGCAAATGTAACTTCCTTTTTTACAATCATAAATCAAATTGGGCCCTGAATAGTACTCTTCAGACACCTGAATTGTATCGCCAATGAACTCGAGATCGGCATGAGCAGTGAAACAAAGAAAAAGAGAGAAGACAAAAATCATTTTCAAAGGTTATAATCCCATTAATCCGAAGCTATTTTCTATTATACAAGAAAAGGTGAATATCTCCATGACTTTGAAGCATGATCCAGTAAAAGCAAACTTATCCGAGCTAATTGTTCAAGCAGTCACTGATCTTTATGGTGAACAAGATACAGCACAATTTTACAGCCTCATTGGTGATGCTCCAGATTTTAAGATGGGACATTACGCCTTCCCCTGCTTTATTTTGGCCAAAAAGCTAAAACTTCCTCCCCCTAAATTGGCTGAAAGTATTGCTCAAAAAATAACAGAAATGAATTCATCAAAAATAGATAAAGTGATCAATGCCGGCCCCTATGTAAACTTCTTTGTTAAAAATACGACCTACGGTGAATTAACCTTAGAAAAACAATTAAATGGACACTATTTTAAGCGCCAATTAAGCGAAAATGCCCCTCGAACTATGATTGAGTACTCACAACCTAATACTCACAAAGAAATTCATGTGGGCCACATGAGAAATCTTTGTTTGGGTGATTCTCTTATTCGGCTACACCGATACATTGGCTACGATATAGTCGCTTCAACCTTTCCGGGGGACGTTGGAACACATGTCGCAAAATGCTTATGGTATCTTAAAAACGTTAACACCGAAAAAGCTCCTGAAACAAGAAAAGGTGCTTGGCTTGGAAAAATGTATTCTGCAGCCAATAATCTTTTAGAAGATCAGCGTGGCACGGACAAAGAAGAATCAAATCGAAAAGCCTTAACCGAAATACTGGCTCAGCTAGAAAAAAAATCCGGTGAATATTACGAACTATGGAAGGTTACTCGTGAATGGTCGATAGAACTGATGAAAGAAGTTTATCAGTGGGCACAAGTCAATTTTGATGTTTGGTATTGGGAGAGTGATGTTGATGCTGATTCACTAAAACTTGCCAAACAATATTATGAAAAGGGACTTTTTGTTCAATCAGAAGGGGCCATTGGTATCGATTTATCTGACTATAAATTAGGTTTTTGCTTATTCATTAAATCTGATGGCAACGGACTCTACGCCACAAAAGATATTGAACTGGCGAGAAAAAAATTCACCGAATTCAAAATTGAAAGATCAATTTACGTGGTCGATAAAAGACAAGCATTACACTTCCAACAAGTGTTCAAAACCCTAGAACTGATGGGTTTTGAGAATGCTCGGAACTGTTTTCATTTGCAATATGATTTTGTGGAACTTCCTGACGGCGCTATGAGTTCCCGTAAAGGGAATATTGTCCCTTTACAAGAATTAGTTGATCGTATGGTGAGCATGATCAAAACGGAATATTTAGCTAAGTATGAAAACGATTGGAGCCAAGAAGAAATAAATCAAACTGCTAATGATGTCGCCCGTGGTGCAATAAAATATGGGATGGTTCGCTTAGACAACAACAAGAAAATTGTTTTTGATATGAAAGAATGGCTTAAGCTCGATGGTGAGTCTGGTCCATACATCCAATATTCATTTGCTCGCATAAATTCTCTGTGTGAAAAACTTGGTTACGAAAAAATTGGTTACAAAGAAGGGACAAAAAGTGATTGGTCGGTCTTAAAAGAACCTCAAGAAATGGCTTTACTCCATAAATTGACTGGATTTAATGATGTAGCTATCATCGCAGCACTACAATTTAAAACAGGTTCAATGTGCAGTTATCTTTATGATCTTTCGAAGTTATTCAATGCCTTTTATGCCGAATGCTCGGTTGGCAATGCAGAATCAGCTGATCTAAAAACAGCCCGTCTCAACCTATGCAAAGCAGTTTCTGTAACACTAGAAAAAGGATTGAATGTACTGGGAATTACCGCCCCAAAAAGAATGTAAAGAGTGAATAAGTGAAACTAGCATTTCAAATGACTTATCAATTTACATTTTTGAGCTAAAACGAGAAACAGATAGATAGGATCAAAATCATTCTTTTTTCTTAGGTTATGACACAAATTAGGCTGACAATGGTGATTATTATGGAGGTTTTCTCCCATGATAAAAAGCCAGGCCCAATGCAAATTAAGACTATAGTCCCCGGCCTTTTCTTCTTTATTTTTGGCCATATGAAAAACAGAATTGACTGTCAATGTTGCATGTGAAGAAGCCAAAAAACTCATTAAACCTGCCCAAATAAACATTTGACCATAACTTAAATCCGGATCCATCATTCGAAAAAAATAAGTTAAGGGTAATAATGAAATAAGAGAAAAAAGAAAAAGAATAACAGAATATTTTTCCAGCCATAACAATTCCGGAAACTTCATTAAGTCCTGCACATAATCAACTTTTAAAAGTTTTCTTGAATCGGGCTTTAGTACCCATCCAACGTGAGAGTCCCAAAAAGTTTGATGCTTAGGTGAATGAATATCGTTTTTCTGATCTGAAAATTGATGGTGGTGGCGATGAAGTGAAGCCCACCAAAGAGGGCCTCGTTGCCCGGCAGAAGCCCCCCAACAACCAAGTACGAACTGAATAAATCGGTTAGATTTAAAACTTCGATGAGAAAAGAATCGATGATAAGAAATGGCTACGGCCAAAGTTCGAAAGTAATAAAAGAAGACGAAAAAAGCGAATGAGATAGGACTCACCCCGAAATAGAGAGCTCCGATCAAAGTAAGAATATGAAGTAAAATAAATCGACCATTAGCGATTGTCATTTATGTAAGCTTAAATTAAAAAAGCCCCGCTTGAGACGGGGCTTTCTTCAAAAGAACAAGGTTAAATATTAACCAATGAAGTCTTTGAATTCTTTTCCTGGACGGAATTTAGGTACTGTACGAGCTTTGATTTTAATCTTTGCTCCAGTAGCTGGGTTGATTCCGTTACGAGCAGCTCTTTTTGCTTTCGTGAATGTACCGAAACCAACTAGAGATACGTCGTCACCTTTTTTAACTGCTTTCTTAATAGTATCCATCCAGCAGTTAACGAATGCGTCTGCATCTTTTTTTGTAAGATGAGTAAGTTCTTTGTTAGATAATACAGCTTCGATTAGTTCTTTCTTGTTCATGTCAAACTCCTTGTCTGAACGTGTTTAATTAGCACCTAAAGGTCTCTCGATACCTATAATGCTCCACGGTCTGGAACCACTTGGCAAGATTTTTTTTCTCAATGATGACTATTTAGCAGCCACCAGAGCCCTTAGAAGAAATTAAGCGCCTCAACTGGCTGGTCATACCCATAATAAAAATTGCCCGAAAAACCCATCCAGAGCCAATCTCAAGGAAGAATATTCATTTCCAATAAAGTGAAAAACATTTTTTAGAAAACTATTTTCCAACAAAACTTTAACTAACAAGAAAATCTTGGTTACACTATTTCTGGTTAACTTAAATAGCAGCTTCAAATTTAAAACTTATTCAAATGAAGCATAACTAATTCAATAAATGTTGGAATTTATCAATCCTTAAACCCGAAAATTTACCAATAGAACTTTTCAATATGGACGAAAATAAGCGCCAAAAGCAAGCCAAGGCTAAGAAAAGATTAGACATATTAAGATATACGTGTAAATTAGCCTTATTTTTGTTAGAGTGAGAACAAGGCTCCAAGTAAGTCAATTAATGCCTTATATAGGAATTCCCTAGTTTTCGAGGATTTATGATCAAAATTAATAGGAAAGTAGAATACGCTTTGATGTGCTTAAAGCATATGGGAAGTCTTCATTCTGAAGAGCTTACTTCAGCCCGTGAGTTATGTGATCTTTACCACATGCCTTTTGATACAGTTTCAAAAGTTATGCAACAAATGAATAGTGTCCAAATTCTTCACTCTGTAAAAGGTGTAAAGGGTGGGTATACATTGGCTAAACCACTTTCACAAATAACTTACATGGAATTATCTGAATTAATCGAAGGTAAATCATTTGAAATGAAATGTGAAAGTAACCATGGTGGCCCATGTGAACTGATCAACACTTGTAATATAATTTCTCCCGTACAAAAAATAAATTTCCACGTCGCAGGACTATTTAAAGAGCTTACTTTAGAAGAGCTGCTAATGAAGGCCAGTTAGGATATATATGAAAGCAGAAGAAAAACTATCTCAAGATTATAAGTATGGTTTCGTCACAAATATTGAATCAGAAGATTTTCCTCGCGGACTATCAGAAGAAGTCATTCGTTTAATTTCAGCCAAGAAAGACGAACCAACATGGCTCTTAGACTATCGTCTAAAAGCCTATAAACATTTTTTAACTCTTGAACAACCCTCTTGGCCTCATTTAGATCTTCCGCAAGTTGATTTTCAAAATTTGATTTATTATTCAGCCCCTAAAGCCAAAAAAAATGCAGAGTCTTTAGACGAAGTTGATCCAGAACTATTAGAAACTTTCGAAAAACTTGGTATCCCCATTACCGAACAAAAACGATTAACTGGCGTAGCCATGGATGTTGTTTTTGATTCTGTTTCAGTCGGTACAACTCATCAAGCAGATCTTGAAAAAGTAGGCGTGATTTTTTGCTCAATCTCTGAAGCTGTTAAAAACCATCCCGAACTTGTCCAAAAATATCTAGGTACGGTCGTTCCCTATTCGGATAATTTTTACGCCGCTTTAAATGCAGCTGTATTTTCAGACGGTTCTTTTGCTTACATTCCAAAGGGAGTACGCTGCCCGCTGGACTTATCAACCTATTTTAGAATTAATGCTAAAGAAACTGGCCAATTTGAAAGAACGTTGATTGTGGCCGAAGATGATTCGTTCGTGAATTATCTTGAAGGTTGTACTGCCCCTCAACGAGATGAAAATCAACTGCATGCTGCTATCGTTGAATTAGTGGCCCACAATCATGCAGAAATCAAATATTCCACCGTTCAAAACTGGTATGCCGGAGATAAAGAAGGCAAAGGTGGAATTTACAACTTTGTAACAAAAAGAGGAAATTGCGTTGGAGTGGGATCAAAAATTTCTTGGACTCAAGTTGAAGCAGGCTCAGCTATTACTTGGAAATATCCAAGTTGTAATCTCATTGGAGATGATTCTCAAGGAGCCTTTTATTCTGTGGCATTGACAAATAATTACATGCAGGCAGATACCGGAACAAAAATGGTTCACATCGGAAAAAATACCAAATCAACTATTATCTCTAAAGGGATATCAGCAGAGCACTCAAAAAATTCTTATCGTGGCTTAGTCAAAATCATGCCAAGTGCGCACAATGCTAGAAACTACTCTCAATGTGATTCAATGCTTATTGGCGATAACTGTGAAGCCAATACTTTTCCTTACATCGATGTAAAAAACCAAACGGCAGTCTTAGAGCATGAAGCCACTACATCAAAAATTAGTGCAGACCAACTTTTCTATCTTCAATCCAGAGGCATTTCTCAAGAGAAAGCGATTTCGATGATTGTAAATGGGTTTTGCAAGGAAGTCTTCAAGACCCTTCCTTTAGAGTTCTCGGTCGAAGCAGTGAAATTAATTGAAATGAAACTTGAAAACAGTGTCGGATAAAATATAAACCTACGAGAATAAAGGCCAATTTATGATCGAAATCAAAAACCTTCACGCTGAAGTTGAAGGCAAAAAAATCTTGAACGGATTAAACCTAAAGGTAAATGCGGGAGAAGTTCACGCTATTATGGGACCTAACGGTTCAGGAAAATCAACTTTATCAAAAGTCATTGCTGGCCATCCTGCCTATAAGGTAACCGCTGGCGAAGTAAATTATGAAATTAACAAAAAGTTTGTAAACCTACTTGAACTTGCCCCTCATGAGCGAGCGATCCAAGGTATATTTTTAGGTTTCCAATATCCAGTTGAAGTCCCAGGTGTTTCAAACCTTACTTTTCTTCGTGAATCTTTTAACGAAATTTGTAAAGCACAAGGTGTTGAAGAAATGCCTGAGACAGACTTTATGGTATTTCTTCGTATGAAACTTAAAACACTTGAAATGAATGAGTCGTTTATCGAACGTCCAGTGAACGAAGGCTTTTCTGGCGGAGAAAAAAAGAAAAATGAAATTCTACAAATGGCGGTATTAAATCCCAGACTCTCTCTTCTAGATGAAACTGATTCAGGACTTGATATCGATGCATTGAAGATTGTTGCTCGCGGAGTGAATACTCTTAAAAGCAAAAGAAATGCTACAGTATTAGTTACTCACTACCAACGGCTACTTGATTATGTTGTCCCTGATTTTGTCCATGTACTCTACGGCGGCCAAATCATTAAAACTGGAGACAAGAATCTCGCTTTAGAGTTAGAAGAAAAAGGTTATGACTGGCTTATTAAGCACTAGCAATAACTTTAGGAATTCAATATGAATGAAACAAAATTGATAACTAAAAATTACAGTAAACTCACTCCCCTTCCTACTTATTTACCAAGTTGGACAAAAGAGTTAGTTACAAAAGCTCAAGCTACTTTTAAAGCTCAAGGTTTTCCCAATAAAAGTGTTGAAGAATATCGCAAAACCCTGTTTAAAAACTTTTTACCAGAAAATCCTAAATTAGCAGATAAACCAACGCTTAATTGCATGAACGAGCTTTACCGAATGACCAAAGGTGAAACAAATCATATATCTCTGGTGAACGGGAATATGGAAGCGTCACTTTCTTCACCTGAATTATTGAAAAATAAAATGGTTATTCTTTCTCTCGAAGAAGGATTTAAACAATTTGAAGCAGATATAAAAGAAGTGATCCTAGCGCAAAACACTGATACTTTTTTAAGTAATTTTGGATTAAGTCATTTAAACAGAGGACTCTTCATCAAGGTTCCTCGTTTTGGTAAAGTTGACCTTCTTCAACTTATCACCTTAGCTTCTAGTGAACATGAAGAAGCATTCTTAAGTGAAACAAAAATTATTTTGCTTGATGAAGGCAGTGAATTAACTCTCCTGGAAACGGCCATAAGTTGTTTCTATAATCGATTGGCTATCCTCAAAAACACTTTAGTTTTAGTCAAAAAAGGTGCTCGTTTTACTCATATAAAAGTTCAGAAAGAAAATGCAGAAAGTTCTCATTTGGCCAACCTCCAAGTAAAACTTTGCCGAGATGGCTACTACAATTCGATGATCTTAAATCTTGGAGCAAAGTTCCAACGCTCTGACATTCAAGTGGCGCTATCTGAGCCTGGAGCTGCTGCACATGTTAATGGCCTCTATGCTTTGAAAGACCAACAATTTTCTGATTTCCATACGGAAATACTTCATCAGGCTCCCCATACAGAATCAGACCAACTTTATAAAGGGGTCTTAGATGCTAAATCTCACGGGGTCTTTAATGGCAAAATAGTTGTCAATAAAGAAGCCCAGCTTACTAGATCGTCCCAGTTGAATAAAAATCTACTACTCTCTAAAACAGCGCATATTGATACTGAACCCCAATTATTAATTCATGCTGATGACGTAAAATGCTCTCACGGTGCAACCATCGGAAATCTAGATGAAGATCAAGTCTTTTATTTTCAATCACGTGGTATAAGCGAAGAAAAAGCAAAAAAAATGCTGTCCCATGCTTTTGCTAATGACGTTTTTATGAAAATTGGCAATGAATTCTTAGAGAAAAAAATGGAGAAATTCTTTTTCGATCATTATGAAAAGGAAGTTTTATGAACTGGGAAAAAGTTCGAACTGATTTTCCCGAGCTAAAAACGCTAGTCCATGGCAAGCGTTTGGTTTATCTCGATAACGCCGCATCCACCATAAAACCCAAAGTCGTTATTGATAAACTGGTAGATCATTATTCCCATTATGCTAGCAATATTCACCGGGGGATTCATTTCCTTTCAGAGAAAGGAACTCGTGAATATGAAGAGACAAGAAAAGCCATAAAAATCTTTATTAATGCAGGACATGAACACGAAGTGATCTTTACCAAAGGCACAACTGATTCAATCAATCTAGTGGCAAGCTCCTACGGTGAATTACTGAAAGCTGGCGATGAAATTATTCTTTCAACTTTGGAACATCATTCAAATATTGTTCCATGGCAAATTTTGGCAGAGAAAAAGGGACTAATAATAAAAGTCATCCCCATCAATGAAAAAGGGGAAATGAATTTAGAAGAATACAAAAAACTATTAAGTCCACGGACAGCTTTAGTATCGATAAATTTTATCTCCAATGCCCTTGGAACCATTAATCCTGTTAAAGAAATCATTTCAATGGCCCATAAAGTAGGCGCCAAAGTCATGATTGATGCTGCTCAAGCTGTGCTTCATACAAAAGTTGATGTGCAGGATATTGATTGTGATTTTCTAGCATTTTCGGCTCATAAATTATTAGGTCCAACTGGTGTTGGTATTCTCTACGGCAAAGAAAAGTTGTTAAATCAAATGCCTCCCTACCAAGGTGGAGGAGATATGATTGACGTGGTCAGTTTTGATAAAACGACCTACAACGAACTACCGCTTAAATTTGAAGCAGGAACGCCCCACATAGCTGGCGTCATTGCATTCAAAGATGCTATCGATTATGTGACAAATTTGGGGCTTAAAAATATTGCACACCATGAACATGACCTTTTAGTTTATGCCACTGAAAAACTCTCAACGATCCCAGGCATGCGCTTCATTGGAACTGCGGAAAAAAAAGCAAGTGTCATCTCTTTCAACATTGATGGTCTTCATCCACAAGATATAGCCACTTTTATTGATCGTGATGGAGTGGCCATTAGAACTGGACACCATTGCGCTCAGCCACTTATGCAATTTTTTAAAATAGCAGGAACTTGCAGGGCCTCCGTGGCCTTCTATAATACACCAGATGATATTGACGAACTTCATCGTTCATTAATGAAAGTAAGGGAGATTCTTTTATGAGTTTAAGCATTGATATTCAACCAACACCAAACCCAAATGCACTCAAATTTATTCTTGAGACCCCAGTCAAGAATGTAGGTAAATCAACCTATAAAAAACCCACTGATGCCGTAAATAATCCTATGGCAGGAGCACTCTTTACCATTCGTGGAATAGATCAAATTCACTTTTTTTCTAATGTTATAACGATAACTAAATTTGGTTATGAAGATTGGGAAGAAATTGAAAACAGAGTGATTCAAGGTATTACCGAAAAAATGCCAACTCATAATGCTGATTATGAAGATCCTAATCCAGAAGAAGAAAGACGTAAGTTGATGACTCCTGAAATGATCAAGATTGAAGCCATTCTAGATAAAAGAATTAGACCGGGCCTACAAGGCGATGGTGGAGATTTACAAGTTTTAAAATATGATGCTGCTGATGATGTATTATTAATTAAGTATCAAGGTGCTTGCGGAACTTGCCCAAGCTCAACTACAGGTACTCTGGAAGCGATTAAAGGTATTCTCAGAGACGAATTTAATCCTGATATCGAAGTTTATACTGTGAATGATTAGAGTTTAATTTTTTGATTGGCCTTACGAAGACGATTTGAAAGGGTGTGAACCAAATTTTGAATAATCTTGTCTTGTGAGGCCAGTAATGTAACAAATCCTTCTCTGTTCATCATGGCCAACTCAGAATCGACAGTGGCCTTGACTGAAGCAGAACGTGGCAAATTATCTAAAAAAGACATCTCCCCTACCATTTCACCGGCCTCAATATGGGCAATAACATTATGTCGTTTATGTTCTTGATCAAATTTATAAATAGCCAACTCTCCAGATTTTAAAAAATAAAGGCAATCTGAGGGGTCACCTTCGTTTAAAAGAATTTGTCCCTTTTTTAAAGTGATGTTAACTAGCATATTTACCTCAATATTTTCCCTAAAGAATACTCATCAAAGCCTGGAGCTTCATGTTCAGGGTGAAAGCCCTCTATTGTGTAACCTTGCTTTAATTTAATAGCAATCATGGCAACATTAGAAGTGTAAATAGTTGAACTAACTTTTTTAATTCCGTTCTTTTTACATTCCTCTTCAATGGCCCAAGAAATGGCTTCACCTAATTTTTTTCCACGGAATTGTTCAAGGACAATTGTTTTAACCGTTTCAGCCAGCGTGGGAGTTTTATTAAAGTAACCAGACATACCCACCATTTCACCTTCAAAGAAAGCTTTATAATAGCGAACATCGCCCTTCATAATTTTTTCGACAGTAGGTGGATAGGCAGAATTAGGATAATATTTTAAAACGATTGAAACAATCAGTTCTGCCTCACTACGAAGGCTAAGATCGAATTCTTTTAGTGTCACTTTATGAGAAGAAGTCATAAAAAAGAGTTTATTACAATGTCTTTAGATACTCAATCACGGACATTTTTTCATCGTGAGCTAAATCGAGAAAGAATTCATGGCCTTGATTACTTTGACCTTGGCGTCTTACATCATAAATATATCTATTGCCCCTAGCACCTTTTTGCATCAGGCGCTTCTCTTCTCTAGAACCTGACTCAGGTGAGGTAAGGCCTAATTTAACAGGATCAAATCGATGTTTTTCACCGGCAGCCTTAAGTGAAAAAGCCTTAGGTCTTTGGTCAGGATTGGATAACAAAGAATACATGTTAGGAATAGAAGCATTGTGAAGATAAGGAAATCTGGCCCAAATACCAAATAATTTTGGAGCAAAATAAGAATTATGATCGTTATCAGCAGTTTGAATAATTTCTTTCAGTGGGTTCATTGCCACAAGCTCTAAAAACTCGCCTTCAATTTGATCAAGTCGGTCATGATCTGTTTTAACAACTTTCCAAGAAATAAGTTTGGGAGAAGTATAAATGGGTAGTCCATCAGCATCCATTTCATGAGCTCCATGACATTTTAGGCATGTTTGAGAAAAAATGACTTGTCCTTTCTCTGCCAATTTTTTATCTATCGCAAAAGGATATTTAGGAGGAAGGAAATCACCTATCACATCTTCAGCATGGGCAATTTTATCAACAAATTGTTTTACGTTAGCGGCCGTTTGACCAGCGGCCAACTCAACAGCAATTCCCCAACCTGGGAGCTTTCCTTCTCCACCACCATCACAAAATTGCCCCACTTTTCTTTTTTCTTTGTAACCATAGAGTGCAGGAATTTTTACTGCTGCCCTAGGCATATCCACTGGAATGGCCTTACCTGCTTGGCGGTAAAACCATTTACGAATCATTGAAGTAGGAACGAGTCCCTGAGTTAAATTAGTAAATTGTTCATCTGCCAAATCTTTAGAAAAATTTAAGGCTGCAGTTTCTATTCGTCTGTATTCTTTTTTATCTTCTTCGCTTCCTAATTCTGGTGCGGCTTTCCACAAAAGTTCAATATTGTGAGTATCTCGACCAAGTAAACCAACATCAATATTTTTATTTCCTAACCCTACATAAAATTGCCCAGCTGCTTTACCACTGTGACAAGCAACGCAACCTAAAGCACCAATTTCAAACTTTTTATATTTCTCATTAAAAACCCCTACCATTTCACCATTATCATCATGAATACCCCAGCGTTTCTCCAATGTTGATAATCCCTTTGGCTTTAATTTTTTACTGATCTGATTGCGGGCCATTACAAATCCAACTAATCCTGGGGAAATGTGCATACCAAGTCCACCAAAAGAAAAATTCAGATTGCGGAAAATCTCTTTATTTTTAACATCTTCAGTCGAGCGCAGTTGAGAAAATGACTGAGTAGAAATAAATAAGACTAACAAAAAAATAATTTTACTAGAGATATACTTACTCATTCAATTTCCCGTAAATCTTTTCGCCTTCAATAACACTCATTAGAGGTAAAAGTTCTTGAAGGTACTGATAGATAAGAAATTCTATATTACCCATGGAAACTGCCGTCCAAGTTGGATCGTGCCAACGCCCATCACTTGTTTGGCTCTTTTTTAAATAGCGAAGAGCTTTTAGAATGATTGGTGCAGCTACATCTTTATATTGTGGTGCAAATTTAACCATTTTAATTAAATGATAAATGATAAATCCAGTTTGAGCAGGGCTTGATTCAGGAAGAGTAACGTATTGTTTTTGATAATATGACAATGGACTCTCTGAAAATCCACCATCTGCTTTTTGAATACTTCGAATAAAAGAGAGTCCACGATCAATACCTCTCTGAATCTTTTTCTTCTCTGCTCTAACAGCCATTGCCGCCAATGATGTCGCTGTTCCAAAGCCGTAATTAATAAACCAGCGCCCAAAAAAACTTCCATTTTCTTCCTGTTCATGAGCTAACCAGTGAACAGCCCGATCAACACTTTTATCAATTTTTTGTGGATCGTAGTCTCTCATTTCATGCAACGCTAAGATGATTCGACCGGTGTCATCACCTATACTCTCACCAACAACCACACCATTTTTTTTCAAAGCTCTATAAGCAATATTAAATAAATGATTTAGTTCAGAGTTTTTATCCCATGCCCCAAACCCACCATTCTTATTTTGTCGGGTTAAAATCCAAGAGAGACCTTTTTTTATTGATGAATCAAATTCCTGAGTGCCCTTGTCTTTTTGCATAGAATACAAAAACTGAAGTGTTGTCGCTGTATCATTAGGATCAGGAAAGTACTGATTACTTTTAGAGAATCCAAAACTACCATTTTCTTTATTTTGAATGCTTAAAATAAATTTCAAACTTTTTTGAAGGAGGGGTGAATCCGAAGTCATTCCCATTTCCAAAAATGACCGAGCAATTATACCCGATTCAGAGACACTCGCTTCTCCAGGTGAAGCCATTAAAAGATTGCCTTGATCAAGATAGAAAAAATTTTCTAAACTCTTTATTGATAAAAGAATTTTGCTAAAATCTGTTTTCGTTTTTGATAATGCCATTAGTGTCGGGATTGTGGTCGGGGTATAATCAAATAAAGTCATGTCCTGGCCTAAATGATTTTCCGCCCAAGTAAGGAATTCCTCTTCCCCTTTCATGATTTCTTCAGCAGGTTTAACTTTACAACCACTTCTCTTTTCTAAGCTAGGAGCATATTGTGAAGGAATTTGATGAATTTTTTTATTTTGGAATAAAAACAATAATGGAACAGCTACGACTCGAACCCATGGTAACTTTTTATCTTGATTAATGACGTAGGTACTATTGTTCCAAGCAGGGACACAATAAACTCTTTCATCAAATCCAAAAAGCATCATAAATGGTAGTGCGGTAAATCCAGATGCCGACACTCCCCCTGATTCAACTATTTTGGCTTTCATTGATGATAGGTCTTGATCAGACAAACCAGCAATTTTCAAGGCGACATAACAAGATAGAGTTACCGATTGATCGTGAGGCCCACCAGGGTAAGAAGATATACCTCCATCACTATTTTGGAACTTTAAAATGCCAGGGACTAATTTTTTGATTAAGGGGAGCTTTAGATCTCGTATATTAAGGTATTCGTAGAGCATGATCATCTGACAATTGTATGCTGGTGAACTTGTAATTACTTTCGCAGTAAAAGATCCATCTTCCATTTGCTCTGACTTTAACCATGATAAAGCTGACTGAGAACGAGCATCAATCGAAGACTGGGCGAATACTTCTCCCCATAGAGCTAAGCTAATATAAATTACCCATAACAAACGTGGCTTCATCATCATTTTGAAATCCAAAGGTGCAAAAGCTATTGCATTGTTAGACCCTAAAACTGCCCTTAAAAGTGTCTAAAGTTTAGACACCTTCCATAATATCTACAGACACACTGGAAGAGCATTCATTGTTCATTTACCATTTCGGATAACGACCAAAGAAACTTAGTTGGAGTACAAAATGAAAATGAAAATGATTACTTTGCTTGCGATTGCTTTTGCTACCAATCTTAGTCTGGCCGGTAGCCTATCCTATGAGAAATACTTAGAAAGGGAATACTTAAGCGCTGAAAATATTGAGGCGGTAGGTTTTCATGAAGCAGTAAATAACTTTTATTATGCCCTTGGGAGCTCTAAAGCTTCCAGCCCAACCTATTCAGTCGGAAATGTATCCTTAAGCTATGGTGCTTTTGCCTATGGCTCTGGTGGAGGAAAAGTTAACGTAGAAGTGGATGCAAAAAACAATTTTAAAAAGTTAACTGTTGATGTGACCGTTGGAATGCTTGGAATCAATAAACGTATCGTAGAAAGTATCACCCTCGCTTCTTTAAAAGCTGGCACGCCTCTTCCTTTTTCAATGGATGGGGCTTCTAGAACAACACTTCGAATTTCACCAGCAAAAGGATTTAATGAGCAAGGTGGAAATGCCACGATCGAGTTCTTAACTAAATCAGGCTTCGCGAAAGAAAATATTACCTTATCGAAAAGTAAAGCTGGAAAGTTCTATATTTGGCAAAAAAATCGCTTGGTAAAAGAAATCAGCATTAATATGCGTGGGTACACATTCGAAGACATGTACGTAGGTAAATATAAAATTATCACATTTTAAAGAAAGATCGATGGGAATGACTATTTAGTCGTTCCCATTAGCTCTTGGCGAATTTCCATCCAAATGTTGTAGTACTTCCATTCAGGCGCAGGACAACTTTCTTCGATATGATCTGGCCTTAAAATTAAATCACCAGTTGATAACAGCACCTCTTTCACTTTAGGATTTTGTTTTATTTTTGCCATCATCGCTTCTCTTATAAGTTTATAATGTGACCCTGGCTCAGCTTGACAATATCGCATTCGTTTACCTTCAAAACTAACCCAATCAATAGCCAATTCCTTCATCAATTTATCAGCAGCATCCCCAGCAAACTTTGCATCAAGACCGACCATCTTTGAAACAGCTTCTCTGGTAAAAGAAAACTGCTTTTCTTGACGAGGATCCTTTCGACCTTCAACTTTCGATTCTGGAAATTTCATCATTTGCCAAAAACCTTCAACGCTCGCATATTTTTTTCCATGATAAGTAAAAGGAGTTGAGGCAAAATTAGACAAAAGACCTAACTCATTTCTTTTTGAGAGGATCACTTCTCCAGCAAGGGCTTTTTCTGGAAGTATTTCCCACCAAAAAGCTTGTTCTTTCGGCATTTCTTGAAACCAATGAGTTGGATAATTACCTCGTTCAATCATCTGACGATCGGCAACAGGTCGAGTTGTACACGATATAATCAAGGCAAGTATAAAGATTAGAATCAAGCATTTCATTTTAGATCCAATTTTGTGGGCGATAATACGTCATCATTTTTGCCTGAGGTGAACCTTCAGGCGGAGTGTATTTATAACTAAATTTACAACGAGCCGGTAAACTGACAAGGATAGAATCTGTGCGTCCATTAGTTTTTAGACCAAAGAGTGTTCCTCTGTCATGGAGCAAGTTAAACTCAACATATCGGCCTCGACGATGAAGCTGAAAATCTTCATCCAATAAAGAGTATGTTTCGTCTTTTCGTTTCTCCACAATTGGAAAATAGGAATCAATGAAATGTTCTGACATTTTTTGCACAAAATGTTGATCCTCTTCAACCGTTCCACGCTTAAAATGATCAAAGAAAAAGCCACCTATTCCTCTCATCTCCCCATCACGATGAAAATTAACAAAATATTCATCACATGTTTTTTTCATCGGTTCATAGTCTGCACCCAAGGCTTTTTTCCAAATGCCATGAAAATGCCTAAAATCTTCTTCTAATGGATAAAACGGAGTAAGGTCTGCGCCCCCGCCAAACCAAAATTTTTCACCATGCTGAATCATGCGAAAATTGGCATGAACGGTAGGAACTTTAGGATTCCGAGGATGAATGATGAGCGAGATTCCAGCTGCCCACATATAAGTTCCATCGCCACCTAAATTCTTGGCAAAAAGTGGATCAATTTCGCCGAATACAAGGGAAGTATTGACTCCTGCATTTTCAATCAGATTTCCACTAAAAACGCGAGTCAGCCCGCCTCCACCATTTTGTCCTTGATGATCTTTTCTAGTCCAAGGGTCCTCAATTAGTATGAGAGAGGGATCGATCTGTTTCAAGCGCTCAGTAATTTGATCCTGAAGGGCTCTCACATGGAGATGAAATTTTTTTTTTGTGCTTTCTAACATAGAAACCTTTTTTAGTTCTCTTTTGGTGTCTCAATTTCTATAATATTACTCACTGTCTATAGAGTTAAGCAAGCAGGCTAAATGCGATTATTGTTAGCTTTTTTTCTCCTTTTTATTTTTACCATTCCTCTGCATGCAGAAGAACCTAATCCTCCTGCGTCCACTTCTTCGACTTCCATTGAATCAACACCCAAAAATCCACCCAAATTGGAATCCCAAAAAAGAGTACTCACCCGGTATGAATATATCGATAGAAGTCATACATACGGTGAAATAGGCGAACACTTAGCCATTGCCTATGGCGGTATGGTGGGTGGCTACTTATTAACTCAATATGACACCATCAAAGAAAATGGTTCGTGGAAAAACTATGGAAATAATATTGGAAATCTTAGCAACGATAAAGATAACCCTATTTGGAATTTAGTAGGTCACCCCTACACTGGTTCACAAACTTTCCTTTTTTACCGCGCCTTGGGATATGAACGATTACACTCCATGCATATGGCTTTTTGGACTAGTTTTCTTTTTGAAACAACGATTGAAATCTATACAGAAAAAGCTTCGGTTCAAGATCTTTATCAAACACCTATTTTAGGTAGTGCACTTGGATATGGATTTGAACGCCTAAGTTTATTTCTACTCAATAATGATAACTCGACCATTTTTAAAGTAGTGGGCCATATTATTAATCCCATGACTTTTTTTGGTTTTACCGAAGTACAAACAACCATCTATCCTGAAATTTCTAAAAACCGCCAAGGACTCTTTTTGCTGGTGAGTTTCTAAATGAAAAAAAATAAATGCTTTTTCTGCCTTTTCTTTTTTCTTTTATTCTCTAGCAGAAGTTTTGCTTATCAAAATGATTTTGCATTAAAGATGGGAGTTGCCTACACCTATACAAGAGTTTCACAAGTTGAAATCACAGATGCACTCCCTTTGGGATTCGGTCTATCCTCTCATGTTGGCTATCGCTGGGAAAAATGGGAGATCAATATGAGTTCCTATTTAAATTTCTCAAAACTTAAATCGATGATAGTAGAAGCTAATGGCTCAACTATTAAGGGAGACGGAAATTTTCAAAGTGTGACCTTCGGGCCAACATTTCGCTACCATATCCATGAATATGCAATTAAATCTGGCAGTCCTTATGTGGTCGGTGGGGTTCACACTGCCGTTCAAACCATGAATTTTGGCGTCAATTCAGTCACAGTAGATGGCGGAAACTTCAATGATAACCATAAGTTAACGTTAGAGGGTTATGGTTTCTTAACTGGGATTGGACTGGACCAAAATAAGAAAGAGAAACACAATTACTATATGGAATTAATCTATGTGCTCAACGCATCAAGAAAAACTAGCGAAGTGGCAGGCACAACACAGGTTGAGTTAATCGCTCGGGAAAATTCACATAAACGAATTTTTGAAAATACTTTTTTCCTCTGTATTGGAATGACCCTATTTTGATTCCTTGTAAGTTTTGGATATTCTTTTTACAATTTTAATCAGGATTGTTTTGAGACTAGGATTAAGATGAAATTATTGATCGTCATTTTCGTAAGTATAGCTTTGAGTGCTTGGGCTCAATCCGACCGAAATGTGGCCAAAGTTTCACTGCTTCGTGGACAGGCCATAGTAAAATCCCTTGATGGAAAAAGTCGCGAATTAAAGCAAGATGAATGGGTTTCACAAGGCGACATTATCCAAACTAAAGAAAAGAGTTTTGCTAAACTTACCTTTACTGATAAATCGACCATGAATGTTGGCCCTGCATCTGAAGTGAATATTAATAAATTTGGTGGTGGTGAAGCAGGATTAATTTCAGTCATAAAAGGACAAATTCGTTCGCAAGTAACAAAAGACGTTTTAAAACAAGAACAAGATAAATCAAAACTAATTATCAAAACTAAAACGGCTGCTATGGGTATTCGTGGAACTGATTTTCTTGTCAGTTTTTCTCCCGAAACTGAACGTACCAATTTGATTACCTTTGAAGGCAATGTAGCAATGGCTCAAATTGAGGCATCAGAA
This sequence comes from Bacteriovoracaceae bacterium, assembly GCA_049318265.1. Taxonomy (GTDB): domain Bacteria; phylum Bdellovibrionota; class Bacteriovoracia; order Bacteriovoracales; family Bacteriovoracaceae; genus JBEIOQ01. The sequence continues at coordinate 57,617 of JBMOGR010000009.1, forward strand.
GCACCCATTATTGACATTGCTCAACTGGAAACGATTGTTTCTGATCCTAACAGAGCGGTGTCAGTTACCGACGGACTCTATGCGGGGTCATCTCCTGAACAACAGCATGTAACAACTCCAACAAAAATTTCTCCGATGCAATTTGAAACTCTAAAAGAAAATGAAAACATGGAAACGAAAACTAGTACTTCGAATACAACAAGTTTTCATTCCATTGTACCTCCAGGATTAAGTGCCAAGACCGTTTCTAACGATCAAGAAATTCCACTGGCCCAAGAAAAAACCAAAACGGAACTTCCATCTCCGGAAGGTCAAGTTGATTCACGCACTGGTGCCGTTGCTCCTCCAGCCGGTGGTATTATCGATCTTAAAACGGGTTTTTATATTGCCCCTCCTCCAGGATCTAAATTCGATGCTAATGCTGGTGTCTACATTGTCCCCTCAACTCATGGGACGGTTGATAACAAAGGTGACTTTAAAGCACCAGAAGGCTTAAAACTGAATAACCAAGGAGGCTTTATACCAATTGATAGTAAAGCCCCACCGATCAACCAAGATCAGACGCAAAATGGACCATCAAAAAATCAAAATGTTTCACCTGATGCTGTCTTAAAAGTGGCAACGCAAGCACCACAAGTTATGCCTGCAGCTTTTCAACCAAGACCAAATGATGTTTTAGGTGGCGGATTTTTTATTCCTGGAAATTATTTTATTGATAATAGAGATACGTCTATAAATCCAAATTTAAATAACCCTACAGAAACAAAAGTGAAGTTCAATATTCAGGCCCAATAAGGATTTTGGAGCTTAGAAAAAGGTTAAGTTAATGGCGTTAAGGATGGCGAACATGACGATGCTAATGCAGCTGATGAAAGTTGCATCTTTGACTATATTGGTGATATCGGCTTCCATAGCTTACGGGCAGGGTCTTGAAATTGATGACGAAACTCCATCAGCTCCAATAGCTCCTTCCATAAATACTTTCAAAGAAGACAATTTAGAAAAAATAAATAAAGAAGTATTTCTTAAAGACTTTTATACAAAATTCCAAAAGGCAGAATATAAAGCATCCCTCATTCCATTGCAGAGTTTAGTAAAAATTCCAGGTCAGGAAGCAACAAGTTATTATTGGCAAGGAATTGTGAATAATAAAATGGAACGTTATAATGACTCTATTGAAGCTTTCAAAAAAGCTGATCAACTCAAAGCTAAATTCAAAGATTTATATTACGAATACGCTCAGGCTCTTTATGCCTCAGATATATTAGCTCCTGCCAGAAAAGCCTTTGGAAAATCGATTCTCAATAAGCATAAAATGTCCACTTCTCTCTATTATATGGGTTTTATAAGCCAGACTTTAGGTGACTCTAAATTGGCTATCAACTACTATAAAAAAATTAACATTATTAAAGATGATGAAAAAAAAGAAGTGAATCAAGCAGCTCGTTTTCAATTGGCCGAAATTTATGCACAAGAAGCTATCAAAAGTGAAAATCCACCAAAGCTAATGAAACAATTTGTTATCCCAGAATTTGAATATGCATATTCTCTTAATCCAAATTCAAGTTTGGCTCCCGACATTCAAAAACGTATGAATGAATTACTGGATCAGCACGATTTAATGACGATCAAGATGGTCAATGGAAGACCAACTCTGAACCCTCGTTATTATTTAAAAATCTCGCAAGAAGTTCGTTATGATAGCAATGTTATCCTTCAAGCCAACCAAGTCTCCAATGAAGCTCAACAGAAAGCTGCTCCCGTTGTAAAAACAGAAGTCATTGGTCGTTATGCCTTCTATCCTAATAGAAAAATTGGGTTAATTCCTGAGTTTCGAGGAAACTATACAAAATATTTAAACTCGACTGAACCAGCCATCTATAAAAACGATAACTATACATTAATACCCGCCCTGAGAACTTCTTACGAATGGACAATGAAAAAAAAGATGGCTACCCATCTTATCGACTATGAATACAATTATTCAGCAAGAGATGTCTATTCTGCCAAAGAATTAGTATTCAACGGTAGAACCAATACCTACATGCTTGGAGAAAAAATAAATTCATTTTCATTTGGCGAAACAACAGTTCGTTATCGTAGAAAAAATTTCACTTCTTATATTGAAACATCAAACTCGGTGACTAATTCTCTTTCATTCGAGCAAATGGTTCTGTTACCAAAAAACCACGTGCTTTTTGTCGTGGGAAGCTTTGATATGACGAAAGTGGAAAATAACAGCTATGATACCAATGCCTACCTGCTAAGACTTGATTATATCACTCCCCGTTTTAGAGATTGGTTTACTCCAACCTTCAGTTTAACGACGCTCTTAAATGATCCTGTAAATCAAAAAGCAACCAGAGGTCTAGAAAAAATGATTAACCCTGGTGTGAAATTAACCCGTGGTCATGCGCACTGGCGAGCAAATTTAAAATACGATTATACTCGTAATATATCTTTAGACAAAACGACTTACGATTATACTAAACAAGTCTACGGTCTCGAAATCGAATACCTTTTCTAAGAGCAAATAAATGGCTAAACCAAAAAAAGTCACTGGGCACTTAATTCGTTATATTGGACTTCTGATTATCGTCAGTTTTTGTACTTACACATTGATGATAAGTCTAACTGGCGAAATCACCACTGGAATTAGCTATAGTTTAATAGGTATAGAGAATTCTTTCCACGATTCTCGTTACCGAGATCAAATGACTTCTGAGCAAGGTCAAAAACAGGATAAGAATATTGTATTGGCCGAAATAGATGATGAATCACTACAAACCATTGGTCGCTGGCCTTGGTCTAGAACTAAATGGGCACAATTCATCAGAATCATGAAAGATGCAGGGGCTAAAGTATTATCCTTCGATATTATCATGTCTGAGCCAGAAACGGCCTGTAACGAAGTTTCGCCAGATATTGCCTTAGGCGAAGCGATTAAAGATTTTCAATCAGTCCCAGGTAATCACATCATTATGCCCTATGTAATGACTGATCTTTCAGGCTCTTATTTTAAAGAAATGCCAGACATTCTTTATAACTACATCCTTGATTCAAGAAATAAAGTCGGTGCAAATTTCATAAAAAAGAAAATTGAAAATAATACATTCCCAGTTAAAGATATTCTGGATGCAGATCCAGGCTTGGGCCCCATTGGCGTAGACCCCGACCCCGACGGAGTTTTTCGTCAATACCCTGTGGTTAATAATGTTGATGATACTTATTATCTTCCTTCTATGGGTCTACTTGCCTATGAGTTGTTCACAAAAAATAAGACCAAACTAGAAGTCTACGAAAATCGAGATGGAAAACTAAAAACCAAATTAGGTGAAGTTCTTTTGAATTTCATGGGAACTGCCAAAATTAGATATTTAGGAACGAGCGAGTACTATCCTCGAATTTCACTAGAGAAGATCTTATCTCCAAAGCCCAATCTTTCAGAAATAAAAAAAATAGTTGAAAATAAAATTGTTTATGTTGGATCAACTGCAGTCGGTGCCCACGACTTAAGAAATACTCCCATCGATAATCAGATGCCTGGAGTCTATTCGCACATGAACTTCACCTCGACCTTACTTCAAAATCATTTTTTCCAAAATGAAAATGATTCACTTCGCTACTCATTGATGCTTTTGGCTTTAGGCGTGATTATTTTAATCTCGTTTCAGCAACTACTGGGCAATGCCTATGTTGATATCTTGTGTCTAGCAGGACTTCTCTCAGGAACCTACTATTTAGACAAGTTTTACTTTCTCCCTAATGGATATGAACTCAAATTATTTTTTACCTTCTTTTGTTACATTGGAATCTATTCATGGAACACTCTCTTAAATTTCTCGGCTGCGAATAAAGAAAAGAAACAGATCAAAGGTACCTTCTCCCGTTACGTAGCTCCGGCCATCGTCAATCAGATGCTTTCTGAACCAGACAAGTTAGTGCTTGGTGGTGAAAAGAAAAACATCACATGTATTTTTTCTGACGTTCGAGATTTTACTTCTATTTCGGAAAAATTGACGGCCACCGAACTTTCACAATGCCTTAATATTTACATGTCCAAAATGACAGATATTTTATTTGAGACCTATGGAACACTTGATAAATATATTGGTGACGCTATTGTGGGTTATTGGGGAGCTCCTTTAGAGCTTGAAAACCATGCCTATCATGGAGTACGAGGTGCTTTACAAATGATTGAAGCTTTACCTGCAATCAATGATCAGTTTGAAGCACAAGGCTTTCCTATTTTCAAAATTGGAATTGGTTTAAACTCTGGTGAATGTTCACTCGGAAACATGGGATCCGACAAAATTTTTTCCTATACAGCACTAGGTGATAACATGAACCTTGGTGCCAGACTAGAAGGTCTTTGTAAGTACTACGGTGTACAAATTAACATCTCCGAGTTTACGCTTAATGCAATTCCAGAAGACAAACGCCATGAATTTAAATACCGATCATTAGATATTGTGCGCGTAAAAGGAAAAGAAAAGCCCGTTAAAATTTTTGAAGTGCTCCATAGCACTCACGATTTTATGAAAAATGAAAAAGCACTACAAGCTTATGAAAGTGCTTATCTCTATTATCTTGATCAAAAGTTTTCTGAAGCGCTGCAAATTCTTGATGAACTTTCAAAACTGTTTCCAGAAGATAAACCAGTCAAACTTTTACAAAATCACTGTACCGATTTTTTAAGTCATCCTCCTGGACCAAATTGGGACGGCGTCACGACTCATAAAGAAAAGTAATCATAAAAAAAGGCCTCCTTACGGAGGCCTTTCTTTTTTAAAGAAGTTCTTTTTTAGTCTTTAAGTTTACCCGAGATTGATAAATCTTGAAGAATGTGCTTGAAAGCTTTTCTCTTAGCTCCAAAGAATAAGAATTGAGGAAGGATTTTTTTGTCTTTCCACATTTCTTTTGCAAGCTTATCGTAAGTCTTTTTAGCATCTTCCGAAATTGTTCCAAGTTGCTTGTTAGTTCTTAACATACCTGGAATTGTAACATCTGGAGATTTCTTCCAAGCGTTTTCGCGTTCACTCTTGTAATAGCTCATTTCTGAACGGTTACGAGAAACTGTTAACTTTGATAGTTCAGAAAGTCTATCTTCATAATTTGTATCAGCTGGGATTAAACCTTTACCATTAGCAACTTGTCCAAGATAGTTAACAAGGTCTTTGTTAGAATTCTTAGATTTGATAGCAATGTTTTGAGTTTCAAGAACAGATCCACCCATGAATAAAGTTACTTTTACAGCAATATCTTTATTAATTAGGTCTAATGGATCTAGGTTTGAAATCTTAAGGTCTAATCTAGTTGCTTGACCAGCAACCAATTTCCCTACGTTAAATTCACCTACAACTCTACCATCAATCGTAGCATTTGCTGATACGTGAGATGGAGTCTCTATCGTTGAAACGTTTTTCGCAAATACAGAAATTGTCACACGACCTTGTAGAGAGTCTGTCTCAAAAGCTGGAGAAGAAGTCATCTTCACTAACTTTGTAACCGGTTGATTGATCGCAGTAGAAAGACCGTTTAATGAAAGGTAAATGTTAGCTGTTTCACCTGATTGAAGACGACCATCAACTTGTGCGATCGGCTCAACAGTATCGTATTCTTTCACCATCAATTTATTAATGTTACCAGCAACTGGTTTAGCATTAAGAATATCACCTGATAGAACACCTTTAATATCTGTACCAACTCCACCCATGTTTTTAAGCTTAAACTTTAAAGAGAAAGCTTCACCTGGTTGGATAACACCATCATCATCAACACCAGTTAAAGTAAGAGTTGATCCACCTGATACTGGAATAATGTCTAGCTTAGGATTTTTTGAATATTCATCAAAAGTTCCATTGAAGCTATTCATGAAAGAACCCTTGTACGCATTTTGGTAAGTTTCATCGGCTGATTTTTCAAATTTCTTGTTGAAAGCAGCAATTAAACCACGGCCGAAAGCTACACGTTTACCTAATTGAGTACCTACTGCTTTACCAGCAAGGTTACCCATGTCGACACCCTTCTTGAACTGACTCGCGAAGTAGTAGTTAACATAGTATTTGTAAGCTTCAACGAATGCACGTTGGAATCCAGCTTGAAGATCGTATCTAACACCAGCGTTGTTCAACACTACTTTGTTAGCTAGACCCTGGTATTGTGGTTTTTCAGGAGCTGGACGAGTTAACCAAGTTGCAATAGCAGCTTTCTCATCATACCAAAGTGCTTTAGCAAAGATGTAACGTCCATCACCAAACCAAAGATCCCAAATAGAAAGTGGTTTTACTTCACCCCAAGTAGTCGCATCGTACTGAGAGTAAACTGGAAAGTTTCTCAAAGTAAGTTGATCCATTTCTCTTTCATCTCTTGCTTTAACAATATCATCGACCGTTGTGTAAACTCTCTGATCTGCAGGCACTAAGCGGAAATAAGCATTTGCTTCAGGAGTATAAACACGATTAGGAGGAGTTACTTGATTCGATGGAAGAATACCAGAAACACCTGGTACAGCTGCTTTTACAGCATTATCAAATCTTATGATCGCTTCAGAGCGACCGTCAGATTTACCTTCAGAATTACCTTTATTGATACCTTCATTTAATCCAGATTCCATATATTGGCCCATTCCATTAACCGCAGCTTCACCACGCTTAAATTCATTGCCATCATTTTCAGAAGCACCATACATTTCGTGCATACCCCAAGCGTAACCACGAAGGTAACCTTGGATCTGTCCGTTACCACCGCCAAAACGATCGGCCATACGGCGAGAAGCATCGACACCCATAGCACAGGCATCCATCGCTTCCATTTTTGTGTCGCCTGAAATCGAAGGATCGATTTTCACAACTTCACGACAATACGCATAAAGAGGCGGCTCGGTTTCGTTAAAATTGATATCCAAACCATCGTAAGGACCAACTTGAGCGAAAGCGAGAGGTGCTGCTAAAACCAGCAGAGGTAACAGAGCTTTTTTCATAGTAATCTCCCGTTTGTTAAATGTGCCAAGTATATATAACGCCCTAGGTAAAAAAGGCGAAAGGAATCTTCGTATCTCTATAAAAAGTACACGATCATCTAATTTGACATGACTTTATCGGCGAAAATTAAAATTCCTGTACTAAAATTAAGGTTTATCTAACAAAAAGACCCATTTAGCTGCTCAAAAAGAGCCCTTTTTGTTGACTGAGAAGCTTCAGATTTGTAGCTTAACCCCTATGCTTTTAAAGAAAAATGACCAAGTCAGTAAAGACTATGACGTTATCGTTATTGGTAGCGGACTCGCTGGCCTAACAGCGGCCAATATCCTTGGTCGAAACGGGAAAAGTGTCCTTTTACTAGAAGCCCATAACAAATTGGGTGGATTTGCCACTTGGTTTTATCGGGGAGAACAAAAAGAACATATTTTTGATATAAGCTTGCACGGCTTTCCGGTTGGAATGATTAAAACCTGTAAGAAATATTGGAGCCGCGATATAGCCAACGATATCGTTCAATTAAAGTCTGTTCGCTTCGTGAATCCACAATTTAATCTCGATACAACGTTTACCAAAGAAGATTACATTAAAATCTTAGTGGAAAAATTCAAACTGTCTGAAGCACAGGTGCTGGGATTTTTTGATCACTTGGCCTCAATGAATTTCTACGATAATAATTTAATGACCAATAGGGAACTTTTTCAAAAATTTTTCCCTGATCGAAATGATGTTATGAGATTATTGATGGAGCCTATCGTCTATGCCAATGGTTCAACTCTTGATGATCCTGCCATTACTTACGGAATCGTATTTTCCAATTTCATGAGCAAGGGTGTCTATACTTTCAAAGGCACAACTGAAGACTTACTGAATAAAATGAAAAACGAACTCCTTATCAACAATGTCGACATTAAGTTGCATTCAAAAGTTGAAGAGATCGTGTGTGAAAATGCCGTTGTGAAAGGAATCAAGCTTGCTGGTCAAATGATCAAGGCCAAAGCTGTAGTTTCAAACTCCAATCTACATTCAACTATTTTTAAATTGGCGGGAGAAAAAAGTTTCTCGAGAGACTTTATCGAAAAAGCGAAAAAGGTTCGTTTAAATTCAAGCTCTTCTCAAGTCTACATGGGTCTTAAAGAGGGAGAATCGTTTCCTTTTATTGGAGACTTAATTTTTACCTCCAAAGCTCCAGAATTCAGTACTGATTTAATTTTGGCCAAAGAAGTAACATCGAGAACTTTTTCCGTATATTATCCTGAACATCGTCCTCCACACAATAGATACACAATTGTTTCTTCTACCAATAGCTATTTCAAAGATTGGGAAAATTTAAGTGAAGTACAGTATGAGGCTGAAAAACAAAAAATGATCGATGAGACAGTAGAAGCACTGGGGGAATATATCCCTGATGTAAAAAATAAATTAGACTTCATTGAAGCGGCAACACCACTTACCGTGAAAAACTTTACTTTACATGAGCAAGGGGCCAGTTTCGGTACTAAATTTGAAGGTCTTGAAGTTTCCATGAACATGAATAAGGAAATCTCAGGTCTATTCCACTCAGGCTCAGTTGGAATTATTATGTCAGGCTGGTTAGGTGCTGCTAACTATGGAGCCATTACTGCCAACAACGTAGAGTCATTTTTGATGACGAAGGAAAAGAATGAACTTTGAATCACAGATTGTCGTTGTCACTGGCGGAACAAGAGGAATTGGCGCTGGTATTTCAAAGGCCTTTTTAGAAAAAGGTGCGACTGTTGTTGCCACTTATGCTCGCAATGATGAAGCAGCCTTGGCCTTTAAGAATAATTTAGGAACATTAGGCGAAAAACTTGATCTACGTAAATTTGATGTAAAAAACGAAGCAGATGTAAAAATTTTCTTTAATTATGTTCGTGAAAAATATGGCAAATTAGAAATCCTGATCAATAACTCTGGTATCCGTAAAGATAACCTATTAGCGAGTATGCCTGAAAATGATTGGAGAGATGTTCTTGAAACAAATCTGTTTGGGACATTCCACATGACCAAGGAAGCAGTTCTACTTTTCTTAGAGAATCGTTATGGTCGAGTGGTTAATATCTCTTCTGTTGGTGGAAAATTGGGGCTTGCGGGACAAGCTAACTATGCCGCCTCGAAAGCAGGTCAAATTGCTCTCTCGCTTTCGTTATCAAAAGAAGTAGCGAAAAGAGGAATTACCATTAATAACGTTCTCCCCGGTTTTATCGAAACAGAACTTCTGGCAGATCTGCCCGAAGAGCAAAAGAAAGAATATAAATCACAAGTTCCTATGAAGCGCTTTGGGAAAGTAGAAGAAGTGGCTCATGCCGTTTTATTTTTAGCTTCAAAAGAAGCCTCCTATATCACTGGCGCTAGCCTAGAAATTTCAGGAGGCCTATAATGGATGAAGTGCTAAAACTCATCCCCCAACGCCCTCCTTTTCTTTTTGTCGACCGAATTGTCTCAAGAGAAGATAAAAAAATTATCACGGAAAAATTAGTGACTGGTGAAGAAGACTTTTTCAAAGGTCACTTTCCCGGCAATCCAGTTATGCCTGGAGTTCTTCTTTCTGAAGCCACTTTTCAATCTGCGGCTGCTTTGATGGCCGGGAGAAAGGGCGACATGAGTGGAAAAGTCGCTGTAGTAACTCGTATCAATGGTACTAAATTTAAAAATTTAGTTCGCCCCAAAGACCTACTCGTGATTGAGGTTGAATTAATGGATGAGCTAGAAAATGCCTGTTTTCTAAAGGGTAATATCAAAGTTAATGGTAAAACGGTCATGAGCAATGAATTTGCTGTGGCGTTAGTTGAAGCAAAATAAAGGACAAGATGAGTTTCTTGAATTTAGAAAATAAAAACTTTCTTATCACTGGAGTAGCCAACAAAAAATCGGTGGCTTATTTTGTCGCCAAAACTCTGCTCGAAGAAAAAGCTAACTGTTACTTCTCAGTTCAGACTGTTGGACACAAAGAATCACTATTGAAACTTTTTCCAGATTCGAAGGTCTATGTTTGTAATGTGGAATCGGATGAGTCGGTTAAAGAATTGGGGTTAATGCTTAAAAAAGAGGATATTAAATTTTCAGGTTTCCTCCACTCAATAGCCTTTGCCAATTTTTCTGAAGGAGTTAAACCCTTTCATGAAACGAAAACCGAAGACTTTCTCCAGGCCACTAACATTTCATGTTTTTCCTTAGTCAATCTCGCAAATCAATTGAAAGATGTCCTAGAAACACAATCTAGTGTGGTGACCGTTTCTATATCAAATACTCGTGCCACTTCTTATGGTTACTTAGGTCCAATCAAAGCTGCCCTCGATGCGACAGTGGCGTTTCTCGCAAAGTCCTTTTCAGAATTTTCTCAAGTACGCTTTAATGCGGTCTGTGCCGGTCCTCTCAAGACCTCTGCATCCTCTGGTATTCCAGATTATATTGACAACTATCTTTATGCCGAACAACTTGTCCTTCGAAAAAAAGCGCTTGAAACTCAAGAAGTAGCCAATACAATCGTTTACCTACTTTCCCCTGCTTCCTCTGGAATGAATGCCGGAAACATTGTGGTTGATGGTGGCATGGCCTCAAACTACTTCGACCAAGCTATTGTAAAATCAGTGGCCAACAAACTATAAAGACACTTTAAAAGTCCCGAAAACTTGTAATTTTTTCAAAAAGAATGAAACTTTTTTTGATTCCATTATATTGGTCATGGGTAAAACATGACAAAAAGAATGCCTTTAAACATACTCATCATCGATGACGATGAACTCTTTCGACTGGGTTTATCCGTTTACCTTGAGCGTTTTGGAAAGGTAACAACCGCAGAAACTCAAGAAGAGGCAATAGTCCTACTTTCAAAAAATCAATTCGATATGGCCTTCATTGATTTGTGGATGCACGGAAAAGTAACAGGGTTAACTGTCGTTAAAGAAGCCCACAATCATAATACTTATCCAATTATTTTAAGTAGCAGTGACGATGAAGAAAATATCGTTCAAGCTTATGAATTAGGCTGTAAAGACTATTTAATTAAGGCAAATTATCGCGACTCAATCGATAAACTAATTGAAAAATATTATTCTGGTAAAAGTGAAAGCTTCTTTCAAAAACAAATTCTAGAAGAAATTATTACAACAGATGAAAGTCTGATCAAAAAGATATCTCAAGCAAAAACCATGTTGCTCAATAATAAAAATCTTTTTATAGGTGGCGAAACTGGCGTTGGAAAAACAAAACTTGCAGCCCTTATCAGTCAATTATCAGGAGTGAAAGCAACTAACTTTATTCATCTTAATTGTGCCGAAATACCTGAAACATTAGTTGAATCGGAACTTTTCGGACATGCCAAAGGTGCTTTTACGGGGGCTTTAACACAGAAAAAAGGTAAACTGCAATTAGCTCATGATGGAACTCTATTTTTAGATGAAGTTGCAACCTTAAGTTTATCGACTCAAGCCAAACTACTGAAGGCCATTGAAGAGAAAGAATTTTATCCAGTAGGCTCAAATGATAAAATTAAATCAAGTTTTAAATTAATCTCTGCAACTTGCGAGAACCTAGAAGGTTTAGTAACTACTGGAAAATTCCGTCAAGATCTTTACTTCCGTTTAGCCAACTTTAAAATTGATATCAAACCTCTTAGAGAACGACCACTTGATATTCATATGCAGCTAAAGCATTTCATTAAAAAAGCTGGCCGACAAGTTGTCGTCAGCAAAGAAGCAAAAGATGTTTTGTCGAATTATCCATGGCCAGGAAACACCAGAGAACTAAAATCGGTGGCCGAATTACTAACTCTGAATGATAAAGGACTAATTGAAATCGGTGATCTTCCCAATGAATTACTAAAGCCATCAAAAAACTCAATGGAAAAAGAAGAGAACTTTCTTACTCCTGAACAGGCTGAATACATTATAAAAAATGGCTTAGGTCACTTCGTGAAAAAAGTTGAAAAACAAATCACTAAAAAAGTATTTACCCTTAATGAGGGAAAAATAAGGCCAACCTTAAAAACGCTACAAGTTTCATCAACAACACTTTACCGAATTTTAGAAGAATCGGGGCTTAATACTAAAGAGAATTCTCATGAATAAAAAACTTTTTCATGATTACCAAAGCGACTTAGCAAGCTTAAGAGAAGGCTTTGAGCTCTTGGATCAGTCTCAAGACCCGGCAATGAAAGAAAGAGTGATGAAACTCTTAATCGAAAAATGTCAATCTCTCAGCTTGAACTTAGACGTCTTGAAATCAGATCTAGAACAAAGGATGAAACATGACCTGCGTTCTTTGTAGCAAATTAGAGCTAATCAAAGAAAATAATTTTAAATTCATCATTCATGAGTTTAAGAATAGTTATTGGATACTGGGCGATCATCAATTCTTTAAAGGTTACTCTCAGATTATTTTCAAGGACCATGTTCGTGATCTTCATGAACTTTCAAAAGCGACACAAAGAGATCTTTTCATGGAAGTCATGGAAGCCGATAAAATTTCAAGGCTTACTTTATCACCTTGGAAAATGAATCTAAGTCTTTACGGAAATGCTGTACCTCACATCCATTGGCATCTTTTTCCTCGTTATGAAAATGAAGTGGATTGCAAAAAGGTTCCGTGGACCTATATGAATGACTTTGATTCTGTCCCCACTGAAAAAACAGATTACCATAATCTGATTCAACAATTTAGAAAACATCTAGAGGAAGCATAAGATGAGTTTAACCAATAAAATTTTACTTTTACTTATTACTCTACTCTTTCTAAGTATGAAACCGGCAGATTTTGGATTAAAAGGCCCTAATGAAGGTCAGTTCTTAAGTTCTGTCTCTTCAGGTATCGTTGTCTAATTAAAGTGTTTTAAGCCCTTCTTCGGTGCTAATCAAAGGATTATATCCCAATTCTATTTTTGCCTTTTCTTGAGAAAAATAATGTGAATGGGCCAATTGCATAGCTACAAAACGAGTCATCATTGGTTCTTTATGATAAAGCTTCAATCTTTCATAGACCTTTTCAAGTGTCGCACCAAGAAGATAAGCAACTTTAAAACTCACTTTTCTTTTAATGGGCTTTACTTTTTTCTGCACCAAAATCTTATTGATAAAATCCCATAAATTGACTGGTTCTTCTTGACCAATAAAATAAGCGCTGCCTGCAACGGGACTATTTTCTTCTAATTTATGAAAAGCTAAAAGATGTGCGTGGGCAGCATTCTTAACATGGATAACGTCTACAAGATTAGTGCCATCACCGACCACTTTTAAACGTCCTTTAAGGGCACGTTCTACTAATCTTGGGATTATATGTGGATCTAGTGGTCCCCAAATTAAATGAGGACGAAGAGCACAGGTTAATAAGCCTGATCCATTATGAGAAAGGACATAGCGTTCAGCTAAGGATTTTGAATGGGCATAATGAGTAAAATATGTATCCGGGTAAGGTGTTGTTTCATTAACACCTAAAAGAGGTTTGTCACCAAAGACCACACTCGGTGTACTTGTATAGATAAGTTTTTTCACTTTAAGTTTGATCGCCAAATTCACAAGGTTTTTGGTTCCTTGATAATTGATATCAAAAAAATCTTCTTTCATTCCCCAGACACCTGCTAATGCGGCTACATGAAAAATAACTTCAATGTCTTTCAAAACATTTTCTAAATCAGCAACACTACGAAGATCACCAATATGAGTTTTAATTTGAAGAGCATCAAGCTTGGAATGATGTTGGCGAGAAAAATTGACAACCTCGTGTCCTTCCTCCCTTAACATTTTTGCAATTTCAAAACCTAAAAAGCCCCCAGCGCCAGTTACTAAAATTTTCATACTTGGCCTTTCCAGTGTGAATTGGCCCAGCTCTTAAGCTTAAGTCGATCAATTTTTATATTATGTCTCACATCGACAGGAAAATAATCATAGAGGAAAAAATGTTGAATCATTTTTGTATGCGCAAATTTTGCCCCTAAGTCTTTTAGTTCTTGGTCAAATTTCTTTTGACTACTTTCAGTCATACTCATGAAATGATCAATTCTTTCAATCACGATGGCCGGTATTTCCTTTCCACTTTCGCCTAGGCCCACAAGAGCAGATCTCTTCACCATAGGATGTTGATTAAAGATCGCCTCACAAGGAATGGAATACATAGGGCCTACTTGAGTATTTACTTTATGAGATTTACGACCGCAAAACCATAGCTTGCCTTCATCATCAAAATATCCAAGATCTCCAATTCTATGCCAAAATTTTTCTTCGTCATAAATTTTATGAAGTTCCGTTTGAGCTTTCATATCAAAGTACTCTTTAGTCGCAATATCCCCTTGAACTAAAATTTCTCCGACTTCAAAAGCTTTCTTCTTTTTGCCTTCAATGAACCGAGGCTCAGGAATCTCAGAATCATCATAGATACAAACTCGAGATCCTTCCACTGGTTTACCGACACAAGTACCTTTCCCTTCCAAGCTTAGTTTGGCGGTTTTTTCCAAAACATCTTTTCCAGAAATATTTGAAACCGGCAAACTCTCAGTTGCCCCATAAGGAGTATAGGTTGTTCCATTGGTTAAAAGAGGAGCGAAGAGTTGGTGTATTTGCACACTTACTGGGGCTCCAAACATGACCAAATATTTGACTGATGGAAGTGTTATTTTTTGAGTATGACAGTACTCACCTACTTTTTCCCAGATGGCAGGGCTACCAGCTAAAAATGTAGGATTAAATTGTAAAATATTTTGAACAATTTTTTTCGGATTAACCTTAGAAGGTTTTGAGGGATTCATCTCTGGAATACAAGATGTCATCCCCATGCTGATCGTAAAAAGAGCAAATAAAGGAAAACAAGGTAAATCAATATCATGTGATGTTAGTTGAAACATTTGCTGAAGCATTTTTCTTTGAGTATCTAAAATCTTATGAGTATAAATAACACCTTTTGGAATTCCCGTACCGCCGGAAGTAAAAAGAATAGCAGACATTTCATCAGCAGCTGCTTCATAGGTTGGAAAATTTTTAACAAGTCCTAGATTTAAATCCATTAAAGTGTAATCAGCTAATAATTTACTACCTGTCGAAATTCCAAGCCGTACGCTAGAAAAACTTTCCGGATAAAAATGTTTTAAGAAAAAAACAACTGGCTCTGCGATCATGACCACTGGTTTCACTTGTTGTACTGAAGCGAGTAAATTCTTTTTCCCCATACCCGGGTCAATTAACACTGGGACTGCTCCCATTTTAAAAAGTGCAAAGGTGATGGCGGGAAATCTGAGCCCTGGCCTAACAAAAAGTAAAACTTTATCTTGGGGTTTAATTCCTAGTTCATGAAAGAAGTGACAAAAACTATGTATTGCCTGGTCAAGCTCGGCAAAAGTCCAACTGACACTCTTTCCATTTTTAGGATGGATTAAAGCAGTAGCATTTTTCCTCTCTTCTGCCATCTGGGAGAAAGGTTGATAAATGTTCATAGAAATTTTTCCATCGATTGAATCACAGATTCTTTACGATCTTCTAAAACATAGTGACCAGCATCACTATAAAGCTCACTTTTTGTTTCTGGAAAAATTGAAAGAAAACGACGATAAAAGTGACTTGTAAAACAAAAATCTTGTTCTCCCCAAAGCATCAGCTTGGGACAGGTAACCGATGGTAGTTTACTTTCAATGGTTGAAAGTGTGCCATAAGTCTTATGGGACTTATTCATAGGAATATCTTGAACAAATCGCGAAGTTGCAATTCTTGTTTCAAAATTATGATAAGGTGATAAATAGGCATCTCTTATTTCTTTTCTTAAAGGCTTAACCGTAGTCATAAAAGTTGCAGGCCATGCAAATAAATTAAAAGTACGAACAGCCCACTCACCAATCACAGGTAATTTTAAAATATTAATACGCTTAGGAATATAAAGATCGGGGAAAGCAGCAGTATTTAAAATGACCATTTTTTTTACATTACTTGGGAATCTTGTGGCGTAACCAAAACCAATAGCTCCGCCCCAATCATGAACAACTAAGGTAATATTTTTCAAATTTAAATGATCAATCAACTTGGTCAAATTTTGAATATGGTTTTCAAGACAATAGTCATAGTCTTGAGGCTTAGAAGAAAAACCACAGCCAATATGATCAATCGCTATACAGCGATGGTCTTTTTTAAAATGGCTCACAAGGTTTCTATAATAATAGGACCAAGTAGGATTTCCATGGACCATCAGAATCACATCACCAGAGCCTTCATCAATATAATGAAGCTTAAGCTGATCCGTTAACTGAAAGTAATGAGATTGAAAAGGATACTCAGTTAGCACTCTACACCTACCATAATTGAGGATAAGCCACTTCCAATTCCAAGCATGGCCACTCTTTCTCCTTGTTTCATTAAACCTTTTTCAAAGGCCTTACAAAAAGTTAAAGGAAGCGCGGCAGAGCCAGTATTGCCAAAAGTTGGATAAGTGGAGAAATCCTTTTCGATTGGAAGTTCTAAATTTTTATAAAGTAAATCTCTATGAGCAACCCCTACTTGATGACAAAGGATTGTTTCAATGCTTTCTCGTTTCCATGATGACATTTCTAAAAATTGATTAAAATTTTTCTTAGCAAGATTAATACCAGCGATCAAAAGCTCTTCGGAATGTGTTTCCATCATTAGACCATGAGTATCACCAGAGCCTTGGCATAAAGTATTAGCTTCAGAATCAGTTAAAACACTCGCTACTTTTAAAATAGGCCCTTTGGCCAAATTGGAATTTGTTAAATAGAAAGCGACGCCGGCAGAGCCAATGGTTAAATTGGCGATAAAGGGTTTAATACTCTTCCTGGTAAGCTCTGAATTGTTATTCAGAAACCTAATTGTCTCTTCAAGAAGAGGCCCTGCATTCTCACCTGAAACGATAAGTGCCGAATTAATGACTCCAGCATCGATCATGGCTCCAGCCACTAAAAAAGCATTCATAACACCAAGACAAGCGTTGGAGAGATCAAAAATTTGAGTCTTTGCCCCCATACCTAATAATCGGTGAACATTGGATGCCGTGGCAGGCTCTAAAAAATCTCGACAGACACTGGCATGAATTAAAAGATCCACATCTTGAATTTTAATATTATTTTTTTCTAAAACTTTTTTTCCTGCGGCTGCAGCAATTGTCGATGGCAATGTTCCTGTCGGCCATAGCCCCCTAGACTTTATTCCCGTCTGAAGCTCAAGCCTACCAAAAGGAAGTTTTAAGCGCTCATAGACAGCACAAAGTTTTCCTTCCAGCTCATCTGAGCTCATAAAAAGAGGAGCTTCAACGTAATCAAAGGCAGCAATGGATGTTGATTTAAAGTGCATGATTATCTCCTTCCATCAACCCATAAAGGTTGGCCATGGAAATACCTGAAAGCATACTTCCCACAATTCCTAAAAAGCCTTGATCTGTTCCAATAATATAAAGACCAGGAATAGAAGTTTTCCCATTTCTCGTTTTTGTTGTTGAACCATAAACGGTCCCTTGAAAATGTGAAGTATAACGAGTGATGGTGGTTGGGGTAAACACATCTTTAAAAACGATATCTAATTCTAGATGAGGAATAGCTTTCTTTAAAATCTTCAAAGAGGCTTCAGCCACTTCTTCTTTTTTCTTTAAATAGAAAGCATTAGAAGAATCTTTCAAATTCTTCCACAATTCATAATTGGCCATAAAAGTTACACGGACAATGCCTTCGCTGGAATAATCTGAATTATTAAAGTTATCAGTAAAACAAAGTACAGCACTTCGGTCATCAAAATAATCTTCAGCCTGTTGGTAATGATATTTAGCTTGATCATTATAAAAGATAATTGTCGCTTCGGTATTACTTTTGTCCATCTTGTTGCGTGTGACAAATATTGATTCACAAAATGTTAATTTCCCGATTTCCAAATTTGATTTGAGCTGGCTCGCCACACTCCCCTCTACGATATTCATCGTTTCAGGATAACCCATGCTGGAAAACACTTTTTTACAAAAAAGCTCTTCACCCGATTCTAAGGTAACTTTAAAATGTTCGCTAAACTTTTCAATTTTTGAAACTCCAGTTTTAAACTGAATTTTTCCATTGAGAGCTTTATATTTATTCATTAACAAATCAATAATGGTACGGACCCCACCATCTGGTCTGGCGAAACCTTCCATGTAAATAGATTTAAACATGATCACGAATTGTGAAAAATCCATATCATTTTCCCATGCAGACCCATAAATCAAAAGAGGTGCTAAAATCATTTCGATTAAATCAACATTTTTTAAAATGCTAGAAAGTTTTGAGCGAGCACTTTCATCTTTATTGCTTAAACTTACTTCATTAAAATCGTTTATGAGTTGAACTAAATTTAAAAAATCCTGATAGTCTTCAGGGAAATGAATTTCTATTTGATTTAAGAATTGATTAAAATCATTATTGAACTGAATCGTTTTATGAGGAAACTGAATTAAAGAAAAAGACTGTTCTTTAAGTTTTAATTCTTCATGTTTGATTCTTAATTGCTTTAAAAGTTTTCCCAAAGGTTTGTTCTTTTCCTCTTTCTTGGCAAAATTTGTCAGGGCATGTAAGCCTACATCAAATTGCCTTTTACCGCGTTGATAGTAAGAATTAAGTCCACCGGGGATGATGTGCTTTTCTAGAACTAAAACATTTTTATCAAACATAGCAAGCCGAATAGCCGCGGCTAAGCCCGACATTCCAGCACCAATAACTATTGAATCATAAACATTTGTTTGCATGGCTAAATGAGAAAAGGGCCCAAGAGGCCCCTTCTATCTTTTAAAAAAGTTAAGTTACTATTGTAGTTTTGGTTGAAGGTAAGCCACACATGAGTCCAGTGTAGCTAACTTTGGATAATCTTCTGAAGGAACTTCAACTTTATGACGCTTTCTAAGTTCCATCACGATGTCTAAAAAATCCATTGAATCTAAATCTAACTGTTCACGTAGAGAAGCAGCAGGGTTGATAGAAGATGTATCTTCATCAGAAATATCGTTGATGATATCAATAACAACTTGTTTAATTTGTTCTGGGTTCATAGAGGTCTCCTTGTTTATATCTAAAACTTAACTATATTTTTTTATGATAAGAGCTGAATTAATTCCGAGCATTCCAAAAGAGTTATTTAAAATATAATTCACTGAATTTAATTTCTTGGGAGTATTTAAAACCAAGTTAGGAATTACACAATCTGGATCGATATCAGTACAGTTCAAACCAGGATGAACAATATTGTCTTCAAAGGAAAGTAGATTACCTGCTAATTCTAAACATCCAGCAGCCCCCATAGCATGACCAATATGTCCTTTAGTAAAGTTCACATAAGTTTTTTCTGAACTCTCAAAAGTCGCTCTAACGGCTGCGCACTCAGAGATATCGCCAGCACCAGTTCCGGTTGCGTGCATACTCACGATATCGATGTCACGTGGACCGATTGAAGCTTTTTTCATCGCTGCTTGCATGCATTGAACTTGTCTTTCACTGTTAGGATTTACAAAATCAGTTGCATCAGAATTAATATTATAACCAACCACTTCACCGTAAATCTTTGCTCCACGAGATAATGCAGATTCAAGCTTTTCTAAAACGTAAACTGTTCCGCCTTCAGAAATGACAGTTCCGTTACGAGCTTTATCAAGTGGCTTAATCGATTGGGTTGGATCTTCGTTAAAACCAAGGGCACCTTGAGCTTGAAAAGCAGCAAAGATACCAAAAGTCGCTGGAGATTCAGAAACTCCACCAACAAGGGCCATATCAACTTCACCAAGGCGAATCATTTGCACACCTTGAATAATTCCACAATTTCCACCAGCACAAGCTGAACCAATTGTGTAATGAGGACCTGTAATACTTAAATTGAGAGTGACTTCTCCGGCAGGAGAATTGGCCACCGTTCTTGGATTATGATGGTGAGACCAAAGCTTAACATCGTTATTGTTTTGATGAAGTTCATAGATTTCGTTTTCTGTTTCAACATTTCCGTGCTCAGTAATTCCAAGATAGACACCAACGCGGGATTTATCAGTTGAAGCCCAATCTAATTTTGAGTCTTGAATAGCTTCATTAGCGCAATAAATTGCTATTGAACCAGCACGCGTTCCACGACGGCGATTTTTTTTACTTTGATGTTTATGTTCATCAAAATCACATAGACCTGCTGTTACTTTTCCCATGTGACGGATTTCTGTATGCCTTAGCCCGGACTTGCCTTCTAAAAGCGCGTTTCGGAAACTCAAGAGACCGTTGGCGTTCGGCGCAGTGAGTCCAATTCCAGTGATGACAACTCTAGTTGATAAATCCATTTAAGACTCCGTAAAAGTATGCAATTGAGGGATTGAATGTATAATTTGTCGCGAACAAAATCAATGCTGAAATGAGAGGCGAAAGAGAAGAATTCATTCATCCTTGAATGAGTAACCTTCCTTGATTAAAATTCTTCAATAATTATTTTTAATTGAGTTCATACCCGTTCGGATAGCGCCAAAGGCTAATATCTTCTTTCATCTAAATAAACGATTAGTATGTAGACGAAACGAGACCTAATTTCTTAGAATTAGGTCTTGATAGAACAAAGGTGTACTGATGAAAGTCCTGACATTGATCTTGTATATCCTATTACTAAGTAGTTGCGGACACGATGCACCTCTTGGTTATACCGTTGTAAGATTCACCAATGAGAATGGACAAAGATTGGCCCTCAATAATGGCGTGATGATCTACGCCCATAACCAAAACTTAGACAAGATCGTGAGCATTTATGGCGGATCAATATCCGGTTTAAATTCAGAAATAGTTCTTCCCAATGGAAATTACGACTTTTATGCTTTTGGTTACCATGGAGTTGATCCTGTCTTTAAGAATACTTTTTACTGCGACAGCATTGGTTCGAATTCACCTATCGAATTAAGAGGAAATGACACCAATGTCTCCCTTTCACTTCATGATCAATCATCTTCAATTTGCCCTTCAGTCTTCGGCTCAACAACTTTTCGGAATGCAGGGGTACTCAATTTAATAGAATTTAAATTTTGCACAATGGATTCTTTGACCACTACTAGTTCAAGTTCTAACTGTTCTGCGAGCGCTGGAGTATACATAGAAATAGCTGTTCTCAAATTAAGTGAAATTAATGGAGCTGGTCCTCAACCAGTCTTCAGAATGTGCAAAAATCTAATTTCTGGATCGACAATCAGTGGGCTAGCTATTCCTTTTGGTCCACAATTTAAAGTTTCCGTTAAAAGCTTTTCTGATAACAATTGTACAACACCAACAAATACAGCGAACAACTATGTCTTAAGTAATGGTATTCCCGCTTTACCATTATTAAGTGGTACACCTGTTAGTGCTGGGAGGACAATGACTGGCAATACAGTCAATCTCTATTTTTATACTGGTATTCTCTAAATGCTCTTGAGAACAATTACCCTCTTAACTTTCTCTAACCTGTTTATGTGCATTGCGTGGTATGGCCATTTAAAAAGTTTTAAAGAAAGTTCGTTATTGATAGCAATCTTAGTGAGCTGGGGAATAGCTCTATTCGAATACATACTGCAGGTACCCGCAAACCGCTACGGTGCGCAAGTAATGAGCTTAGGACAACTTAAGGTGCTGCAAGAGGTGATCACTATGGCCATATTCCCTCTCTTCGCCTACTTTTATATGCGACAACCTTTAAAACTGGACTTTCTTTGGGCCGGACTTTGTCTCATCGGAGCCGCCTTTTTTATGTTCAGAAAATAATTTATTCAAGGAGAAGATTATGAATGAAACAATGGAAACTTCAACGATGGAAAACAACAATACTGAAATGAATGATGGAGAAAACACGAACACTATGATCGTGATTTCAAAAGTAAAAAAATTCATTAAAGAGTTTGGTTACAATACTTCAGCAAATTTTTGCGATATCGTTTCTGCTGATATCCAAAAATCAATTGATGAAGCTATTAAACATGCTCAAAAGCAAAGCCGTAAAACAGTTATGGGCAGAGATTTCAACCTTTATGTAGACGATCCAAAAATTGAAACAGTTCTAGTGGTAGCCTCAAAAGTAAAAGCTTACATTAAAGAGAAAGCAGGTCTTTCTACTTCATCTCAAGCCATGGACCAATTAACAGTACGTGTACATCAAATTTGTTACCAGGCGATCGAACATGCTAAAAAAGATAAGCGTAAAACAGTTATGGACCGTGACTTTGTTGCTCCAACAATGATCGTTGCTTCTCCATCGAGAGACGCTTAATTTCAAATTAAAAAGTAAAAAAAGAAAAGCCCGCGAAAGCGGGCTTTTTTATACCATCAATTTGCTTAATACCCAATATACGAAGTAGCCCAGATAATTTCCTAATGCATATCCCACAAGTCCTGTAGTTATACCTGAAACAATAATCTCATCATTTTTAAGCGCCTTTGCAATGGGCCCTACAAACGGTGGCCCAAAAATACCGGCGGTGTTTGTAATTAAAATGGTGTCAGTATCGATCTTAAAAAGAATCCCAAGAAGAAAGTGCAAAACCATGGAACCAAAAAGAATGATAAAAGTAAAAATAATGACCTGAAAAGCCCCCTCAGTTAGTAGGTTTTCAGGTTTTGCCTGGGAGCCAATCGCTAGACAAAAAATAAGGAGAATATAATTTCCGATATCAAATGATCCATGAAGTTTATGCTTTAATGACTTTATTAAACTTCCAAAAATTGAATAGGTGGTGATAAAAAAGATAAGAATACAGACAAACATCACTTCATTAAACATTTTTGCACACAAAAATGAGATGCCTAGAATAATCGATGAATATATTAAGCAGAGAGGAATATACTTATAAAACTTTGCTTTCCAATGATAGTGCATTTCTTCTTCATCCATCGTCCCTTGTTTTACATAGGCCGGAGTGAATTTAGCGAGAATAGGTTTAAAAATAGTAATCATTCCAAAAAAATAAAGGGAACCATTAAGCATGTCTGAAGCATTCAGTAATAAAAAAAGTTCATTAGGAGCGCCTAGCCCCAACTTAATGGCCGACATATTGGAAGTACCGCCAACATAGACACCAGTGAGCATGGCTGCCATTTTTGGTGTTTCAGGAAATGACTTAAGATAAAAATATCCAGTGGTAATAGCAACCACCAGAACAGAAAACATTTCCAACACAAAAGACAGAATGGTGGTTTTGGCTCCTTTCAACCATTTAACAAAATCGGTTGAAAGCAAAAGAAGAGGAATCGATAACGGAACACTAATTTCGGAAAGAGTCTTCCCTACATCAGTTGAAAAACCAAAAAGGTTGGTAAAGATCATTCCCATGGCATAACAAAGTGTTACGGGCCCTAGAAAATCGAAAATCTTTTGTTTGTTGGCAAGCCACATACAAAATGCAGGTGTAGCAATGATGAATATGGCTTGAATAACAAAGGAAATACTCATAGAAATCGATTCAACTTTTTAAAGACAGAATCAATTAAAGCCTGTTTTGTTTTAGTATAAGGTGGATAAAAATAATCAACACCCAAATTTAAATTTCGTTTGATCACTCCACGCTCATGAGAAAAAGTCTTAAAACCAAACTCTCCATGATAATTTCCAATTCCACTATGGTTGACTCCACCAAATGGTAGATGATGATTAGAGATCTGAAGGATAACTTCATTTAATCCGACTCCACCAGAAATAATATGGTTCATGAAGTACTGCTGCTTATTTTCATTATTGGAAAAAATATAAAGGGCCAGCGGACGACTCATAGAATTGATGAGATTGACGGCCTCAATACTGTCTTTGTATGGGATGACCGGCATAATTGGTCCAAAAATTTCTTCCTGCATAATTTTTGTTTCCACTTTCGGATTAAAAAGAATGGTAGGTGCTAAATAATTTGTTCCCTCTTTCGTTAAATTGCCACAAATAAGTTCAGCTCCACCTTGAATAGCTTCATCAGTTAAATTTCTAAGACGAGTTAAATGGCGTGCAGAAATAATGTGGGCCATATTTTTATCATCAGCATAGATTTCTTGAATGGCCTTGACGGATAAATCGAGAAACTCTTTCGCTCTTGATTCAGGAACTAAAACAAAATCTGGTGCAATACAGGTTTGACCTGCGTTGACGTATTTCCCCCACACAATTTTTTTAACGGTATCAGGCATATCGGTGTCTTGATCGATAATACAAGGAGACTTCCCACCAAGCTCAAGGGTAATACTTGAAAGATTTTTAGCGGCAGCCTCCATCACGACTTTTCCTACGGCGGTACTTCCTGTAAAAAAGATATGATGGAATGGTAGTTTTAAAAGTTCAGTGGAAACACTAGCATCACCTTCGATCACAATCACTTCTTCATTTTTAAAAACACTTTCAAATATTTTTTTTAATACTTTGTTAGTGTGAGGAGTAAACTCAGAGGGCTTCAAAATGACGGCATTGCCTGCAGCAAAGGCTTCCGCCACAGGAATCAATGATAAGGTCACTGGATAATTCCAAGGAGAGATTACTAAAATTTGTCCTCGAGCTTCATAACGAACATAACTAGAAGTTCCCATGATGAGGGTACTTCCTTTCACTTTAACTTCTTTCATCCAAGCATCAAGATGGGTAATTAAAAAATTGATACAAGAAATACTGGGAAGAATTTCTGTTAAATCAGTTTCCGTATGAGGTTTACGAAAGTCTTGATAGATGGCCTCTTTTAAATCTTCTCTACTGCTTGTAACAACCTCTTTAAGCTCTTCTAATTTTTTAATACGCTCTCTTGAAGAGGTCATTTTAAAAAGAGGATATTTTTTTCTTTGAGAGAGAAACAGTTCTTGCATAAGATCACCTTTAAAAACGAAAAACTCAAGTATATAAAAAATTTGAAACTAGCCTTTATTTTATGTGTTCTCTTTTAAGGTTTAAATGATAAATTGTATTATGACCCACGAATTAACACTTTATTTTATTCCTTCTCCCTACGGGCTTTCATGGAACTCTCCAAGCTCTATAACCAAAACCACTATATTGAACCGAATCACACTAAAAAATAGAAATATAGGACATGTCGCAGTAGAAATTAAAACTGACACCGAACATATTTTAACGGGCATGGCCGGTGACGTTCGAAGCTCAAAAAAACTTTTGTTTTTTGAGGGAATAGGTCTTGGTATGCTTTACTACAACTACCCAGGTAGACTTGAGAGTAAAGAAGAATTAGAAGAAGAATTTAAAATCCAGGCAAAACATTCAAGACTTAATTTTGTCAGTTTTAAAATTTCATCAGAAACTTCTGCTCGATTGATTCAATATTTAAGCGAATACAAAGAAAGACGTTGCGAAGTTCGTTACGGACTTCCAAATCAGCCCAGGTTAGCTGAGGGGGCAGGTTGTTCAGCATTTGGGGTAAGCTTTCTTGAATTGGCCGGAATTTTAGATGAGGAGTTTAAAAAAGCGTGGTCCTATGACTTGGCTGTTCCAGAACATGTGGTAGGCACTCCAATCGGAACTAAAAAAGTTAATGTTCTTCAAATTTTTCTGACTCATACTTGGGCGAAGTCAACAGAGCCACATCGAAAAATTTTCTTTTGGGACCCTGACACTATGTTTGCCTGGGTGAATAGAAAATTAATACAACCAGGTCCTTATGAACAAGTATTTAAACATAATGTGCAAGGTCTTCTTTATGACCGGTCACAAATTCCAACGCCCACTAATCCAATTTGGAAACGTTAGCGGCCAAAGGCCCTTCCTTCACCACGTGGATCACTGACTCCATGGAGAATTCCATTTTCAAAAGTCGCAGCCTGAATCTGACATCCAAGATTTGCTAATCTAACCTTGTGACCATATTTTTTAAGTTCATTTAAAGTCGCTTTTGGAAATCCAGACTCATCCATACGTATCTCGTCGGGTGACCATTGTTGATGAATACGAGTCATCGCCACTGATTCATAGAGTGGCAATCCATATTCAAGATAATTAAGTAAGACGTTGGTAACACAAGTTAAAATATGTGTTCCCGAAGGAGTCCCAAGGGCCATCAAAGGTTTTCCGTCTTTAAAAACTAAAGTTGGAGACATAGAGCTTAGTGGACGCTTGCCTGGTTCGATTAAATTATTTTTCCCACCAATGGCCCCAGAATGATCTGATGCTCCGACCTTCGAAGCAAAGTCATTCATCTCGTTGTTCATGACAACACCAGTTCCCGCGGCCACAATACCGGAACCAAAATGCCCATTAATCGTTTGCGTGGAAGCAATCATATTTCCTTCACTATCAATAATGGTGAAGTGAGTAGTGTCACTGGATTCAATGAATTGAAATTGCCCGGGCTTCACCTCACTCATGGGTGTAGCTTTTTTTTCTTGAATGGTTGAGCGTAAATATTTTGCGTAAGATTTATTGGTTAACTTATCAACGGGAATTTGATTAAAGTCTGGGTCGCCCATAAATTCCGCACGATCGGCAAAAGCCCTCTGCATGGCACTAGCAATCACATGTACATTTTGTGGATCAACTGGACCGCGAGACTTTAAATTGTCTTCTGAAAGAGTATTCAAAATTTGAAGAATATGGACACCTCCAGAACTTGGTGGAGGCATGGTGATAATTTTATAACCTTTGTATTCGCCTTGAAGAGTTGGCCTGATCTTTACTTTATAATCACTCAAATCTTCAGCAGTCATTAATCCACCATATTTCTTAGATGTAGCCACTAACCTTTTTCCAATCTCACCTTCATAAAAACCAGCTCTTCCATGAGAAGAGATTTTCATCATTGTTCGAGCTAAATCTTTTTGCACCAAAATTTCACCCATTTTTAAAGGTGTTCCATCAGCATGAAAGAAAATTTTCTTGGTAGCTGGGTAGGATTTCATCACTTCTGCACGCTCAACCAAGTTCATGTAGAGATGTTGGTAAACAGGAAATCCTTTAAGGGCCAATTCTATCGCAGGAGCTAAGACTAAACGCAGAGGTAGCTTGCCATATTTTTTATGAATCTCTAATACTCCAGCCACAAGACCAGGAACGCCAACGGCCTTCATTCCATCAAAGGAAAGATTTTTAATCACTTCTCCTTTACTATCTAAGTACATGGTTTGAGTTGCTTTTTTAGGTGCCATTTCGCGAAAATCCCAAGCTTCTCCGTTAGGCATTTTAGGCGAACTCATGACTAAGAATCCACCACCTCCAAGTCCAGTGGATTGAGGACGCTCTACTGAAATAACAAAAGAGATGGCCACAAAGGCATCAAAAATATTTCCGCCTAGGTCGTACATTTTAAGACCGGCGTCAGTGGCGTATTTCCCTTGAGTAGCAATCATCACTTTGCTACCCTTACTTTCATAGTCTGCTTGATGAGCAGGATCTAAAGGTGGGTAAAGCGAAGCTTGATAATGATCCTTGTGGGCACATGAAGTTATAATACAAGAAGTGATAAAAAGAGTAATGGACCTAATCAAAGTCAGGAATGGCATTTTTTTCATAGAGCATAGATTAAGGAAACTACAATGGAATTAAAAGAAATATTAGCAACTAAAGAAGAGCTTCATGGAGATTGGGAACTAACCCATAACTCCACACGTTTACTACGTAAATATAAGTTTAAAAACTTTAAAGAACCTTTTGCTCTTTTAATCAAAGTTTCAGAATTGGCAGAAATAGCAAAGCACCATCCAGAACTTAAGCTTGGTTGGGGTTATTTAGAAATTGAAATTTATACCCATACTGTGAATGGACTTCAGCTAGGAGATTTCAACTTGGCCCGAAAAATTGATGCTCTCGTATAAGAAGAGACTTGAGCAATAAAACGATATCTATTTAAGAGGACTTACGACCAAAAATGTAACAATTTTTGTCAACAAAACAGTCTACTGTCTAAAAAATGGACAGCAAAAACTCCCTCGATATTGGGTTTACTTAGGGTTGAGTATGCAAACAGACCACAATAATTGGCAGCTCGTTTGCTTTACTTATTTTATACTAGGAACTAATTGCGACCATTTAACCAAATGAGGAGTGAGCTATGCGATTTCTTGCCGCGATCAAACTGATCTTGATCTTAACTACTTTTTTCAGTCTCACCACTTACGCGGACTGGAATGAATCTGATGAGGTATCGACACTTCAGTCTTCGTCCGAAGCTGCGGATGAACAACCTCTGGCGACGCCCTTCCCTGAAGATGGGGCCTCTTCACCACCGTCTGATGCTATCGATGACGACGACGACGATTTTTAATTTTTCATTTTAAAAAAGCCTTGTTACTCTACTTCTTTGTAACCCCCTACAAAGAAGTGGAGTAACCTTAATGAAAATTGCATTTACTTACAATTTACAAGTAAACAAATCTGAACAACAGGCAGAGTTTGATACTCCTGAAACTGTTTACTTTATTGAAAACTCCATCAAAAATTTAGGTCATCAAGTAGAACAGGTTGAAGTCTCGGGTTCTTTCTCCAATATTGTGAATCGACTTGAGGCCTTAAAACCTGATCTTATTTTCAATACAGCCGAAGGACACAAGGGAAAATACCGTGAAGCCTTTTACCCTTCGCTCTTTGAACAATTAGAAATTCCCTCGACTGGCTCAGATGCTTATGTCTGCAATGTCACACTTGATAAACGTCTTTGCAAAGTTCTCTTAGAGAAATTCAACATTAGAACTCCTAAATGGGGTTATGTTGAAAGCATGAAAGACACTGAGATGTTAAAAAGTCTTCGTTATCCCTTAATGGCAAAACCAAACTTTGAAGGTTCATCAAAAGGCATTACTCAAAACTCTATTATTCGTCATATGGGCGAGATGGAAGAAAAAATTGAGGAACTATTAAAGAATTATCCAACAGGAATTTTAGTCGAAGAATATATTGAAGGCCGTGACGTGGTGGTTGGTTATCTCGAAGCTTATAAAAATAATGGCGGTGTCCTTCCACCTTGCGTTTATGTTTTTGATGAAGCAGTTATTCCAAAACGAGAATTTAATATTTATGATTTCGAACTAAAGAACACTTACTCTCATGGCGTTTCAGTTGAAGTTTTCAAAGATGCTCCTAAAAAAGTCATCGAAGAACTCAATTTGTTCTCGCGTAAAATTGTAACCCACCTTGGAGTTCGTGATTTAGGAAGAATGGATTACCGAGTTACGCCTCAAGGAGATGTTTATTTTCTTGAGATCAATGCCCTTCCTTCTTTGGAACCCGGAGCAGGAATTTACGTTTCGGCCATGGCTGCGGGTGTGAAATCAGAAGACGAAGTGATTAAGCTGGTCATTGAATCAGCCACTAAACGCTGGAATATTTCGACCAAACCTAAAAAGCTAGCACCTAAGAAAATCAAGGTAGGACTGACTTATAATTTAAAAAGAATTAATCCCCTCGAAACAGGTTTAGATGACGAAGCTGAATTTGATTCACAAAATACAATTGATAGTATTGCAAAGGCCATTACCGATTTAGGTTATGATGTAGAACTACTTGAAGCGACATCAGATTTAGCGCAGAAATTAACCTTAAACCCAGTAGATGTCGTTTTTAATATTGCTGAAGGAATTAGAGGCAGAAATCGTGAATCACAAGTTCCTGCCATTCTAGAACTTTTAGATATTCCTTATACTGGTTCTGATCCAACAACACTATCGCTAACGCTTGATAAGGCGTTAGCAAAACAAATTGTGAAAAATGCCCATGTACCTACCGCAGATTCTTTTATCATGACGACAGGAAAAGAAAAAATTCCAAAGGATCTTCGTTTTCCAGTGATGATTAAGCCAGTTTACGAAGGTTCTTCAAAAGGAATACATGCCTCAAACGTTGTGAAAAATGAAGAGGAATTAAGAAAAGTGGCCGCTGAATTACTTGCCAAATATAAGTCTGGTGTTCTGGTTGAAGAATATCTCTCTGGCCGTGAGTTTACAGTTGGAGTTTTAGGTGGAAGTAAAAAAGTTCATGTTCTACCGCCAATGGAAATTATCTTCAAAAGTGATTTGGTAAACCCTATTTATACTTTTGCTCACAAACAAGAAACGAGCGAAGAAGTGACCTATGAAGCACCAGCAAAAGTTGACTCACTACTTTTAAAAGAAATTAATAGTGTGGTGAAAAAGTCCTTTGAAAGTTTAGGCTGCCGTGATGTTGCTCGCTTCGACCTTCGTATGGATCAAAAAGGTCGCGTAAACTTTATTGAATGTAATCCATTACCAGGATTAACTCCTGATTGGTCAGATCTCTGTTTAATAGCGAAGTCTGCTGGAATCGATTATAAATCCCTTATCAATGAAATCTTAAGTCCAGCTGTCCGCCGTTATAAGCAGAAAGTGAGAAAAGATACACCTGCTTTCTTGAGAGATTAAAATGAAACGACTTCGTGTTAGAGACTTGGGAATCAAGATCGGAAGATTCCAACCTGGAAAATTTAACGCCATCACTGATGTGAAAGGCATGAAAGTTGGTCATTCAACCATTATCAAGGGTAAGGGCGCACTGAGCGTAGGTGAAGGCCCTGCTAGAACCGGTGTTACTTGTATCATGCCCAATGAAGATGTTTTCATGGACCGCGTGGTTGGTGGAAGTTTTATTTTAAATGGTGCAGGTGAAGTTTCAGGTATTACTCAAGTAACTGAATGGGGTTTAATTGAATCCCCTATTCTTCTTACTAATACTCTTTCAGTAGGTGTTTGCAACGACTCACTTGTTAAACACTTAATCAATAAACACCCAGGAATTGGAGTTGATTACGACGTTGTCATTCCCCTTGTGGGAGAATGTGATGACTCTTGGTTAAATGATGTGGCCGGTAGACATGTGAAAGAAGAGCACGTAATAGAAGCTCTCGCCAATGCAAAATCTGGCCCAGTTGACGAAGGCAGTGTTGGTGGTGGAACAGGAATGCATACCTGTGGTTTTAAATCGGGAATAGGGACATCTTCGAGACGAGTAGTTTTTGAAGATCAAACATACACACTTGGTGTTCTTGTGATGAGTAACTTTGGACATATGGATGAGCTTCGTATTGATGGTGTACCAGTGGGAAAAATCTTAGCACCACACTTTGGTCACATCAAAAAAAGAATGTTCAATTATGGATCAATTATTGCGGTAGTCGCAACCGATGCTCCGATGTTAACTCACCAACTAGGAAGACTTGCAAAGAGATGTGCGCTTGGAATAGGACGTGTGGGAAGTCATGCAAGTCACGGATCGGGAGAAATCATTTTGGCCATGAGTACGGGCAATACCCTTTCAAGAATTAACAAAAAAGTTTATTCAAGCTTTAAGGCCATCAATGATGAAAATCTAAATCCATTCTATGAAGCGGTGATTGAATGTACAGAAGAAGCTATTTTGAATTCAATTTTTGCCAGTGATAGTATGTATGGTGTTAACGATAACTTTGTTCCTTCATTACCACTGAATATGGTGAAAGAAGTTATGGAGAGCTACAACAATTTAGAGAAGAATTTCACAGATAAATTTCATCCAGTATGACGTGAAATTTTCTTCACTGGTTTGGCATTTTTTTCAATATATCGAATGATCTCATCGGCGATATCTTGTCCAGTTGTTGATTCAATTCCTTTAAGGCCTGGAGAAGAGTTAACTTCCATCACCATGGGTCCTCGGTTTGAACGAAGGATATCAACACCTGCCACTCTTAAACCTAGAATTTGCGCTGAAAGAATAGCGGTCTTTTTTTCTTCAGGAGTGATTTGCACTTTCATAGCAGAGCCGCCGCGGTGAAGATTAGATCTGAAATCACCTTCTTTACCTTTTCTCATCATCGTCGCCACAACTTTATTGCCAATAACAAAAAGCCTGATGTCACATGCCTTTGCCTCTTTGATATATTCTTGGGCCAAAAAATAAGTTTTTAACCCACGAAAAGCATCAATGACCGATTCGGCAGCTTTTTTTGTTTCAGCTAAAACCACACCTACACCTTGAGTTCCTTCGAGAAGTTTAACCACGATGGGTGCACCACCAACTAATTTGATTAAATCATTGGTATCACCTGGTGCATGAGCAAATCCTGTCACGGGCATACCTATTCCGCGGCCTGATAGAAGCTGCAAAGAACGAAGCTTATCTCGGGAGCGACTTATGGCCTGAGATTCATTCAAAACATAAACACCCATCATTTCAAACTGACGGACAACGGCGGTTCCATAAAAAGTAACAGAGGCACCAATCCTTGGAATGACGGCATCATAGTGAGCAAGTGTTTTACCATTAAAATGGATCTCAGGTTTTGAAGCTGAAATATTCATATAACATTTGAGTGGATTCACCACATCAACTTCGTGGCCTCTTTGAATGGCGGCTTCAACTAGTCGTCTGGTAGAATAAATTGTTGTACTACGAGAAAGGATGCAAATTTTCATAACGGCCTAGCTTAGTTTATTTAAAAGTTTGTGTAGAAATTTTTCCTGAATTTCAGTTTGCCCAAGTTTGAAAGAACTCTGTGGATTGACCAAAAATTTCTTTTTCAAAGTAGCACGGCCTAAAAGCATTCGAAAGTGCATACTTTCACGATCGGATAAAGTAATCTCCGTTTCAAAAACATGTTTACCAATCATAATGGGTGTAAGAATAACTAATCGTTTTTCTTTATGTCCACCAGAATCAGAAACAACTCTTTCGTCGACTACTTTTGCCTGACAATTAACGATGACTTCTTTGGAATCTTGTAAAGGGTGAATTTTAAATTTGGTGTAAAGATGTCCACTTTTCTTAAATGTTTTTATATCAAAGGCATGCAGTGAACTAGTTTTCGCCCCGGTATCAACCTTCGCTTTGATAGCGAGAAGATCTAAATCTGGAAGTGAAACCCATTCTCTCCAACCAAGAATATCTTTTTCTTTTTTCATCATTCTATCACTATGGTTTTAGTTCAGGCATATCACTGACTCTAGTTGCTGGAGTTCTTTTTTCAGAAGTGGCTGTTTTAGGCACCCTCAGAGAACTACTCAAGTTAAACTTAGAAACAAGGCTGAGAGCTTCCTTTGATTGATCAACAGATGAAGCCGTATAAACGTAGTGTCCATTTTCAAACTCTGAAGAAAAAGTAATAAGTACTTCTTTTGCTGGATATTCTTGCTTCAAGGTAAGTTC
The DNA here is from genome assembly GCA_049318265.1 of Bacteriovoracaceae bacterium. GTDB lineage: Bacteria > Bdellovibrionota > Bacteriovoracia > Bacteriovoracales > Bacteriovoracaceae > JBEIOQ01. Next base: position 90,642 of record JBMOGR010000009.1, read on the forward strand.
AATTTTCATTCCCTTACTAAGGGAGTCAGAATATGAATTGAGAAGAGCATCCTTAATGGCGTCAACATTTTTGATATCAAGATTATCAAACTGAAGAGTTGCTTTAATGGTTGAGCTCTTAGGGTCGACGACACCCTTATTTTTTAATTCAGAGGTAATTTTGGCTGAAATTTCTTTGGCAGATCCGTTTAATAAACCATTACCAGAACTAGTCTTACTGGTAGGCACTGAACCATCTAGGGCTCCAGCTGACTTAGTAAGGTCTTTCTTCTTTGTATCGTCGTTGGGATTTTGTTTATCATTATTAATGTTAATATTCGAATTAACGTTACTGTAATCATTATTAAAAACTTTGGGATCTTTGTATTGAGCATTCTTAGGAGGTTTGATGGCTTTAGGTGCATTTTTAATTCGATCACTAAATTCTTTTTTTGCACCTAACAAATCTTCTTGGTCATCTGGGCGGATCTCTTCTTTGGATTCTTCAATCACTGTTTTTTCCTTAGACACAATCGCATTATCTTTTACGATTTTGTTCGGAACTACTTTTGTATTATCAACAGGAGTCGAAAAATTTTGTGGCAATATATTCTGAGTAGGAGCATTTGAGACTACGTTAGATGAGCTTTGGGCCTGATTGGAATTCGAAATTTTATTGCCAGTGCGATTATCAGAGTTGTGTTCGATAATTTCTTTATTGTCTTTTTGATTGGCCTCTGCTTTGGCTACGTAGTTTGAAATGGTAGGTTTAGGGTCGAGAAAGAATTTCATGAATTCGGAAGAGCTAGCGTTACTCTCTTTTTCTTTCATAGGATCTTTTTTCAAAATACTGATCAATTCATTATTCTGAACAACAAAAACGCCGTCCTTAAACTCACCAATTGAAGAACAAAAATTTTGCTGTCTTTCATTTAAATCTTTTTTTGAACAACCCGCTAGCCAACAATTAAAGGAACTTTCTTTGCAACTTGATGATTTCAAGGAACAAACTTGTTCTTTGAAATCACCAAATTTTTCCTTTGCCGCTTCGGCTATTTTGTCTAAGGATAAAACCTTGGACCCGATTGCTAGCCTTAAATTATCTACTGATACGATATTAGTAGCCGTACATAACAAATGCTGATTAATAATATCTAAACTTAGTATGTTATGTTGCTTATCATCAGCAAAATTTTTAATAGTATCTAGGTCGGAAAAAGCGTAGTCGTCATTTTTGGGCAACTGACAGGCAAATTTCTCAATCTCTTTAAAAATCCGTGAACATTTTGCTTCAATTTCACTGACCCACTTTGATTGCATATCCTTGGTCATTGAAAAATCTTTCAAATAAGCAAGTGAGTTTTGTTTGTTTGTAAATATCGATCGAAGCTTTGAATTTTCATTTATTTTATTTTTCAGCAATTTCATTTTCCCAGAGCCCGCTGCAATCAGTGAGTCAAACCCCTCTGCGAACTTATCTTCAGGCAACTTTACTAATTGCCCATAGAATGATTTCCCTTCATCAGTTGAAATAAGATCTTGAATTTTTTTCGCAACATCTTTTTCGTTATTCAAGACTTGATAGTATTTGAAATCTGTATAGTGCATACATGATTTTTCATCTCTTTCTTTAAGAAATGTTTTATAATTCTCAGCAATTGTGCTTGAGTCTAAATCTAAATTTTTCAAGTTAGCTAAACATTTAGGCTCAAAAGAATTAATCTGTGAAATTGAGCAACTCTTTAGATCCTTAATATTGGTATCAAGTCTATCTCCAACTTCATTAACCATTTCAAATAAAGATTGAACAGAAGTCATGACTAAGTCACGAGAGACCTTATTCATTTCTTTTAGATGTTCAGTTGGTGTCGGCAATGTCTGCTTAAAAGAATCCTGTACGACTTTTTTACATTTTTCCCCATAGTTATCAGCACAATCTTCTTTCTTTTTAACATGGATCGCTGCTTCTAAAATATTCTTTAAGCTACTACAGTTTTTAATTTTACCTTCCGTAAATGAATTTATGCACTCAGCGGAATTAACATTTAAAGTAGATATTAGTAAAAACAAAATAAGCATTAAAAATCTCCGCACAGCGATGGCTTAATTGCAAAAGCTGCTGGATTATTTTTGTAAGCATAACACTCTATGTAAGCTGCTTGATTACAATAATATGTTTTAATAGTTTCTTTAGTCTGAGGTGTAGTACTGCACTTTTCTTTAACCCATTGTAATGTACTCTTATTATCAACAGGGTCTGGAGCAAAAAGATCCACTTTTTGCTCTTTTAATAATTCATCAATAATAGTTGGTACATGATCGGAAATTGAAGTTCTAAATATATTATCACCTTTATGCACGCAAGTATCAACATCACCTTTTTTACAGCTAATCTGGTAAAAATATTCTTTATGAAATTTAGCAATTTTATCTTCGCGACTGCCAGAAAAACTCGACATTAGATCATTCACCATATCATAATAGATTTCTTTATTATTGCTGCAAATAGCTTCACAAGTGGCGTCTATATCGACTTGCTTAAAAGGGATAGTATTTGTTGATTTATCTACAGCGGCCATCACTTCACCAAACCCGTTTTTTTGGAATACTTGTTCGTGTGGAAGTTCATTGGTACTCCCTTGGCAAACCACACGGCCATGTAAATTCGTAGACAAAGCGAAAGCTGTTAATAGCAACCAATTCATTTGTAATACTCCTAGTTGTGTATTTATCGGTTAAATTTATTTGTTTTTTAATAAAATTAATAAGATAAAATCTTTTCAAAGTCAAAACCCCAAAGAAGCCTTCTAGTAAGGGAATTGAAACAACTCAAAAAGCAAAGCCCGACAAATCCGATCGGGAAAATTTAAGTTTAATTAATGTTAACTAATATTCCTAAGACAATAAACGAATAGTACTCAAAATAATGAGAGGGAATTATGATTTACGTTTTATCACCAATTATTTACGAGAAACTTAATGGCCTTTGGTTCGAAGGCGCCCCCTATAAGAGAGAAACAATATATGAAATCAAAAAAGAAGGATCGCCACCAGTAAATTATAGTCAATATACCTTAAAGCCACATAGTTTACCCCATATCGAATCACCACTCCATGTAAATGATGCATCCGCATCTATTGACCATTATTTTAAAAAACAAACCTTCGATTTTTTTCATGGCAAATGCTTACTACTAAAACTAAAAAATACAAAATTTAAAGAAACAGAAACTTCAGGGATATTTCATTGGGAAATTACAAGAGATGAACTAAAAAATCATATCTATCATTTAATGGGAGAAAATTATATTATCGAGAAGATTGCATTAACAATATGTGATGAAGAGTTACCTTTGAATGAATTTGGAGGCCATGATCCAAATTTCGTAATAACTCTTTCAATAGAAGCAGCGAATTATTTGAGTGAACAGGTATCTTACAATGCATATCTAACTTCATGGAAGTCATCCGACTTCCAACCAGGAAAAAAAGATCGCCCCATACATAATATACTTTTTAAAAAAGGCCTAATTTATGAGTGCTTAAATTTTAGAAATATACCTGAAGGTGAGTATTATTTCGTTGGCTTTCCTTTGCCATTAGAAAATGCATCAGAGTCACCCTGTTGTCCAATATTTTTTTCAAAAGATCATTTTAAATGAAAAGACTGCTTTCGATTCTTCTAATTTTAGCATCGAAAATTACATTCGCATATAATATCGAATGCAGAGAAAACTATTGTAAAAAAACTGAACTAAATGACAATTCCTCCTCCTATCATCAAAATAATAATAAACAAGAAATAAATTTAAGCTTCAAGACTAATGTAATTGGATGTGAAAAAGACAATTGTTGGATTTTTCTGGGAGAAGTTAGTGATTCTATCGAAGTAAGAATAAATGAAGAAATAATACTAACGACAAAGGATTTTAATAGTAATTTTTCTTTTGCCCGTCCAAACTCATTACTTTTTCCTTTATCATCAGAAATTTTAAGCAAAGAAGAAGTTAATTTAAAATTCTTAATATATGACTTGAATCAAACATTATTAGGAATAAATCCGGATCGAATATATATTGGAAATTACTTAACTGCCTCAACTATATCAAATCTTGATTGGTTTAAAAGAACTGGAGCGACAATAATATCATCGATCATTCAATTATCCTTTCTCTTGCTATATTCAATTGCATATTTAATGAGCAAAAAAGGACAAATCAGATCACTACTGCTTTATAATTTAATTTCTTCAATTTACCTATTTAGCCTTTCTGAGTACCCTAGACAATTTTTAAATCCAATTCTTGCATCCGGCCCAATGCATTTTAGCTTGAGATTATTCTACGACATGAGTTTACTTTTTCTTATTCAGTCTTTCTATCGTGTAATTAAAAAAAGTATCGAACTCTATCTTATATATCTTTTTTTTATTTTTATTCTTGCGTTTTCATGGATACTTGGCTTCCATAATTTCAAACACTATCAGTCAATAATGTTTGTAGCTGCAACATTCATATTGATCCCACCCACAGCAGGTATTTATTACTCTCTGAAACTTAAAATTAAAAAAAAGAAAGCAGTACTGGTATTTTTTTTCTTAATATTATTTACTCTCACAATAAATGACTTACTATATTTCTGGCAAATTCTACCAACTTTCTTTAGTGTTAAGTATATTACTCCATTTATAACTTTAATATTCTCAACTTTGATATTATTGGACATTAAAGAAGATGAATTAAAAAATGAAGAACTGAAGGAAAGAATAAAACAATCAGAACGAATCGCTCACGATATACGATCCCCTTTAGCTGCACTTGAACAAATTGTAAACTCTACAAAAATACTTGATCCTGCTGATAAAAAATTAGCTCGACATGCATTTAGACGTATTAATGACATTGCCTATAACCTTCTAAACAATAGAAAAAAAATCGATGATTCCTCTCCACAACTTGTAACACCAATAATTGAGAGTATCATATCAGAAAAAAGGGTTCAGTTTCAACACATGCCAGGCATCAGTATTGAATCTAAGAATTCTGATCCATCAACGTTTTCCTTCATTAATGCAAACCCAATTGAGATAAAAAGAGTACTTTCTAATATTATAAATAATTCGGTTGAATCTCTTAAAAGCATGGAAGGTACGGTTAAGGTGCATTGGTCTCAAGAAATAAATCGAATAATTATACATATATCTGACAACGGGATAGGCATTCCAGAACAAATTAAAAATGAATTATTAACAAAGGCCATAAGCTTTAACAAAGCAGGTGGATACGGTATCGGTTTAACGTCAGCAAAAGAAACTTTAGAGCGTTTTGGTGGTAAAATTCTCATAGAGTCTTCTGAAAACAAAGGAACAACAGTAACAATAATATTAGAAACCTGCGAAAAACCAGATTGGTTTACAGATAAAATCATTTTGTTTAAAAACACAGTTGCCATTATTGGTGACGATGATAAAAGTATCTACGATTTATGGAAGAAGCATTTCGATTTAAAGAATGTGAGTGTCGTTAACTTTAATCAACAGGCCATAGATTCTAAAGAGTCAATATTTTTCCTAGATTATGAATTTCAAGGAGGTAGGCACAAAGCTTTTGAGGTAATAGAAAACTTAAAACATTCAAAATCTTACTTGGTTACAAGTCAATTCGACGAGCTTGAAATTCAAAGAAAAGCCTCTGCCCTAGGAATATATCTAATACCTAAATTCCAAATTCCTTATCTTCAAATCGAATTTAAAGAATTAAATCCAATGATTGTACTTATTGATAATGATGAATTAGTTAGGATAACATGGGAAAACAAAGCAAAAATGCAAAAGCAAAACTTAGTGACATATAAAAATTTCTATGAACTTAAATCTAATTTAAATTTACATAAATTAGATACTATCTTCTACATAGACTCAGAACTTGGCGATGAAAAAAAAGGTGAAGAAATAGCAAGAGAACTTTATGAGCTAGGGTATCGAGAGCTATATCTTTGCACGGGGCATTCACCAGAAGACTTTAAAGATATGTCATGGCTAAAGGGAGTACGAGGAAAGACGTATCCAACTTAAGACTAATTAACCTAATGCTCTATACCAACTAAATTATTTATCTATACTGATCATTCACCTAAGCATTATAAAATCTGCAGTGAATAAAAGATAATTAATTAAGTTGAAAATAATTAAAATCAAAAGGCACTAAATTTAGATTTAATTTTTGAACATTGATTCTATTATTGGCCCAAAATCCATTTGAGTAATGTGAAATCGGAATAATTAATACTTGATCCCAAATTTTTTCATTAATCTTTTGGAAATCTAAACACTCAGATAAAAGTAGCGGTTCGATACTACCATCCAAATCAGGGATCTGAATCCCCTCCTTGGATTGAAACATAAAACGTATATCATCATCAGGATCATCAACATTTAATGAAGTATTTGAAAAAATTAGGTCATACGTTGATGTTTTATAATCACTGACTGTTGTCATTAGTTCTTCTGAGCTAAATTTCTTCTTTATAAATTCAGCAGACATTGATTCAGCTGCTATTTTTGCGTGTTCAATATATTGATCAAACCGATTAGAGACATAAGCATTAATAATTCTAAAATTGTTTAACTTACAATCAATTAAAAACGGCAACTCCATCTTTTGAACATTTTTTAAGATTAAAGGAAAAAATGTATAACTTGGATTATCTCCTTTTTGAAAAAAGGCCCTATAGATAGAGTCCCTAAATGCAATTCTTCTTTCCTTTGAATAAAAAGGGCCTGATGGATTAGCCCAGGATTGTATTTGTAAATAAATAATTCCCGACGGAACAGGTCCATAAAATTGAAAGTCATTTTTTAAGCATAGGGAATCCGCTCCAAGAATAATATCGGGCTTATTAAAATTTGTTTTAAACCTTAAAGTTTGTGGTGAAAAATCATTTACACCAGGTATAAAAAAATCGTCTCTTTTCTGAAGAACTATTTGGTTGGAATCCCAAATCTCCAAACGATATCCATATGATGAAATTACGAGTTTTTTATTTTTCCAAGCCAAAGTTTTAAGGTCATATTGTGATGGATGGACAATAGAGTAGATTCCAAAGGATAAATTCTCCAGTGCTTTTGGTTGAGGCTTTACAAATCTTAAAATAACTTCCGTCTCGGTAAATGTTAACCCATCAATTTCATTAACTTCATTGGCCAAATTCGTAAATTCTTCAAGTTGCTCAAAAAATCCTGAAATTGATCCCTTTCTACATTGTAATTTTGCTATTCTAAAAAAACTCTGAACAACCGTTTGGGGATTTATTTCAGAATGATCTTCAAAAAATAAACCTTCTCGAATTACAAATTTCCATGTTTTAAAATCGGAACTACTTGACCAGCTTTTTGCAATTATTCCTTGAAAACCAGTCTTTCCATAATTTGATATTAAACCTGCAAAAACTGATCTAAAAATTGCATGATGGATAAAAAAGTCATACTCAATTGGATCACTCGAAAATGGTTCAGCGTATATTTGTACTAATACTTCTTCTTGAAGATCTTTCACTTGGTCGATACCTCATCTATTCAGTGGATCATGATCTTAGCAATTCCTTACTCCAAAACTGCAAACCTTTCTCCGTTTCAATTGTATTGTCCCTATCAAGCCACCTAAAAAAAGCGATACAACCATTTAGGGGTTTATACCCACGTTTTTTCCAAAATTCAGTTAACGGTATGTAGTCTCTAGGTTTTAATGGATGATTAACATCCCTTATGACAGCACAAAAAAGACAATGTTTTCTTGAAAGTTCTTTGGCATAAGATTCCCTTAGCTCAAAAAACTTTAAACCTATTCCATGCCCTCTGTACTCTTTCTTCAGTACTGACTCTCCAAAGTACAGAACATCATTAGGCGAAAAGCCCGCCTTTATTAAGGGATCAATAACTTCTTTCGATTCATGTTCAAGAGGTACACAAGAACTGGCTCCCACTATCCTTTCTCCATCTAAGGCGAGAAAAATTCTGGAAGTTGGCGTCTTAAGATAGGTCTCAAGATATTTTTGTTCGTATTCCATTGAGCCCTGATAGAGGTAGGGAAAGTCGTAGAATACTTCAATACGAAGCTCTGCTAAAGACTTAAAATGCTCCGGTGTGGCCACCCTATAAGAGATATTCATCTCTGCTATTTTGTCATTTATTAATCAAATCAATCAAGCTAAAATCTTGTTTTAAAATCATCTTTAAATTCATCAGGGAGAGCGCCATGAGTAAGGCCTTAATTCACAAATATTATGAGTCATTTAATCAAAAAAACTGGGACCAATTTCTGGGAATGCTTGACCAAAATGTTGTTCATGAAATTAATCATGGAGATAAAGAAATAGGGATTAACAAATTTAAAAAATTTCTTGATCGCATGAATAATTGTTATGAAGAAAAAATATCTGATATCACCATCTATTCTTGTGACCGCTCTAATCTCTACGCTACCCAATATACAGTAACTGGAACTTATTTGAAGACTGATGAAGGCCTACCGCCCGCAAAAGGTCAAACATACGAATTAAAAGGCGCTGCTTTCTTTGAAGTTGAGGAAAATAAAATTACCCTTGTGACAAACTATTACAATCTTAAAGAATGGCTTGATCTCATTCACTCGCAATCAAAATAAGTTGAAGATTTTTTTCTTCCTCCTTCTTTTAACGACCAATCTTTTTGCTCAGGACCTTTCTTTATGGGAAGCTGGCCTTGGGCTACTTGCTTTTCAGGCACCTCATTACCGAGGATCAAAACAAACGAGAGACTATCTTTGGCCTTTACCCTACTTCATTATCCGTGGTGAAAAAATTCAGGCAGAAAGTTCATTTATTCGTAGCAACTTTTATCGCTCGGAAAACTTCTCCTTTGATTTGTCTACCAACGCTGGCCTAAATGTAAACAGTAAGGACAATTTGAAACGTCAGAATATGCCTAATATCCATAATAGTTTTGAAGTCGGAGTTCTGTTTCGTTATTTTCTATGGAAAGATCTTGCCAAAGAAAACATGCTCAACTTTGAAATGCCCGTCAGAAGTGTTCAGGTGACAGATTTTAAATCGGTTGATCATGTTGGATTTTTTAGTATCCCCTATCTTAATTTTCTTTCTCGCCCTCAACCTTGGAATACCTTTTGGTCTTTGGAGTTCTCCATAGGCCCAATGTATGGTAGTCGAAAACTTCATAATTACTATTATGAGATTGCTCCCGATTTTTCTAATGTAGAGAGACCTGCTTATCAAGCTAGCGCTGGCTATTCAGGAACTCAAATTTCTTTGGTCATGAGTAAGCGTGTGGGTAAACTGTTAGTGTTCCCATGGATTCGTTATGATAATCTAAAAGGGGCAGCCTTTATAAAGAGTCCATTAATCGATACTGATCATTATGTGATGGGAGGTTTAGGTTTTGTGTACTTTTTTGCTCAATCTGACAGTCTACAAAGAAATGATTTTCAAGTTAAGTAACTTCAAGCTAAATAACTTAGAATTTCGTTTTCCCAAATTTCATTTTTAGTTTGAATAGTGTATTTGAATCTGTGCCCTGTATATCAATTCGTTTAAGCTCAAAAGGGCTCTTTAAATTAAGATTAACCGCATTCCCGATACGGAAGGCAGACTTGATCCCTGAGGCACTTAACAGCTCAAAAAAATCTTTTCTATTTTGACGGGGAAAGGCACCATAAGGATAGGCCAGTGAAGGTAAAAAAGGAATGTTCTCTCTCGTCAAAGTCTCCTTGCAAAGCTCAAGATCAGCTTTAACTTCCTCAAGCGACATATCGGTAAAAGAACGATGGTGATAGGAATGGAGTCCATATTCCACATAACGATTTTTCATCTTTCGAAGTTCATCAAAACTTAATAGTTGTTCTCCACCCTCATCCCAACTATTCACCTGACCTAGATGCCCAACAGGGAGATAAATGACATATTTAAGGGATAATTTTTCTAAGATAGGAGCGGCAATATCTCGGTTATTTACATAAGCATCATCAAAAGTAATTAAAACCGATTTTGGGCGTAAATCTTTTTTGCCATCCAGCACTTCATGCAATTCAGTTAGTGATAAAAAGAAATAACCTTCATCTAAAAGATAAAGCATCTGCTCATAAAAATCTTTCGCTGTGACAGTAAGTGTATCTGATTTTGTGGGAGAAAGTTTGTGATACATCAGAACTCTAAGCCCTGGCACTTCGGGTAAGCGTCTGATCAAGTTATTGGAGAAACTCATTGGCCTTGCTCAAGCTCTCTGAGTTTGGCGTATTTCACAAAGACGTAAAAACTAGAAAAGACACTCCAGAGAAGCCCTTGCCAACCTAAAGTAAATCCACCCCGCAAAAAATAAAGTTGAAAGAACTTCAGAGGAATTCTTAGCAACATCATAGGAATGGATAAGACCTTTCCCTTGCCTTTTAATTCTCGAGCAGCATTCGTGGTATATTGATTAAATTTTAAAAAGTAATGGTGAATGTCTTGGTAACTATAATGAAAAATGGGATAAGGGATAGACTTTGTTTGTCCTCTTACGATCACTCTTTCGTGCACTGAAAGGTCATTGAAGTTTCCTTCCGTTTTTCGAAAAATTCTTAAATGTGATTGAGCTTCTCCACCCCAAAAATCAAGAACCTTGCCTAAAAAGACATTAATAATAGGAAGGGTATAGCCAGCATAAGAAGACTCTGAATAATTAAGTGTCTTTGTGAGAAAATGGATTAATTCGGGGGAAAGTACCTCATCCGCATCAATGGCCAAGACCCAGTCATTCTTAGCAAGAGCTACAGCAAATTGTTTTTGTCGTCCAAAACCTAAGAAATCCTGGTGAAAAAAACGAGCTTTGTATTTGAGTGCGATTTCTTTCGTTCTATCAGTTGAACCAGAATCTAGGATGACTATATCTTGAACGAAGCTTAAAGGCTCTAAGACCTTTTCAAGCGTCCGCTCAGCATTGAGGGTGATAATAACAACACTTAAATTCATCTTGAACACCAATCGACTTTAGCTTTCTTCTTACCTTCGTATGGGACAGCTAGCTTAGCCGCCAAAAGTTCGTTTCCTAAATTTTTACCATCATAGATGACAGAAGCCAAAATTCTGAAATATTTATCATGCCCAATATTCTTAAGATCAATTCTTTTTGCGTGCTTTAATCTTTCTTCAACGAAACTCTTGGCAAGTTTCGCCATTTTTTTTTCGCAACCATTATGAGTTCTCATTTCAGGCGAATCGATACCATTAATTCGGACTTTGGCTTTTTTAGCGAAAAAGGCCGGAGCATTTGGGATGTTGATCGTCAGGGTGTCACCATCATAGTTTTTTAAATACTCAACACACTTGAGTTCCGTTTCGGTATGTACACAGTCGGCTCCCCAGACAGTAGCGTAACTCATAAAAAAGACGATGATTAAATTCTTTAACATATTACTCAAGATTATAAACTTTTTTTAATAATCATCAAAGAAAAAGGTAGAAAAGTCCGATAAGTTTAATATGCTAAAGTGGATCATTTCACTCTATTTTCTTGTCTTTTCTTTCGCTAGCTTCGCAAACTGTGAAGCTTACTTCGATGATTTAAATCAAAAGATATTAGCTCGTTCACTGGACCAAAGCCTTACCGGAACAAAAGCTCAAAGTACATTTTTAAGAGAATTAAAAAACGCCAACGAAATTGACCGGCTTTTAGTGATGAATCGTCTAATTTCTCTCGCAGGCAAAGACCTTAAGTTGGCAGATGACTTTACTCATTTGCTCCAGGGTGCATGGAAAGAAAACATTTTTAGCCAGGAAGAGATTCAAAGTATCATAATGGCCAATACATCAGAGCGATTAGTATTCGACTTCAATATAGAAGAAGGAATCATTTCATATCAATTAAACGTTGGTAAGAAGTATTTAAAAGCTCTCGAGCAGGGCCTCAAAAAATTAAAGCTACCGGACGAACAAAGTGAAAGTCTTCGCTGGTTGTTATTAAATCAAAATTTTACTAATGATAAACTTAGATTTTCCTTGAAAAAGATTTATGAGTCAGGAATTTATAAGACTGATCCTGAGTTACTTGAATCTTACCTTCATTATTTAAGGGGCAAAACTCCTGAAGTTCAGCAAAAGCTTCTGGAGCAAATGAGTGGCCTAAACAAATCAGACTCCCAAATAGGGCCAGAACTCAAATCGTTTAATCAAACAATGAAAAAAATTAAAAACTATGAAGAGCGTTCTCTCAAAGAAGCATTGAAAGAAGCTGATAAACGCTTTCCAGAAAAATCACTCTCTGAAAGAGTAGAATTTGCCAAAACGAAGGCCAGAGAAAAAAGACGCATCTATGAACATTTAAATAATGGTTGTAAAAATAAGGGACCTAACCCTGAAAATAAGATGGCGGCGAAAAAATTTGCCAAGTTCAAATTATTAATTGTTACCACAAACTCTACTGCAGCCTATACATACTTCAATTGGGATAAAGATAAAAACTTAGAATGGTTCTCCAAGCTTGGATATGAGCTTGGCGTCTCAATGATCATGAGTTGGGTCAATTCAAAAATCATTACTAATCCTAATGCTACCTACTTGCAAAAAGTACTTGCCAATTATGGCACATACTCGATTTCAGATATCTTTTCCTCTCTCGCTTATTCAAAATTGTTTGGGAACTCTAATAAAAAGCTTGATGAAGAACTGGAAAAACTCAAAAAAGATCCAGATTTTGAAAAGAAGATTAAAGAACTTCACGCTTTTTTAGAAGAGCAAAAAGTTGATCAAAATTTTATTGAGCATTTTAATCATAACTTTACCAACGTCAATTTGGATCCAGAAAAGATCACACCGAAAGATCTTGATACACCGGAAATGAAAGAAGCGCTTCTAGAGGTTATCTCAGATAAAATGTATGAAGAGAATGCTGGAAAACTACTTCAAACTGGAAGTATGGCGATGGATCGATATTCTTTTGCAAGGCTTTTTAGTGCTTATAGCGTTCCCAAAGGAATTGCCATTAGTCTTTGGATTTACCATATCCTTTGTATGAGTTCACTAAACCCACAAGCGGCCTACCTAAAAGCAACGCTTATCTTTATGACCGATAGTATGATCAGCAATGCCATATACTACAAATTAAGACGTGACGGAATTAACCAATAAAAAAAAGGCTCCTTTCGGAGCCTTCAACATTTTACTTACTATCTCTTAGTTCTCTTCTTAAAATTTTCCCAACATTGGTTTTTGGAAGGTCAGTTCTAAACTCAACTTTACGAGGAATTTTATAGCCTGTCAGAAACTTACGACAATGCTCTATTAACTCACCTTCTGTTAAGCTTGTATCTTTCTTCACCACAAAAAGTTTAATCGTTTCACCAGAGGCTGGATCAGGAATTCCAACTGCGGCAGACTCAAGTACTTTAGGGTGTGTCGCAACCACATCTTCAATTTCATTTGGATAGACGTTAAAGCCAGAAACTAAAATCATGTCTTTTTTACGGTCTACTAGTTTAACAAACCCATTTTCATTCATATAACCAACATCACCAGTTTTTAACCATCCATCAGAAGTCATCACTTTTGAAGTTTCATCAGGACGGTTCCAATAGCCTTGCATGACTTGTGGCCCTTTAATACAAACTTCTCCAACTTCACCAAGGGAAAGTGTTTTCCCGTCATCATCCTTTATTTCTACGTCTGTAGAAGGAAGTGGAACACCAATAAATCCGTTGTAATCTTTGATGATCATGGGATTAATACAAGCAGCCGGAGATGTCTCAGTTAAGCCGTAAGCTTCGATCAGAGGGACACCTGTCACTTCTTTCCAGCGGTCAGCGACAGCCTTTTGAACAGCCATACCACCACCTAACGAAACTTTTAAATGAGAAAAATCAAGACTCTTGAATTCCGGGTTATTTAAAAGTCCATTAAATAAAGTATTCACGCCGGTGAGAGAAGTAAATTTCCATTTACGAAGTTCTTTGACGAAGCCCGGAATGTCTCGCGGATTGGTAATAAGAACGTTTAAAGCGCCAATGGAAGAAAAAATAAAGCAGTTCGCAGTCAGAGAAAAAATATGATAAAGCGGAAGTGGAGTAATAATAATTTCTTTACCGTCTGTTATAAAATTTCTTATCCATGCTTTGGCCTGAAGAATGTTGGCGACAATATTCCCATGAGTAAGAATGGCACCTTTAGAAACACCAGTCGTTCCACCTGTGTATTGTAAAAAAGCGATGTCGTTATTGGAAATAGTTGCTTTACTAAATGGAAGAGAACTTCCTTTTTTCAGTACATCATTAAATTTAATGTGATTTGGTAGATTGTAATCAGGAACCATCTTCTTCACATACTTCACGAGGAAGTTAACAATATTACCCTTTGGGAAACCAAGCATGTCACCAATTTCAGTGACCACAACGTGTTTCACTGGAGTCTTATCCACAACTTCTTCAAGTGTTTTGGCAAAGTTCGCTAGAATAACAATGGCCTTGGCACCAGAATCTTTTAATTGATGTTCAAGCTCTCTCGCTGTGTAGAGGGGATTAACGTTAACAACAATATAACCAGCTTGTAAAATTCCAAAAAGAGCGACGGGATATTGAAGAACGTTTGGCATCATCAAGGCCACACGGTCACCCTTTTCTAATTTCATATGATTTTGAAGATAAGAAGCAAACTGACCTGAAAGTATTTTCATGTCGTTGTAAGTGAGAGTCTTCCCCATGTTGGTAAAAGCAGGTAGATCTTTATAAGTTTTAAAACCTTGCTCAAGTACATCCACAATACTGGTGTATGTATTGATATCGATCATTGTCGGAACTCCGGCTTGATAACTTTTATGCCAAATTTTTTCCATTGGGTTTTAACTCCTTGTTTGAATCACCTAATTTCAATATTAATCATCTAATTATAGCGAAAGTTTATAGATAAGGAATGTAAGAATTCCTGAGGCAAGATTGCTATAATGCAGAGGCAAAAGGTCAATTAAAGATCTCTTCCCTTCGAAACGTTAGACCAAAGTCTTTATTATTCAAGACCTAAGAATTGATCATAGGTGCATTCTTCATCTCTAGATCCGCCCTCTTTTTTAATCTGAATAACTCTGTCAGCAATGGTTTGAATAAATTCATGATCGTGAGAGGTAAAAAGTAAAGTGCCTTTAAAATCGATCATACCTTCGTTTAAGGCAGTAATGGTTTCAAGGTCTAGGTGGTTAGTGGGGTTCTCCATCACTAAAACGTTAGAGCCCGAAAGCATCATTTTAGAAAGCATGCATCGAACTTTTTCTCCTCCCGAGAGAACCGTACACTTCTTGATTGCTTCTTCTCCGGAGAAAAGCATTCGGCCCAGGAATCCGCGAAGAAAAGTTTCTGTTTGGTCTTTAGAATATTGGCGTAACCACTCAATCAAATTTAAAGCAGGATTTTTGAAAAATGCTGAGTTGTCGTTAGGAAGATAAGCACGAGATGTCGTTACACCCCATTCGAAAGTTCCTTTCTTGGCTTTCACTTCCCCCATTAACGTTTTGAAAAGAAGAGTTGTCGCCACTTCTGAATCAGCGAGAAATACTGTCTTTTGGCCTTTTTTAATAGTGAAAGAAAGGTCTTTAATTATTTCTGCGCCTTCTAATTCTACTGTTAATTTTTCAACGCGAAGAAGTTGGTCCCCGGCTTCTCTATCAGGCTTAAAGCCCACAAAGGGATATCGACGTGTAGAAGGCTTAATATCTTCTAAAGTCAGCTTATCCAGCATTTTTTTTCTCGAAGTCGCTTGTTTTGACTTTGAGGCATTGGCAGAAAAACGTTGAATAAAATCTTTTAATTCTTTTATTTTATCTTCAGTTTTCTTATTTTGGTCCCCCATTAATCTTTGCGCTAACTGAGAAGACTTATACCAAAAATCGTAGTTTCCCATAAATAATTGAATCTTACCAAAATCGATATCACAAATTTGGGTACAGACTTTATTTAAAAAGTGACGATCGTGGGAAACCACTAAAACAGTCGTTTCATCTTGATCCATAATAAAATTTTCTAACCATTGAATGGCCTTCAAATCTAAATCGTTGGTAGGTTCATCTAATAAGAGAATTTCTGGCTTTCCAAAAAGAGCTTGGGCCAAAAGCACTTTTACCTTTTCCCCACCAGTAAGTTCTTTCATTTTTTTTGTATGAAGTTCTGTGGCGATTCCTAAACCAGCAAGTAGAGTACCGGCCATACTTTCGGCTTCCCACCCATTCATTTCGGCAAATAAGGATTCAAGTTCAGCTGCTCTTTCACCATCTTTATCAGTGAAGGGCTCCTTTAAATAAAGTGCGTCTTTTTCACGCAACACTTCAATTAATTTTGAATGGCCTAAGATAACCGTTTGTAATACTTCTTCTTCTTCATAACCAAAATGGTTCTGCTTTAATATCGCCATACGCTCACCTGGCGTAATATCGATGGTTCCCCCACTAGGACTAATCTCACCGGAAAGAATTTTGAGAAAAGTTGTTTTACCAGCACCATTGGCACCAATAACTCCGTAACAGTTTCCCTTACTGAACTTCAAATTCACATCATCAAACAAAGTACGTCCAGCAAATTGAAGACGAACATTATTAACTGAAATCATAGTATTTCCTTTAACAGCTTAAAAAAAAGCAGAACTGTAATAAACATGAGTGCTGGTCTTACTATATTTTGTGCCTTTTTGCTAGCTAAAGTGGCTCCAATAAAAGCCCCTAGGGTAATCCCCGCCCCCATTATCAGCCCTTCCCGTGCATGAACGTAGCCATTCACAGAATAAGTCACTAGAGCGGTTCCAGCAGAGATGGTATTAGCGAGCTTTGAGAGCGCCAAAGACTCCATTAAAGAAAGATCAGTCAAAAAAAGCAGGGTTAAGAGCATGAAGGTTCCGCCCCCCGGCCCAAAGAAGCCATCATAGAAACCACAAAGAAGCCCACCAATGATAAAGTTTTTCATTGAATGCTCAGTTTGAACTTTTTTGCGATTAAAGAGTTTTTCTTTTTCCCAAACTAAAAAAAGAATCACAGGGCAAATAAAAAGCATTAAATAAATAAAAAACTTTGTAGGAATAAGAGGACTGGTTTCGCTACCGATAAAGGAACCGACCGCAATGGAACAAAGAAAACTCACTCCTCTTTTCCAAGGAAGCTTACCCTGCTTTAAATAAACAAGAAGTGCGGTCAAGCTGGCCAGAGTGCCCACAATTTTGTTGGTACCAATGGCATGTGCACCAGGGCCTAAATATAGACTCCAGACAGGAAGAGTAATGAGTCCACCACCACCTGCAATGGCATCAATAACACCAGCAACCAGACCAGTAATAAAAAGAATTATTTCCACGAAGTTCTTACCTAATGACCTAGTGTAAGGCGTACTAAAGGAGCAATGAGTTTCTCACCCATAATAGTAAATTCAAACTCTAAAGGCGAATAAAATAAGGATTCGATGCGGAGTCCAGAGAGCTTAATTTCAGCTTCTGAATCATGGGTAAAAAAAGTTCGAAAAGGCAGAAAAAAGCGCTGATTCATTTGCACTAATCCATGAAGATTTTGGTTCATGGTTTCGGCCCAAATTTGACCACTTTCATTATGGAGAAGATGCAGCCAATTTTTTTCTACGGGTTCACCTAAGCATTCAATTAAAACTTTCCCCTTTGTGTTCAATGAGTTTTTGAGATTTTTTAAATAACTCAATCTCTCTTCTTTAAAAACCAAACAATGATAGAGATGGGAATCTAAAAGAATATCTGCTTTTTGTTCTAAGGGAACCAAAGCATTGTGAACGTGAAATTCAAGATCTGGAAATTTTGATTTGGCTAAAGAAATAGCTGAAGGTGATAGATCAATCCCTATTTTTTGTGAAGCATCCAACTTGGAAAGTAAATCACCTTGATCGCAACCAAATTCGATTAGACTGTGTGATGGGTATTTTTTTAAAATACTAGAAGCGAATTCCAATAAAGTGGGAGAAATAAAGCAATCCCCTCGAACAACGTTTTTGAAATTATCTAGATAGCTAGCATTCATCGTTATAGGAGGGGAAATCTGATCAAAATTGATTCTTAAACATCATTGATTCAACTGGAATGGAGCCTTTGGCATTGTATTTGGCGTTCCCTTTTTTATTGTAAAGAGTTTTTACGTCGCCTTGAACAGCAAAATAAATCACCTGACCAATAGGCATTCCTGCATAAACGCGAACTGGCTGCTTCACTGAAATTTCTAAGGTCCAGTGGTTGCAAAATCCCACGTCACCTTTACCAGCGGTGGCGTGAATATCAATTCCGAGCCTACCCACTGAAGATTTACCTTCAAGAAAGGGGACATGTTCGTGAGTTTCTGTATATTCAGCTGTCACACCTAAATAGAATTTATCAGGTTCTAAAACAAAACCTTCCGTTGGAATTTCAAAAGTGCGAATTTGGTTATGTTTTTTAGCATCAAGAATTCTGTCTTCGTAAACGGCCAGAGTTTTGCCTAAATGAACGTCATAAGAATTGGTTCCAAGGCAAGCCTCATTGTAAGGTTCAATGACGATAGAGCCTTTCTTGATGTAACTTAATATCTCAAGGTCGGACAGAATCATGAACAACTCCTTGAAGGTGGAAAAATACTTGATAGAAAAATTTTAAAGCTAGACCAGACTCTTCGTCTAGTTTTAAAATTGAGACTATGAAAACATGCAATTTATTTTTACTTCGTGGCCTAGTGCGTGAGTCTGAACACTGGGGAGATTTCATTGAAACTCTCCAAGCGAAAATGCCTCAAGCTAATATTTTTACTTTCGATATCCCTGGAGTAGGAATTTATAATCACAAACCCTCACCTCCTTCGATTCCAAAAATTGTCGAGCATGTTCGCCAGGATTATCTCAATATTTTAAAAAATCCTGACTACAAAGAACTTCCTAATTACATTGTGGCCATCTCTTTAGGGGGAATGCTTACGGTTGAATGGATTTCAAAGAATCCTTATGATTTTAAAAAAGCGGTGGTGATTAATTCAAGTCTAAAAGGTTTTAGTTCACTCTTTAAAAGAATGTTGCCAAAAAACTACCCCACTCTTTTTAAAATTGCTGGCGCTAAGTCGGTTGAGGAAAAAGAAGAAAACACTCTACGAATGGTTTGTAATAACATGCAGACATTCGATAAAACTCTCGCTTTATGGATAAAAATTCAAAAGAAAAAACCAGTCTCAACTTACAATGCTGCCAGACAGATTTGGGCGGCTATGACTTACACTCCTACAAAAGTAAAACCTAAGACTCCAATTTTGATTATTAATTCAGCAAAGGATCGACTGGTTGATCCAAATTGCTCAGTAGACATAGCGAATAAATGGAATTTACCTATTTTGACCCATCCAGAAGCGGGCCACGATCTCTCGGGCGACGCTCCTGATTGGTTAGCGGATGAGTTATCGAAATGGCTTTAGTTACTATTTAATTTTTCAATTTTTCGTTTAATTCTTTAACAGTAAATTCTTGTTTCTTAACCTTTATTTCTGAAGCAAATTGACGTCCATCTTTCTCTTCTTTCTTTACCTTTGGTTTATCTTCAGAAATTAAGTTCTTCGTCCCTTGTTTGTAGACAGAAAGATAGGCAACGTTTTTCACTTGTCCTTCTTCTCGGATTTCTACTTTAAAGTATCCCTTCTCAAAACATCTCGGACAGTTTTGTTGTACAAAATTTGGATTTGAATTCATTTGTTTAATGTCTTCAAATTTGATGACTAAAATTGGTAAGTCAGTTTCTTGCTCTAATTTCTTAATATCAGAGTTAGACAAATTACGAACAAATCCGTTTACGCCTAACCCATGCTCAGCCCCCCCCCCCTTAAAAGTAGGGCTGTTGCCACTAAGATTGTTTGAGCCACTAAAACCAGCAGCAAGACTTCCAGGAGAAGCTCCAAAGTTACCTTGAGTAGAACCAGGGCGAGCTAAAATTCCACTGCCATTATTTGATGATGAAGCAGTCGAAGGACTAGAAGGGACAGAACCAGAGCTTACCCCATTACTATTATTCATTGAATTTGAATTCGGGTCGAAATTACTCAATTCATCATCATAAGTCTGAGTATTGGCGGCTACTTTCTTTTGAGCAACATTCGGCTTACCTTGATACTTTTTCACTAATTCTTTTGAATCAGCTAGTTCACTTCTTAAGTCTTCAATTGTTTTTTTATCTTTAGCATTAGTAGCATTAGCAATAGATGATTGAAGATCTTTTAATTGATTCTCTAAAGCTTCTTTTTGTGCAAGCTTTTTCTGATAGTCAGCATCTTCTTCAACCATTACACCCTTATTCTCTGCAGTAATTTGTTTCTGTTTAATCTCATCACCAACAGCTTTTATTTTCGTTTCTAGATTATTGACTATTTGTGGAGCGACGGTGTTCACAAGTTGCTGAGGAGTCGACGATTGAATTTGATTGTCAGTAACTTCTTTAGAGGAGTTATCAGATACCGGATTAGTGACGTTATTTACACTTGCTATATTCATCCCATTTTTGCCTTTATTTAAGTCCGGTTTAACCTCGTCGTCGTCAGTAATGAGGAAGTCAGGGCCACGATTTCCTGAAGACGATCCCTTGGCATATCCACAATTTATACATTCGGAATAATCAATTTTCGGTGAACCTAACTTGGGTTCATGAGATTTACATAACCTCTTGTCTTCCCCAGTGAAACTATCGCAATTCGATCCTCTCGCTATTTCACCTAAAGCAAAGTATTCCCAAAAAGGTGAAGCTGTTTTACCTGATTTTTTTAATTCAGAAAAATTAAAATTGGACTTCTTTTTCTTATATTCAGTAAACCCGTCTATCATTTTACCTTTAACACAGGTATAAATTGCATTATTAATGGCTTCTTCGTTACTATAATCCTTAATACCTAGCTTTGAATCATTAATACAAGCTGAGGCCAAACCATTACAAGAAAGGTATTCCCCTTTAGTCTCCTTTTCCATTTCTTCCTGACGAGCAAAACTTTTATCCTCAGTGGCTCCTACTTTTTTGTGAAGCCCACCTAAAGTATTACGAAAAGCTTGTTTTTCATCTTTGTAGCCTTTCACACCACTGGTGCATTGGAGTCTATTAAAATTTTGACAAAGAGTTGTGCGATCATCTTTAGACATATTAAACTGAGCGAGAAGACCAGGCAAACTACTGTCATTTTCATTTTTTGAACACAGAACAACTGCGGGTTGCAACTCCATCACTAACTCAATATCTGTTGGATCAAGACTATCACTCTTACAAACAAGCGCTTCTAAGTTATCTGAATAAAGTGACTTACATTCACCTTTGATACTTGCAAAATTTTTCTTCATTAAAGTTTTTTCAAACGAAAGTTTAGCATTTACACCAGAACCTTCTATTGCATTACCGAGGGCTTCTCTTACTTCCTTATCCAAAGTTTGTCTGGAAAAGGCATCAGGTCTAACTTCCTTTTCAAATGAATGAGTTTTTGCAATAACATCGTCATAAATTTTTCCAAGGTTATTCTCAAGATCTTGAGATTCTGACGCTACATCAATCATGGCGTAACGAGGATCTTTCCTGATGGCAATTAAAGCCAAATCGAGGAATTTTAATTTCCTGCTTTCTGCCGTTTCATTTACAGGTTTGTTTACTTCAACAAAAAGATTATAGAGTGCAAATTGATCAAATTTAAAAAAGGCTCTATCGACAAAGTCGTTGGCCATGCAAAATCTCTTGGGATCAATGTCTCCATTAGCATCTCTTGAAAATTCTCCAGCATGTTCAATTCCAGGAAGCTCATTTTTTAAATTAAAGGCGTTAGCTTTAAGAACTTTATTGGCTTTGGAGTCATTACTTTTATCTAACTTGACTTGATCTCTTATTTTTTTCTTTGAAAGAATTCCAAGCCCAAAAATCCCATATTTAGCTAATTTCGCCAAATTGGGACAAGCGTCCTTTTTGTTATCGTACTTTTTAACAAGTTCAGCTAAAGAAGAATCAATTTGTTTTTCAACGTGATTGGTGTGACATGAATTCTCTAGATCTGCTATTGCTTCTACTTTACTTACAACTTTTCCTTCATCATTCATTATCTGATCTGGAAGATCCTTTTTCATTAAGGATATTTGACTATGCAATTGAGAAAGTCGCATGCTCCAGTCTTCGACTTTTTGAGCCGCATAGCTTTTCTCTAAAACTGCTTTAAATTGATTGAAGCTCTCATCTCCCCCCGGAATTTTGAGCCTAGCTTTCACATCTTCACATTCTGTACAATAAACTGATTCTTTACCAAAGCCTCTGACTCCAAAAATATCATCTTGACGACTAATGACAGTTTCATCGGAAGTCCTCTTTCTATTCAAATTGCCTAGATTACATTTAGTATCTTCGAGAATTTGATTATCGCCTTGACCACAACTGGACAGATAAGGAGTTATTTCATTTTTCAAAATTTTTTGAATTAAATAGTCTCTGTCCTGCTTAGAATTAACTGGGTCAAATCTTTTTTGATCATTCTTGGAAAGAACACCTTCACCATTTGAATGAGAAAACCCCCATTGCTTATTCCAAACTGGGTTTGCTTTGCCATTAAGGACAACTTCCGAAGTCTTTTCAATCGGAGAAGTCGTAATCGGAGTCCCACTATTTTGAGTTTGAATTTGATACTGCTTTGGAGTAACCGTAGGGATCAAATCTTTGTTTTTATCATTGCCAAAACTATCCCAAGGACTCTGTCCAAAAACAGTTATAGGGAATAGAAAATTCGCCACAATCATAAGGGAAATCAATTTTTTCATAGTCTTCTCTTTTCTTAAGAAATCGCAACTTTTTATCGGATCAATATGGTCAAACCTTTAGTCATTATAGTGAGAGTCCTTACTTGACTCTAATAATTCGTCGATCTGTCTCAAAAGTTGTCTTAAGTACTGGTTTATAGTAATAATGTAGCTTGGAATATGTGCCAAAAAGACAGGGCAAAGAGCTGATGAATAAAAACAAAATCACTGAATTACTTAAGATAGAGTACCCCATTATTCAAGCCGGAATGGTTTGGGTTTCAGGTGGAAAGCTCGCTGCTGCCGCGGCTGAAAGCGGGATCTTAGGAGTGATCGGTGCTGGCTCCATGAAGCCTGAACTTCTGAAAGAGCATATTCAGAAAGCACAAAAACTTTCAAAAAAATCTCTGGCAGTGAATGTTCCCCTTCTTTATAAAGATGCCCACTTACAAATCGAAGTCGCGCTAGAACTTGGAATCAAAAATTTTATCACTTCAGCAGGTAGCCCTAAGTTATTTACCCAAAAGTTAAAGGACCAGGGTTGCGTTGTCCAACATGTCGTCTCAAATCCCTTGTTGGCCAAAAAGTGTGAAGATGCTGGTGTTGATATAGTGATCGCAGAAGGTTTCGAAGCTGGGGGACATAATGGAAGAGATGAACTGACAACTTTGGTCTTAATTCCTCAAGTCGTCGACGCCATCAAAATTCCCGTCATTGCTGCCGGTGGTATTGGTGATGGAAGAGGAATTCTAGCGGCCATGTCTTTAGGGGCCCAAGGAGTACAACTTGGAACAAGATTTGTGGTAACACAGGAATCATCGGCCCATGAACATTTTAAAGAAGCTATTTTGAACTCAACCTTTGATTCAACTATCTTATCCATGAAAAAACATGTGCCCGTTCGATTACTCAAAAACCAATTCTACCAAGAAGTAAAAGAATTAGAAGAGAAGTGTGCCTCTGAAGAGCAACTAATTTCTTTGCTTGGAAAAGGTCGCGCCAAGATGGGAATGTTAGAAGGGAATTTGGATCAAGGTGAATTAGAAATTGGTCAGATAGCTGCCATGATGAAAGATTGTCCCAATGTTCAAACCATAGTCACTCGCCTGCTCGCAGAATACGAACAGGCGAAAAAAAATCTTATTTAAACTGCACGGTAATTTTGCAGGGCCATAATTCTATCATCCAAACTTGGGTGAGTTGAAAGAAGCGCCATGAAACTTCCTTTGTCGGAAATTTTCATACAACGAAGGTTTGGTTTAGAATTATCAATTAATTCCATATTTCCTTTTAACTGCTGAAGAGCTGTAATCATTTTTTCACGACCCGCTACTTTAGCAGATCCAGCATCAGCGCGAAATTCACGAATACGCGAGAAATAAGAAACAACAAACATGCCTAAAAAAGAAAAGAAAATTTCAAAAACAAAAACAGAGATATGGTATGCAAATCCACCACCAAAACTACTTCCTTCCTCGCGGTCATCGTCACCACGAAGAACATTTTGAAGAGCAAAGGCTGCAATACGGGCAAAGAACATGACAAAAGCATTCACCACCCCTTGAACAAGGGCCATGGTAACCATATCACCGTTCGCTACGTGGGAAACTTCGTGTCCCAGAACACCTTCAACAGCATCATCTGACATTCTGTTTAAAAGCCCGGTAGAGACCGCAATGAGAGAATTATTTTTAGTAGGCCCTGTAGCGAAAGCATTGACTTCGGCAGATTCATAAACTCCCACTTCAGGCATTTTGCTAATACCAGCGGCCTTGGCTAGATTATGAACTCTTAAGACTAGATCTCGATGAGGTCCGTTGCTATCTACAATTTTAACTCCCATCATCATCTTGGCCATAAACTTAGATAACATAAGTGAGATGAATGATCCGACCATCCCCCAAACAAGACAGAAAATCATTAAGCTTTCATAGTTAAGGCCATAAGATGTTAAATAAGGTTTTACACCCAAAATTGACATCACGATTGAAATACTAACCATGACTAAGATATTCATCGCCATAAAAAGAAAGATTCGTTTAAACCACATATAAGTCTCCTTAAAAGATTCTTCTGAACAAAATATTGATCACTATAAAGATAATGCATATCTTTATAGTGTCAATGGTAAGAAGTCCTAAGTACTTAAAATGTTATGAAAATAAACTTGTTTCAAACACTTCACAAAAAATTCACTTCAAGGGTCTTAAGTGGCGAAAGGCGTTTTCCACTGCATCTTGAAGGTTTTTTCCCATATCAAATGCTCGTTTTGGTCCCTCTTTATCACGAATAAAAAGAAAGCACTGATAACGATTTCTCGCTTCAAGATTATCAATTTTTAAAAAATATTGAAGCTCATCTGAATTTTGACCTGGGTGTTCCCGAAACCATTTTTCAATTCTTTTCTTCAAAAAACAGCGAATGGTTTTAGAAGCTTTCAATCCTTGAACAACAACTTTACCTTTAATTTCTCCACTCATTTTTTAACTCCTTTATTCAACATACATTCGAATGACTCACACACTTGTCTTTCATAATCAACTGTTGGTGGGGCAAACTGGTACAAACTACCTTCGTTTGTTTGGGCCACAGGTTTGAATGTAAATAGAATTAATAAAACAATGGCATAAAGCCCTAAGCGAACCAATGGAAAATAATTTCTCATAAAACCTCCTTCTTCCTTTTCCCGACCTCCGTTTGAGAGTGGAAAGAGAGACGTTAAAGTTGAAAAAGAGCACAAATATAAAATAATTTTTTCTAAAATTTTGTCAAGTGCACGCGAAAAAAATAAAAATGAAAAAATAAAAAAGCCCGAGTTTTTAATTCGGGCTTTTTCTTTTTTTTCAAAATTAATAGGAAACTATTTTTTGTAAGCTGCACCAAGTTTCTTCGGTCCAGAACCTAATCTTTGTTCTGTACGAAGTTTTTCTACAGTAGCTGGAACACGGTTCATAGAGAATTCATCTTTTTCATTTCCTGCCTGAATAAAACCAAAAACACGCTTAGAGTAGTCTTGGTCATTACATGCAAAAAGAGATGGAAAAACGTTGACGGCAAAGGCCACTTTTCCCTTTTCTTTACTGGTTCTGTTAAATGATTGAGTTAGTAAACTAATCCCTAAAAGTTTTTCGATATCAACGAAGCGATCTAAGTTCAAACCAGTGTCTTCAAAATATTTCTTGAGTTCAGCATTCTCTGCTTTATCTAAAGTATTTTGGTGAACCATGGCTTTGTTTTCTGAAAAATCACAAGCATCTGTTGTTTCAAACTCCATTCCCGCAACATACTTACCAAGAGCGACTAAATGTTGGGCCATGGCCGCTTCATCGCCTTTTCCTTCTGGAAGTGAGATCACTTGTTTTTTCACTTCTTCATTAATGGCCGATTGATAAACTGGCATCACTTCATAATCTTTAATAGAAGCTTGTTTAATATAACTTTCGTTTCCATACATTGGATTACCATCAACAACCACTAGATTGATATCTCTAACAAAGGCTTTTCTGACTAAGTTGGTATAGGGGTTTTCATCATTTTTAGTAACAGCAATGATCGAACCCATGGCACCCTCTTTGATTTGTCCGATAGCGGCTTCACCTTTTGCAATATCAATCTCAGAGTGATTAATCATTTTCGCTGGGTTTTCTGTCACCATTAAATAAAGCTCTTCATCAGTGAAAATTTTGGGAAGACCTTCTTTATAAGGGTCTTTATCAACATAGGCTGCAGCCACTTTCAATTCTTCTAAAACGTTTCTTGTTCCAGTAGGCAACCAGTCAGACCCAAGGGCCAATATAACGCCCGCTTCTTTCGCTGACTTTACATCAAGAGTCTCTCCGTAAAGAATTGAATTGGAAAATGGAGACCAAATAAGGCCCATGCCTTTTTTCCCCATCACTTTCATTTCATCTTTAGAAATACCTACACCATGAACAAAATTGACGTTGGGTTGATCTAGACCAAAAAGTTGTACCATTTCAAATTCTACTTGATTATAAGGATCATCACGACGACCTTCAGCTAAGTGAGCAATAACAGCAGAACGATTGGCTTGTTTTAGATAAGCTTTTTTCCCTGCGATAGAACCATGGACCCAATAAATGTATCGGATAAATTTGGCGTGTAAAGTTCCTTTGGTACAAGATTTTTGTAACAAGGCTTGGTCTTTCAACTGTTTTAGGGCCGTTGTATTCACTGTATCAGCAGAGATGTTTGGTAAATCACAATGAGCATTGATATCGGCAGCTAGAGCCTCTTCGTAAGTTTTTCCTTTTTTGATCATCGGACGCAAAACATCCCAAACATAGGTCATGTCATTAGGAATGACTAAATCAGTTGGAGCAGAAACTCCGGCCTTTTTTGATTTGTAGGCTTTTGCATCCTCTACCTGATGAATAGTAAAACTATCAATACATGAACTTGGGCCTTGCAGATAAGTTGTTCCAAGAACCATGGCCTGAATTTCAGACCAGCGGAAAGCGGCACATTCCATTGGTTTACCAAAACCAATCCAAGGATTCATGTTGGCACTGACTGAATAGGTATAAGAATCCCAATCACGCCACTCAAAACGGTTTTTAAATTGGCCCCTGGCCAAATCCCATACATCAAGATTGTTTTGTTTTGTGTGATTATGCAAATCAACTAGACCTGGATAAAGCATATCGAATGATGCATCAAACTTTTTAGAGCCTTTAGCATTAGCGAAAATAGTTTTCCCTTTAAATCCTGCCAAAGCTTTATCAAGTTCAGCTTGAGAAGTTACCGGAGTCACTTTACTAATAATTCTATCTTTAATAGACACGACAGCTAAAGAATAACCCTTGGTACTTTTCCCAAGGTAACGAGCTGGAACATTTCCGACCACACTTAACTCTTGCGCCATTGCCCCTGAAGCGGTTATTGATAAGGCGAGATAAATCAAATTTTGTTTTTTCATATTAATTCCTTAACTCTCTATCCACTAACCAGTTAACCATTTCCATACTGATTTGAACTGACATTACTTTTTCAAAAGCATCGTCTGATCCATCTATATCACCTACTTCTGGTAAACTTAAATTAGAGAGAATTTTTTTTGCACGAAGGTAATTTTTATCCAGCTTCATTGCTTTGTATTCACTGGCGACTCCAGCTGACTTAAGGCCAAGAACACCTTTCACCAATGCTTTAACGGCAGTTTTATCAGCGGAATTTTTGACAAAGGTTTGATAGTGACGACTAATTCTTTGAGTTAAAGATTTCACCATCAATAATCTTTCTTCCGTTAATGCTTTTTCCATCACCTCGGGAAAAATTTTAGCTGACACTTTATCATTTAAAGCACCAATGGTTTTTTCTAATTGTCCAAGATTGGCAGCAACCTCTTTAGAATCAGGATCAATCACTCGAGAAAAATTAAGATAAATCCCAGCTTCAGCTAAAACTTTATAGCTGGCCACTAATTGAACTGCATTTTGATCGCTTCCTGAAAGTAGTGTGCGAGCTCTTTGACTGAAATGATCAAAAACATAATAGCGTGGGTTTCCGAGCTTAGGAAAAGTAGCCTTTGTTTTATCTAAAAGATTTTTAAATGCAGTAACATCAAATTGAGTCGATGCTACATCACGGTTTACTGAATCAGTCGTTTGCTGACTGGAGCAGGCAAAGAGAGTTAGACAGAGAAAAAGTAAGACTAAACTTTTCACGATGACCTCTTATTGTTTAAAGACTTGAGTAGCAATGGCCACAGAAGCTTTTTCTTCTGCAGTTAAAGTACCTTCAGGCCATTTAGTGGCCCAAGCTGGTGCTTCGAAAATATAGTAGTCACCATTGAACACTTTTTGACCTTTGATGGTTTCAAAAGCACGAACCGCTCTGTTACCACTAGTCCCCATCCAAAAACGTGTATAAGCGGGAAGATCTGCTCTTGGAATGATGGCAAGACTTGGCTTGTAAGCTCCACCTTGGTTATCAAGAGAAAGCTTTAAGCCTTTCACTTTCGCCACCACGGCATTAACTTCATCTGCGTTTTTAGCATTCACTGCAGTTAGATTGACCACTGGTTGAGATGGTTTTAACTCTTCCACAATGGCCTTCGCCACTGGTCCAACTGTTACGATAAGTTGAGTAAGATTACGATCAAGAATGGATTGAATAATTTTTTCACGTGCATTGCTCACATTATCATTCATCGCAACTTCAAGTTGTTTTGCAGCAGAAAGATCTAAAGTGTCGACAGGAAGAGATCTTAAAATTAAATAAGATTTAGAAGCACCAATGGCACTAAGAAAAGTTTGAAGATATTGTCCACCTGCACCAGTTAAAGCACGACCAGAAAACATATCATCGTGTGATTCTTGATCTCCGATCACAAGCACTTTTGCTTGATCAAAACGACCACGATAAATTCCTGTTGGACCAAATGATTTATGAGAAGTTACGCCTAAAGCAGCATAATCTTGGTTAAAAAAGTCTAAAAGGTTTTTAGCATTTTCTGCCCCAGGGCCTTCATCATATTGACGACGAAGTTCACTGTTTTTTGGACTCTCGTAGGGAACGTCACCAGCTTTAAACTCTGCCGGTGCTTTTGTTAATAAAGATGTTGTAGCATCATAATTTAGTTTTTGAGTCTTTGGAGTTGCAGCACGGTCACATTCTAGTCTTCCTGTTTTAGCATTAGGAACCTTGGCCACATTGTTGTAACAGCCAGCATCTGAATAAACTTGAATTCCATCAGCGCCACGACGGTTTGATGCCGTTCCTTCTTGTCCCATTCGCCAGTTTGTTCCAAAAGCAAAATCGATGTGAGGAACAGCAGCATCACCATAACTAAATGGCTTAGAAACATCTCGCTTCATGCCCGAATCAACTGGCAACCAACCTTGGTGTTCAGTTGCGTATTTGGCGACAATCGCTGCTCTGTCTGAAAAGTTTTTAATTAAAGAACCCATGGCATCTGAACCACCATTACGAGCAGAAGCAGATCCTGGATGTTGCACACCAATTCCGATGACACCTTCTAGCTCTCCAATGCCTTCGCAATAAGTGGAACCCACAGTAGATGATGAACATTTTCCACCATGAGACTTAAACCATGTGGCCAAGGAATCTTTTCCCGCTTGGCCAACACCAATAACAAGTCCAAGTGTTCCCTTGTTTTGTTCTAGCATATAATTAAAAAGTTTATGACGATGTTTTACCACCACACTATCAGGATTCTGCGCTAACCATATTAATCTTTTTTGAGAATTAACTTTAGCTGGATCTTTGGCATCATCTTCAAATAAAGAATACTGACCTGTGATCGTGTAAACAAAAGTGTTCATGAATAAATAAGAACGATTAATTCCAAGATAATTTAAAAACTTTTGCATTCTCGTTCCAGTGGAACCAGTGAAAGAGCGATTTGAAACGTTTTCATCTTGAGCACCTTCTTGACCAATCACAAAAACCTTCACTTGGTTTGCGCCTAAACGTCCGCGATACCACATAGGTCCCATGTTCCAGCGAAACTTATCACCCTTTCCACCAATGACTGCAGATCCAAAAGCACGATAGTTTGGTGTTTCAGCAAAAAGATCAGCCCACTTAGAATCTTTAGGCGCACCTGGATCATATTCCCAATCGGCACCGCGCTCATTAACGGCTGAAGGAATTCTTGCACCATCACTAACTTCTGTTAGTTGAATTGGTTTTTGACTACATCCCATGGCCAATACCAATAAAAGATTAGCGGCCACATAGGTCGATGGTTTTAAAGTTTTAGGCATGTTTTCCTCCACGCTTTGAGTTTGTGTATGGATTAAATTGAACTCGTTAATATAGTAACCTAGGAAATGACTTTAGAAAGAAAGAAATTATTTACCGACAAAGAGAGACGCAAACAGTCAACTATCTTATCTTTTCTTCAATTGATTATCCTTTATATTGAAATTTTTTGAACTAAAGCCGATAAGTTTTGGAACTTAGAGGAATGTTTAACCATGCTTTGCTCTCGATTTGTTTTTCTTTTTATTATCGGAATTATAACAAACAATCTATGTTCCCATTCTTGGGCGCAAGTGGTTCAATTTTCGACTGCTAAACAAATCGATGAACGAGGCTTAGAAAGCTACACTGAAGTCATGGTGAGTGTTGTTAATCAAGAAAGTTTTGCTGACACTTCCCTCTTGATGCAGAATTTTTTAGGTCTTCCTTCAAAGGCACCTTCTTTTTTTCTTCAGGCCAACTTAGATCCCAAATACATAAAAGATAAAAATTTTGAAGAGCCACTTGATATTTCAAACTATACTCAAAATATAGCCCCTTCCCTTTTTTCTGAAACTCAAAAAATAGAACTACCAAGTGATTGGCTTGATTCATTCTTTGATCGAACACCTGCTCAGGTTAATGAGAATGAAAATTTTCTTCGTTTAGAAAAAGAATTTCATCTCTATTATAAGAAAAATTACCGTGGCAAACGAATGACATTGATTGCGGCCAGAACTATTTTAAATGGAACTGTGGCTTCTCTAGGATTTATCGCAGGTCACATGCCTGTGGTTCCTTCCATGATCTTAGGTGGGCTTACTGGTTTTCTTTCTGGAATAGTTCAAAACCAAGCCAACCATATTAACGATTATCTAGCCACCAATAAATTTCAAATGAAAATCAAAAAACTATTAGGAATGAAAGTAAGTGGTGAAGTGAAGAGTTCAAGTTTCTTAATGAATCATTTAAAATGGTACAGCTTAGAAATAGGATTTCTCACCTTATTAGATATTACTCGCTTCTCTTTAGGTGTTCTTCCTATGACCTCTGGTATGGGACATGAAGCTTTAAGCTTAAGTGCCACCGCTGCCAAATCGCTTTTGTCCCAAGGTTTAGTTGACACTTCTGTGGCCAGAGATATTACGCCGCAAATACGGGCAGCCATTCTGGCACAAGACTTTTCCACCGCCGCCAAGCTTCGATTTCGAGGTGAGCTTTCGTCTTTTGCCTCATCTGTCACTTGGGCCGGAGCCGCCATTAGTGACATGATGGGTTTGCCATTGGGAGATTATTTATTTTTAGGGATGGGTGGAGTTGGCGGAGCTAATCACGCTCGTTTAATTCTCAAAGATAAAAAAAATGTCATTCAAAGTTCGATCAGAAGATTCTATACTTGTTCCAAGAATTTTTTCCAATGAAAATATTAGTGACAGGCTTTGAGCCTTTTGATGGACTTAGCCTTAACCCTTCAGCTCAATTGTTAGAACATTTGGAGAAAGAAAACAATAAAACTCCCTTTGCCTTTGAGCTTTCAACACTGTTACTTCCCGTTAGTTTTAACCATGCCTATACTTCAATTGAAGAAAAAGCACTCTCCTTCAAACCCGATATTATCATCATGACCGGCCTGGCTCAAAACCGAATAGACTTAACCATCGAAAAAATTGCCGTTAATTATCTGAATGCCAGAAATCCCGATAATATGGGAATCAGACCGCAGAATTGTAAAATTGATGAAGATGGACCTGATGGAATATTCAGCACTCTCCCTTGGGAAGAAATTTTTGCATGGGCAGAATCAGAGCGACTTCCAATAAAACCTTCTTTCACAGCTGGAACTTATGTCTGCAATGATCTATTTTATAAAACGATGAAATTCGCTCATACAAATAAAATTCAAAGTGGTTTTATTCACTTGCCTGCGACAGAAGAAATTAACCCTCTAGGACCTTTTTTCCCAAAACATGAACTATTTTCTCTTTTTATCAATCTACTCAATAGGATATCAAAATGAAGTATTTTCTTCTTTTTTCTTTTTTCTTTTCCCTGAACTGCTTTTCTAAAACGCCAAAGGTCGCACAAAAATTAGTGACCTTGGAATTCACCAAAAATGGTCAAACAGTAAAAACTTTTTCTCTTGCTGAAATTGAATCGGGAAGATTAACTGGAAGTAACTCTGAGGTAGGTTCAATCGACGTAACACTCTTTAATGTTTTTAGAGCTTACACAAGAACTTACCGTGGATAGGATTTTCCACTGTCTTCAAACAAGGAAAGTCAGTGAACCCAGGGCCAATTTATTTGGTTTGGAGTGGCTTTAAATCTGGAGACAAGGGTGACCATGAAGCCCCACTCAAGTGGCCATATCAAGTGACTAAGTTGATCTTTTAACACAATAATTTTTAAGATTTTTTTACAGAGGCAAAAACTTTTATTTCAGGTTTAGTCTCGTCTCCACAAACTTGGGCACAAACTTTTCCTGATTTTATAGCAGCCAAATGTTTGGCATTTCTGGTTTCGTAAATAAAGAGATCTCCATCACCTTGAAATTTGCACATGGCAAACTTAACGACCCTTTGGTTATCTTCTGGGCCTTTCTGAATTTTACCGCCCACAAAACATTTTTCAACAATTCCGCACTGCAATGGTTCACAATGAGCCATTGCCCCTACGGCATAAGATGAAAGAGTAAAAAGAAGTAATAGTATCTTAAACATAGTTGATCCTTTTGGTTTGCCTCCAAATTCTACTGTAGTTCCATTGGAGAAACTCTAAACTTGGAACTTTTTCTTTAGCTGTCTAAAGTTTAGACAGCTATTACCTGACTTTTTTGATGCTTTTTTTAAGTTTAAATTGACCAAATTACTGCAAGTTTAAGTTAGATAAAAGCCATAGACGGACAATTTGCTGGAGGCATAACCTTTTTCTACTGATCTATTATTTAGCAATTTTTATGGAAGGAGATTTGCTTTGAAAATACTACCCCTCATTATCGCTCTTACCAGCTTAAGCTCGTTTGCAGCAACAAGTGCTCAACGCCTTTATTACCCTAGCAATATGAAGCTTGGATTAATTAACCCAACTGACAGTGACGTAAAAGGAGCTATTGCTCAATTTGCAGCGACAGCCGGTCTAACAATTAATACTGACCAACTTCAATTGAAAGAAATTCAAGAAAGTATTCTTGCAAGTCACTATCGTTTTAGCCAAGTGCTAGACGGTCACGCTGTTGCAGAGGCTGAAATTGTGGTTTCAATCAACGCTCAAGGTGAAGTGATTAAAATTTACAATACACTGCTAAATGCACCTCAAAGTAAAATGAGATCATTAAGTTCACCTTTACTATCTAGTGAGCAGGCAATCTCTGCTGCTTTCACTGAATTAAAAGTGGATGGAAATCTCTTAGCAGAACCTAAGGCTCAATTGGTTTACACCAATGACCAAGACGTTAAACTAGTTTACGACTTAGACATTTCTGTCTCTTCACCATTTGGCCACTGGAATGTTCGCGTAGACGCTATGAACGGAAAAGTTCTTTCAGTTCAAAATGGTGCTCTTGAAAGAATCAAAAGAACTCCAGTTGATTACAAAAACAGAGCTGTAAAATCTCTTGTTTCTGTTAAGCAAGCGCTTAAAGCTTTCCGTCTTGCTCACGTTGCAACTCGCGCTTTTGATCAGACAATTCTAGCGAATGGAACTGCTAGTATTTTTGATCCAAATCCAGTGGTTTCACTTGGTCGCATTGATTTAACTGATACAACAAATGCTTCAGTTTTCCTTCCAGCTTATAAAACAGTTGAATTGAAAGATCTAAGCCTTGTCAACGGTATCTACAGCCTAAAAGGTGCAAAAGTTTCAATCATTGATTTTGAAGCACCATCAACTGCTCCTTCAACTTCATCAAATGGAGTTTGGTCGAAGCAAAGAGGAAACAACGCTTTCAACGATGTCATGACATATTTCCATATTGATCAAAGTATTCGTTACCTTGAATCCATTGGCTTCACAGGTGCAAAAGCAGTTTTCAAATCTTCAGTTGAAGTTGACTCTGACGGCGTAAGTGGTGCTGACAACTCTCACTATATTCCAGCTCAAAAGCGTTTAGCTTTTGGTCACGGATGTGTTGATGATAACGAAGATTCAGACGTCATTCTCCATGAACTTGGACATGCTATTCATCATCATATCAACTCTTCATGGAAAGGTGGAGATACTGGAGCCATGGGTGAAGGCTTTGGAGACTATTGGGCTGCTTCTTATAGTACTATAACTCAAGGTGGACAAAACACTGCCATCCATCCTGAATGGGTTTTCAAATGGGATGGACATAACTCTTGTTGGCCAGGTAGAAAGTTGAATGCTCTTACTATGGTTTATAACCCATCTTCAACATACCAAGCACATGCAAACGTTTCTGGCGGAATCTCTGACGAATTATGGTCAACTCCATTATTCCAAGCTTTCCAAGAATTACGTGCAGCTGGAGTTGAACGCGCTGACATCGATAAAATTATTATTGAGTCTCACTTCGGTCTAGGATCAGGAATCAAAATGCGTGATATGGCGAACGCTATCGTGAAAACAGCGAAAGCTCTTTTTCCAGCAAAAGGTTACGACCAAATTTACTACAAAGCTTTCAAACGTCACAGCATAGTTCTTTAATTCGCACTTTCTAAGTGAATGAAAAAGGGCCCGAAAGGGCCCTTTTTTTTGCTGAAAAATGTCTATTCTAAAATAGCCAAAAACTAAGCAGATCGATCAAGTAAAACAAGCTTTAGAATAAGTCCGCCTATTTTAGTTTTCCTTTAAGTTACAGCTCTTAATAACCGCTAAGGATGAGAGGGAATTCTCATGTGGAACTCGATTGATAATTTAGGAAAAAGTCTTCTAGACTGGCCAAAAAATGCGGCCAAACTTTTCGTTTTTATCTATCTCAGTTTTCGTTCTATTTTGTCTCTAAAATATCAAAATTTCAGACCCATACTTTTTGTAATCATCTCTCAAATTTATTTTACCGGAGTGCAAGCGGTTCCCTTAATTAGCTTCATCGCTTTAATGGCAGGATCAATCGTTGTTTTACAATGTACCGGGGGGCTAAGTCTTTTTGCCTCACCAGAAATGATGGGAAATATTTTAGTCGTCACCATTATTCGTGAACTTGGTCCACTTCTCACCGCTTTAATTGTTATCGCTAGGTCTGGAACTGCTGTAGCAACCGAGCTTGGGAACATGAAAGTGAATAAAGAAATTGAAGCACTCAGAAGTCTATCAATTGAACCATTATCCTACGTCGTCTTTCCAAGACTTATCGGGGGAATGATCAGTCTCATTTGTTTAGCTTTCTATTTTAACTTTGTCGCCCTGACTGGTGGATTTTTGGTGGCCAATTTAGTTCATCACTTAAGTTTTGATTTTTATATTAGTGCCGTCGCTAATAGCATTGCACCTGAAGATTTTATCCTGAATATGATCAAAAATGTCACGAGTGGTGCCATTATTTTTGCCGTCGCCTGTGATCAAGGTCTTAAAGTGAATTTAGGGCCCCAAGAAGTTCCTATCTCAACCACCAAAGCGGTAGTTAAAAGTATTGTTTATGTTATGGGATTTAATATGAGCTTAACCATATCGATGCTTTCAAGGAATTTAATCTAATGAAAAACATCACTAGAGAAAGTATCCACAGTATCAAATTTAAGGATTTAAATTTTACTTACCATGGTCAAAAAGCAATCTTTGAACAAGTGAATTTTGAATTTCCGATGAATCAGATGATCATTTTTCAAGGCCCAACTGGGGGCGGGAAAAACACTTTGCTCAAACTAATGGCAGGACTGGTAGCACCGAGTGAAGGAAAACTATTAATTAATGATATTGAAGTTCAAAATTTTTCTTTCCCTGAATTTGATCGATATCGACTCAGCATTGGATATACTTTTGACGTTGGTGGATTAATCAATAATCTCACCCTTTATGAAAATTTCAAATTAGTCTTAGATTTTCATAGTTCTGATTCTGAAGCTGATAAAAAAAGACGAATTCTTGAGCTACTTAATGTGATGAACCTAGATGAAATTAAACATCTTCGTCCCTCAGCTGTCAGTAGCGGAGCAAAAAAGGCTGCCATGATCTTAAGGGCCTTTATTCTAAATCCCGAAATGCTTATCTTAAACAATCCGACACTGGGATTGAATTTTGAACATATTGATTCACTTATTTCGCTGATAGAAGAGCACAAAAAGACAAAAAACTTAAAACACATTTTTGTCTCATCTGATGACATTAATTTTATTCAGGCCTTTGATTATCAAAGTTTAAAAATTGTTAACGGACACATCACCATGGGTGATAAGTTTCAGGGTCTAAAAGACTACAAGAGAGCAGGTTAATTTATGCGATATAAGTTTAATCCCTTTGAGAGGATGGTCGGGCTCTTCCTCACTTCAACCGTCGCTGGATCGGTCATTTTTGGAGTTGGGGTTGCCGTAAAAAAACATTGGTTTGAAGAAAAAAATTATTACACGGCTTATTCAAAAAGTGCAGATGGAATTAGAGATGGTGCCGCAGTTCAAATTTCAGGTCTTAAAATCGGGAAAATTGAAGAAGTCGATCTGGAACAAGATGGTAGAATTAAAATTAAATTCTCCGTTTTAAAAAAATATGAAAAATCGATCCCACAAGATTCAGGAGTCATTTTTAATCGCCCCTATATCCTTGGTGAAAAAATTATCAATATTAACCAAGGAAAGAGTTTATACACTTTAAAGAATGGTTCCCATCTACCTACTATCGAAAGCTTTGATGTCATTGATCTCGTTGCAGGTGATAAAATGAAAGACATCATCGCCAAAACTCAAGGCATCCTTGAGCATATGGAAGATATCATGGTCTTAGGAAAAGATATTGCCCATCAAGTTGGTAACAAAAAACAATTACAAAAAACCATGGCCAATGTGGCCTTTGCTTCAGATTCCTTAAAAAAACTTCTCCCTCACGTCATGGATAAAACTCCGCAAATGGCGGATAACATGGCCATCATTGTTTCAAACTTAACTTCCCTCACCACCAATTTACGTGAACTTCAACCCATTGTCACAGAAGTGGCGAAGACCCTTCCAGATGGATCTAAAAAGGCAGTAGAGGCCCTTCATGAGTCGGTCATTATTTTACGGGCCATGCAAAACTCATTCTTGCTAAGAGGTTCAATCGCCGAAATTAAAAAAGAGGAAGCACTTCGAAAACCAGCCGGAACACCTAACGAAGTGAATGACGAAAAAGATTTACATAGACCTTAGAAAATTTGATTGATCCAACCAAGGCTTTTATGATCTCTTGCCACTAATTTAATTTTTTGCTGGCAAGAATATGGGCAGTCACTAATATTCAAAGGTAATACTGACAAGGTCTCACCAAAATAATCTGGTAAGTAAGCAATGGCCTTGCCCTGCAAAAGAATCGTTTCAAGGCTTTTTAGACTAGAAGTTAGATAATCCACCTTTCTTGGAAAGCGATCATCTCTCCATCCATCAAGAGATTGTTTTAATCCTACTTTTCCAAGTAAGGGATTATTAGGGCTGACAAAAGTATGCTTGAGCACTTCTTTGACGGGAATGGCTTTTTTTGATTTTGCCCAAGGATATAAGGGATGCTTAAGACCTACAAATGTTAAAAAATTTGTTTCGCCTATAACTTTTGCCCTGAGTTCTAGCTTGGGAGAAATATCCGATGTGACGATAGCAAAATGAGCTTCACCCTTCACCACTTTTTCAATGGCAATATCATCATCATGAGAGAGATATTCAAAGTTGGACTGGGGAAATCTTTTTTTAATGTCTTGAGTAAGCTTCATTCCAGCATGAGAGAGTAAGATCTCTGGCCCACTTAAGACCACTTGAATCCCCCCAGAATTGCCTACCAACTCTAACTTGGTCGCCTCCTCTAGTTGAATTATTTCAGAGGCCCGTTTTTGTAACAAGCGACCCTGATCTGTAATCTGAATGTTACGTCCCTCGCGAGTAAAAAGTTTTATAGAGAGCTCTGCCTCTAAGCGAGTAATGGCCTTACTTAAAGCGGCTGGAGAAACATGCATTTTTTCTGAAGCTTTATGAATGTTTTCAACAGCGGCCACAGCGAGAAAATAGCGTAATTCAAATATTTCCATAATCGAAACAATACATGAACAAATGTTTCTTTGTCAAAGTCGATTTTAGGACTATAAAGTTCCTAACAAAGAAGGAAATATGAACTATTCAAGATTCTCGCCCTTAAAACTTAGAATAAACAAGACGCTCAAAAATCGTGTGGTTGTTCCTCCGATGGCCTCAGAAACAGCGACTCACTTAGGGTTTGTGACTGAACAAACCCTAAGTCACTATCAGCGGTTAGCTGAGTCCAAGGCGGGACTTGTGATGGTTGAATACACTTTTGTCGATAAGTCTGGTCGTAGTGAAGAGTTTCAACTGGGACTAAATCAAGACTCTCAAGTTGAGGGACTCTCCAAAATTGCTCATATAATTCATGAAAAAGGTTCAATGGCAGGAATTCAACTAACCCATGGAGGAGGAAAAAGTAACAGAGATCTTACTGATGGATTTCTTATGACTCCCTCAGCGATCAGAGTTCCAGTTAAAGAGCAAACTTTGGATGTTGGTGATGAGATGTCCTTAGAGCAGATTGCTCTTTGGAAAAAATCTTTTGTGGAGGCGTCTAAAAGAGCCCATAAAGCAGGTTTTGATCTCATTGAACTTCATGCAGCCCACGGATATGGCCTTAACCAATGGTTGTCTCCCATCACAAATAAAAGAACTGACGAGTATGGGCAGGATCAAAAAGGGCGAATGAAACTACTTTTAGAGATTATAAGTCTGATTCAAGAAAGTGTTCCAGGCTTACTGCTGGCCGTCCGTATGCCAGGGCAAGACTTTTTAGAGGGAGGTCTTACATTGAAAGATAGTTTGAACTTGGCTCAAGAGTTAGAAAAGAGAGGAGTCGACATTATTGATATCTCTTCAGGGATTGGTGGCTGGAGAAGGCCACGAGACAGATCTGGGGAAGGATATCTAACTCATGAAGCAAGCTTCATTCAAAAAAATATTTCCTTGCCTGTGATTGGAGTTGGTGGAATAGAAAGCGGCGTATTCATTGATCAGGCCCTAGCGAAAAAAAATTTTTCCTTGGCAGCTGTAGGACGGGCCATTTTAAAAAATCCAAAACAATGGGGCGAATTAAACTTAACAACACAGGAATTAACATGAAGACAAAATTGATTTTTATTTTATTAACATTGATCACATTTAACACCTTTCCCAAGGAAAATCCGATGCAAACAAGCGATCAAAAAATTAGAAAAACACTACAAACTTATGTTGAAGGATACTTAAATGCGGACAAAAAATTAGTGGCAGAAGCCTTTAATGCAGAGACAAGACTGTATAGTGTTGATCATGAAGCAATCGACAAAACAGAAATGAAGGATTGGTTAACCAATTTAGAAGAACGTCATTCTAGGGGTGATATCAGAAAAGCAAAGTTCGATATCAATTTTATCGACATTACCGGCAATACTGCTGTAGCAAAGATTTCACTACAATTTGAAAAACGTCAATTCGTTGATTATCTTTCCCTCTTGGAAGTGAATAAGCATTGGACCATTGTTGGAAAGGTTTATTCTGTTCAAGAATCAAAATAGTCTTAAAAGGGAGTGATTTCATTTTCTAAGACTTGAATCACTTCCTTCATTAATCTAGAATAGTAAGGCTGCTCATAATAATACATACAAACGGGTCTTTTGATAGACTTCATACTCTTCACAATTTTAATTTTCTTGTTTTCATTAATTAAGTGCTTACTCATCACTGCCCGCCCAAGCCCACTTTC
Organism: Bacteriovoracaceae bacterium; assembly: GCA_049318265.1. Lineage (GTDB taxonomy): Bacteria > Bdellovibrionota > Bacteriovoracia > Bacteriovoracales > Bacteriovoracaceae > JBEIOQ01. The sequence goes on from JBMOGR010000009.1 coordinate 130,984, forward strand.
TACTCCGTCGATGATGCCGTAGACGTCACCCATAAAAGAGCGCTTCCATTTTTTAGGAGCGTTTGTATTGGCTTTAAAAAAGTTTTCTGTCGTCATATCACCAGCATCATGGTCCAGATAAGTGTCATCTCGAGACTTTGATCCTGTAGGAATTTTAGTCCCAGCAATCACAACATACTCTTCAAATCCCAGAAGTTTTTTAGCTATTCCCTTTTTATCCCATTCATAATCCATAATAATAATATCGGCACTGGCTCTTTTGAGAACATTTTCTAACTCTCCCGTTTCATAAGCTTGAAAATGAACCTGAATATTTGGATATTTTAAAAGAAATTCACTCATCGTGGGAAGAATGACTGAACGTAAAATAGAGGAATAGGCGGCAATACGGATGGTGCCTGCCAATTCGGTCTTTGAACCTTGAAGCTCTAATAACAATTCTTCTTCAACTTTCTGATTCATCTGTGAAAAGCGAAGTAAGCGCTCTCCTACCTCAGTCAATAGAAGACCTTTTGGTTCTCGTAAAAAAAGAGTCACTTCTAATTCACTCTCTAGTGCCGAAATTCTCTGGGATAAGGCAGATTGGGTGAGCCCCAACTGCTTGGCCGCCAAGGTTATGTTGAGAGTGGTCGCTGTTTGATAAAAGGCTTGTAGACCCAAATGAGAAATCTTCATTGCCATTAATTATATTAATGGATCCATAAAATCAATTAATTTAACCAATGATATATTTTTAACTATATTGGCGAGAGGTAAATATCCATAGGAGGATCAATGAAAAAATACTTTATGTTACTGGTTTTTGCTTTAACTCTAGTCTTCGAGGCCCAAGCAAACTTTTCCTGCTTAAATAATAAGGGAGAGGAGTTACAGATCGAGTACAACTCGGTTGCCGGCAAATCTTTTGTAGTCACCGCCACTTACAAGTTCAATCAGGAAAAAGTTGTTTTTACGGGAAAGTTTGATGGAAATAGTTATCAAGCTTTCGATACAACTTATGAGCTTATTGATGAAAATGGTCTGCCGGCCAGATTATCGGTTGTTGTTCCCTACCACCACACCTGCCCTCGTTGCTCAACTGCAAGCATTGCTGCTGTTTATTATGCAAAACTAACTGTTAACAACTCTCCCCTTAGCTTCACATGCAACTTCATCAACTAAAAAAAGTCCTTTTTATCTTCATCTTGGTCCTCCTTTTCGGAGGAGGACTCATCTTAACTTTTCTCTCTTATTCAGAATCGCCCCTACTGATAGAATCATCTGAATCAAAAACGTCTAAGGGAAATTCTGTTTTTAACCAAATTCAATGGATTAAAACTACCCAGAAAGACATTTGGATGATGAATCAAAGTTTTGATGGAATTCACGGAAAAAACTGGGAACGACTAGCGATCGTTGTTGATAAAAAGAAAAGACCTCTGACTGCGCGCTTTTATCAAATCAAAGCCGGTGAACTTAAATGGTCAGAAAATTTAATAGATGAGCGAGTGCCATACAGAGTGAGTTGTTATACTTGTCACGCCAACGGACCAAGGGCCATTCGGCCAGTTCCTGAGAGCAAAAAAGCCAATCTAGGATTCTTTGAAAAAGCAAAACTCCTCCTTTGGAATACCAGAATTAAAAGCTATGGACGGATTCATTATGACCCCACTCATGATCAAGAAGATTTAAGTTTAAATCCACCTTTTCGCGATAGAAGCTTTAAGGCCAATGACCCTTTACCAGTAAAAACATGTCTTCAATGTCATCAAGAAGATGGACTGATAGCTAGAGGAGCACTTACCAGACAGCACTCCGATACCATTAAATATTTAGTGGAGAATAAACAGATGCCCCCATTAGGATTTTCCTTAACGGAGGCAGAAAAGAATCAGTTAGTTGACTATTTAAAAGGATTTTAAGCAATATTATGGACGACCGATGTCTCTGTATCTCAAGATTCGATCAGTACAATTCACTGTTTGACCAATATTGTGTGAGCGCTCTACTGGAGCCATTTTAAAGAAAGCATCCACCGCTTGAGCATCTTTCTTTAGATCAGAGGAAGCGCTTTTAATTTCCAACAAGAATGACCACACACCGTGCTTGTAGTATGCCCAGTCTTCAAAAGCGCCGGCCGTTGGATAAATCGCTCCACCATGGGTTCCAGCTTTGTATTTATTAAAAACCACAGCTTTTTTAGCCAGATCCACCATTAAAGCATCGTCCATGGTACGGTAGTCTTCGGCATTCACACCCCAAGGGTAAGTAAATGTTCCAACATAACCATGAACAGTCACAGCCGCAATGATATGTTCTTTTTCAATCAGCTCAGAAATAAGGGATGTACTTTTTAAACCGAAGTCAGCCTTCGTTGCACATGGATCTTCATAATCACGATTAGAATCATGATTTCTGTTATCGGCACCAGTTTCTTCACGTCTGTTCACGTTGTAACCAGAAATATTTAAAACGGGCACAACATAATAAAGAATGTTTTCATATTTATCGTGATCGGGGCTTGAAGGATCATTTAATGCTTTTAAAACGATGTTAGCAAAATGAAATGGTACCTCTGCGGCCATTCTTTCATTTCCATGATGAGTTCCCACAAGTAGGTGCTTGGTTTTTGCTTTTGAAGCATCTCCAAGAATGATCCCCACTATTTCTTTATCTTGGTCATTTTTCCCTAAGCTAAAAAGACTGGTGTTGGGTTGTTTCGCTAATTCTTTTAGACGAGTCACGATAGTCTCATAAGGAGTGGCGGTAGCGGCCAAGAGAGGAAAAGAACAAAGGATGATTAGAGTGCTTAAAAGGTATTTTTTCATGGAGAAACACTAGCCTTCACAACTCGAGATGACCAGTACCTGAAGGATAAAAAATCTTACATTTTCCAAAAAAAAGAAGGAGGGCCAAGCCCTCCTTCCATCGATAAGTTATATTAGGTCGTTATTATTACATAGCAGTCGCTGTACCCTGAGTCCCCTGAGTTGCCTGCTGAGCCTTAGTCTTAACAGGAGCAATTGGTAATATTGGATTAGCATGTGATTCAGTAGGTTGATAGGTTTCTGAAGCTTGTTCAGCCTGTAATGCATCTTGCACTTGAACATGCTGAACAGTATCAGTAACTTGAGCAGCTGGGAATGCCTCAGTAAATTGAACAGTTTGCAAACTAGCAGGAGCGGTTGCAGAGGCAGGATAAGAAACTTGCAAAACAGTCGTTGGAGCAGCGACTGCTGCCGGTGCCTCATATCCCGCTGGAGCTAAACCAGCTTCATTTTGAATGGCATCGGCAATCTGAGCTTCTGTTGGACCAGCAACAAGTTTTTGATTAGCAAGGGCAATCTGATCTTTGAGCCTATTTCTATCAAGTGGATTCAATTTTTTAGGATTAGTAGAAGGAAGTTTTGCATCATCATCTAAAGCTTTATAAGTGGCATCAATGATGCCTTGGTTTGCAGCATTCAATGTAAATGTTAAGTCAGAAACAATATTAGAAATTGTAGCTGTAGGTATTTTACCCAAAGCCATTCTACGTTTTGCTTCAGCTAATAATATAAATGGTGGAACTGCATTATCGCTCTTAGCTCTTAATTTATATGCTAAGTTTTTGCATTTCTTTGGAGCTAACTGGAGAAGAATATCAAGGTTTCCTGCAGCCTTTGCTTCAATGGCGCAACTTCCTGGATCAAACCCTGGGTCCTTATAACTTGATGGGGCACTACTAACAATAAATTTAACCGGCATTTGAGAAAGTCTTTTCCCTGCAGTTGGTGTTGGTGTTAAGTAGCCAGCATACTCAGCTAATTTACAAATATCCCCTGGAGCGTTTAAAGCCACACGCATCTGATTTGCAGCATTGGTACTCATTGAACTGGTACAAATTGAAGGAGTAATAGCATTCCATCCAGTCCAGCACATCGGTGTCATTGGAGTACTTTTAAAGGCCAGACATCCACTACCTGGGATAGAAGCGGGGAGACCATTGCTTCCATTGATAGAATAGTTTATTTGGGCATAACCACTACAAGCACATGATGGACATGTAGCGGCACCTGAAATGTAGCAAGCACCTACTCCAGACCAACTTTTTCCATTATAAGTTGTTCTCTTTAATGCTTCTAGATGAAGTTGAGAATTATTCATCGCCAGTAATTTAGTTTTTAATTGAGCGGCCGTTATGGCGTGCGCTCCAAGGGCATTCATTAAAAATAAGAGAGCAATTAAAACTTTTTTCATTATACGTTCCTCCGTAGAAAAGCTTTCAGTTACTAAAATAGTTTAACATGCCTATGAAATAAAAATGTCAAATCCCTTTTTATCCCCGTAAATCACTGAATTCTCATATACTGCCTTCAATTGGAGTGTATTTTTCATGCAAAAAATATGTGGCAGTTAAAAGTTATGAACAAAATAAATAGGAGCCGACTATAAAAGCTGCCAAAGGTAATCAACCATAGGACCAAGTTAACTTTCAACAACTCCGGGGCATTAAGTCCATTTTTAAAGTATAAATTGATAAATTTGAAATCAATCGCTTATAATCAAAAGATGAAAAAAGATAATTTTTTAAATGAACTCGGTATGTCCATGGTGGAAGTGATGATTGCGATTGGTATGGCCGCAGGCTTATCAGTCGTCATTATGAAAAATATGGACATGCAGAATAAATCAAGTAAGACACAAAGCTTAAATAACGAAATTGAGAACATTAAAAGAATTATTCAAGATTTTGTTGGAAAACAGGACCCATGTTTTGCCACTTTTGGTCAAAAAAAGAGAGGAGAACTAATAACAGAACTTAAAACAACTAAGGATGGCGTCCCTTTTGCTAAAACTGGTTCTGAGTTTCAAAATACCGGAATCATCATCACCAAAATGTCGATTGTAAGCATTGCTGAAGAGATCGATAAAAACCCTGATGTTGGTATGAATAGCTACGTTGCTCTGCAAGAATCTGGAGAATATATAGGAGTTGGATTGACCTATCTAAGAGTCTGGATCACCAAGAAAAAATCGTCGAACGGACAACAAAATTTTTTTGGTGCAGCTGATACTTACTTTGACGTTCCCTTTTTTGCTCGATTTATGGATGATGATCTAATTTCGGAAGAATCTGCAAGCATGGTTGATGCAAGAGAGTCATGGAGACTTGGCTTTATACAACAATCTGCAAAATTAGAGGCAGAGGTTAACACCCAACTTACTGCTGCTGCAGTCAAGAAACCTGCCAATGCTGAAAAATACACTTATGCCAAAACCCAGATAAAATTACTTAGTAGGGATGGACTTGATGATTCAGGTAAAGGCAAAATGCATTATATTTGTGGCACGGAAAAAGATCCAACAGATCAACAAAATGGTAGTACTGACAAAGCAGATGAATGTAAAGAATCTGGATTACATACCAAAGGACCAGGCCCATACTCAGAAAATAATGGTAATTATACTCTTTTTTGGGAAATCGCCCACCCTCTGATAGAGATTTCAGAATGCGGAAACCACCTCTCAACTGGCGTGAAATAAAATACCTTCTTCTAATCTCATGGGAAATCATCTAGAATAATATTCACATGAGATTAGAAATCCTCGACGAAAAAAATAATAAATTCGTGAAAACTTTTGCCAAAGAAAAGATTCTTATTGGGCGAAGTAAAGACGCCGATCTAAAGATCGATGGTGAGGGTATTAGCCGAAAACACCTCTATCTTGAACAAAAAAACGGTAAATATTTTGTGACCGACCTAGGCAGCGCCAATGGTGTTTATATCAATGAAGAGCGCATGGAGAGTAATAGTCATAAAGAAGTTCTTTCTTTTTTTCCTATCAGAATCGGCGTCATCACCACCATTTCCATTTTAGCGGATGAGGAAGAAGAAGAGCCAGTTTATGCCACAGCAGCCAACGCCAACAGAGATCCATTAAAGGATATAGAGAGCAATACAGTAACAAAGAGTATTAGGAACTACACTCCTAAAGCAAAACCGCCCGTTAAAGAAAAACCAAAAAAGAAAACAGACCCCGTCGTCCTCTTTGTCCTTTTCGTCATTCTGGGAGGAGTTTTATACTATGTTTATAAAAACTTTATTGCAGAAGAAGAGGTCACAACCGTAGCAGAAGGTACAACACAAGCGCCAGAGGCTCAAGCTGCTACAAAAGCAACCAATCTTTATCAAGGCTTAAATTCTTACAAAAAAGAAGATCTAACACTTTATCAATCTCTCCATAAAAAAGCCATTTGCCAGACCATGGCAGAAAAAAGCCTATGCACTAAATTGGATTTAAAAACGGATGACGGTGAAGGCGTTTTTATGGAGAATAAAAACGTTTATATTTATGCCAATTTTTCCAAAATGCTGAATGGTAAGTACAAGGATCAATTAAAAGGGATTAAAACAGAAAAAGAATTTGTGCTTTATTTTCATTTGGCGATTGAGAGTTATCGGCAGCCTGACCTCAATGAATCAAATGCCAAAATTCTTTTTTTAATCAATATCAATGATGGTAAAGATGGTGTTAGTTATATTATGGACGCTTTTAGTATCAATAGAGAAAGCTACCTGCAAATTCCGTCCAATGCTTCAGCTAATTTGTTGAAAGCCGCTAACGATGCTATCAATATAGAAGAATTCATGCAGCCCTTGAGACCACTTTATTTGTACAGCATCTACGCTACTGCAGCTGAACTTCCTTAATTCTGAATTTTAAAAGTCATATTTAAAACTTCTTTGCTACCCTGACAGATAAGCTCTAGGCTGTCAGGAGATTCATGGCATTTTTGAACAGCGTTGATTGGGCAGAAGCTTTGAAGTTGATTGCAGCTTAAAGCTGGCTTTAGGTCAGCGGCAAATTTATTTTTTTGGCGATTATATTTTTTACATAAATCCACGTCACTACTATTTAAAAGTTTCGGGGTACATCCTGGAAAGTAATTGATCACACATTGGTTGTGCTGGTCATAAGTTACCCATGCCTTGTAGATCGTTTTCTGCCCTTTCAACATGTCTGCACAAGTACAGGTCACAACTGGCTTGATTAATCCATCAACACAAGTGCATCCTGGAGGTAAATTGAGCTTTGGACAAACGATCGCCATAACTAAGACGCCATCAGGTGGGCGGGGCGCAACTTCAATAGGTGTGTCCCCAACATTTGAGGGGGGGGAAACTTCAAAAGGAGGCTCCCCAACATTCATTTGAGCATAGGATCCTGAACATAAGAATAGCGTGAGAAATAAAACAAACATATAATAAGCTTAAACTATTTTCTCTTTTTTGGAATGGGATGAATTCAAAAAGCAATCAAGTTTCTATACTTATCACAATAATGGTCACTTTTTTGGCCGTTGGTGGGATTGCCGCTTATAAAATCCTGATGAAACGCGAGAAAGATGACCTACAAAGAAGTCTAAAAATTGAATCTGAGTCAATACAATCAAAGATCGAATCACTCTTCAAAGACCCGCAATTTTGTCAACTCAACTTCGCCGGTAAAAACAAAGATAGTCATATTGAAGAATTGGTGGAAAAAATAGAGGGAAATGAGTCACCTATTTATAGTTTAAATAAAAATATCGGAAGACTTAAAATCGATAAAATGAAGTTAGAGCTGGTAAGTGAAGAGCTCAAAGAAAGCCAGGTTCGTTTTCTTTTCTCGATGAGTAACTTCGCCGATGAAAACTCACTTCGCAAACTAGGCATTCAAGAATTTAAATATGAAATTATGTTTAGAGTGGATGATTGTCCGACTGAAATCGTTGTCGCCAGTGACGAAAATACACTCCGAAGTAATTGTGAATCACTTCCTCCGGAAGGCCTTGGAGGTAAAGCAGAAAAAATCATGGCCCAAGGAGATTTATCTCCAGATTTTCCTTACTTAATGGAGTGTAAAGTTTGCCGTTTAAGAAATAGAGACACTATTTTGAAATGCTTAAATTAAACCACCACTCTTTTTCTCATCTTCACTTAAATCAATTAAAACATCACGACGATGTTGAGCTATGGCCACAATTTTAAAGATTGATGTTTGAACTTTGTCTAAATATTCTGGCAAATTTTCCAGCTCACCATTGCTAATAGACCTCCCCATTCTCCGACAATTTCCATCAGCTATGGTCAAGAGATTCATTAATTCATGAAGAAAAGCTCTTTCTTTTGTACTCATTTTGCTAAGGTCCCATTAAAATAATATCGATAAACTATTATAATTCTGGAAAGACATATCACAAAGTTAATTAAACTTAATTTAGGAAATGAGCATGCTAAAAGCCAATATGAAAATCCTTCTTGTAGACGACGTCTCAACCATGAGAAAAATGATTAAGGGACACTTGCAACAAATGGGCTTCACCAACGTGAGCGAAGCCGAAGACGGAGAACCCGCTTGGAAGCTTATTCAAGAAGGTATTGAAAAGAAACAGCCTTATGAGTTTATCATTTCAGATTGGGATATGCCTGGGCTTAATGGACTTGAACTGGTGAAAAATATTCGCTCATTTGAGCCCACCAAAAAACTCCCTTTTCTCATGATTACCGCCGATGCTGATCAGACAACTGTTGTGACCGCGGTTAAAGCAGGTGTTAATAATTTCATCATCAAACCTTTTTCAGTCGCAACTTTAAAAGAAAAAATCGATAAAATTTTTAACAAATAAATTTATGCCAAATAATACACCAGATCTGGTTCAAGAAATATGTGTCAAACTAACCAAAATTATTAGTGAGACTAATGCTATCGATTTATCTTCGACATTAAAACTTGCTCATCATTCGATGCTGATTAAAGAAAGTCCTGAAGTACTAAAAGAGATCAAACATTTCAGAGAGATGCTTTCACTTTTTCATCAAGGTGAATTAGAAATTGAACCTTTGCTTGACCATAATGTGGGACTGGCGTTATTTCAATTTTTTAAACATTTCCCTCTGAAATACCAAGAGGAACATATTCATCTTACTGGTTCACTTGACGCTGAATTTATTTATCCTCGATTAAAAAAACTATTGGATGGGCCGAACAAGGCCATCTATGAAAAAAAAATTATCGATACTTATGGCAAAGACTCTATCCCCATTCGCTCAGTGCAAGACGTAGATAGATTGATTCGATTGCAAGATCATCAACGCTTTGAAGATTACTTAAAAATTCTGCTCATTCCAAAACTTATTTTGACTGATAAACAAACTCATATTGAAGCTGCTTATCATATGGCGAAGAGACTCTACAACGATTACAATGTGGGTCGTATACGCTTAAAATTTTCCTTCTCCAGAGACTCTGCCAAAGAAGAAGATGTTATTCCGGGATTAGAAGAAGTTCATTCTGAAGATGTGGTTTTGGGGCTCTATGAAGGCTTTCAAAAATTTAAGACAGAACATCCCGACTTTGATTTTATTTTATCACCAAGTTTTAGAAAAGAACCTCACTTTTACGATCCCAAAAAATTCCGTTCAAAAAAAGCGTTCTTTCTTCATCAAGTGGAAAGTATCTTAAAATTGATTGAGAAATATCCATTTCTTAAAGATAAACTGCACAACGTGGATACCGTCGGAAGTGAGAAAGAACTTTACCGTAAAACTCATTTTGAAGAGATGCGCTTGGGCTTTAGAAAACTGCACTACAAAGGTTTTCAACTTCGAAGTCACCATGGCGAAACCTGGCACACACTCAGAAAAGGAGTTCAGGCGGTCGACAATGCGATGAATATTTGGCACATTGATACGCTCGAACATGGGCTTTCCTTAGGGCTTAACCCTAACTATTATTTTCACAGTTTATTTGAACGTGTAATGCAAAATAACCAACAAGGAATCAAGGTCGAAGAACATGGTCATGAGGCCATGGAACTGATGGATATGGACTGGAACGAGCATCCCGAAGTTCTGATGAAGCTGTTACAGGGACAGAAATTATCGCAAACTGAAATTAACTTTTTTATCAAAACTAAATTTCATACCGCCAGAGAAATTGAACATTATCAACATGATGTTTTAAACCGCATGATTAATAAAAATGTTTCATTGATTGCGCTCCCTTCTTCAAATAACAAGTTGACTCAGTTTTTCCCCGACTTTAAAGATCACCCTTTTTCCTGGTGGGAGAAAAAAGGAGTCCGTTTAGGAGTAGGTACGGATAACTATATTACGCTCTCAACCAATCTCATTCGCGAAATGCTCATTCTTCTTTTTACAGACGCAGAAGGGCTCAAAATAACCAAACTTCTTATGGTGGTTACTGGTGAAAGTCGACGTCCTTTTGTTAGCCAACTTCTCTGGCAAATGAGGAAACTTAAAGTTATACTGTGAGAATGGAAAAAATTGTCGTTGGTCAACGTTATGTCAGTAGCACTGAGCCTGAATTAGGGCTTGGAATTATCTTGGAACAAGACTCCAAATTTGTCTCAGTTCTTTTTCCGGTAGCGGGAGAAAGTAGAAGGTTTGCCATTAGTGGTAGTCCTCTTATACGAGCACAATTTGACGTAGGCGATGATATTAAAGATGCCGCAGGAAAATCACTGATCATTTCGTCTGTCACTTTTAATGAAGGTTTGTACCTTTACCAAGCTGGTACAGTTTCACTTTTGGAATCTCTTATTCATCCAAGCGTTCTCTACAATAAACCTGAAGATGGGTTATTTTTAGGGAAGATTGATACACCTTCGAAATATCGTTTACGCCATCAGGCTTTAGAGCTTAAAAGCCAAATAGAAAAAAACCCTTATCGTGGTTTTGTGGGGCCAAAAGTTAGCCTTCTTCCCCATCAGTTTTATGTTGCCAAAAAAGTTTGTGAACAACCACTGCCTCGTGTTCTTTTAGCCGATGAAGTTGGACTTGGTAAAACAATTGAGGCCGGACTCATTTTACATCAATTGATTGTTAACGGTCGGGCCAACCGTGCCATCATCATTGTACCCTTTTCACTCATTAATCAATGGTTCATCGAACTTCGCCGTCACTTTCATTTGCAGGCTTCTATCGTTAATAAAGTAGAAGACTTTATGGGTGGACATAATGCCTTTTTAGACCAAACACTCACCATTGTGGGACTTGAATTTATAACTCGTGAACAAGTGGTTCAAAGCGCCTTAGAACAAGTTGACTTTGATATGGTCATCGTTGATGAAGCCCACAGACTTGAATGGGAAGAAGGAAAAATAAGTCCCGAATATAGTGTGGTTGAAAAGATAGCACTGAAGACACCAGGGTTACTTTTACTCTCGGCAACTCCCGAAAAATTTGGACACGAAGGACACTTTGCTCGCTTAAAATTAATTGATCCAGTCCGCTTTCATGATTACCCACAATATATTGAAGAATACAACCGCTTTGAAGAATTGACTCAAGGGTTTGATAAACTCTCTCAAGAAGACAAAATTAAACTTAATGACGAGCAAGGAACTGGGCGAATTCTTTTTCGTAATACTCGGCAAAATATCGATCAAGAACATAACATCTTTGCCCAACGTAAGGTCCTTCCCTATCCACTCAAAGATGTGGATAAAATGTCTTGGCTTTTAGAATTTATTAAAAACACTGATGAGAAAGTCCTTATTATTTGTCGATCGAAAGACGCCATTTTTGAAATTGATGATGTTTTATCTAACAATGATGACATTGATTATTTACTTTTTTATTCGGAACTAACACTTGTAGACCGTGATAAAAATGCAGCTCAATTTGCAGAAGCTACTGGAGCTCAGGTACTAGTTTGTTCAGAGGTTGGTTCAGAGGGACGTAATTTTCAATTCTGTCACCACATCGTTTTTTACGATTTGCCTATGGATCCTGACATTGTGGAACAGAGAATTGGCCGCCTAGACCGTATCGGACAAAAAGAAATTGTTCAAATTCATATTCCTTATGATGTTGAAACTTTCGAAGAAGTTCTCTTTACTTGGTTTCATGAAGGCATGAATGCATTTAGCACCTACATGCAAGCCTCAAGCTATATGCTGATGAGTTTTGAAAAATATTTATTAGAAGCCAAAAAAAATCCAGGCCTCTATTTAGAAAACTCTCGCCAAGGGCTCAATGAATTAGTGGCCAAAACCAAAGAAGTTTATCAGGAAGTTAAGTTACTGTTAAACTCTGGTCGAAATCGTCTCATTGCCATGAACTCTTTTCACAAAAATGAGGCCCTCGCTATCATTGAAGGAATTAAGAGCGTTGAAAAAAATGATCATTTACACCATTTTTTAATGAATTCTTTTGAGACCTTCGGTGTAGGAATTGAAGAAACAAGAATAGGGCAATATTTCATTACACCCACTGAAAATATGTCGATCCCCCATTTTCCGGCCCTGACGGCCGATGGCCTTGCCTTTACTTTTGAACGTGCCATGGCCACCACCATGGAAAAAATAGATTTCATGAGTGTGGATCATCCCATGGCCACCGACCTTACCGATCTGATCATTTCCCAAGGGATTGGCAACGTAAGCGTGGTCAAATGGACTGGGCCTAGAAGTATGGCTGCAATAGAATGTCTATTCGTGGCGACACTTATGACCAATAAAGCTTATGAACCAGCGAGGTTTTTTCCCACAGAAATTTTTAGGGTTTTAATCACGCTCGATGGCAAAAATGTGACTGACAAAATGTCCTATGAACAAATGAGTAGTGATTCGACCAATCTAGACGGAAAAGATTACGCTAAAGTGAAAGCACTGCCCAGGGCCGCATTTAAACAGCTACTGGCAGAAGCCAAAAAGATAGCCGCCCCTAATTTAAAGCAATTAAAAGTTGAACGTCAAATTGCGATTGAAAAAGAAATGGATGCCCAAATAATGCGTTTAGAGCATTTAAAAAAGAATAATCCTAATATACGCCAGGAAGAAATCATTTTCTTGAAAAAGAAAAGAGAAGAACTCTTGGGTGCCTTAAGTACCATGGAGCTGCGTTTAGACAGTTTACGGTTAGGTATTCCAAAATAAAATTTTAATTGCAGATTTTAAAGAATTCACTTTTGCCAGTGGTTTCTTTTTTCTTGAGATTAAATTTAAAGACCCCTTTATACATTCCAGCGACGTAGCTTGAGCCTGTTAAGTGAAGTGGTACATAAAAATTCTCTGCCCCAGTATTAGTATAGGTAGCAATATTTTCTCCTGATGGTAGGTAGAAATTCATATAACTAATACTAGTTGCTACGATAATTTTCCCCTCTCCAACATCCATAGATTCAACTGAAAAAAGACTTGAGACAAAATTGGTTTGGACAATTTTTCTCAGCACACCTTTTCGACTTAAAAAATGCAGTCTTCCATCTTGTGCTGACGTTATGACCAGATCATCTTGACCAAAAAGAAGGGGTTGATGAAAAATAGCAGGAGGTCTTGGAATACTTTTCCCGCTAGATATATCAACTTCTGTGGTACCAGAATGTGGAACGCTATAGATGAGTTCAGGCTTAAGTTCATCTTTATCAAGGAAATAGACTTTCCCACTTCTTGAACCAAGGTAGAGTCCCCAGTCATCACGGTTTACTTTAGAAAGCTGGACTTTATCTTCCACCAAAATATTATTGAGAAGGACTCCTTCTGAAGTATAAATCAAAAGCTTACCTTTATCGGTGGAAAGATAAATTTTATTATCAAGGGTAGAATAGAAAAGCTCGGAATAAGTTGTTATATCCGCTTCAGGTATATCAATGGCGGCCAACATCTTATCTTCTTCAAAAATATGTAATTTAGAATGTGTTTGCTCAAACTGATCATTTTCGTAATCAATGACAGTTGCAAATTTTTTCTTTCCCAGAGGCAAAAGGTCATTTATCATATGGACATTTTTAGGAGAGATAGTGCCCAAAGTAGCCAAGTTCAAATCATAAATCAAAATTCGCCCATCATAGGTTGACACGGCAAAGGATTTTTCTTTGCCATTATCGTCCTTTAAAAGAATTGGCATTCGAGAAGCATCAATTGAACTATTCATCTCATCAACTTTCAAACTCTTTACTGTTACTTTTTTTAAATTCTGCATTTTCTCGTTAAAGAGAAAAAGTCGTCCATGATAGTGTTCATCACCTTTCAGTCCATCACAAGAAGCAATACCCTGCTTATTTGACAAGAGAATTGGATTAGAGCAAAACTCTCCTGTACTATTGGTTGACATGCGAGCGCCTTCTTCGAATTTATAGATAGGTGCAATTTCAGTTTCAGCACAATACTTGGGTGGCTCCATCAGACGCCAGACTCGGTCATTCTCAGAAATTTGTAATAAATAGTATTCAAAAGAACGTGACTGTCCCAAACTCTGTTTGATGATGATGTCTTTTTTATGGCCTTCGAATTGAACTATTTTTTGTTCAAGAGAGTGTATTTGATCACTCAGAGCTAATAAAACTTTAGATTTATTGAAAGAATAAAAGGCAACATCAAATGAACCTGTTGCATTTGCAAAGGAATCAACACGAGTATTAAATGAACAATAGAGCGCACCCTTGATATCACTTTTTCCAACACCTAAGTTTTGTCGTCCACGATACAAAATTCGCTGATAACTACTACCTTCTTTAATCCCACAAACTAAACTAAAAGGCTCTTCATTTGGTAACAACAAACGATTCTTATTCAAAGGAATACGGGCTCCGTTGGTCCCTTCAGGTCCATACTCGGTGGAAAGAATTCCTCCGGGATTAGCTGATCCGTTACTTTTAATTTGTTCTAAATAATCACCCTCATTAATATCGGCCACAAAATTAAAGATTGAATTGGCGTTGATCTTTTTTTTGATTAGGTTTAGTTGACCCAATCCTTCCAACTCTTTGACTAAGTTTTTATCAAAAACTTGTGCCGATTTTAATTTCTCAATGAAAGTTTGAAGAGTGGTTTTTTGTTCGATTGTTTTTACTAATTCTTCTCCCCCATATTCAAAGGGAGACGGTGCATAAGGAATTAGTTTATAGTTGGCGGCGATATCAACATGGCGATCTGATCCACTATACTGACAATAGACGCTTTGGATATTAGGAGTGATCGTAAAAGTTTGATTAGATTCAGTTAGGTTAATCTGCTCAAGGTATTCTTGTGTCTCAAATTTCGAAGCTTGAACAGCAAAACTTCGACAGGCCACTTTAGATTCTGGGTTCAATCCAGATTTAAGTTTAAGTTCAAGCGATAAGCTCATTAAACCTACTCTAGAATAAAGCTGAATTTCTTTAGGAAGATATGTGGTCACGCTATAAAGTCTAAATTCTCTTTCAAAGCTACCTTCCGAAGCTGGCACACGTAATTTGTCAGCAGTATTAGTCAAAAATATTGGTTGAGTAAAAAAAGGTTTATGAGTACAGGCAATGCTTAAGACCATCAAGCCTAAGGCCATCAAACAAGTGGAAGAAAATCGATAATAAATCTTCAAATCATACCTCAAAATATTACCCAAGGTTATCGGTCAATTATTCAATAGTCTTTAACTTCATTTTTAAATTTCCCTAAAATCAGTATATTGACTCTGTTGAAAGAGCGGCATAAAGTTAATGGAAGATGCTAAATGTTTGATCATTCCATAGTCTGAAATATCACTCACCACTGCTTAGCCGAGGCGTAATGGAGAGGCTCTATTCAGGGAATAGAAGGAGCGCTCATGGATTCTTTTAACAAAGAGTTCGTTTCTGAAATACTTGGCCATATAAAAAAATTGTTACCTATTCAGGCTCCTCTACCATCATTTATTCATAATAATATTTTACAAGCATTCGAACATCATCCCTTTCTTGAGGGAGTTGTTGAAGCGGGCGTTGTCTATCATTCAAAATCTTTTATGGATGAAGACTATTATTTAGAGGCCCTAGAAAAAGGGCGAATTAATACATATGACTTAGATGTTGCTTTAAAAAACAAATATAGTACTGAATTACTTACTGAAAAAAGTAACTTTTTTGATCGCACAAAAGAAGAACTCTATTTAAGTTTATTAACGGCCCCACCTCAATATCTTCCTCAAATAAATATTGAATGGATCATTGGTCAAGAGACCGATGAAGACCTCTTCCATCATAAAGCTGATCGTGAGCATATTAAGTCGATGGAAAAGAAATTTTGTCAGCATTTTAAAGAAGCTGGCTACAAAACCATGAAAACTTTTATCCAAAGCTTAAGAAGTGCACCAGGGTTGCACCAAAATGTGGTGGACTATTTGTTTCATTTACAATCTAGTGAAAAAAATTATTTGGCTGAAATTGAGAAAAGACCCCACCGCTTAATGATCTCCATCCTGTGGAGTTTTTCACTTTTTACATTGGCCAAATCTCCTCAAGATTTCACTGAAGAAAAAAATAAGAAAGGCAGCTTACGTTTTCGTGATTTCATTATTCAAAAATATGCGGAAAACTACGATGACTTTTTAAATCCTTTTATTATCCGCATGCTTTCTTCCTATATGGATCAAGGACTGTCCTATTGGCCGGCTCCCCATAAAGAGCTTGGACTTTGGAAGCACTTTGAAGGTTATTTTTTAGCCAAGGGAAGAGTGCTTACTCCTTATTATTCTGAAGCTGCAGAATCAATGAGCCACTATCAACAACTTGGATACTCTTTTGATAAAATCATTTGGATGGAACTTTCTAAATCTCCTTACCCACAACATAAATGGCAGGCCTATCTAACAGAACTACTACTGGATCTACGTGGCTGGGCGGGAATGATTAACCGTCTGGAGAATGAACCAGCGCTGGCCCCAGTAAAATGTCCTAAACTAAGTTTAGAAGAATTTGTGGCCATTAGACTTATTCTTGAAAGAGCGGCAGTTGAGTATTATTTAAAAAAACACAATCTACGCTTTAATGATCGTTCATTATTAAAAGCACAAAAAAAAGAATATTCAGTGGTCGAAAATGCTTTTTTATTTTTAGAAACGTTAATGGCGCTGGAACTTGAAACCAAAGAAATTTTTTCATTAACTCCTAACCATGTTCATTTCATCTCAAATTTATTAAAAGATTTTTCCTTACAGACCAGAAAAAATATTTATCAAGAAGCCTTTGAACATCACCTAACAGCCAAAGGTCTCCATGCCATAAAACTTTCAAGTCAAAAGAAAAAAGAAAAAGAGCCAATACGTTTTCAAACCTTCCATTGTATGGATGATCGCGAAGAAGCTCTTAGACGCTACCTCGAAGAATCTGGTCTAGGGATAGAAACTTACGGAACGCTAGGATTTTATAATGTTGATATGAATTATGTGAAAATCAACCACCCTCGAAAGATACCTCAATGTCCGGTGGTGATGAAACCTCGAAAAGTAGTAAGAGAGGTGCCAAAACCAAACTTTAAAATGCAATACCTAAAGGCTCAAAAATCGAGCATCAACGTAGGCCGTGCCCAATTATTAAATTATTATTCTGGAAGAACTCTTATTCGTGGTTTTTTCTCTACCCTCATTTTAGGAATTCCAAGTTTATTTCCGCTCTCTTTTAGAATTTTAGCCCCATCTAAAGCGAAGGCCCTTGATAAGTATTTAGCGAAGTTTTTTATTACTCAAATTGAAACTGATATCGCCGTGGACCAAAAACTTGATTATCAAACCACAGAACTAAATCATGGTTTTAGTTACGAAGAGATGAGAGACCTAGTGGTTACAATACTTCGTGGAATGGGCCTAGTGAAAAATTTTGCCAAGACCGTGTTTGTCATAGGTCATGGTTCTTCAAGCGTAAACAATGCCCATATTATGGCCTACGGCTGTGGTGCTTGCGGGGGAAATCCAGGTGCACCCAATGCCAGGGCCTTTGCCAAGATTATAAATATGCCTGAAGTAAGACAACTCATTCGTGAAGTCGGCATCGACATACCTCATGATACCTATTTTATCGGTGCCTATCATGACACTTGCTCAGATGAAATGTCCTATCAAGATATTGAATCAATCCCTGTCTCGCATCTTGAAGATTTTAAAGTTTTCTGTGCCACTATGACAAAAGCTCTTACACAAAATGCATATGAAAGAACCCGTTGGTTTAAAAATGCTCCTTTAAAGTTAACTCCAACCAAAGCCATTCATCACGTAAAATCACGTTCACTCTCTTTAGCTGAACCAAGACCAGAATATGGACACTCAAACGTAGCTTTTGCCATTCTTGGGAGAAGAGAACTGACAAAAAATCTATTCTTAGACCGAAGAGCATTTTTAGTTTCTTATGACCCAACCATTGATGACGAAGAAGGATCAATACTTAGCTTCTTGCTGGCCGGTAGCGTACCCGTTGGTGCTGGAATCAGTCTTGATTATTTTTTCTCTCATGTTGATTCTGACCGATATGGTTGTGGCTCTAAACTGCCCCTGAACCTTTCCTCAATGATTGGAGTCATTTCGGGGGCTTCAAGTGATCTTCGTTTAGGCCTTCCAAGACAGTCAGTTGACATTCATGAACCCGTCCGACTGACAGTGATTGTGGAAGTTGACCATGAAAAATTAGTCCGTTTAGTATCCAAATCACCAAGACAATTGTTATTAGTGATGAATAGTTGGATTTTTGTTTTTACCATTCATCCTGAAACAAAAGTAATCCATCAATTTAAAAATGGAAAGTTCGTGGAATACCATGACCCTATAACAACTCTTATCCCTGAAGTTGATAGCTCCGCCTCTTACGTCAAAGACAAAAAAAGAAACAGTCTGGACTTTGTCTTTACTGGTAAAGGGGCACAGGCATGATCCAGACAGATTATATGAACGGCACCATTTTATCCATTTTTTTGCTACCATTAGTTGCAGTCATGATTTTAGGCTCAAGTCTTTTATTTAAACAATATTGGGATGAACGTTTTCTCTACCGTTTTTCACGCTTATTTCTTTACCTAGCATTGGCTTCAGTTTTCATCACCACTTATCACTTTCTTGCTGGTGGCGGAAAGGCCATATTCGTTAACCTTGAGCCTTGGTTTAAAATGCAAGGATACGAATTTGGAGTACAATTTCAGTTCGATTACCTCTCTATGGTTTATTGTTTTTTAGTATGTGTTCTTTCTATCGTCATTTCTAAATTTTCATCAACCTACCTATTAGGTGAACGAGGCTACCACCGTTTTTTTCTTTTAATGCTGCTCTTTAATGCTGGGAATATGATGATTGTTCTAGCAGGTAATATCGATATCCTACTCATTGGTTGGGAATGGGTTGGTTATACTTCTGTTCTTCTTATTTCTTTTTTCTCGAACAGAAATTTTCCTGTAAAAAATAGTATGTATGCTTTTGTTAGTTACAGAATTTGTGATATTGGATTATTAACCGCCGCTGTTTTGTTTCATAAATTTTATCATTCATCATCATTCCACCACATCTTTGAAGGATCTTCTTGGCCAAATTTAACGGTTGTAGGAGAACATGGTGTTCATACTGGATCATTTTTGATTGGTCTCTCTTTAATTTTTGCTAGTCTTGCCAAATCATCACAGTTTCCAATGTCTGGTTGGCTCTCTAAGGCCATGGAAGGACCAACTCCTTCAAGTGCTATCTTTTATGGTGGAATTTCTATTCATTTAGGATGCTTTCTTCTGCTACGTTGTTCACCATTTATTCAATCATCAATATTGCTTTCAGGGCTACTTATCTGCATTGGATTAATGACAGCCTTTTACGGAACGATGGTTGGAAGAACACGCGCTGACACAAAAACCACTCTGGCCTATGCATCGATGACTCAAGTTGCAATTATCATGATCGAAATTGGTCTTAACCTTGATAAAATTGCTTTAATCCATATTTTCTCTCACGCCATTATTCGTACTTTTCAGTTTCTTCGATCGGCTTCTTTAATGCAAGACTTCTTGGATAATCCTCTTATCTATGAAAACTCAGTGGTAAAAACAGGAGTTCAATATGAGAGAATTTTCGGGAATAAAATGCAACAGTGGCTATATTATTTTTCACAAGATAACTTTTATCTTGATACTTTCATTACCCGTTTTGTGGTCAATCCAGTGCTCCATCTTTCTGAAAAACTTAATCGTTTTGAAGATAGATATTGTGGAACTAAAGCTTCTTCAGAAGATATGGAAGAGCACATCCAAGAAACTAAAAACTGATCTGATGAATTAAGGCAAAAATATGCAGAACGGACTAAATTATTATTTTACTGACTTCATGCTTATTATTCCTTTTCTGTTAGCGCTTATTGTTCGCTTCACCAGAGAAGTAAAAATGAAATGGCGTCTGACTTTGGCTGCTCCCATTTTTATTATTTCACTTAGTCTTTTTGATTTTCTTTTTACTCACTTTCAGTTTTCCAGTAGCTTCACTTTAAGCAAATCCTTTGCTCTGCAAACTGAATTTTTTTATGTTAATTTATTTTATTCGTTGGTCTTTTTTGGCATCATTTTCTCAAACTCTGAAGGGAACTACAGTTTTGACCGTTTTTTTCATCACCTCTTAACTTATGGGGCGACTTTAGGATTCCTCTCTGCAGATAACTTATACTGGCTAGTTTTTTTCTATATCCTACAGATTTATCCATCTCTCGTTTCGCTTTCTCAAAGTGAGAAGCTGAACTTTAAAAAGATTGGTATCTTTGGAATATATCAGGGTCTAGGAGTTTGCTATTTTATTGTAGCGACCATTATTTTAGTCAATGAAGGAATTTCCCCTTCAGTTCATGCCATTGCTGAAGGTCACTATATTCAAAACACTCAAACATCGTTAGCTGGTCTACTATTTTTAATGAGTGTATTTATTGGTCAGGCCATTTTTCCTTATCATAGCTGGATTCGTGCCTATATAAAAAAAGCCGATCTCTCCACAGCACTGATCTATTTAGTTAACTTCGGTAGCTTTGGAATTCTCTACAAAATTGTTCTTCCACTTCTCTATAGCGATTCTTTAGTCATCTACCCTGTCTTAACAGTGGCCACTATTTTCTCCGCTCTCTATTGGGCAGTTCTTGCACTTACAGAAAAAAATCTTCGTACCATTTTTGCCATGATATTAAGTTCCCAGACAGCGCTTATTTTTACTGGTTTTGAATTAGGAGATATCGTTGGAAAATTTGGCAGTTTTTATCAATGGTTAACTTTGATTCTTGCACTTTCAGGCTTTGGACTTTCACTGATGTACGTGGAAAATAGAACCGATATAAAATCACTAAAAACTTTTTTTGGTCTATCCCATAAGGCTCCCTTACTGGCTTCCATGTTCTTTCTTTTTGGTTTTATTACCGTAGGACTTCCAGGAGGAATGGCTTTCGTCGGAGAAGATATACTCTTTCATGCTATTATTGAGCACTACCCATGGATTGGTATTGGAGTTATTTTAACCACAGCTTTAAATGCCATGACTATTTATAAATCGTTTTGTTATTTGTTCCATGGAACCAATGAAAGTTACCGCTTTATCCTCGATTTAAATAAAAGAGAGATTATCACTCTCTTTCCTATTATCTTTTTCTTATTATTATTTGGATTAGCCCCGCAATTAATTCTAGGTTGATCAACGGCTCTAAGCGAGTCTCTGGTTCTTCAATTTCTGATTCAAGAGCTCATTTACCTTTCTATCTCTCTAGCATTTAGACTATAATTTTAAAAATGAATAGACTTTTAAAATGAAGAGAAACCTATGCCATCATTGAAAATCATCACTACTTTAGAGGCAAAACATCTTACCCTGATGCCGCTGAATAAAATGCATATTGGCGACTTGGCCCATAACCTATTTTCCCCTCAAACCTTCTTTGTCCAAAAAAGGGGTCTAAGCACTATTTCACTTTTAGAAGAGAGATTATTAGAAACGGTAAAAAACCAAAGTGATTCACGTTTATGTATCGTGGCACTTGACAGAAACTCTCAAAAACTTTGTGCCATGAGCACTTTTTTAAACCCAAGTAATGATTGGACTCGGATTGAAATTGGATTTACCTGGATCAGTGAAGAATTCCAGAGAACTCATGTGAATGCGGAAATGAAATATTTAATGCTCAAGTTTGCTTTTGAAAATATGCATATGAAGCGAGTAGAGTTTTCGGTAGACCCCGAAAATTCTAAATCTATAGAGGCCATGAAACGATTAGGTGCAAGCTACGAAGGGACGCTCCGAAAATGGAGATTTAATTCTGCAACTGATAAAGGAAACCGATCGATCTTCAGTATTCTCGATGATGTTGAATGGCCTTTGGTAAAAAAAGACTTAGAAAAGAGACTGGCTCTTTAGCTTTTCGTCCAAAGTAGTTCATTCAATTTTAATTCTTCAATAATCATACAAACTGTTGTCAGCTCTTGATATAAAGTACGGATGATTTCAAAGGTATCATATTTTTTGAAAACCTGCGCTTCTAGCAATTCTCGACTGTAGGCAACAGCAACGTAAACACTATCTCCTTTAAAAGAAAAATGGATCGGACAATTCAATTTATTTTTTAGCGTTAACAATTTTTCCATGAAAACGGGTGTGATTATATATCTTGCTTCCACTTGATCTTCACTATAACAATTAAAGTTTTTTTCAAAATCAGGGTTTTCAAGTTTGACTTGGTCGCCACGAGACATTTGTAAGCCTTGAACAAAATCACCTAGAAATTTACCTAAAAATTGCTCGGTACGGTCGGAGAAAATATAGGTGTCACTATGAATTTTTTTATTAAACCTGATTTCTGTAAAGAGCCCATGAAAAATAGTTGATTCGTTTTTACGACCTTTGCTATCCTCAGTAATTTTTTTTATATGGACTTCAGACATTTGAAAGGGAATATTTTTCCAAAGACCATAGATGTAATCATCACCACGAATACGGTCCATGTCTCCCCGATTAAAGATATTCGCCAGATAAAGCACATCATCCTTAATTCGGTTATCATGCTCATATTTCCAGTTAGTATCGATCAAGTTTATTACTTCTTGGACAACTTTTTCTTTAAAACGAACTTTAAAAGTTCTATAGCGATAAAAAAAAACACAAACAAAAGGAACAGACATGATAGCAAAAATCCAAGGAACGATATTGCCAAGAACGCCCAGGTTAAAACCAGCGACCGCAATAACGATGCAAGCTATACAAAGAAGTGCCATCCATAGGACGTTCATGCGTTCTTTTTCTAATAAAGCTAAACGGTATTTTAATTTGTCTTGGTAAAGAGCTTTGAGTTCTTCAACCTGATAAAAACTCATTTAAAGAGTTCTTTCATTTGAGGATTTTTTCTTTCACCTTCTTCCGTTGCCAGAACCGAACGTCTTTGCAATTTCATTGTTCCTGCAATCAGACTTGTCGGAAACATTTCAATCGCATTATTTAAATCAATAACGGCAGCATTAAAAGCGCGACGAGCAGCCGCAATTTGTGATTCTGTTTCATTCATTACTTGCTGTAATTGAAGAAAATTTGTATTGGATTTAAGATCTGGATAATTTTCAGAGATCACCATAATCTGACCAGCTAACTTTGAAAGCTCATTAGAAACACCAATTTTTTGATCGGCTGTAGTGGAGTTTTGTGCCTGAGTGCGAAGTTTCGTGACTCCTTCTAAGACACTTTTTTCATGTCCCATGAACTGCTTAACTGTTTCAACTAAATTAGGTAGTAGATCGAAACGCTGCTTTAATTGAACATCAATGGAAGAAAATGCATGTTCAACAGCATTTTTCTTGGCCACCAGTGAATTATATATCAAAAAGTAAACGATCAAAATAAAAGCAACAACACCTAAGACGACTTCCATATAAACTCCTTTCAACTCTTTTTATCTTCCATTATTATAGGATAATAAGGGAAATTTGACAGAAGCTTTTCCCTGACAAAAAGGATCAATTACCTATGTGCCAACTGCTCGCCATGAACTGCAATACTCCCACTGATATTTGCTTTTCTTTTACTGGTTTTCAAGCTCGTGGAGGACTGACAGATGAGCATAAAGATGGATGGGGTATCGTTTTTTTTGAGGGAAAAGGCATCAGACAATTCTTAGATCCGAAAGCTTCAGCGCACTCACCTATCGCCGATTTTGTTCGCACTTACCCCATTAAGTCAACCAACGTCATTGCCCACATTCGTAAAGCGACACAAGGACAAGTACTACTGGAAAATACTCATCCCTTTGTCAGAGAATTATGGGGCCAGTACTGGGCCTATGCTCATAACGGTGATTTAAAAAATTTTTCTCCCAAACTTGAAGGGAGATTTAGACCTGTGGGAAATACAGATAGTGAATTAGCTTTTTGCTATTTATTACAAGAGTTAGTTAAAACATTTGGTGACAATGCTCCAACCGAAGAAAAACTTGCAGAGAAAATTCATTCTATGACTTTAGAAATTGCAGCCTTTGGTGTTTTTAATTTTGTTATCTCTAATGGCAATATAATGTTCGCACATTGCTCGACCAAACTATCAAGTATCGTACGAAAAGCTCCCTTCACACATGCCCGATTGAAAGATCAAGATGTCTCCGTTAATTTTAGCCAAGAGACATCACCACAAGACAGAGTGGCAGTGATCGCCACTAATCCACTTACTGATAATGAAGACTGGAAAATGGTTGAACCCGGAACACTACTTTTGTTTCAAGATGGTGAATTGGCAAAAAGTTTTAAAACCATTGCAGGTAAATCTTAAACTGCCCCACTTGCGTGGGGACAGAGTTTTAGTCGGCCATGAATTTTCATG
>JBMOGR010000010.1:0-140704 GCA_049318265.1 Bacteriovoracaceae bacterium
CTTGTAACTCCTATATGTGTTCAATATGGAGTGTCTTCAGAACTTGTTCATGAGACGAAAGCGACTCCCATTAGAGTTTTATTTTTAGGTGATTTTCCAAAAGGTGCCTCTGATCTTTCATTTCAAGGTGATGTCAGAGATCTCTTATTGAAAATGATCACGGCAATGAAATTAAAACCTGAGGAATTTGCTCTTTCTACCATCGTAAAACATCACAAAGTACCAGATGGAAAAATGAAAGAATTAGGGCGTGAGTCACTTCCTTTGGTCTTGCATGAAATACATTACTACCGTCCTCAAATTGTGGTGACTTTAGGTGCTTTCGCAACTTCAGTTATCTTAGGAACCGAAGACAGACTCTCTTCCATCCATGGCGAATACTTTGAACGTGAAACAGTCTCCGATTTGGGTACTAAACACGCTTACCAGATCATGCCAATTTTTCACCCTGAGTTTCTTCTCATCAATCCCAACATGAAAAAGACCACTTGGACCGATTTACAGAAGGCGATGAAAATCCTCGGGCTTTTGTAATTATTGATAATTTTCATTCTCGACGTTAAACTATTACAACCCACTAATGATTAGTGGGTCCTTATAAAATCCACGGAGCTAGGATTGTTCAGAAAAGTCGTTCTTTTCTTTTTTGTCTTTTGGTCAACAGTCACGCTTGCAGTGATTCCTTCTATTAAGGTTCGAATTGCCAAACACCTCACCGCTGTTTCAATTAGAGGAACTGATCTAAAAAACGATCTGCTTTACCAAGGTAAAGAGAAGGTATATTCAGGGAAAACAACCGTTAATTTTAACTGCCTACCAAAAAAACAAAGTAAAATTGACTCTCACACTCCGGTTCTCTTTGCTTCATTATCATCAGCAACAGGAATTATGGCGTGGAAAGATGGCCATTATCAAGGTGACTTGATGGTCGTTACATCGAAAGAGCAAGAGTCTTGTGATTTAATTAACCGAGTTCCTCTTGAAACTTATATTCGTACACTTCTAACAAAAGAAATGAATGGCGCTTGGCCAATCGAAGCTCTTAAAGCACAAGCGGTAGCAGCAAGATCATATGCTCTTCATAAAATGGCAAGCAATGAAGTTACGAAATTAATGGGGCACGAGTCTTACTATGATGTAGAAAACTCAGAGAAACACCAAGTAACCGGAACATTTTTTGATACTTCTAAAAATTCAGAAAATGCTTCTAAGGTTACCGAAGGCGAAGTTTTAGTAGGTGAAAGTGGAAAAGTTGCTCCTATTTTTTTTCATTCTAAATGTGGTGGACTAACGCTCCGGCCAGATCAAGCGTGGGAAAATAAAGTTGAAGGTTATGAATCAGTTGCTTGTCCTTATTGTAAAAAACACGGAGTGAAGCCTTGGAACTTCGTGATGGAGAGACAAGCTTTTCAAAAAATGCTTTTTAAGTTTCTCAAGAAGGAACAAGGCAGAGAAGCTAAAATTCAAGTGGTACCAGATGCTCAAGAAAAGTTAGCGTTAAGATTTTATATCGATGAAATGTTATTAAAAGTGAACAAGTTAAAATTTAGAAAATTTATGGGAAGAGAAAGCCTCCCATCTAATCTTTTTCAAATTAAACTTGATGGTAACCATGTTGTTTTTTCCGGTGAAGGAAATGGTCACGGTGTAGGTCTTTGTCAGTTTGGCGCTTTGGAGCTTGCTGACAGAGGTTGGGACTATAAGAAGATTCTAAGTTTTTATTTTCCAAACCATAAGCTGAAGAAAATTTACTAATTCATGAACAGCTTAAGAATAATTTTTGTTTTTCTTATCCTTTCGTTTGAGATTCAAGGCTCAGTGATCTTAATTGATCCTGGTCATGGCGGGGAAGATACAGGTGCTAAAAGCCCTGGTAAACATGCAGTCTTCGAAAAAGATCTTACACTCAAATTGGCCACAAAAATCCAGGAATATTTACAGAAAAAACATGTTTGTTATCTTACTCGAAGCCTAGATCGTACTGTTACTCTTATGGAGCGAGCTGACATGGCGGAGAAAGTAAAAGCCGATTTTTTCATTTCGGTGCACATCAATTCAAACACTGATAAAAGTTCCCACGGTTTTGAAACCTATTATTTAGATAACCATAATGATGTTGCTAATAAAAAAGTAGAAGCAGTAGAAAATGCCGTACTATCAGCAGAAGACAAGGTGATCAATCAAATCCTGATTGATTTGGTTATTCAAAATACAGAGGCTCAATCTAAAAAATTAGCGCAAACCATTCACGCATCTCTTCGTCGAACTGTGGAAGATAAGTTTCATTTGACCAGTAGAGGAGTGAAGCCAGGTTTATTCTACGTTTTGGCCCTTTCTAAACGCCCCGGAGTTTTACTTGAAGCAGGGTTCATTTCTAATCCTGGCGAACTTAATAAACTAAGAAATCATGATTTTCAAGAAGCCTATGCTAGAAGTGTCGCTGAAGGGATTGAACGATTTTTAAGTGTGAACAAGAGACCTGTTCTCTGATCGAAAAAAATAAAAAAAGGGGTAGATTAATACCCCTTTTTTAAGAGAGAGAGGGAGAGAGTCCACCATCTTGGTGGATGAACGTATCAGTAAAAAGAAGCTTTAATTAAACTGCCTGAATATTGAATTCCAAACCATACGTTCGCAATAAATTGTCCGTAACCGTAAGAATTCGAAGAAACGTTTGAGTTCATAATTTGTAAACCAGCTACTGTCGCATTGTTTATTGTGTTCTGGTTAAATATACCATCCTGACACATTAAAAATGTCATCTCAGCTGAGTTTGCGCTTGTATAATTAACTATGGCAACGTCACCGTAAGCGGTACGACCTAGTCTTAGTTGTGATGATGCCGCTGAATTGAATGCGCTACTTCCACCAGATCTGTTACATCCACCGTTACTACAAGTAAAATTCATGAAAACACGAGTGTTACCATAACCACTATTGCAATTCACTTGGGCAATAAAGCTGTCGATCATGGTTGAACCGGTGGACTGTCCTTGAGAAATAATTCCGGAGCTGTTGGAGAAAATCCCACCTACTCCCCCGTTAGTACCAACTCTGTTGTTTTTTCCACAGGCTGATAGAATGACTCCCATCACTGCCAGAAGGAAAATTGTGTTTAATCTTTTCATTCTCTCTCTCCTAAATACTTCACGTTCATTCTTTGAACTTAAAGATATTTGCTTGTGAGGTTCGTTATTGCGAACCTTGGGCCAATATCTAGTTCACCTTTCTAATCGGCAGCTTTCCCAAAAAATTAAAGATTTAAACAAAAAAAGAAAGAAAATTAGTTGAGAGAAATTCTTTGGTACAAAAGATGTGACTGTAAATATGTCAGCGAACTGTCCAAACTTTAGACAGATTATATTAGTGAATTTATTTGAAATTTAAAATGATTAGCCGACAAGTGCCCCATGACAAGCATATCAGACAAAGTTAAATTCAAATTGATGAAGGTGAAAAATCCCTTTTCTAAAGTCTTCAGTACAGAAGATTCTCGTTTTATGCTTATGGTGGGCTTAAAGGTGGTGGCATTGCCAATCCTTGCCTCCAGCTTCCTTCTGTATATGTTCTGGTTAACAGTCCATATGAACTTAATATACTTTGAAGCTAACGGATTTCGGGGATTAGAAGAATTACGTGAAGCATATTACGGATTTATTTTTAACCAAGTTTCCAACATTATTCCCTGGGCCGGACTTTTTCTTATATGTCTTTTTCTTTCCGGACTTTATATGGGTTCACTACTATTACGCCCATTTAAAATTATTGGGGACTATTGCGATCAAGCCGTAAATGATCCCAATTCAAGCTACGAGCCTGATATGTTCTCTGACTTTAAATTGCTCACAAGGTTTAGTGAGTTCTTCTTTGCTTACGTCTTGCAATGCCGCAAGGAAGGCAAACTGAATATGAATATCATTCCTCCGTCATTTACTAAAATTCATAAACCAGTTTTTGATAGAGTCTTTTTCTTTCATTATTTTCTCTACTTATCAATTATCTCTATAACTAGTTCTGTTTTTATGATTACTATCGCAGATGATATTCAAGAAAGTATTATTGAATTGGCTATAAAGTCTTTAAAGCTTTCTGGGAAAAATTCAACGTACTTTTTACAAGAACAGTCGTTCATGTTTAATACTATGATTTGGGTGGCTGTGGCCATTGTGGCCATTGGATATCTTTTTCTGGCTTTTCACCTCTATAACCGAGTAGCCGGAGCGGCTTTTGGTTTCTTCACCACCATGCGTTCTTTTATGAAAGGTTCTTACCATAACAGAGTTCATTTGTTGGACTTTAACCATGTTCGCCCCTTCAGTCGCTCTTTCAACAAGTTTCTCGACTACCTACAAAAGAATTTAGAACACAAGAAGTAGTTGAAAAAAAACCTCCCCCCTTTTAAGATGGTATAAACCTTATTATCTAATGTTTCACGACCAAGGATGGAGAACTCATGAAAAAATTTACTCTGGCGCTGCTTGCACTTTCGTTACTAGCAGCCTGTACTTCTGAAAAACAAATGAAAGAACAAATGGCCAAGATCGTGAAGGAAAATCCTGAAGTGATTCTTGGAGCAATTGATGCTCACCCTGATAAATTTATTGAAGCTTTAAACAACGCTGTTAAGAAAGCTCAAGAAGGCCAAGGGAAAAAACGTGAAGACGAAGAAAAAAAACAACTTGAAGAGGCATTCAATAATCCTCTAAAAGCTGAAATTAGAAGTGATGAAAGTATCCGTGGGACTAAAGGTGCTCCAATCACTCTTGTTGAATACTCTGATTTTGAATGTCCATTCTGCTCAAGAGGATATAGTACAGTGATGGAGCTTATGGATAAGTACAAGGGTAAGATTGCATTCATTTACAAACATCTTCCTCTTAGCTTTCACCCACAAGCTATGATCTCTTCTCAGTACTATGAAGCTGTTCGTTTACAGAGTGCTGAGAAAGCTTATCAATTCCACGATAAAATCTATAAAAATCAAGGCGCCCTTAAGAATGGTGAACCATTCCTTAAGAAATCAGCTCAAGAGCTTGGGGTTGATATGAAGAAGCTAGCAGCTGACGTTACTTCTGAAGCAGTTAAGAAAAGAATTGAAGCTGATATGGAAGAAGCAGGTAAATACGGCTTCCAAGGGACTCCAGGATTTTTAATTAATGGTGTTCCAGTTCGTGGTGCATACCCTGCTAATCATTTTGAAGGTATCATTAGCGAACTTCAAAAACGCGGAAAAATTTCTCTTTAATTTTAAAATTTTTATTCATTTAAAAAAGCCACCGAAAGGTGGCTTTTTATTTATTAAAAACTTTATTCTAGAATAATGTCATCAAGGGGAGAGTAGTGAATTAGCTCATAGTCTATAGGCTCTGCCCTAAAGTTATCTTTTAAGATTCCTTGTATCAAATCGTTTTCAAAGCTTCTGCCTTTGTCTAGATCGGCTGTACGATTTAAAACGGCGAAGTACTTCAGACCCTTTTCAGTATAGAGATATCCTGCAAGTGTCGTAATCATATTGAGAGTTCCTGTTTTTGCGATGACTGATTTATTGTAGGGGGCTTTGCTAAAACGGTTGCGAAGAGTTCCTAGGTCCGATCCCGCCACTGACACAACTTCTTTGAGTTCAAGTTTTTCGTTCGCAATTTCTTTTTCTAGGTGGGAAAGTAGCCTTAGGGTTAAGTCGCAAGTGGTGTAGTTTTCTCCTAAGCCTGAGCCTGTGAAAAATTTAATTTCAGATTGATCAGCGGAGAATTCATTTTTCATGTATTCGTGAAAAGGGCCTATGCCACCCAAGTGATCAAACAATTTCTGAGCATAAAAATTATTTGAATAAATATTCATTTGCTTTAAATGTTTATAGAGCGGAGAAGACTTGAGCGAAAAAACTTTTGCTTGGGTGAAAATATTTTCGTCGATGTTTGCTTGAAACTTTACACTTTTTACTTTGCTTTCTTCTCCTTTGCGGAAGAAGTCCAATCCAAGCTGTAGTGTTCTAAGGCGGACATGATTCATTTCTGAGCGAGTTACAGAAGACCCTTTGTTAAAATAGTCTGAAAGCCATTTTGAAATAATAGCGCTGTCATCTGACCAATTAAGAGTAAAGTGAGCATCAAAAATAATTTGTTCTAATTCTTTTACTCCCATCTTATTTAAATATTCCATTACTGCCATAACACTTTCGGTAGCAAAAAAAGGATCATCGCCACCTTTAATATAGAGAATGCCATCTTTGAGCGCGAATTTTGTTTCGTAACGGTAATGACCTCCAACAGTTTTTAGAGCCCAGTCTGTTACATAGAGCTTAGATAAAGAAGCAGGCTTCATTATTTTTTTGGCGTTATGATCAAAAGTTGAAACAGAATCATCTCCTAAACAGAAAGCTTGATCATTTTTAACCAAGTTATATTTAGTTAGTTTTTCCGTATAAGAATCAGGGACGTTTTGGGCAAATACAGGAGTTATCAGCAAACTAAAGAGAAGTAGACTTGTTTTCATACAGTTGAGCCTTGTAAAGTGCTAAGCAATTCGGTCGAGTAAAGGTGTCAAAGTCATACCTTTGACGGTTTAGACTGTGAAGGGGAAAATTTTACCTACCACCCTTCACAGGATAGGGGCAAAAATAGGCAACCCTTGCCGGAAAACTTGATAAGTATTCTTAATACCGATATAATTTTGACAGTAAGGGTGTAAAACCCAATAACGCTAATTTTGCCCTCAAGGATTGATTGCAATGGCCGACCCAAAAACAAAAGCGCAAGAAGCGCCCGCAGCGAATACAGCACCTGCGACTTCTGCAAAAAATCCATTAATCACTCTTCTTCTATTATTAAATTTAGTAGTAATGGGTGCAGTTGCTTTTCTACAATGGAAATCTTTTCAAAAAATTTCAACAGAACCTTCGATACAAGATGTTGTGAAAGCAGAAATGAAAAATGCTGAAGCAGCTGGTGCGGCGAAAGCAGACGGAACAAAAGAAGAAGCTCCCAATGAAGGACAGCTTTTCCCTCTAGAAGGCTTTACCGCAAACTTAGCGCAAGGTGATGGACCAAGACGTTTCGTTCGTTTGAACGTGGTCTTAAAATTTAATCCAGATGCTAAAGAAACAGAGTTCAAAGCAAGAAAACCTCAAATAAGAGATTCTATCATTAGTATCTTGAACGCAAAAAGACCTGAGGATTTGTTGAAGAAAGAAGGAAAATCTTATCTCAAGGAAGAGATAAAAGCGTCCATCAATTCATTCTTAATTGATGGACGTGTCGAAGACATTTATTACGTTGGTTTTCAAATCAACTAGTCTTCGAAAGTTAATCGTTGCCTTAACTATTTCCCAGGAGGGGGAGTCTTATGGCTCAAGTTTTAAGTCAGGAAGAAGTAGATGCCTTGTTAAATGCCGTGAACGACGTTGGTGGAGACACTGGCAGTAGTGGTAGTAGCGGGGATGAGGGTGGACTGGAGTCTCAAGAAGAGGACATGTCGAGCAACATCCAATCCTATGATTTAACCAATCAAGACAGGGTTATCCGCGGAAGAATGCCAATATTAGAAATCATCTATGAACGATTTATTCGTTCGTTCAGGGTTTCATTATCAAACTCTCTTCGTAAGATCTCAACCATCTCGATGATTTCAACCGATTTACTAAAATTCGGTGAATTCGTGAACACACTGCCAATTCCATCGTGTATGTGTATCATGCGTTTTAACGAACTTCGTGGCCCAGCTCTAATCGTTTTTGAATCAAAACTTGCTTACGCCATTATTGATTCATTCTTCGGTGGAACTGATAGACCTTTTACTAAAATTGAAGGAAAAGAATTCACCGCCATCGAACTGTCATTCATGAGACGTGTGATGGATATGGCAATTACTGACCTTGAAGAAGCATGGGCACCAGTTCACAGAATCGATGCTCAATATTTACGTACGGAAATTAACCCACAATTCGTTGGTGTTGTTCCTCCATCTGACGTTATTATTGCCACTACTTTTGAAGTTGAATTTGAATCTGCCTCTGGAACGATCATGGTGGTCATTCCTTATTCAACCATTGAACCAATTAAGCAAAAATTAAGCTCTAGTTTCCAGTCTGAAAACGACATGGTGGATACACTTTGGACGAAAGCACTCCATGGTCACATCCAAACGACCACGGCAGAGGCCATCGTTAAATTAGGTGATGCAGAAATGACCATTGGAGATCTTGTCAATTTACAGGTTGGAGACATTGTTCCTCTTAACCAAGAAGTTTCAGGAGAGATTGATGTCATGGTTGAAGGTGTGGTGAAACTTAAATGCCTGATCGGAAACTATAAAGGTAACCGTGCTGTTCAAATTACAAAAAGACTAGATTAGAAAAAAGTTTAGACATAAGAGGAGATTACTATGGGTGCTGTATCAGAAGACAAAATCAAGAATTTAGCGGATGAAATTAAGTCAGGCGATAATGCTCTTAATAAGCTTAAAGTTCAAAACTTAGATTTCATCTTAGATATCCCATTAAAGGTAAGCGTTGAATTAGGACGCACACAAGTTGTTATTAAGGATCTTTTGCAATTGGGGCAGGGTTCAGTGCTCGAGCTTGATAAGCTTGCAGGTGAACCTTTAGAGGTGCTTGTGAATGGCAAGCTGGTTGCAAGAGGTGAAGTAGTCGTTGTTAACGAGAAGTTCGGGATCAGACTAACAGATATTATTAGCCCAATCGAACGTATTGAAACTTTAAAATAAGGTATAGTTATGAAGCTTTTCAAAGGAATGATTTTAGCTCTTTCACTGGTGACATTAGTTGCCCAGGCTGAAGTAAAAGTGAAATCCATGGAACTTGATGCCACCGGTGACAAAGTGGCTACCATGAAGATCCACTACTCTGGTGACATTAACGGAACACCGGAGCTGAATGTTGGTAAAGACCATGTTCAAGTTGTCATTACTGGAGCTGTTTGGCCTAAAATTGAAAAGAAAGCTCATCTTGTTCAAGCTAATGATTCAACTTTAATGGCTTATCAATTTGATAAAAATGTTGTTCGTGCTCGTGCCGTGATTCCTATGAATTTTTTAGGCAATGAGACAGCAGTAAAAATGAAAAAAACTCCGGGCCTAATTGAAGTGACTTTTCCTAAGTCGACTTCTGGTATGACAGCGGCAGTAAATACTAATACTGGCGCCAATAAAGAGCAGTATGATGAAGCGTACTTAGATACACTTAGCAAAGAAAAAAAACCTAGCACGACTGTAACGACAATTGCAGCTGCTGCAACAACGACTGAAACAACAAAAACAACAAATACAATATTCAATCCAGCTAATCGTAATGATGAAGTGACGACAAAACTTGCAGCACCGGCAGCAACTGATATTCAAAAGCCGACTTTCTCTATTATGGGATACATCGGTAAATTTGTCGCTTTCTTGGGGGTTGTCCTTCTACTGTTCTACGGAGTAGTTCAGTTAATGAAGAAAGGTGTTCTTGGAAAAGGTAAACTAGGATTTCTGAATAACTCAAACTTAGTAGAAGTTCTGTCGACTACTTATATTGCTCCTAAAAGAAGCTTAATGTTAGTCAAAGCACATAAGCAAATTTTCTTAGTTTCAAACTCTGAATCGGGAGTTCAATTCCTTTCTGAGATTACAGATACTTCTGGATTAGTAAAACAAGGTGAGAAGGAAGCGCTCGGTAATAATTTTGACTCTGCTTTAGATTCAGCGGCTCTAAATGAAAATGCTGACAAGAAAATCAGACTTAAGCAAATGATCGCAGCAACTGATACATTTGATAACGATTTGGCTCAGGCAGTTCAACCCAATGAAGACAAAGTTAGTTTCTCAAGTGAACTTAAGAAAAAGATGAAAGGTTTAAGACCTCTTTCAAATTAAAAACGAAGGATTCGTTATGTTGAGAATGAATTGTTTAGGAAGAACAATTCTAATCGCCCTTCTGACGACCGTTTCTGCTGGAGCTTTTGCTCAAACAGCTGGAACCTCAGTCAATGCCCCGGGGATTAGTATTAATTTTGGAAATGGTGTGAACTTAGTCGACACATTAGAATTGATGATTCTATTCAGTGTTCTTTCACTTGCTCCGGCCATCATCATTCTTTGTACATCATTTACTCGTATCATCGTCGTTTTATCTTTCATGAGACAAGCGATCGGTACCCAAAACTTACCTCCTAACCAACTCTTAATTGGCTTTGCTATGTTTCTCTCGGTCTTCGTCATGATGCCGACAGGGAAGAGTATGTATAACAACTCACTCAAGCCCTACATGGAAAAGAAAATTTCGACCACTGAAGCCCTAACCGGTTTAGAGCATGATCTTCGTGGCTTTATGTCGAAACAGGTAAGAAAAACAGATATTGGTCTTTTCTATGATGTGACTGGTGAAAAAGCTCCTGAAACAATTGAACAAGTGCCAACTCACTTTTTAATTCCAGCTTTTATTATTTCTGAACTTAAGACTTCATTTCAAATTGGATTTTTACTTTATATACCGTTTCTGATCTTAGATATGGTGGTGGCCTCAGTACTGATGGCCATGGGGATGATGATGCTTCCTCCTGTTGTGGTTTCGATGCCGTTTAAACTTTTACTTTTTGTCTTAGTTGACGGATGGCAGTTGGTGACTGGTTCGATTTTAAGGTCATTCAACTAGAGTTATCTAGTAAACGAGGTAAGTGTGGAACAAGATTTTGTCATGGAAATTACTAATGAAGCGATAAAAGTGGCGATGATGCTGTCTGCGCCAATGCTTATTGGTGCCTTGGTCGTGGGTATTTTAGTTTCCATTTTCCAAGCTGTAACTCAAATCAATGAGCAGACTCTCTCATTTATTCCCAAAATTTTAGTGATCGTTGTGGCCTTAGTTATATTTTCGCCATGGATGCTTGAAGTTTTAACATCTTATACTCACGATTTAATCGTGCGTATCCCTTCTATCGTAGCGGGGAGATAGAAATGGTTAGTGTCTCCATTACCGACATCGGAGTTTTAATCTCCTTCTGGCTTGTCTTCACCAGAACCTTGACGGTGCTCATGCAGATACCTTTATTGGATAACGTTTCAGTTCCGGCTCCCGTAAAAGTACTTTTTTGTTTTGTGGTAAGTTATGCTTTTTTTCCCTATGTTGAACCTTGGGTATTGGCCGATGTAAGAGCGGTAGGCGCTGAACATTTTTGGTATTTAACAATAGTTCATACTGCGATTGGTTTAATTATTGGTTTTTTAATTAAATCATTGATGTTGGTTTTTGCAGGTACCGGAGCACTACTTTCCCAACAGATGGGATTTGCCGCAGTAAAATATTTTGACCCAAGTATGGGTGAACAATCAGGTCCCATTGAAAAAATGATTTCCTGGACTATTATCATTTTAATTATTTCTTCAGGTGCTCTCCTTCCCATGTTCAAAGGATTGTTTAATTCTTTTCACTCAATCACGGCTACCAATATTGGAAAATTTGGTTCTTCACCTGAGTTTTATTTCGATTTTTTTAAAAGCGTTTTTGTGACTTCGATTTTACTTTCGACGCCCATTATTTTTACTAACTTAATGATTAACTTAGTTTTGGGGATTGTCTCCAGAGCCGTTCCGCAAATGAACATTTTGATGGTGAGCTTTGCCATCAATATAGGTCTAGGTTTACTAGTCTTTGTAACCATTTCAAATGAGTTTTTCCACGTCGCCTACAAGATGTATGTGGATAAGCTTGGTGATTGGTTTCAATTCGTTAGTTAAATACTTAACCAGAGGATTCGATGGCCGACGAACAAGACAGTGACGCAGAAAAGACGGAAGAACCCTCCGAATACCGTCGCGAAGAATTTAGAAAGCGCGGTGAAGTTGCTTCTTCACGTGAACTAAACTCAGTTCTCATCCTCTTTGGGGTGATGATGACACTCGTCGTTTCTGGTGTTTATATTTTTGAAAATTTAACTGAGTACATCCAGTACGTTTATACTCTTGATCCAGAAAAAGTTTATGCCCCAAAAGCCTTCAGTGATTTTGTGGAAAAAACCATGTTTACTGGCTTAAAAAGTGCGGCTCCTTGTTTGCTTGCCTCAATGTGCTTAGGAGTTTTATCACAAGTAATGCAGATCGGTTTTCTTTATGCTCCAGAAGCTCTGCAATTGAAGTTTGATCGCATTAACCCGATAAATGGTCTACAACGTATTTTCACGATGAAATCAATCGTTGAAGTCTTTAAGGGGTTACTAAAATTTGCTGTAATCATCTCCATTACTTATATGGTGATGAAGAAAAATATGAATTCAATGTCAGGTTTTTTACATGTCGATCTTATGCAATCATTTCTTTATGGAAAGACCATTATCGTTAAGCTTGGATTCTCTATTTTGTTGGGACTTTTGATTGTCGCCCTGGCTGATTTTGGTTGGGAAAAATACAGTTATAGAAAAAAATTGATGCTTACTAAGCAACAAGCGAAAGAAGAAGCAAAAGAGAAAGAAGGGAATCCAGAAGTTAAGAACCGTATCCGTACTATTCAGCGAGATGCCGCTCGTAAACGAATGATGACTAAGGTGCCAAAAGCTGACTTTATTGTCACCAATCCAACTCATATTTCTGTGGCCATAAAGTATGATCCAAAGACGATGGTTGCTCCTGAAGTGGTGGCAAAAGGCGCCGATGGCGTGGCGATGAGAATCAGAGAGATAGCAAATCAACATGATATACCGATCGTCGAAAATATTCAGCTGGCCCGTACTTTGTATAAGACTGTAAAGGTAGGACACGGAGTTCCTAGAACCCTTTATAAGGCCATTGCAGAAATTATGGCTTTTGTTTACCGCTTAAAGAAAAAGAAAAAGGCTCTTAGCCTCGTTTAAACTGTAAAGGGTGATCCATGAACGCAATTATGCTCAGATTTAAAGATCTCACCAAGAACTCAGACTTAGTCATGGCAATAGGTTTGTTAATCGTCTTAGGTGTAATGATCGTTCCAATTCCTCCTTTTATTTTAGATATTTTCTTGGCTCTTTCATTGGCTGTATCCATGGTTATTCTATTGATGTCTGTGTATACCAAAAGGCCATTAGATTTCTCGACTTTTCCCTCGGTACTATTGATTACAACTTTATTTCGTTTATCTTTGAACGTCGCTTCGACAAGAAATATTCTTTTACATGGTGGTACTGATGGTGCTTCTGCTGCCGGCGAGATCATCAGGTCTTTTGGAGATTTCGTGGTCGGTGGTAATTTCGCCGTGGGATTAATTATTTTCATCATCTTGGTTGTTATTAACTTTATCGTTATTACAAAAGGTGCTGGGCGAGTCGCCGAAGTTGCAGCAAGATTTACATTAGATGCGATGCCAGGTAAGCAGATGGCGATTGATGCCGACTTAAATGCTGGCTTGATTGATGATAAAACAGCGAAACGCCGACGTGCCGAAGTTGCTCAAGAAGCAGACTTTTACGGGTCTATGGATGGTGCTTCCAAGTTCGTTCGAGGAGACGCAATTGCCGGTATTTTAATTACAATCATAAACATTATTGGCGGGATCATTGTAGGTGTGGCTCAAAATGATATGAGTTTTGCTGATGCCTCAAGAGTTTTCACACTCCTTACAGTGGGTGACGGATTAATGGCGCAAATTCCAGCACTAATTATTTCTACTGCTGCCGGTATTATCATTACTAGAAATGCTGGTGAAGATTCAATCGGTGAGCAGGTTGAAAAGCAATTTACACTTCATCCTAAAGCTTTGTATTTTTCAGGGGCTGGGCTGGTTTTCTTCGCTCTTATTCCTGGCCTTCCTAAAATTCCATTTTTTGCTACAGGAGCTTCACTTATTTGGTTTGCTAACTGGGTAG
Source organism: Bacteriovoracaceae bacterium (assembly GCA_049318265.1). GTDB lineage: Bacteria > Bdellovibrionota > Bacteriovoracia > Bacteriovoracales > Bacteriovoracaceae > JBEIOQ01. The sequence goes on from JBMOGR010000010.1 coordinate 13,824, forward strand.
ATAAGCGAAATAAAAAAGTTTTAGATGCTGAAAAAATTAAAAGTGTTGAAACCAAGAAAACTACACCAGACAACTTGGAAGATCTACTTAATGTGGAAATGGTGGAACTGGAAGTTGGTTATGGTCTAGTGAATATCGTTGATGCCACTCAAAATGGAGATTTACTTGAGCGTATTACCCATATTAGAAAACAATTTGCCCTTGATTGGGGTGTGATTATTCCTTCGGTGAAGATTAAAGATAATCTAGAATTAAAACCTGGTGGATATGTTATCAAGATTAAAGGAATTGAAATCGCTAAAGGCGAACTTCTTCCCGATCATTTTCTTGCCATGGATCCGGGAACTGTGATTGAAAAAATTGATGGTATTGAAACGAAAGAACCTGTTTTTGGACTTCCTGCCGTTTGGATTTCAGAAGATATGCGTGATGATGCTCAATTCAACGGTTATACCGTGGTCGATCTTTCAACAGTCATGGCAACACATTTAACAGAACTTCTAAAAAGTAATTTAGATGAACTTTTTGGCCGTCAGGAACTTGTCAGGGTCTTGGAAAATTTCAAAGTTCAATATCCAAAAATTGTTTCAGATTTAGTGCCAGATATTCTTACTCTTGGAGTGGTGTTGAAAGTGCTACAAAATCTCTTGCGTGAAGGTGTCTCCATCCGAGACTTACGAAGTATTCTGGAAGCATTGGGAGAGCACGGAACATCGACTAAGAATCCAAGTAACTTGACTGAATTTGTCAGGCAGTCGCTTTATAGAACGATTACAGAAAGAATTAAGAGTCCTCAGGGAGATATCCCTCTCTTTACTCTGGATAGAACGGTGGAGGAAGTGATTGCTAAAAATATCTTACAAACTGATCATGGCACTGAAGTGGCTCTAGAACCTCGTGTAACTCAAACCATCTTGGCTTCGCTCAATGAGAAAATTGAACAAGCGACAAATATGGGAGAGAAAATGGTTGTTCTTTGCTCGCCACTAGTGAGAGCTCATTTTAAGAAATTAACAGAAAAATTCATTCCTAATTTGATAGTGGTGAGTCATAATGAATTAAGTCCTGATGTGAACATCAGGTCTTTAGGTAACGTGAGGTTATAACAATGTATACGAAGACTTTTGAAGCTGACAGTTTGGAAGAAGCCTTAAAGGCTGTCAAATTCGAATTAGGACCTGATGCGGTTATTCTTAAGACCACAACGAATAATGGTTTGAAAGGCGCCTTTAAAAAGAAAAAAATAGAGATCACAGCGGCAATCCCTGAAAGAGTTTATGAAAAGAAAGCAAAGGTAGATAACGTTTTGACACAAGATCAGAAAGAACAATTTTACAGAGGCTCAGCAACCCAAATTGCGGACTCAATCGATAGTTTTAACAATCAAGGACAAAGTGGTGTACCAGGATACGGCGCCATGGGTTTGAATAGAGTAGTTCAAAAAACGACTAACAAACTTAAGTCAAGCCTTGATGATTTTTTAAGTGAAGAAGAAGAGAATTATACCGAATCTTCTGAATTTGATGACTATGTTCCACCTACAAAAAAATCTCGTCCGACGTCGAAAGCTCCACGTACGCAAGAAGCTTTTATGGCCAGAGATGTTTATCAAGAAACTCATACCCCGGCTCAACCAGTAGCTCGTTCTCAAGCACCAGCCTCACCTGTCATTACTACTGCACAAGCTTATGCTGAAGATAATATTGCCCCAAAAAGAAATGCTCTTCCATCTCAAGAAGAAAGGGATTTAAAAAGAGAAGTTCAAGTTCAACAAAATAAAATATCTGCTCTTGAAGAAAGACTTAAAACTCTAACTGATATTGTGACCAATAAGAAAAACCAAGAAGTGATCGGATTACACAGTCTTCGTTCTACACTTAAGACTCTTGATCTTTCAGAACAATTTATTACTCATCTAATTAAACGGGCAGTTTTCGAATTATCAAAAGATGATCTTGAAGATCCAGACCGCGTTTTTGATTTTGCTCTTCGTGAAATTGAAAATTCGATTAATGTTGCAGGCCCTTTATTTTCTGAAACAAAAACTAATGGAGAACCAGTTGTAACTGTGCTTATTTCTGAATCAGCAAGTGGCCAAAGTTCAATTGTCACGAAAATGGCTGCACTTAAAAAAGAATGCACAATTATTCAAGTAGGCGCTAGTGAAGGGAATGGTATAAACGAATCTCTAGCTCTGAAAATGTATAAAATAAATATCGTAAAAGTAAATTCTTTGACGGAACTTATTACAGAATGTCGTAAGTGCGTTGAGACTAAAAGAAGTGTCTTTGTTGATTTTAGAAATAACAATACACAATCTGATGAAACAGTGAAGTTTATAGAAGGAATGAGGCGCTCATTTTCTCATGTAGAAGTATTGATAACTATTTCAGCCATTCACTCTGAACTATATAACAGAAAAGTGATTAGAAAATTTAAAGACCTTGCTCAAGGTATGGTCATTTCTCATTTGGACCTTTGCTTGAACTACGGTTCACTTTTAAACGTCCATTTAAACTTATCAGAGAGAAACACTCCTGGAAATAGTGCGTCTAAACATAAGGGTGGATTACCTCTTAAGTTCTTTGGAACAGGTTCAGTGATCCCTGATGACATCGAACCAGCTAGCCCAGAGAGAATTATTGCCGGCATGTTTCAGTTGTAAAAATTTTGTAGAATAGATAGAGCGAATAGTGCGAAGTCATATTTAGGATGAATGTGACTAAAAACGAAAAACAGGAAGTTTATGAAGCAAGTTAGTGACTGGTTACAATCGTTCCGTTCTGAGGACATTCTCGAAGCTCTGATCCCTAGTTCTAAAACAAATACTGCTCTTCCAAAACGCACAGCTGCTCTTCATAAAGCAAGAACCGTTTCTATCACTGGTGGAAAGGGTGGAGTAGGTAAGACTTCAGTTGCTATTAAGACTGCACGGGAACTTGCTGAGCTAGGATTTAAAGTGCTCTTGATTGATTGTGATTACAATCTTGCAAACACTGCCATTAAGCTCAATCTTCCATTAAACGACGCCTTTTATTCATTACTTTCAGCGGAGAAGACACTTGAAGAATGCCTCTATAGCGAAGGTAATTTTCATTTGTTGTCTGGTTGCAATGGTAGCTTAGAATTATTTGAAAATAAGTTGCCCTTGGATCAAGTGATCATGGACATCATGGGAAGCCATGAACATGAATATGATTACATGCTACTTGATTGTCCTGCAGGCCTGTCAAAAGAAACGCTTACTCTTAATGCCTACTGTGACGAGCGTTTTTTCATTGTAACACCTGATAAATCATCAATCACAGATTCATATTCGCTAATGAAAGTTTTAGCGACAAAATATGGTGTAAAAGAAAATCATCTCATCATCAACATGTATAGCAGTGAAGAACAATTTAACCGAGTTGTGAACTCAATCGTTTCTACAGCTGAGAACTATTTGGGTGTACGCACACAAATTCTAGGCGGGATCAAGAAACTAGAGGTTAAAGTTGACTCTTTTGATGATCATTTCTTAAGAAAAAAATCTTCTGTTAATCATGAAGATTTCCTAAAGGTCATCAAACGCTACGCCGAGAAGCGTGAGGTCACCCAACATGATGTTGGGTCAATCAATTAAGCAAGGAGTGCAATCAATGTCTTCTCTAGCAACCAAGCTCAAAAACCTCAAAGATTATCGATCAACAGTTGATCCAATTGTAAAAGATGAAATCATTGTTGAATACGCGCCATTAATTAAATATATCGCTCAGAAGATCGCCTCAAGGCTTCCTTCTAATATTGAGTTAGATGATTTGATTTCATGTGGTGTTATCGGCCTAATGGATGCCATCGAAAAATTCGATCCAACACGTGATAATAAATTTAAAACTTACGCTGAATTTCGTATACGTGGTTCTATTTTAGATGAATTAAGAAGCCAAGACTGGGTACCTCGCTCAGTACGTGAAAAAGCAAAAGTTATTGAAAAAGCTTATGCGCTCCTTGAAGGTGAGTTAGGACGTCCTGCCACTGATGATGAAATGTGCGCTCACTTGAATATTAATCAAGACGAGTTCTATGAATTATTAGATAAAGCTAAGTCGGTTTCAGTTTTAAATATCGATGATGCAGCGACTTTTAGTCGAGGTGATAAGAAGCTGATGATGGGGTTATTAGAACACCGTCGCTCTTCAAATCCATTCCATGCCATTAATTTTAAGAAGTCTCAAGAACGTATTAAGGAAGCCATAAAATCTCTTCCGGAGAAGCAGCGTCTAGTGCTTTCTCTTTACTACTATGAAGATTTAAATTTAAAAGAAATTGGCCAGGTTCTTGATGTAACTGAGTCACGTGTATCTCAGTTGCACACTCAGGCCATCATCAAGCTCAAAATGAAATTGAAAAAAGATTTTGAGTCGGTTGAGGATCTAGCTGGTTAATGAACAACACAAAAGAAGTTAATTTCAGAAATACTGTCATGGCCATCGAAGATTTAAAATCTTTGGTGGCTTCTGATTTTAAAACGATTGCTGATCTTGCTCTTTTCCATGTTCAAGAAATGAAACAAAATTATGACTATGATTGGGGTTTTAATGACGCCAGTTACGCCAAGGTTCGAGAGGTACTTGAAGGGCAAATTAAAAGTCTTTTCGACTTTTATGTAAAAACCAATAAACAAGTTACAAAACTCTACTTCTCTCAGGAAAAAGAAAGCTTTAGCCTTGAATCATGGAATCGATTACTGAATAACCTTGATTTGGTTCTTCGCTCTATGTCTTTTTTCAAATTCCACGGACCTCTTTCAGTTTCCCTTAAAAATAATCGTCTTTCGGTTACGGGAGGCATTCGTAGCTTCAAGTGCGAGGGAGAGATTAGGGTTAAGCTCTATTCATTAATTAGAGACTTTTTAAAGAAAGAAACCATTTTTACATATGAATTGTCTGAAGAAGCTGGAGTTGATCTCCTAACCCTTCATTTTGACTTCTCTCATCGTACTGGAAAATTTTTTAGCTTTGATACAGAATATGGATCATTGTCTTTCAGTGCTAGTTTAGCTAACTACCAAGTAAAGAACTTACTTAAACTTCAAGGTCTTCGCCATCAAGCGCTTATAGTTGACGAATTCTATCAGCTTTCAATCCTAGATAAAATACCTGAGAATTACTTTGAAACTTTCTCATCCCATGAGGCAAAGTTCTCAGTTTTTCATTTCTCCTTTCTATTTAGACCTGTTTCCCTGATAATACCTATGAGAGGGGAAAACCAAATTTCTGACAAGAAAAATGGTAGCTATGTAGATATCTTCTCAATCATTAATAAATAATTTCTAAAGCTCACTCATTCGAGGGTTTTTATGTTCTCTAAACAATCCAGGTTATTTCGCTCTTATTATTTTTTCTCCAGTATCGTCATACTGTCCTTGATTGGATATGTGACCTTAGAATTTTGGAAGAAAGGGATGATGAACACAGACTCAGATGCACAAGTGTATGAGTCAATGGCATTAGCGAGAGATCTAAAAGAAGCTCAAGGTGTTGAACAAATTAAAACTGATGTTCTTAGAAATAATTTGCCAAGTGCATTTTTAAACTTCGAAAAAGTTGAAAAAAATCTAAACCAAATTGCACAGACAAAACAAAGTTCTGATACCGATGATGAATTAAAGAGAAAAGGTGCTGAAATCAAAGAAAGCATTAACAAGCTTACAACCTACCCCTCAACGACAGTTCTAATTCAAGTGTTGAAAGAAAAAATTTATAAATTTCAACTATTCGTAGTTGGAAATCATTGGCCAACGCTTGCCCGAATTTCAGATAAGATGCTCCAAGCATCACATAATCTTTCTCCCATTAACTTCGACGCTAATTCTCGAATTCTTCGTTCTTTGCAAGCGGACATTCTTTCGATTCGTGAAGTCTCGGAAAGATCTGCGCTAAGTCTTGAAAATAAAGCACTAATCAATCTACGATTAAAAAGTGTTGAAGCTGAACTAAAAATGCTTTCTGATTTTATTGATGATCAAAGAAGTTTTTTAGCAACTCATGAAAAATACAAAAAAAGCTTTGAAGTTTGGATCAATTCAGTTATTCCCGAATTAGCTTTAAGAAAAAATAGCATAAGTTCTTATTCAAAAGATTTTTTACAGTATTTGTTGGGACTTGGCGGAGCCTGCGTTTTCTTGATAGGGATCGGCGCTCTCCTTTCTCGTTATCTCACGCGTAAAGAAGATAAGGAAGGTGCATTGGCTCTAAAAGAAATGATTGAGGGGCACCTGATCGTTAATCATTATCGGGGAAATCCAAATTTCTCTCCTGAACTAGATAAAGTGCTTTCAAGCTATCATCACTACTTTCAAAAGCGCATGAACTTAGGTCTCTTGTTTCAAGAGAGCCTGCCAGTTCCTGCCATCGTAATTGATTCAAACTATAAAATTAGCTGGGCCAATAAATCTTTTATTGAAGCCTGGGATTTAGATGAAAATGATGTACGAGACGAAAAACTGAGTTGGGATTTCGTTAAACGATTTACTAATCTAGATAGCCTCGATCCAGTAAGTTCTGCTCTAAAAGAAAAAGTTGCGGGAATTTTTGATATCAAACTTCAGACCACTTTGAATGGAAACTTTGTTCCGTATGAAATGTTTGTGACACCAGTTGATAGTAATAGTGGAAATAAAGCTGTAGCTTACTTCTATCCTATGACAAAACATGCAGAGGCCATCGAGTCGATACTGAATGAATTAATTGAACCTATTGATGAAAGCATCATCCATTTATTGAATGGTGGTATTCCAGCTAATCAAGCAGATTTTTTACACAGTAAGTTTAAAGAGAATAGAGTTTCTCCAACATTTGAAAAGTTGATGCAACTAAATTCTGTTATACAAAATACCAATGACTCGTACTTATCACGTATACGTGAACTTGAAAAGAACATGGAAGATCAAATTCAGGAAGTTCAAGAAGCCAATTTTCAAAAGTTAGAACTTCTTAAATACAATAAGAGTCTACAGCTAAAAATGAAAAGCTTAAGAGATCATGTCATAAAACAAAGTGAAGAGTTCCATTCATTTGGTGAAAAACTAGAGCACTTACAAGTTGCAAGTACAGTACTAACAAATGATTCTTTGGCCATGAAATCGATGAATGATGAAATGCTCAGAGGTCTAAAAGAGCACTCTGCTCCCATCATGGAAATGGTAAAAGTGAAAGATGCATTTAAAGGCTTAAAAGACGAACTCATGCTTTCACGTAATAAAGTGATGTCTTACTTCGATCAAGTTCAGATGTTTGAACGCACCCAAAATCTTTTAGATCAAGAACGTTTGGGACAACTCATGAATCGTCTTAAACGCGAAATGATTGAGCTCGATAAGAATCTCATGGCCACAGACAAACGGATGAGAGACCTCGATGTCCACCTTTCTAAGGCCGAAATTTTGACCGTCGATGTGGTCAATAAGGTAAGAGCCCATGCTCCTAATTTAAACGAGAAAGGGCAGCAAGTGAGAGAGGATATTGCTCTAGTCTTTGATGAATGTCGTGAATTATCTAGTGAAATCGGTCGATTAGAAATTATTATGATTCACGATTTTGAAGAAATTTATTCCTTACTTAAAAAAGCTAGAAGTTTTGATGAAAGCAAACTTGTACTTGAAACAAGTTCTGGAAGACCTAGAGAATTATCAACGATGTAATGGCTCTTTTTTATTTTATCTTCGAGGCTCATCTGAGCTTCAATAATTTTAATGGCGAGGTCACGGTCAACACTGTCCCTCGCCATTATTCTTTTAATCCTTGTTTCTAAATCGGTATAAGCTAGAATCACAAAATCCACTAAGGGCTCAAGCTTTCTCTCAAAGAGTAGAGGAACGTCATAAAGCACGAAGCGCTTTTCGGAAAAGCCATTGAGCTCATCTAAAAATGCATGTTCCAATTGGGGATAAATAAACCCTTCAACTAAAACTTTGTTTTTTTCATCGCTAAAAAATACTTTTCTTAATTCCATAAAGTTAATTTTTTCATTTTGAACACAGGGCGGAAAATGGTGTTGAACAAACTCGATGGAACTTTTCTTGGCATAAATTTTTTTGACAAGTAAGTCGGCTGAGATGACAGGAAATCCATTTTTTTCAAGCATACTTGCGACTGTGGTTTTACCAGAGCCAATACCACCCGTTAACGCCAAGATCGGTCGGTCAACATGATAGAGTCTTTGTTCTGGCTTTAAAATAGTGAACATCTTATTTTTTAGCCTGCTCTTTTTCTTTAACTTTTACTTGTAACCAAAAGTGATCCATCTCTTCTTGGTTCATGGTCTTAATATCTTTTGATGCTTGCTCTATTAAATCTTCCATAATATTAAAACGGCGAATAAATTTAAGATTTGCTTTTCTAAGAGCAACTTCTGGATCAATTTTTAAATGACGAGCTAATTGCGCCAATGAAAATAATGTATCTCCTAACTCTTCTTCCACGCGATTTTTATTCATTTGTGGGTAGTTGACGATTTCTTCCTTCAGTTCTTGCCATTCTTCTTCAACTTTATACGAAACTTGTGAAGGTTTATCCCAATCAAACTTAATATCGTTAGTTTTTTTACCAATTTTTTCTGCTGACATGAGGGCCGGGAAAATGGTTTCTTTTTCACCAAGATAGCGAACTTTCTCTGTTTTTGTTTTCTTTTTAATTTCACCCCACTGCTCAGTAACTTGCTCAGGCGTTAGTGTTTTAACTTCGCCAAAAACATGGGGGTGACGTTCAATTAATTTATCATTAAGAGTTTTTGCCACTTCTTCTAATTTAAAGTTACCAGCTTGTTCTGCAATAACAGAATGTAGAAGGACTTGTAGTAACACGTCTCCTAGCTCTTCCTTCATTCCTGAGACATTCTGCTTTTCTACCTCATGAATAAATTCATAGGATTCTTCGACCAGATATTTCGTTAGTGATTGATGTGATTGTTTTAAGTCCCATGGGCAGCCTGTCGTTGGGTGTCTTAAGGCTGTGACTGTTGCTATTAATTTTTCTAATTCTGGATAATTCATGAGGTGCTCTTTTCCATTTTTTTATTTTATCTAGTTTGTTCTTTCTTCTTTATTCTTTTATACTAAGTTTCTATGAATTCGACAAAGACATACGACGGACAGAAACTAACAGTTCATTTCACCTTTGGATCTAAAAGTTTAACAGCCCTTCAACAAAAAAAAATCAAGCTGGGAATGAAAGCTTTTATCGCCACCTTTGATCATGAATTTAAAAAATTTCGCGGCATTAAACGCTTTAGCTTAGAGCTTTCCTTGATAGGTGATAGCGCTATGAAGAAAATCAACTTTAAGCATCGCCAAAAAAATAAAACAACTGATGTCCTCTCTTTTCCAACTGAGGAGGACGTGAGATCTCTCACTAAATTGAAAGTTCCGGAGTTGTTTTTAGGCGACATTCTCATTTCTAAACCAGTTACCATCGCTCAAGCACAAGACTTTAAGATCAGTTTTGAACGAGAATTTTTTCATTTATTCACTCACGGTCTGCTTCACCTTCTGGGCTACGATCATGAAAGAAGCCCTCTTGATGAAAAAAAAATGTTCGATTTAGAGGAAAAATTAGTTAAAAAGATGGTTGTCCAGTTACCTAAGTTATAGATATCACATGATTAACCCCTGTCATTATTACATGGTTTAGCCCTAGCTTTTGAAGTGTCACCTTAGTCCCCAGTACAATGTCTCTATGATTATGCGCACCGTAGACTCAGAAAGTATTTTGACTGGAACTGTTGAAAAAAGATATCCTAAGCTTTTAATCGACACCCAAACCCTCCCTCATGCGGACGACTTAATGATCGAAAAATTTTTGTTACTTTCTTTATTTATGGGACTTTCAATGAAGGGCCAAGCTTCTACCAGACAAACTGGTGGAAAAATTCAAGCTCAAACAAATCAATTATCTCCTACGATTGGAAACAAGAAAGGTAATCGTTGGTGGGGACAGTATGATAATGAATACCATATCCTTGCTCAAAACTATAAGACAGCAGGTGTAGTGAGCGCTAGGCTCACTGATGCTGGGGAATTTATGTTTTCTGTTCCTGAAGCCAACGTTAATAAAACTTGGAACTTCTTTGAAGTGCATGCAGGAAGATTTATTCTTCCATGGGCACCTATGGATCGTGCTTGGAGCTTAGGATATGTTAACAATCGTAAAAATTTCAACTTTTACACTCCAGGTGAAGAAGGTTTGATTGGAGCTATGGCTGGTGTTGATTTTAGTTTTGGTTTAAAGCTACAAACTTTTGGAAGCTTCCTCTATCTTCCTGAGTTAAACCCAAGCCAACAAGTAAAGGACGGACAAACTTCAAGTAAAAATATTTGGGCCTCACCTACCCCAAAATACGCTGAAATCAATGGCGTTAAGACGCCAATACGTTATTACTTAAATAAGCCAGATATCTCTTCAATTATTTTCAGACCAACTTTTGGTCAACTTGTTGGATATAACTACTCTTACTTCGATGTGAACAGTTACTACTTAATCAAGCCCGAAAATTCAATTCGTGCAGCAGGTGATGCTCGTCTTACAACTGGTGGAGAAATCATTGCTAACATTAATGCCAAACTTTATTACGAAGAAGTTTACGGAACTAATTTTTCGATTAAACACGATGGATATAAAGCTTATGCATCTTGGATGAGAGTGGACCCTAAAAATAGTCCTGCCAATGATCCTCTTTTCGTTCAATACATAAAAATTGAATCTCAACTTGAAGCAAGAACCTATAGTGGTTTTGGGGCTTCAAAGCAGGGAGACAGATTTAATACAGGTTTTAACTGGATTGCTATGTTAACTAAGCCAAAAGGCTCGGATGATATTTTGGCCAACAAATCACGTTTTCGTGAAGCCCTTGAGGTCTTTTTAACATTAGATATCACGGACAAACTTAAAAACAACTTCGACATCAAGTGGGATGTTATGAAGGGAGATAAAATTATCATGGAAGAGATCGCCTATGAATTTGGACGAGGTTTAGTTGTAAGTACAGGAGTGAATTTAATTGATTCACCGACTGATTCATCTTACTGGTCAAAATTCAGAGATAACGATGCAGTGTATGCCAATATGGCCTACAATTATTAGGATTTTTCATTTTAATTAGAGCTTTAACATCCTTATTTACTTTAAGTCTCTTTGTTGCGCTAACAGCTTGTAGCAAATCTGACAATGCTAGTTTTAATGCCATTGTTAAAAGGAGCACCGAGCAGCAGGCCCCAGACGACAATGTACTAACTAATATTGGTCAGAAACTTTGCGATACTAGTGGAGCAAAACTCGATAAGATTCTAGAAAAAGATATGGGCAAGGAACTGGATTGTCTAAATTCTAGTATCAATACATTTTTTGATAGTGTTGAAACTCAAAATAAAAATAAAGTAACGAAAGATGAACTTTTACAGTTTCTACAAAAATATTCTAAGGGTGAATCAATTGAAAAGGGACTAGATCTACTTTTCCTTTTTAATCACTTGTTCCGTGGTGATAAATTAGATGTCATTTCTAGAAAGAATTTTGTAAGTGTCCTTTCGACCTTAAAGGGCTTTAACCAAGAAGCGATCAATATCTTTCCTTATATCAATGAAATTATGGGCGAGAGAAAAGCTCTCCGTTTTCGCGATGACAAACCCACTGAAAAGAAAATTTCATGGGATTTATTTCGCTTAAGAAGAGCTAAAGTAAAGCTCTCAGCAGAGAAAATGCGCGATATTTTTGCTCAATACCTAATTATTTCTCGTCCAAACACTGACTCAATCGACATAACCGATTTATTAACAAAGCTAGAACGCCAAGACTCAATCATTCCTAATTTAAAGGAAATTCTAAAGGACTATCCTGAGTCAACCATCTACGCCATGATGGAAACAATTCTTTCTGAAAAAGATGATGCTAAATCACTTAAAAAATTAATCTCAAATTTTGCCGTTTCAATAACTACGGCTAAAATCCTTATTCCCATGGTTAAAGATCATATTCCAGATGGCAACGAAGATATCACCAATCACATTCGCGCTCTGCTTTTTATGAAAAGAGTATTCTTAGGTGGGAAGAGCACTGAAATAACCCATTTAGAATTGAACCGTTTAATTAAAATTTTCCCTAGTATTGTAAGAGTTGGTTTTGATTTAACCAATCTTCCATATGTTGATTTTGGAAGCTTAAAGAATCGTTTTGTTATTTTGGCAGAAGATCTTGATTTCTTGAAAGAAGAAATTGCCTTTTCAAGTTCTTCTCAGGAAAAGATGGTAACTTTTGATGAAATTTTTAAGGCCACTGACTCGCTTAGAATTAAATTTGCCGAACAGAACATTTCGGCCATAAAGAATACTGTTCGGAATGTGAAGGGAATGTTAATCGGCGGAAGTTTTGAGTTTATTACTGCTCAAGAAGTTCATAATTTAATGGATAAGTTAAAATATGCCATTAAGATGGTGGGCTTTGGTTATGAGATGTATGAAGCTCACGATAAGGAATTCCTAGAACTTCCTGATCCGCTAAATGCGGAGCAAATTCAAATCTTAAATCAATATCCCGCAAATAATGAAGATGTTGTTTTTAAAAATCGTTTTATCCGAGTAGTCAGCACTTATCATTTGTTTAAGGGAAAAGAAGAACTCCCTTCTTTCTCTGATGCAATAAAGAGAACGGCTGAAGGTGTTGCAGAAATAATGCTTTTTGAATACGCCGTTGGCTTTATTTTAAATTACTACAATCCAGGTTCAGAAACGTTAGAGAATTATAATAAGCTTTCAATAAAAAATCGTGATGGTGTCGTGGACATTATTCGAAAAATTAAAGACTTCTTGGAGTTACGAGAGCTCTATCCACGTAGGATAGAAAAAACAGCCGACAACATTCGACTAGTAACTGATTTGTTCCAGACAACTAGTGATGGGAAAAATGGTCTAGGTCTGGCCGAGGGTGTGGACCTGATAGGTATTCTAAGAGATGCTTCAAAAATTGGTAAAGGCGTTCTTAAAACCATCGTTGATAGTAAACTTTGTGAGCCTGATGCGAAGGGCGGAGTAACAGTGAAGTGTTACCGTGAAAACTTTTATCAATCATTTTCTCAATACTCCAAATATTTCCCTAAGTTTAAAAACTTCGTCAAGGATGCTCAAGACTCAGGTAAAAATGAGGTTCTAACAGAGCTTTTAACGAGAACAGAATTCTTCTCTCGCGATTGCGCCTTAGAATCTCGTCCTATTTATAGTCGTGATATGAGCGCTATTGTAGCTGGATTAATGGATATTGAATCGACCATTATCCATTTAGACCAAAACCATAACAATGTGATTGATTACAACGAATTACAAGACGCTTTTCCAATCTATAAAAATGCCATTATCGTGGTTGCAAAACTAACAAAAGGGCAGGAATTTTTAGCTAAAAGTATCTTCTTTTATTTGATTAAATACCAAAAAATCCCAACTACGGGCAACCTCTTTGTCTTTTTTGCCGGGCTAGAAACTGGTTGGGACAAAAATATTACAGGAGACCGCGTGACAATCGCTACTCTTCTCAAATATATTAGTTCTATGAACGCAGTTGAAGACCCTGAGTGTAGATAGTTTCCCTTCATACGTTCTTTAAAATTATGTTGAACGATTCAGAAAAAATTAAATTAAACGAATGCTCACAAGGCCTTAAGGCTTATAAAGAAAAAATGGATCTCATTCGGAGGTCCCTTTGACATTGAAAGAAAAGTTGCCCGTAAATTAGAAATTTCAGAGCTAGAGTCACTAGAAGGCTTTTGGAATGACACTGCGAACGCATCAAAAATCCAAAAAGAAAAAGCTCTAATCGACAATGTCACCAAATCTTATTTCGAACTAAAAGAAATGATCGAAGAGTTTGAGATGTTAAATGAATATGCTTTATCCGAAAACTCCCATGAATATGCCCTTAATGCTCTTGATCTTTATTCTCATCTAGGGGAAAAAGTCGATGAGGCTGAACAAAAAGTCCTCCTAAGTGAAGATCTTGACCCTAATAACGCCATTGTCACCGTGAATGCAGGAGCCGGAGGAACTGAGTCTTGCGATTGGGCTGGAATGCTTCATCGAATGATTTCTCGCTGGGCAGAAACGAATAAATTCAAGGTTGCTATTCAAGACTATCAATATGGTGACAGTGCTGGTTTAAAATCGTTAACCATGACCATAACTGGTCCATATGCCTTTGGACTATTGAAGTCCGAAGCGGGAATTCACCGTCTGGTTCGTATTTCACCTTTTGATTCGAACGCTCGCCGTCATACTTCTTTTGCAGCCATTGATGTCGTAGCTGAAGTTGATGATGATATAGAAATAGAAGTGCTTGATAAAGATATTCGCATCGATGTTTTTCGCTCCGGTGGAGCTGGTGGGCAGTCAGTCAATACCACTGATTCAGCTGTTCGAATTACACACTTTCCCTCTGGAATTGTAGTTAACTGTCAAAATGAACGTTCCCAGTTACAAAATAAATTACATGGGATGAAAATCTTAAAATCTAGACTCTATGAAAGGGCCATGGAAGAAAAGCTGGCTAAGCAAAATGCTGTGGAAGCTGCTAAAAAAGATAACTCATGGGGCTCTCAAATTCGCTCATATGTTCTTCATCCCTACAAAATGGTGAAGGATCACCGCACTGGATTTACCTCGGGTACACCTGATAAAATTCTAGACGGAGATTTGGATCAATTTATAAAAAAATACTTACAGTGGAAAGTCTCAGGAGCAGCTGCAGCCGGTGGTGATGACGATCTCGAATAGTTGATTCCTAATCTCCTCAGAGTGTTCATCAAAACAAACCTTTTAATTGTCAAAAAGCCTCTCTCAATCGTACTATTGAGCGTACGTTTATAAGAAAAAACGAAAGGATGATCCATGACTGAAAAATACACCAAACCTTGGTACGAACTCTATTCTGAGCAAATGAATGTTAGGCTTGCCACCAGAAAAAAAATGGAAGAAAGCAAAATTCATCCTTACAAGAATGGCCTTTCTCCCAATATCACAAACCAAGAATTGAAAGATAAGTACGATCACCTCACGAAAGAAGAAATTGGTGAAACTCCAATGTATAAACTTGCTGGTCGAGTAATGCTTTTACGCGACTTCGGTAAAGCTGCTTTCATTCAAATTGATGACGGTTTTACCAAGATGCAATTATATATGCAAAAAGGTGCCACTTCAGATGAAGACTATGCTGAGTATAAGCATACAGATACTGGAGATATTGTTTACGCTGAAGGGACAATGTTTAAGACAATGAAGGGAGAACTTTCACTTCAATGTAAGAAATATCACATTTTGACTAAATCACTTCGTCCTTTACCTGAAAAATTTCATGGTCTAACAGATGCTGAACTTTGTTACCGTCAACGTTATCTCGATATGATTATGAACGTTGATACCAGAGAAACATTGCGTACCCGTTCAAAAATTGTTCGTCATATTCGTGAATTTTTTTACAAAAAAGATTTTCTTGAAGTGGAAACTCCGATGATGCACTCAGTGGCCGGCGGAGCGACAGCAAAACCCTTTTTAACTCATCATAATGCTTTAGATATGGAGCTTTTTTTAAGAATTGCTCCTGAACTTCACTTAAAGCGTTTAATTGTTGGTGGCTATCCACGTGTTTTTGAAATGAATCGTTGTTTTAGAAATGAAGGTTTATCTTTGAAACATAATCCTGAATTTACTTCAATTGAGTTCTACCAAGCTTATGCTACCTATGAAGATCTGATGAACACAACAGAAGAACTCCTTTCTGGTTTAGTGAAAGACGTCTTAAAAAAAGAAACAGTTGAATATCAAGGGAAAGAAATTTCATTCAAGGCACCATTTAAGCGCCAAACAATGAGAGAAGCCGTGGCTGAACACTGTCAGATTTCACTTGAAAAAACTTATGATAAAGACACACTCATTGGTCTATTGAAGAAAACAGAAATCAATCAAGCAGGTTTGAATAAAATTTCCAATGATCGCTTAATGGTTTTATGTTTTGAAGAATACGCAGAGAAGAATTTGGTTCAACCAACTTTTATCACTGCTTTTCCTACTGAAATATCACCATTGTCTAGACGTAATGATGAGCATCCTGAAATCGTGGATCGCTTTGAGCTTTATTGTAATGGGTGGGAAATCGCGAACGCCTTCTCAGAATTAAATAATCCTACTGACCAACTTGAGCGCTTTGCGGAGCAAGCAGTTAGAAAAGATGATGGCGATGAGGAAGCAACACCTGTTGATTATGATTACGTTAGAGCACTCGAGTACGGAATGGCTCCAACAGCTGGTGAAGGTATTGGTATCGACAGACTATGTATGATTTTAACGAACTCAACATCAATTCGTGATGTTCTACTTTTCCCTTTATTAAAGAAAGAAGTTTTTTTTGACGAAACTGAAGTAACTGCTCCAAAAAATGAAAAATAATTCTCTTCTAGTGGATTTGCTCAGGGTTTTTACCCAAGGCAAATCCACTAGGCGATTTCTTGTCGGAAGCATTTTAAGTTTTGCTTTCTCAATCACTGTAATTCTTTGTACCATCGGTTTGATGGATGGCTTCGAGCACATTCTTCGCCGCTCGCTCAAGAAGTCATCAGGTGATATCTCGGTTATTAATACCCGTGGTTTTTTTACCTATGATTCTCAAGCTCAAGCTGTTTTTAATGATCAAAAAATTTCTGTCTTCACGGGTCTTATTCAAACTGAAGGTTTTGCCATCTTTGACGAAAAATCAAAGGGAGTCTTAATTAAAGGAGTAGATCCAACATCCTTCAATGAAGTGACTGGTCTCTCTCTCTCCTTATTTCAGGGAGAAGTAGCCATTGGAAAAGCATTGGCTCAAGAACTGAAAATTAAAGTTGGAGATGATATTGTTCTGGCGATGGGACAGGGAAATTTAAGTTACTCTTCACTTCCAATTTTAATTAGGTTTAAGGTTGCACAGATTGTTGACCATAAGATTTACGAAAAAGACTTACGATTTATTTATGTTAACCGCGAACAACTTTCCTCAGTTTTAAGTCATGGCCCTAAAATAAATAGTATTATGCTTAATTCGCCTCAGCTTGATATCGCAAAATTTGCTAAAAAATTAAATGCACTTCTGCCAATGGAATACGAAGTAAAACCTTATTGGAATGACTTTAAGGTTCTACTAGAGGCGGTCGCAGTGGAGAAGTACTCAATTGGTCTCGTCTTGCAATTAATTGTGGTTGTATCTATTTTTAACATTTTAGCTTTTGTCATATATCTAAATGAAAAAAGAACTCAGGAAATATTTTTGTTACGTGCTCTAGGTGTCTCAGCTAAAGGCCTTTCTCGATTATGGTTTGGAATGGTCATTTTTATTTGGGGAATGGCTTGTGCTACCTCAGTGGTTTTTACTGAGATTTTTAATCAAATGCTTAAGCACCTCGATATTTTGCATCTTCCAGGTGAAATTTATGTTTTGAGTGATCTCGAGCTTACTCTCAGTTTTCCCTCTTATTTGATGGTATTTTCCTTGGCTCTTGCTTGGCTTTTGATCATTGCTGGATTCACCGTTCTTCGTGGAAAAAGAAAAGGAATTGTGACAGAATTGAAAAAAGGTTTTGTATAAATGTCATTCATCGAAATAAAAGATCTGAGAAAAAACTTTGGGCAAACTCAAGTCCTTAGAGGCTTGTCGCTTAGTCTTCCTGAAAAAAGCCAGTGTGTTTTGCAAGGCTCATCAGGGTCAGGAAAATCGACTCTGCTTTATATTATAGGTGGTTTAGATCACGCTGATGCGGGACAAATTGTCGTTGCTGGTAAAAGTCTAAAAGAGTTTAAAGAAGAAGAACTGGCTCATTATCGAAATCAATTCATTGGTTTTGTATTTCAATTTCATTATCTTTTGCCCTCCATGGATTCACTTTCAAATATTTTGCTTCCTTCTCGCATTGCAGGGCAGAAGAATGTTGCGGTGGAAAAAAGAGTTCGTGAGCTGGCAGGACACTTAGGCGTTAGTCACTGCTTAAACAAATATTCTTTCGAACTTTCTGGTGGAGAGCAACAGAGAATTAATATTATTAGGGCCTTATCGTTAAAACCAAAGTTGCTTTTATGTGATGAGCCAACTGGGAATTTGGATTCAGAAAATTCTCAAAAAGTAACAACGCTCTTAAAAGATTTGAGTCATGAACTTGGAACAACTTTACTCGTTGTGACTCATGATCTTCGCGTAGCAGAGCAATTTTCACAGCAGATTAACATCACTGATGGAATGATTTCTTCTACTAAATTAGTATGATTTTTTTTGCTACTTCGTTCTCTTCCGTGTATCTTCTCTAAGTTATTAATTTACAAAGACATTGGTCCATTTTGAAGCATATTGTTGTTGTCCTTACAATTGCCTTTTTTTTCGTTTTACCTGCCATGGCCCAAGAAGACTTGGGGCCCATGAAAGAGTTGTTTGTCGTCGATGACATCAAGGTTTTGGGCACAAGAAAAGTTGAACCCGAAGCTATCTTAGAAAAAATCGCCGCCAAAAAAGAAATGAAACTCGATAACTATCTTTTGAAGAAAGATATCGTTCGCATTTATGAAATGAAATATTTCGATACCGTTGAAGCTCATCATGAAGTTGAGAATGGAAAAAATATTTTAGTCTTTAAGGTGAAAGAAAAGCCCATCATTTCCAAAATTATTCTTGAAGGAAATGATGACGTCAAAAATGATGATCTAAAAGAACAAATTAAGACAAAAGAATTTTCTATCTTGGATGTGAACACCGTAAAAGCCGATGTAGTGGCGCTTCAGAAGTTCTATGAAGAAAAAGGGTTCTATCTTGCAAACGTCGACTACGAAATTCGTGCTAAGGGTGAAGAGTCGGTTGAACTAGTTTTTAAGATCAGTGAATTTGAAAAAGTGCGAGTTAAAAGTATCCGTTTTTTAGGAAATGAAAAGATTTCAGATATTGAAATTAAAGCGAATATGGAAACGAGAGAAGAGTCACTCTTTTCTGGTCTATCTGGGTCAGGTAACTTTAAGGAATTTAATTTTAACAACGATGTTGAAAGAATAAAGTATTACTACAAATCAAAAGGTTACCTACAAGTTAACGTCGGCACTCCTGCTATTACTGTTTCAGAAGATAAACATTGGGTATTCATCACTATCAAAGTGACAGAGGGTCCTCAATTTTCGATCAACGAAATTTTCTTTGAAGGGGATATGCTTTTCACAGAAGAAGAATTCAATGCACAAATTAAATTAAAGAAGGAAGAAATCTATTCAGAAGATAATCTTCGTCTTGATATCCAACAGTTAACTGAAATGTACCAAGATAAAGGGTATGCCTTCGCTAACGTTTTAAGAACTCTCGATATCGTTCCTGGGGAAAATAAAGTTGATATTCATTTCTCTTTCGAAAAAGGGAAAATTGCCTACTTTGGAAATATTACGGTTAAAGGGAACACAAAAACTCGCGATAAAGTAGTGAGAAGAGAACTTAAAATCAGAGAAGGTCAGATGTATTCTGGCTCTGGACTTCGTCTTTCAAAAGAAAGTGTGAACCGTCTAGGTTTCTTTGAGCCTAACTCAGTTATTTTTAATACCGTTTCTCCTAAGGGGAAAGACGATATTCTAGATGTGGAAATTTCCGTTAAAGAAAGAAATACAGGGCAGATTACACTCGGCGCCGGTTATTCAACAGCTTCAAGAGGATTTCTTCAAGGCTCAATTTCACAGAATAACTTTCGCGGTTTAGGTCAGACATTGACTGCCAGTATGTCCCTTTCTGCTGTTCAAAAAAGCTATAACTTAGGTTTTACAGAGCCTTATTTAATGGATTCTAAGTGGACTGCGGGTGGTGATGTTTACCGTACCCAGTCTCAATTTTCATCATCACTTTATTACGATAAAATTGGAACTGATGCTCGTGTTGGTCACCCAATCGCTGAATACACTCGTGCTTATATTACTTATAAACTTGAAAATACTAATATTTCAAACGTTCGAAATCCGACTATTGATCCCCATAATGAAAATGGTGTCGCTTCTTCAATACAAACTTCGGTTGTTCGTGATCAGAGAAATAATATTTTTGAACCAACAGGTGGTTCTTATCAAAATATTTCCGCACAATATACCGGTCTTGGTGGATTTCACCGTTCGGCAAAATTTGAAGGTGAAGCGAGATGGTACAAGCCAATTTATGGTGATTTAATTTTTAGAACGAGAGGAACAGCTTCTAAATTAGTGAAGACCACAAGTTATCGTCAAGTTCCAAGAACAGAAAAATTTGTTATGGGTGGAGCACGTAACATGCGTGGATATAACTTTGAGGACATAGGTCCATTAGTTCAATTGCCTGACTCGACAGGGCGAACTTCAACCTTTAACCAAGGGGGATTATTTTCTCTCTTAGGAACTGCTGAGATTGAACATCCTCTGATCAAAGAAGCTGGTTTAAAGTG
Source organism: Bacteriovoracaceae bacterium (assembly GCA_049318265.1). GTDB lineage: Bacteria > Bdellovibrionota > Bacteriovoracia > Bacteriovoracales > Bacteriovoracaceae > JBEIOQ01. The sequence goes on from JBMOGR010000010.1 coordinate 34,290, forward strand.
GGCTCTTTTCTACGATACAGGTAATGTCTACAAGTATAATATAGGTGAAAATGGTAATTGGCGTCTGCGTTCTGACTACGGCTTTGGCTTCCGTTGGTTCTCACCAATCGGTGTTCTCCGTTTTGAATTTGCCTACCCAGTGAAAAAATTACCTAGAGAATCGGGCAGTCAATTTTTATTCGATATTGGACAAATTTTTTAGAAGAAAAGGAAGAGGTGTTTTTATGAAAATGTTATTAGCTTTAGCAGTTCTGGCGATGAGCCTTTCTACTTTTGCCGCAGATAAAATTGGCTTCGTAGATATCCAAAAAATTATTACTTCGGCGAAACAAGGCCAAAACGTAATGAAGTCTTTAGAAAAAGCTTTCAACGACAAAAAAGTAAAACTAAAGAAAGATGAAGACGCTATTAAGAAAGATCAAGAAGATTATAAAAAACAAAGTGCCGTAATGAACGATGCGGCTCGCGTGAAAAAAGAAAGAGAAATTCAACAACAAATTTTTGAACTTCAAAACAAAACAATGGAAGCGCAAAAAGAAATTAATGATATGGAAAGAGATCTTAAAAAGCCAATCATTGACCGTGTAAAAACAATTATCGAAGAAGTTTCTAAGAAAGCTGGCGTTGCAATGACAGTAGAGGTTTCAACTTCTCCAATTGTTTACGCAGAGTCGAAAACTGATTTAACTGAAGAAGTTATCAAAATTTACGACGATAGAAATCCAAAATAGTTTTTGGACGTTTTAGAATTTTTAGAAAAATTCTAAAAGAGGAGCTTCAAAAAATGAAAGCATCTGAGTTTAAAAAATTTGATCAAAGTTTAGAGTTTATTCAAGGCGAGAATTCTGGAATTGAGTTCCTTGGTCTCGCCGGCTTAACAGGCACTGAAGACCATAGAGTTCTTTTCGTTAAGAACAAAAAGTTTTTAGGTAAATTTATTTTTCCTGAATCTAGAAAAAATATGGCGTTGTTAGTTGAGAAGAAGTTTTGGGATGATTTAAATTTAAAAAATTCTCCTGAAGTCGCTATTCTAAAGTCTAGCTTTTCGGTTCTGTTAACAGTCAATGACGTCAACCTTGCAATGTCTTGGCTTTCAAAACCCTTCTATGATTTAAAACATAAAAACCGTAATAACCAAGTTGATGGGCGCCAGATGGGGTCTGCAGAAGTTCATCCTACAGCTTTAATTGCTCAAAATGTTTTTTTAGGCGAAGGTGTAAAAGTTCATGCTGACGCTGAAATTCTTTCTGGTTGCGTGATCTTGGCAGGCTGTGAAATTGGAGAAGGTACAAAACTTTATCCAAACGTTACTGTTTACGAAGATGTGAAAATTGGAAAGCACTGTCGCATCCATGCTAATACTGCCATTGGTTCAGATGGATTTGGCTATAATTTCCATCAAGGTAATCATGTCAAAGTTTGGCACACTGGTAGTGTCATCATTCATGACCATGTTGAGATAGGAGCTTGTGTCAGTATTGACCAAGGGACTTTTGAACCCACTATTATAGGCACTGGAAGTAAAATCGATAATCAAGTTCAGATTGGTCACAACTGTATACTCGGTCGCGGGGTTATTCTTTGTGGTCAAGTAGGGTTATCAGGATCGGGAAAAGTTGGCGATTATAACATTTTTGCTGGTAAAGCAGGAATGGGACCAGACACTACACTTGGGAAAGGTGTTCAAATTGCTGCAGGAGGTATGGTTTCTCAAGATTGGCCTGATGGTTCAATCATCGCTGGTCACCCTGCAAGACCACTAAATGAATGGATGAAAGGTTTGGCTACTCTCAGAAAATTGTCATTAGACAAAACCAAAAGTGAAAAATGAGGTATCCATGTTATTAAATAAAGATCAGATTAAAGCTTTTATTCCTCACCGTGATCCTTTCATGTTCGTGGATAGTATTGAAAGCATACTATTTCCTCAAAATTTAAAAGTTGATTTTAATAATCCCCCCCAATCAAAAGATTTGATTGGAGGCAAAGTAGTTGGCTATTTTGAAGTAAAAGAAGAGATGCCAATTTTAGCAGGACATTTTCCTGGTAATCCAATTCTTCCTGGTGTTGTTCAAGTAGAGATTATGGCACAAGTTTCTTGCTTCATGATCTATCCACTTTATAAAGATCCGGCAAATTCTAAAATTGAGGTTGCTCTTCTTTCGGTAAACGATACAAAATTTAGAAAACCAGTTAAGCCTGGAATGAAATTAAAAATTGAAACAGAATTGATGAAAGCTAGAGGAAACATTTGGACTTACAATGCGAAAGTACTTGTTGATGATGTTATAATGTCAGAAGCTTCCTTCATGGCCTCAGTGAATAAATAACAAAGGAAAAAATATGAGTCAGGTTGAAATTCATTCACACGCATTAGTGCACCCAGAAGCAAAGATTGGAACCAATGTGAAAATTGGACCATTTTGTTCCATCGGGCCGAATGTCGAAATTGGAGATAATACTGTTCTTCATTCACATGTCGTTGTTGAAGGTCATACTAAGATAGGTGCCAATAATAAATTTTTTCAATTTTGCTCAATTGGTGCTCCACCTCAGGACAATAGTTACAAGGGTGAGCCAACACGTGTAGAAATTGGAGATAACAATACTTTCCGCGAATATGTTTCAATCCACAGAGGTACGCTGAAACAAGATGGCCTTACTAAAATTGGTTCAAACTCTTTATTCATGGCCTACACACATTTTGGTCATGATGTTACAGTTGGAAATAATATCACTGTTGCTAATTCATCAAATTTTGCTGGTCATGTAACAATTGGTGACAGAGTAATTATTGGTGGTGGAACAATGGTTTCACAATTTGTGACCATTGGGAGAGGAGCATATATCGGCGGTGGTTCTGGAATTGATAAAGACATTCCTCCCTTTTTCACTGCCTACGGTAATAGAATTAAAATAAAAGGGATCAATATTATTGGTTTAAAACGCCAAGGCCACGATAAGCAAGCCATTTCTGATTTAGTTGATTTCGTCAGAATGCTAGAAGCTAATACTCTTTCTCCAAGAGCTTTCGTTGATCATACAGAGTTAATGTCTGATTACGTAAACGCAACCTTAGTCAAAGAGATCGCTGAGTTTATAAAAAAATCTGAAATTGGTATTCCGCCATTTATGGCATAAGTTGAGGTAAGGCATGGATGCCATTAAAGTTGCCATAATTGGATACGGACATCTTGGAAAGTGGCATGCCACCAAGGTAGAAAAAAGTGGGAAGGCAAAACTTTACGCCATCGTAGAAAGTTTTCCTACTAATCAAGACGCAGCCAAAATTGCACACCCACAAGCTAAAGTTGTTTCCTCTATTGATGAAGTTATGCATGAAATTGATGCTGCTTTCGTTGTAACTCCAACTTCAGTTCATGCTTCATTGGTACAAAAATTATTGGCTGCCAACAAGCATGTTTTTTGTGAGAAGCCACTAACTTCTGAATTAATAGATGCTCAAAAAATTTCAACTCTAGTAAGAGATTCAAAACTGGTGCTTCAAGTAGGTCATTCAGAACGTTTTCATGAAGCCTGGGAAATAATTCAAAATAAGTATCCAGAGTACTTAAAAGCTCCTGTCACCATGAGAATTGCTCGTTATGCTCCTTTCAAGGGAAGAGCTACAGATGTTGATGTCGTGAGTGATGTTATGATCCATGATATGGATCTGATGGTTTTTTTATTACAGGACAAACCAAAATTTGTTGAAGCTAGTGGACTTAAGATAAGAACTTCAAAATGGGACCATGCTCTTTGCCACTTCACCTTTAAAAGTGGCAGCGTTGTCTCTATTCTCTCTTCACGAAATCATGTCAAAGAAGTGCGCGAAGTGGAGATCACCTCACATGCTGGATGTCTTTATCTCGACTTAATGACCTGTGAAATGTTTTTTGCTCCCAAAGATAAAACTAGTCAGGGTGAGTATGTAGAAAAAATTGCTTACAACAAAAGAGATCATCTTCAACTAGAACATGATGCATTTTATAATGCCATTTTGGGTTTAGGAAAAATTCCTGTCACCGCTCATGATGGAGTCTACGCTGTGCAAATGATTGATGCCGCTCTTCAGAGCATGGAAAGTGGGGAAAAGGTCATGATTTCATGAATGTGCTTCTCATTGCCGGTGAAAAATCCGGTGAAGAACACGCCTTAAGTTTTCTTCCCACCATTCTTTCTCTCGCTCCTCATGTTAGCTTTTGGGGAGTAGGTGGAGATGAGTTACAAAAAACTGGAATGGAGTTAACTTATCATCTTAAGGATTTCTCAAGCTGGGGAATTGGCGAAGTGATTGGTAAAATCCCTTTTTACTTGAAAGCTGAGAAAAATATTCTTCGTGAAGTTGAACGTCGTGGAACCAAAACGGCCATACTCATCGATTTTCAAGATTTTAATTTAAGATTGGCAAAAAAATTAAAAAAGCGTGGAGTGAAAGTTCTCTATTATGTTGCTCCACAAGCATGGGCATGGAAAGCATGGAGGGCTAAAGTTTTAAGTCAAACAGTCCACACCCTTTTTACCATTATACCATTTGAAAAAAAATGGTTTCTTGATCGTGGTGTTAATCAAGTAAGAGGAGTGATTCATCCACTTCTTCATCATTACAAAAATGACTTAAAAAATTTACCAGATAGAACCTTTTCATCGATGCAAAAGGAATGTCACCTGTTAATACTTCCTGGCTCAAGAAACTTTGAAGTGAAAAATTTACTTCCCATTTTTTTAGAAACTGCAGTTTTACTCAAGCAAGAATTTAATATCAAGCTTTCATTGGTTCGAACCACTTCAGTAAAAAGTGAAATTTACGACTATTATGCCCACTATTTTGATCGGGTTTATAACTCTGAGGATTTAACTCAAGCTCTTAAAGAGGCAGATCTTTGTTTGGCTGCTAGTGGGACAGTAACTCTTGCCAGTGCCTTGTTTGAAGTTCCTACAGTCGTTTCTTATATGGGAAACCTTGTGACTGAGTTCATTTTCAATAATTTTATCTCTTACAAAGGACCCATTAGCCTTACAAATATTGTACATGAAAAGATCCTTTTTCCTGAAATTCTCCAATATGATGTGAATGCGGCCAACTTGCGCCGACAACTTCTGCCTTGGTTAACAAATGTAACTAGTTATGAAAAAATAAAGGCTGAATTGAAAGAGACAAAAAACAAGATTTCAGGAGAAGATTTCGACCTTCCCCGTTATCTGTTGAACGTTATCGATGGAAAAAATTAATGGTGTCTATCCTTAGTGTATCGAAAAAAACTTTCTTCTATCCCTTTTCCCTTCTTTGGGAATGGGTTTATATTATTCGCCGTAATTTATATAAGTATGGATTACTATCTCGTTACTATTTTAAAGTGCCAATCATCTCTGTTGGGAATGTTACTTTTGGAGGAACTGGCAAAACTCCATTTACCATTTGGCTGACCGAAACGTTTAATGAATATAAGAAAAGCTGCGTGGTCCTCACTCGCGGCTATAAAGGGAATCTTGAGCATTCTTCAGGCATTATTATTGGTGATGAAGCTTTTAAAAATGATCCTCAAATTTATGGTGATGAACCTCTCTTAATTGCACGGAGGCTTATTCAAGGAGCAGTGATTGTCGGCAAAAAAAGAGGTCCGAATCTTCTCCATTATTTTCACCGATTAAAACCTGATGTTGTTTTATTAGATGATGGATTTCAGCATTTAAAATTATTTCAAGATTTTTCGATTGTCTTATTTGATGCTCTTCTTCCAATTGAGCAGTATAAGGTTGCTCCCCTTGGGTACTTACGTGAGGGGATGACGGCATTATCAGATGCTGACGCCATTGTTTTAAGTCGTGCAGATCAAGTCGGACCAGAAAAATTAGCGGAACTTAAGGCTTTTATTAATCACTATGTTCGTCCAGGAATTCCATGGGGTGAAATAAAATACGCTCCAACAGGAATCTATAACAGTCATTTCAATAAAGTTTATGACATGAAAGAACTGAATGGAAGAAAAGTGATTGCCGTTGCGGCCATTGCATCCCCAGACTCTTTCTTTAGTTTACTCAGTGCCAATGGTGCTGAAGTGGTGGAGAAGGTTGTTTTTCCGGATCACTATTACTTTACCCCGAACGATGTTAATGAACTTTTAGTATCAGCCGCTTCAGAGGGAGCACTTTTGATTACAAGTGAAAAAGACATGGTAAAAATTCGTCGTATCTCACTTGATGCCCGAATTTTATTTGTCGACATTAAAGTGCATTTTATTTCTGGTGAAAATGAACTTAGAGAAAAAATAAGAAACATCTTATATTAGGAATTATTTATGAAAAGGTACATTTGGATTTCTTCTGTCCTTTTTTTGGGCGCCTTTTTAACTTCCTGTTCGACGACTGAGAAAGATATTAAAGAAGTTAAGCAAACGGAGGAAACTCCAGACTTGTTAAAAACCTTCGACATTAAAGGGACTGAGTTTGATAAATTTAAGGACACACCAAAAGAGGCAGTTGCGATGCCTATCCCTCTTGATTCAAAAGTAACTGCTACAAAAAAAGATGTAAAAGCTCAAGAGAAGGCCTTAGATAAGAAAAATAAGAAAGATAAAAAACAAGATTCAGTTGTCGAAAATTTTGTTGGAATGACTCCTAATGGCTTTAAGTATCCAAAAGACTATCCTGATGATTATAAAAATTACGACAAAAAATCTGAGATTTTTTGGAAGGAAGCTAAGCCCAGCTTTAAAAATGGCGAACAGATGGTATTTGATGTTAAGTACTTTGGAATTACCGCAGGACAAATTGCATTAACGGTCCTACCTCAAAAAGAAATTGGTGGAAAAACTTGTCACCACTTTCATGTCAAAATGACCTCGGCTCCATTTTATAAAATGATTTACGAAGTGAATGACTATCTTGATTCTTATGTTGACGTAGAGCGCTTTCTCCCCGTGAAATACATGGTGGTACAAAGAGAGAGCAAGCAAGACGTAGACGACTTACAGTTATTTGATAATGAAAAATTAACAACTTTTTATCGCTATCGTCGTTTAAAGAAAAAAACCAATGAAGAAAAAAATGAATCGGATCAAAAATTTGTTCCTCGTTTTTACCAAGACTCATTTTCAGTTCTGTACTTCTTTAGAAGTCTCCCTCTGCATACCGGCGAGACCTATGAGTTTCCTATTATTACCCGTGCTAAGCCGTGGATGATTAAAGTAACTCCAGAAAAAATAGAAACGATTTCAACCAAGCTTGGTCGCAGAGAAGCTTTTCGGGTCAATGCCATTACCCAATATCCTGGTGTTCTTAAGGCAAACGGCGAAGCCATTTTCTGGATTTCCAATGACGATAAAAAACAAATCTTAAAGTTTTCAGCAAAAGTAAAGCTCGGAACAATCGAGGGCGAACTAGTGGATTTAGTGGACGGAAAATAAATGGTTATTTCCACTACCGTCTCTGATTTAAATTGCCTCTATCTTTGTCACTCGACGAAGTGGAGTACAAATGAAAGACAGGCTGTCCGTGATTGCCTGATGTTCAGAGAACTAGGTGGGACTCCCATTCTTTATTGTATTAAGGATTCTTACGTTGATACAAGGGCGACTGAGCTTGGCATTGAGCGTATTTATAGTAAAAGAAAAAATATTAATTCCTGGTTCGATTTTTCATTTTATTTTTATTTGAAAGAATTAATCAAAAAAAATAATATTAATATTGTTCACTGTTATCATATTGAATACGCTTCGACTCTCTCACTTGGACTTGGCCCTTATCCAGATATCCCGTTGATTTTTTCTATTAACCGATTAATGAGAGCAAGAGACAAAGGTTTCTTCAAAAGACTTCTCTTTTCGAGAATCGACTTGCTGTTAACGATCAATCGAACGATCCGTTATAGTCTAGAAGATTGTCTTCCTATGAAGGGCAAAAAGATTCATGCTCTAGGAACTGGACTTAAGTTTGAGGATAATTTTACCATTAAGAGTCTGGAAGATGAGTGGCGTTTCATGTGCTATGTTCCAGCTCATACTATTAACATCGAACATTTTGTCACACTTTTTAATAGTCTAAAACCTCTTGAAAATAGTTTACGTGAATTTACGATGCCAGTAAAAAAGTTCAAATTGTTTTTAACCAGTAAACGTAATTGGTCTGAGTTTCCACTTTATGCTGATCTATTAGATTTAATTCAAGAAAAAGATTTGTTTGAAATGGTCGAATTTGTTCAAGTGGAAGATGTCGTATCCAGTATGAATGATTATCACTTATCCATTAGTATTGATGCCGAAGAAAATGTTTCGGATTATGAAATTCTAGCAGCAGCTAGATTAGTTCCTATCCTTGTTCCACGAGCTGGTGGGCGTTCTGATTTATTGGAAAATTTTCCTGGAATAGGAGAGAGTTATCTTCCTCGTGATGCCAGAGAAATAAAAGATAAATGCCTTAAAATTTTAGTCAATAAAGCCTTCTATGATCAGAACCTCCTCTATCAAAGAACTAAAATTCTCGAAGCTCATGGGCACCAATACTATCGTTTGAGAGCGAAAACGTTGTATGAAAACTTGGTCGAAGTGAGAAAACGCTTGGTGCAACACCGCTAACTACCTAGAATAACTAGAAGGTTTTTTCTTTAACCATCTATAAATTTTCCTTTTGTATTGACGTAAATGACTGTTTTTTCTAAACTCTGGCTTCCCTTCAGTAGAAGGTTCTAATGTAGTGCTCTCTAGGAGGCCTTTATGGCTAACCAAATCCCTTCATGGGTAAAAGATTTCGATCACGTCGTCGGAGAAGACGTGGAGACTGAAAACAAAACTGATTTCTCTGAATTTATGAACTCTTCTTCGAACAAGAATTTCGCTGAAGGCGAAGTTTTCGAAGGAAAAATCGTCAACATTACTGACGATTATGTAACTGTAGACATCGGTTACAAGCAAGAAGGTTTAGTGCAAACTCGTGAATTTAAAAATTACGATGGCACTTTAAAAGTAAAAGTTGGCGACAACATTACTGTTTACCTTGAAAAACTTGAATCACACATGGGGAACCTCATCCTGTCTAAAGACAAAGCTGAGATTCTTGTAGCGTGGGACAAAATTTCTGAAGCTTGTGAAAAGGGTGAGTCTGTAGAAGGAACTGTTATCGCGAAAGTGAAAGGCGGTCTTTCTGTTGATATCGGCGTAAAAGCTTTCTTACCTGGATCTCAAATCGACATCCGTCCAGTTCGTAATCTTGATAAATACATTGGTAAAACAATGGAATTCAAAGTTATTAAGTTCAACAAAAAACGTGGCAACATCGTTCTTTCTCGTAGATCAATTCTTCAAGAGGAAAGAGGCAAGTTACGTGACGAAACTCTAGGTCAAATTCAAGAAGGCATGATCGTGAAAGGTATTGTGAAAAACATTACTGATTACGGTGCATTCATTGACCTTGGTGGTGTTGATGGACTTCTACACATTACAGATATGTCTTGGGGCCGCGTGAAGCATCCTTCTGACATTATTGGTGTTGGTGATGAAATAGAAGTTAAAATTCTTAAATACGATGAATCTAAAGAACGCGTTTCTTTAGGTCTTAAGCAAGTTCAACCAAATCCTTGGGAAACTGCTCAAGCTAAATATAAAGTTGGCGAGAAAGTTAAAGGTGAAGTTGTTTCTGTTAAAGATTACGGCGTATTCATCGAACTTCCAGATGGTATCGAAGGATTAATCCACGTTTCAGAAATGAGCTGGACTTCTAAAAATAAGCATCCATCTAAAATGGTGAACGTAGGCGAAAATGTTGAAGCTCAAGTTCTTGAAGTAGATGTTGAAAACAAGAGAATTTCTCTTGGTCTAAAACAACTTCAACCAAATCCTTGGGATGATTTAGCTGCGAAATATAAAGTTGGATCTAAAGTTGATGGTAAAGTTAAAGCTGTAGTTGATTTCGGCGCATTCGTTGATCTTGGTGAAGAAGTTGATGCTTTAATCCACGCTTCAGACGTTTCTTGGACTAAGAAAAACATCAATCCAAACGATGAATTCAAAGTTGGTCAAACTGTAACAGCAATGGTTATTGCTGTTGATAAAGAAAACCAAAAGTTTTCTTTAGGTATGAAGCAACTTGAAGAAGATCCATGGAAGAAAATCGAAGAACGTTTCCCAGTTGGTTCAGTTGTAGAAGCAGAAGTTGTTCGTTTAACGGACTTTGGAGCTTTTGTTGAACTTGAAACAGGAATCGAAGGTTTAATCCATATTTCTGAACTTTCTGATGACCGTGTAGAAAAAACTTCTGACGTAATCAAGAAAGGCGATAAAGTACAAGCGATGGTTATCTCAATCGATAAAGACGCTAAGAAAATCGCGCTTTCTAAGAAAGCCGTTGGAAATGCAGAAGATGCAGCTGCAATGAAGAGCACTAAGCGTGAAGCTCCGAAAGCAACGACTCTTGGTGATAAATTCAAAGGTATCAAAGTTTAATTTTAAAAATTAGATTTTATAATTTGGGCCCCTCTTAGTAGTAATATTAAGAGGGGCTTTTTAAATTTAATGTTTGTTCGTTTTTATTAGGTTTTTTATTTCTTGAAACGTACTTCATAAGCGTGGTGGATCTTGGGATTTCTAAAATCTTGGGGAATGGTCGCGGCAGTGATATCTCGAATATCAAATTCGTCCTCTAGAGATGGATCAATTTTAAAGTCTCTATAGTTGGTGGAAAAAATGAGTAAACCATCATCATTAAGGAGATTCATCGTTCTACTTACAAGATCCATATGATCTCTTAAAATATCCAAGGTTCCTTCCATTCTTTTAGAATTAGAGAAAGTAGGAGGATCAAGTAAAATGAGATCGTACTTCTTATGGTGGTAATCAAGAAATTTTAAAGCGTCATCAGTGATAAAATTGTGCTCAATTTCTTTTAAAAAATTAATTTCAAAATTTTGCCTGGCCCAGTTCATATAGGTACGGGACATATCAACTGACGTAACATGAGCTCCACCTAAAGCTGCAAAGACACTTACGGAACCAGTATAAGAAAAGAGATTTAAGAAGGTCTTATTTTTTGCCAGTTTATAGATTTTTTGGCGGATTGGACGATGATCAAGAAAAAGTCCGGTATCGAGATAATCTTCTAGATTAACCCACAGTCTTGCTTGGTTTTCCTGAACAATAAAATAGGTTTCTTTCTCGGCTAATTTTTCGTATTGCTCAGTACCCTGTTTTCTTTCACGAACCTTAAGGTGAATATTTTGATCTTTGAAGCCTAATAAATGAAGAGCTTCGACTATTTCAGCTTGGTGCTTTTCGCTTAAAGTGGCTTCTTCGGCATCTAAGCGCTTGCCTTGTTCGTAAACCACTGCGTGATCTTTGTAAAAATCGACAATATACGGGTATTCTGGAATGTCTTTTTCATAAGCACGGTAAGCTTCAATACCTTGGCTTTTTAACCAACCTTTATGCTTGCTTATGTTTTTTTTAATACGATTATAAAAAGCCGATACGTCGTTCATGGTTCACTTATCAAAAAGTTTTATTAAGCGTATAATAGCAGTGTTGTCTTCACACGTACAGGGCCCAACCTTTGCGCATACCTTGAGAGTTGCTATGGAATCAACAGACCATCAACATGATGGGGAAAGTGGAGTGGCTATTGCCCACGAAACAAAGACTAAGCTCCCTAAAAAGTACAAAGTTCTGATTCATAACGATGATTACACAACGATGGAATTTGTCGTTCATGTCCTAGAGAAGTTCTTTAATAAATCCATTCTTGAAGCTAATGCCGTGATGATGGAAGTCCACGTAAAAGGTGTAGGCGTTTGTGGTGTCTATACTTATGAAGTTGCTGAAAGCAAAGCCAGTAAAGTGAATAAATATGCAAGGGATAATGGCCATCCACTAAAGTGTTCCATTTCCCCAGAATAAGAAGGTTCCCTATGTTAAGTCAAAAACTCGAAGTCATTTTCAACAAGGCTGTGCGAAAAGCCAACGAGCGAAAGCACGAATTCTTAACCTTAGAAAATATTTTATTGGCTTTACTCGACGATCCACAAGTTGAAAATGTCGTCGTCGATTGCGGCGGAGATTTAGCATGGATTAAAAGTGAATTGATAAAATTTTTAGCCAACGACGATAATTTTAGCCTTCTTTCTGAAGAACAAGTGGTCGAATTAGGAAACCGCCAGTTTGTGAACCCTGAACTTAGGGAAATTGCCCGCCAAAATGGTGTTCGTTATCAGCCTGAACTTTCCCTTGGGCTTCAAAGAGTCATTCAAAGAGCGGCACTTCATATTCAATCTTCTGGTAAAAAAAATATTAATCCCTTGAATGTCCTTGTTTCCTTTTTCTCAGAAAAAGAATCCTATGCAATTTATTTATTAGAAACGACAGGTGTCACCCGCATGAAGGTGGTAGAAAGAATCGCCCATGCCGAGGAAGCACCAAGTAATACAACCCCAAATGATGAAGAAGAAAGCATAGGGGAACAAGATCCCCTAAAAAAAGAGGATAAATACGAAAAAGCTTTGAAGGAATACACCACCAATCTTAATGAAATGGCATTGCAAGGGAAAATAGATCCTATTGTTGGCCGATTAGAAGAGATAGATCGTGTTGTACAAATATTTTGTCGTCGTCGAAAAAATAATCCCCTTTTGGTGGGAGATGCTGGTGTTGGCAAGACCGCCATTGCTGAGGGTTTGGCTTTAGCGATTGTAGAAAACAGAGTTCCAGACATGCTTCAAGGCACCGTCATCTATAGTTTAGACATGGCCTCACTGTTAGCTGGTACTAAATTTCGGGGAGACTTTGAAGAAAGAATAAAAATCATTCTTAAGGCGCTGGAAAAGAAGAATGGCACCAAAAAAGCGGGCAGTATTCTCTTTATTGATGAAATTCATACTATTATTGGTGCTGGAGCCACTAGTGGTGGCTCCATGGATGCATCAAACTTAATGAAACCGGCACTTACGAAAGGAACTTTGCGCTGTTTTGGCTCAACCACTTTTGAAGAATACAGAAAATACTTTGAAAAAGACCAGGCCCTGACCAGAAGATTTCAAAAAGTTGAGATATTGGAGCCAACTGTTCCTGATACCATCAAAATTTTGGAAGGATTGAAATCAAAATTCGAAGAATTTCATGGAATTCAATATGATTCTGAAGTTTTAAAGGCCGCAGCTGAGATGTCCGAGAAATATGTGACTGATCGTAAGCTTCCAGACAAAGCGATTGATGTTATAGATGAAATCGGCGCATTTTTACAATTATTACCGGCAGGAAAGAAGAGAACGAAGGCCAGTATTAAAGATGTTGAGGATGTTGTAGCGAAAATTGCTCGTATTCCCAAGAATTCAGTAGAAGTTTCTGAAAGAGAAAGGATGAAAAGTCTTGAAAGAGATCTTAAATTTCTAATTTTTGGCCAAGATCATGCTATCGATAAAGCCATTTCCCATATTTATATGTCCAGATCAGGACTTGGAAATAAAGATAAGCCCATGGCTTCTTTTTTATTTGTAGGACCAACCGGAGTTGGAAAAACAGAGCTTGCTCGCCAACTTGCCCGTATTTTAGGAATTCATTTTGAGCGTTTTGACATGTCCGAATTCATGGAAAAACATTCTGTCAGTAAACTAATTGGAGCTCCTCCAGGTTACGTTGGATACGAGCAAGGTGGAACGCTGACAGAGGCTATCAATAAGCATCCACATACCGTTTTACTATTGGATGAAATAGAAAAAGCACACCCAGATATCTTTAATGTACTCCTCCAGGTAATGGATCATGGAATGCTTACAGATTCAAACGGACGTACAGTGAACTTTAGAAACACCATTATCATCATGACCTCAAATGCTGGAGCCAAAGATTATGATGAAGGTTCCATTGGCCTTGCAAAAATTGCCGATGGTAATGAATCGAAGCGTGATAAAGCGATAAAAAACTTCTTTGCCCCCGAATTTCGCAATCGATTGGACTCAATTATCTATTTTCAAGGCCTAAAACAGGAAAATATTTTGATGATCGTGGACAAATTCTTGTTTGAACTAGAGAACCAACTGCAGGAGAAAAATGTTGAATTAATATTGTCAGCAGAAGCTCGAAAGTGGCTAGGAGAAGTCGGTTACGATGTAAAATTAGGTGCGAGACCAATCGCTAGAATCATCGATGAGAAAGTAAAAAGAGTGCTCGCCAGCGAAATTCTTTTTGGAAAATTAGAACATGGTGGAAAAGTTACGATTGATATTGATCCAACATCAACGGAGAAGATAAAATTTACATTTGAGGCACTAACACCGGCCTGATTTTTCCAAAAAATAGTACCTGTTAAAAAAATTTTGATAAATTGATATTTTTTGTTTGCGTTACATTGATTTGTTGTTTACAATTTTTTTATAGGTATTGTTTTACGATTTCATTTGGAGGAATCACCATGGCTAAGAAAAAAGCAGCAAAGAAAGCTACTAAGAAAGTTGCAAAGAAAAAAGTTGCTAAGAAAAAAGTTGCTAAGAAGTAATCTGGCACTTTTCTCAAAAAAAGGGGTTCTCGAACCCCTTTTTTTATTCCCTAAAATCAAAAAAGAAAGCTCGTTTTAATACTGTCCCGTCCTTAGCAAAACCAATGTGCAAGCCTCTTCATAACGAATTCCTGCTTTGTCTAAAGCTTCATACAGTGACTCGTTTTCTGTTCCCGGATTAAAAATAACCCGTGAAGGTTTTAACTCCAGAATTTCAGCCATCATTTTATTTGAGAGCTCTGGATTCACATACATGGTCAAAGTATCAACTTTAGGATTTTGAGATTTTGCTTTTTCAAGATTTTCATAAACTTTTCTGCCTTCAACCTCTTTTATGCGAGGATGAACCAAAATCGCTTTATGGCCGTGCTGCTCCAAAAGTTTCATCGCCATATAGGAATAGCGTGAGCTATTGTCGGAGGCACCGAGGATGACAACATTTTCCTTCTGCATTTTTAACTCCTTTTTTGGTATAAACAATATATAGCGTTCTCAAAATAATTCATAGGGATGGTCAAAGTGAAGTGTTTTCTATTTTTTTGTCTTCTACTTATTAGTTTTGCCTTATTTGCCGCCGAGGACAACCTTGATTCAACCTATAATGACCGAAGAGATGCAATTGAAGTGGAAGAAAGTGACCGTGCTATCCTAGAAGCTGGCCCTGTAACCCGAAAAAAATATGTTGCGGGTGGAATTACCGGAACAGTTCTTGGTTTTGGAGCAGGACACGCCATGGTTGGAAAATGGAAGGAAGCTGGTTGGTATTATACCGCGGCTGAATTAGGATTTTTATCACTAATGATGATTGGTCATAAAAAATCATTAAGTGACACTCTTTCTACCGGATTTAATGGAAATTTTGATGGATCAAACTATGCCTTAATGATTACAGGCTATGTAGGCTTTATTTCTGCTCGTATTGGTGAAATTTTTGATGTTTGGAATCGACCATATGAACATAATCTTCGCTACAAGGAACTTACTAAAGACAATCCTTTAGCCAAAATTCAATTTTATCCATTAGTGTCTCCCCAAAATTTAGGTTTGGGACTGGCTTATGCTTTTTAAGACACTCTTTTTTCCCAATATTAAAGCCCGAGCTTAATACTCAAGGTCATTTTAGGGAGACTGCTCGGATGATTGTTGCCTAATCAGGCAATGAAGATGTTATTCGCCAACTTTTAGAGGCAGGTTTCTTAAAATTTCTAAACTTCTCAAGTAAAAGACTTCAATAAAATTTTGCTTTGCCGAAAAGCAAGATGATGAAAACACAAAAATATTACCTCCCATTGATCTTATTCCTTTTCTCCCTAAGCCTTTGGGCCCAGGACATTCACTACAATGAAGTGTTTGATGATGCTGGTAATGTACGACAAAAGTATAAACAAATTTATGAACAGTATAAGACTCTTAGTTTTGAACAAAAACAAAACATCATGGCCTTAACTTCTCTGGATTTTCAGGGAGATAATATGGTCCATCCACTTCCGAGAATTTTAGACCAGTCTGAATATCAGATTTTAAAAAAAGGGGTAGAGCAACGTGGAAAAGCCATCTCGCTTTTTTTAAAAGATCACTACTCTGGTGCTAAAAACTATTCTCGAGTTATTCCTCAGGATGTTATTGCTCAAATCATCGATCGTAACGGTGAAACTGCTTGGGGAAATTATATTAAACCTGAAAATGTTTCATTTTGGTATGGCCCAGATATTATTCGCGATAACCAAGGAAATTTTAGAGTGATCGAAGATAATCCGGGCTTCATTGGGGGAGTGGGTGATTTAGAACTTGCTAGTGAATCATTAACTAATCGAATGACTGATTATAAAAAATCACTCAAACCGGTTCACCCTAAATTTTATGATCAAATGCTAAATCGTTATAAGCAGCTTGCTGGTGATGGGGAAGTTGTTTTACTTCAATATGCTGATGATTTAATTGCCGATAATGAAGATTTAAGAACACAGAAACTCTTTGAAAAACGTGGTGTCACCACAGTTAAGATCGATCCTTATAATCCTGATAAAAAAACTGGTCCCAATAAACTCATAATTGAAGATGATGGAGTTTATGTAGAAAATAAAATGGGCAAAAAGAAAGTTGGATTTATTATAGGTAACGTTGATCCCTTAGATTTTGATCCAAGTCATGAAGGAAATCGTTATCGAAAACTGATGGACGAAGCTCACTTTCATTTAGACCAAAAAGAAGTAAATGGCGTGGAGAGATCAAAGCTTGAAAAATTAATGATGCCAGAAGCAAAGACAGGAAAAGTAAATCTAGATTCACTTGAATTATATCTTCGTCGTAATTCTCCAATTCTTCATTATCTTGATGCCAAAAGTCCGACCGATGGTTTAATGACTGCAGTTTTAAATGGCAAAGTGAAAATGAACTATTCACCTGGTTTGGAATTTATGGGTGATAAAGAGTTTTATACCTATGTGGATGATATGGTCCGTTTCTATTTAAAAGAAGAACCAATTATCAGCAATATTACCACTCAATCTTTTAGAAAGTTTGAAGGCGGAAAAGGTGTATTAAATTCTCAATTAGTGGATGAAGTTTTTAATAATATGGATAAATATGTGGTGAAGAAAGTAGATGGCCGTGGCGGTGATGCCGTTTGGGTTGGCCCTAAAATGGATAAAGCAGAGCTACCAGATGTTAAAGCACGAGTCCTCTCTGAGCCTCATGCTTATATTGTTCAAGAATATACTCCTTTGTCTGAGATGGATGACTTTATTGTGGATTTACGAGTGATCAGCGATGTTCAAAATAATAAAGTGATCGTCACTGACACTCCTTGGGGACGAGCAGTTCCCAAAAAAGGAAATGGAAAAGTGAATATTTCAGATTTAGGTAGTGAAACCGCGGTGTTTGTCTTACCGGATAATCCTTGCAACATGGTTTGGCACTAAATTCGTTTTAAAACACAGAAAATTTCTAAGTGTCTTGTGAGTGAGAACATATCGAAAGGTGTTTTCTCTAATACTTCATACTTCGTGGTCAACATTTGAAGATCTTTTTCTAATGTTTCAGGGTTACAGCTTGAATAAAATAGATGTTCTGGCGATAAATTGAGCAGAAGTTTAACAATCTCTTCTCCTAAGCCCCGTCTCGGAGGATTGACGATAATGAGATCAGGTGTAAAGTCCTTCTCTCTTTCCAGAAATAGCTTAACATCTTCTGCGTAAAATTGGCATTGAGGTAATTGATTTAAATGTGCACTTTGCTTTGCATAGTCGATTGATTCCTCAGATAGTTCAACACCCACCACCCGCTCTACACCTTCAGCGCAAAATTGAGCAAATGTTCCAATACCGCAAAAAAGATCGAGGATGGTTTTGGGCTTGATCGCCTTGGTCTTTTCACTGGCCAAGGTAAAAAGTTTTTGTGCTACTTCCGAATTGACTTGGTAAAAAGTTTTTGGACCAAGAATAAAGGAGAATTTTCCAATTTTATCGGTTAGCGTTTTTTCCTTGGTTAAAATGATTTCCTCATCTCCTTCAATGATAGAGGTATGATGAGGTTGAAGGTTAATGCTTATTAATTTTACTTGAGGAAAGGACGTTTGAATGAGGGGGACTAGCTTTTGAATTCTTTCAAGTGACTCTTTGGAGCGCAGAACAAAACGCAGCATCATTTGGTCTGACTTTAAATTGCTAAAAATAATTAAGTATTTCAGTTCACCACTTTTGGTTTTAAGTTGATAAGGAGTTAGTTTCGCTTTGGTAATAAGGGGTTCAAGAAAATGAGCCAATTGATTGATTAATGGATAATGAAGTGGACAGTCTTTAAGATCTATTGCTTGAAGTCCCATAATCGGAGATTCAACGGTACCACTGATGACCAGTTTTGCCTTATTTCTTGACTGGAAATAGTTCTCCCCCAAAACCAAGGTCTTGTTATAATGTGATTGCTTTAACTTTTGATATTCTAGAGTACTGTGATCAATTAAATCGCAGGAGTGGCAAAGACCTTTTTGAAAGTAGTGGCAGGACTCGGACAGTTTTGTCATAAGTTAATTATAACGGATGGACTCATTAATGAGAAATAGTATTCTTGCACTGGCCTTTCTATTCTATCTCCCTCAAATTTATGCCAACACTATTCATTGTCAGTATTTTGAAGATCATCAAGAAGTCCTTCATATAAAAGGTGCCAACGAATTGAATCTTTATGAATGCCTAGGTTACTTTCACGCCAAGGATCGTTTGTATTTGATGGATTATTTTAGAAGGGCGGGACAAGGAAGAAATGCTGAAGTACTAGGATTTAAGAGTGTCAAAAACGATTTTTTTTTACGTGCACTTGATTTTGATGTTAAATCAAAAAAACTCTATTCTGAAATGAATGATGAAATGAAAAATATTTTAATTTCTTACTCCAATGGCGTCAATGAAGTCATTAGCAAAAAAAGTTGGAATTTTGGTGGTGAATTTAAGGCCTTAAATTATTCTCCCGAATTATGGGAGCCGCACCATTCACTTATCATTCTTTATCTTCAATCACTAAATCAAACAGCCAAAACTTTTCGTCAAGATTTAGAAGAATCAGAATGGCTTGAAAGCTTTGGTGAGTCAGCTCTAGAGCTTTTTAATGAAGAAACAACTCCTTGGTTTACCCCATTACTTAAACAGGGAGAGTATAAAGAGAAAACTAAAGTTGTTAACTCCAAGAATTTAACAAAACCAACTATTAGCTCTATCCCTTATGATTTTTCTACAGAAACTGGAAGTAATAGTTGGATTTTTTCAAAGCAATTAACAGCGGGAAAAAAAGCAATGTTAGCCAATGATCCGCATTTAGATCTAAAACGTCCCGCTTTTTGGTATTGGGTTCATTTAGAATTCGAAAAAATTAATGTCATAGGCTCAACCATTCCGGGACTTCCTTTTGTAATGTCCGGGACGACTCCATACCTCACCTGGGGATTAACTAATTCTTATTATGATACCGCTGACGCTGTTTTAATTGATGAGTCGGGGCTTAAGGATGCGGTGACAATTAGACCAAATATTAAATTTAAAATGGGCCCACTTAAGTTGCCTTTTATTTTCAAAAGCTATCAAGTGTTGAAGGGGAAATATCCAGTTTTACCAGCGCCGGCTCCTAAGGGAAAAGCTATTGTATTTCGTTGGTCTGGACTTGATATAAAAGCCAATGACATTTCAGGTTACCACGACATTTTAGAAGCGAAAAATGTCACTGAGGCTCAAAGTGTTTTTCGTAAAATGGGTGTTCCTTCTTGGAATTTTGTTTTTGCAGATCATGAAGGGAATATTGGTTATCAGGTTACTGGTAAGTTACCTAAGCGTGAAACCACTTCGTTTGGAATGAGAACCATCGACTTAAAAGATCTTGATTATGAATATTTAAATGTAGAAGAAAATCCTAGTGTTTTAAAACCCGAACGTAACTTTGTGGTAACGGCTAACCAACGACATTATGCTGGTGGAAGCCATTGGATAGGCGGTACAGGATATTCTCTTTCATTACGAGCAAATCGAATTGAATCGTTATTACGAGAAAAACAGAAAAATAAAAGAAAATTAACGGTCAATGATTTTGAAGAAATTCAGTGTGATACGATTGCTCATGACGCCCATTTTTTTATTCATTTTATTAAAGGTGGGATTAAAAAATTAACTCTTTCTAATATTGAAAAACAAGCTTTCACAGTACTTGAAAACTGGGATTTTTCTACATCCTCAAGTTGTGAAGCTTGTCCACTCTATAGACGTACCATGGAGCTTTTAAAAGATCATTACAAGGTCAATGAGACAGCCCTTTATCATTTAATGGAACAAAATAAAGTTGATGTAGCGGAAAGTTTTAAAAATACTGTGAAAGAAATGTGGAGTGATAAAAAGGGACGATTCACCAATTGGGATGAATTTCACCGACTTCACTTTGAACATATAAGTGGTCGCGAGGATTTAGGGACGAACGAGAGTATTTTTACCATGGGGGATCAGCATTCTATTAATCCCGGAACTGCTCACTATCAGAATGGGGAAATGTTTCATTATAGTGGTGCCTCTCAAAGAGTCGTGGTGGAAATGGATAATCCTCCTAAAGTGTATTTAAGCTTTCCGGGTAACAATCGTGGTAACTACTTCGCTTCTCAAGGAGATACTTGGAATGCTTGGAAAGCTTGTCAGTTCCAAAATCTGCACTTTCCGGTTGATTGGAGCAAGGTCACTTTAAAGAACAATTAAGACTGTAAAAATTACTCTTCATACATACTTTTAACCTAACTTATCTTAAGTCATGATAAAACAAGCTCATGTTTTATTGTTTATCCATTTTAGCCTTTCTTTTTGCGACGACTTCAGTCCAAGCGGAACTTCTACGCATACTCCATACCAATGATCTACATGCTCAATTAACAGGTGTTCAAGACGAGTTAAAACTTGGTGGATATGCTGAACTAAAAGCAAAAATGGATCAACTTGCTTTAAAATCAGAAAAAGAAGGTGTGCCCGTTTTGCGTCTTGATGCGGGTGATTTTTCGGAAGGTGCTCTTGATTACAAAGCAAATGATGGTTTAAACGTGTTTGAAATCATGGAAATGATGAACTACGATGCTGTCGCTCTTGGAAACCATGACTATCTCATGGGTGCAAAGCGACTGAATGAAGTGCTTGATCAAACCAATGTGCCATTAGTGGCAGCCAATATTGAAATTAATTCAGACCAATTGGCTATGAAACAAAAACTTCTTCCCTATCGATTGATCAAAAAGGGAAAATTAAAAATTGCAGTAATCGGTGGAACAACAAGTGACATCTTTTACCATTGGGTACTTAAGAACAAAGTTAAATTTAATGATCCCTCAAAGGCCATCAATAAACTTGCCATGGATTTGGAAAAAAAACAAATCAGTGATGTTACTATTGCTTTGACCCATATTGGTGTTCCTGAAGACCAAAAAGTTGTTAGCGAATCAACGAAGATTGATCTCATTGTAGGTGGCCATACTCATGCCAAATTAGATGAACCGATTTGGGCAAAGAATAAAAATGAAAAACCCATTGCTATCGTGCAAACTGGTGAACATGGAAAATACCTAGGTGAAATTCTTGTGGATATAAAACCCAAAAATGCTCCAGGGGAGCGTGTCCATGTAATTAGTTATAAGCTTCATCCGATTCATCAAAATTCAGAGAAAAATACAACAATTACAACTAAGATTAATGAAACAAAACAAGTCTTGAATGATTTTTATGGAGACGAATTTCTTCATGAAACATTAGGTGTAACGACAGTTCCTATGCAGGCTTTTTCTGATAAATCTTCTTATTGGTCGACATTTTTTACCGACGCAATTAAGGAAGTAACAGGTGCTCAAATCTCAATGAATAATTATGTATTCTTGGGGCCAGTTCAAGCAAAAGGACCAGTCACCAGAGAAAAAATCATGAATTTTTTCCCACGTTTTTTCAATTTAGATAATAAAGAAGGTTGGACTATTTATGTTAGTCAGGTGAAAGGTTCTTGGGTTAAGAGATTGATCCAGTTATCAGTCAAATTAGGTTATCCCTTCCTTGTCTCAGGAATGACTTATGATTTGGGGACTAATGGAAAAGGTCAAAAAGTGGCAACTAACTTTAAAATTGGAGATCGACCTCTTGATCTTAAAACAAAGTATAAGGTCGCAATTCCAGAAGGCTACTACCGTGGATTATCAAGTATAAGTCAATTCTCTGCAAATCTTATTTTAAAAGATGCTGAAGACTCTCATATCTCTGTTTGGTCAGCGGTCGAAGAAAAACTGGCAAAAACCAATCAACTAAAATAAAAAATTAAAATACAATTTGAGAAAAGGTCGTAACGATTTCATGACCTTGTTTTGAAAGTTTTTTTAAACGGTCAAGTTGAACAGTTTTCATCCCTGCCATCTTAGCTGCATCTAATTCTTCTTTTATATCAGATAAAAATAAAATGTCTGTACCCTGAATTTTAAGTGCCTTCTTTATATTGTTATAAGAAGAGATTTCTCTTTTCCCGCCGATCGCAGTATCAAAATAGTCAGAAAAATAACTGGTTAAATCTCCCGCCTCTGAATGAGCAAAAAGAAGTTTTTGTGCAGGTACAGAGCCAGAAGAATAGACGCCCATTTTAAGCCCTTGGCTTTTCCATTTGGCAAAGGCAGGTTTTACGTCTGAGTAAACATGGCCTTTAAAGTCACCATTTTTATAACCATTCTCCCAAATAAGTCCTTGAAGATCTTTGAGAGCCTTATGTTTTCTATCTTTAATGATCCAGTCGAGCAATGTTAGTACTGCTTCTTCATCATCAATTTCAGACTGGTTTTCTTCTAAAATTGTTTTTTTAACGTCTGCTAGTGCTGATTGCACTTGAGAAGTGTTTAAATTCTCATCAATGAATTTGGTCAGATGTTTTTGGGAATAAGGAAAGAGAACCTCATGAACAAAAGAGATGGAGCTCGTGGTACCTTCAATATCAGTTAAAATATACTTAATCATATTTAGGATTGTAAGGAATTTCGATTCCTGAATTTGTGTAGTTGGCAACCCAGCCAGCTGGATCGATGAAAACACGAATAGCTTTCACAAAAGCTTTGGGACCCAAGTCAAACCAATGTTTATAGCCGGCTGGAACAGAGATTAAATCTCCCGCTCGACAAGTTAGCGCTGCTACTTCACTACCAAAGTTAAACCAAAAAACTCCCTCGCCATCGACAAAGAATCGTACTTCATCCTCTGAGTGTGTATGCTCAGGAAGAAATTTTTGTCTTATCGCTAATAGGTTCGGTGTATTTTCATGAACATTTATGACGTCGGCTGTTTTGTACCCAAATTTGCTCATATAAGGTTTTAGTGAATGTTCGTAAGCGTCAAGAATTTGTTCTTGGGTCGAATCATCTGTAAGCTTTACATTGGCTTCCCACTTTTCGTGAAGGACTCCATAAACGTTTAAGTAGGCTTTTATTTGTTCAAAATCTTCAATCGTTTTTTTTTCTTTTGGTAAGTATAAACTGGCCATAGTTTTTGCCTTAAGCGTTTTTGCTCTGTTCAAGCATTTTGTATTGGAATAAATATTCAAAAGTTTCGACATGACGTTTAGCTGTTTTTAAATCCTTGCCCCAAGTATAAAGACCATGGCCTTTTAAAATAAGTCCATGAGTTTTAGGATTTTCAGAGAGGTATTTTTTGATGACCTCTGAAAGGGACTTTATGTCTTGAGAGTTCGGGAAAATGGGGAGGCTTTCTGACATTTCATGAGTCACATTACCTTCTAATCCTTTTAGTAATTCTAGGTTTTCAAACATCAAAGAATTTTTTTCTGCGTTCATGGACAGATAGGTTGCATTTAATGAGTGGGTATGAAGAACAGCATTGATGTGCGGAAAGAGTTCATAGATAGCAATATGAATGAAAGTTTCCGCCGAAGGTTTTAAATGAGGATCATAAACTGATTCTGCATTATTATTGATCACCATTAAATGTTCGGCTTGAAATTCAGACTTATCAACACCCGACTGGGAAATGACAAAAAGATCTTTATCTTCAGTCAGGCGAAAAGAGAAATTGGTGGAAGTAGCAGGGCATAGCCCACGGTCGTGAAAAAGATTCACGATTTTTACCAGTTCTTTGATCTTGTGGTCTTCTGTAATAATCCAATTATGCATACGACTTTTTATAGTCTGAGGCTCCTTTCGTCAAATAGTAAACAACCATTGTCGGATAATGAATTTTGCGCTGCATATTAGATGGTAAAAGGGGGTAAAATTTGATTAAGTGAAAGAACAAAATCCTCTCTCAAAAAAGGTGTTTTTCATGGCCGATACAGAAAATAAGCCAAGCCTACTCGAATCCCATCCGGATAGTTTCGTTCACCTCCATTTGCATACCCAGTATTCGCTTTTGGATGGAGCCATTCGTTTAGATGATTTATTTAAGAAGGCGAAAGAGTTTGGAATGCCAGCTGTGGCCATGAGTGATCATGGAAATATGTTTGGTGCGATCGATTTTTACATGAAAGCCAAACAATATGGTGTGAAACCAATTCTTGGTTCAGAAATTTATTTCACTCCAGGATCACGTTTTGACAAGCGTGCTCCTAAAAATACTAAAGTGCTTGATTCTCAAGATGCCGAAGAAGGAAAACACCATATTCACCATTTGGTTTTACTATGCAAAAACATGCAAGGTTACAGAAATCTTTGTCAAATGCTTTCAAAAGCCTATCTCGAAGGATTTTATTATAAACCACGTATTGATGTGGAAGTTCTTCGTCAATTCAAAGATGGGTTAATTGCCACAACGGCTTGTTTGAAGGGAGAAGTTGGCTATAACTTCTTTACTGATCAAGATGACAAAGCTTTAGGCGCCATTGAAAAACTCCATGATATTTTTGGTGAAGATTTCTATCTAGAAATTCAAGAAAACGGATTACCTGAACAAAAAATCGTTAACGAAAAGATTATTAAATTAGCGAAAGACAAAGGTTATCAAGTCGTCGCTACGAATGACTGTCACTATCTTGAACAAGAGGACTCAGCTGCTCAAGAAGTGCTTCTTTGTGTGCAAACCGGTAAAACATTCTTAGATGAACAAAGAATGAAACTGACAACTAACGAATTTTATTTTAAGTCTCCAGAAAAAATGCGTAGCAATTTTTCTTATTTCAAAGATGCCTGTGATAACACATTAAGAATTGCCGAAAAGTGTAATATCGAATTTAAATTTAAAGATGATAAAGGAAATCAAATTTATCATTTACCCGATTTTCCAATTACGACAGGAGAATCTGTTAATGATTATTTTAATCGTGAAGCGGCTGAAGGGTTAAGAGATCGCTTTAACGGCCCTCATTTCAAAAAATTAGTTCAAGTTCCTAATTGGGAAAGTGAAATCAAACCGCAATATGAAGCTCGTCTCAAAGACGAAGTGGAAATGATTATTCGGATGGGATTTCCAGGTTACTTCCTAATCGTTTCGGACTTTATTCGCTGGTCAAAAAGAAATGATATTCCAGTCGGCCCTGGTCGAGGTTCAGGAGCAGGCTCGCTGGTGGCGTACTCACTTTCGATCACCAACGTAGATCCAATTCCTTATAACTTACTCTTTGAACGTTTCATTAATCCAGAGCGTGTATCTATGCCGGATTTTGACGTCGACTTTTGTCAGGATCGTCGAGGTGAAGTTATTCAATACGTAACCAAAAAATATGGTGAAGAGCGAGTCGGGCAGATTATCACTTTCGGAAAACTCCAAGCCAAAGCGGTTATTCGTGATGTTTCTCGTGTTTTTGGATTACCTTATTCAGAAATTGATATGCTGGCGAAATTAATTCCAGATGAATTAGGAATTACTTTAAGTGAAGCGATTGAAAAGGAACCACGTCTTCAAGAATTAGAAAAGAATGATCCTAAGTCGAGACAGATTTTAAAAATATCTAAGAGATTAGAAGGTCTTTTAAGACACGCTTCTATTCATGCTGCTGGTGTAATTATCACCAATGAGCCTTTGGTTAATTATTGCCCACTTTATCGTGGAAAAGAAGGGGAACAGGTAGTTCAATTTGATAAAGATTTTTCTGAAAAAATTGGATTGGTGAAGTTCGACTTTTTGGGGCTTAAAACTCTGACGGTGATTAAAAATGCCGAGGTTCTGATACGCCGTGATCATGATAAAAATTTTGATATTGAAGCTATTGAAATGGATGACAAAAATGTCTTCCAACTAATCTCCGATGGAAATACCACAGGAGTGTTCCAACTCGAATCCTCCGGAATGAAAGATCTTTGTAAACGTATTCGTCCAGACTCGGTCGATGATATTACCGCTATTAATGCACTCTATCGTCCAGGTCCCATGGGATCAGGAATGCATGATGAATTTGTTGAAATTAAGCACGGAAGAAAAGCTGAAACATATTTATTCGAAGAATTAAGACCGGTATTAAAAGATACTTACGGCATTATCGTTTACCAAGAACAGGTAATGAACATTTCCCGCGTCATCGCTGGCTACTCATTAGGTCAAGCAGACATGCTAAGACGAGCTATGGGGAAAAAGAAAGCTGACGAAATGGAAAAACATAAGCAGATCTTTGTTGAAGGTGCTGTCAAAAGAAATTTTAATAAGGAAAAATCGGAATATCTTTTTGACCTCATGGCAAAATTCGCTGAATACGGCTTTAATAAATCCCATGCCGTTGCCTACGCCGTGATCGCTTATCAAACTGCATTCTTAAAGCACTATTATCCTGCTCAGTTTTATGCCGCATTACTTGGCTCTGAAATGGGTAATACTGATAAAGTCACAGCGATCATTAATGATTTAAAAGAAAACAAATTAAAAATTTTGCCACCAGATATAAATGAGTCACTTTGGTCCTTCAACGTAACTCCTGATGGCCATATCCGTTTTGGAATGGGAGCTATTAAGAACGTGGGGGAAAATGCCATTCACGAAGTGATTTTAGAAAAAGAAAAAAATGGTTACTTCAAGGGCTTTATCGACATGTGTGATCGAGTGAGTTTAAAATCGATCAACCGCCGAGTCATGGAATCATTAATTAAGGTTGGAGTGTTTGATGAGTCTGAAAAGATGAATCGTAAAACACTATTAGATAATCTCGATCTTATTCTTGCTTACACTGCCAAAAACCAAGAAGAGAAAGCCTTGGGCCAAGTTAATCTTTTTAGCTTTGGTGAAGAGGAAAAAACTTCTGCAAAGGAAGAACTCAATATACAAGATGTTCCTGACTTTGATGAAAATGATAAATTAAAGATTGAAGCTGAATTAATGGGAATTTATGTTTCTGGACACCCTCTTGATCGTTTTAAAGATGTCATGAAACAGCTGTCCTCTATGGACATAGCTAGTGTCCATGAACTTCCAAAAGTAGAAGCTGAACCTCAGGACTGGAAAAATAAGCGTGAATTCGATAAGAGTAAACGTGAGATGATGCTTTCAGGAATGTTGACTCAAATTAAACCACTTCTGACAAAGAAGGGGGATAGAATGGCCTTTGCTCAATTAGAAGATCTAACTGGCAAAATTGAGATTATCGTTTTCCCTAAGACTTACGCCGAATATTCATCAGCTTTAACTCCCGATGAGCCGGTGGTCCTATCGGGATATGTGAATTTGAGTGAAGAACCTAGAAAATTTTTCCCTATGAAAATTAGCCCACTAAAAGAGCAAGCCGAAGAGCGAGTAACTGCGGTGAGAATCAGTGTTGGACTTAATGAAATTAATCAGTACACGTTATCTAAAGTGAAAAACGTCTTATTGAGCTACCGTGGCTCTGTTCCAGCTCATATGATTTTTGAAAATGAAGTTGGTCGCGCCCGCTTACCTTTAGGGGAAGAGTTTTTAGTGAATCCAACTCCGCAAATGGCCGCCAAAATCAATGAGGTATTTCAAAAAAATAGTGTGAAATTTATTGTTGATGGTAAAGTAGAAGATGTAAGCGTCTGAAATTAAAACCTGCATTTTGATTCATGCTTTTGTTTTAGACAATATAGCAAATGAACCGAACAAAAATGGCAGCATATATTTTGAGCTTCATCTTCTCAGTGCTTTTTCTGTCCAATCTTTGGGCACAAACAGCTCACGTGGTGGAACCGCCACAAGATTTATTCACCGTAGAAGTTAAGTTAAAAATTGATCCCACTCAAAAAGAACGGGCCAGAGATCTTCTACGAATGGAAGCCGTTAAAGATATTTTATCCAAATTCATGAAAAGTAAAAATTTGAATGAAGAGACCTTCTGGCAGCACTTTATTCTTACACCTCAAGGCAAAGAGCTCTCTTCATTTATGGAAGTTGTTAGCAGTACTCCCGTGAGTAGAGCTGCCAATGAACCTGATCTCTATTTTTCTTCAAGTACAGTAAGATTAGATACTGTTGCCTTTATGAAAGTTTATACAGAAAGTTCTACTGAAAAAAATCAGGAATTGCCTTTTGTTTTAAGAATCGATTATGACCTAACAGGAGTTACATGGCAGGAACTTGGGGTTACCTACAAAGAAGATTTTACCAAGGTAGTTGAAGAATCTTGGTTAAAATGGCTTATTGAATTAGATCCAAGATTAAAAAATATTCAAGTTGTGACTACTTCTCCTGCCGACGGGCATGAGCTTTTTATCAAAATGCGCATTGAAAAAAGAGGTGGTCTTAATCCACTGACTCCGGGAATAACTTTACATTATAGTGGGGGTGTTTTTATGAAGAATCTTCACTCAGGAAATATAATCTTTTCACAAAAGTTTGATGAGTCAGATGAGTTTTATGCCGAAGATCTAAGGAAAAGTTTTAGCTCCGCTATCGCTAATCATGTTTACCGGTTACCTTTATCTCCTCTATCAAAAGTAAAAGCGCAGAATATTGGTGTGAAACAAGAGCTTAACAAAGATGTTTTAACACTTACTCACTTTCATACTTCGGAACAAGTTTTTCATTTTATCGACTTACTAAAAGAGAAAGGTTCTGCTCTCTCTCTTTCGACCCAACTTAAAGGGCTGGGCAATCAAAAAGCTCTCATCGAAGTTCAATATATGGGCTCTACCGATGATCTAAAAAAGTTCCTTGCGTCTCAGGACTTTACCGGAGTGAAAAAGGGACATGGTGTTCTTGAATTTGTCTCTCTTCCGCTGAATACACCAAAAGATATTCATTCAAAAGTTAATAATTCAAAACCTAATCCATTAATGAAAGAGGAAGTATCACCATGAAATGGTTATCACTTACGCTTTGTTTATTTATAACTTTGTCTTGTTCTCTTTTTCCAAAACACAAAAGGCCAAGACCAACTCATAAAAAAGCAAACGCTAATCAATTTGCTCCTATTCGGAAAAAAATTGCTCTTCTCACTTTTTTCAATGAATCACCATATGGTGGAGAGGACATCGCCATCTCGGCTTCTGAAGAAATGCGTTTAGAATTATCACGAACTGGTGAGTTTGTTCTTGATCATACAGGAGAGGGAATTTTTGGAAGCTCTAAAGAGATTTATTCTGGTGGCGGAGTTAAATTAGTCCAACTAAATAAGAAAGCAAAGCTTTCAGGTTTGAATTTTGTGCTTTTCGGTCGTATTAAAGAAGCTCGAGTTCGTACTAAGAAAGATGAGATTGGTGTTGTCCGTGAAAATAAATCCTTTGCCGAAGTAGCGATCGAAATGCGTGTCTTTGATGTTATGGCCAATAAAGAAATTTTCAATGAAACTTTTGAAGCAAATGTGGACGATAGTCAGTATAAATTTTTTAAAGCGGACGAAGAGGAAGGACTTTCTGCTCGACAAGAACTGCTTCGATATTCAGTAAGAGTTGCTGTCCGAAAATCAATTCCACGAGTGATGGAGCTTGGAACCAAGCTTGATTGGACTGGTCGTGTGGCGAAGATCGTAGGAAGTAAAATTTATCTCAATGCAGGTAAAGATTCAGGTCTCAATGTCGGCGATATCCTTCGTGTAATGACTGAAGGGCGGGAAATTTTTGATCCCGAAACTGGTGCGCTCATTGGAATGTCCAAGGGGGAAGTCAAAGGGACGTTAGAGATTATTGACTATTTTGGTCCGGATGGCGCCATTGCTATTCTTCATTCTGGGGGATCAGTCACTGAAGGGGACTTCATTCAACTTTATTAAGGACTTGCCAAAATTTTGTGGCAAGTTAAATTGTTCAATCTAGGACTGTGGCCACACCCAATATTAGTCAATTCAATCTACTACTGTGACTTACAGTCACAATAAAGGGATATTTTTCCGTTTGTTCCACTTAGCAGCACTCCACGATACAATAGTCAGAATATGATTGGAGTCAAAATGAAAAGCAATCCCTTAAAAATTGGTCTCTTATGTTTTGCAACAGTCTCAGCATTTTCAGTGCATGCTGAAATGAGTGAAAAAATCTGTCGCGATAAAGTGAAAGACGAAATGATAAATCGAGGTCTCATGACCACAGATGTTTGTATCGATTTTTCAAAAGAATCAAGTTTTGACGTTAAGTTTACTAATTATGAATTAGGGGACAACCTCGATGATAAAGTAAAAAGTAATGCTGATAAACTAAAACAAATTAACCAACTTTTTTCCCCATACTCAACTGATGTCAATTTTGAAGGTTACTCAGATGGTGTACATGCCAATTTTAACCAATTCGATAGTTCTTTTTTCAAGCCACTTCCAGCAGGTAGCAAGAAATATGTTCAAGATGGAAGCACTTATGATTACGTTGGTGAGAATTTAAAAGGGACTTTAGATCTAGTGAAAGTGAAAGAATACATCGATGCCGTTAAAGACCCTAAGGCGAAAGGAACTCTTCTAGATCTTTATATAAAAGAAAAAGTGGAAGCCAATCCTGAATTAGGATTTAAGTTAGATAAAGAAAATAAAATTGTTTATGATAGCCAATTACTAGATGTCCTCCGTAACAATGCTTTAGCTCAAAGTCGTGCGACAAAACTTTGTGAATCAATGATGGGCGAAGCTAACAATTGTAATAACAAGGATATTGGTCATCCAAGTACTGATCTTATTCTTCAACGTGATGGAATCCTTGGAAAAGAGAATTGTGGTGAAAGACGTGGTGCTCGTGTTAGCTATAAATTTCCAAGTCCAGTCAAAGAAAATGTAGAGAAAAACTCTTTTGTACCTGAATTCAAAACACCTTCTCAGGAACTACAAGCGGATATGCAGATTGCGTCCTCAATGTCTTTGATGAGAAAAATAAATGGCTTAAGTGACACTGATTTTCCAGAAAAGAGTCCAGTTAAAAGTAACAACGGTCTTGATTATGTTAAGTCAGAATATTTTTGGGATGTAAAAAAAGACCAAGATAGATTTAAGAAAGTTTTTGCTAGCAATAAAGGTTGTGCTGAAAACAAATATGTTTTGGATGAGTCGAGAAGAATCTACTGGTCTGTTAATTCAAATTTACAAAAAATGAAAAGTAATTTAGGTCGCATTGATACTGAAATTGGTAATATTGCAGAATCAGGAAGAAACGAAGAAAACCCTGTATATCAAAAACTTCGAGCTCTCAAAGACTCAAATGAGAGATTTATAAATTATGTTAATAAAGGTGATTTTGGGGCCCTGAAAAAAGAATTTAAAGATGTTTACTTTAAGTCGATGGATCCAGCCACTGATTTTAAAAGTGCAAATGGTAAATACGATACAACCTCAGTTACTGAAAAATACCAACTTTATGTATTAAGATCATTGCTTACTGGGCGCATTGGAGATGAGGAAGCGAATGACTTATTTTATAGTGATGTCGATCAACAAAAGGTGAAAAATGGTCAATGTCAAACTAAGGATAAATTTCCTAGTCAAACTAAGGATAGATTTCCTATAAGATATTATGAAAAAACTCTTCTTCAGGAAGGAGTTCCTGCAATTTCGAAGCAAGAATTAGATAAGGTTATTCAAATTGGCAAAAATTGTGCTCCTGAGAGTACATATTACAAAAATGCTTTAGCGATGTCTGAAAAGCTAACTCAATATATAGATAAAAAAAATCAAAAAGTGAATTTAGACCGCTATCCAAATGCTCCCTATACAGATGCGACAAAAGGTAAATCAATTCCTTCGTCAGCTTTTGATTGTCTTGATGCTTCGGATGCTGTGGCAGGATATTTAGAAGAGTATAAAGGTGATGATGATTTAAATAGTATGTTTAAAATTGGGATGAAAGCTGGAGATGAAGTCGGTCTTAGCTATGAGGATCTCAATACTGTGAAAGTTCCTGGAGGCCAAGCTCGTGGTTGGTTATGTGGTGGATGTGGTTCTGGGGTTAAAGTAAATCCAGATGGGACGATGGAATGGATCAGCCGTTTTCGTGCAGCTCAAGGTGACGAAGCCGTGAAGAAAAATGCGGACAATACAGCTCCGTCAGCCAATATGTCTTCGAATCAAGAATTATCACTTGGAAGTATGAAGAGTCTTGTGGTGTATGAAATAAGTTGTAGTACTAATAACTCAACAGACAAGTGTGGATGCTTAAAAAATGTTAAAAATGGTGATGAATTAAGAAAAATCATTAGTAGTGCTAAAAAAATGAACTTGGCTCAGCAACAACAGGGATCAGATAAACTAAAACTGGCCCCCCTGAAAGCTGATGGTAAAGGCTGTATCTTCGTTCCGCCAGTACCTCACGCTTGTAGTTTTAACCCGAATGGGGCTTCTCACGAACAAGATAATAATTTCAAGAAAGAGTGGGGAACATTTTGTAAAATGCTTGGGAAAATTAAAACCGATGCGTTTCCATTGTTAAAGATACCAAAGATACCAGGAAAAAACCTTGAAGCCATCAAAAAAGACATCATATCTAAATGTGATGCAGTTGCCGTTAAGGTCTTCCCTAAGAGCGAGTTAATGTGTGCTCCTAACCTTAATAATAAAACTGGTATAAAATCGTCAGCTCCTAAATCAGGTAGTATTTAAAAAAATTGGAAATATGTTTTTAAAATTAATTATACTGAGGACGGGTCTCATACTCGATGGGGTCCTCTAGGCCTGCTTTTTGGAAACCGCGAAGCCTTAGCGCACATGAATCACAAACTCCGCAGGCTTTGTCTTCTTTGGCATAACAAGACCATGAAAATTCCAGAGGGGCTTTAAGTTCAATGGCTTTTTTCACAATCTGATCTTTTGACATTAAGATCACCGGCGTGATGACACTGATGTCTCCATTTTTTGTTCCTTGGGCAATCAACTTGTTCATGGCCTCATAATATGAAGGACGGCAGTCAGGATAACCGGACGAATCTTCATAAACTGCACCAATATAGATTTTTTTCGCTCCAATAACTTCAGCCCAACTAACCGCCATAGAGATAATGTGGGTATTTCTGAATGGAACATAAGAATCAGGGATTTCTGGAACATCACCATGGTAATCTTTGACGTTGATGCCATCATCTGTCAGAGATGATCCACCAATTTGTTTTAGAAAACTAATATCAATAATTTTGCGTAACTTCTTATCAACATTGTAGTGATCTGCAATTTTTTGAAAACAGTCGAGTTCTTTCTTTTCTGTTTTTTGACCATAGTTTAAGTGCAAAAATGCTAAATGTTCGTGGTTAGTACTTGCTAACGCTGCAGTAACCAAAGAGTCCATCCCTCCAGAAACTAATACGATTGCTAATTCTTGGCTCTTACTCATACAGGCTCAACTTCTTTTTTAATCCAGTTTTCAATGGCGTCGACTTTTGAGATCGCATTTTTCTTTCTTTGCTCAAGCGATCCATTTTTGTCTTGCACCATGGTATAAAATTTAATTTTAGGTTCTGTTCCTGAGGGACGTAAGTAGAGTTTATTCCCTGACTTAAATTTATAACCTATGACATTGGACTTAACTTGTTTAATGACTGACGAATTTTTTGTTTCAAAATTAGTGGTTTTTAAATTTAAATAATCTTCCATTTCGAGAATTTCTTCTCCCATGATTGATCCATTGAAATTTCTAAAGTGATCCATTAAGCGATTTATTTTTTCAGCGCCAACTTTACCGAAGTAATCAATTGATAAAAGACCTTCATAAGCAAAGCCAAATTCTGAATATATAGCATCAAGGGCATCTATCAAAGTCATGCCTTTAAGTTTGTAATAAAGCGCCATCTCTGTCGCTAGGGCAGCCGCTGAAACACCATCTTTATCACGACATTGATTGTGACCTAAGTATCCGTATGATTCTTCAGAGGCAAAAATAAATTGATAACTTGGATGCTCTTTCTGCAATTCATTTAGGCGAAGACCCATCCATTTAAAACCAGTGAGAGTATTTTCTATATGGGCACCAAAATTTTTGGCAATGGTGGTTTGTAGTTCACTGGTCACAATTGTTTTAATCACCAGTGGCTCAGGAGGTAATTTATTTTGTTCTTTTTTACTTTTTAAAATGTAGTGAAGGAGAAGGACGGCCACTTGATTACCATTGAGCGGAGTAGGCTCGCCTTTATGATTCACAACCACACCTAATCTGTCGCAGTCGGGATCAGTGCCATAACATAGATCGGCGTTAGTTCTTTTCATTTGCTTAATGGCAAGATCCAAGGCTTCTAAATATTCTGGGTTCGGAAACTTCACTGTACTAAATTGACTGTCAGGAGTTTCTTGTTCTTTGACGATATCAATTTGGGTAAAACCCATGAGCTTCAATTGAGCAGGTACGGCATTAATTCCAGTTCCGTGAATGGGAGTGTAGACAACTTTGAGTTCATTTCCGTGTTTTAAGCAAAGTTCTGGATTGACGGAAAAACTATAAAGCATTTTATGATAAGCATCTTCGACAGCTTTTCCAACCCAAGTAATTTTTCCTTCTTTCACTGCCACATCAAAATTCATATGAGAGATTGAGTTCCAGTCTAAGATGGCGTTGTACTCGCCGATAACTTCTTTATCTACTGGTGGAACAACTTGTCCTCCATCATTCCAAAATAATTTATAACCGTTGTATTCTTTTGGATTATGACTAGCGGTAATCATCACACCGGCCTGGGCTTGATGAAAACGAACAGAGTAGGAGAGCATTGGGACAGGTAGCATACGATCGTAGATGTATGCCAAACCATTGTTGCCTGCCACTACCGAAGCTACTTCACAGGCAAACTCTTTGGAGAAAGTTCTGCTATCGTAGCCTACGCAAACGGTGATCGGCAGGTGCATTTTTTTTAATTGATTACAAAGGGCCTGAGTGGCTTTTCTAACCTGATACTTATTCATCCGGTTACGACCTGCTCCAATTATGGACCTAAGTCCACCTGTCCCAAACTCAAGATCGCGGTAAAAGCGCTCTGTTAGCTCTGTTTCGTTCTTGGTATCGATCAGATGTTGGATTTCTTTCCTAGTGGCATCATCAAAATAAGGATTTTGCGACCACTCCGATGAGTAAACATTGATATCTGAGCTCATAAATGAATGCCTTTTTTAAACAAAAATTGATTAAACTTATAAGGTTTTTCCCTTCAAGTGACAAGGGTATAGGATAGTAAAAGTGAGAAAAAACTGCAACATAGTTGAAGCAGTTCAATAATTTAACTATAGTATTGGAAACCTAGTGAAATCTTAAAATGAGAAGGGAGAAGTTATGGCCAATGCGGGAATGAAACACAAAAGTAACGTATCAGGTGCTTGGTATTGTACTGATGCAGATGATGATGGCGGAGAAGGCTGTATTGCATGTAACGTTTGTTATAGTGGTGCTCCTGATTTTTTTGCTGAAGATGAAAATGGAAATGCATATGTAAAAAAGCAACCATCGACTCCAGAAGAAATCTCATTATGCCAAGAGCAGCTTGATGCTTGTCCAGTAAACTCAATTGGAAAAGATGCTTAATTGCTTTGATTGTTTTGAACTGAAAGCCTTTTTGAGAAAAATTTTTTTCAAAAAGGCTTTCTTGTTTTAGTTGCGTAAAGGTCCGGTCCCACCAGTATTTAATAGGTCATCGTTTGAATCATCATCATGTTGAACTTCTGGTTCTTGTAATCCCCAAAGTAGAAAAAGCGAAATAAGTGAAATGGCAAAAGCACCTAGAAAAGCCCATAGGTATCCATACTCTGGTTTCATTTTTCCGACAAAAAAGACTGAATAAGATTCACTTAAATTAATCATCGCCATGAAGGCAGAAAATTGGGTCGCAGCCAAATTATTATTGGTGAGATTCATCAATAGCGAATAGGAAGTGGTTATCATTACACCTGCGCAAAAGTAAACTCCGCAAAGTGAAGCAATCATCGATTCATGGGGAATAATGGTAATGATGAGGGCAACTAATACTGTCATTAAAAGTGTGGCAACAATCAGTATTGGTTTTCTGCCAAATTGATCCGAGAAATATCCACCGAATAAAGATCCAAGAACCATTAAAATAATCGAAGGAAATGCTAAAAAAGAGCCAATGGTGAGAGAATCAAAACCTCTATCAAGTAGGTAAGGACCAATTAATCCGGTAAAGGCTTTCTCTCCAGATAAAATAGTGACAGCAAAAAGCATTCCTAGAAGCATGCTCTTACTAAGTAAACATTGTTTCATTGTTTTAAAATAATCATTTAATTTTTGGCCTTTTACTTCTTTAGTCGAACTTAATGTTTTATTACGGGCAGTGAGTGTACCTAAAATAAAAATGGCGGCGATTAAAATTCCTACGACAGATTTTAGCCCCATGTAATGAACCATCAAAATAGTTCCACCACCAAAAGCGGATTGACCAATGAATTGTCCCACCTGCATCCAACCATTAATTTTTCCTCTATCTTTTGCCGCGGTTACAGAAATAGCCAATGAATCAATGGCAAGATCTTGAATGGATGAAAAGAATGCATGAAGGACCAAAATTTTACAAATGAGACGAAAGTCAGTGGTGAGATCAAGAAACAAAAGCGGAACGAGTGTTAAGGCCATCATTGTTTGGGCCACCATCATCCAATGACGATAACCAAAGCGTGGACCTCTTAATGCATCTAGAATCGGAGCCCAGAAAAATTTAAGTGACCATGGTATGACCAGCAAGGAAGAGTACTGAGTAATCATTTTGACCGTTAGACCTTGCTCACGAAAAAGTGTAGGCAGCGCTAACCAAAGAAAACCAATTGGAGCACCTTCAGTAAAATACAATAGGGCAAAAGATAATTTCTTCATTCCCAAATTGCTGGTTGAATTCATTGGAGTATTCATAGAAATTCTTCCCCGAATCTAGCACGTTGTATTTATTCAATAAGGATAACGAGTAAGCCCTTGAAAGCCAAGTGTTTTGAGTCTTTTTCTCAAGTATTAAGACTAATTATCCGACGAGGGAATGGATTTTGAACTCCTTATGTTGGTAAACTTATGCGTTTGTTAATCTTGACTCTATTTTTAATTTCTTTTCAAGTGCTTGCTCAGAATCTACCAGTTGAGATTCCTTATGATTCGATGACAGGTTGCCAGAGACATTTTGCTGGATGGGCAAGGATTGAAAAAGTACAGATCAAGGCTTTTGCAGAAGCTTTCCCCAATTCTATTTGGGAAGGAACACTGGATGATAGGGTGGTAAGACTTCAAGAGAAATGGCCTAACAATATCAAAGTTGTTGAAGAGGTAAAATTTCAATTTAAAAACAACGAAGGTGTAGTCACTAGTCATCAAAAAAAATCAGTTATTGTTATAAGTACCAAAAATTTAAGTGCAGAAGATGTTGCTTCTTTAACACAAGATTACACCGATGCGATGTCTTGGTTAACGGTTTCTTTTCCCTTGAAAGAATCTGGCTCGCATTTGTATACCCGCTTGGGAAATAAGGAATTAAACTATTATGATGCTTTTTTTAGAGAGAAATATGAATTAGATTTAGACTCAGAAATAATTGAACCTATAGTTCATCTCTCTCCCGAAGAGCAATTTCGCTTAAACACCTATGTGAAAAATATCAGCAAGGATAGAGACAAGGTGCTAGGGGATAATTCCTATGATGGTGCTGGAAATGCTCAGGGTAAGTTAACCAATAATAAGCCTACGACTGATTGTGATGGCCACAATTGTACAAGCTGGATGGGATTAGCTCCTATTGGTGATGAGAATGAATTCTTAGTAAAAATGGTTGGTGCCGGGAAAAGCTGGAACATTCACACTAATCCAGGTTGGTGGCTTAAAACATTAACTGCTATAAGTCCGATCGAAAGAGTTCCTTATGTTGTGCTCTTTTCTCCAAAGAGTCTTGCCGAATTAACTAATTCCCAAGGAAAGGTGAAGAAAAACAAACTATTTAAGTGGAACTTTTCCGTCGAGTAATAAAACCTGGCTATCTTTTTTCAATACCTTTCTCCTCAAGAATAACTCCATTTTTCCGATGAGATGATGAAATGTGCTTTTTTCCCAAGGTGGGTATTTTAAGTGAAATTGTTGCTTCTTTCTTTATTATTTACGCTTCCAGTATGGGCACAGGTCCCTGTTCCTTATGACTCTATGTTGGGATGTAAGCGCCATTTTACCAATTGGGCTCAAGTAGAACACGTTCAGCTTGAAGCTTTTAGCGATGCATTCCCTGAAACCATTTGGGAAGGAACACTTGAAAATAGAGTGAAACGACTACAAGAGCTTTGGCCAGACAATATCAAGATTGTTGACGATGTTATTTTTGAAGCAAAATCCCTTGAAGGGACAGTGACTGGATCACAAAAAAAACCTGTCGTTGTTGTCAGCATGAAAGGTATGAGAGAAGACGATGCTGAGAGACTTAAAAAGGATTATACCGATGCTGTTTCATGGTTAACCGTTTCTTTTCCTTTGAAAGACAATGGAGACCACCTCTACACACGTATTGGGGATAAGAGTATTGATTATTTTGGATGGATTACAAAAGATGATTACATCTTTGGGAAATCAGATCGCATTGAACCTATCATTGAGCTTTCACCAGAAGAACAGTTTCGCCTGAATACATATGCCAAGAATGCCACTGAAAATGTCAAGAATACTTTAGGAACTAGAAATTCCAATGGTGCCGATTACGCTGGCGCTCCAGATGCGAACGGTAAATTAGATGATAACAAAGGAATCTGTAAAAAACACAATTGCACAAGCTGGATGGGTCTTGCTCCGATCGGTGATCAAAATGAAATGCTTGTGAACATGATTGGAGCCCAAAAGTCTTGGAATATTCATACAAGCCCAGGTTGGTTTTTACAACATCTGACCAGCAAAACAAACAAATCAAGAGTGCCTTTTGTCTTTTTCTTCTCGAGAAAAGATTTAAGTGAACTGACTACTGAAAAAATAAAAAAAGATGAAGTTATAAATTGGAATTGGAATCTTCCAGAATAATTGAGGATGGTATTTGTGAAAAATTTATCGGCGTTTTTACTTCTTTCTACTTTGACTATGCAAACAATCGTTTCGCCGCTTTATGCTTGCGACAATTTTTGGATCGAAAGACCTGGTGAATTTAGGTATCCAAAGATGCTTAAACTTCAGGATGGAAAAGCAGTTCCGACTCATATTCAATA
This sequence comes from Bacteriovoracaceae bacterium, assembly GCA_049318265.1. Classification (GTDB taxonomy): domain Bacteria; phylum Bdellovibrionota; class Bacteriovoracia; order Bacteriovoracales; family Bacteriovoracaceae; genus JBEIOQ01. The sequence goes on from JBMOGR010000010.1 coordinate 73,731, forward strand.
CGGTTTTGAATCTGAATACACGCTTGATCGAATTGATGCCATTATGATGCATTATGCACCTGATGAATCTCTGGGATTGAGCCGTCAAGCATGGAATGCCATGGCTAAAAAAGAAAGAGGAGACTGGTTCCGCGCAAACTGGAAACGAGTCTTCCCAGATTTTCGTGAAGAAGGCAAATTGGTTAGAACTTCACGTTCGCCAGAATTTGATTTTCTACCAGAACGCGTGATTATGGATGATACAGGAAACTTAGAAATTGTTTTAAGCCCAATGGATACTCTGGAAGATTGGTTTGCCAAAATCAATTTTATCAATGAAAAATTTGGAGCGGGTTCGATGCAAGGAGCAGTTAGCTCTACCTTCGATGCCATTTTCCATACTGGCCCAAAAGTATCTAAAGAAGTTATGCAAAAAGGGAACTTTGGTTTTTTCAATTTTACAAATGATCTAGATACGCTTGAAAAAATGATCGCAGGGCTTGAGAGATACAGAGAAAATCCAAGTAAATTAGTGATGAGATCTTTTGATCACCCATGGCTTGGGCCAATGACGAAATTAAAACGTGATCGTTTAGAAATGATGTTAACGGCAAACTCCGAAGGCAAAATGCTGGATGAGAAGTATATGAAAAAAATTGGTAAGTATGCAAACTCTTACAAATTTATTGGTGGTACCGCTTACCGCCCAGATATTATTTACAAAAAACGAAGAATCGTTCTTGAGGCTCGTGATTGTCACTCTGATCCAAAATGTTTAGGAGATAGATTACTTCGTAACTCGTTCTTCTTACAAGAAGGAACAGAAAAAATGGTAGGAGCTAGCACCTTTACCGCCTTTGACTCTGTAAATGATTTTTCAAAATTATCACAAAAAAATCAAAATATGTTGAGAAAACTTTTCCCTGCTAAAGTTGAAGCACACAATGCTGATCAATATGTTGATGATGCTTTATTAGCAGTAGAAACATTCAGAAACTTTTCATGGCCTCTAAGAAACTGGGCTACTCATGTTGAGTTTTTTGGAAAACCAGGTCTAGATGAGTCAATCCGCTTAGCTCAAAACAATTACGTGGGAAGACTCAATGAAGTTGAAGCTCGTTATAAAGCTGGCCTCATTACCATGGATAAAGCTCAAGCTGAAGTACAAGGTGCAGTCGTTATGTTTGCTGAAGAAAGTAAACTTTATGAAACTTTTCAGAACAAATTAGTTGAAATGTATGGTGACCAATATGAGACGTACTATAAACCTCTTGCTAAAAAGTACATGCAGTAAGGGGTTTATCCCTCTACTGTTATTTTGCGCCACACCTGTGAACGCGAAAACTTTTAAGTACGATTTTGATGAATTTAAAGTGGGAACGGCTGAATATGAAAAAGGGCCCACTGGTTGTACTGTTTTCCATTTTCCGAAAGGGGCTGATGCAGCTATCGATATCCGAGGCGGTGCTGCAGCCGTAAGAGAAGCTTCTTCAATTGAAGAACTTAATACTTGGGGTTACGTAGATGCTATCACTTTGGCTGGTGGATCGACCTTTGGATTAGATGTGGCGAGTGGAGTGATGGCTGAGATTTTAAAAGAGCGTGGTGGAAAAGCTACTTTTGATACAATCCCCTCTGTCCCAGGTGCTATCGTTTATGATTTTGCGGGGAGAGATAATTCCATTTATCCTGATAAAGAACTTGGAAGTAAGGCATTCAATAAAGCTAAAACTAACCAAGTTGAAATAGGGCGGGCTGGAGCGGGAAGATTTGTGACTGTCGGGAAATATTTTGGTCGAGAACTGGCACAAGCTTCTGGACAAGGAGCTGCATTTTACCAAGAAAAGGGGATTAAAATATTTGGCCTCACAGTTTTAAATGCTGTTGGAAATATTTTTAATGAAAAAGGCGAAATCATTGCAGGTAGTTTTGACAAAAAAAATGAAAAACATCTCGATGTCGCTTTTGAATTAATGAATGGCAAAAAAAGTGTTCCTCCTAAAACAAAGGAAAACACAACAATAAGTATCATTATCACCAATGCAGATGTTTCAAGAACCGATTTAAAAAGAATTGCGGTGATGGCCCACACTGGTATGGCTGCAAGTATTAGACCTTTTCATACTCCTTGGGATGGTGACACTTTATTTGTCGTTTCCACTAAAAGTGTAAAATTACCTGATGGTATGGGAGTGATTGACCTTGGAACCATTGGAGCTGAAATCATGAATCAAGCAGTCCGAGTTGCAGTGGAGAAAAATTAAAAGATGTTAAATCGTTTAATTTCCTTTCTTTTACTTCTAGTTATGCTGTCAATTTCGACAGTTTCGATCGCTGCTCCAGAATGTGATGAACCATTCAGTCATAAAGTTGATGGAGTCATTCCCTTTGCTGAAGGTTTTCCTGAATCGATTATAACTGAAGGAACATTAATTGAACGAATGACTCAATTTCAAAATAAGTGGCCAGACAATGTAAAGTTGGTGAAGAACGTAAAAATGAAAGTTGATTTTAAAACGAATAAAAAAACTCGTTCACAAGATTTTTTAGTTGTTACAACTAATGGCTTAGATGAAGTTCAAAAAGTAGAAATGGCGAAAGATTATCTCGATAGTATTTCTCATAATACAATGGAATTTTTTGGTAAAAATCACTTATATACTAGAGTCGGAACAAAAAGTTTAGACTATGTGGAACAGGTTGATGTAGCTGATTTTAAATTTTCTAACTCGGATCGTATTCAGACGGTCTTAGAATTGTCTCCTCAAGAATTAGATAATCTTCGTTGGTACACTTACCATGCCACTACCAATTACGATGGTGTACTTGGAGAGTCTAGATATGAGGGTGTAAAAGTCTCCAATGGAAAAATTAATGATAATAAATGTCCCGTAGGTGGTCACAACTGTACCAGTTGGATGGGATTAGCTCCTATTGGAAAAAATGGAGAGCCAGTAAAAGAACTCATAGGAGCGAATGGCTGGGATATTGCCCGAAACCCGGGTTGGCTAGCAGCTTTTATTCATGCCTATACTCCAAAGGCACGAACACCCTTTAATGTTTTTTCAACAAAGAAAGATTGGGCAACATTAGATGCCATGATTGCAACAGATAAAAATTTTGAATGGGAATATGACTTACATTAGGTGGAATTTTTTATGAAAACAATGAAGCTCTTACTGATTCTGATGATTACCGTTTCTTACTCAATGAACAGCCATTCTGTGGCAGTAGAATGTGACGGTCAATTTAGTTATAAAATTGAAGGTGTAACTCCTTTTGCACAGGCTTTCCCAGAGACAATGATTAAAGAAGGGACATTGACGGCAAGAATGAATGATTTCAAAAACAGATGGCCCAACAACGTAAAACTGGTTAACAATGTAAAAATGAAAGTGCAACTAGGCACTTCTAACCCAACTCGTTTACAAGATTTTTTTATCATTTCGACTAATGGTATGGATGAGGCAAGAAAAACTGAATTAATGAATGATTATTTAAATAGTGTTTCAAATGAGTCCTTATCTTTCCCTCTTGGCTCACAAGCTGGACATCTTTATACAAGAGTAGGGAACAAGACTATGGATAACTTAAATAGTATGAGCGTCAATGAGTATCGCACAGGTTATTCAGATCGTCTTGAAACCATGGTGGCTCTGACACCGGCAGAATTTGATAATTTACGTTGGTATGCTCACCACGCTTCAACCAATCATGCAAATGTTATTGGTACCTTTAGTTACAATGGAACAAAAGAAACAGTGGGGAAAATTGATAATAATAAATGTTCTAGGGCTGGCGAAGGACATAACTGTACCAGTTGGTTAGGTCTGGCTCCCATTGGAAAAGATGGTGAACCATTCAAAGAAATGATAGGGGCTCATGGATGGGATATTGCTGGTAACCCTGGCTGGTTAACGGCTTTCATCCATGCCTACACACCAAAATCACGTTTTCCTTTTGTTGTGTATATGAGTGATGATCCAATGGCGGAATTAAGTGAACTGATCAAAACCAATAAACAATTTAATTGGGAGTATTACCTCCATTAAAAAGATAAATACATAAGCTAAATAGAGTTTTCTTATGAAATGATTCAAACAGGAAAAGAACTATAATGGTCTTGCAGCTTACATTAGTAGTTCTATTTTTTACTTTTCAAGTTAATGCACAGGAGCTCCCCTGTTCGTCACTTTTTTTTGAGCAACCAAAGGTAGAAATCCCTTTAGCTCATGCTTTTCCCGATGAACTCATTCAAGGACCTCTTTTAGAGCGTGCTCAAAGTCTTCTTCAACTTTGGCCCAATAATGTTCGCTTAATTGAAGATGTTATTGTCAAGTCATCAAGTCATGTAGGTGATTTTGAACGAAAGAAAAAATTTCTGGTACTTTCCTTCGACGGACTTTCTGATAATAAAATCGCTCAGCTTAAAAAAGACTATACCTCGTATCTTTCTTATAATGCTGTATCGATGCCAATGGGCAAAGGAACTGGACATCTTTATACTAGAGTGGGAAATAAAGTTTTTGATCATGATTTGACGGGTTTCAAATCAGTTGAGTATGAGTTCTCACTGTATTCTGAGCGAATGGAAAGCTTTATCTCTCTTTCTGATCAAGAGTTTAATCATTTACGTTGGTATATTCACAGTATTGAAAAAAATTACGAAGAAGCGATGGGAAGTTTTTCCATCGATGGCCCGCATTCAAGCCAAGGAAAACTAGATCAGAACAGAGGTGTTGGATGCAGTCATAATTGTACCACTTGGCTTACTTTGGCACCTGTTGGTGATGAAGGTCAAAGTCTAAAAAGTTTGATTAAGGGAAAAAACTACGACATACATCGTGATCCGGGTTGGTGGACACTTTATTTGCAAACAAAAAGTCCGGATGAGCGTTCGCCTTTTGTCGTTTATATGGCAGATAAAAGCTGGAATGAAATTGAACAGAAAATTGCACCCAATAAAGTCTTCTCTTGGAACTACAATTTAGCTCAGCCTTAGTATCTATAATTTTTCTAAATTTAAGGGAACATCAATAGTAAAAAATGGTTTTGTTTCACCATTGTTTTCTTTTACATTTTTTATTTCAGCGACTTCGAGATCGAAGGAACATACGTCCGTCACTCTTGTTCTGTATTCGGAATATTGCTCTTGCTCATGACTAATACATTGCTGGGCAGGCAAGAAGAGACCTTGTCGTCCTTCATTTTTATCCACAAGTTCGTTGTAATCAATAGTTCCGATGACTGGAACGACAAAAACAGCACAACCTAATTCAATCGATCTGCCGCTGGCCGTTCGTAAAATTCTTTGTGAACCATTTCGACTAGAGGTTGCAGAAGGAACTAAAAGGAGGTCTACTCTTTCATGTTTTAATAAGGTTGAAATGTATGGTTGCTCGATATCAAAACAAATGAGAGGAGCTATTTTCAAACCTTTAAATTGATAAAGACTCACTGTCGTTCCTCGCACGAAACAACCCTCCCAGGGTGTTAAGTAGATCTTATCAAATCCATTCAATTTCCCATTTACAATGATGGGAGCTCGGTTGGTGAAAACCCCCTCACTTAATTGAAAAGGACCAGAACCTAAAACTAAAAAATGTTCTTTATGAGGAAGTTTAGGTAAAAGCTCAGGAATATATTTTTTCCATAACACATCTGCACAAAATTTTATTTGAGACTTCAAATCTGTTTCCACACAGTATTTTGAGAGTGACATGTGCATGAGTTCCGGTAGGACCACGATGTCGTGATTTTCTAAAGCAGAAAGTATAATTTGATCCATTCGATCGAACCACAGCTCTAGAGATTGTGGAGCCTCTTCTAAATCATAACTAATACCAGCTATCTTCATACTTTTTTTCCACTAAAATTAATTTTATCTTATACTAAAAGGGTAAGTTTATTAAAAGTTATAGTCACATTAACAAAGGATGTCTATGAATCCAACATTCCTCGAACTGTCGGCAACGATTATTTTTGCCCTGGCAGTCCTACACACTTTCTTGGTGAAAAAATTTGAACACATGGCCCACCATTACAAAGAAGGCTCGATGGGAGAAAATTTTTTCCATTTTATGGCTGAAGTTGAAGCCGTCTTCGGTATTTGGGCGCTAGTTTTTATGATCGTTTATGCTACTCAAAAAGGTGGCCACGGAGTCATTGAGTATCTTGAAAGCTTAAACTTTACGGAACCAGGTTTTGTTTTTGTCATTATGTGTATGGCCGGAACTAGACCAGTGATCATTCTTTCCGAGAAAATGATTGTACTCGCCTCAAAGATGTTGCCCCTACCTCGTAAAATGGCTTTTTATATTTCAGCCTGTGTTCTTGGGCCTCTTTTAGGTTCATTTATTACTGAACCGGCTGCAATGACCGTAACAGCAATCATTCTCTTGAATGCTTTCTATAATGGGAAAATGTCTAATAAATTTAAATACGCTACCATCGGTTTATTATTCGTTAACGTTTCCATCGGTGGAACACTCACTCACTTTGCGGCACCGCCAGTTTTAATGGTTGCTTCAAAATGGGGTTGGGGAATGAGTCACATGGTGACAAATTTTGGATATAAGGCAGCTATCTCTTGTATAATTAGTTCTCTGATTGTTGCTTTCTATTTCAAGAGCGAGTTAACTGGAGACATCGAAGTTAAAAAACCAGTAGCTGGTCAAATGAATCCAACTTGGTGGATGTACTTAATGCATATTGCTTTCCTAGCTATGGTGGTTTTGACTGCTCACCATATGGTTGTCTTTATTGCTCTTTTCTTATTCTTCTTAGGTTTCACAACTGTGACAAAAGAATATCAAGATACTATCAAAGTAAAAGAATCCTTAATGGTTGGATTTTTCCTCGCTGGTCTAGTAACTCTTGGAAGCTTACAGCAATGGTGGTTACAGCCGTTAATTTCAGCTTTAACTGACCAAGTACTTTACTTCGGAGCTACTGGCTTAACAGCGATTACCGACAACGCGGCATTAACATACTTGGGCTCATTAGTTGAACTAACAGATTCAGCGAAATACTTCCTCGTTGCCGGTGCTGTGACTGGTGGTGGTTTAACAGTTATTGCCAATGCACCAAACCCAGCAGGCTTTGGTATTTTAAAAGATTCATTTGGTAAGGATGGTATTTCACCTGGTGGTTTATTTGTAGGAGCTCTTGTTCCAACTTTCATTGCGATACTTTGTTTTGAACTTTTGCCAACACTCTAAAATTCAAATACCTTTCTAAAAAAAAGCCCCTCGAAAGAGGGGCTTTTTTTTAACAATCAATTTTATGAATCCAGCCTGAAGGGCCTTGAATATTTTGGTTTTGGATCGCAAGCATTTGGCTACGGAGTTGATTCGCCACTAAGCCTGTTGCATCTCTAAGATTATAGACCTCGTTGCCATCAGTAAGTGATTCAATCGGTGTTATAATTGCAGCAGTTCCACAGATAAAAGCTTCAGTACATTCACCAAAGCGAATTTGACTTCTAAGGGTATTGACGTTTATTTTTTCTTCGTGAGTTTTAATGCCCATCTCACGTGCTAAAATTAAAACTGAATCACGAGTGATTCCAGCTAAAATAGTATTCGATAATGGTGGAGTATAAAGTTCACCCTTAACAACTGCGAAGAAATTCATTCCCGACATCTCTTCCACATAAGTGCGAGAAACAGCATCTAGCCACATCGTTTGGTGAAAACCTTTTTCGCGGTTAATTTTATCAGCGATTAGACTTCCGGCGTAGTTACCGCCAGTCTTAGCACTTCCCATTCCCCCCGGGGCAGCACGGGTAAAATTTCTTTCGATAAAAACTTTTACATTCTCTTGTTTGAAGTACGAACCAGAAGGGGATGCTACAATGAGGAACATAAATTCTTCAGCCGGCTTAATCCCTAAGCCAACTTCTGTTGCAATCATCATTGGGCGCATATAAAGGGAATGCCCGATTTCAGTCGGAATAAATTCTTTACAATGTCTAACAAGGGTTTCGATACCATCAATAAAATAATCTTGAGTCACTTCCGGCATGGCCATGCGGCGAGCGGAAAAATTAAAGCGCTTAAAATTTTCAAGTGGTCTAAAAAGATTCACTTCACCTTTGGCATTTTTGTAGGCTTTCATCCCTTCAAAAATTTCCTGTCCATAATGAAGAACTTTTGCACATGGATCTAAATCAAGTGTTCCATAAGGAACTAAATTTAATTCGCCCCAAGCACCATTTTTATAAATAGCCTGAACCATAACTGGGGCTAAACATTTCCCAAATTCCAATTTTTCAGGGACGGAGAAAGATTTTAGAGCATTGAGCGCTTCTGCTTTTATATTTATTTTCATAGGGTTATTTTATACAAGAAAGTAGGTAGAAAGGTCAATAACGCCAATAGAAGTCAAAGATGAGACGGTAGCCGTTTGAGCCCAAATGGGGTTTGGAGAAGTCTTCTGTCATACCTCCAAGGATAAAAGTTGTGTGTTTTCCAAGGAATGCGTATGAAATATTTCCGCCAAGAATTTTTTCATCAAAATTATACTTGGGTCCAAACAAAATTCGGTTCCAATTGTCTAACATTAAACCATAATAGTTTTGTAATTCAGTGGTATAACCATTTCTATTCTGTTGCGTTCCTGCATAAAAGTAAGAGTCAGTGGTTGGTCTTTGGTCTCGAAAAGTAAGCTTCGTATAAGAGATGATTCGAGAAGAGCCAAAAGTATCAAACATAAAACTAAAATCTAGTGGATCTTGGTCATATTGAGCGTAATGACTAAAATCAATTCCGCTAGAAAATGTATAACTATCTTCCGACTTTAATATAAATTTTGTTCCAAAGTTGTAGATATCAACTAAATTGAGGAAGGGTGTGGTGCTTAATTGAAAACGTTCATGAATCCCGTAACTCATAATTGTAGGACCTAAAAGCCATTCATTCTTTGTTAGGTTCGAAGCAGTTTGACCACTCCAATATCCAAGATAAGTTAAAGGGCGGTATCGATTTTGGGCATTTCGATCATGAGCTTGTAAGAGGTGATAACTGCCATTAAATTCCAAATTTTTTTTCTCGTCAAAGTGAACTAGTCTGGCCTTGCTTCCCTCTCTTAGAATGTAATCCTTTTTTTCCATGACAATTGTACATAGTACCCAATTTTCTGAACTTTTTTTATGAACGGTGGCAAATGCTATGACTAAATTATCTGATTGAGAATAGATTGCAAATATACTACCGTCGCTAATGGATTCCATTTCTTGTAAAATTGAACGAGTAGGGCGAATGACAATTTCTTTGTCATTAATAATTTTTTCAACAACAAAGTTTGCTTTTAAATCTTTTCCTTCCACTACTGCTTCATCCGCAAGTGCTAATGGAGAAAGCATAAGGAATGTAAAATAGTAAACAAGTAAGAGATTGATAATTTTCACAGCCAAGAGTAACTCAAAACCTTAATCTTGAACAGAAGTAATGACCGCTACCACTCGACGATTCATTTTTTGCCCTTGAGCGGTTTTATTATCTGCAATTGGTTTTTTCTTGCCGAAGCCAACGGCAGACAATCGTGCTGCATCTATTCCATAGTTTTCAATAATAAAATTTCTCACAGATTGGGCTCTTGCTTCAGAGATTGCCATACACTTTGCTTTAGATTCTGTATTGTCGGTATGCCCCTCTATCACCGCGCGAGTTTTAGGATGCTTTTGGAGAAATTGGGCCAGGTGAGTTAGTTCTTCGTTAAAAGTTTTAGGGATTCGAGAAGATCTTTTAGGAAATTCAATATTAAAGACGAACTGGATTTTTTCTTTTTCTGCGCAACCGTAACCATTAACTAAAGCACCTTGAGTTGTTTTTAGGCATTTGTCTTCAACATCATCGACTCCATCATCATCTGCATCTACAAAATCTTTTTCAACTAACTGTTGAAATTGCTTGTCGGCTTTTGGTGTAGAACAAGCAATGAAAATAAACAATAGTAAAAAACTTAAAGCCTTCATGAAAACTCCCTTTGGGTTCTATTAAACCCTTGAGCTAGGAATCAATGCAAGTAAAAATTAAGTTCCGAGGTGCTCATTACAGTTAGTGTAAACAACTTCCATATTTTTTCGACTACTTTTAGTCGTAAATATGGTGACTTTTTTACGGGGTTTTGCTCTAATGAAAAAAAATAAAGGGTTATATTATGTCTGAAAATGAAGTTCAAAAATCAAATCCAGGATCCAATGTGACATGGGATGAATACTTCATGTTACAAGCGGTAATGGCTTCTTTTAAGAGTAAAGACCCTAATACAAAAGTTGGGTGTGTTTTTGTTGATCATAAAAATCACCAAGTTTCTATGGGCTATAACGGTCATATCGCTGGCTTAAATGAAAAGTTACTTCCTTGGGGGAACGATAAGTCACTCCCTTTAGATCAGCAAAAATATGGTTTTGTCGTTCACTCAGAGGCCAATGCCATTTTACATGCTAAGACCAGTCTCGAGGGAGCAAAAGTCTATGTCACTCTTTTTCCCTGCCATGAATGTGCCAAGATGATCGCAACTGCAGGTGTAAAGGAGGTTATTTTTCTCTCCGATAAGTATTCGGGCTCTGTTGAGAATATCATTGCCAAAAAGATCTTAGAGCTCTCCTCAATTACCTACAGAAAGCAGAGCCTATCTGAAGAACTTATTTCTCGTATGACTAGCTATTTTCAAAAATTAGCTCTTGAATAAAATGTCTAACTTTTAGACATTTTTAATAATGATGTGACGTAATCGTCCAGAATTTAGACACTTTCTTTGTTTTTCTCTTTTAGGGCCTCAAAGACTTTTCTAGTCTAGCCCCTTGTACTACTTTTATTCCTGACGAAACTAATTTTTTTGCTAAAACTTCTAAAACTAATCAAGTTATAAAGACTATCAGAAAGGTCTCGGACAAGACATGTCCATTGCTGGATGGTAGGTTAGAATGCGCCTTCGAAAAGACCAAAGATAACATCAAAAGTACGATAGATGATTTTGAAGATGCCATTGATTATTAATTTAGCAGCCAAGGATAGAGCAATGAGTTTAAAAAACTTTCAGACCAGAGACAATGAAACCATTTCATATTTTGATTCAGAAAAAGGCAATGAAACGGTTCTTCTCATACACGGATTTCCTTTCTCCCACGAAATGTGGACTCCCCAAATAGAAGAATTGAAAAAAAATTATAGAGTGGTCGCTCCAGATATGAGAGGTATGGGGGGAAGTAGTCTTGATGCTCAGTTTACTCTCGAAATGCTGGCCAATGATCTCATTTTTATGGTGGAAGAATTAGAATTACCAAAGGTTCATGCCGTTGGTTTTTCCATGGGGGGCTATGTCTTATTAAGAGCACTCGAAAAACAAGCCTCCCTTTTTTATTCGATTACCTTAGCTGATACGCAAACGGCTCCAGATTCTGATGAGACAAAAATTAAACGTACAGATGCTTTATTGGCCATCAAAGAAAAAGGACTTGAAATCTTTGCCACTGGATTCTTGACTAAAGCAACCACCCAAGAAACGCAAAATAACCGTCCCATTTTAATGGGGGAACTCAAGCGTCTCATTGGAAAAAATTCTAGTCGTGGAGCCATAGGTCTTATATTGGCAATGATGGGAAGGACAGATACAGAAGCCATCCTTTCAAAGCTCACCCAAAAAACATTAATTCTTGTTGGTGAACACGATGTCATTACCCCAGTTTTAGTAGCCCAAAAAATGAAAGAAAAAATTCCCCATGCCGAATTAAAAATTATTCCTCAGGCAGGGCACATGAGTAATCAAGAGAACGAGGCTTTTTTTAATATGGAACTCGAAAGTTTTTTTCGATCTGTTTAAAGAAACAATCAGTTAGCCCTTATTTATGTCAAAATTATTTCTCCTGCAGAAGGGGGGGATTTTTTATAATAGGGTTAACAAGCATTAGTACTAGCAACTCTGTTAGTACTTTTTCCCCGCTTTTATAGGCCCCTGAACTTCTGCCCCTCTTCAAAAAATGATAAGGAACCCTGGCTTAAACGCCAGGGAAGCCTTATGACTTTGCTCAACTATACTAAACAATTGTTAGATTTATTGATTTGACGAAGTTAGTGAGTTTATCAAACAATGGACTTGTTTTATGAGACTTTGATTAACAAGGATCGTTATGATGAGCGTTCTTATTTTGCCCAAAATGTCCAACGAGTCCCTGGAACTTTTTCCAGTGGAGTTGCAAAACCTACTTCTAAAACTTCATACAGATTTTAATCCACGCCGTTTAGATCTTTTAAAAGAAAGAGAAATTCGTCAAAGCAAATATGACAGTGGTTCAGTTCCTGAATTCTTGGATAAATCTTCAATCGCTGTAACCACAGCATGGAAAGTTCATCCAATCCCTCAGGACCTACTTTGTCGTCGAGTCGAAATCACTGGCCCGGTGAATTCTGCCAAAATGGTGATTAATATGTTATCTCGCAATGAAAGCGGGGCGCGAGCTGATATGGCGATGCTTGATTTTGAAGATTCGATGATGCCTTCTTGGACCAATATTTTAGATGGATTTAAAAATGTTATTGGTGCAGTTTCGGGTAACCTTAGTTATGTTCAACCAGCGACTTCCACTAAGCCAGAAAAGACCTATCGATTAGACGCTAATGACATGGCTGCGGTTATGGTTCGAGTAAGAGGCTTGCACCTAAATGAAGAGAATGTTCAAATTCAAAATACCCCTATTAGTGGCGGACTATTTGATTTAGTCACTTGTTTTTACCATACTGCGAAGATCTATTTAGCTCAAAAGAAAACGCCAAAATTTTATGTTCCTAAGTGTGAACACTATCTTGAGGCAAGATGGTGGAATGATCTTTTTACAGCACTTGAAAAATCAATGAATCTTCCAGTTCCCACTTTACGTGCCACTTTTTTAATCGAAACTTTGCCGGCAACATACCAAGTAGAAGAAATATTGTATGAACTAAAAGAACACGCCGTGGGATTGAATGTCGGACGTTGGGACAAAATTTTTAGCGATATAAAAGTTTTAAAAAATCATTCGGATAAAGTGCTAGCTGATCGAGCCTCAATAACAATGGCATGCTCGTGGATGGAAAACTACGCTAAACGAGTCGTTAAAATTTGCCACTCACATGGAGCTTTCGGAATGGGGGGCATGTCTGCCTTCACTCCTGGAAAAACAGAAAACGAGAGAAATGCACAGACAGAAAGAGTGATCGCTGACAAAAAAAGAGAATGGGATTGGGGGCATGATGGATGTTGGGTATCTCACCCATATTTTATCGGTATTGCCGTGGAAGCATTCAAAAAAGAGAATCAACTTAATATACTATTAAACGATTTTGATAAATATTCATCTATTTTACCCCAAGCTGAAGGGCCAAAAACTATTAACGGCTTATGCACAAATCTTCGTGTTGGAATTGCTTACATGCAGGGATGGAATGCGGAAATAGGATGTGTTTCTTGGGATGGTCTGATGGAAGACTTAGCGACACTTGAAATTTCTAGAGCTCAAGTATGGCAATGGCTTCACCATAAAGTTAAACTAGATGATGGGACAATTGTGACGGAAGAATTAGTAAAGAAAAATTTTGAAAGCGAATTGCAAAAAATTTTAAAAGAAGTTCATATAAGTGAACATGAAAGCTTTATCAAAGCTCATGATCAAGCGAGCAAGATTTTTACCTTAAAGAACTTACCAAATTTTTTAGGAGATGCTTTAAAGCAGATCTAATTTTCAAGGAGTGTTAAATGGAAAACATGGTTAAAGAAGCCAGAGACCTGAAGAAAGAATGGGAAACTAATCCAAGATGGAAAGGTGTTACTCGTGATTATTCCGCTGAGGATGTTCTAAAACTCAGAGGTTCGGTTAAAGTTGAATATTCACACGCTGCCAATGGAGCTGCTAGACTTTGGGACTTACTCAATACTAAAGATTATATTAATGCACTTGGTGCCCTTACAGGAAACCAAGCCGTTCAACAAGTTCGTGCTGGCTTAAACGCCATTTACCTATCAGGCTGGCAAGTGGCTGCAGATGCTAACCTATCAGGCAATATGTATCCTGATCAAAGTTTGTATCCAGCGAATTCAGTCCCAGAAGTAGTGAGAAAAATTAATCGTGCACTTCAACGTACTGATCAAATTGAATATGCAGAAGGTAAAGTAACTCGTCATTGGATGGCTCCAATTGTTGCTGATGCTGAAGCAGGTTTTGGCGGACCTCTTAACTCGTATGAATTAATGAAGGCCATGATTGAAGCAGGCGCAGCAGGAGTTCATTATGAAGACCAGCTTGCAGCAGAAAAGAAGTGTGGTCACTTAGGTGGAAAAGTTTTAACTCCTACCAATACTTTTATTCGTACTCTTACAGCTGCTCGTCTTGCAGCAGATGTTATGGGTGTTCAAACGCTACTTGTTGCGCGTACTGATGCTAACGGAGCAAATCTAATTACTTCAGATGTTGATGATAGAGATAAGCCTTTTATGACGGGTGAACGTACACCAGAAGGTTTCTATAAAATTAAAGCCGGCCTTGATACCGCAATTGCTCGTGGTATTGCATACGCTCCTTATGCAGATTTAGTTTGGTGTGAAACTTCTAAGCCAGACATGAATGAAGCTAAGAAATTCGCTGAAGCTGTTCATAAACTTTACCCAGGTAAAATGCTTGCTTACAATTGTTCTCCATCATTTAACTGGAAAAAGAATTTAAGTGATGCAGATATTGCTAAATTTCAAAAAGAACTAGGGGCCATGGGGTACAAGTTCCAATTCGTTACTCTTGCTGGTTTCCATGCTTTAAACTACAGCATGTATGAACTTGCTCTAGATTACGGCGAAAGAGGTATGACTGCTTATTCTAAGTTACAAGAAAATGAATTTGCTATGGAGAAAAATGGATATACAGCAACGAAACACCAAAGAGAAGTGGGAACTGGTTACTTCGATATGGTTTCAACTGTAATTTCTGGTGGTATGTCTTCAACCTTAGCTTATGCTGGATCAACTGAAAAAGATCAATTCAATAATCATTAATCATTCTGTCTTGAAATCTTATTCAAAAGCCCTCTCTTTGGAGAGGGCTTTTTTTTGAACTTTATGGTTTTAAAGCAAACTCACAGATGGGTTCATTTTTAGGAACTGGTACTGGCGGATTTTCTTCTTTAATGACTTTATCTATTTTTTCTTTGGCCTTCTTTCGGCTATCAGTGTTATAAAATTTTGAAATAAGTAAATTGTTATAAGTTTCAATCAAAGCTGCATCGCTATTAACAACCGAATAAAGACATCCATAGGCTTTTAAAATTTTATTCTGGTTTTCGATCAGAGATTTTACTTCTTTCGAAGTGACTTTCTTCAAAGCTTTACTTTTTCCTTTTTCCAAGCTGTCTTTTTCTAAAGCAGTCTTGGCTTCTGGTAGATTTTGACCAGCCACTAAACCTTGTTGCAAATAGATGGCAATTTGTTTGAGTGCTTCTTTTTCATTCGCTTTTGAAATTTCAGTTTCAATCCAAAAATAGATATCGTCTCTAATTCCGTCTTTGTTTTGGTCTTCACCTAATAGTGGTTCCTCAGGAGCTTCAGGCACTTTATTTGGATCGAGGGTTGCCGTTGGAGTTGGTGTCACCAAAGATTTTTTTGCTAAATGTTTTGGCACTTGGATTTTCTTCTTGGATGCGGGTTTTGCTGCCAATAAAGAAGCGCTAAAAGTTAAAGTAAATAGCAAAAGAAATTTCATGTTGAGGACTCCAGTTTTTTATAAAATTTTCTTCCTACGTAAAACATCATACTGACCCAAACAATAAAGATGGCAATGAAGACGTAGGTCGAATTATCGGCGAAAAACGATTTTAATATTGGCCCTAAGTAAAAAAAGGCGTGAAAGACAACCATGACATGAATAAAGAGTAGGGGGATGTGCCGACAAAAAAAGTTTAAGGGTGTAAGCCCCAATGCCCCCAATGCCAATATCGTATAAGCTCTAAGGACCGGTGATATACGTACGGTAAATATGAGAGAGAAGAGATTTTCATCAATCATTTTTTTTAAGTCTGCTTGTCTTTTTTCACTCATTTTTTTTTGTAACAATTTGCTTTTTAAAAGTTTAGGGCCTAAGAAATATCCAATGGTGAAAGTCGTACTTTCACCGAGCGACCAAATGGCAAAACAAAAGAGTGCTGTTGGAGTCGCTGGCAAAGACTTCATATTGGTTATGAGGGCTGCCGCTGCAATGGAAAGGTCATTGTTATTGGGAACGAAGCCAGAGCAGGTGGTATAAATTAATATCCCCAAAGTCTGGTAAAATTCCGAGCTTGGAATGTTTTGCAAGTAAATCAGTATTTGATCCATGGAAGTTCATTGTCCCCTCATTTTCTATAAAAGAAAAGACATAGGAACTTATGGAGTTTTAGTAGAAACAAGATCTCGGTGTTTAAGGTTGACAATAATAGTCTGATCTTTAAGAGAGGGATTATGGTCCAACTTAATTTCATAATCATCTACTGCTTGCAGTTGCTGTATACCATCTACATGCATCTTCTTTTGTTTAAATTCTGGCAGTGCTTTGGCGTTTAACCTAGCTTCTTCAAAGTTAATTGCAGTAAGGTAAAAATTAACAAGACTTTCATACAGACCGTCTCAAACATCTGCATTATAAAAACCGCAATGAACGAGTTAAAGCTTCATGATGAATCCTTGAGTGAAAAAGATAGGTAAATAATACCACATTTTTAATGAGGGGACTTCAACCTATCATTATTAACTGAGGTAAGTATGATTAAGAAAATATCGAAAATTCCTGTCCTATTTCTTTTAACAGCTTGTTACGGGCCGAAGGTAACAACAATTGCCTTGAGAGAGATTGCATCCGTTGATGATAATGCACCAGTTATTAAATATATCACCTATGATCCTAAAACGGCTGAACCTCGACTCGACATAATTGATGAGGCTCGCTGGGAAGGAAGCCAAGGTGGATTTTCTGAGGGCGGCCGCTTAGAATATTTAAAAAAGTTTTTTTACGCCAACACTCGTGAAAAATCCAACACTGGATTAAAGCACGCCGTTTGTTTTGAAGGACAAGCGAAAGATATCCAATCCCATTTCTTTGATAAAACAAACACCCAACATAAAGTAAAAAATGTTATTGGATCAGTTCCTGTGACTAAAACTTCTTTTGACGGTTTAATGATTGGAGTTCGTTTTGAAGAGCGAAAGGGCAAAGATGGAAAAACTGATTATTTCTTTCGTATTCCAAACTGTCTCGCAGGTAAATCACCAATTGATGAAGGAACAAAAGTAGATGTCGGACTAATCGATCGTACTAAGCTAGAAGAATTTGAGATAAGTGATTATGCCAGAAAAGAAATCACAGGAAGACTTCCTGGTCGTCATACAGCTGCCTCTGCCGAAGAGGGTTTTGTTATTAACGATACAGTATCAAACAAAACGGGAATGAAAGTACCACAATTTAGCCTACGTGCTGATTATGACAAGTACAAAGGTGGAGAGACTTTTCCTTGGAAAGGGGCAGATGCTTCTACTCATGATGGTGCTTTAAAATTAGCTTTTGTTTTACAGCAATATATCTATGAAAATATGGCCAATCAAAATCCTGCCAATATTGAAGACAATTTTGTCGCCACAAAAAATACGAAACGTTATTTTTGCCAAACTCCTTGGTTAAACCAAGGACCTGCTGGACGTGAAGGCGTTCATGGACTTACAAAAGAAAGAGATTTAAAAAGTTCCGAATTTATGGACGTCTACGAAAAAGCAACTCCAGGTTCTAACTGGGGTATATCATTTTATAATGGCCCTGGATGTAAAACCATTGGGAACATCTATGGTTCTTCAGGCTCGGCCAAACCAAGTCCAGATTTTTCAAAAGCAAATTTTGAACAAGCAACTTATACCGCCAAGATTCTTTTTACTACGGCTGATTTTCCTGAAATCAAGGGCGCCTATACTTGGACTGCTAACGTTAGTGAGCCCGGTAGTAACTTTAGAAGTTTAAAGCCAGTAAGACAGATTCAAATGGATGTTGCAGTAAAAGATAAGTCTATCAAAGGTACAAACCCGGCCCTTGGAAACTGGCTTATGTATACTTACTACTACGATCCAAATTTTGATTATGAAAAAGAATATAAAAATATAATTGGAGAAAATCCACTCTTAAAAATTCCGAATATCCCAAAAGGGCTTTTAAAGATGCGCCCCATGGGAATTCAGACTGGTTTTGGAGCGCCTGGAAAAAGTAAGGATACTGTTATATTTGTAGGTGCTCAAACCAATGGACTTGAAGGTCGTTTAAATGGTCCTGCTGATAATCCAAAAGGTTCATGCCTAAGTTGCCACGGTACTGCTGGTGTTCCAGGAATGGGAATGGTTCCTGGCTTTTTATCTAATAGCCAGTATAAACCAGGGCCAGGCCATTTAGATTTTTCTCAACAGTTTGCACTTGGAAAGAGAAACTACGAAACAATCATCTCACCTAAGAAAATTGTAAAATCGTTAACAAAATAAAAGCCCTTTTAGGGCGTTTATGATTTCAATGTAAATTGATTGTTTTTTAAGAGCCACTTCAAAAGATCTCGATGTGTAATGATTCCTGTTACCATTAGATTTTCATCGATTATTGGCAAAGAATTAATATTTTCTTCCATAAAAACCTTGGCCACATGACGAAGAGGTGTTTGTTCATCCGCACAAAGAATTATTTTGGACATGATTTGAGAAACTCTTATTTCTTGCTCCAATAAATTTGGATCGTGAGGAAGGTCCTTTTCGGATATCAACCCCACTAACAAAGTACCTATTAAAAGAGGAATGTGGTGAAGCTTTTTTTCCTTCATAAGATTTTGGGCATCTCGAATTTTAGCTGCGGGACTCAAGGTGATCAGTTTAGATGTCATTGCCTCAATAGCTACAGGATCTTTTAGTAGTTTCTGTGCTTCAATTTTACTTTTTCCCTTTAATTCCTCACTGTGAATTTGAGTTTTTTCCAAATGAACTGGAATGTTGCTATCTAGGTAGCGAAACTGGAATGGGGTAATTTTACCTTTAACAATAATATAAAATGCCATGAACAATAATACTACTAATGATGTTAAAAAAAAACTGATAATCGTCAGGGTATTGATGTGAGAATTGGTTAAAATGCTAAAATGAAGCAAAGAAAAAAAACATGGGAAATGAAGGTCGATCTAGTTATTGGCTCTTTCAATAGGAGTAAGGTTGAAATCGGTTTTGCCACAGATTTTTATCAAAATCTATTCTTTCTCAACCCTAAAATTAAGAAAAATTTTGAAAAAACAGATTTCGAACATCAAGAGAGGGCTTTAATCGTTGGACTTCAGTGCATGCTTGATTACCTCGATCAAACTAATTTAAATGCTCGAACTCAAGTTTTAAGACTTGCAAGATCTCATTCTCAAAAAAATTTAAATATCTACCCCCACCATTATTACTATTGGATAGAGGCTCTTATACTAACGGTCAAAGTGAAAGATAAAGAATGGTATGATGATTTAGAGTTTTATTGGCGTGAGGTTATTTTTTATCCAATAAGTTTTATGATTAGCCAGTATTTTATTGTCGAATAAAGTTCAAATTGACTGGCTTCTCAATCTTAAGAGTTTTCCTTCTTTAATTTCCCAAATTTCATCACATAGATACTCAATATCCCTTTCATCATGACAAACAAGCATGTAGGGAATATTCCTTTTTTCAAAAAAAAATTTGAGATATGTTACAACAGAATGTTTTGTTGTTTTATCTAAAGCGGAAAATGGTTCGTCTAAAAGGTAATAATCTCCTTGAGATATAATGGCCCTGGCAAGGGCAACTCTTTGAGCTTCTCCCCCAGATAAATGCCGAATACTTTTATGCAAAATAGTCTCGATCTCTAAATTGACGATTACCTCTTGGAGCAATGAGGAATTTGCCCTTTTTGAAACCAAAATATTTTCCTTCACTGACAAAAATGGAAAGAGGAAATTTTGCTGAGGGACATAGGAAATCCTTCTTTTCCACACTGGAAGGGAAGATAATATATTAGAATTCCATATAACATGAGTTGAGATTTCTTTTTCTAAACCTAATAAGAGCCTAAGGATTGTAGATTTACCAGAACCTGAGGGGCCTACAAGAGCTAAGCTTTGTGATGTCGTTTTTAAATGACCGGCTAAGGAAAAGCTATCTCTTTGAAATTGAAATTGAAAATCAAACATGGAAGTCTCCCATGCGTTTTTTGTGCCAGCGATTTAATAATTCAAAAGTGATAAGTGAAAAGAGTGCGAGAGCGATGCTTACCCAAACCAAAAAAGTGCTTTCTTGTTCGGCACCTGGCATATCAAGTAAAGAATAAATGGCCAGACTAATCGTTCTGGTTTTTCCTTCCATATTTCCTGCCACAATAACAGTCGCCCCAAATTCACCTAAGGCACGTGCGAAAGCGACTACCGCTCCAGCCATTATTCCAGGATAGGACATGGGCAGAGTAAATTTAAAAAAAGTTTTGAAAGGTGAATAACCTAGGGTCATGGCCATTTCTTCGTAACGTCTATCGACAGACTCGAAGGAATTTCTCATCAACATAATGTAGAGTGGGAGTCCTACAATAAATGAAGCGATGACAGCACCAAAAAGAGAAAAGGAAACAGGAAAGCCAAGTTTTAATAAAATATTTCCCAAAAAACTATTTCGCCCTAAAAAATCTAATAGCAAAAGACCTGTCACCACAGGAGGTAGAACAAGGGGAATAAAGATAATTGTAGATAAAAGAAATTTTCCTCGAAATTTTAAACGGGCTAAAATCCATCCAAGGAAAATTGCAAAAGGTGTGCTTAGAATGGTAGAGGCGAATGCGACAATTAAAGAGAGTTTAATGGCAGTATAAGGATTCATCAAAAAAGAACCTTAAAACCAGCTTGAGTCCAAATATCTTGAGCTTTTTTGCTTTTACAAAATTTTAAGAAATCTAATGCTAACTTTTGTTTTTCGCTTTTTGTTAGCACCGCTGCGGGATAAACTATTTTAGCATGATCACTTTCTGGGAAAGTCAAAGCAACTTCAACTTTCTGATCTATAAGTGAGTCTGTATAAAAAACTATTCCCGCTTCTGCTTCTTTTTTTGACACCCACAATAAGGCTGAGCGAACATTTTCTCCATCAACGACTTTGTTTTTGATCGAATCCCACAGATTATTTTTCGTTAAAACTTGTCTTGCAAGTTTTCCCGCAGGGACAGCTTCACCTGCTAAAGCCAAATGTTGTATAGATGAATTTTTTAAATCCTGAATATTTTTTATTGCTAAAGGATTTCCTTTAGCAACGATCATCACCAAGCGATTTGAGAGAAGAGGAAAACGAGAGCTTTGCAAAAGCAATGATTTCGATTGAAGGAAATCCATCCATTCATTATCGGCGGAAAAAAAAAGATCGGCTGGGGAGCCTTTCACAATTTGCTGAGCCAATTTCCCTGAGGCTTCAAAGCTAAAATCTATATTGGCTTGGGTCCATTGTTTTGCAATTTGTGGTAAGACGTTTGTAAGTGAGCTGGCTGCTAAAATTGTAATGGAAGGTGCTTCAGCTCTAGTATTTAAGCTTATTGAAGCGAATAGGAAAGTTAAGACTAATGTTCTCATTAGGAAATTGTTCCTGATCGAGAAAGGGATGTAAACTATTTACACGTTTTGATGATCTTACTAGAATCAAATTGTGCCGACCTAGAGATAACTAATAATAATGCCTTCGTAGATGTCGCTGCCGAAGCAATTGTTGAGAAAATTATGTCTAATTACGATAATCCATGTGAAAGGGAAGAGTTCTGGGACGCTAAAAGTAATCTCAAAAAAAAATTGTAAGAAAATAAACACCAAAATTTTACCCCATTCCCTTATAATATTTCTAAGTTCCACATAATGCCTGAGTAAAAGGATTTACTATGGCCCATGGCTTTTTACGGGATGTCGGCGTCTCCATTGTTAGCGCTGGAGTCCTTGGATTTTCCGTTTATAAATTGCGTCTACCGCTGCTTTTGGGCTACTTAGGTGCGGGAGTTGTTTTAGGACCTCATTTAGGTTTCGGAGTTATTACATCTGCAGAAACAATTTCGACTTTATCAGAAATCGGTCTCATTCTTTTAATGTACATTTTGGGAATGGAAATTGATTTAAAGAAATTAATGAAAGCTGGTAAAGCTGTTTTTGTTAATGGTGTGACTCAGTTTTTAGGTTGCGCTTTACTCGCACTAATATATTTTCAATTTTTTGGATTTAAATTTGGAGCAGGACAATTTAGTTTAATTTATTTGGCTGTCGCTACTTCATTATCCTCTACTTTAATCGTGGTTAAATTACTTTCTGATCGGATGGAACTAGATACACTTACTTCAAGAATTACTTTAGGGGTTCTTGTTTTACAAGACGTGTGGGCCATTGCTTTTTTAGCCACTCAACCAAATTTAGCCAACTTTCAAATCAGTGTTCTCATGATGTCTTTTGCTAAAACTGGTTTACTTATTTTAATTACCGGTCTTTTGGCTAAATACGTGCTCCCTTGGGTCTTCGCCAAAATTGCCAAGCAGGTTGAACTTACACTAGTAGTCGCTATGGGCTGGTGTTTTTCCATTGCCGGTATCGCTAACTTTTTAGGTCTCTCATTGGAGATGGGAGCTCTCGTAGCTGGAGTTTCCATTGCCTCTTTTCCTTATCATGTTCAAATTGCAGTCAAAATTTCTTCTCTCAGAGATTTTTTTGTGACGCTCTTTTTTGTGGCCTTAGGATTACAAATTCCTATCCCCAATGTTGAAATCTTGACTCTTTCTGCCGCTGTCATACTTTTCACTCTCTTTTCTCGAGTTTTAACCATCTTTCCAGTTCTGTATTTAATGAAGTATGGAAATCGAGGAAGCTTAATTCCAGGACTTAATTTAAGTCAGGTTTCTGAATTTTCCTTAGTGATTCTTGCTTTAGGTGTTTCTTACGGTCATATTCAACCGCAAATACTTTCAGCTTTTATCATTGCCCTGGTCTGCACAGCACTTCTTTCATCTCTGATTATTCCGAAATCCCATGATATTTACAGGATGCTGAATCCTTTTTTGGAAAAGTTGAGTTTAAAAGATTCCATAGAATTAGAACCAGAGCCCGTTGATGGGAATGGTCATCAGCCAAGAATTATTTTCTTAGGTTTTTATCGTGAAGCAAGCTCGTTGCTCTCGGAACTTGAATTGAGACATACTAAAGCAGCACTCGATGACATTACTGTTATCGATTATAATCCTGAGACAATAACAAAATTAAAAGCTCGTGGGGTTAATGTTCATTATGGTGATATTGGGCACAGTGATACTCTTCATCATATGAATTTTCATCACGCGACCATGATTATTTCGACCATACCAGATAGTACTCTTAGAGGTACTTCTAATTTAAAATTGTTAAATGCCATGAAAGACTTAGCACCTAATGCAAAAATGATTGTAACAGCCGAAACGATTCAAGGAGCCCGTGATCTATATGCCGCTGGTGCAGCTTATGTCTATATTCCACGTATCGTTTCTGCTCATTATTTAACTGATATCCTTGAGCGAATAGAGAGTGGAAATGTGGAAACAATAAAAGCCAATTCAATGAAATTTCTTTCTGAACGAAATGAGGTAATAGCTTAATGAAAACCATATTAATTTTTGGTGGAAACTCCGATGAAAAGTTAGTGTCCGCCGCTTCAGCGCAAAATTTATGCTCCCAGTTTTCTTTTGCAGAGATCTGGTTTGTGAGTGATAAAAGCGAGATCCATTTAGTTTCGAAAGCAGAGTTACTATTACACGAGCGCCCTTTTGAAAGACCTTTTATTCCTGCAACCCCCTCACTTTTTCCATTAGTGGGTGGTCTTCAAAGTGCGCATACAAAAGTTTTCTTTTTGGCTTTTCATGGAAAAGAAGGAGAAGATGGCACGATTCAAAGAATTTTAGAAAACGAGAAAATCCCCTTTACTGGCTCTGGGAGTTACTCGAGCGCTTTGTCTTTTGATAAGATCCAAGCAAAAAAAAGAGTTATTGAGGAGAAGATACCTTGTGCCCCTGAATTAAAGATTTCAAATGAGGCAGACTTAAGAAGTTTTTTTCAAACTCATAAAAAAATTGTGGTCAAGCCTGTCGCTAATGGTTCATCCGTTGGTTTGCATATTTTGTCGTCGAATGAAGAATTGGAAAAAGTACTTCCTCTTATTCTTAACTCACCTTTTGAAATGATGGCCGAAAAATTTCTTATCGGACGAGAGTTAACAGTTGGAGTTAGAGAAACTGTTGAGGGCAAACTTGAAGTCCTTCCTCCTTCTGAGGTCCTTTTAACGGGCGCCAACTCTTTTGATTTCAAAGGTAAATATTTAGGTAGAGGTACAACGGAAATTACACCTGCTGTCCTTACTGATAGTGAAAAAAAATCTCTCCAAGATATGGCCCTTGCTGCTCATCAAGCCTTAGGTTGTTATGGTTACTCTCGAACTGATATCATTTTAACCACAGACGGACCCGTTTACCTTGAAACCAATACCTTACCTGGACTTACCAAAGCTTCTTTCATTCCTCAGCAATTAGCGGTTCTATCCATATCCATGGCTGATTTTATAAAAGGTCAGTTAACTTTAGCGATGCAAAGATATTCTTCATAAAAAAAGGCCGTCTTTCAACGGCCTTCTTTTAAAAATAAATTATTTCTAATTATTTTCGACTTATTTTTTCTTGCTAGCTTTAGCTGGTGTTGCAGTATTAGTTGCAACTTCCATCATCTTCGCTCCTGTACCTTCAACTGAAATACAGCTTCCTGATTGCCAGAAAGAAGCATTAAGAATGAAATCTACATTTGAAGTTGATTGAGCCTTTTTCACTGCTTCATCCATTAGACCAACATTACCTTTGTCGCCAAAAGAGTTAGCACAGAATTCGCCCGTTACTGGACCTTTCTCTTCTAACTTTGTTCCTGCTGGAACATTATTGTGAGTCATTGATACAGATGCAACATCCATAATTTTTGTCTTATTCATGGCACAAGCGCCAAGAGAAAGAAGAGATACTACTAATAATAAATTTCTCATCGGTAACCTACTCCTTTAACGATTAGACATTGTTTTGCAACGACACCAGCATTGAAGCCATCATTTTCTGTGCTTACATTGTTGATGTAACGAATAGCATTTGAGTGCTTATCGTTTGAAGTTGTAAATCCTGCGCTTTCCAAAGCGCCAGCTTGGTTCTTAGCATTGATGAAAGCTTTGTCTAAAGTTGGATCTCCGCCCATCTTATAGCCAAAAAAGCTCCATGTGCAGTCTTCGCCGCGGATGTTTCCTACTGATTCACCCTTTGTAGCGTTGTCGCTGAAAGAAACAAGCTTCATGTTGTCTGCGTGATGGTATGTGGCACAACCTGTGGCCAACATTGCCATAACAAGCATCGCACTTGGCATTTTCATACAAGTAACTCCTTATTCTGTCGTAATTGATGTGGATATTGTAGGAAACAGAAACAAGCTCTGGAAAGGTTTTTTTTTAAGAAAGTGACAATACCTGAGTATTGCTGCGCCAAGTTTTTTATTCTATGACTAGATGTTTACTTTATTGTTTAGGCTGAACATCTCTTAAATTATTTCCCATTCGGCATTCGCTAAAAAAAGCAACGTAAGTAAGTTCTGAATCATCACGGTATAGTCCAAATTTAAACAGTGGTGCTTCCAAATCGTCATAACCAACTGGCCCATTATAATTTCCAACTTCTTTTCCATTCCACCACATGGTGACTTGGCCATCTTTTTTTGGGGACCACTTTACTTGAAATAAAAAATCGTTCCATACGCCTAAAGGAAAATGGCTAGTTTTAAATAGAGTGACCGATGGAACAGCTTCAGGTTTGTGTATCACTAGAACATCAGAGTGTCTGATAATCGCATGGAGAAGGCCGTTCACGTAACTAAGAGATAGTGAGGGATTGCGTCCTACTTCACCTAATTTCTTTTTTGTTTTTGGCCACCACTCCATTAAAACTAAGCGATTATTTTCTTGAGGAAATTGTCTTGGTAATAAAATACTGCAAGCATAAAATTTTTCAGAGTACTTCTCGGGAAAAACATTGGTGCTTATTTGAGAGCGAAAAGTGAACGAATTTGGAGTTTCATAGCCTTCAGTATGACGAATTTCAAAGCGTAAACTAGGGACCGATTTGCGAGTAACGGTTAGGTCTGGCTGAATGGAATAATTTTTTTCGGGTGACTCTTTTTGCCAATCGGAAAGTTGACTAAGCCATGTGCCTCCCCATTTTGAAGATGCGCATGCACAAATGACAAATATCAAGATTAAAATTTTTTTCATTGTTTCTAACTATAATCGGCGGAGTTCTGATCATCAACTTCGTTTTATTACTCTGGGGCAAGTTAAGCACGGATCTTTTGCTTTTAACGTTTCTCCAGCTTTTTCACAATTCTCCGGGCCAGTCGCGACCATCTTAAAGTCTGGTCCTAGTGGTGATCATTTTGCTACAACAGATAGTCTTTATAAGGCCAAAAAAAACTTTTTCATCGGACCGACAGTGAAGCTAGAATAATTTTTCGTCTAATCGCACTATCTTTTTTTCAAAATGGTGTCAGCTTGTCCTCTAGTCTTTATCTGCACCGGGATCAAATCGCACCAGTTTAACTTTTATCAACTATTTAAGTCTCTGAAAAGATGGCTTCTATTTTGCTAAAGTGACACCAATAACACTTTTTTCATTAGGAAAACTGAGGGAGAGCAAAATGAAGTCATTCTTTTTATTATCGCTATTATTCTGTTCAAAAGTTCTACTGGCAGCCGAACTACCGAAACTTGTACTTTCGGATAAAAGATCTAAAATTTCTGCTGATCAAGTTACCTTGATAAGAAATGCTTCTACGCCGGACAAAGTAAAAATTAAGTTATTGGTTCCTTCTCAATCGAGTCAATGCGTAGAGCAAGGTACTCGCATGGTTTATGGGCAAAATGGGAGTTACTGTGGTTATGATACTGCTGTTGTTCAGCGGTGTAATCGTGAATGTCATCCAGCTCGTCCACCACATGGTGGCAATGAGGATCCAAGCAAGATTCCAACGGTCTGTGATAATGTTTGTCGCCCAGTACAAGTAACTCACGCGAGAGCTTGTTATTATCCAGAAACATATTGTGCTCGCTACGGTACAGTAACAAACATGATTGAAGATCAAGTCACAATCAAATTTAAAGATGGTGGACTTGGTGGAAGTGAAGAAGAAGAGTACTTGTTAGTCGGAGCACAGAAACATTTTGGTTTTAACAATATCGTATTCGAACTTAAGTCTACGAAGGTTCAAGGTGAAGTAGAGATCAAATCTACTGATATCCTTGGTCTCGGTGATATTATCACCGTGAAAAAGCGCTAACCCCCCCTAGAAAAAAGGGCAGGTAGACTGCCTGCCCTTTTCCTTCTAATATAAAATAAGTTCTCGTTTTAATTGGTAACGATCAGAAAACTCACAGACGACCCAAGCAGCATCAGAACAAGTTCTCTCTAAAATTTCGATGGTATTTTCTAAATTGGCTTCGATGATTTTACCATAGAGTGAATCCATTTTAAGGCGAACACTAAATGTCTCATGACCAATACCGATGAGGTACCCCTCTGGAGTGAGTTGTTTTACTTGTACCCAATTATTTGGAGTTTTATTGACTGGTTTTTTCATCCAAGGTGCAAACAGTTGTACTCGTTCTTTGTCTGGGGGAGTATGTTTGATCAAAATTTCCAGCGTCTTCTTTTGTTCGTCCTTCTTCACCAGAGTTATCACAAAATCTATAGCATCCTCCGCTACCAATAAATGTTTACCATCGGCCCAAGAAACCGGAACTCCATGCTTTACCACTCTTTGTTCGCCTACATCTAGATGTGCATATCGATGAGCAAGTCTTAAATCAGCATAGATCGTTGTGAGATCTAGTGCAGGAATCATAAGGGCTGGATGGTAGCCAGAATAATTTGGAACTGAAATGGGCGTTTTGGGGGCAAGCGAAAGTTTCAGAGGCTTAATGCTCAAATCATTGAGTGGAATTTTCTTTTCATCTAAAGACAAATCAGACCATGAAAACTCTTCGGAGTAATGTTCATTTTCATCTTGAGTGACAACTGCACGGGCCAGCACTCTGTAGATATGTACACCCTGTCTGTTGGTGACTCTTGTTTTTAAATGGTAAAGAATATGTTCATCTTTTTCGTATCGGCGGACAAAAAGTTCGGATGAGCTTGAGCAGGCAATCAATATTAATAGAGGTAAGAACTTATGTATCATTTTTTGTGTTCGGTTAATGGGTAGATTGAAAGAGAACTATCTTCTTCTTCTACGATTGTTTCCACTGAGTGAACTAGGTCGACCCGAGGGAGTTGCAGGCTGACTAGCATTGAACTCCGTCACAGGCGCTTCCACGTGGTAAACATGATCGCTATCCAGTGGTATCTTCATGCGAATGACTTTTTCTACCGCACGTAAAAGATCTTTTTCAAACTCATCACAAAAAGTAATGGCAATACCTTCACGGCCAGCTCTGGCTGTTCTACCAATACGGTGGACATAGCTTTCAGGATCGTTCGGTACATCGTAATTAATAATATGAGAGACACCTGGAACATCAATTCCACGGGCAGCAATATCAGTCGCTACCAACACTTTAATTTTTCCTTGGCGGAAATCAAGAAGAGCGCGCTCACGGGCACTTTGTGATTTATTCCCGTGGATAGCAGAAGCTTGAACTTGAGTACGAACAAGGCTTTTTACAACTCTATCCGCACCATGCTTAGTTTTGGTGAAAACTAAAACACTGGAAATGGCTTTATCGCGAAGGAGAAATTCTAGTAATCTAATTTTGTTGGCTTTTGAAACCATCATTAAACGTTGATCAATTTTTTCAACTGTTGTTGCTTCAGGTGTAACTTCTACTTTCACCGGTTCCTTTAAAAGGGTGTGGGCAATATTAGAAATCTCTTTCGACATAGTTGCAGAGAACATCATGGTTTGGCGAACTGGGGGAAGTTTCGAGATAATTTTTTTCACATCATGAATAAATCCCATATCAAGCATACGGTCAGCTTCATCAAGAACGAAAACTTCTAGCTGATCAAAACGGACATGACCGTGATTCATGAGATCGAGTAAACGTCCTGGAGTTGCCACGAGAATATCGACTCCGCGACTCATCGCTTGGACTTGTTTGCCCATTCCAACGCCACCAAAAACAACGTTACTATAAATTCCAAGTCCCTTTGAATAACTGCGAAGTGAATCATTAATTTGAGAGGCTAGTTCTCTTGTCGGCGTCAAAATTAATGCTCTCGTTCTGTCTGCTCTGGTTTTAATCTTGTTATTGGCCAGACGATTTAAAATAGGAAGTGAGAATGCTGCTGTTTTTCCAGTTCCAGTTTGTGCAATTCCTAAAAGGTCTTTACCCAGAAGTAAGTGTGGAATGGCTTGCGCTTGTATAGGAGTTGTTTCGTTATAACCTTTGCTTTTTAGACTCTCTAAAATAAAAGGATTGAGATCGAATGATGAAAAGTCAGCCACTATTTGAGCCTTTGAGTTAAAATTCTGTTTAAGCTATTGGTGAAAAGCTCTTTGTCTTTCGGACCGAAGGGAAGAGGACCACCTGTTTTTTCGCCACTATCCCTCACTTCTTTCATAAAGTCACGAATAGAAAGTCGCTCTCCGATGTTTTCCTCTGTGTAGAGCTCTCCTCTCACATTGATCGCCACCGCACCCTTCGCTACGATTAAAGCCGCGAGAGGTATATCTGCGGTGATAATAATATCAGTAGGAAGGCAGTTCTCTGCAATATGGTGATCGGCAACGTCCGCCCCTTGGGCCACTTTGACCAGCGAAATATGAGGAGAAAGTGGGATATGCATTTGCATGTTAGCGACCAAAACAATCTTCAGTTCAAGTCGCCCTGAAACTGTGAAAATCACTTCTTTGATGATTTTGGGACAGGCGTCGGCATCTACCCAAATGGTCGGCTTCACTTTAGTCACGTGTAACCTGCATGAAAACAAATTTGAGATAGCGCATTTCTGGTAAAGCGAGAGGGTAGGGATGATCCTCTGGTTGGCCTTTGATAAGTAAGATTTTTCCTCTTCGATGAGCTTGCGATAAAGCTTCTTGGCAGAGTTCTAAAAATAAATCACTGGATATATGTCCCGAGCAACTAGAGGCGGCAAAGTAACCACCATCTTTGACCAGTTTTAAGGAGTCTTTAAAAATTTCGATATAGGCTTTTTTTGCATTCTCTACCGATTTAGCATTAGGTGCAAAACTTGGTGGATCAGTAATCACAATATCGAAGCGTTGTTTTTTATCTAAGGCTTCTTTGACCCAAACAAAAGCGTCTTGGCAAATTCCCTCATGTTGAGAGGCAGGCAGCTTATTGAGTGTCCAATTCCTATTGGCTCCCTCAATCGCATGGGGTGCAATATCAACTGTGGATACTAGTGTAGCTCCACCTAATCCTGCATAAACAGAAAATCCTCCAGTATATCCAAACAAATTGAGAAGTGTTTTGCCCTTCGCGAAGGAGCGAATGAAATCCCTATTCTCTCGTTGATCAATAAAGAATCCTGTTTTGGCGGCATCAACCAAGTTCGTTTCAAAAAGGACACCTCGTTCTAGAAATTGAACTTTGGTTAGATCATTTTTTTCGCCGCGAAGAATTTTTCCTTTTTCTTCGTCGCTATTTCTTCTTTTTTGATAAACGCACTTGAGAGGAATTTCCTTTTGCTTCATTAAAAATTCTGCAAACGCATCTGCATTCCAAAAAGCTTCTGAAGCATCTCCATCAAGTTTTATGACAGCCACATCATCATAGATATCACAGACGACTCCTGGAAGTTCATCACCTTCGCCATTCAATAGTCGAAATGATTTGTTTTGTTCTGTATAAAGATGTTTCTTATTAGCGATAGCTCGATTGAGCCGAGCTTCAATGTCTTGAACTGAAATTTTCTTATCACCAAGACTGACAACTCTAAAGGCCAGATTAATGTTAGGGCAATAATAGCCCTGGGCTAAAATATTTCCTTTATGGTCGAGTAATGTTGCATAAGACCCTGATGGTACTTTATGCTTACCAATAATGGCATCAGCAAAAATCCAAGGATTTCCTCTCTTGATATGTTTATTGAGATCTCGCGAAAGAGTCAATTTTACTTTATTAGTTTGATTAAAATACATCATTTTAAATTCTCGTGCATCCACTTCCAAGCATTTTGATCACGTTTTTCTACTCTACCTTCGGTATTAACCACCATAAAAGTAGGATAATAGTTCACTCCTAGTGAGTTTTTTAAGGAGCTATCGCTATCTATGAAGATGTCCTTGTATATACTTTTGTCTTTGCATTGGCTTCGATAATCTTGCGCTTTTTGTTCATTTTCGTCTGTCGATCTACCTTGCCCAATAATGACTTTCACTCCAATCTCAGGATGATTAAGCGAGTTGTTAAGAAATCCTTGTATTTGTGGAGCCATTTGATCACAGCTTGGGCACCATGGAGCAACGTAGATAACGGCACATTGTTTTTTTTCTAAACAATTGGGGACCTGTGTATTTTTTGCGGTAGTAGAAGGCAATTTATTAGGGGCAAGCAAACGAAGTTTATACTTATCCCAAGATAGATATAAACACAGTGCCACGACTAAAATGAGAAATTTACTCATTGTTATCGCTAGAAATATAAGTAAAGAATTGCAATGACCGCGATGGCACTTGAATTAGGGCCCAAGTTAATATTACTTTTTGCATTTTTCCTTCTAATTTTTTTGAAGAAAGCTTCTCTACTGCTTCATTCTACTTTAAGTTGAGTTATATTAAAAAATTTGCTTGTACTCAGCTGAAAGTTTATCGGAAAAATACAACTAAGCTTTAGCGAATTGGTCAGATAAGGCGTTTTTCTAAGCACCTAATTTAAAGCTAACTTACATTCACTGTTAAAGTTCGCTAGCCTCATATCGGTCTATCATCATTTGATTTGAAATTGATGTGGTCGCCAAATAACGAAGAATCTAAAAATTGAATTGAAAAAAGCATGGCGAAGGATATTAAGGATGAAGCAGAGCCGCTGTATCGGCTCTGCTTATAAATGTAGGTTAATCTTCTTGATCTATCATCTCTGCTTTTTTTTGTGCATTTTTTTTGGCTTTGATTGCATTCGAAAAAATGCCACTTTTTTTCTCAGGTGTTGCTTTTTTTAATGGAATCACAGCTTTAGTTGTTACGCTTTCTTCTTCATGCTCTTCTTCATCATCATTGGCTATGGACGCAAAGCTTAAACTAAGTACCAGCATCATCAAAAAAATTTTGAGTTTCATTAATTCCCCTTGTAGAAAATAAGGTGATTTATTATTTGGACATTCACTTATCGAGAGATCTTCTCTAACCTTAAGTAAAGTTTATAAATATTTCAACTTAGATTTAGTAAATAGGGCGCTTAGATTATGTTAAACACGACTTCATATTTTCAAGAGACTTTTGAGGAGTCGACACTGGCTTTTAAACAGGCAGTTGTTGAACTAAATAAATTAGGCCTGAGTCTCATACCCCATTCCTTTCCCATTTCATCACAAAGTAAGTTAGCAGTTGATACTGTTTATATTCCACCTGCTTCAAAAAAATTAGGAAGACTAGTCATTCTTATCTCTGGTGTTCATGGAATAGAGGGATTTACTGGAAGTGCATTACAAACAAAGGCGCTGAAAGAAAATTTTTGGGGAAAATTAAAAGATGATGATGGCATTCTTATGATTCATTCACTCAATCCCTATGGTTTTAAAAATGGTAGAAGAGTCACTGAAAACAATGTCGATTTGAACCGCAATCTAGATACTGATGAGAATCTTTTTTTTAATGAAAATTCAGGATATGAAGCAATTGATTTACTTTTAAATCCTAAGCATCCTGTACAGATAAATCCGCTAACGAGAATTCTATTTTTTGCTCAAGCGATGAGGAATGTTTTGAGACATTCTATGTATAGTTTAAGAAAGGCGGTGGTCAGTGGACAATATAAAAAAAAAGAAGGTTTGTTTTTTGGGGGCCATCAATTTGAACCAGCTAAAAAAATTTTAGAAAGTGTTTTAATTAAATATGGTGAAGGATATCGTAAAATTTTATTAATCGATTTACACACAGGTTTTGGAGAAAGAGGGAAACTTCATTTATTTGCTGATCAATCACAGTATATTGACAGTCATATATTGGAGCAATCTTTTGAAGGATTGTCGCTTGAGTATGGAAGGAAAAAGGATTTTTATCAAGTAACGGGAGGCTTAATCATTTTTGCAGCCAAACTCTTTTGGAAGAAGGCGATTTTTGCAGGTATTTGCTTTGAGTTTGGAACGATGGACAGTCACAAAACTTTGGGTTCACTTGATTCCATATATAGAATGGTTAAAGAAAATCAGTCACATCACTTTGGCGTTAAGTCAGAACATGATCTTAAAACCGTTCAAACTCAATTTAGGGAAATGTTTTATCCGAGCTCTACACTCTGGAGAAAACAAGTCGAAGACGCGTTTGAAAAAGCATTTTCAATTGCCCTTCAAAATGATTGAAAAAATCACTATGTTTTGTTAAATTGTCCAAATGAAGTTCTTTGTCATATTGCTCTTAACATTTTTCTCTCTACAATTGACCTTACAGTCATACTCTTCTCTCTCTTTTAAAAGTACACTTTCAACTGAACAAGAATCGGATTTAGGGACTCAAGACTCATTGGCCAAAAAAGTAACTGAGGATCTAAATCTTTATTTTAGTCAGCATCTCGAAGTTATTTCTCCTCAAGCATTTACGATCCCCGCTAAATTTCTTAAATATTTCATTTTCTATTCCTACCAATTCTCCCAAGACATTCTGCAGCCTCCTAAATTCTAAATTTTAAGTTTCCTTAAAAATTACGGAGAAATTTATGATTCATGTTGATCACGATGACGTATACAAAACGAAGTATGTCTGGTTATGGCTTTTGTTATCTTTTAAAGCAGGTTTTTTGAACGCTGGAGGCTTTCTTGCGACTGGAAAATTTGTATCCCATATTACAGGTTTTGGTACTCAGGTAGGTATAGCACTAGGGGATACTGATTATACATTTGGTATAGAACTTCTGGTGATCCCGATAAGTTTTATTTTGGGGGCGGCTGTCACGGCCATGATTCTAGAAAAAGAATATGCCCGAAATGAAATCCCTCCTTATCCTTATGTTCAGCTTTTAATTACTTTGCTTATTGGGCTTGTTGCTTGGGCAGGATCAAAAGGAAGTTTTGGAAAATTCTTTCAGCATCTTAATGACTATCATACCATAACGATGATCGCACTTTTATGTTTTATCTGTGGCCTTAAAAACAGCCTTACAACGTGGGCAACTCAAGGAAAAATCCGCACTACTCATATTACAGGGCTTGCTACAGACTTAGGTTTAAACCTTCACAAGTTTTTTACATCTTCAAAAGGACGAAGTCGATTTCGTGAAAAAAGAAGAATTAACTTCGTACGACTTCTATCTCTCTTTAGTTTTTCAGGAGGTTCACTTATTTCAACTTTATTATTTCCTCGCTTAGAATACGAAGGCTTTTATATTGTCTTTATCATTTCTATTTTTCTCACTGTAGTTTCGTTCGTTCATCGTCAAAAAAAATTAAGACATGTGTGGGGTTTAGTATGAAAATGAGAACAAAAGTGTGCTTGGCAGAATTATCAACAGATGAAGCAGTTAATCTTTTGAAAGACGGTAATAAACGTTTCATAAACAATCTAAGATTCAATCGCAACCTTTTACAGCAAGTAAACGATACAATAGACCAACAATATCCGTTCGCTGTCATTATAAGTTGTATGGACTCAAGAACTTCAGCTGAATTAATTTTCGATCAAGGATTGGGAGATATATTTAGTATTCGTGTTGCTGGAAATATAATTAATGAGGAAATTTTAGGTAGCGCTGAATTTGCTTGTAAGGTTGTAGGTGCTAAAGTGGTTATGGTCCTAGGACATTCAGGCTGTACTGCTATTTTAGGAGCAGTTAACAAAGTTGATATTGGTCATATGTATTTTATTACCGATAAAATTAAACGCTGTATTGATCAAGCCACATTTGAGCCCTTGGCTCAAGATCGTGAAACCCTTCTTAATCATGTGACTCGCAAAAATGTTTTTCAAGGAATAGCGGATCTTAAAAATGAATCAGAAATTTTAAGGCAAATGGCTGAGGAAAAGAAAATTAAAATTCTTGGTGGTGTCTATGATGTTTCTTCGGGGCTTGTGGATTTTTTTGAATAGATTTGTAAAGGGTCTAGCGTAAGTTAGACTCAATTTTACAGTTTATTTTTAGTTCAGATTCTTTTTTTAACCCTACAGAAATGTTCTCGGGCTCCAGCCCTTTAGATTCTTGTTCTAGGTAAACTGCAACTTAAAATAAAAAAAGCCACCTTGCGGTAGCTTTTTTTGTTTTATGGTGAACCCTACAGAACTCGAATCTGTGACCTCTACCATGTCAAGGTAGCGCTCTAACCAACTGAGCTAAGGGTCCGTAACTAATTTTTAAATGAACGCTGTAAACGATACTTCTTTTTAAGTCGCGCTCTTTGTATGTAGCACCTCGTCCTCAAATTATCGGACTCGGAACACAACTG
Organism: Bacteriovoracaceae bacterium; assembly: GCA_049318265.1. Lineage (GTDB taxonomy): Bacteria > Bdellovibrionota > Bacteriovoracia > Bacteriovoracales > Bacteriovoracaceae > JBEIOQ01. The sequence goes on from JBMOGR010000010.1 coordinate 109,396, forward strand.
AGCTAAGGGTCCGTAACTAATTTTTCCTAAAGAGGTTCTCAATTTACATGAAAGTGGGGGATTAAGTAAAGAAATTGGTCCCATTTCTTGTTTAAAACCTTCTTTTTTTGCACACTGGCATGGAGTGAAGTTTGTTTTCCTTTCAATGCTACAGGAGTAAACTCCCTTTCTATGAATAATACCTCACCACGCTTAGACGATAGCTTAAAAAAGCTCGTTTTCAGACACGCAATTGAATTCAAATGGTTCTATCTTTTGGCTTTAATTTCACTCTATTTCACCCATGAGCTGCAGAGTAGAATTCCTTTTTATGCCAAAGAACTTGGCGATCTTCTTTTTGATCAAAACCACGCCCCCATAAAGCTTTCTAAATATGTTTTAGTCGGATTGGGAATTATCATTTTTAGGACTGGCTCTAGGCTTTTATTTTTCTATCCGGCCCGTGTTCAACAAAAATATTTAAGAGTTGAGTTAATTAAACGTTTGGAAGAGAGCCATCCGAGTCGTTACAAAAAAACTAATTCTGGTCAAATTTATCAAATATTATTTAATGATCTTGCACAAATGCGTGCGCTTGTAGGCTTTGGTTTTCTCCAAGTCGCCAATGTTATCATTGCGATGAACGTCTTAATTCCAAAGATGCTTGTTTTTGATGCCAAACTTTTTAAAGCTTTTACTCCCATGTTTGTGGGCGTTGGCATTTTTGGTGTGTTAGTAAACTTATTTCAATCAAAGTTCAAGAAAGCTCAAGATGCTCAAGGTGAAGTTCAGAATTTTTTAATTGAGTCTTTTGATGGGAAAAAATCGGTTAAGAACTTTCATGCAGAGCTTTCATTTTTAAAATTATTCAGAGCTCGATCAAACAAAGAACTTCAAACTTTTTTTGTCGCAGGCATTGGTATGGCTTCAACCATGCCTCTCGTCCGCTTAGGGCTTGGACTTTCATTACTATGGTCAGCTTGGATTATTAAAAGTGAAGGATTATCAGCATCGACCTTAATTCTTTTCTCCGGATTTCTCTATCTTTTAATGGAACCCCTTATGCTTCTTTCTTGGCTAGGCATGGTTTTTATTCGCGCCAAAGCTTCTTGGAGAAGAATTGAAGAACTAGTCCATGATTTAAAGACTCAAACCGCTGACGAAGAAAAATTAAAAGCGTTGAACTTAGATCTTAATCAAAGTTATCAAATTGAGTTTTGGAATAAGATTTTAAATTTTAGCCTTAACCCTGATCAGTGGACTGCCCTTATAGGCGAAACTGGGGTGGGGAAAAGTAAAATACTCTACGATCTTGCAGACATTATGAAGATGAAGGGGAAAACGATAAGTTTTGTTGCACAGGAACCTTACCTTTATAACGACTCTCTGGAAAAAAATATTTTTTTAGGAAGAACTCCCTCAGAAAGTGAAAGAATAGAAGCTTATCAATTACTTAAAATTTTTGCGTTGAATGAATTAGGCCATTCTCAAGAAGAAGTTCTTAAGCTTGAAGTTGGTGAAAATGGAAAGCGCCTTTCTGGTGGACAAATAAAAAGAGTCGCTTTAGTTAGAAGCCTTATGAGTCAAGCAGAAGTTTTATTTTGGGATGATCCATTCTCTTCTGTCGATCTCATTTTAGAAAAAGAAATTATTAAAGCACTGAAAGATTCTCATCTTTTAAAAAGTAAGACCATGATCCTCTCAACACATCGATTAAGTACTTTGCGCTATTCTGACTACATTCTTTACTTAGATAAAGAAGGCGCTTGTATTAAAGCTCAAGGGGATACTAATACTCTTATACAGCCAGGGACAACAGTTCATGAATATTTTGAAAAACAAATGGTTTAAGTTTCTCTTTTTTTGGAGTGCTGCCGTTCCATTATTTTTTATGCTAGTGGGGCTTGGGACATCAATTTATTTGGGAATTCAGATTCCTCAAAAAACGGCTGCACTTTATAAAAGTTTTGCCGGAGATTCTGAAACCTTCAAAATTGCATCGCTCTCGATTTTAGTTATTTTTGTGATTGAATATTTCAATCGGGTCATCTATCAAATCTCGACTGATAAATATATTCAAAAGCTGATCGATAATGCCCGAAGTTCTTGTTATGAGAAATGGATGGCAAGCCTAGAGGCTAAAAATAAAAAAACTAGTGAGCCTTATACTCTGGGAGAAATTCTCGCTCGTATTATGTCTGATACCGAAGCTTTAAGAGAGCTCATCTCTTCTGGAGCCTTTAGTATCTTCATTGATTTCTCTTTTATTATTTCTTGCCTCTTTAGTTTTTTAAGTCTGAACACTCAGTCCGGTTTAGCATTTATGGGCCTAGAAATAGTTGTTTGCGGTTTTCTAGTCTACGGAAGTAAATATTTAGCAAAACTTTATGTAACCATCAGAAAAATTACCAGCGACTTATCCCGAGGAATGGCCAACATTACAGCGGGTTTTTCACAAACTTATTATACTCCACATAGTAGCTATGCTAGTAAATCGACAGATGCTATCTCTGAAGAATTTCTTAAAAAACAACTGGTCGCCAACAATTGGGAAACAACCTATTTTTCTGTGGCAGATTCTTTGTTTCCACTTTTTCTTTGTTTCCTCGTTATTATTTTTCCTTATACTCAGATTACTGAAATGGCTGTTATCGCAGCCCTTATTGATTTAATCCAGAGATCAATTGCACCGATCAAAGATGTCACTAACAAAATCTCTTCAATGCAGAGAGCTTATAGCGGCATTGAAAGAATTGAGAGTTTCTTGACTGAACTTGGAGAGACTCCTACGTCTGACCTTAACTTGAAAGTGCAATCAATTGATTTTGAATCACTCGAAGTAAAGGTAAAAAATTTCAGTTATCCAAACAAAGGTGATTTCTCCCTGCAAGATGTACATTTTGAAGGTCATCGAGGACAACTTTTAGGGATTGTTGGATTATCAGGATCGGGCAAATCCACTTTACTCAATTTGCTTTCATGCAATTTATTTGGACCTGATCTTGAACTTTTAATTAAAACAAAATCTGGTGGAAAAATACATTACAGTGCTATGAATCCATCTGCCCTTTCACTTTACAGAAGCTGCGTCGGCATTGTCGCCCAAGATTCCCATATTTTTTCTTCAACTTTAGAATTTAATATTTCAATGGGACTTAGAACCCACGAAGAGTTTAATCATTTTTACCAAGAAGCGATGACTGCCATTCCATACCTTCAAACTTTTGCTTTCAAACCTCAGGATCAAATAACACCTAAAGATTTATCGCTTGGGCAAAAACAATTAATTATGTCCCTACGTGCGGCTTATTTAAAAAAGACCATTGTCCTCTTTGATGAAATTTCTTCAGGATTAGATTCGAAGCTTGAGGAAGCACTTAGAAAGATGGTGCTTATGATCAGTCAGAACTCTCTGACTATTATCGTTGCTCACAGAATTGAAACCACCATACAAGCGGATAAAATTTTAGTGATGGATAAAGGTCGACTGATTTCATCGGGTACTCATGCCGAGCTTTTGCAAAACTCAGATCTGTACCGAGAATTTATTCAAACCCTTTACGCCAAATAGCCGCTTGGCTACAATAGGGACAAATCGTATTCAATTAATGACTACTAATAGGAGTTAGCCCATGAAGAAGTTAAGCGCCTTATTGCTGTTGATGAGCTTGGGTCTCATCTATGCATGCAACAAAGCTGAGTCTGGTCCATCGTACAAATATTTTCCTGCAGCAAGTGATGGTGTCGCGGCAAAAGCTGGGACTGTTTCAATCACTGAAAAAGAATTATTAAATGGAATTGAAGCTGATATCTATGAAGAAGAAATGAAAATTTTCGATATCAAGCAAAACAAATTAAAAGGTCTTCTTCTTGAAAAATATATGGCATCTGAGCCTGAGAAGAAAAATATGACTAATGATGAATTCATGGACAAGCATATTGCAAAAAATATTAAAATTTCAGACAAAGAAATTGATGCCTTCATTAAAGAGCGCAAGATCCCACAAGAACAAGTTACTCCGGACATCAAAGAAAGAATTAAGCAGTTTATTGAAATGGAAAAAAAGAAAACTGCAGTTGATCTTTGGTTAGGAAAAAAAATCGGAAAAGATGGTGTTCAAGTTTTTTTCCAAAAACCTCGTCGTCCAACTTACGATGTAAAAGTTGGGGATGCTCCAGCTTGGGGTAACAAAGATGCAAAAGTAACGATCGTTGAATTCTCTGATTTTCAATGCCCATTTTGTGCTAAAGGTGCAGATCTCCTAAACGAGTTGAAGAAAAAATATGCTGGTAAAATTCAAGTCGTTTTCAAAAACTTCCCGCTTCCATTTCATAATCAGGCTCGTGATGCTGCTCTTGCAGGTCTATGCGCCAACGAACAAGGCAATGACAAATTCTGGAAAATGCATGATGCAATGTTTGCAGACCAGGCAAAGTTAGATGTTGCTGCTCTTAAAGAAACAGCAAAAAAACTTGGAGTAGAGCCTACAGCTTTCAACAAATGTATGGATGAAAAGAAATATGCTGCAAATGTTGATCAAACTTATCAAGAAGGCCAGGGAGTGGGAGTTAAGTCTACACCTACATTCTTTGTTAATGGCCAAATTGTAATGGGTGCACAGCCAATTGATGTCTTCTCAGAGATTATCGATGAGGCCTTAAAGTAATAACCGACTAAGCCACTTCTTAAAGGACTCAAGGTAGTTTTTGCCTTGAGTCCTTCTTAAACACCTTTCATGTATAATCTGATAAATAGGGGCAAAGCGTCTAGCTGTTAAAGTCCCATTTTTTAAGGATGATGCATGGATAGTGTCGATTACACAAAATCCCTCAATAGAGAGCAACGTAACTTCCGCGAGAAGCTTGATCAAAATCGAGAGTCAGCGAAGAAAGACCAGGCCCGTCTAGAAGAGCACTCTGCCAACAAATCTTCCAAACAAACTGAAGTTCATAAAAATCAATTAAATGAAAATGAAAAAGTTTTTCAAGATCGTGTTGAGACAATTCATAAAGATGCTAAGCAAGTAATAGAAAATAAAGCCAAAAAATTTCACGAAGAAGTGAAGGGAGATCGAGAACAATTTTCAGCAGAAAAAGAAGAATCGGTTTCTGGATTTAATAAACGGATTAATGGTTTAGCTGAATCTTACAGAAAAAATGCTGAAGAACAAGATAAGGTACAAGCGAAAGAAAGAAATTTGGATAAAACTCGATTTTCAGAAAAAACTCAAAACTTAGCAAGGAAGCACGAACAAGAAGTTCAGGGTATATTGGGTAAAACAGAGACAGAAGGTAGAAATCTTCAAACAGATGTGAGAAGAGATCAATATGATATCGCTTCAAAGCAACGAATGGAAAAAGAGATCATAAATCATGAGAACCAAACGAAACGTGCCCGTGAATCAAATGATATGCGTCGCTCACTAGAACAAATCAAGAACAGTTCAGATGATATTAATTTTCAATCGGCTGAACAGGCGAGAGAAACATTCAATCGTATATCTCGTGATAAAGAGCAATCGATTCAGGATCTTCAAAATTCTTATGCAGTTGCCAATGTAAAAGCGAAACAAGGACAAGCCACAGAAAAAGAAAAAATTATTAAAAATAATAAGGACTTTAATACCGCTCAAGAAAGAGAGTATTCAAAAGCCAGAACGAAGGCAGAGCAAGACTATCAGCGTAAAAATGGCGAAGACTTTATGGGTGAATATAATAAAGAGCAAAATGAATTAAGACATAAAAATCAGTTGGAACAAAAAAGACAAATGTACCAAGGTACAATGAACGACGTTACTAAGAAATTTAATGAAGAGTTAGGTAAAATCAAAGAAGAAAACGATGTTGGTCGTCGTGATGATGCTATCTCAAATGCTAAAATGGCAGAACTCAAAGAAAAGCAATTTTCTGTCAATGGTACAGAACAACTGGCTAAGGCCAGTAAGAGTCGTGCAAACTTAATGGGTTCATATTTAGAAAGAGATAAACTGAAAGACCAAGACTATAGTCGTACGCTAGAAGCTGAAAAAGACGTTGGGAAAGTAAAATATAATAATTTAAAAAATTCTTTTGCTTCGTCCATTCAGAATTTATCTGAAAAGAATATAAAAGAGACCGAAGATATTAGAAACCGTGAAGGACAAGAGAGAACCAAAATAATTCAGGATAACCGAGCCCAAACTAATGAGATTGTCGGACAGCTTAAAAAAGAAAATTATTCAAAATTAAATAAAACGAGCAGTGACTATGAGCGACGTTTGGAAGATGTTCAAAATAAAATGTCTGAAATGCAACGCTTTTATGAAGACAAAATTGCCATAGTTCGCCAAGACTCAACTATTGCTATGGACAGACAAAATCATATTCATAAAGAACAAAGAAAGCAAGATTCTGAGTTCATGAAGTCACAAATGATTGTTCGCGAAGAAGAACTCCACAAAAATATTGATGAGTGGAGAACTCGCTATAATCGTGACCTTAATAATGTTAGTTTCGATTACGAACGAAAAATGAAAACGATGATGGGCGATTACGAAGCGAAAATTAACATTCTTCGTACTGATCAAGAAAAAGAAAAAGGTCGCTTACAAAATGAGATGGTTCGTGAAATTGATCGTATGAAAATTGCTTTTGAATCTGACAAATCCCGTACCGTCCAGCAGTATGAAAATGCCATCGCCAAGTTAAAAGAGACAGTAACGGCGAAGGGATTAGCGGTTGACGATTTTAAAAAAGAAATGGAACGCAATAACAACAAAGCCTAGTTGATGGAAGAAGTTGGCCATGAGAAGAGCGAAAATTGTTGCGACCTTAGGTCCAGCTAGTCAGACTATTGAGAAAATTTCGGAGTTAATTTTAGCCGGGATGAATGTTGTGCGAGTTAATATGAGTCATGGAACCTATGATGGTCATGCTTTAACAATATCCAATGTTCGAAAAGCATCAAAATTAGTGGGAAAAGAAGTTGGAATTTTGCTTGATTTGCAAGGTCCAAAAATTCGTGTAGATAAACTTCCAGTTAATCTTATACTTTCCAATGATGAAATTTGGGCCCTGGGTTCTTCAAAATTCAAAGACGCTATCCCCGAATTCAAAGAAAAATACATTCCAACGATTTATGAAAAATTAGTGGATGACTCCAAAGTTGGCGGTCATATTCTTTTTGATGATGGTCTACTTGAAGCAATTGTTATTGAGAAATTAGAAAACTACATCAAAATAAAAGTGCTCGTTGGTGGTGAACTAAAAAGTAACAAAGGGATTAACCTTCCCGATATTGAAGTTTCCGCACCTTCTTTTACAGATAAAGACAAAGAAGATCTTTTATTCGGACTTCAGCAAGGTATCGACTTCGTTGCTTTAAGTTTTGTCCGTCGTGCAGCTGACATTCTTGAAGTGAAATATCTTCTTCATGCATTAAAAGTGAATGTTCCCATTATCGCCAAAATTGAAAAACCTGAAGCGATCGATAACATGGAATCAATTATTAATGTCACAGATGCCATCATGATTGCTCGTGGAGACATGGGGGTTGAATTAGGTAATCACCTGGTGCCAGCCGTTCAGAAAAAACTAATTGCTCTTTGTAATGCTACAGGGACACCAGTCATTACTGCCACTCAGATGCTTGAGAGTATGATAACAAACTCTCGTCCAACTCGTGCTGAGGCCTCCGATGTGGCCAATGCAGTTTGGGATGGAACAGACGCTGTGATGTTGTCAGCTGAAACTGCTTCTGGAAAATATCCTATTGAAGCTGTGCAAATGATGAATAGTTTAATTCTTGAAGCAGAAAAAACTCCCCGCGAGAGACCACTTCTTCGCAATATGAATCTTGCAAGCCTAACAAGTGCCTTACAAGTCGCTGCTTCATTGATCGCCGAAAAGACAAACGCACGTTGGATTATTTCTGTTACAGAGACCGGTGATTCATGCTTGAAGATGACTAAGTTTCGCCCCAAAACTCCTGTGCTTGGAGTAAGTCCTTCTATTGGTGTTATACGTAAATTAAATCTCTACTGGGGAATTAATCCATACTATATAGAGTCTGCACAAGGCGAAGATATTGCTCTCCTTGAAAAGAAAATTGTCCAATCTTTAAGATTAGATAAAAATATCAAGAACGGCGACAAAGTTGTTTTTACTCGAGGAGATGGTAAATATTTTGAACACGGAATGACTCATACAGTACGAGTGGAAATTATTAAAAATCTTCCCCAAGAGCAAGACCGCAATACTGATCAAGAGCAAATTCAAGAAGTCAATTTTGAACGGGGTAGTATTTTACTTGATACTTCTCTCTGTGCTTCTTGCCAAAAATGTATTGCTGTATGTCCACATGATATCTGGATAGCTTCTAACGACGATATTAGAGAGACCAGAATTAACGTCGTAAAAGCACCAAACTGTGCTTTTGATATGCAATGTGTGGATGTATGTCCAACAGGCGCTATCGAGATTCTTCCTAAAATCTAATGAAACCAACGCTTCATTTTTTAAACGAAGACTTCCTTCAAGAGCATCAAATTCTTGATTGGGGCTATACTGAAGATAGTCTTGCCTTAAGCTATCCTCAATTCAATCATTGGCTACAAAATAAAAATGAAGGAATCTTAAACTACTTAAGAGGTGAACGCGCTCTTAAAAGAAAAGATCTCAAATCTTATTTTCCCCAATTTCAAAGTGCTTTGGTTTTTGCTTTTAGTTACTTAGAAGCCAAAAAATTTCTTCAAGAACAACCTATACCTTTAAAACTTGCTTCATATACCATGGGTTTTCAAGATCAAGATTATCATTTGGTTGTAAGAAAATATCTTGAGGTCATCGCACGAAAGTTAGAAGAAGAAATTCCTGGATTGGTTTGTAAGTTAAGCTTAGATACCCAGCCTATCTTAGAGAGAGATTTAGCCCATAGAGCGGGTTTAGGATGGTTTGGAAAAAATTCGATGTTGATCTTAAGAGAACACGGAAGTTTTTTTATTATAGGCAGTCTCTTACTTGATCAAAAACTAGGACTTAAAACAAAACCATTAGAGACAGATCATTGTGGACAATGCCGCGCTTGTATTGATGTTTGCCCCACAAATGCTATACAAGAATCTACACGCACACTTATTGCTGACCTATGTATTTCGACTTTCACTATCGAAGAATTTAAAGAAAAGGATCCACCTGTTGGATTTGATAAAGCTCAGGGGGAAATATTTGGATGCGACTTGTGTCAAGACGTTTGTCCATGGAATAAAAAAGTACTGCCTGAAATTCCTCTAGAGCTTGCTTTTCAGGAATCAGAAATTTATCAATTTTTTAATCGCCCTATCGATGACGTCATTTTTGAATTAGAAGGAACATCTAATCGAGAATTTAAAAGGGTATTTGAAGATACTCCTTTAGCACGTACTGGGAGAGTGGGTCTTTTAAAAAACCTTAAAGCTTTTCTTAAATCAAAAATTTCAGTCTAATGAATTACCAGTGCTGGATTACCATAATCCCATAAGAGGATACTAGTGTTATGAGTGCTGGCCGGATTTCTTCCCGCTTCAACACCCGTCATGAATGGTGAAAGGTTAAAGAGTAATCCTAGAATGAAGAGTATAATTGTAGTTTTTTTCATCGTGAAAAATCCCCCGTATCATTTAGGATATCATCGATATCTGTGGGGATCAATAAAGGAAAATCTTGCCCCCACAGTTGAGTGTGAGGGTCAGAGATTTAAGCAAAGTTAGTTAGATATGATGAACTAGTTCTGAAGCTTTGAAGCGGACTTTAGGCGAATTGGCGTATTTATCAGACGCATCCCTGTAGCCGAAAGGTAAGGCCACAACAGTTTTATAAGAAGTGTCTGCTAGGTTTAATACTTCATCATATTTCTTTGGATCTAGGCCTTCCATTGGGCAAGAATCAACACCCATAACCGCAGCTACAGTCATGGCGTTGCCTAAGGCGATGTAGCACTGTCTTGCAGACCACTCAAAAATATTTTTAATTTGATTCCCATCCACAATATTTTTAACCAGCATTCCTTTGAATCCAGCAAGATCTTCGATTTTCTTTCCTTGAGTTGCTGCCGTTGTTTCTAGAAAGCGATCAACATAAGAAGTATCAACAGACACTAGTCCCGCTAGAACTAAAAGATGAGAGCACTCTGCCACTTGTTTTTGACCATAAGAAGCGGGGACAAGTTGTTCCTTGATAGCTTGATTTTGAATAACAATAAATTTCCATGGCTGAAGGCCATACGAAGAAGGTGTAAGAACCAGTGCATCTTCAATTACTTTCCAATCTGAACTACTAATTTTTTTTGCAGCATCAAATTTTTTTGTGGCGTAACGCCAGTTAAGACTTTCAATTAATTTTGCGTTTTCTACAATCTTCATAATCAATCCTTTTAAATATTAAGCGCCGGCAACGCTGATGTTGGGAAATCGAATTACAGGAGCAAAAAAAGTGTGGTCGTTATCTGGGTGAACTTGATCACCAATTCCAGCAATGTCTTTGATTAAGTCAAAGTAGTTACCAGAGATTGTGACGCCTTTAAAGGGCTCTAGTGTTTTCCCATCTTCACATAAAAGGCCATAGGCTGGCAAAGAAAAGTGGCCTGAAATAGAGTTTGTTCCTGCATGAAGACCCTCTATTCCAAGAATATATAAATATCGTCCACTTTTTAGATCCTTCTCTTTACTTTTTCCTGGATGAATCACAACTTGTTCTAAAGCAACTCCTAAGTGTCCTTTAGGTGAGCGTGAAGCATGGGCGGTAGTTGTCGTCCCAAAATATTTTGCTGTGGCTGTATTATGATAAAAAGTTTTAAGTATCCCTTTTTCAATCAAGGTAACATCTCTCTTCATTAATCCTTCACTATCGAACATGGAATAATTGAAACCATCTTTATATTGAGGACAGTCTGAAAAACTAAATTCGGGATGGGCCACAATTTTTCCAACTTGATCTTTAAAACGAGAAACACCATCTTTCGCAGCTTTACCTGAAAGTACTCCTTGGTAAGCGCCTAAGAAACTTTTTAAAACATCTTGGTCAAAAATAATATCATAGCGACCAGTTGAGAGAGGTTTGGCTTCTAAAAGTAGAGAGGCTTTACTGAGGCACTCACCTAAAACCCATTCTACCTTCATCTCTTTAAATTTTCTTGCTGTTGAAGACTCATAGAACATAGCCTGCCTTCCTCCTTCATCCATCAGGGCAGAAGTATAACAAGAAAACTGTTTTGATCGTTCATAGGTATTAAGGCCCGAACTATTTCCATAAAAGCGATGGGCTTCACCTTCGCCGTATCCGTTGTAGGGAGTACTTTTGGCCCTTGCATCTTTACTTAATATTCCACTTTCAAGTTTTAAGGCCAATTCAATTTTTTCTTTTAGATCAGTATTATCTTCTTGATAAGTTTTTGGATTGTTATCAGTTAGGTCTTTGACGATTCCTATAACTGTTTGATCAACATCAACTTCTGAGGCGAGTGCCGTCGCCATAGCATTATTGACCATTGTCTTTAATGATTCATCACTAAAGTCTTCTGAATAACTAATACCAATTTTCTGGTCTTTGATAACTCTCACTCCGACTACTTGAGATGAAGAAACGATGTATTTATCCACCTGACCTTTTGCACTAGAAATGTTGAGTGATTTTCCGGTATCTAAAATAGCATCAAAACCATCTAAAAATTTTGAGTCACAAAGATTAAGAACTTTTTCTAAAACATCTTTCATGCAGCACCTCCAACCAAAATTTCATCGACTTTAATGGCTGCTTGCCCCACTGAGGCCGGAATTGATCCAGAAACTGAGCCACACATCCCGGCTGAGATAGAAAAATTGTTGCCCACCATTGAAATTTTTGTCAGTGTTTCAGGACCTGTTCCAATGAGAGTTGCCCCTTTTACCGCTTTATCTATTTTACCATTTTTTATGATGTAACCTTCTTCAACAGAAAAATTAAATTCTCCTGTTCCTGGTTTGACAGATCCCCCACCCATCGACTTGGCATAAAGTCCGTTAGGCACAGAGGCAATGAGTTCTTCAAGTGTATGTTTTCCACCTTCGATAAAAGTATTTCTCATGCGTGAAGCAGGGGCATAACGATAGCTTTGTTTTCTTCCTGATCCCGTACGTTTAAAACCAGTTTTAATTTCACCCATACGGTCCACCATAAAACTTTGTAGTACACCGTCTTTAATTAATTGTGTTCTTTGAGTTGCCATTCCTTCATCATCAATATTGATTGAGCCCCAACCATTTTCCACCGTTCCATCATCCACAGCATTGACCGCTGAATGGGCAATTTTCTCACCCATTTTATCCCAAAAGACGGAAGCCTTTTTTTCCACTGAAGTTGTTTCTAGTAAGTGGCCACAAGCCTCATGGAAAATGACACCGCCGAATCCATGATCAATAATAACTGGCATTTTACCTGCGGGACATGGATCTGCATTTAATGTTGTTAACGCTCGCTTGGCTATTGTTTCAGCAATCATTTGTGGGTTTAATTGTTCCGTGTATTCCCATCCTCCGAAACCACCAGGTCCATGAAAAGCAGAAGATTGTTTGCCTCCGTCACTGGCTACAGCTGAACTACCAATACGTGTATAAAACCTCTGATCCTGGGCATGCAGACCTTCAGAGTTAAATATTTCTACAGTTTGTAATCGCTCTAGTGAATTAATCATCACTTGAGAAATTAGAGCAGATTGCTCTCTGGTTTTTTGATCAATTTGTCTTAGGAAAGTTATTTTCTCTTCAATCTTAACCGCTTTATCTAAGCCTAAACGTACTTGAGAATAGTTTGGCGTTTTCATTAAATTAAAATTTTGGGTAAAGTTTTTTGGGTTTCTTCGATCAAGTTCACAAAGATAGTTGGTGATTCGGATGAGTTCATCTAATTCAGTCGAATTGGTGTAACCATAAAGTGCTTTCTCACCAAAGACTACACGAATGCCTAAACCAAAATCAATTCCGTCTGAGATCTGTTCAATTTTTGAAGACTTTAAATTCAAAATGAGTGACTGATTTTTCTCTATGAAAATATCTACGAAGTCAGCTCCGTGGGAAAAGCCTTTTTCAATAATACTATGGGCAGTTGATTCTTTTAACACAGGTGCTCCTTGGAATTGCTTGAGGAATACAAATCAATCTATTATAGGTGGCTTTTTGAAGATTCCAAGCGCTCTTAGTCCAATCCAGATGCGGAGATTGCTGATCACTTTACTTAAGCAAAAATCCTTAGGTTCCCTATTGAAAAGAGAGAAAAGACTGACTAGAATCTGGCTAATCAATATACTCAACCATACTCTTTAAGGAGATTCTATGAAATTCTTACTAGCTGTTTCTATGCTTGCATCTATGTCAGCTTTTGCTACTGACACTAATACTAATACTAATACTAATACTAATACTACTGCACCAGCTGTAACTACTGCAGAAACGACTACTACAGCAACTAAAGCTGATGAAATCGTTAACGCTACAACAGCTGAAGTTAAAACGGCTGCTAAAAAAGTTAAGCACGCTATGAACAAAGCAGCGACTAAACTTGATAAAAAATTGCACACTGACAACACACCAGCTGCGACAACAACTGCTCCGACTGAAGAAATTAAAAAATAGTTAACGGCATTCACGGGCCAGTTCTTTTATCTGATCCCAGAGAAGACTGGCCACGGGCCCATGAGGTTTATGTTTATCTCTCATGAGCGAAATAGGAAGATTGACCGTAGTCACTTCTTGAGTATTGATAGCTATTAATTTTTTCTTTTTGAGCTCCTCTCCAATAATTTCTTCAGGTAAACTTCCCCAACCAAGACCTTCCAAAATAAGTTGTTTTTTTAAGCCGCCATCGGAGATAGTAAGTTGTTTATTTCCACTGAGTAGTCCAAATGAAATGGTAGGTGTATGCCTTGAAGTATCTTTGACTACAATCTGAGTAAGCTCTTGAAGTAATTCTTTGGTAATTTTATTTTTGCCTATGAGTTCTGGGCTTACCACAGGAATCATTTTGATTTTTGTTACCGGTTCAGCTTCGATATTGGTGAGAGGAGACATAACATGGGTAAGGCATAAGTCAACATCTCCATCAATCAGTCGTTCGATGGTTCCACCTAAAACTTCAAATTTTAAATCTAGTCTGGTTTGTGGATGATCTTTAAAGAATTTTTTTAAAATATGTAAGATCAAGCCAATGGGACTAACCGAATCAATGCCTATTCTTATTAAAGCTTCTTTTCCCTGGCCCAATTCTTTACCTAGACTATCGAGCTTTTTCATTTCTTCTAAAATTTTTTGTCCCTTCTCTAGAAAAAGTTTTCCTTCATAGGTAAGCACCGGACGGTATTGGTCTCTGGAAAAAATCTTGATACCATATTCGTTTTCTAAATTTTTAACAGAAACACTGATACTGGGTTGAGATTTATTCAGCACAGTCGCGGCAGCTTTGAAGGAGCCGCTCTTGACAATGGCATCAAGCGTAATTAATTGTTCCAAAGTCATGATTCCCTCGAGGCAGTATAGTCTTAAACTATATAGATAATAGAAAGATAATAATTTGATTTTATACTATACTCGCCTATACTGGGAACAAGAAAAATTCCTTAAGGAGGAAAATTATATGAAAAATTTATTAATGGCACTGACTCTTGTTACTTCGTTCAACGCTTTAGCTGCTAAACCTGTAAAAGCAATCGCGCCTGCTGAAGCTGCTACTTATGCAATAGATAATAACTCAAAACTTACTTGGTTAGGTAAGAAAGTTGGAGGTGAACATTCAGGAACAATAGGAATTAAGAGTGGTTCTTTAAAATTTGATGATAAAAAATTGGTTGGTGGAGAGTTTGAAGTAGATATGACTTCAATTGCAGTCTCAGATATTAAAGACCCGGAATATAATGGAAAATTAGTAGGACATTTAAAGAGTGATGACTTTTTCTCAGTTGAAAAAAATCCATCAGCTACTTTAAAAATCAAAAGTGCTAAAAAAGAAAAAGGAAATACTTATAATGTAGTTGGTGATCTTACGATTAAGGGAATTACCAATGAAGTAACTTTTAAAGCAGACGTAACTGATGCAGACAAAGAAGTTTCTGCAAAAGCGAAACTCGTTTTTGACCGTACAAAATTTAAAGTTGAGTACAATTCTGGGAAAATTTTCAAAAGTATTGGCGATAAACTTATCTATGATGATGTTGAATTAAACATCGACTTAATGGCAAAAAAATAATGTAGATCGACTAAAGCGAGGTTTTTATGATGTTAGTAAGAAAGTCAGATGAAAGAGGATACGCGGATCATGGGTGGCTAAAATCACACCACAGCTTCTCCTTTGCTTCTTATTACGACCCTCGCAATATGGGCTTCAGAACTTTACGTGTAATTAATGATGATATTATCGAGGGTGGGGGAGGATTTCCTACTCACCCTCATAATGACATGGAAATTATAACTTATGTTCTTGAAGGTGAACTAGCTCACAAAGATACCATGGGAAATACTTCTGTCATTAAACCTCATGAAGTTCAAATTATGACAGCAGGTACTGGGATTGCACATAGTGAATTTAATAATTCAAAAGACAAAAGAGTTCATCTACTCCAAATTTGGATTCAGTCTGATAAAACTAAGCATACTCCAGCCTATGGCCAAAAAAGCTTTGAAGAAGATGTCGCAAAACAGCCATTAACTCTAGTTGTATCTAATAATGGAGAAGCAGGAAGTTTAACCATCCATCAGGATGCCAAGCTTTATGTCGGAAAATTAAAAGGAAATGAATCAATTAATTTTCCACTCTCAACTAATCGACATTGCTGGGTGCATTTAATTGATGGAGAACTGACTGTCGGTGGAAAAACTCTGCACGCTGGTGATGCTGCGGGTTTTACCAACGAAAGTGAGCTCATAATAGATAGTACAGAAGCCTCTCATTTCTTAGTCTTTGATTTAGCCTAGAGAATTCTTTACAATGGAAGGCACAAGGTAGGCCTTCCATGAAAATTACTAAAGCTGAAATCGAAATCGCTCATAAAAACTATTCAAAACTTCTGCCACCAACTCCTATGGTGAAGAATGCTTGGTTATCGACCAAGTACCAAGCTGAAATCTATTTAAAACTTGAAAGCATGCAACCCATAGGATCCTTTAAAATTCGAGGAGCCATTAATAAAATGGCTCACTTGAGTGAAAAAGAAAAAAAGAAAGGAGTGGTTGCAGCCAGTGCTGGAAATCATGCGCAAGGAGTGGCGTGGGCTGCCAAATGTTATAAAACAAACTCAACCATCGTTATGCCTCTTTCAGCTCCCATGACAAAAGTCGAAAATACCAAAAGTCTTGGAGCGAAGGTTATTCTCCATGGAGATACTTTTGAGCAGGCCTACGAATTTGCTCAAAAACTTTCTCAAAAATCGGGTGCACTATTTATTCATCCTTATCAAGATCAAGAAGTCATTGCAGGCCAGGGCTCTTTAGGATTTGAAATAGTTAAAGATCTTCCACAATTTGATTACCTCATCGGTGCCATTGGTGGAGGTGGTCTGCTCTCGGGCTTAGCATTGGCTTTAAAGGCGATCAAGCATCCAAGTCAAATCATTGGTGCTCAAGCTTCTGGGGCACGTTCCATGGTCGAATCACTTGCTAAAGGTAAGCTGGTGCAAACAGGTGTAGCTAATACTTTTGCGGATGGAATCCGAGTCAAAGTGGCTTCGCCTGTTATGTTCGACATTTTAAAAGAAAATGTTAATGAAGTTTATCATGCGGATGATGAAATGATTGCTTCAGCTATTTTGGAATTAATGGAAAAAGCTCGCATCATAACCGAAGGTGCAGGTGCACTTCCACTTTGTATTCTCGATCAGATGTTTAAAAAAAATCCCAAGAAGATCAAAGGTAAGAAGATTGTTTTAGTTATTTGTGGTGGAAATATCGATGTCAATTTTTTAGGTCACATCATTGATCGCGGATTAACCGTTAGTGGAAGACATTTAAGACTTAATTTATACGTTAATGATAAACCTGGGACGCTTAATTTACTTTCTAAAGTCATTGCTGACCTGGAAGGAAATATTCTTCAAGTTATTCATGACCGAGATAATCCAAAAGCTAAGATTAATGAAACTGCTATTGAACTGACACTGGAAACAAAGGGACCTGATCATTCCAAAACTTTAGTGAAGGGAATTCAAAAGTTTTTCCCACATCTGGAAGTTTTCTAGTGGCTTATCAAGCGCCAGATGTCGATGATTTATTTTTGCCATTAATGGACATTCTGGATCAGAAAAAAACTTTATCTAAAATTTCTTTGATCAAAGAAATGCAAATAGAGTTTTCACAAGTTACTCCAGAGACTTTAAATCCCAATATAGAATTCTGTATTAATAGATTGATTGAAGCTGAAATGATCGAAGAAATTCAAGGTTTTATTCGTTTATCGCCTAAAGGAAAAAAAGTATTACTCTCTAATTCAAATGAATTAGGTCTAAAAGAAATTGCATTCTATGGTGCCCATGATACTAATTTTTTTGGACAGCCTCCAGGTGGATTAAAACTAAAAAATTATTTGAAGCGAAAGTCTGATACAAATTTACATAAGTTAGCAGTCTATACTGCCATTGGAATAGCAGGTGCAATCATTCTGTACTTCGTTGCCAAAATTCAAGATAAAGGATCGGAAACAATTTGGAATGAAACTTTTAAGCCACTAGATAATCAATTAGATCAAGCTCTTGATGAGGCGACTAAAGAAGTGGAGAAGGATTTCAAAAAGAATCGATAGTTAATACTCTTTGTTGCTCACGTTTCCTTTCATCAGATCAACACCAGAACTTGTACCTAAACGTGTTGCTCCAGCATCTATCATTGCCTGTGCTTGTTCTAAGGTTTTTATCCCACCAGAGGCTTTGACAAAAAGAGGATAAGCATACTTTTTTAATAATTTTACGTCGTGAAGAGTTGCCCCACCACCTGCAAAACCTGTCGATGTTTTGACAAAATCTGCTCCAGCTTTTCTGGCAATTTTACAGCCAATGATTTTCTCTTCATCTGTAAGAAGGGTTGTTTCCAAGATGACTTTTAAAATGCCCCCATAGCTTTTGACGGTTTCTGCAATGGTTCTAATATCATGATACAGATAATCTTCGTTACTATCTTTTAATGCACCAATATTTATCACCATATCGACTTCTTTGGCTCCTTCCTCCATGGCATAACGAGTTTCTGCCATTTTTACTTGAGTTGAGCTCATTCCTAAAGGAAAGCCGACAACAGTGCAAACTTTCACGGGACTCCCTTTAAGTTCTAGAATACATAGAGGGACATAATAGGAATTAACACAAACTGAAGCGAAATTATATTTTCGAGCTTCCTCACAAAGTTTAATAATCTCCGCTTTCTGCGCCGTAGGACGAAGGAGGGTGTGGTCGATTAAGGAGGCAATTTTGTTATTCATGGTTATCCTTTGAAGAAAGACGGAAGATTCTCTCAAGCTAAAAATTTCTTTATTTGGAATACGTGTGTTAATTAGGTAATATTCTAGGATGTCGTAGGAGTTTTGAATAGATGAATAAGATGAATATTTTAATAATTGAAGATGAAATTAAGTTGAAATCCTTTTTGGATGAGGCATTAAAAAAAGAAGGCCATAATACAAATGGATGCGAAAATATTCATGAAGTTGAAAATGTACTCTTAAATCACGATTTTTTACCTGATATAATTATTATGGATCGATTACTTGGTAATTATGATGCAAGTTCCATGATTCAAAAATTAAAAAATAAATTTAGTGATTGTAAAATTTTAGTGCTTTCTGCCATTAATACCTCGGATGAAAAAGCTCGAATTTTAGATTTAGGTGCGGATGATTATATGTCTAAACCCTTTTCGCTTCCTGAGCTTTTGGCCAGGATGAGAGTTTTGGGCAGAAGAACTTCTAATCCTAATAATACCATGTATGCTAAAGCTGGTGACATCTTGATTGATGTCAAATCAAGAATAGTAACAGTGGCAGGAAAAAGACTGGACTTAACTCACAAAGAATATTTGGTTCTTTATACATTTCTTCAAGAACCTGGCAAGGTTTACAATAAAATCGAGCTTATGAACATCATCTGGGATGTTAGTACTTCGGCTGATTCAAATGTTGTGGAGGTAACGATCATGAATCTTCGTAAAAAGATTGAAGCTGCAGCATCATCTGTTAAAGTAGCCAGCAAAAGAAATATTGGTTATTGGGTTGAGGCTTAAATTATTCTTCACTATTTTTCTAATCTTGAATATTACTGTCTTTGTGGTGATGTTCACTAACTTTTCCTTTTTTATTAAACAACGACAAGCCTTTATCGATAAAAATCTTCAGTCATATACTCGAACTTTAGGAGAGCTTGAATTTAGCGAAGAGTTTAAGCATCAAAACCCCTTTCTAACTCTTGATGAAAAATCTTCTAATCGCCGAATCACTCTTGGTGTTTATGATTTATCAGGAAGGCCAATCTTTCAAAATGAAGAGGCAAAACGCCACTTTAATAATAATGTAAATTTATCTGCGGTTGGATTTCAGCAAGACGATGAAGGGACAGATCAGATTCGAATGTATACTGAATTTTTTCCAGATGAAGGTAAGAAAAAAGGTAAAATCGTCAAAATCGGATTTCGCATTCCAAAATCTACAATGCAACTTATAGATGTTCATAATAAAGTCCGTTGGTATATTTTCGCCATTATTGCCATTCTAACACTTGTTTCATTGTTCTTGACCAAGATACTTCTGCTTCCTTTAAATAAAATTTCAAAATATCTTTCTGATCTTTCTCTTGATGTTGATCAACTTCAGACAATCAAAATCGATCATGGACCAGTTATGAATTTTAATAGTCGCTTCCCAGATGAATTCAAGGACCTGGTTGTAAATCTCAATAAGTTTACCGATTCTCTTCGAACAAATTTTGTCCTCTCTAAAAGGTCTACCTTATTACTGGCTCATGAACTAAAGACTCCAATGACTATTCTTCGCAATACTCTTGAGAAAATGAAAGAAAGTGAAGATAACACTAGCAATATTGGCGAGGCGATTTTGGAAGTCGAGCGACTGGATCGTATAATTGCAGAATTCACGGATTGGACTATTTTAAATAATAATTTTTCTGAACAAAAAAATATTCACGCCATAAAGCTAAAAAAAGCGATGCAAGAAATAATTGATCGTCATAATTCCCATGGTAATGCCATTATCGCCACCAACTTAGTCGATGAAACGACAATATTTGCCAATCCAGTACACCTAGATTTATTGGTGAATAACTTAATTACCAATGGTCTTAAGTATTCTGATCGAAAGCCACTGGCCATTAAATTAGAGAAAGGTTTTTTACAAATAGAAGACCAAGGCCCGGGAATTCCCAAAGATGTTATGAATAACCTAGGGAAGCCGTTTAATATTTTAAAACTTCCTAATATTCCTCGTGGCACAGGTCTCGGTTTAGCTTGGGTTATGACTATTTGTAAACTCTACGATTGGCGTATTACTTTTGATATTCATTCTTCAGGAACAACCATTTCCATCGATTTTAACGATTCAGAAAAATCCTAAATTTTTTTTCATCCCCCCTTGACCAATTTTTTTTTCACCCCAACTTATAGGTAACTAACTTACCAGGAGGATGAAATGACTTTTCCAACCAACTACTACTTAGTTAAAAATGACCGCCCTTATGTTTTTAATTCTTTATGGGATCACTTAGGTTTTGGCGCTGAAATGCAAAAAGAACTGACGGTGGCGACCGATGTCTTGGAAGAAAAAGACCAATATCTTTTACGTATGGATATGCCTGGCGTGAAAGAAGAGGATCTCAATTTGCAATTTACTGAAGGTGTACTCACTATTTCAGGCGAGAGAAAGAATGAAGATTTAATTTTAAACAAAGAACAAAAATTAAGTTATGCCCTGAAAGAAGTGGCCACGGGAAAGTTTAAACGAAGCTTTCGTTTAAATGAAGCCATCAAGGAAGAAGCTATTACAGCTAGCTTAAAAGATGGAATTTTGAGTATTGTCATCCCTAAAACAGATCAGAAGAAACCTAAAATTATTTCTGTGACAAAAAGCTAAATCACATTAAGAAAGACACTGTTCTCACAGTGTCTTTCTTTTTTCTCCTATCTCGTGATAGAGTTCAAGTTACGAGGTATTTATGGCCCGCTCAATGTGGGGAGAAGAAGAAACAAAACATTTTATTGCCCTTGACCCAAGCACCATTTTAAAAGCTGTGGATAAGGTGGGCTTTCGTTCCACTGGTCGCTGTTTGGCTTTAAACAGTCTAGAAAACCGCGTTTTTGAAGTGGAAATCGAAGTTGATGAGGACAAGGTCAAAAGTCCCAGTGACCGTTTTGTCGTGGTTAAATTTTATCGCCCGGGTCGTTGGAGCTTTGAGCAAATAAAAGATGAGCATGATTTTCTGCTCGAACTTAAAGAAGCTGAGATTCCTGTAATTGCTCCTTTTGTAATTAAGGGAGAAAGCCTTTTTACGGATTTAGAAAGTTCTCTTTTTTATGCCATTTTTCCTAAACAAGGTGGTCGTATACCAGATGAGTTTCAACCAGAAGAGCTTCTTCAGTTGGGAAGACTTTTGGCTCGTATGCATCAAGTTGGTCGAAGAAGAAAGGCTCCTCATCGTCTGGCCTTGACGCCAGATATTTATGGCCGAAAAAATCTTGAGTATTTATTAAGCTCTGGAAAAATTCCGCCACATTTTCAAAAAAGTTATCAATCAGTCGTAGAAACGATCTGTCTCGAAACCAGTAAACGTTTTGAGGGAAAACTTATTCAACGAATTCATGGAGATTGCCACAAAGGAAATATTCTTTGGGGCCGCGATGGATTTTTTCTGGTCGATTTTGACGATATGGTTATGGGGCCTCCGGTTCAAGATATGTGGCTCATTCTTCCGGGAAGAGACCAAGATAGTCTGATTGATCGAGAAATTTTGATTGAAGGTTATACATCGATGCTAGACTTCGATCAATCCAGTTTAAATTTAATTGAACCATTACGGGCATTACGCTTTATTCATTTTGCCAGTTGGATTGGTAAACGATTTGATGACGAATCATTTAAAAGAGCTTTTCCTTTTTATGGCACAGATCGATATTGGGAAGAACAGATTCAAGATCTACGTGACCAACTGAATTTTTTCTAAAAAGGGTTTTCAATGTTCCATTCATTTCTTATTAGTTTTACTGGAATCTTTGTCGCTATGGATATCATTGGTACTGTTCCCATGTATCTTTCGATGACCAGTGAAATGGCGATAAGAGAAAGAAGCTTGGTTGTTAACAAATCCATGTTGGTGGCTTTAGTTGTGGCCATTCTCTTTATGTTTTTTGGTCAAAAAGTATTTGCCCATTTAGGAATTACTATTCCTGATTTTAAAATTGCAGGGGGATTAATTCTCCTTCTCGTTTCTTTAGCGGATCTTCTTGGAGGTCCTGAGGCTGTTCAAAAATCGTCTGGTTCGACTGGTATAGTCCCTCTTGCCGTCCCCTTGATTACTGGGCCTGGTGTTTTAACTGCAGTTATTTTGCAAGCGAACACAGTTGGATTTATGATTACCCTCGCTGCCATCCTTTTAAATTTTCTTATATCTTGGTTTATTCTTTTAAAGTGTGAAACGATCACAAAGCTTATAGGTAAAGATGGGACAGTGGTTATTTCTAAAATCGCGGCTCTACTACTGGCAGCGATCTCAGTTGCCATGATTCGCTCAGGTATTTTCGAAGCTATTCATAATAATATTGTTTAAAATTCGAAAGCTCCCTTACGGGAGCTTTCGAATTCACTAATTTTTTTAAATTTTATAGACCTACAGCTTTTAAAGCGTCGTCCACTACCGTA
This sequence comes from Bacteriovoracaceae bacterium, assembly GCA_049318265.1. Classification (GTDB taxonomy): domain Bacteria; phylum Bdellovibrionota; class Bacteriovoracia; order Bacteriovoracales; family Bacteriovoracaceae; genus JBEIOQ01. The sequence continues at coordinate 132,253 of JBMOGR010000010.1, forward strand.
CAAACTCCTTGGCCATTCACCTGACATTCTGATCTTAATGCCTCAGCGTAGTCTGCGAATTTAGAGTAAGGCTTTAATCTTTTCGTCATGACGTTGTAGTATAAGTCAGCTGTATCATTAATAGAGAGTTTTGACATTGTTAAAGCAAAAACTCTGTTTGGGATACCACTTAGTGAATGCACCCCACATCGATCGTTTGCTCCAGAAGCAACACATGCTTCTCCAAATTTTGAAAACTCCGGTTTTTCTAGATCTCTCATATGACTAGGCTGTGGTGATAGTCCTTTTTCCGGATTCATCATATCTCTTAGTGCTTCTGCTTTTTTCTTATAATCACCTTTTAATATTGTTGCCCCAATTAAGTATGGATTCGCTGGATGATTATAGTATTGGTTGATGATGGCCCCAAAAACATCAGCCATGTGTTCGTTCAAGGCACCTGATTGTCCTTCATATTTTAGATTTGACGTTGATTGTACAATTGCATGAGTAAACTCATGTCCTACAACATCGAGAGCTTGGGCAAAATCATCAAGACCAGATCTTTTACCAGCTCCGAATGAAAACCGTGTTGACATCCAAGCTGCGTTTTGTCTTTGACCTAGAATATCAGGAAAGGCAAATTTATTAACGTTTACTGATGCGCGGATGTCAGCACCAAGATCATCAAAACTGTTACGATTAAATTTAATTCTAAAAAATTCTCTTACTTTAACGAGGTTGTCGTTAAGTGCTACAGCATCCTTAGTGACACGTTTTTTAACTTTAACCCCATCATTCATGACCATTTTCCCTTCAACAAAAAGAGAAACAATTCCTGGTACAAATTTAGCATCATAAATTTTAACAGCCCCATGAAGGCTTTCTTGTGCCATTGCATTGAGGTTTAAAAGAGCTAGACCAAGAACAACATACTTTTTCATGAAATCTCCTTTTGAAAAAATCGATTATAATAATCTTTGAATAAAAGTTATCACTGGTAGAGTTTTAAGTGGGAGGCATTGGCAAAATTGATAGGGGTGTCAAAACTTTAGACACTTATTCGATAAGACTTCCTTATTTACCAGATGTCCTATATGTGAAGAGAAAATAGGCTAAACTTCTCTATAAGGAGTTCTTCATGCTTAGCCTAATAATCGTCCTATTTTCCTTTATGGCCTCTGCTCATCAATATACTCATGATAATTTAGGGGGGTATGTTTGTTCAGAGGAGCAGTGTGGTTTTAAGCAGGTTATTACCTTTCAAAATCCCATCATTTCTTCTAATGATGAAACACTTATTCTCAATCGTTTAGAAGTCATGAATCAAACTTTATCGAAAAAATTTATCGTTCCTTCTAGCCTAACAATAGGAAGTTCTATTTTAAGTGAATACAATGCTTTTTATAATCCTCCTGATTCTTTTTTGGGTGAAGGTTTAGCTTTTGGAGCTGCATTTATTTTAAGTAACCCTACAACTGTTTTACTACCGACTTTAACTCATGAATATGGCCATGCCCTTTTTGAGAAAAATGTGATTGAGGGACTTTACCGTCAATTAGGTTTTAGTTATTCATTATCGATAGATGAGAAAAAGAAATTATTCAGACAATTATCAGGGCCAATGAATGAATTGTACGCTGATGTAATATCCCATTTGTTTGATGGGAATAAATTATCTGAAGCTTTTCGTGAAGTAAGTGAATTTGCTAAAGATGACGAAAGTTTGCTAAAGAAGGATAGAAAAAAAATTGAAAAAGCCTTTACTAAAGATATCCTTGAATGTCGTGATTATGAAGGCCAAAATTCGCGTTTAAAACCATTCTATCTATTTGCTAGAAAGACACATTTAGAAACTCATTTAATATTATGTCCCTCAGCAAACTATGTATGGAACAAACTACAAAGCGAGCCAACCAACAACGGCAAAATTGAGCGTATGCATAAAGCCTTTTCTGCTTATTTGGCGGAAGCAATGAAAAATCCAGAAACTATTAAAAACAAGCTTAAACGTAAGCATAATTGGAATCAAGAGTTGATAGATTTTTTAGAAGTTCATCTTTAGTAATACCTCTTTCGCTCCATGTAACTTACAGCCTTTTACGGTAAAAATAGCTTGTTGTTTTGACTGCAAGAAAAAGTGCGCCTGCAGGCATGAGATGACACAAAAAAACGTGTTTCGCGTCTGCAAGACAAGCTAAATGCATCAAGCCAGCTGGTAGCAAAGAAACGGCAAGTATACTAAATACCAGAGAATTTGATTGAAGAAAGCCTTTTCTTAAAAAGAAAAAGAGACTAATAAAACTAATGATTGAATAGAGAAATACTTCAGATTCACAATGTAGCCTATGAATACGACCATCCACATTTGAGTTCATTAACAATGAGATGAGTAGTAAGCCAACCAACCCATATAAAAATTTATTTTTTTTGAATGAATAGCTCCCCGGAATCACACTTTGAAAAGAAAAGTAGCCACAAATAAAAGCACTACTCATAAAAAGTGTATATTGCAGAAAAAAAGCTGGCTTTGAAAAATCGGAAATAAAATTTTTATTCATTGGTGACACCAACACCATGGCGAGAACAGAGAAAAATGTTTGTGTAAACATCCAAATAAGCGTTCTTTTTTCAGCAGACCATAAAGGAGAGACTGGTTTTAAATCTTCTACTAAGCTATTGAGTAAATCGTTGTTAGTCTTTTTTATTTTTTCACTCATTCTCGATACCCTTTTCTTCAATCAGTTGCTTCAGTTTTTCATAGGCTCTTGAAAGTCTTGTTCTTAATGCATTCTCTTTCATACCTAGTAATTTAGCTGCCTCTGCTGTCGAATATCCTTTAACTTTAGTGAGGTAGAGAGGCTGACGTAATTTTTCTGGTAGCCTTTCAATAAGGTCATTCGCTTTGGGCGACTCATTTGTTACATCCTGCTTCACTTCGGCAATGGTATCCATTTCAAAGCCAGTGCTATCTTCTTTATTTCTGGCTGACTTTCGAAGGTAATCAATAATTTTGTGCTGAATAATGACATAAACCCAAGGAATGACTGGACGGTTAGAATCGAACGTGGACAAGCCTTTATGAATGGCGAGCATACTTTCTTGGACTAAGTCATCGACATGATCTTTTTTGAACACTCCATGCTGACATTTTTTTTCTACGATAGGCATGATGATTTCAAGAAATTGTCGATATGATTCTTTATTTCCAGCTTGGGAGGCAAGTAATAAAATTTTAAGGTTTTCGTCGTTCATTTTGCCATTTTTCAGAGAGAAAATTAATTTATGTAACATTTTAAAGATATTCTTCGTAATGAACAGCAATAACAGCATTTGCCATTAACGGTGAAGCTAAAAAGGAGTCTAAAATGGGTTCTAAAAAGAATTTTCTTGTAGGTGCTGCACTAGCTGGGTTGATTTTAAGTACTGCGCAAGCAGAAGACAAAACTGCAGCAAAAGGCTCAGACAATGACCAAGTATCTTGTTATGGCGTTAACGCTTGCAAAGGTCATGGCCAGTGCGCTGGTAAAGTTGATTCTTGTGGCGGAAAAAACTCTTGTGATACAGTAACAAGCTGTGGTGGAAAAAATTCATGCAAAGGGAAAGGGATTGTTAAGCTATCCAAAAAAGAATGCTTAGAGAAAAAAGGTAAAATTGCTACGGCAATGATGTAGGAATTTTATGATCGGTGTAGGCTTAAGGCATAAACATTTTCCTTACTTAATGGAAAAACCACAAACTAGAATTAATTGGTTTGAAGGCATCACCGAAAATTTCTTAGATACTAAAGGCAGACCCCTTGAGGTTTTAAAAGAGATAAGAAAAGATTACCCCGTGGGACTTCACGGGGTCTCTCTTTCCATTGCATCCCACGAAGAATTAGATTTCGAATATCTAAAAAAAGTAAAAACACTTTATCAAATGATTGACCCAATAGTTATCTCTGATCACTTATGTTGGACTGGTAGTAAAAATGTCAATCTCCACAATCTACTTCCGATTTCTTACACAGAAGAAATGTTGCAGTTTCTTGTTCCAAAAATTTCACAAGTACAAGATTTTTTCCAAAGACCTCTAGCTTTAGAAAATCTATCAGCCTATTTTTCTATGAAAAACTCTACAATGTCAGAATGGGACTTCTTAAAAGTTTTAGCAGAGCGCTCAGGGTGTAAATTGCTTCTGGATTTGAACAATGTTTACGTTAATTCTCAAAATCAACATTTTGATCCCTTCCTATATGTAGATAGTATACCTATCAAACATGTTAGTGAGATTCACTTGGCGGGCTTTACCGATATGGGAGACTATCTTTTTGATACTCACTCGAAGCCGGTTTTTAGTGAAGTATGGAAGTTATTTACTCACAAAATTAAGGAAAATTCTAAAGTTCCTGTCTTAATCGAATGGGATGATGACATTCCCGATTTTTCAGTCTTGGAACTTGAAGCAGTAAAAGCATTAGATATCATTGAGAGTATTGAATCATGAATATGGATTTAAAGAAATTTCAACAAACTTTTATTTCCAACATATTATCGAAGCAATTTTCTACCGATTTAAAATCAGAAATAGTTCCAACTGGAACACTTGATTCTTTAGAAGCTTTGAAAGTTTATCAAACTGATTATTATTTTCGTTTGCAAGAGGCTCTCGGCTCACAATATGAGACATGTTGGTTAGTTCTTGGAGATGATGAATTTTTTCGAATTGGCCAAGAATATATAAAACACCATCCTTCGCAAAATAAAAATCTCAATTTCTATGGTGATCAATTCCCTCAGTTTGTTCCTAATTCTGAATATTCATTTCTTTCTGAACTTGCTCAATTTGAAAAAGATTTCTGGGTTTATTTTCACCAAGAAAAAACAGAACAAACGATTGACTGGAAAAATATTCCACAGGAACAAATAGGGGAAATGATCTTTCGAACCAACTATTTGCTTTATGCTTGGGATTATAAATTGCACGATTTATGGAAAAAGCGACAAGAGGAAAATACACAACTTAGTTTAGACGAATTTGAAGGTGAACAATATGTAGTTCTTTCTAAAGAGGGGACTGAAATGAAAATTCGTCAGCTTAAAAAATCGATCTATCATTTCTTATCTTGTCTTCAAGAGGGGCAAGATTTTGCAACGGCTTTAGGTAATTTGAATGAAGACGAATTGGAAAACTTGACAGCGCTCGATTGGAAAGAAATCTTTGTAATATTATCCTACGAAAAGAAATAGCTTTCAACTAACTCACGGCTTATATCTTGATCTCTAAATCTCTCTTTTAGATAAAATTCTTTAATCACTATATGATTTTTGACAAATAAACCAATAACTTTTTCTTTTAAAATAATAAATTTGATATTGGCATGATCTTGATTTTGTATGTTCTCAAAAGTCTTATTATGACCAGCTAAAATTTCACCGGCTTCTTGACTTCTGTCAGACGAAAAGTCTTGAAATTGAATTCCCATTTTTTTAATGGTGTGTCCATAAGGACAATGCAAGCAGGCTGTTTTGCAACATGTCTTCCTTGCTTTAAGATAGTGGCTGGTGAAAACGGAATTACCGTTTTGGTCGAGATAACTTGAATCCATTATTATTACCTTGTTACAACCTAGTCTAAACTTTTTTTGGAGCTAGTCAATCAAATGGAATTTAATTTTCTCCTACCTTTTCTATTTTTCTTCATTATTGATAACAAAAGCAACTGATTTTGAAGATGGAACTGAACAAATCAATTTTCATAACCCATTTGAAATGTAAGCCGGATCTTTATTTCGAAAAAGAATCCATATCTAAACCCAATTTGCGAAAACCAACGGTACAGTAAGTTCGACTAATTAGTTTTAAAATAGAGTCCGTGGTCACAATCTTTTTTGGACAGTTGTCTTCAAAAATAACTTTCGAATTAAAATTAGGTTCTTGATGTTCATTTCGATGGACTCTTTTTGCATCCTTTTCCGAAATTAAAGTGTCTTTTTTGGCACTAGTGTCTTCAACGCCACTCTTTTGAGGTTTTTCATTCTTTTTCTTCATGAGCAGTTCATTGGCGTAATCTTTAATACTTTTTTTCTTTTCGTCTGTTTGTAAACTTCCCTTAGGATTGAAAAAGGAGGTTTCTTTTCCCATTTTTTCTCTTTGGCGTTTTTTGCAAGTTAGGTCATAGCTAGCACAAAAACCGTTTTCTAATGGATATTGATCAACGGAGATAAGCCCATTTCTTTGTAAATCTTTTAAAACATTTTTATCGTAATGATTGTAGCAGTTCATTTCAGTGGCATGAATGTCGATTAACTTTTTCGTGAACTCGACTTCTTTTTTTAATAACTCAAGTAGATCACTTATTTGTTTTTCACATACTTTTGGTTTTTGCTGACACTGAATTGCTACCACCCAAGCAGAAGCACCTTTTTGACCGCCATTGGCGCAGTTTCCTTTGATTTCGACCACCACTTTTTTATCTGAGCCTAAAGAAGAAAGTGGGATATTTTTTTGTTCAGCATTTGCTTTACACCCACTATCGTAGAGAACTCCACCAGATGAAGTTTTTAAAATGACTTGATCAAAGATAGAATAGGCATCTTTTTGAAAAAGAAAAATAGAACCGATGGCCTTTTTCATCGATACTGAAAAACCAGAAAGATCATCGACGCCGTAAGCTTCTACATTGGCACAGTCATCGATTAATTGACCATTTTTTGTTACTTGAGTGGTAGCTCCACTGGCGCTTGCGATTTTATTGATTCCGTCTAAATTCACCATCGCAGCCCCTCGATGTTCTTCTCCTGAGCAAGTGGAGTTGAAGACCGCCATGTGAGCATAATCTCGTTGCATATCAAAATACTTCCATACTTTATCCAAGAGATCTAAGCGATCCTTGGCATCCACTTCATATTGGGCCCTCATTTTTTTGACGGCTTCAACATAAGCGGTAATAACGTCCACGAGCTCGGCGCATTTTGGATCATTTAAGATTTGATCGATTAAAGCCATTAAAGCAGTATTGTTAGCGCGATACTCCACACCTAATTTTTCTGCGTCTAGATGTGTTCGCTCTTTACAGGCAGCGGGAAGAGGGGGGGCGGGCAGACCGTAATTATCGCTGTAATAGCTTCCGCTATAATTATATCCACCTATTTGGCAGACTCCGGGATTTTCATTGGCTAAAACTGCTTGAGAAAAAAGGATGAGAAATAGAATGTATTTCATTCTAATTATTCAAGAACTCTTTGACTTGTCGGTAAATGTGGAGCGCAGCTAATTCGGGATTATTATGAGGAAGTTTTTCTGGCTTCTCCAAACTCACAATATTTGAATGAACTTCTAAAAGTTCTTTAAATCTCTCAGCTCCATCTCTTGAAACAACGGCATCATCTTGACCGGTTATGAGACAAATTTTTTGGTGAAAAGTTTGAATGTTTTTCTTTTCATCATGTAGCCACTTAAAAAGTTCTGCTGGATTTAAGTGTGGGCTTACTAACTGTGAACGTATGTGCATGGTTTTTTCGTAAAATTTACTTTGGAAAAGATGCTTCTTCTCTTCTTCTTGAATTCCAACTCCCACACCAATTCCAATTTTGTTCAATTGATCAAATTCTTCATTCATCAAGGCTTTGAGAGAAAGTAGTCCGCCCAATGAATGCCCGCCCAAAATCAGCTTTGTTTCAGTGTTGACCATGAACTTGGCGCTTTCAACCAGCGTTTGATAGCCCAAGGTAAAAAGCTTATGGGAGTTTTGTTTAAAGTTCTCAAAACTATCAAGCTCTACAAGTGAAGAGAGGTAGTGCCCAGGAAGATCAAAGATAATGGTTGGAACACCAAAATCAGCCAATCTGATGGCCCATGGGAGAAGTGGTGTTTTCTCAGCGGTATAGCCATGAGTAAAGACGGCAACAGCGTTTTTGTAGTGTGAGACTCCCTCAGGATAGAAACAGAAGGCTTCAGAGAACAGTGTTCCCTCTGGGGAGTTCAAAGATAAAGGAACTTTATCGATTTTGACAAAAAAACTCATAGTGAACTACAACTCGCCGCATTTTATTGAACTAAATACTTAAGAAAATTATGATTTTAAATTGACGAAATGAAAACAAAACATTAGTTTTTAGACACAAAATTTGACACGTTTGATTGGCCCGCTTAGCTCAGTCGGTAGAGCAAAGGACTGAAAATCCTTGTGTCCGTGGTTCGATTCCGCGAGCGGGCACCATAAAAAGCCATCCTTTTAGGATGGCTTTTTTTTTCACTAAAGATAACAACTATTTAAAATCAGAAACACGAGCAGAGAAATCAGAGAGTAATCTTTCTCAATATTTCTGGAAATTTCTTGAGAGTGCTTCCAAATTGCTACCAATTGCTACCAGTTTGGAGTCTCAGTTTTTAGCCACTTCCTTCTTCCTTATAAAATGTCATTTGAACCAAACAAACGGTCCGTACCGGAGACATACTTTACATTTTATACCGGAGACATGGTTTACACT